>NZ_PPXD01000007.1 GCF_002909375.1 Cryobacterium zongtaii
CCGAGACGGCGGCTGCATCATCCCCGGCTGCACCTGCCCACCGCAATGGACCGAAGTCCACCATGTGACACCGTGGCAAAACGGCGGCCCGACCAACGTGAGCAACGGGGTGCTGCTGTGTTGGTATCACCACCACAACATCGACACCTCCGGATGGCACATCCGCATGGTCCTGGGCATGCCCGAAGTCAAAGCCCCACACTGGATCGACCCCACCGCCACCTGGCGAAAACCACCCCAACACCGCGCCCACGACCCCAAAACCCGACGGCCACCCCACACTGAATGACTGGGGCACCCGGGCGGTGAGGACTGACTCTGCAGCCGACCCTGCCGCTGTCGCTGCCGCGACTTTGCCAGAATGGTGTCGGGCACGGTCCATCTGGGCGCCGGAACCTGGATCGAAGGAGTCAACATGTCGCAGGTAACAATGTCTGAGCCGGTCATTGCCGTTGTCGGCGCCGGGGCCGTGGGCGGCCTGCTCGCCGCGCTGCTGGACCGCGCCGGCGTCGAGGTCGTTGCCGTCGCCAGACCGGAGACCGCTCGAGCGATCGCGGCGGAGGGACTCACCATCCACAGCCCGCACTTCGGCGACGGTGTCTCGAGGATCACCGCGGTCACCGAGATACCCGACGGTGCCAACGTCATCCTCGCCACCAAGGCTTTCGCACTCCCCGCCGTGATCGGCTCGCTCGCTCAGGCGCGGCCCGCTGAGGTGGTATCCCTGCTCAACGGCATCGAACACCTGGCGATCCTCCGCGACCACGCACCGGGAGCCCTCGTCGCCGGAGCCTCGGTGGCGGTCGAATCGACGAGGCTCAGCCCCACCGTGATCGAGCATCGCAGCCCGTTCCTTCGGCTCACCGTTCCGGCCAACGCCGCCGACTCCGGCATCACCGCGGCGTGGCGGAAGGCCGGACTCGACGTCACGGTGGCCGGCACCGACCAAGAGGTGCTCTGGGCCAAATTTCGCTTTCTGGCCCCGATGGCCTTGCTCACCTCGTACTGGCGGTTGCCCATCGGCGCCGCCCTCGAACGCGACGCCGCACTGACGACCGCGGTGCTGACCGACGTGGCTCGGGTCGCCAGCCGTGACGGCGTGCCCACGGACGCCGGGCAGCTGGCCACGGCCCTCGCCGCGTTGCCGGCGTCTATGCGCTCGTCGCTGCAGAACGACCTGGAGGCGGGGCAGCGAAGCGAGCTGGATGCCATCGGGGGAGCCCTCGCCCGCCGCGGTCGCAGTCTCGGTGCGGACACCGCCGCCGTGGATGGGCTGTTGGCGGACCTCACTGCGAGATGACTTTCGGAACGGCTACATCGCTGGGATGACTTCCCGGGGACGCCGGGATGATCTGGTGGCCGGAACCCGGACGCGGCGCTGGGGGAGCCCTACGCTGTAACCATGCCGGTTCCAGGGTTTCTCACGCGTGCCGCCCCGCACCGCTGGGCACTTGAACCCGCGCTCGGTCTGGCTGTGGCCCTGGTGTGGGGGATCCCGGCCCTCTGGGCGGGCCAATCGGCGGCACTGCTGGCGGTCTGGATGTTCGCGATCGCGGTGGGCCTGTCCCGCTTCGCCCCTCTGCTGGGGCTGACCATCGGCGCTGTCGCGACACTGGCCGTGGTCACCGCCGGAACCGGCTACTTGAGCGGGCCGGGCGCCGTACCGCTGCTGCTCACCTCCGGCTGCCTGGCGGTCTGGGGCGCCGGACTCCACGGGCGGCGCTGGGTCAGGTTCGTCGGCCTGGCCGCGGGGCTCCTCCTCGGCATGCTCGTCACAGTCTTCCTCCTGCTGCCTCTGTCGATGCAGGGGGCGCAGGACCTGGACGGGACGCTCCGGTTCTTCGGCGACCTCGGATTTCGGCTCACCGGCGGTTTCCTGGCCGCCGTCGCTCTCGTAGGCGGCTGGGCGCTGGCGCTGGTGGTTCGGGGCCGGGCCGATCGCCGTGGCGCCGCAGGGCCGGTCGAGGCAGATGTCCTCACCCTGGAGACCTGGCTGATGCTGCCGCAGGGCGCACCGACGGGCACGGTGACAATGGGCGTCCCGATCCGAGGCCCCCTCAGCGCTCTGCTCGGTGACCGCACCGGCGGCCGGCTCGTCTTCCGCCCGGTCTCACGGCGCACCGTCACCGTCGACGTCGGAATCGCGGTCACCTTCTCCCTCTTCTGCCTCATCATCGATGCCGGCAATGGCATCGTGTCGTTCCTCGTGCTGGTCGGTTTCACGGCCGCCCTGGCCGTGCGCCGGCTGTCACCGGGCCTGGCCCTGACGATCGCCTGGGTTAGCGCCCTCGCCCAGATGCTGGCCGGGCTGCCGGTGCTGACCGGCAACTTCGCGGTGTTGGCCGTTCTGTACGCCACGGCGGCCTACGGCGACAGGATGCTGCGCTGGGTCGGCCTGGTTTCCGTGGGGATCGGCGCCGTGCTCGCCGCCGGCTATATCGCGGTTATCCAACAGGGCGCGCTCTCCATCGGCGAGGCACTCGCGCAAGGCAACGCGGCCGGCCTGGTCTGGTCCTTCGTGGCCACCCTGATCGCGAGCGTCGCGGTGCTCGGTCTCTCCTGGACCCTCGGACTACTCATGCGAACCTGGCAGACCGCCAGGGCGGGCCGGCTCAGCCAGCATCGAGCGGTGGAGGAACAGCGCGTCGCGCAGCGCAGCGTGGTCGTCGAGCAGGAACGCAACCGCATCGCCCGCGACATGCACGACGTTGTCGCCCACTCCCTGGCCGTGGTCATCGCCCAGGCCGACGGGGCCCGGTACGCGCGTGCCGCGAACCCCGAGGCCGTCGACGAGGCGTTGACTACCATCTCGACCACGGCCAGGGACGCGCTGGGCGACGTGCGCATCCTGCTCACCCGTCTGCGCCAGGACGCGGCCGACGGACCGCAACCCGTGCTCGCCGACCTCGACCGCCTGGTGGCGCAGATGCGGAGCACCGGGCTCGACATCGAGTGGACCACCACGGGCACACCCACCACCCTGGGCTCCGGCGCCCAGCTGGCCGTCTACCGCATCGTGCAGGAGGCCCTCACCAACGCCCTCCGGCACGGTGACGCTGGTCGGGCGGTATATTTGAGCCTCGCCTGGACGGACGGATGGGTTGCGGTGACGATAGACAACGCGGTGCGACCGAGCCCGGCCGCTGACGCATCCGGTGTACTCGGCCACGGACTACCCGGCATGCGCGAACGGGCGCTCCTCGCCGGCGGCTCGTTGACCGCGGAGCCCATCGGCGGCCGGTTCATCGTGGCCGCGCGCCTGCCGGCCATCACCACCAGTGCCCTGGTACGGCCCACCGTGCTGACCCCGGCCCCGCCCCGACCAACGGAGAACGCCCATGAGTGACGTCCACCCGGCGGATGCTCCGCGCATCCGGGTCGCCCTCGTCGACGACCAGGCCCTCTTCAGGGCCGGGATCCGCATGCTGGTCTCCTCCCAGGACGATCTGGAGTTCGTCGGAGAGGCCGGCAACGGCGCCGCCGGCGTCACCATGGCCGCCGCTGTCTTCCCCGACGTGATCCTGATGGACATCCGCATGCCCGTGATGGACGGCATCGACGCCACTGCGGCCATCATCGCCGCCGCCACCCTGGCCGGAACGACCCCGCCGCGGATCATTGTGCTCACCACCTTCGAACTCGACGAGAGCGCCAGCCGGGCCATCCGCGGCGGGGCGAGCGGCTTCCTGCTCAAGGACGCCGATCCGGAGTTCCTGCTCGCCGCCATCCGCACCGTGCACGCCGGCAGCGCCGTCATCGCCGCCTCCGCCACCCGCGCGCTCTTTGCCCACTTCGACGCTCCGGCCCCGGAGCAGGAGGTGCCGGTGGCGTACACCACCCTGACCAGCCGGGAACGGGACATCTTCGCCCTCGCCGCCCTCGGCCTGAGCAACGCCGAGATCGCCGCAGGTGAGTTCCTGAGCGAGGCCACCGTCAAGACCCACATCAGCCGCATCCTGGCCAAGCTCTCGCTGCGCGACAGGGTGCAGCTCGTGGTCTTCGCCTTTCAGCACCGCCTCACCCAGTAGCTCTGCTCCGCCCGGTAACCGCCCAGCGGATGACCCGGCACCGCCGGCACTCATCCGTCCGGCCCCGCTGATTACACCCGGGGCCCGATGCGGCCGCTGGCACCGGATTCGTACCGTGGAAACATGGAAAATTCACCGTCAGAACTCGGCCTCGCGGCCAGAGTCACCTCCCTGCGCAAGATCTACGGCTCCGCCACCACGTCGGTGACGGCCCTCGACGACGTGTCCATCGGCATCCGTCGGGGCCAGTTCACCGCCATCATGGGCCCGAGCGGCTCGGGCAAGTCCACCCTGATGCACATCATGGCGGGGTTGGACACGGCGAGCGCCGGCCAGGCCTGGCTCGGTGACACCGAGATCAGCGCCCTGGATGACGCCGCACTGACGGTCCTCCGCCGGCGGCGGATCGGCTTCATCTTCCAGGCCTTCAACCTCGTACCCACGCTGGACGTGCGAGGCAACATCCTGCTGCCCTTCGCGCTGGACGGCCGGAAGCCGAGCACCACCGAGAACAACTGGATCGAGCAGCTCATCGACTCGCTCGGCCTGGCCGACAGGCTCACGCACCGGCCGCACGAGCTCTCCGGCGGACAGCAGCAGCGCGTCGCCATCGCCAGGGCCCTGGCCACCCGGCCTGAACTGGTGTTCGCCGACGAACCCACCGGCAACCTCGACTCACGGAGCGGTCGGGAGGTGCTGGCCCTACTCAAGGCGGCGAGCACCGGCTACGGCCAGAGCATCGCCATGGTCACCCACGACCCCATTGCGGCCAGCTTCGCCGACCGGATCCTCTTCCTCGCCGACGGCCGCCTGGTCGAAGACCGGGAACGGTCCTCGGCCGAAGACATCTCCCGCATCATGCTCGGCATGGAGCAGCGCGCATGAGCGGCCGCGGTGCAAGCCTGCTCGTAGCCGGCCTCGCCTCGGCCTTCGGCGTGGTGCTGCTGCAGGTCACCAGCGTGCTCGCCACGGTGATCAGTGGTGACGACGTTTCCGACATCGGGGCGGTGCGCTCGGCACTGTCAATCGTGGCGGTCCTGTTCATCACCATCGCCGTGTACGTCAGTTCGATCGTCACCACGAACACCGTCGCGACGATCATCGCCGGCCGCACCCGCACCATCGCCCTGATGCGCCTGATCGGCTCCAGCGCCCGTGATCAGCGCCGCGCGGTGGCCAAGGAAGGCCTTCTCGTCGGTGCCGTCGGCGCCGTCCTCGGCGCGGTCGTGGGAACGGTGCTTCTCAGCATCGGACTGTGGATAGCCGTGGCCGCCGGCACGCTGCCTGACCTGCGGTACAGCCTGATCGAGCCGCTCCTGGCGCTTCCCGTCCTCGTTGTGGTGCTCTCCACCTGGTGCGCGGCCTGGGTGGGCTCGCGCCGGGTGCTCTCGGTCAGTCCGATGCAGGCCGTCGGCGCCGCCCAGGAACGCTCGCTCGAGGAAACGGTCCGACGTCCGGCCCGCAACATCGTCGCCGTGCTGCTGATCGTGGCCGGGGTCCTGTTCCTCGCCGGCGGTGTCGTCGTGGGCCAGATCAGTGAGTACGGTGTCCTGCTGGGCCTGGTAGGCGGGCTGCTGTCCTTCAGCGGGCTCGTGCTGGGCTCGCACCTGATCATGCCGCCCGTCCTGGGCCTCGTGGGTCGTCTGCTGGGTTCGAACGCACCGTCCAGGCTCGCGGCCGCCAACGCGCAGCAGCATCCGGAGCGGAGCTCCAGGGCCACCATCGGCCTGGTCATCGGCGTGACGCTGATCACCATGTTCGCCGTCGCCGGGGCCACCTTCGAGAAGATGATGGCGCTGGCCATGGAGGACCCGTCGGTGCGCAGAGCGATCAGTGAGATGGTCGGCATCAGCCTGGCGGTGATCTCGGTGCTGGTGGGCTTCAGTGCCCTCATCGCGGCGGTGGGCATGGTGAACAACCTGGCCCTGAGCGTGCTCCAGCGGTCCAGGGAGATCGGGTTGCTGCGGGCGCTCGGCTTCACCGGCGGACAGGTGCGCAGGATGATCCTGACCGAGAGCCTGCAGATGACCGTGGCTGCGGTCGCCCTCGGGCTGGCCCTCGGCGTCGTCTACGGCTGGGCTGCCGCGCAGTCGCTGTTCGGCACGGTGGCCAACATCGGGTTCGTCACACCGGCGGTGCCCTGGTTGCTCGTGGTGCTCAGCGTGACCGGGACCGCCGTCCTGGCCGTCGCTGCGACCATCGTGCCCGCCCGGCGCGCGGTGTCCGTCGCCCCGGTGACCGCCCTGGCCGCCGGCTGAGCGGATGCTGAGGAACTCTTCGGCAATCGGTGTTACCCTCTTTGTGTGCTGTTCGGTCTGCTCCTCCTTAGCTGCCGCGACGAGTCCTAATCTGAGGCCTCACTCGTCGCGGAGTTTGTCGTCGGCTGACCACCACTCGCGAGGAGAGATTAGACCATGAAGAACAATCAGGCCGCATCGACTATGCCGGTACACAAGTACCGCCCGTATCAGGACCAGTTCAGCGTCGACCTGCCGGACCGCACCTGGCCGGCCAACCGCATCACCGTCGCACCGCGCTGGTGCGCCGTCGACCTGCGAGACGGCAACCAGGCTCTCATCGACCCGATGAGCCCCGAACGCAAGCGCATCATGTTCGACCTTCTGGTGCGGATGGGCTACAAGGAGATCGAGGTCGGCTTCCCGTCGGCCAGCCAGACCGACTTCGACTTCGTCCGCAGTCTCATCGACGACGGCGCGATCCCCGACGACGTGACCATCCAGGTGCTCACCCAGGCTCGTGAGCACCTGATCCGTCGCACCTACGAGTCCATCGTCGGCGCCAAACAGGCCATCGTGCACCTGTACAACTCCACCAGTGTTCTGCAGCGCGATGTCGTGTTCCGGGAGGACAAGCAGGGCATCATCGACCTGGCCCTGTTCGGCGCCCGGACCTGCCGGGCCCTCGAGGCCACGGTTCCCGGCACCGCCGTGTACTACGAGTACTCGCCGGAGAGCTTCACAGGCACCGAGCTGGAGTTCGCCGTGGACATCTCCAACCAGGTGATCGAGATCTTCGAGCCCACCCCGGAGCGCAAGGTCATCATCAACCTGCCGGCCACCGTCGAGATGGCCACGCCCAACGTCTACGCCGACTCCATCGAGTGGATGAGCCGGCACCTGGCCCACCGCGAGAACGTCATCCTGTCGCTGCACCCGCACAACGACCGCGGCACCGCGATCGCGGCTGCGGAGCTGGGTTACCTGGCCGGCGCCGACCGTATCGAGGGCTGCCTGTTCGGCAACGGCGAACGCACCGGCAACGTCGACCTCGTCGCCCTGGGCATCAACCTGTTCACCCAGGGCATCGACCCGCAGATCGACTTCGGCAACATCGACGAGGTCAAGCGCACCGCGGAGTACTGCAACCAGCTGCCCGTTCCCGAACGCAGCCCCTGGGCGGGCGACCTGGTCTTCACCGCCTTCAGCGGCTCCCACCAGGACGCCATCAAGAAGGGCTTCGAGGCCATGGCCGCCGAAGCGGCCGAGACCGGGGCCAGCGTCGACGACCTGGTCTGGGCCGTACCGTACCTGCCGATCGACCCCAAGGACCTCGGCCGCAGCTACGAAGCGGTCATCAGGGTCAACTCGCAGTCCGGCAAGGGCGGCGTCGCCTACCTGCTCAAGACGGACCACCACCTGGACCTGCCGCGGAAGCTGCAGATCGAGTTCTCCGGCGTCGTGCAGGCCAAGACCGACACCGACGGCGGCGAGGTCACCAGTGATCAGATCTGGGACATCTTCAACGACGAGTACCTGCCCGCCAACCACACCAACCCGGATGCGAAGTGGGGCCGGTTCGAGTTGTTCTCCACCCGCACCTCCAGCGACCTGGCCGGCGCGGTAGACCTCACCGTCGACCTGCGCGATTCGGACGCCGTCGCCCCGGCCACGGCGACAGGCAACGGCCCGATCGCCGCGTTCCTGGGCATCATGGCGGACCGTGGCGTCACGATCACCCTGTACGACTACGTTGAGCACGCCATGGCCGCCGGCGGGGACGCCTCGGCCGCGGCGTACGTCGAGCTCGACGTGAACGGCAAGCGGTTCTGGGGCGTCGGCATCGACCCCGACATCTCGACGGCATCACTGAAGGCCGTCGTGTCGGCGGTCAACCGCGGCATCCGGGCCGAAGCGGGCGATCGGGAATTGGCGACCGTCTGACCTGCACGTGAATGGCCCCGGCTGCGACTCTCGTCGCGGCCGGGGCCATCCTGCGTATTGCGCCGTCCTGTGTACGGCTCAGACCCGCATGGCCCGTCGGGCCTGGCTGGGTGTGAGCGGCTGAGGAACCGGCACTGGTTCGCCGTCCGGCTTGCCCAGCACCGCCGTGCAGTCATCGATCGCCTGGGCCAACAGTGCGTAGAGACGCTCATCGGTGTCGGGAATGCACGCCTCGGCGATGCCCTGCACCGTGATGCGGATGATCGACTCCGCGGTGCGGTCGGTGAACCGGGTACGAGACCACGACCCGACCGAACCCATGAACTCGCGCGCCCAGCGTTCGGTTTGCGGCGCCTTGTCGAATGCCGCACGTACCTGCTCTGACACATCGATCGGGGTTCCCTCCGACGACCGCGCCAGGTGACGCTGACAGTTGAGGATGCCCACGGCCAGGGCCCGCTGGTGATCGGCGCTGACCACCGGCAGACCGGCCGTCGCGGCCCGCAGGGCCACGACAAGACGGACCCGCTGGTCGTCGCCGCGCAGTCCGATCACGGACGGGATCAGCATCATCAGGCGGGATCTGGCGTCATCGGAGGTGCAGTCGTTGACCATGCGTGCCAGCGAGGCCAAGACCGGATGTGTGCACGCTGGATGGTCGCTCCACGCCTCACCGGACAGGTGCGACGCGAATTCCATGAAGCACGCTCCGCTGCGTGGGGACTTGTGTTTGCCCCGGGAAAGGACAGGCAACAGCTCGGGCGCAGTGCCCTCGTATCGTTTCATGGAGTACCTCCCTGCGACGTGGTTGTGCCTCAATACTGACCCCAGATTGGGGGAAAGGCGAGGCCAAAACCGGTCCGGATGACAAATGCTCAGAAAACGCTCCGGAACGCGTCAGCGGTCAGCCGTGACGGTGGGCTCGGGGTGCGCCTGGGTGCGGCGCCGTGGCCAGAACCGCAACGGCTGGATCGAACCCCGCCGGCGCCAGTGCGGCCAGCTGCCGATGGCCCGTTGCTGCGGCAGGGTCCAGCCGAATCGGGCTGCGAGGACCCGGATGACCGTGGTCGTGACCACGCAGATCATTGCCGCCGCGGTGATCGGCACCTCGAGCACCACAAGAGTGACCAGGAGCCCGCAGCCCATCAGAGCGGCGACGGCGTACAGCGAGCCGACGTGCATCACGGCGATGGGCACGTTCAGCATCATGTCTCGCAGCACGGACCCGCCCACAGCGGAGACCACCCCGACGAACAGGGCGGGAATCTCCGGCAGGCCGGCGGCGAGCGCCTTGGTGGTGCCGATCACGCCGAACAGGCCGATGGTCACGGCGTCCAGGGTGATGATCAGCGGGCCGAGCCGGTTGAACAGGCTCTGCAACAGCATGCCCAGCAGCGCGAACACCGCCGCGACGGGCAGGTACCAGTTGCTCAGCAGCGCGGCCGGCACCCCGCCGAGCAGGATGTCGCGCAGCAGGCCGCCGCCCAGGCCCACCGTGATGCCGATGATCGAGATGCCCAGCAGATCCATCCGGCGGTCGGTGAACCGGCCCGCGAACATCGCCCCCTGGATCGCGCCGATGGCGACGGCGACGAGGTCGATCCAGAGCGGAATGGCGAAGAGGGGAGTGGGCACCGTCAATATCTACCACGGCCCGCATGACCTCCGGCGCGGGCGTCGGCATCCGTCCGCCGGAGTGGGAGAATTGACCGTGCCCGTTTACCGTGATGAAGCCGTCGTGCTGCGTACCCACAAGCTGGGCGAAGCCGACCGCATCATCACCCTGCTCACCCGCCAGCACGGCAAGGTGCGTGCTGTCGCCAAGGGCGTGCGCCGTACGGCGTCGAAATTCGGTGCCAGGCTCGAGCCGTTCATGGTCGTCGACGTGCAGCTCTATATCGGTCGCAGCCTCGACATTGTCAACCAGGCCGAATCGATCGGCTCGTATGGGGCCGTCATCACCGCCGATTACGGCAGCTACACCGCCGCGAGCGCCATGGTCGAAACCGCGGATAAGCTCACCGAATCCGAGGGATCGCTGCAGCAATACCTGCTTCTGGTGGGGGCGCTGCGGTCTTTGTCCAGGCACGAGCACGGCTCCGGCGCCACCCTCAACTCCTACCTGCTCCGGTCACTGTCCATGGCCGGCTGGGCGCCCAGCTTCCACGACTGCGCCCGCTGCGGCGCGCCGGGCCCGCATTCGGCTTTCGTGGCGCAGGTCGGCGGCATCGTCTGCGACAACTGCGCCGCCCCGGGTTCGCCCCGCCTCGACCCCGACACCATCGCCCTGCTCAGCGCCCTGCTCACCGGAGACTGGGCCTTCACAGCCGATGCCTCTGACACCACCCACGCCCAGGCCACCGGGGTCGTCGCCGCATACACGCAGTGGCACCTCGGCCGCGGCCTCCGATCACTGGAGCACGTGCGCCCATGACGCCGAATCCCTTCCGTTCCTCCTCGAGCACCCCCTTCACCCACAAGGACGCGGTGCCGTTCAAGCCCGTCGACTGGACCGGGCTCTACCCGCCGGCGCTGCCCGCCAAGGCCGTGCCGGAACACGTGGCCGTGGTGATGGACGGCAACGGCCGCTGGGCCAACGCCAGGGGCCTGTCCAGGGTCGAGGGCCACAAGGCCGGTGAAGCATCACTGCTCGACGTGGTCGCCGGAGCCATCCAGATCGGCGTCAAGCACCTCAGCGTGTACGCGTTCTCCACCGAGAACTGGAAGCGCTCACCCGACGAGGTGCGCTTTCTGATGGGCTTCAACCGGGATGTCCTGCACCGCCGTCGCGACCAGCTCAACGACTGGGGCGTGCGGGTGCGCTGGGCCGGCCGGAAGCCCAAGCTGTGGGCCTCGGTGATCAACGAGCTGCAGTTCGCCGAGAAGCTCACCGCCGGCAACGACGTGTTGACCCTGACCATGTGCGTCAACTACGGCGGCCGCACCGAGATCGCGGATGCCGTGCGGGCCCTGGCCGAGGACGTCGCCGCGGGCCGGCTGAAGCCGTCCGGCATCACCGAGAAGTCCATCCAGCGGCACCTGTACACCGCCGACCTGCCCGACGTCGACCTGTTCGTACGCAGTTCCGGTGAGCAGCGCACCAGCAACTTCCTGCTCTGGCAGAGCGCCTACGCCGAGATGGTGTTCCTGGACACCCTCTGGCCCGACTTCACCCGCGTCGACCTCTGGCACGCCATCGAGCTGTACGCCGCCCGCAACCGCCGCTACGGCGGCGCCGTGGACACGCCCACCGCCTGACCGTTCCGGGTACGCGGGAATAACTGGAGGGTCCGCTCGAGTTAGCCTCCACGTGAGCGAAACCATCAAAGTAGACATCTGGTCCGACGTGCAGTGCCCCTGGTGCTACATCGGCAAACGCAAGTTCGAGGCCGGCGTGGCCGCATTCGGCGACGACGTCGAGGTGGAGTACCACTCCTTCGAACTCGCCCCGGACACCCCCGTCGATTTCGCGGGCAGCCCGATCGATTACCTCAGCGAACGCAAGGGCATCCCGGTGCCGCAGGTGCTCGAGATGCTGGAGCGGGTCACCGGCATCGCCGAGAGTGTCGGCCTGCACTACGACTACGACTCGGTGCACCAGACCAACACCATCAAGGCGCACGAGCTGCTGCACTACGCCAAGGCGCACGGTCTGCAGCTGGAGATGAAGGAGAGCCTGCTCAAGGCGTACTTCGTCGACGGCGGCCACGTCGGCCGCATCGAGGATCTCGCCGACCTCGCCGCCACGGTCGGCCTGGACCGCGCCGACGTGGTGCGCTCCCTCACCGAGAACGAGTACCTGGCCGCGGTCAAGGCCGATGTCGCCCAGGCCACCGAGTACGGCATCCAAGGGGTGCCCTTCTTCGTGATCGACGGCAAATACGGCATCTCCGGCGCACAGGACCCTGATACCTTTGCGCAAGCCCTCCGCCAGGTCCGCAGCGAGCGGACCGACACCGACACCCGCGCAACCGAGGAGACCCACGCATGAGCGAGACCACCACCGCGACCGACACTGCGACCACCCCGGTGCTGCGTCCGATCATCCAGCTGCTCGACCAGCCCGACGCCGGCGGATGCTGCGGCGGCGGGTCCTGCGGCATTTAGCCGTCCGACGTTTCAGCCCGGCCGGCCGACGGTTTTCCACCGTCGAACGAACGTGGCGTCCATGCCCGGCCAGGTCTGGGAGAATTGGATGAGATGAACACTCCCACTTCCACGATCAGCCCGGTGTCCCCGCTACGAATCGGCGACATCGAACTCGATGTGCCCGTGGTGCTGGCACCCATGGCCGGCATCACCAACACGGCGTTCCGCCGGCTCTGCCGCGAATACGGCGCCGGACTCTACGTGAGCGAAATGATCACCTCACGGGCGCTCGTCGAACGCACCCCGGAATCCATGCGGCTGATCACGCACCACGAGAGCGAGAAGACCCGCTCCATCCAGCTCTACGGTGTCGACCCGAAGACGGTCTCAGAGGCCGTCACCATGCTCGTCGCCGAGGACCGCGCCGACCACATCGACCTGAATTTCGGCTGCCCGGTGCCCAAGGTCACCCGCAAGGGCGGGGGAGCGGCGCTGCCGTGGAAGATCACCCTTTTCCGGGAGATCGTCGAGGCCGCCGTGACGGCCGCGGGGACGATCCCGCTGACCGTCAAAATGCGCAAGGGCATCGACTCCGACCACCTCACCTACCTCGAGGCCGGTCGCGTCGCCGAGGGCGCCGGCGTCGCCGCGATCGCGCTGCACGCCCGCACCGCCGCGGATTACTACTCCGGCCACGCCGACTGGGCCGCCATCAAGACCCTCAAGGACACCATCACCAGCGTGCCCGTGCTCGGCAACGGTGACATCTGGTCCGCCGCCGACGCTCTGCGCATGATCGAGGAGACCGGGTGCGACGGCGTCGTCGTCGGCCGTGGCTGCCTGGGACGTCCGTGGCTGTTCGGCGACCTCGCGGCGGCCTTCCGCGGTGAAGTACTCAAGGCCGAACCCTCCCTCGGCCAGGTCGCGGATGCGTTCCGCCGGCACGCCGAGCTGCTCACCGAGTTCTTCGACAGCGAAGAACGGGCCTGCCGCGATGTGCGCAAGCACGTGGCCTGGTACTTCAAGGGCTACCCCGTCGGCGGTGACCTGCGCGCCAGCCTGGCCTCCGTCGTGTCGCTCGAGCAGCTGGACGAGCTCCTGGCGACCATGGACCCCGACCAGCCGTATCCCGGCATCGGGGCCGAGGGCCAGCGCGGCCGGGCCGGCAGCCCCAAGAAGACCTCCCTGCCCGAACGCTGGCTCGAGTCTCGCGACATCGTCGGCGCAGAGCGCAGCAATCTCACGGAGGGCGAGGGGGACACCAGCGGTGGTTAATCAGACCGGATACAGCGTTCACGACGAGGCCAGGTTCCGACCTGAAGAGCATGATTCCAGCCGCAGCGACTTCGCCCGCGACAGGGCCAGGCTGCTACATTCCAGCGCCCTGCGCCGCCTGGCCGCGAAGACCCAGGTGCTCAGCCCTGCCGCCGGTCTGGACTTCGCCCGCAACCGCCTCACCCACTCGCTCGAGGTCGCGCAGATCGGCCGGGAGCTCGCCCTGCGCCTGGCCCTGGACCCCGACATCGTCGATACGGCGTGCCTGGCGCACGACATCGGGCATCCGCCGTTCGGTCACAACGGCGAGAAGGCCCTCAACACCTGGGCCGCCGACATCGGCGGCTTCGAGGGCAACGCGCAAACCCTGCGCCTGCTCAGCCGGCTCGAACCCAAGGTTTTCGGAGACAACGGCGCGAGCTTCGGACTCAACCTCACCCGCGCCAGCCTCGACGCCAGTTGCAAGTACCCGTGGGCAGCCGACTCCTCGGTCGCCGACCCGAGCGGACGCGCCAAATTCGGTTTTTACGAGGACGACCGCGCGGCCTTCGAATGGCTGCGCGACGGCGCACCGGAACGCCAGCTCTGCGTCGAGGCGGAGGTGATGGACCTCTCCGACGACATCGCCTACTCGGTGCACGACTTCGAGGACGCCGTGGTCAGCGGCTACCTCGACGTGGAACTGCTCAGCAGCCGCAGCGATCACGCCGCCCTGGTCACCTCGATGTACGAGTGGACCGGCGGGCAGTTCAGCCACGACGAACTCATCGCCGCCTTCGACAGGCTCGACGCCCTCGACGTATGGCTGCACGGTTGGAACGCAGGCCGCCGGGACCAGGGCCGTCTGAAGAACCTGACCAGCCAGCTCATCGGCCGGTTCAGCGGCGCGGCCGTCTCGGCCACCAGAGCGGCCTACCCCGACCGACATCTCATCAGGTTCGCCGCCCACGTCGTGATCCCGCGGGAGGTCCAGGCCGAGATCGGCGTGCTCAAGGGCATCGTCGCCGCGTTCGTCATGTCCACCCACGTGCGCCAGCCGATCTACATCGAGCAACGCGAAACACTCACCTACCTGGCGGACACGCTGTTGGCGACGGGCGACGAGCACCTGGACCCCGGCTTCCGGGAGGACTGGGTGGCTGCCGCGGACGACGCGGCCCGCAAACGCGTGATCGTCGACCAGGTGGCCAGCCTGACCGATCAGAGCGCGATCGCCCTGCAGCGCCGGTTGCACCTGACCCGTGAACCCGCCGGGATCACGCTTCGGACCGGTGCCGCATGGCAGGACTGATCCGGCAGGGCGACGTCGAAGAGGTCAAGTCCCGCACCAACATCGCCGACATCATCAGCGACTATGTCAGCCTCAAATCTGCCGGGGTCGGTTCGATGAAGGGCCTGTGCCCGTTCCACGACGAGCGCAGCCCCAGTTTCCACGTGCGTCCGCAGGTCGGGTTCTACCACTGCTTCGGCTGCGGAGAGAGCGGCGACGTCTACTCCTTCCTGCAGAAGATGGACCATGTCAGCTTCAGCGAGGCTGTGGAACGGTTGGCCGGCCGGGCCGGCATCGAACTGCACTACGAGGGTGGCGGCGCCGAGGCCCCTGACCACACCAACCGGGCGCGGCTGTACGCGGCCAACCAGGCCGCCGCCGAGTTCTTCATCGACAAGCTCGGCAGCCCGGGGGCCCAGGTGGGCCGCACCTTCCTCGGCGACCGTGGCTTTGATGCTCAGGCCGCCGAACGGTTCGGCGTCGGCTTCGCGCCGAAAAGCTGGGACGAGCTGACCAAACATCTGCGCGGCCGTGGTTTCAGCACCGAGGAACTCACCCTCTCCGGCCTGGTGTCAGCCGGGGACCGGGGGATCTACGACAGGTTCCGCGGCCGCCTGGTCTGGCCGATCCGTGACATCACCGGGCAGACCATCGGCTTCGGCGCCCGCAAGCTGCTCGAGGACGACAAAGGCCCCAAATACCTCAACACACCCGAAACCCCGATTTACCACAAGGCCCAGGTGCTGTACGGCCTGGACCTGGCCAAGCGTGACATCTCCCGCAACCACCAGGTGGTGGTCGTCGAGGGCTACACCGACGTCATGGCCTGCCACCTGGCCGGCGTGACCACGGCCGTGGCCACCTGCGGAACCTCGTTCGGTGTGGACCACATCAAGGTGCTGCGCCGGGTACTCGGCGACGACAGCGGTGTCGGGGAGGTCGTCTTCACTTTCGACCCTGATGCCGCGGGGCAGAAAGCCGCCGTGCGGGCCTTCGCCGAGGAGCAACGGTTCAGCGCCCAGACCTTCGTGGCCGTCGCCCCGGAAGGGCTCGACCCGTGCGACCTGCGGCTGCACCGCGGAGACGACGCCGTGCGTCGACTGGTCGACTCCAAAAAGCCGATGTTCGAGTTCATGATCCGCCAGCTTCTGGCCCAGTACAACCTCGACACCGTCGAAGGCCGGGTCTCCGCCCTGCGCGCGGCCGCCCCGGTGGTCAGCGACATCCGGGACCCGTCATTGCGACCGGGCTACACCCACGAACTCTCCCGCATGCTGGGAATGGACCTCGGTGAGGTGTCCCGCGCCGTCAGCTCGGCCCAGGCGCGGTCCCGCACCGCGCCCCTCGAGGCACCTCGCCGGGCGGGAGAACCGGCACCGGCCCCGCGCGAGCGCCTCTTCGCCCTCGCCGACCTGCCCCAGGACCCGGTCACCCGGATCGAGCGCGACGCGCTGATGGCGATGCTGCAGCATCCGACTCTCGTCGGGCTCGACCTCGTGCAGCGGGCGGTGTCGACCGGCATGACCAACAGCACCCTCGCGGTCGTCCGGGACGCCGTGGCCGCCGCCCTGCCGCACGCCGCGGCTCCGGACTGGCTGGAACGGGTCGTCGCAGAGACCCCGGCTCCGCTGGCGAACCTGGTCACCGAACTGGCGATGGCCCCACTGCCTGAGCGCACCGAGCGCGAGGTCACCCGCTATGTGCGAGACATCACCATCGTGCTGATCGAGAAGGACCTGCTGCGGCAGAAGGCCGAACTGCTCGGCCGCCTGCAACGGGCCGATGCGACCAACCGTGAGGTCTATGTCGCGATTCAGCGCGAGCTCGTGCGGGTCGAAGCCGAACGGCGCAACCTCCGGGTCGAGTAGCCGGCTTATATTGCGGGTCTATTAAGATGCATTGCAGAATGGCCGTCTGACGCGCAGAGTGTGCTAATTCTTGGTTTACAGCAACGCATATCTGCGTCTGAGCGCAGATATTCGGTTTCACCAAGACACCCACACCTTGAGGAAGAGGCATTCGACTATGGCTTTTGAACCCACCAGGCGCGGCCGCGCCGTCGGCGTCACCGCCGGTCTCGCCGCCGCAGCACTCGTGCTCGCCGGCTGTGCAGGCTCCACCGCCGAGGAGGCGGGCGCCGCTCCGCTGACCATCGGCACCACCGACAAGGTCACCACCCTTGACCCGGCCGGCTCGTACGACAACGGCTCGTTCGCCGTGCAGAACCAGGTCTTCCCGTTCCTCATGAACACGCCGTACGGCAGCCCCGACGTCGAACCCGACATCGCGGTCTCCGCCGAGTTCACCGCGCCGACGCAGTACACGGTCACCCTCAAGCCCGACCTGGTCTGGGCCAACGGCAACAAGCTGACCTCGTCTGACGTCAAGTTCACCTTCGACCGTCAGTTGGCGATCGCCGCCGACAACGGCCCCTCCTCGCTGCTGTACAACCTGGAAAGCGTCGACACCCCGGACGACACCACCGTCGTGTTCAACCTGCTCGCCCCCGACGACCAGATCTTCCCCCAGATCCTGTCCAGCCCGGCCGGCCCGATCGTGGACGAAGAGTCATTCTCGGCCACCGAGCTCACCAGCGACGACGACATCGTCAAGGCCAATGCGTTCGCCGGACAGTACGTCATCACCAGCTACGACTTCAACAACCTCATCGGCTACAAGGCCAACCCCGACTATGAGGGTCTCCTGGGTGCGGCGAAGACCGACGTCGTGAACGTCAAGTACTTCGCCGACTCGTCCAACCTCAAGCTCGAGGTCCAGGAGGGCGGCATCGATGTGGCGTTCCGCAGCCTGTCCGCGACAGACATCGAAGACCTTCGCGGCAACGACAACGTCGAGGTCGTCGACGGACCCGGCGGCGAGATCCGCTACATCACCTTCAACTTCGACACCCAGCCGTTCGGCGCCACCACAGCCGACGCCGACGCGGCCAAGTCCCTCGCCGTTCGCCAGGCGGTTGCCGACCTCGTCGACCGTGAAGAGATCGCCGACCAGGTGTACAAGGGCACGTACACCCCGTTGTACTCCTACGTCCCGGCCGGCCTGACCGGTGCGACCGAGTCCCTCAAGGGCCTCTACGGCGACGGCAACGGCGCTCCGGATGCCGACAAGGCCAAGGCGACCCTCACGGCCGCCGGCGTCACCGAGCCCGTCGAGCTCAACCTGCAGTACAGCAACGACCACTACGGCCCCTCGTCCGGTGACGAATACGCGCTGATCAAGGACCAGCTGGAGTCCAGCGGCCTGTTCACGGTGAACCTGCAGACCACCGAGTGGGTGCAGTACTCCAAGGACCGTTCCAGCGACGTGTACCCCGCGTACCAGCTCGGTTGGTTCCCGGACTACTCCGACGCTGACAACTACCTGACGCCGTTCTTCCTCACGGAGAACTTCCTGAAGAACCACTACGTCGACCAGGAGGTCAACGACCTGATCTTGCAGCAGGCCGTGACGGTCGACCCCGCCGCGCGCACCGCGCTCCTCGAACAGATCCAGGACAAGGTCGCGGCCCAGCTGTCGACGGTGCCGCTGCTCCAGGGTGCGCAGGTCGCCGTGACCGGGACGACGGTGACGGGAGCCAGCGACACGCTCGACGCGTCGTTCAAATTCCGTTACGCAGCCCTGGCCAAGGGCTAGGCTCGCAGGTTTCACCTGGCTAGACGACGGGGGCGTTCAGGCGACTACGCGCCGAACGCCCCCGTCTTTCGTTTGCATAAGTGAGGTAGGAATGACGACTGTAGCGACAACGCCAGCGGCCCCGGCGGCCGGGCGACAGCCCACCACGACGGCACCGAAGAAAAAGGGTTCCGGCGGCGGCATCATCCGCTACATCGTGATCCGCTTCCTGCTGATCTTCCCGACCATCTTCATCCTGGTCTCCATGGTGTTCTGGCTGATGCGCACCACGGGTGACCCGATCACCGCGGCACTCGGTGGCCGGCTGAGCGCCGACCAGCTCGCCGAGCGGGTCGCCGCGGCCGGCTACGACAGGCCCATCCTGGTGCAGTACGTCGAATACCTCGGCCAGATTTTCACGGGCAACTTCGGCACCACGATCAGCACCAACCGGCCGGTCTCGGAGGTGCTCCTCACCTACGGCGCCGCCACCGCCGAGCTGGCGTTCTACGCCCTGCTGGTGGCCTTCATCGTCGGGATCCCGCTGGGCATGGTCGCCGCGTACTGGCGGGACAAGTCGCCGGATGCGTCCTTGCGAATCTTCGCAATCCTCTGCTACGCCACCCCGGTGTTCTTCTCCGGCCTGCTCTTCAAGCTCATTTTCGCCGTCTGGCTGAAGGTCCTGCCTGTCGCCGGCCGGGCCTCGACGAGCTCGGAGCTGCAGATGCAGCTGCTGCCGGGCAAAACCGGTCTGTACACCATCGACGCCATCCAGACCGGCAACCCGGCGATCCTGGTCGACGTCCTGACCCACGCGGTGCTGCCCGCCCTGGCCCTCGGTCTGCTGACCGCCGGGGTCTTCCTGCGCCTGGTCCGCACCAACGTGATCGGCACCCTGGGCACCGATTACGTGGACGCCGCCCGGTCCCGCGGGGTCAGCGAATTCAGGCTCGTGCGGAAGCACGCGTACCGGCCAGCACTGATTCCGATCATCACGGTGATCGGCCTCCAGATCGCCCTGCTCCTCGGCGGCGCCGTGCTGACCGAGACCACCTTCGAGTGGAAGGGGCTGGGTTTCATGCTTTCCGAATTCCTCCAGGCCAGAGACTTCGTCGCCGTCCAGGGCATCGTCGCCCTGCTCGCCGTCATCGTCGCCCTGTCCAACTTCATCGTGGACATCATCGCCGCGCTGATCGACCCGAGAGTGCGGTACTGATCATGACCCGGATCGATTCCCCGCCGCGCCGGCCCAGCCGCCTGGCCCGCCTGCCCATCATCCACCAGCTCCACCAGAGCGTCGGCCTGCAACGCGGGATGCTCGTGGCCGGCCTGGTCATCACGGCACTGTTCGTGCTCACCGCCATCCTGGCGCCGCTGGTCGCGCCGTACGGCTACAGCCAGCTGCGCGGTCCGGACGGGGTCTTCGGCGCCCAGCAGCCGCCAGGTGGCGCACACCTGTTCGGCACCACCGTCGGCGGTTACGACGTGTTGTCCAGGGTGCTCTGGGGTGCCCAGACGGCCCTGTTCGTGATTGTGGTCGCCGTCCTGCTGTCGATCTTCGCCGGCGTGTTCCTGGGCCTGGTGTCCGGGTACTTCGGCGGCTGGCTCGACCGCGTGCTCGTCGTCGTCTGTGACGCCGTGTACGCCTTCCCATCGCTGCTGCTGGCCATCGTGATGTCCATCGTCATCTCCGGCGGCAAATCCGACCTCGTCGGCGGGGTCATGGCGGCAGCCATCTCGATCACCGTGGTGTTCATCCCGCAGTACTTCAGGGTGATCCGGGCCGAGACCGTGCGGATCAAATCCGAGGCCTACGTCGAATCCGCCCGGGTGCTGGGTTCCGGCAACATCCGGATCATGGTGCGGCACGTGTTGCGCAACGCCACGCGAACGCTGCCACTGATCTTCACTCTCAACTCCTCCGAGGCGATCCTCACCCTCGCCGGACTCGGCTTCCTCGGTTTCGGCATCGAACCGACCGCCGCATCCGAATGGGGCTACGACCTCAACAAGGCGATCTCCGACGTGTCCAGCGGCATCTGGTGGACCTCGTTGTTCCCCGGGCTCGCGATCGTGTTGGTGGTGATGGGCATCACCCTGGTCGGCGAGAGTCTCAACGACCTGGCCGACCCACGACTGCGCGGCCGCCGCGCGGTCGGCGCCAACGCCGGCCTGGTCGCCGAGACCTCCGTGGTCCCCGGCGGTACCCTGACCGCCGGCCCCGGCGGTCTCGGCGGGCTCGAAAGCGGCCCCCTCCACACCAACGACGGCGAGGCCACCTCATGAGCGATATCCGCACCGACCAGCAGACCATCCTCAGGATCGACGACCTCGGCGTGTCCTTCTCCACCGATGCCGGCGCCGTTCGCGCCGTCGACGGGGTCACTCTCAGCGTGCGCCGCGGCGAGGTCCTCGCCATCGTCGGCGAGAGCGGCAGCGGCAAGACCGTCACCGCCAAGACCATCCTCGGGCTGCTGCCGGAGACCGCGGTCTCCGAGGGCGCCGTGATCCTCACCAGCAGGGATGGGGCGAGTGAGAACAACGTCATCGCGCTCAGCCGCCAGCGCCTGCGCCAGGTGCGCGGCACCGACGTCTCCATGGTGTTCCAGGAGCCGTCCACGGCGCTGAACCCGGTATACACCGTCGGCTGGCAGATCATGGAGGGCATCAGGGCGCACGGCACCGTCAGCCGCGCCGACGCCAGGAAGAAGGCCATCGAGATCCTCGGCAGGGTCGGCATCCCCGACCCCGAGGTGCGGGTCAACTACTACCCGCATCAGTTCTCCGGCGGTCAGAAGCAGCGGGTGGTGATCGCCATGGCCCTGGTCCTCGAACCGGGCCTGATCGTCGCCGACGAACCCACGACCGCGCTCGACGTGACCGTGCAGGCCGAGATTCTCGACCTGCTCCGACGCTGCCGCGACGAGTTCGGGACCGCGATCGTGCTGATCACCCACAACATGGGTGTCGTGGCCGACCTCGCCGACAGGGTCGCGGTGATGTACCAGGGCAAGGTCGTCGAGGAAGCCGACGCTCAGACCCTCTTCAGCTCACCCCAGGATCCGTACACGCAGAAGCTACTCGCAGCGGTGCCGTATGTGGGCCAGGGGGTCGTGCGGGCGGCGGAGCGGGCCGAGGCCCGTTCCCCGGAGTGGGCCGCACAAACCCCCGTCGTCGTCGCGGACAACCTGCGCATCCAATACCCCGGCAGGCTCGGCCGGCCGGGCTTTGTGGCCGTGGACGGAGTGAGCTTCTCGATCCGCCCGGGCGAGGTGCTCGGCCTGGTGGGGGAGAGCGGGTCGGGTAAGACCACCATCGGCCGGGCCATCGCCGGCCTCACCAGGGTCACCGACGGGTCCCTCACCGTTCTCGGACACGAGATGAACGGATTCAAGGAGCGCCGGTTCAAGCACCTTCGCAGCGATATCGGCTTCGTGTTCCAGGACCCGGCCTCCAGCTTCAACCCGCTGCTCACCATTGCGGACTGCGTCGCCGAACCCCTCGTGGTACACGGCAGGGCCGCCAACCCCCGGGCCGCGCGAGCACGGGTCGACGAACTGCTCGAGGCCGTCCAGCTGCCGCGTGCCTTCGGTGACCGCTTCCCGCACGAGCTCAGCGGGGGTCAGCGCCAGCGGGCCAGCCTGGCCAGGGCCCTGGCGCTGGAACCTGCCCTGCTGATCGCGGACGAACCGACCTCAGCGCTGGACGTGTCTGTGCAGGCCAGGGTGCTGGAACTCTTCGCGGAGCTGCAGCGCGAATTCGGCTTCGCGGCCCTTTTCATCAGCCACGACCTCGCCGTTGTGGACATCCTCGCCGACCGGATCGCCGTGCTCTACCACGGTCGCCTGGTCGAGGAGGGCACCGGCGCCCAGGTGCTCGGATCGCCCCGGGACCCGTACACCCAGCGGCTTCTCGCGTCGCTGCCGGTGCCCGATCCGGCCGCCCAGGCGAAGCGGCGGGACGAACTCCGGAGGCTGCGTGCGGCAGGATAGAAGTCATGAGACGCGTCGAAGCAGATCCGTATCCGATCGTTGCCAGTGACCTGACCGTCGAATACCCGGGCCACGGCGCCAGCCCCGCGTTCGTGGCGCTGCGCGGACTGACCCTGACCCTCGGCCGGGGGGAAGTCCTCGGACTGCTGGGCGAGAGCGGGTCGGGCAAGAGCACGATCGCCCGGGTGCTCTCCGGGGCGGACTCCGGGACCGGCCACGGTGACGTGCGCGCGCAGATCACCGGCGGGCAGGCGACGGTGCTCGGCTACCCGCTGCGGCGCATCGGCCGACGCAAACTCGCCAGGCTCACCTTCGGCGTGGGGATGCTCGCCCAGAATGCCGCGAGCACCCTCCCCGCCAGCCTCACCGTGGCGGACATCGTCGCCGAACCCGTCCTCGAACGCGATCGGCGCTACGACAGAGCGGCGTTGGAGACCCTTGTCGCGACGATGATCGACGCCGTGCGCCTGCCGCTCTCGGTGCTGGGCAAGTACCCCTATGAGCTCAGCAGCGGCCAACGCCAGCGTGTTGCACTGGCCAGGGCCCTGGTCTTCGGGCCGACGCTGCTCATCGCCGATGAACCCACCGCGGGCGTGGATGCCCTGGTGCGCGACGATGTCATCGACCTGATCGGCGAGCTGCAACGAGAACGTGCCTTTTCGGCCGTGCTGATCAGCAACGACCTGAGCGTGCTCCGTCGGGTCGCCGACCGGATCGGGGTCATGCACCAGGGCGTCCTGGTCGGGCTGGGCACCATCGACGAGGTCTTCGACAACCCGTGGCATCCCTACGTCGTCGAACTCGCGGCGGCGCTGACGCTGGACGGCGCAGCTCTGGATTCCACCGTGCTGGATTCCACAGCTTCGGATTCCACCGTGCTGGATTCCCCGGCGCACGATGTCGGGGCCGACACCGACCGGAGCCCGGAGGCATGACCGGGCAGCACCGCGCGGTCCTCTCCGACGAACCCGAGCGCGACCCGGGCGGATGGCGGCCGACGGCCGGTCCGGTAGCCATCCTGCCCGAGGACAACGCTCTCTTCGCCGGCGCCGTCGCGTCGGCCGGGGGAGTCGTCGCCCCGCTGTCACCGGACACCCGGGGACTCATCTGGCTGTCATACGCCCGCGCCGCGGAACTCGAGGAGGTGCTGGCGGAAAACCCCCAGATCGGCTGGGTGCAGCTGCCCTGGGCCGGTGTCGACGCTTTCGCCGACATTCTCTCCCGGCATCAGCGGCACGACCTGCTCGTGACCAGTGCCAAGGGCGCCTACGCCCAACCGGTGGCCGAACACGCGTTGGCCTTGATCCTGGCGTCGCTGAGGGTGCTCCCCGTGCGGGCCAGGGCGCGGTCCTGGAATTCGGTGCCCGCCGGAGCATCGCTCTACGGCCGGTCGGTGCTGATCATCGGGGCCGGCGGCATCGCCCGTGAACTGATCCGGCTGCTCGAACCGTTCGGCACCCGCATCGTGGTGGCGCGTCGCAGCTCGGAGCCCGTGCCGGGAGCCGCCCGCACCGTGCCGGTGGGGCAGCTGAACACGGAGCTGCCCCTGGCCGACATCGTGGTGGTCGCTGCCGCGTTGACCGGCGGCACCCGGCACCTGCTCGGCGGGGCCGAACTCGCCCTGATGGCGTCGACCGCCCACCTGGTGAACATCGCCAGAGGCCCCCTGGTCGACACCGACGCGCTCGTGGCCGCTCTGGCCGCCGGCACGTTCGCGGGCGCGGCCATCGACGTCACCGACCCGGAACCGCTGCCGGACGGGCATCCGCTCTGGAGTGAGCCCCGGTGCCTCATCACGCCGCACATGGCCGACACGCCCGAGATGACCGCGCCGCTTCTGGCCGAGAGAATTCGGCTCAATGTGGCCGCTTTGCTGGGAAACGGGCCGTTTGTCGGGGTTGTCGACCCCGCTGCGGGGTACTGAGCGTCCACTCGGATTTGGTGCACGGCGAACTTTTGGTAAAGTAACTACGCCGTTCAAGCGAGGGAAACTTTCGCTGAGCATGCATTCCTCGATAGCTCAATTGGCAGAGCAGCGCACTGTTAATGCGCAGGTTCTTGGTTCGAGTCCAAGTCGGGGAGCGAAAAGGCCACTAGGGGCTCCACCCCCGGTGGCCTTTTTTGTGCGTGCCGCTAGTCTGATCCCGAAAAGATGCGAAAGGTGGCGGTTGTGTTCCCCTGGCAGACCCTCAGCGCTGTACTGGCCGTGCTCACCGTGGCCGTGGTCATTCTCTGGTTGCTTGCCGTGGCGCAGCAACGCCGCAGCCGCTTCGCCAGATCGGCGGCCGAACGCGTGCGCATCGACCTCGAGCTGTCCCTCGCCGAGCAGCACGGGCGTCTCGCGATCATCCGCGAGCTGCAGGACATCGCCGTGCTGTCTCTCGCACGCCTCATCACCCGGGCCGAGGGGGCCCGGTACACGGCCGAGAGCGACCCATCCACGGCCGTGCGCGCGGCGACGGCCCTGGTCGAGGACGGCAGGGTCGCTCTCGCCGACCTGCGCCGGGTCCTGACCATCGCCAGAGAGGGCGAGGCCATCGCGACCAGCGCACCGGGCCTGCAATCGGCCCGCAGCCTCTTCGGCGTGATGCGCGACGCCGGCCTGGCCGTCGCCTTCACCGAGTCTGGTGACAGGTTCCCGCTCAAACCCGGGGCGGAGCTCGCCATCTACCGCATCCTGCAGAGCGCCCTCGCGAACGCGCTCAAGCACGGCGGGCCCGGCACCGAGGCCAGAGTGTCGTTCACCTGGACCCAGGACGGCCTGCAGCTCCTCATCGACGACGACGGCATCCGCGCGGCGGCCAAGCGGGAAAGCGCCTCGCCCTCGGATTTCGCCGCCAAGACCGCCTACACGATCGACGACGACCTCAAGGCCCTGAGCGAGAGCATCTCGGGCGCCGGGATCACCCAGATGCGCGAACGAGCCCAGCTCTTCGGCGGGATCTTCAACGCAGGAACCGTGCCTGGGGTCGGCTTCTCGGTCTCAGCCGTCTTCCCGTCGCTGCGGTTCCACAACGGTGTGCACGGCGTCAACCTGACCCGCTGACCCGCACACAGCGTCTCAGCAGCTCAGCTTTCGAGGTCGTCCACACCGGGCAGCCAGGTCACGCCGGGCACACCCCAGCCGCGCTTCCGGCTGACCTTGGCGGCGATCTTGGCGTAAAAGTGTTCGAGCCGGTCCACGTAGAGGGTGCCGTCGAGGTGGTCGAACTCGTGCTGGAAAATCCGTGCCAGCCAGCCGTCGGCCCGGATCTCGAAGGGCTTCTGGTCAAGGTCCACGGCGCGCAACACGGCCGAGCCGGCCCGCTGCAGCGGAAACCGCTCGCCGGGAAACGACAGGCACCCCTCGACGTCTTCGTCCTCATCGGCCTCACCGGCGGGGACCGGCGTGATCCAGAGCTCCGGATTGATCGCGACACCCCTGGTCTCGACCTCGTCGTCGTCGAGGTAGCTGAACGTGAACAGCCGCAGCCCGACCCCCACCTGGGGTCCGGCGAGACCGACACCGGGAGCGGCATCCATCGTCTCGAACATGTCCTGCACCAGCGTGCGCAACTCGTCGTCGAACTCGACGACGGGAGCGGCGGGGGAGTGCAGGACGGGGTCACCTGAAATTACTATCGGTCGAACGGCCATTCACCAAGGATATCGGCATGGATCTCGATAGTCTCGTTGAGTGACTCCCGACCTGACAGACCTGGCTGGAGAGATCGCGATTGATCCACGCCAGGCAATCGGCATCCCGCTCGCGTTGATCGGCGCTGTCTTCCTCTCCCTTGGCGCACAATTCCAGCACCGCGGTGTGACCAAGGTGGAAGCTCACACGAGGGAAATCACCGGCGGACTGAACACCCGGCAGCTGGTGCTCTTGCTCTCCCGGCCCTCCTGGGTGTTCGGCACCGTGATGCTCGGTCTGGCCATCGCCTTCCAGCTCACCAGCCTCGCCTTCGCGCCCCTCATCGTCGTGCAGCCCCTCGGGGCGGTGGCTCTGGTGATCACGGCGATCCTGAACGCCAGGGTCAGCCACGTCAAGCTGAACCGAGCCTCGGTCATCGCGATCGCGATGTGTGTCGGCGGGGTCGGGCTCTTTGTCACCGTCGCCGCTTTCACGGCGGTCGACAAGCCCGTGACGGATGCGAACCTGATCACCATCCTGGTGGTCCTCGCTGTGGTCCTGGCCGCCTTCGCCGTCGCGTTCGTGCTGCTGCGCAGCCGGTTCAAGGCGATTTTTTACATCATCGGCGCCGGCGTGCTGTACGGATTCGTGGCCACCCTCGCCAAGGTGATCATCAACCGCATCCAGAACGGCAACGTCGAGTGGCTCACCGTCGTCTGCGTCGTCGGCCTGCTCCTCGCTGCTGCGTCGGGCGCCTACTTCGTGCAGAACGCATACTCATCGGGTCCGCCCGACCTCGTCATCGCGGGTCTGACCGTGATCGACCCGATGATCGCCGTCGGCATCGGCGTCATCGTGCTCGGCGAAGCCTCTCAGGCGCCGACCTGGGCCGCCGTTCTTTTCGCGGTCGCTGGCGCCGTGGCGATGTGGGGCGTCTTCAGGCTCGCGAAGTATCACCCGCAAACCCAGAGCTGACCGGTGCTTTTTCGTGAACGCGCCGCGTCTGGGGGGCTGCCATGGGTCAAGCGGTTTAGAATAGGGTGCTAACACACCTCGACGGCGAGAATCGTTGAGACCCAGACTTCGCGCCGGACGCTGATCCCCGGCCCACCTACGTAGGGACTATCCCACTTGAGCGCTTCATCTGATTTACCGGGCAGCTCGTCCGACCCGGCCATGCCGGGCACCACCCGACCCATCCGGGTTCTCATCGCCGCAGACACCTTCGCGCCGGATGTGAACGGTGCGGCCCGGTTCGCGGAACGGCTCGCCGCCGGCCTGGTCGGACGCGGCCACGTGGTGCAGATCATGGCTCCGGCTCCGACGCGCAAGCACGGCACCTGGACCGAGGTGCACGAGGGCGAATCGATGACCGTGCACCGTCTGCACAGCTGGCGGTGGCGCCCGCACGACTGGCTCCGCTTCGCGCTGCCGTGGATCGTGCGCAAGCAGAGCCGTGCCATCCTCGACTCCTTCCAGCCCGACGTCGTGCACTTCCAGTCCCACATCGTGGTGGGTCGCGGTGTGTCGATCGAGGCACAGAAGCGCGGGATCCGCATCATCGGCACCAACCACTTCATGCCGGAGAACATGCTGCAGTTCTCCCTCGTTCCCAAGGGTTTCCAGGACCAGCTCGTCAAGGCACTCTGGAAGGACGCTGAACATACCTTCAAGCGCGCAGAGGCCGTCACCACGCCGACCCGCCGGGCGGCGGAGTTCCTGGAGAAGTACACGGGGCTCGCGGGGGTGCAGGCCATCTCCTGCGGAATCGACGCCGACAACTATTCCCCCAGCTTCGCTCCGCGCACCGAGAACCGGATTCTCTTCGTCGGCCGGGTCACCGGTGAGAAGCAGATCGACGTCCTGGTGCAGGCCGTCGCCCTGTTGGATCCGAACCTGTGTGCCCAGGTTGAAATCGTCGGCGGTGGCGACCAGCGCCGCAACCTGGAACACCTCGTGGAATCGCTCGGACTGAGCGCACAGTTCACGTTCACGGGTTATGTCACCGACGAGGAACTGCGCGAGGCCTACACGCGTGCCACAGTGTTTGCGATGCCGTCCATTGCGGAACTGCAGAGCATTGCGACCATGGAAGCGATGGCGTCGGGTCTCCCGATCGTGGCGGCGAACGCAATGGCGCTGCCGCACCTGGTTCACGACGGGCAGAACGGCTACCTGTTCGAGCCGGGCAGCGCCCAGGACCTTGCGGACAAGCTGACCCGCGTGTTCACGACGTCGCCCGACGAACTGGACGCCCTCAAGAACGAGTCGCTGAAGCTGATCGAGGCACACGACATCAAGCGCACCCTGACGACATTCGAACGCCTCTACCGCGGCGTATCCACGGCGGACACGAACTCCAGCGTCCAGCCGGATCCGGCCGCGGCCCACCCTCCGGTCCTGGACGTCACGCCTCGGCGCGACTGAAGGGCGGCGCCTGGCCGATACTATGGTCAGGCACGGGGTGGTAGCTCAGCTGGTTAGAGCACGCGGCTCATAACCGCACGGTCACGGGTTCAAGTCCCGTCCACCCTACGAGAAAGCACGGTTTGTGTACATCCTGGTGACCGGATCGAGTTCGGAACGGCTCCGGGTCAGGGAGCTCGACGCCGCCGGCGTTCCCGCGGGCGCCGACACAACGCTCACGACCGACGAGTTCCGTGCGATGGTGCGGGAACGCGATCAAGACGCGGTGCGCTGGGTCTGGGAGGACACCGCGCGGAGCTATCCCGTCCTGCTGCGGGGGAGTGTCACTGTCCAGCGCTGCCATGATCTACGGCTGTGTCACGCCATCCTGCGCAACTCGGCGATGACCGGCGGAAGCGCGCTGGCGAACGCCCCGGCAAGCCGGTGGGATGCGCCTGCTGCGACCGTCCCCGTCGAATCCCC
Organism: Cryobacterium zongtaii; assembly: GCF_002909375.1. Lineage (GTDB taxonomy): Bacteria > Actinomycetota > Actinomycetes > Actinomycetales > Microbacteriaceae > Cryobacterium > Cryobacterium zongtaii. The sequence continues at coordinate 28,974 of NZ_PPXD01000007.1, forward strand.
GGGGACGACCCTGTTCGAGATGGATCTGGGTCTGGCCGACGACGCCGGACTGGAGCCGGCCGACGACGACGTCCTGGCGGAGTTCCAGGCCCAGCTTCAGGCGGTCCACGCCTCGGCCGACCCCGGCCGGTTGCGTCTGCTCCTGGCGGCAGAATCCGTTGGCGCCCTCATCGCGGCCGAAATGCAGTTCGCCGGACTGCCGTGGCGGAGCGCGATCCATGACAGCCTGCTCACCGCAGAACTGGGCCCGCGGGCAGCCTCGGGCATCCGGCCGGCACGGTTGGAAGAACTCGCTGGGCGTATCCGCACCGAACTCGGCGACCTGGGGGTCAACCCGGATTCCCCGCCAGACCTGCTCCGGGCGCTCAACCGGGCTGGGCTGGCCGTGGCGACCACGCGGGCATGGGAGTTGGAGAAGCTCGAACACCCCGTCATCGAGCCCCTCCTGCGCTACAAGAAGCTGTCCAGACTGCTCGCCGCCAACGGATGGTTCTGGATGGAGAGTTGGATCATCAACGACCGCTTCCACCCTGAGTACCTGCCGGGCGGGGTGGTGACCGGGCGATGGGCGACCCGCGGCGGCGGTGCCCTGCAGCTGCCCAAGCAGATTCGCGGCGCGGTCGTGGCCGACCCCGGCTGGAGCTTCGTGGTGGCGGACGCAGCCCAATTGGAGCCTCGCATCCTGGCCGCATTGTCCACCGACACCGCCATGGCCGCCGCCGGACGGGGCACTGACCTCTATGCCGGAATCGTGGCGAGCGGAGTGGTGGACACCCGCGCTCACGCCAAGGTCGCCATGCTCGGCGCCATGTACGGCGCCACATCCGGGGAAAGCGGGCGCCTGCTGCCTCGACTGGCGCGCGCATATCCGCGGGCGATCGCCCTGACCGAGGCGGCGGCGAGGACGGGGGAGCGCGGCGACGTGGTCAGCACCCGGCTGGGCCGGTCCTCGCCGCGGCCAGGGGGCGGCTGGCAGGACGACCAGGCCCGCGGGTCAGAGGCCGGGGCGACCCCGGCCGACGAACGCCGGGCCAGGAGCCAGGCCAGGGACTGGGGCCGGTTCACCCGCAATTTCATCGTGCAGGGAAGCGCCGCGGAGTGGGCCCTGTGCTGGATGGCCGAGATCAGGAAAGGGCTTCGGGCCCTGCCGGTCCCGGCACAGCCGCCCACCGCGTTCGCGCGCGGTCAGGTGCCGGCCCGGACGCCCCCCAGCCCGTTCGCGGACATCCCTCATCTGGTCTTCTTCCTGCACGATGAGGTCATCGTGCACACCCCTGCGGCACTGGCCGGCGAGGTGTCGCGAATCGTCACCGAGGCGGCCTCGACGGCGGGCCGACTGCTGTTCGGCGATTTTCCGGTGGACTTCCCGTTGACCTGCGTTGTAGTGGACAGTTACGCGGACGCAAAATAGGTCACGACGATGTGCCGGGCCGACGGCCCCGTTTGGGTCGCTGCAGGCTCAGTTGGCGGTGCAGTCCAGGTTCCTCCTCCGCTGGAGGGCGATCGGCGACAGCGGCCACGGTATCGAGCCAGGCAAGCGCGGCCCGGGCCTGGACGAGCTGGGCCTCGGTGGCCAACCGTTCCTGACCGGACTCCCAGGGACGCCCGCTCGCGTCTCCGCCGCGGTTCAGCCTCAGCTGCCAGGCGGATCGGTAGCCGGCCAGCAGCGGCGCAAGATCGACGTGCGGCAGGGATGAGGCGATCAGCACCCTGTCCAGCATGTCGGTCCAGTCGGCTCCGGAGTCGCTGTCGGTCTCCCGCAGCCAGGCCAGAGCCTCGGCGTGGCCGCCCCCGGTCAGCCTGTACAGCGGAAGACCGTCCTCGGTGCTGCCCGCCGCCTCGACGGAGCCCTGGCGGACCAGACGCTCCAGGGTGCTGTAGATCTGTCCGACGTTCACCGTGCGCCGGCCGGCGGTGCGGGTCGCCAACTCGCCGTGCAGCTGGAAGCCGTATGCCGGGCCCATGGTGAGGATGGCGAGAAGCGAATTGCGTACCGACACGATGTCTCCAGCCTGCGGCTGCGACGGTCGCGGTCGACCTCTAAAGCCATACCGAATATACATTAGAGAATGACCGGCTGTTGGGATTTCCCGGCCGGGTGGGGCATAATTCAGCTAGCCGCCGAATTGTGTTCCGCGGGTCCTGGTTGAGAGTCGTTTGAGATCGTTGGGGAAGACGCACCTCGAACACCATCCAGGGAACGGAGAACACTATGACGGCACCCCACACTCGTCAGTCACCGGCTGCACGGGGAGTTTTGTATGTGCACTCGTCGCCGCGCGCCCTGTGCCCCCACGTGGAGTGGGCCGCCGGCAGCGCGCTAGATGAGGCGGTCAGTTTCGACTGGAGCGAACAGCCTGCCCTCCCGGGCGCCCAGCGTGCGGAGTTCTTCTGGGAGGGCGCTGCGGGCGGCGGCGCGGCCATTGCGTCCGCCCTGCTCGGCTGGGATCAGTTGCGCTTCGAGGTGACCGAGGACCCGGGGCCCGGCCGCGATGGTGGCCGCTGGCTGCACACGCCGGCTCTGGGCATCCACTTCGCCCAGACTGACACGGCCGGGAACGTCGTCCTGCCGGAGGACCGTCTGCGTGCGGCCATCCACGCGGCGGGTACCGACTCCGTGCACCTGCACCGTGAGCTGCGGCGCGCCTTGGGCCAGGCCTGGGATGACGAACTGGAGCCGTACCGGCACGCCAGCGACTTCTCCAGCGTGGTCTGGCTGCACAATGTCGGCTGAGTGCGGGCGAGGCCGGGGCCCCGCCCGCGACGGCTAGACCGAGCGGAACGCGACGACGGCGTTGTGGCCGCCGAAACCGAACGAGTTGCTGATGGCCAGGAGATCGCCGGTGCCCAGGGCGCGCGGCGAGGTGACCACGTCGAGCGGGATGGCGGGGTCCTGCTGGGTCAGGTTGATGGTCGGCGGAAGGATCCGTTCGGCCAGGGCCTTCACCGTGAACAGCGCCTCGATCGCGCCGGCTCCGCCGAGCAGGTGCCCGGTGGACGCCTTGGTTGCCGAGACCGGGATGCCGTCGAGGAGGTCCCCGAACACGCGGCGGAGCGCGTTGTACTCAGCGATGTCGCCCACCGGGGTGCTCGTGGCGTGGGCATTGATGTGCATCACGTCGGACAGGTCGGCCCCGGCGTTGTGGATCGTCGCGATCATGGCCCGCGCGGCGGCCGATCCCTCGGGATCCGGCGCGGTGATGTGGTACGCGTCGCTCGTGATGGAGCCGCCGAGCAGTTCGGCGTAGATGTGTGCACCACGGGCGAGGGCGTGCTCTTCGGTTTCGATCACGAGGGCCGCAGCGCCTTCGCCGAGCACGAAGCCGTCGCGGCTGACGTCATACGGGCGGGACGCGGTGGCGGGGGAGTCGTTCCGCTTGGAGAGCGCCTGCATCGCCGCGAAGGATGCGATCGGCAGCGGGTGGATGGCCGCCTCCGAGCCACCGGCGATGACGACGTCGGCCAGTCCGGCCTGCAGACGGTTGTACGCGTTGACGAGAGATTCGGTGCTGGACGCACAGGCCGACACGACCGTCGTGATGCCGGCGCGGGCGTGCAGGTCCATGCCGATCGCTGCTCCGGGACCGTTGGGCATCAGCATGGGCACGGTCATCGGCAGGACCCGACGGGGTCCACGCTCGCGCAGGGTGTCCCAGGCGTCGAGCAGGGTCCACACTCCACCGATGCCCGTGGCCCAGTCGACGGCGAGACGTTCGGGGTCGACCTCAGGCATCCCCGCATCGGCCCAGGCCTCGCGGCCGGCGATCAGGGCGAACTGGCTGGACGGGTCGAGGCGTTTGGTTTCCTGGCGGGCCAGAACGTCGACGGGGCGCACCCTGGCCTGGGCGGCGAAGGTGATGGGGAGCGCGGTGCGCTCAACCCACTCGTAGTCCAGAGTGGATGCGCCGGACTCGCCGGCGAGGAGGGCGTTCCAGGTGTCGGTGGCGTTCCCGCCGAGGGGCGAGGTGGCACCGAGGCCGGTGACAACGATTTTTTTGGTCATAACAACGACTCTCCGTCAGAACGTGCTCGAGTGAGAACGTGTGCGAAACGAGGTGGAAACCCCGGTTGGAGCGTCCCTGGAGAACGGACCGGCTGGCAGAGCCAACCGGCCCGTTCGGGCGTGGACCTAGTCCTGGGCCTTGACGATGAACTCGACGGCGTCGCCGACGGTCTTGAGGTTCTTGACCTCTTCGTCGGGGATCTTGACGTCGAACTTTTCCTCAGCGTTGACGACGATGGTCATCATCGAGATGGAATCGATGTCCAGGTCGTCGGTGAACGACTTGTCCAGCTCAACCGTGTCGGTTGCGATGCCCGTCTCGTCGTTGATGAGCTCGGCCAGGCCGGCAAGAACTTCTTCGGTGGACAATGCCATGTTGTTTCTCCTTGGGGGTGTCTCGTTTGACCGAGATTCAGTTTAGTTGGATAGAGGGGAGCTACGGCAGCACAACCACCTGCGCGCCGTAAACCAGGCCGGCTCCGAAGCCGATCTGGAGGGCAAGACCTCCGCTGAGTTCGGGGTGTTCCTCGAGCAAGCGGTGGGTGGCTAGGGGGATCGACGCGGCCGAGGTGTTCCCGGTCGTGGCGATGTCGCGGGCGATGACGACGGACTCCGGCAGCTTGAGCTGCTTGGCGAACTCGTCGACGATGCGCATGTTCGCCTGGTGCGGGATGAAGGCGGCGAGCTGGTCGGCGGTGATGCCGGCGGCGGCCAGGGTCTGCTTGGCGATCTTCGCCATGTCCCAGACGGCCCAGCGGAAGACGGTCTGGCCCTCCTGGCGCAGGGTCGGCCATTCCTTCTCGCCCCGTCGGTATTCCTGCAGGGTGCCGTTCATCCCCACGGCGTCAGCGCGCCCGTCCGAGCCCCACACTGAGGCGGAGATGCCGGGGTAGTCGCTCGGGCCGATGACAACGGCGCCGGCACCGTCACCGAGCAGGAACGAGATGCTCCGGTCGGTGGGGTCGACCATGTCGGAGAGTTTCTCCGCACCGATGACCAGGGCATAGTGGGCGGCGCCGGACCGGATGAGGGCATCCGCCTGGGCGACACCGTAGGCGTAGCCGGCGCAGGCGGCGTTGAGGTCGAAGGCGGCGGCGGGAACCGCACCGACTCGCTCGGCGACGACGGCGGCCATCGATGGCGTCTGGCGGCCGTTGCTGATGGTGGCGATGATGATGGCGTCGATGAGCTCAGGGGCGATGCCGGAGCGTTCGATGGCCTCGAGCGCGGCGGTCGTTGCGAGGTCGACGGCCAGCACATCCTGGCTGGCCCTGGTGCGGGTGATGATTCCGGTGCGCTGCTGAATCCACTCGTCCGATGAGTCGATCGGGCCGACGATGTCGTCGTTGGGAACGATGAGGTCGCCGCGGGCGGCGCCGACGGCGAGGATGCGGGTGTACTGGGCGCCCTGCGACTGCAGGAGTTGTGGCTGGGTCATTCGTCTCTTCCGGTGGCGACTCTGGCTGATTCAGGCCTGGCGGTCGATCAGGTCGTACGCAGCGGGCAGGTCGTCGGGGGTCTTGATGGCCACGCTCGGGATGCCCCGCAGGGCGCGCTTGGCCAGTCCGACGAGTGCGCCGGCCGGTGCGACCTCGATGATTCCGGTCACTCCAGCGTCGGCAAACGACTGCATACACAGGTCCCACCGTACCGGCGACGACACCTGACCGACGAGCAGGTCGACGAAACGCGCCCCGTCGGCCACGGTGCTGCCGTCGTGATTCGTCCACAGTGGCAGGGTCGGGGTCTGCGGGTTCAGGCCTGTCGCCACGTCGGCGAGGTGCGCGACGGCGGGACGCATGTGGCGGGTGTGGAAGGCGCCGGCGACCTGGAGCGGGATGACGCGGCTCTTGGCGGGCGGATCAGCGGCGAGGGCGGCGAGGGCGTCGAGGTCACCGGCGACCACGATCTGGCCGCCGCCGTTGAAATTGGCCGGTTCCAGGCCGAGGTCTGCGAGTCGGGCCAGGAGTTCGGCCTCGTCCCCGCCGAGGACGGCGCTCATGCCGGTGGGCGTGACGGCGGCTGCGGCCTTCATGGCACGCCCGCGCTCCCCGACGAAGGTGAGAGCGTCCGAGGAGCTGAGGACTCCGGCGCCGGCCGCAGCGGTGATCTCCCCGACGGAGTGCCCGGCGATACCGCCGACGGCGTCGCGCCGGCCGTCGGCGAACAGGGCGGTGAGGGCGAGGAGCCCGGCGGCCACGATGAGCGGCTGGGCGATCGCGGTGTCGCGGATCGTGTCGGCATCAGCGACAGTTCCCGCCGTCACGAGGTCGGTCGAGGACTGCTCCGACATGGCGCGGAGCTGTTCGGCATAAGCCGGATCCTGCAGCCAGGGTTCGAGGAATCCGGGCGTTTGCGAGCCCTGACCGGGACAGACGACAACAATCATTTCCTTAGTCTCCCAATTCGGAACGGACGGAGGGTGTGGGCAATCTACCGACTATCCGCGGAACGTTTGTCAGATACCGCAAAGGGGGGTTCAGCGGCGCCGAGTCGAGCCGTCGTGGTCACTGATCGAACCGATGATCAGCGCCGACTGCAGGATGAGCGCTTCTCTGGCCCCCGTCGCGTCATAGCCGATCACGTCAGACACCCGCTTGAGGCGGTAACGCACGGTGTTGGGATGCACGAACAGTTCACGCGCCGTCGCCTCGAGCGAGCGGCCGTTGTCCAGGTAGCACCACAGCGTGGTGAGGAGTTCGGTGGAGTGCGCCTGCAACGGGCGATAGATCCGGTGGATGAGCGTGGCGCGCGCGAGCGGATCACCGGCCAGGGCCCGCTCGGGAAGCAGGTCGTCGGCCTGCACCGGCCTGGGAGCGTTCCGCCAGGAGCGGGCGACGGCGAACCCGGCCAGGGCCGCCTTGGCGCTTTTGGAGGCATCGACGAGGTTGGGCACCTCGTGACCGAGGACGAGGTGGCCGGGGCCGAAGCTGGGCTCGAGCTGCATGGCGATCTCCATGAAACTGAGTGAGGACGGTCCTCCGGCGGCTTCGTCGGCCTCGGGGTTGGCCGGGTGGGCCCGGCCGATGACCAACACCAGCCGGTTGCCCTGCACGCCGATCAGCACGTCGGCGGTCATGTGCCGCGCCGCCCGGCGTAGCTGGTCGACGTCGAGCATCTTCGGTGTGGTGCCCACGAGCACACAGACCTCGCCGTGGCCGTGCCAGCCGAGGGCCGCGATCCTGCTGGGCAGTTCGTCGTCGTACTCGCCGCTGAGGATGGAGTCGACGACCAGGGCCTCGAGCCTGGCGTCCCAGAGCCCCCGGGCCTCCGCGGCGCGGGCGTAGACATCCGCGGCACCGAAGGCGATTTCCCGGGAGTACAGCAGGATCGCCTCGCGGAGGGTCTCCGAGCCGTCCTTGACCCGCTCTTCGACGACCTCGACGGTCACCCTGATCAGCTGCAGGGTCTGCTGCAGGCTCACCGAGCGGAGTAGTTCCCGGGGAGCGGCGCCGAAGACATCCGCCGCGATCCACGGTGTGGACCGTGGGTCGTCGTACCAGGAGATGAAGGAGGTGATGCCGGCCTGGGCCACCAGGCCGACGGCGGACCGCCGCCCTGGTGGCATGTCGCCATACCAGGGCAGCGTGTCCTCGAGTCGTTTCAGAGTCGCCGTAGACAACTCACCCGAAATTGTGCGCAACCAGGTGAGGGTCTGTTCCTTTGTCTTCGGCGCCGGTGACACGGTCCGGGTTAGCTCTCGCCACCGGCCGAGCCGGTGTTGCCGGCCAGGACATCGTGCAGGCGGTACTTGTCGATCGCCTGCTGGATGAGGCTGCGGTCGATTTCGCCGCTGTTGGCGAGCTGCTGCAGCGTGCGGACCACCATGGACGGGCCGTCGATCTTGAAGAACCGGCGAGCCGCGGGGCGGGTGTCGGAGAACCCGAAGTCGTCGGCACCCAGGGTGGCGAAGTCGCCGGGGATGAACTGGCGGATCTGATCCGGCACGGCGTGCATGAAGTCGGACACCGCCACGAACGGACCGGCCGTGTTGGCGAGCTTGTCCGTCACGTACGCGGTGCGCGGCTCCTCGTTCGGGAAGAGGAAGTTGTGCTCCTCCGCCGCGAGGCCGTCCCGGCGCAGTTCCGACCAGGACGTGACCGACCAGACATCGGCGGACACCCCCCAGTCCTCGGCGAGCAGGGTCTGCGCTTCGAGCGCCCACGGCACCGCAACGCCGGAGGCCAGCAGCTGGGCCTTCGGGCCGGCCACGGTGGACTCCGACACGCGGTGGATGCCGCGGATGATCCCTTCGACGTCGACATCGGCCGGCTCGACGGGCTGCACTTGCGGCTCGTTGTACACGGTGATGTAGTACATGACGTTCGGGTCGGTGTGGGTGCCGCCGTACATCCGCTCGAGGCCGGACCGGACGATGTGCCCGATCTCGTACCCGAAGGCGGGGTCGTACGACACGACGGCCGGGTTGGTCGACGCGAGCAACGGCGAGTGGCCGTCGGCGTGCTGCAGGCCTTCACCGGTGAGGGTGGTCCGGCCGGCGGTGGCGCCGATCATGAAGCCGCGGGCCATCTGGTCGCCGGCGGCCCACATGGCGTCGCCGGTGCGCTGGAAGCCGAACATCGAGTAGAACACGTACACCGGGATGAGCGGCTCACCCTGGGTGGCGTACGACGTTCCGACGTTCGTGAAGGCGGCGAGGGCGCCGGCCTCGTTGATGCCGACGTGGATGATCTGGCCCTGCGGGCTTTCCTTGTAGGCCAGCAGCTGCGCGTGGTCCACCGACGTGTAGTGCTGACCGTTGGGGTTGTAGATCTTCGCGTTCGGGAAGAACGCGTCGATGCCGAAGGTGCGAGCCTCGTCGGGGATGATCGGCACGATGCGGTGGCCGAAGTCCTTCGAGCGCAGCAGTTCCTTGAGCAGCCGGACGAACGCCATGGTGGTGGCGATCTCCTGGGTGCCGGAGCCCTTCTTGGTCACGGCGTAGGTCGAGTCGTCCGGCAGGTTCACCTGGGTGTACTTGCTGCGACGCTCGGGCAGGTAGCCGCCGAGCGCGCGGCGGCGCTCGTGCATGTACTGGATCGCCTCGTCGTTCTCACCGGGGGTGTAGTACGGCGGCTGGTACGGGTTGGCCTCGAGCTGCGCATCCGTGATCGGTACGTGCATGCTGTCGCGGAAGGTCTTGAGGTTGTCCAGCGTCATCTTCTTCATCTGGTGGGTCGCGTTGCGCCCCTCGAAGCTCGGGCCCAGGCCGTAGCCCTTGACCGTCTTCGCCAGGATGACCGTCGGCTGGCCCTTGTGCTCCGATGCGGCCTTGAACGCGGCGTAGACCTTACGGTAGTCGTGGCCACCGCGCTTGAGGTTCCAGACCTCGTCGTCGGTGTACCCCTCGACGAGCTTGAGCGCGCGCGGGTCGCGGCCGAAGAAGTTCTCGCGCACGTAGGCGCCACTCTCGGCCTTGTAGGTCTGGTAGTCACCGTCGGTGGTGACGTTCATCAGGTTCAGCAGGGCACCGTCGGTGTCGCGGGAGAGCAGGTCGTCCCACTCGCGGCCCCACACCACCTTGATGACGTTCCAGCCGGCGCCGCGGAAGAAGCTCTCCAGCTCCTGGATGATCTTGCCGTTACCGCGCACCGGACCGTCGAGTCGCTGCAGGTTGCAGTTGACGATGAAGTTGAGGTTGTCGAGACCCTCATTGGCGGCGACCTGGAGCTGTCCGCGGCTTTCGACCTCGTCCATCTCGCCGTCGCCGAGGAAGGCCCAGACCTGCTGGTCGCTGGCGTCCTTGATGCCCCGGTTGGTCAGGTACCGGTTCAACTGCGCCTGGTAGATCGCGTTGATCGGGCCCAGGCCCATCGAGACCGTCGGGAACTGCCAGAACTCCGGCATCAACCGGGGGTGCGGGTACGACGAGATGCCGTCGGGCGCGTGCGACTTCTCCTGACGGAAACCGTCGAGCTGGTTGGCGCTCAGACGGCCCTCCAGGAAGGCGCGGGCGTAGGTGCCGGGGGAGGCGTGGCCCTGGATGAAGATCTGGTCTCCACCGCCCGGGTGATCCTGGCCGCGGAAGAAGTGGTTGAAGCCGGTCTCGTAGAGAGCAGCTGAGGAGGCATACGTCGAGATGTGGCCACCGACCGCGATGCCGGGGCGCTGGGCGCGGTGCACGAGCACGGCGGCGTTCCAACGGATCCAGGCGCGGTAGCGGCGCTCGATGTCTTCATCGCCGGGGAAGTCGGGCTCGTTCGACGAGGCGATGGTGTTGATGTAGTCCGTGGTGGGCACCATCGGAACGTTCAGGTGCAATTCTTTGGACCGCTTGAGCAGGCTGAGCATGATCTCGCGGGCCCGGCCGGGGCCGTTGGCCGCGACCAGCGCGTCGAGGGATTGCGACCATTCGGACGTCTCATCCGGATCGGCGTCCGAGTTGTCCATTGAATACGGGTCTTGGTCGTTGACAGTCACACTCGACCTCTTTCTGTAGGGCAGATCGTGTGGGGGAAGATCATGCCTGGTTAGGCGTGCCGGACAGAACTAGGTCGGGTCACGACCGAAAGGCACCCCGTCAGCCTAGTGATTCTTACTGGGAAGCGCGTACGGCGGCGCCGCAGTATGCCGGGTCAGTGTTGGTGAAGCCTCCTGGGGCGGCTAGGCTTGCCCCCCGTATTCAGCCATCGTCCCCCGATGGCCGGAAAGGACACGCACCATGGCGCTGGAGAATGACACCCAGGCACCCGACTTCGAGCTCGTCAGCCAGTACGGCGAGCGAATCCAGCTCAGCCGGTACCGGGGTGAGAAGTCCGTGGCGCTGGTGTTCTTCCCCCTGGCCTTCTCCGGAATCTGCAGCGGCGAACTCTGCGAGCTGCGCGACAACCTCGCGCTCTTCGCCGACAACAGCGTCGAGCTGATCGGCATCTCCGTGGACTCCCGGCACACCCTGCGGGCCTGGGGAGACCAGGAGGGCTACGGGTTCACCCTGCTCGCCGACTTCTGGCCGCACGGCGCCGTCGCCAAGGAGTACGGGGTCTTCCTCGAAGACAAGGGCTTCGCCAACCGGGCGACCTTCCTGATCGATCCGGACGGCATCATCCGGGCGAGTTTCATCACCGCTCCGGGGGAGGCCCGCTCGCTCGCGGCGTATCGGGCAGCCCTCGACGAGCTGCAGCCGGCCTAGTTTTCCTCCCGGCCGGAATGTCGCTAAGCTCGTGCCATCCTGTTATCCGAAAATCTTCGGTCGGGGCCTTTAGCTCAGTTGGTAGAGCGCCACGTTTACACCGTGGATGTCATCGGTTCGAGCCCGGTAGGGCCCACACACTTCTGATCATCGGTAGCCACGCGTCATTTATGATGGGGTGATGGCGACACAGACACGCGAGGGCCAACTCGTCGAGGCCTTCGTGACTCTCGCCGACACTCTGGTGGTCGGCTACGATCTCGTCGATCTCTTGCACACCCTCGTCACCCAGTGCGTGCCGCTCTTCGACGCCTCGGCCGCGGGCATCATCCTCACCGACGATGAGGAGTTCGAGGTCGTCGCTTCCACCAACGAGCGCAGCCGCCTCATCGAGATCCTCCAGCTGCGCAGCGGTTCCGGTCCGTGCGTGGAAAGTGTCATCACCGGGCACGCCGTCTCCGTTCCCGACATCGAGGCCTCCGGTCCGAAGTGGCCCCGATTCCGTGCCGGCGCCGTCGAGCAAGGCTTCAGGTCGATGTTCTCGGTGCCGATGCGCTTGCGGACGACCACGATCGGGTCGCTGAACCTGTTCTGGGACCGCACCGGTGGGCTGCCGGGTTCCGACGCGCCGACGGTGCAGGCCCTCGCCGACGTGGCCACGATCGGGATCCTCCAGGAACGAGCGTTGCGGGAAAGTGATGTCGCCCGGCAGCAGTTGCAGTACGCGTTGAGCAGCCGAGTCGTGATCGAACAGGCCAAGGGCGTCGTGGCCTACACCCGGAGCGCCACCATGGACGAGGCCTTCGCTCTGATGCGCCAGCACGCGCGGTCGAACGGGCTGCCGCTGGCCGAGGTGGCCGCGCAGATTGTCAGCGGAGACCTCGCGCTTTAGTCCGCACGGACGTAGTATTTGCCTATAGCCCCAGACCCTGGCTGCACGTGTCTTTTTCCGTGACAAGCAGGGAAGCATCATGAAACGCATTTTTCATCCGGGTGGCTCGATAGTCACCGGTACCGCACTGGCTGACGCTGTGATGCTCTATGCCGAAGCGCTGAGCAACCGTCGGGAAACCGATGTCGTCGACATCCCGGTGATAACCGCTGACGGCAGTCACGGTCGGGCGCAGTTCCTGATCGGGTCGTCCAGCCAACTGGTCTGCGTGACCAGCACCGAAAGCGACTGGGAACTGACCGAGATCGCGACGACCCAAGCGCTGCAGGACAAGGTGCGGGTGGGTACGATGGCCGCGTCGCTGGCGTGGGCGGGCGCGCCGCAGGGGTCGCCACAGTTCGACGAATTCGACTACTGACCGCGCCCGGCAGCAGGACCGTGCGGGAAAGCAGCGGGTTCGGATGCCCTCAGGCGCTGGCCGACGATGCGAGCGACGTCGTGTCGCTCGTGGTGGGGAGCCCGCGTGCGATGAGAACGGGGACGTTGATGTTCATCAGGACGTCGTGGGTGACCGAACCGATCAGCGTGTTCTCGCCGTGCCGGGTCGATACTCCCAGGATCAACAGGGCGGCGTCGAAACTGGCGTCGAGGAGGGCCTCGGCCGGGTCCCGGTGCGCGACACGGCGTCGCACCGTGATCCGGGACGCCATGGTGGCGGCCTCGGTGGCGGCGTCCTGCAGCATACGCGCGGCCTGCGGGCTACGGTCCTCAACAGGGTCCGAGCGCGACGACTCGGATCGAGGCGAGCCCGGAGGAGCGTAAACCAGGAGCAGATCCTGGTCGAGTCTGGCCGCCTCCTGCGCGCCCAGCCGCACCGCGGACAGGGCGCCGTCGGTGCCGTCAACGCCGACGACGACGTCGTGGCGGGAATCGAGAGTCGTGTCTGGCACGATGGCCACCGAGCAGCGCGCCGCAGAGGCGATCTGCACGCTCCGCGAGCCGAGCACCCGGCCGCGCAGGAAGCCGGTCTTGTGGGTGCCGACGATCAGAAGGTCCTCGGGGCTGGGCAGTGTGGCGAGCGCCCACGCCGTGCCGCCGTGCACGATCCGCGTTGTCAGGGTCACCCCGGAGTGCAGCGCTGTGACCCGGGCGGACTCCTCGATCAGAAGATCTTTGGCCTGACGCTCCGCATCGGCGGCAGCGTCCCGGCCGACCAGACCCCATTCGTCGTCGACCGTGTTGACGAGTACGACGTCGGCGTTCCGCTCTGCGGCGCGGCGGACCCCCCAGCGCAACGCGGCTCGGCTCGGGCCGGAACCGTCGACACCGATGTAGTAGGTGGCGCTCATTCTGACGCCCCCGATCGCTGCGGCTCGGCGGCGGGCCGGCTGCGCGGCACGACGACGACCGGGCAGGGCATGTTCAGGAGCACGTCGTGACTGACGGAGCCGAGAATCAGTCCAGCCACGGCACCGCGGCCGTGTGTTCCCACGACGAGAAGCGCCGCGTGCCCGGCGGCTTCGACCAGGGCAGGCGCCGCGGCGCCCTGTACCAGGGTCCCGGATGCGTCGACCGCCGGGTGTTGGGCCCTGACCCGTTCGAGGGCACGGGCCAGGATGTCCTCGTGCGCCTCGATCAGGGCGTCGAACGGCACAGCGGCGCCGTAGTCCACACCGAGAGTCGCCGGGATCGACCAGGCATGCACGAGTACGAGCGGTACGGCGCGGCGGGCGGCCTCGGCCGCCGCGACGTCGAGGGGGGCATCCATGGTGCCGTCATCCTCGATGCCGACCACGACCCTGTCGCCGCCGGCGACCCAGCCGGCCGGAACGACCACGACGGCCGAGTGCGCGTGAGCGGCGAGCCGAAGCGGCAACGTGCCGTGCACGGCGCCGGCCAGCGCGCTGGTCTTGTTGGTCCCGATCACGAGCAGGTCGGCCGCGGACGAAGCCCGCACCAACTCGTCGACGGGAACTCCACGGCGCACGACACCTGTCGCCTTGACCGCGGGGACGTTCTGCGCCACAAAACGGGTGGCCTCGGCCAGGGCACGCTCGTAGACGGGCTGAAAATCATCCTCGGGGCCGCCGACCGGCGACCAGCCGAGTTCAACGACGGTGGTCAGCTCCAGACTCAGCGGCACGTCCTCGGCCCTGGCCAACGCCCAGTCCAGGGCGGCCCGGCTCGCCGGCCCCCCGTCAACGGCTACGATCACTCTCTCAACCATGAGCTGATCTCCAGTTCTTCCCGGGGTGCTTCGGGAGATGACACATCTCCAGAATGGGCCGGAGTGCGAATCCGGGGAAGGGCCGAAGGTCCCAGTCAGGTACACTTTGGGCTAGCTCCGACCGAAAGGGGACGCATTCCGTGACCGTTCCTGAGACCAGGCTTTCGTTTCCCGACGGACCGCGGTCCGCTCTTGACCAGGCGCTGTCCGAACTCGTCCTGAACGCCCAGAAGGTGCTCGCCACCCAGGGGCGGCTGCGCAGCCTGCTTCAGGCGAGCCAGGCCGTCGTCGAAGAACTCGACCTTGCGGCCGTGCTCCGCCGCATCGTGGACGTCGCCGTCGACCTCGTCGGAGCCCGGTACGGCGCGCTGGGTGTCATCGCACCCAACGGCAATCTGGAGCAATTCATCCACGTCGGCATCCCGGACGAGCTGGCCACGTCGATCGGCCACTTACCGGCCGGGCACGGTTTACTGGGCGCCCTCATCGACGACCCGCACGCCATCCGCCTGACGCACCTGGGCGAGGATCCCCGATCTTCGGGCTTTCCGGCGCACCACCCGCCGATGGACAGCTTCCTCGGCGTGCCCGTGCGGGTGCGCGGCGAGGTGTACGGCAACCTCTACCTGTCCAATCAGGTGTCCGGCGCGTTCAGCGAAGAAGACGAGGAACTACTGACCGCCCTGGCCGCCACGGCGGGCATCGCGATCGACAACGCCCGTCTCTTCGACGAGACCCGCCGCCGGCAGCGCTGGTCGGCGGCATCGGCCGAGATCAGCGCCGCGCTGCTCTCCGACCGCGCGGATGCCTCCCTCGAACTCCTCGCCGATCGTTTCGCGTCACTGGCCGACGCCGATCTGGTCTGCGTGGTCCTCGCCGCAGGCGAAAGCACGCTCATCGTCGACACCGCCAGGGGAAAACTCGCCAAGCAAGTGAAGGGACTCGTCATCCCGTCCGCCGGAACCACCGTCGGGCGGGCCTTCGAAAGCGGTCAGCCGATCCTCACGGCCGACGGCGGTGCCAGCCTCGACCAGCCGGACGCCCAGCTGGTGCTCGGCCCGACAATGGTGATCCCGCTGCTGGCCTCCGGCCGCACCCACGGTGTCATGACGGTGTCCCGCTCCTCCGGCCGACCCCGTTTCACCACCTCCGACCTCGAGATGGCAGCGGACTTCGCCGGCCAGGCCAGTGTTGCGCTCGAACTCGCCCGCGGTCGGTCCGCCGGCCAGAAACTGGCGCTGCTGGAAGACCGAAGCCGGATCGCCCGCGATCTGCACGACAACGTCATCCAGCGGGTGTTCGCGGCCGGCATCGGGCTGCAGGCCATCAGCGGGTCGGTTGACGACCCTAACGTCCGGGAGCGCATCATCGAGGAGGTCGTGGCGCTCGACGTGGCGATCGTCGAGATCCGCACGGCCATCTTCGCCCTGACCGCCGAGACCAGCCGCGACCGCGGCTCGATCCGTCACCGTGTGATCGACCTGCTCAGTGAGCTCGCGTCGCTCTTCGACCAGACCCCCCGCCTGGTCTTCACCGGCCCGATCGACCTGCTGACCCCGCCGGAGATGTCCGATGACATCGCCGCGGTCATCCGGGAGGGGCTGATGAACGTGATCCGTCATGCCGACGCCACCGAAACCGTCGTCAACCTCAGTGTCGCGGACGACCTGGTGGTGATCGAGGTGGTCGACAACGGCATCGGCGTCGTGGAATCCGACCGGCGCAGCGGACTGGCCAACCTCTCCGCCAGGGCGCAGCAGTGGGGCGGCGACCTCGTCCTCGAGAACCGTGCCAGGGGCGGCAGCCGACTGCGCTGGACCGCCCTCATAGAACCTGAACCTGTACGAAAGGAATCGTGATGATCCGAGTCTTCCTCGTGGATGACCACGAAGTGGTGCGCCGCGGAATCGCGGACATGATCAACGCAGAGCCCGACCTCGAGGTCGTCGGTGAAGCGTCGACGGCTCGGCAGGCGGTCGCCAGGGTCGCGGCAACGGTACCCGACGTGGCGGTCCTCGACGTGCGGCTGCCCGACGGCAGCGGTATCGACGTGTGCCGCACCATCCGCTCGGCCAACCCCGGGGTGCAGTGCCTCATGCTCACCGCATACGACGACGACGAGGCCAGCTACTCGGCTGTCCTCGCCGGCGCATCTGGCTACGTCCTCAAGGACATCCGCGGGCAGCACCTGGTCGAGTCCATCCGTCGGGTCGCCCGCGGCGAGTCCCTCGTGCAGAAGGCCGTGACTCGCAAGGTGGTCACCGAGCTCACCGGCACCGCCGCGGATTCGCCGGCCTCCAATCTCACGACGAGGGAGCGCCAGGTGCTCGAGCTGATCGCGGAAGGACTGACGAACCGGCAGATCGGTGACCAGCTCGACCTGGCCGAGAAGACCGTGAAGAACTATGTGTCGGGCCTGCTCGCCAAGCTCGGCATGGCCAGGCGCACCCAGGCAGCCGTGTACGGCGCCGGGTTGCGCCCGCGGTAGCCAGCCGATGAGCGCCACGAACCGGCACCCGGCGATACCGGGTCCCGGCCAGGAGTCGGTCTGGGACTACCCGCGCCCGCCGCGGGTGGAACCGAGTCTGGAGCATGTTGTGCTCCGGTTCAACGGCACAGTGATCGCCGATACCAGGGACAGCGTGCGCGTGCTGGAGACCAGCCATCCGCCCACCTACTACCTGCCGAGGGACGCGTTCTCGGCCGGTGTGCTCGCCCCGGTCAACGGGCACAGCTTCTGCGAGTACAAAGGGCTGGCGTCCTACCTCAGCATCGTCGTCGGCGACCGACGGGCCGATGCGGTTGCCTGGCACTATCCCCATCCGGAGGCCGGCTTCGAATCGCTGGCCGGCCGGGTGGCCGTCTACCCCGGCCGGCTCGACGAGTGCACGGTGGACGGCGAACTCGTGCGCGCTCAGCCGGGCGACTTCTACGGCGGGTGGATCACCGACCGGATCGTCGGCCCGTTCAAGGGTGCGCCGGGCACACTGGGCTGGTGAGCGTCGGCACGTCGCCGATTGTGGCGGCCGCCGGCTAGTAGGCTGACAGGGTGTCATTCTCGCTCGCTGAAGTCGCCCGGGTCTCCCATGAACTGTGGCCCCTGTCCGGCGCCGAGGAATGGGATGCGCCGGGTCTGATCAGTGGCGACCCCGCGCGTCGGGTCGATTCCATTCTGCTGGCCGTCGATGTCGTCTCCGAGACCGTCGCGGAAGCGATCACCTCCGGGGCCGACCTGTTGCTGGCCCATCACCCGCTGCTGCTGCGCGGGGTCACCAGCGTCGCCGAAGACCGCTACAAGGGTGCCCTGCTCGCTCGGCTGATCCGTGCCGATTGCGGTCTCCTGGCCGCCCACACCAATGCCGACGTCGTCGAAGACGGGGTCTCCGACGTCATCGCCTCCAGTCTGGGCCTGGTCGACACGCGCCCGATCACGGGTGGACTGGTCCCTGGCACGGGCATCGGTCGGGTCGGCCGGCTCCCGGAGCCCACGACGCTCGGTCTTCTCGCCCGCCGCCTGGCGGCGCTGATCCCCCCGACGGCGACGGGTGTGCGTGTGGCCGGTGGCTATGCCGACACGATCCAGACCGTCGCCCTGTGCGGGGGAGCCGGTGACTCGCTGCTGCGCGAACCTGCCGTGCGCTCCGCCGACGTGTTCATCACCTCCGACCTCCGGCATCACCCGGCGTCGGAGTCCAGGGAACAGTCGATCCTGGCGGGGGTTGGCCCCGCCCTCATCGACGTGTCACACTGGGCCAGCGAATGGCTCTGGTTGGACGTCGCCGCCTCGGCGCTGCGGCAGAGGCTGCCCGGCATCCGCATCGAGGTCAGCGACGTGCGGACCGACCCCTGGGACTTCGCCGTCACCCAGTGAGCCTGGCTCACCCCCGTTCATTTCAACTCCATAATCATGAAGGTCAGGACATTGTGAAGGCATCTCCCACCGAGCAGAAGGAGCTTCTGCGGCTCCAGGCCCTCGACATCAAATTGCAGCAGGTCGAACATCAGGCCAAGGCGTTGCCGCAACACGCCGAGCTCGCAGAGCTGGGCCGCGGACTCGATGCGTCCAAGACGGTCCTGACCGGTCGCGTCGGCGAGGTCGAGGACGCCCAGATCGAATTGCGCCGCATCGAGTCGGATGTCGAGGTGGTCGAGAAGCGCATCGCCCGCGATACCGAGCGCGCCCAGCACACCTCCTCGATGAAGGATGTTCACGCACTGGAGAGCGAACTCACCGCCCTGGGCGCGCGCCTGGCCGCGCTCGAGGAGATCGAACTCGCGGTGATGGAACGTCTCGAGGAAAAGGAAGCGGCCGTCGCTGAGACCGAATCCGAACGCGCCGACGTCGCGGGCCGGGTCGCCGGAATTGAAGCCGACCGCGACGCGCTTCTGGTCGATCTGAACCGCCAGCTGGGCGAGTTGGCCCGGGACCGGGTCGCGATCGTCTCCGCCATCGGCGAGGACCTGTCGGGGCTGTACGAGAAGCGGCGCGTGGCCGGGCGGGGCAACGCGGCGTCCCTGCTCCGCGCCCGCACCTGCAGCGGATGCACCATGACCCTGACGGGCAACGACCTCGAAGAGGTGCGGGCAGCGCCCGCCGACGACATCGTCTTCTGCCCGGACTGCGGCGCCATCCTCGTCCGCACCGAGGAATCCGGCATCTAGAGCAGGCCGCCGCCAGGGCCCGGTTCGGCAACAGGGCCGGGGCGCTGTAGGCTCGACGACGGAATGGGTCGACAAGACGGTCGCGTCATCCGGGCTTTTCACAGCTCGTGATGCCGAGGAACGTCCGGGCTCCACAGAGCAGGACGGTGGGTAACACCCACCCGGGGCAACCCGCGAGACAGTGCCACAGAAAGTAGACCGCCATCGGCGCAAGCCGGCGGTAAGGGTGAAACGGTGGTGTAAGAGACCACCAGCGGCCAGGGTGACCTGGCCGGCTAGGTAAACCTCGTCCGGAGCAAGGTCGAACAGGAAACGCCAAGGCGGCTCGCCGAGTTTCCGGGTAGACCGCTAGAGGGCTGCGGCAACGTAGTCCCGAGATAGATGGCCGTCCATGGTGAAAACCGGGACAAAACCCGGCGTAATAGTCGGCCCATTCCCCTCTCGAACCTGTGAGTTGCGCGGGACCGTGCCGCGGGGGTGGTGCATTCCCAGCCGGTGCTCCTACGCTGGGGCCATGAGCACCCCCGGGTCCACCTCCGATGCCGTCACCACGCACCGCCCGGCCACGGCCTCGTCCGGGGTCTGGCTGCGGTTCAGGGCGCTGCTCGGCCGGTCCCGGACCTGGATCCACGCTCACCCGCGCCTGCGGGCGCCGTATCGGCTGCTCGTCGCCCTCGCCGGGCTGACGGTCATGGTCGTCGGTCTCATCCTGGTGCCCCTGCCGGGACCGGGCTGGCTGATCGTCTTCGTGGGCGTCGCCGTGCTCGGCACGGAGTTCCCCGCTGCCCACCGGGTCACCACGGTCGTCCGACGGCTCGCGCACCGGGTGCGACTCTGGTGGCGGGCGCGTCAGCAGCGCCAGAGCACCCGCGCGTACAGCTAAGCGGAGTCGGCGAGGCCGGAGTCCGCTATGCGGAAACTGGCGCGTGCTTGACGGCCAGGGCGGCTGCGCCCAGGATGCCGGCATTGTTGCGGTGGACGGCCGGGATGATCCGGGTGTTCAGGTGCAGCAGGGGAAGGAAGTTCTCGTGGTGTTTCGATACGCCGCCGCCGACGATGAACAGGTCGGGAGTAAACAGGGACTCCAGCGTGGAGTAGTACTTCTGCAGGCGTGACGCCCACTTCTCCCAGCTGAGGTTGTCCCGTTCCTTGGCCGAGAAGGCCGCGCGGGTCTCGTAGTCCACGCCGTCGATGTCCAGATGACCGAACTCGGTGTTGGGCACCAGGGCCCCGTCGTTGATCAGGGCCGTGCCGATGCCGGTGCCCAGCGTGGTGAGCAGCACGACACCGTCGACACCCTTGGCCGCGCCGAACGTCGACTCCGCGTATCCGGCCGCGTCAGCGTCGTTGACGAAGTGGATGGGCACGCCCAGGCCCTTCTCGAAAAGTTTTTCCGCGGCGAGGCCGATCCACTTGTCGGACACATTGGCCGCCGACATCGTGTGACCGTGCTTGACGACGGCGGGGAAACACACGCCGATTGGCATCTCGCCCGTTCCGGCGGACACCGTTGCCAGGAGCTGGCGGGTGGTCTCGATGATGTCCTGGGGCCGGCCGCCCTTGGGGGTGGGCAGCTTGACGCGGTCGGAGAGCAGGGCCCCGGTGGACAGGTCCACCACAGCCCCCTTGATGCCGGTTCCGCCGATATCGATGCCGATGGCAGTGGTTGAACTCATGATGTCAATCTACCGGCTGCGGCAGCGTCAGGATTTCGGCGCCACGTTCGGTGACCACCAGGGTGTGCTCGAACTGCGCGGTGATGCTGCGATCGCGGGTCAGAACCGTCCAGTCATCCGCCCACATGTCCCAGTCACTGGTGCCGAGGGTCAGCATCGGCTCGATGGTGAACACCATGCCTACCTCCATGACGGTGTCGTATTGCGGTGCGGAGTCATAGTGCGGAATGATCAGGCCCGAGTGGAACGCGTCCCCCACCCCGTGACCGGTGAAGTCGCGAACGACCCCGTAGCCGAACCGCTTGGCGTACGACTCGATGGTGCGGCCGATCACGTTCACCTGCCGTCCGGGTGCCACGGCCTTGATCCCGCGCGCCAGGGCCTCCCGGGTGCGGTCGACGAGCAGGGTGACCTCCTCGGTGGCCTCGCCGACGATGAAGGTGACGTTGGAATCACCGTGCACCCCGTTCTTGTACGCGGTGATGTCGATATTGACGATGTCACCGTTTTCGAGCACGGTGTCGTCAGGAATTCCGTGGCAGATGACCTCGTTGACCGAGGAGCACAGCGACTTCGGGTAGCCGCGGTAGCCGAGCGTGGACGGGTAGGCGTCGTTCCGAATCAGGAACTCGTGGCCGACCCTGTCCAGTTCCTCGGTCGTGACCCCGGGGCGTACCGCACGCCCGACCGCCTGGATCGCGTTCGCGGCGATGCGGCCGGACTCCCGGATCAGTGCGATGCGTTCGGGGGAGTAGACATCGGATCCGGTGAACCGGGCCGGCGCGGTGTGCCCGACATACTCGGGCCGAACGATGTGGGAGGGAACGGAGCGGTGGCTGGACACGGCTCCCGGAACGAGGTGACCGATTGAATCCTTAGGCATAGGATCAACCTTATGGCCGAAGATGCTGATCACCAGTTCTGGTACAACATGCGCACTGGCGCCGTCGAGAAGGGCATGCTGTCGCCGTCCGTCGACAGGGTAGGCCCGTTCTCGACATTCGACGAGGCGACGAACGCCCTCGACAAGCTCCGCGCCAACAGCGCCAAATGGGCCGAAGACGACGAGGCCGAGGACCGCTGAGGCGCACCCGCTCCGGCAGTGTTTACTCGTAGCTGTGTTCGGGGCCCGGATAGGCGCCGGAATCGACGTCGTTCTTGAACGAGTGCACCGCATCGGTGAGGACCGAACGCAGGTTCGCGTACTGCCGCACGAACCGGGGCACGCGTCCCCCGGTCATGCCGGCGAAATCTGTCCAGACCATCAGCTGACCGTCGACGCCGGGCCCGGCCCCGACGCCGATGGTGGGGATCTCCAGGCGTTCGGTGACCTCTGCGGCGACGCCTGACGGCACCATCTCCAGAACGACCGCGAAAGCGCCGGCGTCCTGCACGGCGAGAGCATCCGTGATCAGCTGTTCGGCGCCCGCGCCGCGTCCCTGAATCATGTGTCCGCCCAAACCATGTTCGCTCTGTGGGGTGAAGCCGATGTGCCCCATGACCGGGATGCCGGCAGACACGATCCGCGAGATCTGCTTGCGACTGCGCACCCCGCCCTCCAGCTTCACGGCGTGGGCCTGGGCTTCCTTCATGAAACGCACCGCGGTGTGCAGGGCCTCAGACGGACCGGTCTCGTAGCTGCCGAACGGCATGTCGGCAACGACCAGCGCCCGGGTCACGGCCCTGGCCACGGCGCGGGTCAGTGGGATCAACTCGTCGACGGTGACGGGGAGGGTGGTCTCGTAACCGAAGACGTTGTTCCCGGCGGAATCTCCCACCAGTAGGAAGTCGATGCCGGCCTGGTCGAAAATCTGGGCGGTGAGCATGTCATAGCTGGTCAGGCCCGTGATCGGGATACCTTGCTGCTTCGCGTTCTGAAAATGCCTGGTGCGCACGCGCTTGGGCCCTGCGGTGGCACTGACGTATGGATTCTGCACCTCGACGGCGTTGGCGGCGTCTGGCGTGGGGATCTCTGGCATGTGCCCAAGTGTACTCAGCGGTCGATTCTGAGAGTCATTCGCAGCTGCGATCAGCCGGTTTTCGCCCGCGCGCCGTCGGCAGCCGGTAGCCTAGGGGCAACAAGAAAGGGCGTGGATGGACAAGCAGCGCGACTTCGTTCTTCGGACCATCGAGGAACGGGGCATCAAGTTCATTCGACTATGGTTCACCGATGTGGTCGGCACCCTCAAGTCGGTTGCCATCGCGCCGGCCGAGGTGGAGGGTGCGTTCGCCGAGGGACTGGGCTTCGACGGGTCAGCGATCGAGGGCCTGACGCGCTCGTTCGAGGCCGACGTGCTGGCCCACCCGGACCCCACCACGTTCCAGATCCTGCCCTGGCGGGGCGAGGTCGACCCCACCGCCCGGATGTTCTGCGACATCACCACTCCGGATGGACAGCCCGCCGTCGCCGACCCCCGGAACGTGCTCAAGCGCACCCTGGCGAAGGCCGCCGAACGAGGCTTCACGTTCTACACGCACCCGGAGATCGAGTTCTATCTCCTGAAATCGTCCAAGTTCGGCAAGAACGGACCGGTCCCGGTCGATTCTGCCGGGTATTTCGACAACGTTCCCGGCGGCACGGCGCACGACTTCCGGCGCCGGTCGGTGCGGATGCTCGAGGATCTCGGCATCTCGGTGGAGTTCAGTCACCACGAGGCCGGCCCCGGCCAGAACGAGATCGACCTGCGTTACGCGGATGCTCTCACCACCGCCGACAACATCATGACCTTCCGCACCGTCATCAAGGAGGTGGCGATCGAGCAGGGCGTCTACGCGACGTTCATGCCCAAGCCGCTCTCCGACCAGCCCGGCTCCGGAATGCACACCCACCTCTCGCTCTTCGAGGGCGACACCAACGCGTTCTACGAAGCCGGCGCACAATACCAGCTGTCGACGACCGGACGTCAGTTCATTGCCGGTCTGCTGCGGCACGCGCCGGAGATCACGGCGGTGACCAACCAGTTCGTGAACTCGTACAAGCGCCTGTGGGGTGGCGACGAGGCCCCCAGCTTCGTGTGCTGGGGCCACAACAACCGGTCCGCGCTGATTCGCGTTCCGCTCTACAAGCCCAACAAGGGCCAGAGCTCGCGCATCGAGTACCGGGCGATCGACTCGGCAGCTAACCCGTACCTCGCGTACTCGCTGATGCTCGCCGCCGGGCTCAAGGGCATCGAGGAGGGCTACGAGCTTCCGCCGGAGGCCGAGGACAACGTGTGGGGACTCAGCGACACCGAGCGTCGCGCGCTGGGATACCACCAGCTGCCCGCCAGCCTCGACCATGCCATCCAGTACATGGAGGAGTCCGAGCTGGTCGCCGAGACGCTGGGGGAGCACGTGTTCAACTACGTGCTGCTGAACAAGCGTCAGGAATGGCGAGAGTACCGCTCGCAGGTCACCCCATTCGAACTCAATAAGAACCTCGAGATGCTCTAGGGACTCACCTCAGACAGGTACAGGACATGGCGAGAGAACAGTTGACTCTGACGGACCTCGCTCGGGTGGGCTTCGCCGATCTTGGCGAGGCCCGCGCGCGTCTCGACGAGGTCGGTGAACTCGGCGGGCCTGACCCGTCGGATCTGTTCCCGCTGCTCACCCGGGCTGCGAATCCCGATGCGGCCCTTTTCGCCGTGCTGTCGTTGGTGCGCCAGGCCCCGACCGAGTTCGTGGCGCTCCGGCGGCATCCCGGCGCCCTGCAGCGCCTGGTGCTCGTGTCCGGGGCTTCGACCGGGTTGACCGATTTTTTCCTCCGGCATCCGGCAGAACTCGCGGTGTTGCACGAGAAGACCACCGCCGTGGCCGGGCTCCGTGAGCTGACCGACGACCTGCTCGACGCCGTCCAGTCGAAGGACGGCTTCGCCGAACTCATCGACGACGACGGGTGGGTGGCCCTGCGGGTGCGGTACCGCCGCCGGCTCGCCGAACTGGCAGCCTTCGACCTCGAACAGGCCGACCCCGTGGCCGGACTCGACCGGATCGCCAGGACCCTGGCGCACCTGGCCGCGGCGGCGCTGGAAGCCTCCCTAGCGGTCGCCAGGGGGATGTGCAGCGGCACCGTGGCCGCGCACGGCGTCTATCCCGTTGACGAGGTGCGGCTGACCAAGCTCGCCGTGATCGGAATGGGTAAGGCGGGGGCGGGGGAGCTGAACTACGTCAGTGACGTTGACGTCATCTTCGTCGCCGAGGGCAACGACGACGCCGGGCTCAGCGCCGCCAGGGCGGTGGACATCGCCACCCGGCTCGCGGTCCTGATGATGCGTGGGCTCAACCAGCCCAGCATGGAGCCTGAGCTGTGGGAGGTCGATCCCAACCTGCGCCCCGAGGGCAAGTCCGGCGCCCTGGTGCGTTCCCTCGACTCCCACATCGCGTACTACGACCGCTGGGCCAAGAGCTGGGAGTTCCAGGCGCTGCTGAAGGCACACCCCCTTGCCGGCGACCTGGAGCTCGGCTCCCGCTACGTCGCCGCGGTGGCCCCCAAGGTATGGACCAGCGCCAGCCGGGAGAACTTCGTCGACTCCGTGCAGCGGATGCGCGAACGGGTGACCAGTAACATCCCCGCCGACGAGGTCGCCGTGCAACTCAAGCTGGGCCCCGGCGGTCTGCGGGACATTGAATTCACCGTGCAACTGCTTCAGCTCGTGCACGGCCAGACCGATCCCGACATCCGTCAGCCCGGCACCCTGCCGGCCCTGGCCGCCCTGGCCGATGCCGGCTACGTCGGTCGCGCCGAGGCCGCCGAGTTCGCCCAGGACTACCGGATGCTGCGCCTGATGGAACACCGGCTGCAACTGGACCGGCTGCGCCGAACACACCTGCTGCCCCGCGACGAGTCCGGGCTGCGGGTCCTGGCACGGGCGACGGGCCTGGCCACGAGCGCGGCGGCGCTGACAACCCGGTGGGAGGCCACCAAACACCGGGTGCGCGGCCTGCACGAACGGCTGTTCTATCGGCCGTTGCTCTCCGCGGTCGCCGCCCTGCCCGCTGAGGGCCTGAACCTCACCAGCGCGCAGGCCGAGGCCCGGCTGGCGGCGATCGGCTTCCGCAACACCACGGGCGCCCTGGCCCACATCGCCGCGCTGACCAGCGGTGTGTCCCGGCGGGCGACCATTCAGCAACACCTGTTGCCGGTGCTGCTGCAGTGGCTGTCCGATGGCGCCGACCCCGACTACGGGCTGCTGGCCTTCCGGCGGCTGAGCGACAGCCTCGGTTCCACCTACTGGTTCCTGCGGATGCTCCGGGACTCGTCGGGGGCCGCCGAACGTCTCACCCGGGTGCTCTCGGCGTCGCGGTACGTCGGCGAACTCCTGGAGACCATTCCCGAGGCCGTCGCCTGGCTGGAACACGACAATGACCTGCGCCCCCGCCCGCTCAGCGTGTTGCAGGACGAGGCGCGTGCCGTGCTGGCCAGGCACGGCAGTCCCGACGCCGCCGCGTCCGTGCTCCGCACCAGCCGGCGACGCGAGATGCTTCGCCTGGCGCTGTCGGCCATCCTCGGTCGCATCAGCATTGACGAGCTCGCCGCGGGCCTGACGGATATCTCCACCGTCATCATCCAGGGAATCCTCGGCGCCATCCGTGGTGCCGGTCTCACCGGGGACGACGGTCCGTTCGCTCCGGACGGCATCGAGTTCGCTGTGATCGCCATGGGCCGGTTCGGGGGAGCCGAACTCGGTTTCGGTTCCGACGCTGACGTCATGTACGTCTTCAGGCCCGCTGCCCTCGAGGGCGGTGCGGCCCACGACCGGGCCACCTTCATCGTCCGGGAGCTGAACCGACTCACCGAGGACAACCGGCTGCCGTTCGACCTGGATATCGGCCTGCGCCCCGAGGGCAAGAACGGTGCGGTGGTGCGGTCCATCGATTCCTACCAGGCCTACTACCGCCGTTGGTCGCTCACCTGGGAGGCCCAGGCGCTGTTGCGCGCCCGCGGTGTCGCGGGCGAACCCGCGCTCCTGGAGTCCTTCCACGCCGTGATGGACACTGTGCGGTACCCGGAACAGATCAGTGACCAGGACGTCCGTGAGATCAAGCGCATTAAGGCCCGCGTCGAGAACGAACGTCTCCCGCAGGGAGCCGACCCGAACCGGCACCTCAAGCTGGGCCGCGGCTCGCTGAGCGATGTGGAGTGGTTCGTCCAGTTGCTGCAGCTCCAGCACGCCGCGAGCGTCCCCGCCCTGCGCACGACGTCAACCCTCGAAGCACTCGAGGAGGCCACCCGCGCCGGTTTGGTCACCGAACCGGATGCCGCCGTCCTCCGCGCCGCGTGGCTGTTCGCGTCACGGTGCCGCTCGGCGATCACCCTGTGGACGAACAAGACCGCGGATGTGCTGCCCACTGACAGGATGCAGCTCGACGGCGTCGCCCGCATGATGGAGTACCCGCCGGGTTCGGCGAATCAGCTCGAGGAAGACTACCTCGCGGTGACCCGGCGCGCCCGTGCGGTCTTCGAACGCCGGTTCTATGGACCGGTCGAACGGCCGGGGCCGTTCTCCGGCTGACCTCGACACCGTCGACGACGAAGGGGCCGCAACCTGACGGTTGCGGCCCCTTCGTCGTGCGTTGGGGAGATTAGACCCCGTAGTACAGTTCGAACTCGAACGGGTGCGGGCGCTGCGCGAGGGGCTTGATTTCCTTCTCGCGCTTGTAGTCGATCCAGGTCTCGATCAGCTCGGGGGTGAAGACGTTGCCGGCGAGCAGGAAGTCATGGTCGGCCTCCAGCGCCTGCAGGGCCTCTTCCAGCGATGCGGGAACCTGCGGGATGTTCTTCGCTTCTTCCGGCGGCAGCTCGTAGAGGTCCTTGTCGACGGGCTCGTGCGGCTCGATGCGGTTCTTGATCCCGTCGAGGCCGGCCATCAGCTGGGCGGCGAAGGCGAGGTACGGGTTGCCGGAGGCATCGGGGGCGCGGAACTCGAGGCGCTTGGCCTTGGGGTTGGTGCCGGTGATCGGGATACGGATCGAGGCCGAGCGGTTACCGGCCGAGTAGACCAGGTTGACCGGAGCTTCGAAGCCCGGAACCAGGCGGTGGTACGAGTTGACCGTCGGGTTGGTGAAGGCGAGCACAGCCGGAGCGTGCTTGAGCAGGCCACCGATGTACCAGCGTGCAACGTCGGACAGGCCGCCGTAGCCGGCCTCGTCGTAGAACAGCGGCTTGCCGTCGGCCCAGAGGGACTGGTGGGTGTGCATGCCGGAGCCGTTGTCGCCGAACAGCGGCTTGGGCATGAACGTGGCGGTCTTGCCCCACTCGTGCGCGGTGTTCTTGACGATGTACTTGAACTTCAGCAGGTCGTCGGCCGCGTGCACCATGGTGTCGAATTTGTAGTTGATCTCGCCCTGGCCGCCGGTGCCCACCTCGTGGTGGCTGCGCTCGAGGATGAGGCCGGCGTCCATCAGCTTGAGGCAGATGTCGTCGCGCATGTCGGCGTGCTGGTCGACCGGGCTGACCGGGAAGTAGCCGCCCTTGAACGGGGTCTTGTTGGCGAGGTTGCCGCCCTCTTCCTTGCGGCCGGAGTTCCAGGCACCCTCGCTGGAGTCGACGGAGTAGAAGCTGGTGTGCTGGTTGACCTCGTAGCGCACGTCGTCGAAGATGTAGAACTCGGCCTCTGAGCCGAAGTACGCGGTGTCGCCGATGCCGGTGGAGGCGAGGTACTTCTCGGCCTTCTTGGCCACCTGGCGGGGGTCCTTGGAGTAGATCTCGCCGTTGCGGGGGTTGTAGATGTCGAAGAGCATGATCAGGGTGCGTTCGGCGCGGAACGCGTCGATGTACGCGCTGGTGACGTCGGGGATGAGCTGCATGTCGGATTCGTGGATCGACGCGAAACCGCGGATCGACGAGCCGTCGAACATCTGGCCGACGGTGAAGAAGTCCTCGTCAACGGTCGACGCGGGGATGTTGAAGTGCTGCTGCACACCCGGCAGGTCGGTAAAACGGAGGTCAAGGAACTTGACATCGGTGTCCTTGATGAACGAGAGGACTTCGGACGAATCGCGGAACATGCGGGTTGACTCCAAACGACGTAGGCGTGGGTGACTAGAAATGTCGCACACTGCGGCTTCCCCGACACTATTACGGACGGGTTACTTAAGAATGACGCTTATGTTTCCTCCATGTTACAGAGGGCTCGGTCGGTACACTGATCGGGTGAATTCGACGCCGTCAAGACCCACCACCTTCGGGCAGTTACCGCCCAGCACCTGGCCAGGGGAGCGACTCGGCCTGCCTCGGACCGGACCGCATTCCGTGGGGCGGGTCGGCAGGCGCATCGCGGCGCTGGCCATCGACTGGGCCGTCGCCGTGGCCCTGACCTGCCTGATCTGGGGGTACACCTGGCTCAACTATGACGGCTTCGTGGTCCTGATGGTCTTCGTGGGCCTCCAAGCCCTGCAACTCGCCGTTTTCGGGGGGAGCGTCGGCCACCGCCTGCTCGGCCTGCGAGTGATCGCCCTCACCGGAGGCCGTGCGGGCCTGTGGCGCCCGATCGTCCGGTCGGTGCTGCTGGGTCTGGCCGTTCCCGCCCTGGTCTGGGACTCGGACCAGCGGGGCTTCCACGACAAGATCGCCGGCACCGTCCTGATCAGGCGCTAGTCTCCGGCACGCAGAGAAGGGCACGGGGTTGACCCCGTGCCCTTCGTTGTTCTGGTGGATGCGTGTGGCTAGTTGCCGCGCTGCGGACGGGCCTTGGTGGGGTCGACACCCTTGGGAATCGGCAGTTTCTTGGTCATGGAGTTGAGGCGGTTGTTGACCGCCAGCACTTCGGCCTTGGTCAGGGTCGGCTTGATCTTGGTCAGCCGCCGGGCGAGCTTGTGCAGCGGAACGGCGTCGGCGTCTGGGCCCACGGTGATGACGGTGACCGCGACGTTGCCGCCGACCTTGGCCACCGAACGCTTTTCCTCGTCCAACATGCGGGCGGTGCGGGTGCGCGGTCCCTCGCTGATGAGCACAACTCCACCGCGGCCGACGGCGCGATAGATGGCGTCCTGGGTCTTACCGTTGACGGCGACGGGCATTTCGCTCCCCACCCAGCCGCGCTTCAACGAACTGCGCAGAACGGCGCCGACGGCGCCGGGCTGGCCCTCGATCTGCGAGTACGCGGCCTTCTCTGCACGCCGACCCAGGATGATCAGCATCGCCAGGACGCCGGCGAGCACGCCGGCGACGATCCAGAGGGCGATGGTGAAACCGTTGTCGGGGGTCAGCAACAGCGCAAGGGCCAAGCCGACAACAACAGGGATCAGGAAACCCAGGATCATGAACAGAACGATGTTCGAGTCGTAGCGCCGGGTCATCTGGAAGACCTGCCACATTTGCTTCAAGCGGCCAGGTTCTTTGGGGGTGCGGGGACTCTTGTCCTTGCTTCGTGCCATGGTTCTAAGACTACCCAGTCGGTCGATATCCGCGGAACGGATTTAGGGTCAAACGGCCTGGCTGAAGGCCGCGGTCGCGTCGGCGAGGTGCTGCAGGTGGGCGGGCACCTGGCGTCCGGTGGCCGTCATCGACTGTGCCCAGAGCCGACCGGCCCGGTAGGAGGAACGCACCAACGGTCCGGCGAGGACGCCGAGAAAACCGATCTGCTCCGCTTCGGCCTTGAGGTCAACGAACTCCTCCGGTCGCACCCACCTGGCCACCGGCAGATGCCGGGGGCTCGGCCGCAGGTACTGCGTGATGGTGATGATGTCGGTCCCGGCATCGTGCAGGTCCTGCAGCGCTTGGGACACCTCGGCGCGTTCCTCGCCCATGCCGAGAATCAGGTTCGACTTGGTGATCAGTCCCGCGGCCCGCCCCTGGCTGAGCACGTCGAGGGACCTGTCATAACGGAAGGCGGGACGAATGCGTTTGAAGATCCGCGGGACCGTCTCGACGTTGTGCGCGAAGACCTCAGGGCTGGCAGAGAACACCTCGGCCAGGTGGATCGGGTTGCCCGTGAAATCGGGGACGAGGATCTCGACCCCGGTCCCCGGGCTTTGGAGGTGGATCTGCCGGATCGTCTCGGCGTAGAGCCAGGCGCCCTCATCGGGCAGGTCGTCGCGGGCGACCCCGGTCACCGTCGCGTAACGCAGGTTCATCGCCACCACCGACTCGGCGACCCGGCGCGGCTCGTCGGTGTCGTAGTCTGCGGGCTTGCCCGTGTCGATCTGACAGAAGTCGCAGCGCCTGGTGCACTGGGAGCCGCCGATCAGGAAGGTGGCCTCGCGGTCTTCCCAGCACTCGTAGATGTTCGGGCAGGCGGCCTCCTGGCACACCGTGTGCAGGTTCTCGCTCTTCACCAGATCCTGCAGGTGGCGGTATTCGGGGCCCATCCTGGCGCGAGTCTTGATCCAGTCGGGCTTCCGCTCGATGGGCGTCTCGGCGTTGCGTATTTCCAGTCGCAGCATCCGGCGTCCGTCGGGCGCGGCGGTCATGCCGACACCGCCAGCCGGCTGCGGAAATGGGTTGTGATGGAGTCGACGACGTCCTCGGTGCTGACGTCTCGGCCGAGTACCTGAGACATGGTGGTGACGCCCGCATCGACGATGCCGCAGGCGACAATACGGTCGTACGGTTCGAGCGAGTTGTTGCAGTTGAGGGCGAACCCGTGCATGGTCACACCGTCGGCGACCCGGATGCCGATGGCGGCGATCTTGTCCTCGGCCCCGGCGGGCCCGACCCAGACACCGCTGCGTCCGGGAACCCGTCTGCCGTCGATCCCGAAATCGGCCAGCGCGTCGATGAGGATGTCCTCGAGCAGACGCACGTATCCGACCACGTCGAGAGGTTCGGGCAGGCGCAGGATCGGGTAGCCGATCAGCTGACCGGGCCCGTGCCAGGTGATCCGGCCGCCGCGGTCGACGTCCACGACCGGCGTGCCGTCGGTGGGACGGTCCTCCGGCTGGGTGCGTTTGCCGGCCGTGTACACGGCGGGGTGTTCGAGGAGCAGGACGGTGTTCGGTCGTTGACCGGACACCACCGTGCGATGGACGGCGCGCTGGAGCTCAAGGCCCTCGAAATACGGCACGGAGTTGGCGCTTAGCCCCGCGACGACAAAGTCGAGCATGCGGCAAGTCTAGGGGGTCTCCTCCCCAGCCTGAGCACCGCTCGAGTTTCCGCCAGATTCCCACCGAGGGGAGGGGGCCGCCGGTCCGAACGGCACGGTGGAGTGATGGAGCACAGGCAGATTCCCGCCCGAGAGGAGACCCTGGCCGGGTTCCGGCTGATACGCCGGATCGGCACGGGGAGCCGTTCGATCATCTACCTCGGCCGGGCGCCCGGAGAGCAGGGCCAGGCCCTGAATATGGCACTGAAGGTGTTCGGGCCGGATGCTGACAGGCCGGCGCTCGACCGGCAGGTGCGAGCCACGCTCACAGTGCCGCCGGCGATGCTCGCGCCGTTGCGGGACGTGGCGACGGCTCCCGACGGCCGGCTCTGCCTCGTGCTGGACCGCCTGACCGGTTCGTCGTTGGACCGGCTGCTGGCCGAGCGGGGCACCCTCGGTGCCGGTGAGGTCGTGACCATTGCCGCGACGATCACGGCAGCACTGCAGGCGCTGCACGACGCCGGATTCAGCCACTCCATGATCGGACCTGCCTGCGTACGGTTCGACGGCCGTGGCCGACCGGTGCTTCTCGGGCTGGGCGCGCTGGAGGATCTGCCCGCCGGGGGAGCCGGTGTCGCGCGGCGGCGGGACGACCTCGTGCGCCTGGCGGGCTGTGTGAGATCCATCTGTGACCACCTGGACCCTCAGGCTCCGGAGGCGGCGACGGCGGAGTCGGTCGTGGCCGAGTTCGAAGCCGCGGCCACGGCGCGACCCGTCCCGCCGGATTTGTCCGGCGTGGAATCCGTTCTGTTCGACTGGGCGGCAGCGACAGCCGTCCGGGGTGCGGTACCGGGCACCGTGCCGGCAGATCCCGAGGGACCGGAGGATACCCACGGCCTGGCCGCACCGTCGAGCCGACTGACCAGACCGGCCCGCCCGGCCGGGGCGCGTGAGCCGGCCATCCGAGCCCGCGGGCGACTGGCGGGTGCAGAGCGTGGAAGCGCGGCGAAGCCGACAGGGCGGTTGGAGCGGGAGGTGCGGCGTGGGCTGGCCGGATGCCGGTCAGGGCTGCGAATCGTGAATGCTCGGTCGCGGGCGGGCGCTCGGTGGCTGCAGGCGCTGCTGCGGAACCGGAGTCGAGCACGGCCGGTCATCGTCGGTGTCTGCCTCGCGGTGGTGCTGGCCGCCGGAGGCCTTGCCGCGCTGTCCCCAGCCGAGTCCCCGGCCGAGTCCCCGGTGGTCGCCGGGGACGCCGGCGACCTGTCGGCGCCCGCGACGCGGTCCTCGCCACCGGGTGCCGACGCGACCGCGGGGCCGGGAGGCGACGGGCCGGCAGGCGCCGACGGATCTGCAGCGACTCTCGTGTCTGACGATCCGGCGGCGGCGACCCTGGTCCTGCTCGAGCTGCGCGAGGGGTGTTTGGCGGAGGCGTCGGTGCTGTGTCTGGAAAGTGCCGACCAGGCCGGTTCCGTGGCCATGGCCGCCGACTCGTATCAGGCACTTCAGATGGAACCGAGCGCCGACCGCACTGCTGCGGGTTTCACGGCCACCGTGCAGGAGCGCCGTGGCAACGCCGCGCTGATAGTTCTGACGCCGGCGGCCGGCGGTCCCGCGAACACACAACCGGCCTCAGCCCTGGTGATCAAGGGCGAGGCCGGCTGGCGGTTACGCGAACTCTTCGACTACTGACCCGTCTGGCGGGTCTGTGACACTAGATTCCGAGGTTGGCCTCGAATGCGCCGGCTTCCAGACGTGCCTTCATGGTGGTGAGGAAGCGCGAGGCGTCCGCTCCATCGATGATGCGGTGGTCGTAGGACAGCGCGAGGAACACCGTCGAACGAATCGCAATGGAGTCCAGACCCTTGTCGGTCACGACGACGGGCTTCTTGTAGACAACGCCGGTGCCGAGAATGGCGCTCTGCGGCAGGAAGACCACCGGGGTATCGAACAAAGCGCCGCGCGAACCCGTGTTGGTGAGGGTGAACGTGCCACCGGACAGCTCGTCGGGCTTGAGCTTGTTGTCGCGGGTGCGGGCAGCCAGGTCAGCGATCTGGGCGGCGAAACCGGCCAGATCGAGGTCTCCGGCGTCGCGGATGACGGGAGTCAGCAGCCCGCGTTCGGTGTCCACGGCGATGCTCATGTTCTCCTGGCCCGGGTACACGATCGACGTGCCGTCGACGGTCGCGTTGATGATCGGGTTCGCCTTCAGCGCCTCGGCCGCGGCCAGGGCGAAGAACGGCAGGAAGGACAGCTTGTTGCCGGTCTTCTCGTGGAAGGAGACCTTGACCTTGTCGCGGAGCATGGCGACACGGGTGACGTCAACCTCCACGACAGTGGTGAGCTGGGCCGTCTGCTGCATCGACGCTACAGCGCGCTCGGCGACGACCTTGCGCAGGCGGGACATCGGCACGGTGGTTCCGCGCAGCGGAGACACCTCGACCTCGGCGGCGGCCGGAGTCGCGGGCGTAGCCGTGGCGGAGGCGGAGACGATGTCCTGCTTGCGGATGCGTCCGCCGACACCGGTGCCGGTGATGGTGGACAGGTCGACGCCGGCCTCGTTCGCGAGCTTGCGGACGATGGGCGTGACGTAACCGCTGGTGCCGGCGTGGGCGCCACGGGTCGGCTCGGCAGCGGGTGCTGCCGGGGCTGCCGGGGCTGCCGGGGCGGCGGCGGGTGCTGCTGCTACCGGTGCCGGGGCCGCCGGTGCGGGGGCGGGTGCTGCTGCCACGGGTGCCGGGGCTGCGGGTGCAGCAGCGACCGGTGCGGGTGCGGCGGGCGGCGGCTCCACGGCGGCCGGGGCCGGCGGTGCAACGGCGGCAGGCGCCTCGGCGGGCGCCGGTGCCTCTGTCGAGGGAACCTCGGCGACGGGCGCCTCAGCGGCGGGCGTCTCAGCGACCGGAGCTTCGGCCGCCGCAGAGCCGTCGCCGATGGTCACCAGCGGGGTGCCGACCTCGACGGTCTCGTCCTCCTGGACAAGGATGGCTTCGATGATGCCGGCAACGGGGGATGGGATCTCCGTGTCGACCTTGTCGGTCGATACTTCGAGCAGCGGTTCGTCGACTTCGACGCGGTCTCCCACGTTCTTGAGCCAGCGGGTGACCGTACCCTCTGTGACACTCTCACCGAGTGCCGGGAGGTTGACGGATTCGCTCATGCGTTTGTCTCCTTTGAAACCATTAATGTCTGACCAATGTTAGTGAGAATCTGTGTGCCGAAACGGGCTACATCGCGTGCAAAGGCTTGCCGGCCAGGGCCAGGAAGGCCTCGCCGAGTGCTTCGTTCTGGGTGGGGTGCGCGTGCAGCAGCGGCGCGAGGTCCTCAGGGTAGGCCTCCCAGTTGACGATGAGCTGACCTTCGCCGATCAGCTCGCCCACGCGGGCGCCGATCATGTGGATGCCGATGATGGGGCCATCAGCCTCACGGACGACCTTGATCGACCCGGTGGTGCCCAGGATCGAGCTCTTGCCGTTGCCGCCGAGGCTGTACTCGTAGCTGGTGACCTTGTCGGCGCCGAACTTGGCGACGGCCTTGGCCTCGGTGTAACCGACCGATGCGATCTCGGGGTCGCAGTAGGTGACCTTGGGGATGTTCAGGTCGTCGACGACGATCGGGGACAGGCCCGCGATCTCTTCGGCGACGAAGATGCCCTGCTGGAAACCGCGGTGCGCGAGCTGCAGGCCGGGGACGATGTCGCCGACCGCGTAGACGCCGGGGATGTTGGTGGCGAGGCGTTCGTCGGTGATGACGAAGCCGCGGTCCATGGTGATGCCGGCCTCTTCGAAGCCGAGACCAGCGGTGGACGGGCCGCGACCGACGGCGACGAGCAGCAGCTCGGCCTCGATCGTGGTGCCGTTCTCCAGCGTGACGACGACGCCGGAGTCATCCTGCGTGACCGACTGGAAACGCACGCCGAGGGAGAATTCGATGCCGCGCTTGCGGAACGCCCGCTCGAGCTGCTTCGACACCGACTCCTCTTCGTTGGGAGCGAGGTGCGGAAGGGCCTCGATGATCGTGACGTCGGCGCCGAAGGACTTCCAGACGCTGGCGAACTCGACGCCGATCACGCCGCCGCCGAGCACGGCGACCTTCTTGGGAACGTAGTTGAGCTCGAGGGCCTGCTCGCTGGTGATGACGCGACCTTCGATGGCCAGGCCGGGCAGCGACCGGGAGTACGAGCCGGTGGCCAGCACAACGTTCTTGCCGACGATGGTGTCCTCGCCGACCTGAACGGTCGTGGGGGAGATGAGCTTGCCCTCGCCGGCGATGACGGTGATGCCGCGGGCCTTGATCAGTCCCTGCAGGCCACGGAACTTGCTGGCGACGATGCCCTCGCGGAACTTGGTCACGGCGTCGATGTCGATGCCCTCGAAGGAGGTGTTCACCCCGTACTTGGCCGACTCGCGGCTCACGTCGGCAACCTCGGCCGAGTGCAGCAGTGCCTTGGTCGGGATACAACCGACGTGCAGGCAGGTGCCACCGAGCTTGTCCTTCTCAATCAGGCCGACGGTCAGGCCCAGCTGAACGGCACGCAAGGCGGCCGCGTAGCCGCCGCTGCCGCCACCGAGAACTACAAGGTCAAAATTCTGTTCAGACACCCAGATACTCCCTCGTGCATCACATACACTTTCACGGCCCGCCCGACGCACGTATTGCGCGTGGGTAGGCGTTGAACGGCAAGGATTTTCCTGCCTATAAGACCTTACTACTTGCGCGAAAACTCCTCGGCCAGTCGCAACAGGGTCCGCACCGTCACACCGGTCGGACCGGGGGCTGTGAAGCCGAGCCCGCCGCCGACAAGCTGGGCGCTGCCGGCGATGTCCAGGTGCGCCCACGGAATGGTGGTGGTCTCGGCGCCCTCGCCTGTGCTGCCGATGAACTCGTTCAGGAAGACCGCGGCCAGGAGCATCCCGCCGCCGGTGTTGCCGATCTTGGCGTTCGCGATGTCTGCGACGTCGGAGTTGAGCAGGGCGCGCAGTTCTTCGGGCATCGGCATCGGCCAGGCGAGTTCACCCTCGGCCTTGCTCGCGGCGAGAACCTGGGCCACGAGGTCGTCGTTGCCCAGCACCGCGGAGTAGCGGGTGCCGAGGGCCACGATGGCGGCGCCGGTCAGGGTTGCGACGTCGATGATCGCGTCGGGGCTCTCTTCACCCGCGGCGACGAGTCCGTCCGCGAGGACCAGCCGGCCTTCAGCGTCGGTGTTGAGCACTTCGACGGTGCGGCCGCCGCGCATGGTCAGCACGTCGTTGGGGCGGATCGCGGACCCGGACGGCATGTTCTCGGCGATACACAGCCACGCCGTGAGCCGCACGGGCAGGCGCAGGCGGGCCGCGGCCAGCGTCACGGCCAGCACGGTGGCGGCGCCGGTCATGTCGTACTTCATGCCCACCATGGATGCCGGCGGCT
Source organism: Cryobacterium zongtaii (assembly GCF_002909375.1). Taxonomy (GTDB): domain Bacteria; phylum Actinomycetota; class Actinomycetes; order Actinomycetales; family Microbacteriaceae; genus Cryobacterium; species Cryobacterium zongtaii. Next base: position 65,969 of record NZ_PPXD01000007.1, read on the forward strand.
TCAAGGACAGTCCGCCGGTGTCGAAGGTGATCCCCTTACCCACCAGCGCGAGGTGCTGGGTCGCCTCGATCGGGTCGTAACTGACCTTGACCAGTCGCGGAGGCCGGGTCGACCCCTGGCCCACTCCGGCGATACCGCCGAAGCCGTCGGCGACGAGCTGGTCTTCGTCCCACACCGTCAACGTCACGGGGAGGCCCTCAGCGGCCGCAGCGGCGAGGTTTGCGAGCGATTCGGGATAGAGGTCGAGCGGCGGCATGTTCACGAGGTCCTTCACCAGGCTCACGGCATCGGCCACGATCCCGGCACGGTCGGATGCGTCCTCATCGGCCTGATCCGTGTGCACGGTGATGTCGGTGGCCGGAAGCTTGGTGGCGGCCAAAGACGCCTTGCGATAGGTCGTGAAGGAGTACCCGCCGAGCGCTGCACCCTCCAGAACGGCTGCGGCCTGGTCAGCGTCGGCCAGCGGGAGGGCGAACGCCACCGTGGCGGCGCCGGTGAGCTGGCGCACCGCTGAGCCGGCCGCGTAACGCAGCGACTCCGGTGTGACAACGGAGCCGAGCCCGATCACGGCGATGGTCTTCGCGGCCCCGACGACTGGCGCGAGACGAATCAACTGGTCCTCCGTTCCGGACACGGCGACGGCGGCGAATTGCGCGGCGATCTCCTCGAAGCCCGGGTCGGCGAACAGGGTAGGCCCGTCCTTTCCCTGCACGGCACCGATGACGATGACGTCGGCTGTGGATTCGATGGAGGGCTGTGCGGACACGGAAACGCGGGAAACGGTCATGCCTCGATGCTACGGGGCGGAGTGTTCGCTCTGGGCACCACGGTGTGAGGAGCGATTCTCCGACAGCGGGCGAATCGTCCGCTTAGAGTTAATGGATGCGCGATCCTGATGAAATCTATACGCTCACTTCGGACGCCGCAGGCGTTCCAGAAGGGTTGCATCTCGTCGCGGGCCTGACCGGATTCGCGGACGCCGGCGGCGCGGTCTCCCAATTCACCGAATACCTGCTCGCGACCCTCGAGCACGAGGTCATCGCCGAGTTCGACGCGGACCTGCTGCTCGACTACCGGGCGCGGCGACCGATCATCTACTTCGATCAGGATCACCTGACCGACTACCAGCCACCCCGGCTCCGGCTCTACCTGGCCCGGGATGAGATCGGCCAGCCGTTCCTGCTCCTGGCCGGCTTCGAACCTGACTTTCGGTGGGAGCAGTTCACGGCCGCGGTGCTCGATCTCGTGAGCCGCTTCACGGTGTCCTCCACCACGTGGGTGCACGCCATCCCGATGCCGGTCCCGCACACTCGACCCATCGGTGTGACGGTCAGCGGCAATCGCACCGACCTGATCGAGAGCATGTCGGTGTGGCGTCCGCACACCCAGGTGCCGGCCAACGCGCTGCACCTGGTGGAATTCAGGTTGCAGGAAATCGGTGCCTGGACCATCGGATACGTCCTGCTGATCCCGCACTACCTTGCCGACACCGAATACCCGTCCGCCGCCCTCTCTGCCCTGGAGAGCACGAGCGCGTCCACCGGGCTGATCTTCCCCACCGATCGGCTGCGGGAAAAGAACCGCGAGTTCATCGGCCGGATCGACGAGCAGGTGGGGGAGAACCCCGAACTCGCCAAGCTCGTCGGCACCCTCGAAGAGCGCTACGACGCCTACATGGAGGGCAACACTCTGCGGTCGCCGTTGACGGACGAGGACGGCGCGCTGCCGTCCGCGGATGAAATCGCGGCGGAGCTGGAGAAATTCCTCGCGACCCGGCGTGGGCGGGACGACGGCCAGCAGCCCTGACCCGATGCCCACCCGGCGGGCGGCGATGGTCGGGAGGACCGGCTCGCCCGGCTAGATTGAGGCGAGTGAACTCTCGTCGATCCTGGTTGATCTTTTCCTTCGGATCGTTCGTCTACCTGTCCGCCGTCATGCAGCGCACCTCGCTCGGCATCGCGGGAGTGTCGGCAACCGAACGATTCGGCGGCTCGGCCGCCGTCCTGTCCAGCCTGGCCGTGGTGCAGCTGATCGTCTACGCCGCCGCGCAGATCCCGGTCGGCGTGCTGATCGACAGGTTCGGCCCCCGCGTCCTCATGCTCGCCGGTACCGTCCTGATGGTGGCGGGGCAGCTGACGCTTGCTTTCGCCCCGTCGATCACTCTCGCGGTGGCGGGGCGGATGCTGGTGGGGGCCGGCGACGCCGCAATCTTCATCTCGGTGATCAGGCTGATCACCTCCTGGTTCTCCGGGCGTATCGTGCCCCAACTGTCGCAATGGTTCGGCAACATCGGCCAGCTCGGCCAGGTGCTCTCCGCAGTGCCGCTGGCCTGGGTCCTGCACGAGTTCGGTTGGACGCCGGCGTTCCTGGGCGCCACCCTGGTCGCGTTCGTTGCCTTTGTGGTCGTCGTCGTGGGCGTCCGCGACCGGCCGGCCGGGTCGCCGGACCAACCGCGACCGCAGAGCTGGGGGAGCGCCCTGACCCAATTGCGGCACAGTCTCGGCCGACCGGGAACCCAACTCGGCTTCTGGTCCCATTTCGTCACCCAGTCCTCCGGGACGGTCTTCACCCTCCTGTGGGGCTTCCCGTTCATGGTCTACGGTCTCGGCTACGAGTCGAGCATGGCCGCCGCGATGCTCACCATCCCGGTCGCCGCCGGGATGATCTGCGGACCGATTCTCGGCGTGCTGACGGCCCGGCATCCGCTGCGTCGCAGCAATATAGTGCTGGGCATCGTGTCCGTCATGGCAGCGACCTGGGCGGTCGTCCTGCTGTGGCCGGTAGCGCCGCCGTTCTGGCTCATCGTCCTCCTGTTGATCGTGCTGGGCGGCGGCGGCCCCGGCTCGCTGATCGGCTTCGACTTCGCACGCACGTTCAATCCGCAACGCAGCCTCGGCTCCGCCAACGGCGTCGTGAACGTCGGCGGGTTCCTGGCCAGTTTCGTGATGATGTTCCTGATCGGGGTGCTGTTGGACCTGCAGGACGGGTGGCGTCAGGCCCAGGGTGGCGTCAGCGATCTCTACTCGCTGGACTCGTTCCGTTTCGCGTTCACCGTGCAGTTCCTGATCGTCGGCATCGGTGTGGTCATGCTCGTGAGGACCCGGAAACGCACCAGGCGACTGCTGTCCCGCGATGAGGGAATAGAAGTGGCGCCGCTCTGGGTTGAACTCTCTAGAAGGATGAGACGCCGCGGGCGCGGAGAGTGAGAGAGCGTGGCTCGGTTTATACACAATCCGTGCAATAATTGTCAATAGGACCCGTTCTGGTTCCTGGACGCGCCGATCAGTTGTCGGCTGCAATCCCGGGGACTTGACATGGGTCCTAGTACTGCCCAAAAACGTACGGCCCACAAACGTACTGCCCATAACCCCGCTCTCAGATGAACCCGGCCCGCGCCGAGTACCGCAACGAGCGAGGTCGCGCCGCACGCGCACGAATCACGGCATGAGAGGTGTTCGAATGGCAACCCCAACGAAGACAGAGCCCGAATTGAAGACCACCGAGACCCAGCCGGCCGACGACGCAACCGTCACCGCGGCCAAGACGCCCGCACAGAAGGCCGCTGCGACGCGCGCAGCCACGGCCGCCGCCAAGGCCGCCGCCGCCGCGGCCGGTGCCGACGCCCCGGAGAAGGCCGCACCACGCAAGCGCGCCGCGAGCACGAAGACCAAGGCGCCAGCGGGGAAGAAGAAGGCCGGCGATGCCGAAGCCGGCGACGACGAGGCCGTCGCTCCCGGTGACGAGCACGACACCGATGATGACGACACCACCGACGGCGCCGCCAAGCGCGTCGCCCCTGCCGAGCCGCTGCCCAGCGGTGCGCTCGTGCTGTCCCTCGTCGACGATGAGGATGAGGTACCGGTCTACTCGAGCGCCATCACCGGCGCGACGGCGGACCCGGTCAAGGACTACCTGAAGCAGATCGGCAAGGTCGCGCTGCTCAACGCCGCCGAAGAAGTCGAACTGGCCATGCGCATCGAGGCGGGCCTGTTCGCCGAAGACAAGCTCTCCCAGATGACCGACGCCGAGAAGAAGAGCGCGCTCGGACGCGAATTGCAGTGGGTCGCCAAGGACGGCGCCCGCGCGAAGAGCCACCTGCTCGGCGCCAACCTGCGTCTGGTCGTCTCCCTGGCCAAGCGGTACACCGGTCGTGGAATGCAGTTCCTGGACCTGATCCAGGAGGGTAACCTGGGCCTCATCCGTGCGGTCGAGAAGTTCGACTACACCAAGGGCTTCAAGTTCTCCACCTATGCGACCTGGTGGATCCGCCAGGCCATCACGCGCGCCATGGCCGACCAGGCCCGCACCATCCGTATCCCGGTGCACATGGTCGAGGTCATCAACAAGCTCGCCCGTGTGCAGCGCCAGATGCTGCAGGACCTCGGTCGCGAACCCACGCCGGAGGAACTGAGCCGCGAGCTCGACATGACCCCGGAAAAGGTCGTCGAGGTGCAGAAGTACGGCCGCGAGCCGATCTCCCTGCACACCCCGCTCGGCGAGGACGGCGACAGCGAATTCGGCGACCTGATCGAGGACACCGAAGCGGTGGTTCCCGCCGATGCCGTGGGCTTCACGATGCTGCAGAAGCAGCTGGAAAGCCTGCTCGACTCCCTCTCCGAACGCGAAGCCGGCGTCATCCGGATGCGCTTCGGCTTGGGGGACGGCATGCCGAAGACCCTCGACCAGATCGGCGACACCTTCGGCGTCACGCGTGAGCGGATTCGTCAGATCGAGTCCAAGACCATGGCCAAGCTGCGCCACCCGTCCCGGTCGCAGTCGCTGCGCGACTACCTCGAGTAAAGAGTTGGCTGTACGGTACGCGCCGGCGATCCTGCTCGGCAGAGTCGCGCGCACCCTCGCGCGCTGGCGCAAGCCCGGTGGCGGCTCTGCCGTCCCCGGCCTGGTCGTCAACACCATCGCGCCCGGGTTCCTCCCGCGCACCCTGAACGGTTTTCCGGGCGGGCTCGTCATCGTGACGGGCTCGGCCGGCAAGTCCACGACCACCAAGATGCTTGTTGCGGCGCTGCGCGCCCACGGCCTCTCTGTCTTCACCAACCAGTCGACGGCGAACATCAGCCAGGGTCTCACCTCGGCACTGTTGGAACGGGTCAGCCTGACCGGCCGCATTGAGGGCGACATCGCGGTCCTCGAAATGGACGAGGGCCACGGCGCCCTGATATCGGGCTCCCTGAACCCCCGCGTCGTCGTGCTGACCAACGTGATGGTCGATCAGATCGACCGTTTCCACGACTCCGACATGGTCGCCGCGATGCTGGCCAAGATCGCCGCACGGGCGACCGGTTCCGTGGTGCTGAACGCCGACGACCTCCACCTGTCCCGGTTGGGCGATGGTATTGCCCCCGGCGTCGCCGTGGCCCGCTACGGCGTGGCTGACGAGGTGCTTGCGGCGAACCCGCGGGGTTTGGGCTATACCCTCACCTCACCGACCCGGCTTGACGCCGCCGACGGCATGGTTCTGACCGCGGTCTCCGGACTCGACGCGACGGTGCTGGTCGACGGACGGGTGCACACGCTGCGGTTGCCGGCCAGAGGCACCCACTACGCGGTGGACGCGCTCACGGCCCTTGCCGCCGCCCGGTCGGCCCTGCTCGACAGGTTCGATGCCGCTGTTGCGGTCGCCGCGATTTCCAGCATCCCCCCGGTGTTCGGCCGCGGCGAGATCGTATCGGTGCGCGGCACCACTGTGGAATTCGTGCTGGTGCAGAACCCCGCCAGCCTGCAGCTCAACGTGGACAGCCTGGACCCCGACACCGAACAGATCCTCGTCGCCGTCGGCTCCGACGTGCGCGACCCGTCCTACCTCTGGCCGGCCGACACCTCCGCCCTCGGCCACGTTCTTATCGCCTCGGGGTCGAAGGCCTACGACATCGGCCTGCAATTGGCCTATGACGGCGTGCTCGTCGACCGCATCGAACCCGACCTCGGCCGGGCCCTCGACGACTTCCTGGCGTCACCGGAACCCGCCCACGGTGTCAAGACGATCATCTTCTCGGCCGATTCGATGCGGCGCACCCGGGCGCACCTCGGCCTGGAAACCAACGAAGCGGACCCGTCATGACAGTTGACCACCCGGCCGATCTCACCATCGTGAGCCTGCTCCCGCGGCTTCTGGACACCAACGGCGACGCCGCGAACGCGCGGGTTCTCGCGCAGCGCGCCCGCTGGGCCGGACTGTCGGCCCGGATAGTGCCCGTGCACGCCGTCGCCGACCTTCCCGCGACCGTCGACCTCGTCGTCATCGGATCGGGAACCGACACCGACCTCGTCGCCGCTCGCGACGCCCTCAGTACCCTGGCAGAGCCACTGCGTGCCTGGCTGACCGGGGGAGTGCCCGTGCTGGCCGTCGGTACCGGCTGGGAGCTGCTCAGCGCCGGACTCAACCTGGCGGACGGCTCGTCGGTCGACGGTCTCGGCCTGGTGCCGGGGCGCGCGGGCGCCCTGCCGGCCCGCGTCACGGACGACCTCGTCGTCGACGCCGACGGTCTGCGCCTGCTCGGCTTCGAAAACCATCTGCGCGGGTACGCCGGAGCCGCGGCCCCGCTGGGCACGGTGGACTACGGCACCGGCAACGGCGACGGCACGGAGGGCGCCGTCGACGGCAGCTTCATCGGCACTCACCTGCACGGCCCGGTCCTGGCCCGCAATCCGCAGCTCGCCGACCGGATGCTCGGAACTGCCGCCGCTGCCAGAGGCCTCACCCTAACCCCGACCGCTCAGACCGAATCGGTCGACGGCATAGCAAAAGCCGCACGCAACCAGGTTGCAGTGCGGCTTAGCCTCACCTCGGAGTAACTCCGGTCAAGCGCCATCGGCGCCGCAGTTGCCTGCGGCGCCGACCGGTGATTAGGACTTCTGGTCCTCGAAGAGTCGGCTCGACTCGTCGTGCCAGCTTTCGGCGATTGCGGCGAGCTTCTCCTGGTGCTTGCGTCCGTGGTGGGCGCAGAAGAGCAACTCGCTGTTATTCACGACTACACGGATGTAGGCCTGAGCGCCACAAGCGTCGCAGCGGTCGGCCGCGGTGAGCTGGTGGGGGGCGCCCTGTTGGTCGACGGCACCATTTTCGGTGGCGATCTGGGACATATTCTCCTCCTCCAGACTGATACCAGGTGATACCAATTGAATCCTTACTCACCATGTAAACACGGCCGGGCGTGGATTGGGCCACAGTTGGGTGACATTTCGCTCACCGCGTAGCCTTCCGCGCGGTGGACCCGGCTCGGGGGAGCCCCGCTCGAGTGTCGAACGAGGCTGCACGCATCCGGGTCGCTATTCTTAACAGTTGTGAGTTCTGACTATTCCGCCCGCCACCTCTCGGTCCTCGAAGGCCTGGACGCGGTGCGCAAACGCCCCGGCATGTACATCGGATCGACCGACTCCCGTGGTCTCATGCACTGCCTCTGGGAAATCATCGACAACTCGGTCGACGAGGCGCTCAGCGGGCACGGGTCATCGATCGGCATCGTGCTGCATCCCGATGAAAGCGTCGAGGTCAGCGACACGGCGCGCGGAATCCCGGTCGACATCGAACCGAAGACCGGACTCTCCGGGGTTGAGGTCGTCTTCACCAAGCTGCACGCCGGCGGCAAGTTCGGCAGCGGCTCCTACGCGGCGTCCGGCGGCCTGCACGGTGTCGGCGCATCGGTCGTGAACGCCCTGTCCGAGCGCCTCGACGTCGAGGTTGACCGCGACGGCAAGACCTGGGCGATGTCTTTTCACCGCGGCGAGCCCGGTGTCTTCGCCGACACCGGTGAGAAGAGCCCGGATGCGCCGTTCACGCCGTTCGAGAACAAGAGCGAACTGCGCGTCGTCGGCAAGGTTCGCAAGGGTGTCACCGGCACCCGCATCCGCTACTGGGCCGACCGGCAGATCTTCACCAAGGGCGCCACCTTCCAGACCGAGGACCTGATGGGCCGGGCCCGCCAGACGGCGTTCCTGATCCCGGGCCTGACCATCGACATCGACGACCGGCGGAGCGCCGTGCCCATCGCGGAGTCCTTCACCTTCGCCGGCGGCATCTCCGAGTTCGTGGACCACCTCGCCGTCGACACGCCGATCACCGACACCTGGCGGCTGACCGGCGCCGGGAGCTTCACCGAAACCGTGCCGGTCCTCACCGACACGGGCGCGATGATCCCCACTGAGCTCGTCCGGGAGTGCCAGGTCGACATTGCCCTGCGTTGGGGCACGGGTTACGACACCGTCATCAAGAGCTTCGTCAACATCATCGCCACGCCCAAGGGCGGCACCCACCAGGCGGGTTTCGACGCGGGCATGCTCAAATTCCTGCGGGCGCAGGTCGAGCAGAACGCCCGGCGGCTCAAGGTCGGCTCCGACAAGCTCGAGAAGGACGACATCCTCGCCGGGCTCACCGCGGTGCTCACCGTACGGCTGCCCGAGCCGCAGTTCGAGGGCCAGACCAAGGAGGTGCTCGGCACCCCCGCGGTGCGCGCCATCGTGGCCGCGGTGATCAACAAGACCATGACCGAACGGTTCACCTCGACCAAGCGCGACGACAAGACCCAATCGGCAGTGGTGCTCGACAAAATCGTGGCCGAGATGAAATCCCGCATCTCCGCCCGCGCCCACAAGGAGACCCAGCGGCGCAAGAACGCCCTGGAAAGCTCGTCGTTGCCGGCGAAGCTGGTGGACTGCCGCAGTAACGATGTGGCCCTGAGTGAGCTGTTCATCGTCGAGGGTGACTCGGCGCTCGGCACCGCGAAGTTGGCCAGAGACAGCGAACATCAGGCGCTGCTGCCAATCAGGGGCAAGATCCTCAATGTGCAGAAGGCGTCGGTCTCCGACATGCTCTCCAACCTGGAGTGCGCCTCGATCATCCAGGTCATCGGCGCCGGGTCCGGCCGCAGCTTCGACCTGTCCGCCGCCCGCTACGGCAAGGTCATCATCATGGCGGATGCCGACGTCGACGGTGCGCATATCCGCACGCTGCTGCTCACCCTGTTCTTCAGGTACATGCGCCCGATGATCGAAGCCGGCCGGATCTTCGCGGCGGTGCCCCCGTTGCACAGGGTCGTCGTGATGAACCCGGGCAGCAAACCCAACGAGACCATCTACACCTATTCCGAAGCAGAGCTGCAGGGTGTCCTCGCCGCGCTCAAGAAGAGCGGCAAACGCTTTCAGGACCCCATCCAGCGGTACAAGGGACTGGGCGAAATGGATGCCGACCAGTTGGCCACCACCACGATGGAACGGGCCCACCGCACTCTGCGCCGGGTCAGGGTCGCCGACGCCGAAATGGCCGGAAAGGTGTTCGAACTGCTGATGGGCAACGACGTCGCCCCGCGCAAGGAGTTCATCATCGAAAGCTCCGACAAGCTCAGCCGCGACCGCATCGACGTCTGACCGGGCCCGACTGTTCCCGAAGTCCGAATGGGCAACAGTTGCGGGAGTGAGACTGGTCGCGTCGCGGGCGGCGGTCAGCGTGGCGCGGCGGCGGCGAAGACGGTGCTGGGCAGATCCCGGTCGCCGTCCGCGAGGCCCCGAACGATTCGGGCGCACACGGCCACGGGGTCAAGGCCGACGGGCAAGGGCGGCGCCGTGCCGCTGATCGGATGGCTGGACAGCGCCGTCTCGGTGTGCCCGGGCCGCGCGTCGATGACCCGGATACCCGCTCGCCGCAGTTCCCGGCCGGCCGCGGTGCCGAAGGCGGCCAAGGCGGCCTTGGACGCCGAGTATGCCGCGAGATTGGCGGTCGGGCTCTCACTGACCACCCCGCTGAGGGTGAGGAAGAACGGTGCGCGGCCGGCGGCGGCCGAGGCCGAGAGCGGCCCGTGGGCGGCCTGCAGCAGCAGCATGGGCGCGGTGGTGTTCACGGCGAAGAGCCGGGCGATGGTGTCTCCGGTCAACTCGGAAGCGGGGCCGAAGGCGACGACACCCGCGGCGACCACGATCCCGTCGAGGTGGCCGGTCACCGAGACCGCCACGTCGACGAGGCGCCGGACGGCGGCGGGATCGGTGAGGTCTGCGGGGATGACTGCGCCGGGCAGTCCGAGTTCGGCGATGGCGGCGGGGTCACGGGCGCTGAGCACCAGGGTTGCTCCGGCGTCGGACAGTTGCCGGGCGATCTCCCGGCCGAGTCCGCCCGTGGCGCCGACGACGAGGATTGTGGAACCGTGGAGTTCGGGCATGTTTCACCCTACTGCGGGCGCCCCGACCGTGGCTGAAACGCGGTCAGGAAACGAACGGCGGTCGTACAGCCCTTCAGCCGATACCCGAACCGATCGAGCCGACGACGGCATCCAACATGGTTCCGGAAGCATCGCGCCGCGCCCCGGTGTCCGGCAGGGTCCGGGGAGAGCCCTCGATGCCCAGTGCGCGGGCGGGTGCCGCGCCCACCCAGGCCACAGCGAGGACGTCTTCGCCCTTGAGGAAGCGGTGCGAGCGCACCCCACCGGTGGCTCGACCCTTGGCGGGGAATTCGGTGAAGGCCGACACCTTGGCGCTACCTGGATCCGTTCCCGGCAGGGTCTGGCTTCCGGAGGCGATCGTCGCCACCACGGCGTCCTCGGCGGCGTCGGCCGCCAGGCTCGTGAAGAACACCACCCGGGCGTCCGGGCCCAGCTTGATGCCCGCCATCCCGCCGGCCGTCCGGCCCTGCGGGCGCACCGTCGATGCGGGGAACCGCAACAGCTGGGCATCGGAGGCGACGAAGACCAGCTCGTCGTCCTCCGCACCCTGGACGGCGCCGACGACCTCGTCTCCGGCCTTGAGCGCGATGATCTCGAAGTCGGGCTTGTTCGCCCAGTCGTTCGGGGTGACCCGCTTGACGATGCCCTGCCGGGTGCCGAGCGCGATGGCACGTTCGCTGTCCAGAGAGACCAGGGCACGGACCACCTCACCGCCGCTGCCCAGCGAGAGGTAGTCGCGCACCCGCACACCGGCCGCCAACTGGATCGAGGTGGGTGGCAGCACGGGCAGGTCGACGGGGGAGAAGCGGATGAGTCGGCCGCGATTGGTCACGGCACCGATCTCCGAACGGCTGGTCGTGTCCAGCGCCGAGAGGACAGCGTCGTGCTTGCTGCGGCGGTGCGCCGGAGTGATGCGTTCGGTCTGGTCGTCGCCGGGCTGCGGCAGGTCCACCCTGGCGATGCGGCCCGTGCTGCTCAGATAGACGCGGGTGGGGGAGTCTGAAACCTCGAGCACGGCCGTCTTCCGCGCTGAGGCGCCGGCGATGCTCGGACGTGCCTCGGTGAGCAGCGTGCGTCGCGGGGTGCCGAACCTGTCGGAGATGGTGGCCAGCTCGTCGGAGACCAGCGTGCGGATGGCCTGCTTGCTGGCGAGCAGGGCTTCCAACTCCTTGATCTCGGCGAGCAGCTGGTCTCGCTCTGTTTCCAGTTCGATGCGGGAGAACCTGGTGAGCCGGCGCAGCCGCAACTCGAGGATGTACTCCGCCTGCAGCTGGCTGAGGTCGAACACGTCGATGAGCCGGGTACGGGCCTGCTCGGTGTCGTCGCTGGCGCGAATCACCTGGATGACCTCGTCGATGTCGAGGATCGCGATGAGCAGTCCCTCGACCAGGTGCAGGCGTTCGCGGCGTCGAGCCAGTCTGTACGCGGAACGCCGGGTGACGACCTCGACGCGGTGGTTGACGTACACCTGCAGCAGTTCGACCAGGCCCAGCGTCTGCGGACCGCCGTCGACGAGAGCGACGGCGTTGATGTTGAAGGAGTCCTCCAGCGGGGTCACCCTGTACAACTGCTCGAGCACGGCCTCCGGGCTGAAACCGGTCTTGATCCCGATCACCAGGCGCAGACCTTTGGTGCGGTCGGTGAGGTCGGTGACGTCGGAGATGCCGCTGAGCTTCTTGGAGTTGACGCCGTCCTTGATCTTCTCGATCACCCGTTCGGGTCCGACCAGGTACGGCAGCTCACTGACGACGAGCCCCGCCTTGCGGGCGGTGATCGCCTCAACCGACACCTTGGCCCTGGTCTTGAAGCTGCCACGCCCGGTCAGGTAGGCATCCTTGATGCCGGCCAGGCCGACGATGGTGCCGCCGGTGGGCAGGTCAGGGCCCGGCACGAACTCCATGAGCTCGTCGAGGGTCGCACGCGGGTGGGCGAGCAGGTGCCGGGCGGCACCGATGACCTCGACGAGGTTGTGCGGGGCCATATTGGTGGCCATGCCCACTGCGATGCCGCTGGCCCCGTTCACGAGCAGGTTGGGGTACGCCGCCGGCAGCACGTCGGGCTGGGTGAGCTGATTGTCGTAGTTGGGCACAAAGTCGACGACATCTTCATCGAGGTGTTCGGTCATCGCCAGTGCCGGTGCCGCCAGGCGCGCCTCGGTGTACCGGGGCGCAGCGGGCCCGTCGTCGAGCGAACCGAAGTTGCCGTGCCCGTCGATGAGCGGCACCCGCAGCGTGAAGGCCTGGGCCATCCGCACCATGGCGTCGTAAATGGCGGTGTCGCCGTGCGGGTGCAGCTTGCCCATCACCTCGCCGACGACGCGCGCCGACTTCACGTGCCCGCGGTCGGGCCGCAGGCCCATCTCGCTCATCTGGTACAGGATGCGGCGCTGCACAGGCTTGAGGCCGTCCCTGGCGTCCGGGAGAGCTCGGGAGTAGATCACCGAATAGGCGTACTCGAGGAACGACCCCTGCATCTCCGTCGACACATCGACGTCTTCGATGCGCTCGGTGGATGCGGCGGGCCCCTGGTGGGCTGACACTGTCTTGTCTGAGCGGCTCATTCGTAGATTCTGCTGTGTGGTGCATGTCGGCGGAACCGGGAGCACCAGGCTGATGCGCACGGACCTGCGCTGAGGAAACCTGCGGCCGGGTCTATGTCAGACTGGGCCAGATGCCCCCTATGTTACCGGTCCGGCCCTTCAGCGCCGTTCGCCTTGCCGACGTTTTGACAAGTTCGCTGGCCTCGCTCCGGTCCCAGCCGAACCCGCTCGGGCTCCCGCCCGCGGGCAAGGCCCTCGTGCTCCTCGCGGACGGTCTCGGGATGAGCAACCTGCGAGCTCGTGCCGGGCATGCCCGGTTCCTCACCTCGCATCTGGCCAAGACCGACGTCGTCGACGGGGTGTTCCCGGCCACGACCGCCGCGGGCATCGCCTCACTGACCACCGGGGTCGCGCCAGGCACCCACGGGCTGGTCGGCTACAAGGTGCTCGACGCGGCCAACGATAGGGTCGTCAACCAGCTCACGGGCTGGGACGAGCGGATGGAGCCGCACAGCTGGCAGAACCAGCCGACGGTCTTCGACACGGCCGCGGAGACCGGGATCCCCAGCTTCGCCGTCGGCCCCAAGAGGTTCACGGATTCCGGCTTCAGCCGGGCCGTGCTTCGCGGTGCCGGCTACGTGCCGGCCGAGACCATCGGCGCGCGGTTCGACGCGGCGCGGGCGATTCTCGACGCCGAGCCCACGGCCCTGATCTACCTGTACGTGCCCGAACTGGACATCAACGCGCACGCCCACGGCTGGGAATCCGCCAGGTGGTTGGCGCAGCTGGAAAACCTCGACGCCGAAACGGCCGGGTTCGCCGCCACCCTGCGCCCGGACGAGGGCATGATCGTCACGGCAGACCACGGGGTCGTGGATGTTCCGGCGGCCAAGCAGGTGCTTTTCGACACCGTGCCGGCCCTCGTCACCGGGGTGCGTCACATCGGCGGTGACCCGCGCTGCCTGCAGCTCTACACCGAGGCCGGTGTCGACGCCGACGCGCTGGCCGACACCTGGCGTGCGGTCGAGGGCGAGCGCGCCTGGATCTTCACCCGGAGCGAGGCCGTGGCCGCGGGACTGTTCGGTGCTGTGCGAGACGACGCCGCGGCACGGATCGGCGACGTCATCGTGGCCGCCCGGAAGCTGATCGCATACTACGACTCGCGGGAACCCAACCAGTCGGCGCGCAGCATGGTCGGCCAGCACGGCTCCTTGACCGATGAGGAACTGCGTGTTCCGGTCATCAGGTTGGGCGCATACCGGCGTTGACCCGATGCACGCAAAAACCCCTCGGAGCCGGCTCCGAGGGGTTCTTTCGTGTTTCGTGGATCAGGCCGGGTACTGGCCCCGCTTCACCTGGGGCTTCGGCAGGCGCATGACCCGCAACTGCAGGGCTCGCATGGCCGCATACCAACGGACCTTCTCGGCCCGGTCGGCGCCGAACTTGGCCTCGATTTTCTTGGTGAGGATGAAACCGAGCACTATGCAGTCCGCGATCGCGACCAGGAAGAAGGCCCAGAGAGCGAGGATGCCATACGTCTGGACGGACGGATCCGGGAAGAAGGTGAGCAGGATGACCAGGAACATCACCGGGATCATGAACTCGCCCACGTTGAATCTGGCGTCGATGTAGTCACGGGCGAAACGCTTCTGCGGTCCACGCTCGCGCACCGGGAGGTACTTGTCGTCACCGGCGGCCATGCCGAGACGCGCCCTCTCACGGGCCTCGGCCGACTTCGCCCGCGCCTGCTTGGCGGCCAGTTTGCGGTCGTCCGGAACCAGTGGGCGTTTGTTCGCGGCCTCCTGTACACGGCGGCTCGGCGTGGGCTGGCCCTTGCGCGTCGACTGACCGGCCAGACGGGACTTCGTCTCGTCGGCGGATTCGATCGACGGTTCTGCGCCGGGATTTACAGGTTGCTTAGCCACATCAGTTCCTTGCAGTTAGGTTGCCTTAAGATTACTCGCATGACGGATACCGCGGACACAGCAGCAGCAACCACCCAGCAAGTCGCAGCACACTCCCGTGAATCGGCGCTGCGGAACGCCGTCGAACGGGAGCTCCCGCGGACGGTCGCCGACCTGTGCGCCCTCGTGCGGATCCCCTCGGTGTCCTGGGCGGCATTCGATCGCGATCACGTGCGCGCCAGCGCCGACGCCGTCGCCGAGCTGGTGCGGGAGATCGGGATCTTCGACACCGTCACGGTCACGCAGGCGGGCATCCCCGGTACCGACGAACTCGGACAGCCCGCCATCCTCGCGACCCGCCCGGCCAAGAACGGCCGCCCCACGGTTCTGCTTTACGCCCACCACGACGTGCAGCCTCCCGGGCTCGACGACGCGTGGGACTCGCCGCCCTTCGAACCGACCCTGCGCGGGGACCGCCTGTACGGCCGCGGCGCCGCGGACGACAAGGCCGGCGTCATGGCGCACGTCGCCGCATTGCGCGCGCTCCTCGCGGCCACCGACGGGGACCTCGACCTCGGCCTGGCCCTCTTCATCGAGGGCGAGGAAGAATTCGGCAGCCGCTCCTTCGCCACCTTCCTCACCGAGAACCGGGAGGCGCTCCGCGCCGACGCGATCGTCGTCGCCGACTCGAACAACTGGGACGTCGACACTCCGGCCATCACTATCGGGCTGCGCGGCAACGTCACCTTCAGGCTCACCGTGAGCACGTTGGCGCACGCCTCGCACTCCGGAATGTTCGGCGGCGCCGTCCCGGACGCCATGATGGCGACCATCAAGCTGCTGGGCACCCTGTACGCCGCAGACGGGTCCGTCGCGATCAGCGGTCTGACCAGTCACGACGCGCCGACACCGCCGTACGATGAATCCGCGCTGCGAGCGGAGACCGGCCTGCTCGACGGTGTCTCCCCGATCGGGCACGGATCCATCCTCAGCCGCATCTGGTCCCAGCCCGCGCTGACGGTGACCGGAATCGATGCTCCCACCGTCGCCAACGCGTCCAACACCCTGACGCCCGCGGTCAGCGTGCAGATCAGCGTGCGCATCGCGCCCGGCCAGTCCGCCAAGGAAGCTGCCGGCGTGATCGAGGCCCACCTGCGTGCACACGCTCCGTTCGGCGCCCACCTCGCCATCGACGACCTGGACACCGGAGAACCGTTCCTGGTCGACACCGGCGGGTGGGCCGTGGCGGAGACCCGCCTGGCCATGACGGCAGGCTGGGGCGTGGAGCCCGTCGACATCGGTGTGGGCGGGTCGATCCCGTTCATCGCGGACCTGGTCCGGGAGTTTCCCGAAGCGCAGATCCTGGTGACCGGGGTCGAAGACCCGGATTCCCGGGCGCACAGCCCCAACGAGTCGCTGCACCTGGGCGTCTTCAAGCGAGCGGTGCTCAGTGAGGCCTTCCTTCTGGGCCGCCTCAACGACCGCACCGGCCACTGACCCCACCGCAGGGCCTGAGAAGAAGGCGTCCGCGTCATCCAGCCCGCTCACGGCCCGGGCGGATACACTAGGAACAGATTCGCCGGCGGACCCCATGCGCGTGGGATGCTCACCGACGCGAAACCGGATAATACCGAGGAGCACCATGACCGACACGATCGAAACCAGCACCATCGCCCACGGCGTCGGTCTCACCGACGTCGCCGCCGCGAAGGTGCGCAGCCTGCTCGCCCAGGAAGGCCGCGAGGACCTGCGACTGCGCGTCGCCGTGCAGCCCGGCGGCTGTTCAGGCCTGATCTACCAGTTGTACTTTGACGAGCGCACCCTCGAGGGTGACGCCGTCATGGACTATGACGGTGTCGAGGTCGTCGTCGACAAGATGAGCGTCCCGTACCTCGAGGGTGCCTCCATCGACTTCGAGGACACCATCCAGAAGCAGGGCTTCACCATCGACAACCCGAACGCCGGCGGCAGCTGCGCCTGTGGGGACTCCTTCAACTAGCGCGTGATCTTAAAAAAGGAGACCGTCCACTGGACGGTCTCCTTTTTGCACATCCGGTTCGGGTCCCGTCGTCGTCGGCGCTTCTGGCTCAAAACGGCTCAGGACGGGCCCTTCGACCCTGTTGTCACTCCCCAATCGGAGCGGAGAATTGCGACGGGTCCGTCGCTCGTGCACTCGGGTGCGACCGGCGCGGAGTAAGCTAAAGATGATAAACGCACTTCCTGTGTAGTGCCTTCACGTCTTTCCGAAAGGTCACCGGTGCTCAAAAACCGCCGTCTCCGATGGGCCGTCATACCGGTCGCAGCAACGCTAGCCATTGTCCTCGCCGGATGCACCCAGGCTCAGCTCAACGGGTACCTGCCCGGTTTCGAGGAGGGCGAGTCCCCGGTAACCAACAACACCGAGCGCGTGTCCGGTCTGTGGACCACCTCGTGGATCGTGCTGCTCATTGTCGGCCTGATCACCTGGGGCCTCACGATCTGGTCCGTCGTCGTCTACCGTCGGCGCAAGGGCCAGACCGGACTCCCGGTGCAGCTGCGGTACAACATGCCGATCGAGATCTTCTACACGATCGTCCCGCTCATCCTGGTGCTGGGCTTCTTCGCCTTCACCGCGCGGGACCAGAACGCCATCGAGGCACGGTTCGACGAGCCTGACCTGCAGATCGAAGCGATCGGCAAGCAGTGGGCCTGGGACTTCAACTACGTCACCGACGATGTCTTCACTCAGGGTATTCAGGGCCAGCCTGACCTCGAGGGTGAGAAGGGCGCGCTGGTCGAGTCCGAGATCCCTACGCTCGTCCTGCCCGTCGGCAAGAAGATCGAGATCGCGCTGGAAGCGCGCGACGTCATTCACTCCTTCTGGGTCATCGACTTCCTCTACAAGAAGGACATGATCCCGGGCAAGACCAACTACATGTCGGTCATCCCCGAACGCGTAGGCACCTACGCCGGCAAATGCGCCGAGCTCTGCGGCGAGTACCACTCGTTGATGCTCTTCAACGTGGAGGTCGTCTCCGAGGCCGACTACGAGGCCTATGTCGACTCCCTGCGCGCCGCCGGCAACGACGGCCAGGTCGACAGCGAATACGACCGCAACTTGAACCAACCAGGCACCGACGCCCCGACGGCTGAGGAAGGCAACTAGACCATGAGCACCACAACAGCTCCCGCCGGCGCTCCGGCAGCGTCCTCGGCCGCCCGGCCGACCGGCGTTGACCGCAAGGGCAACATCGTCGTTCGGTGGATCACCTCCACCGACCACAAGGTCATCGGGTACATGTACCTGATCACCTCGTTCATCTACTTCTGCCTCGGCGGGGTGATGGCGCTCGTGATGCGCGCCCAGCTTTTCGAACCCGGACTGCAGATCGTGCAGACCAAGGAGCAGTACAACCAGCTCTTCACGATGCACGGCACCATCATGCTGCTGATGTTCGCGACACCACTGTTCTTCGGCTTCGCGAACGCGCTGATGCCGCTCCAGATCGGTGCACCCGACGTCGCGTTCCCGCGACTCAACGCGTTCTCCTTCTGGCTGTTCTTCTTCGGCAGCCTGATCGCGGTCGGCGGCTTCCTCACCCCGCAGGGAGCGGCGTCGTTCGGCTGGTTCGCGTACCAACCGCTGGCGAGCACGACCTTCTCGCCAGGGGTCGGCGGTAATCTGTGGATGGTCGGCCTGGGGCTCTCGGGCTTCGGCACGATCCTCGGTGGCGTGAACTTCATCACCACCATCATCACCATGCGTGCCCCCGGCATGACGATGTTCCGGATGCCGATCTTCACCTGGAACACTCTCGTCACCTCGCTGCTGATCCTGATGGCGTTCCCGGTGCTCGCCGCCGCCATGCTCGCCGCGGCCAGCGACCGGATCTTCCTCTCGCACATCTACGACCCGGCCAATGGCGGTGCCATCCTCTGGCAACACCTGTTCTGGTTCTTCGGTCACCCCGAGGTGTACATCATCGCCCTGCCGTTCTTCGGCATCGTGTCCGAGGTGTTCCCGGTCTTCAGCCGCAAGCCGATCTTCGGGTACAAGACCCTGATCTACGCGACCATCTCCATCGCGGCGCTGTCCGTGACGGTGTGGGCGCACCACATGTACGTGACCGGCTCGGTCCTGTTGCCGTTCTTCTCCCTGATGACGATGCTCATCGCGGTTCCGACCGGCGTGAAGATCTTCAACTGGATCGGAACGATGTGGCGGGGTTCGCTGACCTTCGAGACCCCCATGCTCTGGGCCATCGGCTTCCTGATCACCTTCACCTTCGGTGGGCTGACCGGCGTCATCCTGGCCTCACCGCCGCTGGACTTCCACGTGTCAGACACCTACTTCGTGGTTGCCCACTTCCACTACGTGGTCTTCGGCACGGTCGTCTTCGCCATGTTCAGCGGGTTCTACTTCTGGTGGCCCAAGTGGACCGGCAAGATGCTCAACGAACGCCTGGGCAAGTGGCACTTCTGGCTCCTGTTCATCGGCTTCCACACAACCTTCCTCGTGCAGCACTGGCTCGGTGTGGTGGGCATGCCCCGCCGTTACGCGTCCTACCTGCCCGACGACGGGTTCACCTGGATGAACCAGCTCTCGACCGTCGGCTCGATGATCCTCGCGATCTCGATGATCCCGTTCTTCCTGAACGTGTACGTCACCGCCCGAACGGCTCCGAGGGTCACGGTGAACGACCCGTGGGGCTACGGCGCCTCCCTGGAGTGGGCGACATCCTGCCCGCCGCCGCGCCACAACTTCACGTCGATCCCGCGTATCCGCTCCGAGCGTCCCGCATTCGACCTGAACCACCCGGAGGTCGGTATGCCCGTCGGCATCGGTCCGGCAAAAGACGCCCCGGATGCTCCCACCTATGACGCAGGATCGGAAAAGGTTAAGTAGATGAAAGCCAATGTCAACCTTTACTGGATCCTGACCGGATTCCTCGCGCTGGTAGCAGTCGCGTACGTCGTGTGGGGTCTCGTCGACCCGAGCCAGGGTCGCATCGAGTGGGTCGGAGCCTTCGCGATCTCCCTCTGCGCGCTGCTCGTGGCGTTCATCGCGTTCTACCTGTCTCGCGTCTACAAGGCGCAGGGCGGCGAACTTCCCGAAGACATGCTCGACGCCAACATCGATGACGGCGACCCCGAGTTGGGCTTCTTCAGCCCGTGGAGCTGGTGGCCGATCATGCTCGCGGCCAGCGCGGCACTGTTGTTCCTGGGACTGGCCGTCGGCTTCTGGATCTCCTTCATCGCCGTCGGCATCGGCGTGATCAGCCTCGTCGGCTGGGTCTACGAGTACTACCGCGGACTCTTCGCCCGCTAGGCCCCACCACCGCACGACAAAGCGCCAGTGACCTTCGGGTCACTGGCGCTTTGTCGTGCACCGATGCTCAGTGCAGGGATCGGCGGAAGCCGAGGAGTCGGAACGCCACGGTCACCTCGGTCGACCCTGGCGGCTCGGTAGGGTGTGCGAGGTCTGTGGAGGATGTGTGGTGCGAGGACGGGCCCATGCCGATGAGGGCGGCAACGTCGTCGGGGGAGAGCACCAGGACCCTGGAGAGGTCCGCCGTGGACTCCAGGTGAAAGCCCGGCGCCAGGCTGGCGACCAGGTCGTCGGTCTTGTTCCCGTGCACGTCCAGGGCCAGGCCGGCGGCGCGCAGCTCCTGGAGATGGCTGGCGTGCGGCACCACGACGGCGAGAAGTGCTCCGGGAGCCAGGATGCGATGGAACTCGGGCGGATTCCGGGGAGCGAACACGTTGATGGCCACGTCAGCGGCCCCGTCCCGGATCGGCAGCGGCGACCAGACATCCGCGACGAGCCCGTCCGTGGTCGAGCGTGGCTCGGTGAGACCGGCCCGGACCGTTCGTGCGACCGCGGCCGCTGACAGGTCCATGGCCAACGCCGCGACGCCCGGGGTACGGGATAGCGGGGAACCGGGGGAGTGGCCGGCGGAGGCGGCGTGCAGGGCCCCCCGGAGGTAATAGCCGGTGCCGCAGCCGATGTCGATGACTCGGTGCGGGGATTCGGCGGCCACGAGAGCGCTGAGGGCCTCGCGGAGTTCGGTATACCACCCGCGTTCCAAGAAGACGTCGCGGGCGTCCAGCATGGCGGCGGAATCACCGATGAGTTTGCGTGAACCGACCATGAGGGACGCGAAGCCCCGCCGGTTCGTGTCGAAACGGTGGCCGGTGCTGCAGGCGAGAACCCGGTCGCCGGCCGGGACGAGGTCGCCCAAACAGTTCGGGCACCGCAGCCACTCAGACAGAGTCTGGAGTGGGTGCGGTGCCCGAACCGATTCGGCTGAGGAACTAGTGGTGATCGCCGTGGCTTTCTTCGAGTTCCTTGGTCCCGACCGGGGCAATCCGATCTTCGAAGAACCAGCGGGACAGGCCGGCACGAACCCGCTGAACCGGGGACACCTTGCCCTGGGCGTTCGGAGTCAACTCGAGCGGCTTGTAGTTGGTGTAGCTGACCAACTTCCAACGCTCGTACTCGTCGACGGGCTGGTGCACCTCGATGTACTCGCCGCCGGGCAGACGGACGATGCGACCGGACTCGTAGCCGTGCAGGACAATCTCCCGGTCCTTCTTCTGCAGCGCCAGGCACACACGCTTGGTGATGAAGTAGGCGATGAATGGGCCGAGGATCACGACGGCCTGAAGGGTGTGGATGACACCCTCCATGGTCACCGAGAAGTGCGTGGCGATGATGTCCGAGGACGCCGCCGCCCACAGGCCGGCGTAGAACGTGACACCCGCGGCGCCGATGGCCGTGCGGGTCGGCGCGTTGCGCGGACGGTCCAGGATGTGGTGCTCGCGCTTGTCACCGGTGATCCACGCTTCGAGGAACGGGTACAGCAGGACAACGCCGATGAACATGCCGAGGCCCACGAGGGGGATCAGGATGTTGAACGACCAGGTGCCGCCCAGACCAACCCATTCCAGTCCCGGCGGAATCAACCGGAGGGCGCCGTCGGCAAAGCCGATGTACCAGTCCGGCTGGGTCCCGGCGGACACCGGTGAGGGGTCGTACGGTCCGTAGTTCCAGATCGGGTTGATCGTGAAGAACGAGGCCATCAGCATCACGACGCCGAAGACGATGAAGAAGAATCCACCGGCCTTGGCGGCGTAGACCGGGAGCACCGGGTAGCCGACGACGTTCGTGTCCGTGCGGCCCGCTCCGGGGTACTGGGTGTGCTTGTGCACCACGACGAAGAGCAGGTGCAGCGCGATCAAGGCGACGATGATCGCCGGAAGGAGCAGGATGTGAAGCGAATACAGACGACCGACGATGTCGGTGCCGGGGAACTCGCCGCCGAAGAGCAGGAACGAGATCCAGGTTCCGACGACGGGGATGCCCTTGACCATGCCGTCGATGATCCGCAGGCCGTTTCCGGAGAGCAGGTCGTCGGGCAGGGAGTAGCCGGTGAAGCCCTCAGCCATGGCCAGGATGAACAGGACGAAGCCGATCACCCAGTTCAGCTCGCGAGGCTTGCGGAAGGCTCCGGTGAAGTAGATGCGCAGCATGTGCAGTCCGATGGATGCCACGAACAGCAGCGCAGCCCAGTGGTGTACCTGACGCATCAGCAGTCCGCCGCGCACGTCGAAGGAGATGTCCAGCGAGGAGGCCATGGCCACCGACATCTCCACGCCCTTGAGAGGCACGTAGGAGCCTTCGTAGTGCACTTCGGCCATCGAGGCCTGGAAGAAGAAGGTCAGGAACGATCCGGACAGCAGGATGATGACGAAGCTGTAGAGCGCCACCTCACCGAGCAGGAAAGACCAGTGATCGGGGAAGATCTTGCGACCCAGTTCCTTGACCGCGGTGGAGATGCTGGTGCGCTCGTCGATGTAGTTCGCCGCGGCGCCGGTGAAGCCACCGGACTTCTTCGACTCGGCGGGTTTCATATCGGTTGTGGTACTCACTGTCGCTCCCAAAAGCTCGGTCCGACCGGTTCAAGGAAATCGCTCTGCGCGATGAGGTACCCCTCGGAGTCCACGGCGATGGGCAGCTGCGGAAGGGCACGTTTGGCGGGTCCGAAGATGACTTTCGCCTGGTCGGCCACATTGAACTGTGACTGGTGGCAGGGGCAGAGGAGGTGGTGCGTCTGCTGTTCGTACAGGCCGACGGGGCAGCCTACGTGTGTGCAGATCTTGGAGTACGCGACGATCCCGTCGTAGGACCAGCTGGCCCGCTCGGGCGTTTCGATGAGGTCCTCGGGCTTCATGCGCACGAGGATCACCACAGCCTTGGCCTTCTCTTCGAGCCGGCCGTGCTCAAGATCCATCAGGCCCTCCGGGATCACCGCGAAGGACGAACCCAGGGTGACGTCCGAGGCCTTGATCGGCGCACCGGACGGGTCCAGGGCCAGCCTGGTGCCCTTCTCCCACATGGTCTGCTTCAGGAGGGCGACGGGATCCTGGTCCATCGGGGCGAGCCCGCGGAACAGGACGACGGCGGGGAGCGGGAAGACCACGAGGGCCCCGATGAGGCTGTTGCGGATCACGGCGCGTCGGCCGATACCGGACTCCGTGTTGGCTTCCTGGAAGATTTCGACCGCGCGGGCGCGGGTCTCGTCGCTGCCCCGGACCGGGTGACGCTCGTCCACGCCCTCCTCGTCGTGCATCAGCGCCTTGCCCCAGTGCACCGCACCGATGCCCAGCGCCAGCAGTGCCAACGCGAGCCCGATCCCGATGAACAGGTTGTTCAGCCGCACGGAGCCCGGGTCTTCGGGGACGATCGGGAAGATGATGTACGCCGCGATGGCGAAAATGCTGCCGACGATCGACAGGTAGAACAGGGTGTACACCGTGCGCTCGGCGCGCTTCTCGGCGCGCGGGTCGAGGTCGGTGATCCGGGGGCGGTGCGGCGGGAAGCCGGGATTGGCCACGGCGTCGCGGGCGACGACGGCGGTGCCGACGGCGGCCGTGACGTGCTCGACACTCGAGGAGTCGGCAGCGGTCAGATCCTTTCCGCTGGTCTCATCGCTGGCCATTGTTCTCCTTCGTGGGCGCTGTCTGTGCTGGGTGTGTCATTGCCGGGTGCCGATCAATTCGATTTCGCCGTGATCCACACGGTCAGGGCCACGATGGCACCCAGACCGAAGATCCAGAGGAAGAGGCCTTCGGACACCGGTCCGAGGGATCCGAGGGCGAATCCACCCGGCGACGGGTTGTTCTCGATGTACTTGAGGTAAGTGATGATGTCGCGCTTGTCTTCCGGCGAAACGTTCATGTCGTTGAACACCGGCATGTTCTGCGGGCCGGTGATCATGGCCTCGTAGATGTGCTGCGGGGTGACGCCGTCCAGCGCGGGAGCGTACTTGCCCTCGGTGAGCGCGCCGCCTGCTCCGGCGACGTTGTGGCACATGGCGCAGTTGATCCGGAACAGCTCGGCGCCGGCGGCGGCGTCGCCCTCGGCATCCAGGTATTCAGCTTCGGGGATGGCAGGGCCGGGCGCGAGGGATGCGACATAGGCGACGAGAGCCGCGGTCTGCTCCTCGGTGAACTGCACAGGCTTGACGATGGCCTGCGGGCCGTTGGCCTGCATGGGCATGCGCCCGGTGCCGACCTGGAAGTCGACGGACGCGGCGCCCACGCCGATCAGGCTGGGACCGGTGCCGGTTCCGTCGGCGCTGAGGCCGTGGCAGGTCGCGCAGTTCGCGGCGAAGAGCTTCTCGCCCTCGCTGACGGTCTGCTGCGACGCCGTTTCGGTCTGCGCGGTGGCCGTGCTGGTGCTGATCATCGCGTACGCGCCGCCGGTGAAGAGCAGGCCGATCGCGATCAGGGCGACGCTGGCCAGCGGGCTGCGCCGACCGCTGCGACGTGTGCGGCCGTTGGTAGGTTTCTGAGTCCTGGGCATACTGAGTGTGTCCGCTCCTGCTTGTTATTTAAGAACGTAGATGACCAGGAAGAGCCCGATCCACACGACGTCGACGAAATGCCAGTAGTACGAGACCACGATGGCGCTGGTGGCTTCCTTGTGACCGAAGTTCTTGACCGCGAAACCGCGACCGATCACGAGGAGGAAGGCAATGAGTCCGGCGGTCACGTGGATGCCGTGGAATCCGGTGGTGAGGTAGAACGCTGAGCCGTAGGCGTTGGAGGCGAGGGTGACGCCTTCCGACACGAGGGTCGCGTACTCGAGGACCTGGCCGGAGACGAAGATGGCGCCGAGGGCATAGGTGAGGAAGAACCACTCGACCATTCCCCACTGGCTGGGCTTCCACCCGGTGGACCTGGCCTGCAGGCGCTCGGCAGCGAAGACGCCGAACTGGCAGGTGATCGAGGAGGAGACCAGGATCAGGGTGTTCACCAGGGCGAAGACGAAGTTGTGCTTTTCCGTCTCGAACTGCCACAGCTCCGGCGAGGTGGACCGCAACGTGAAGTAGATGGCGAAGAGGCCAGCGAAGAACATGACCTCACTGCCCAGCCAGACAATGGTGCCAACCGCCACGCTGTTGGGCCTGTTAACTACGGGAATGGTCGCCCGGGGAGTAATTGAGGTCGTCGTCACTATTCCATTATGACCGATTCCTCCACAGGTTTTTCTCAAGGTGAAGTGCCATAAGACCCTAATGTGAAAATTGGTATCCCCAACCGAGGCCCGACGACGCCGAAATACCGGTCGGGGGAGCGCCGGCGCTTAAGATTGGGCCATGCTCGAATCCCAGTCATGGCCCGCCGTTCTTGATGCCCTCCTGCGTAGAGAGGACCTGAGCGTCGCCGATGCGGCGTGGAGTATGGAACGCATCATGCTCGGCGAGGCCACCCCGGCCCAGTTGGCCGGATTCCTGGTGGCTCTGCGCGCCAAGGGCGAGACCGTCGATGAAATCGTCGGTTTCCGCGACGCGATCCTCGACCACGCCGTTCCGCTGAACGTCAACTCGATGGGGCTAGACATCGTCGGCACCGGGGGAGACCGGTTCGGGACTGTGAACGTCTCGACCATGGCGTCGATAGTGTGTGCGGCAACCGGTGTGCCGGTGATCAAACACGGCAATCGGGCGGCCAGTTCGGCATCCGGTTCGTCGGACGTGCTTGCCGCGCTGGGCATCGACCTGACCCTGTCGGCCGACGCTGTGGCCTCGATCCTGGCTGCCACGGGCATCACCTTCGCCTATGCTGCCGCGTTCCACCCCGGTTTTCGGCATGCCGCTGCCGTTCGGTCCGAGCTGGGTATCCCCACGGTGTTCAATTTCCTCGGCCCTCTCGTCAACCCGGCCCGGCCGGAAGCTTCCGCCGTCGGTGTGGCCAACCTCGACAGGGTCCCTCTGTTCGTCGGGGTGTTCCAGACCCGCGGAGCGTCGGCGTTGGTGTTCCGCGGCGACGATGGCCTCGACGAACTCACCACGACGGGGCACAGCCACGTGTGGGAGGTCTCCAGGGGTCTGGTCACCGAGCACGACATCGACCCGCGCGACCTCGGCATCCCGCGGGCGACCATGAGCCAGCTGATCGGTGGTTCGCCGGAACACAACGCGGCAGTGGTGCACTCGGTCCTCGCCGGAGAGCAGGGACCGGTGCGGGACATCGTGCTGCTGAACGCGGCAGCGGGCCTGGTCGCCTACGACCTCGCCCACGATCCCGCTCAGTCCCAGGTCAGCATCCTGGACCGGTTCCGGGCGAAACTCGCCGTGGCCGCGCAGGCCATCGACTCCGGCGCCGGAACCGCGAAACTCTCCGACTGGGTGCAGGCCAGCCGCGCCTGACCTGCACCACACCGCGGTTTGACGGTCAGAGCACGTCCTCGTCGACCCAGTCGAAGGTCTTGGTGACGGCCTTCTTCCAGTTCCGCAACTGCCGGGCGCTCTCGTCTGCGCTCAACTTCGGTGTCCAGCGGCTGTCTTCCTGCCAGTTCGACCGCAGCTCGTCCAGGGTGCTCCAGAAGCCCACCGCCAGGCCTGCCGCGTACGCGGCGCCGAGCGCGGTGGTCTCCGCCACAACCGGGCGGATCACCGGCACACCGATGATGTCGGCCTGGAACTGCATCAGCAGGTTGTTCTTGATCATTCCGCCGTCGACCTTGAGCTCGGTCAGCGGCACCCCGGAGTCCGCGTTGACCGCGTCGAGGACCTCGCGGGTTTGGAAGGCAGTGGCCTCCAGCGCCGCCCGGGCGATGTGGCCCTTGTTCACGAACCGGGTCAGGCCCACCAGGGCGCCGCGCGCATCCGAACGCCAGTACGGCGCGAACAGGCCGCTGAACGCCGGCACGAAGTAGGCGCCGCCGTTGTCATCGACCGTGGCGGCCAGCGTCTCGATCTCCTCAGACGACGTGATCATTCCCAGGTTGTCGCGCAGCCACTGCACCAGGGCGCCGGTGACGGCTATCGACCCCTCCAGCGCGTAGTGCGGTTCGGCGTCGCCGAGCTTGTAGCCCAGGGTGGTGAGCAGGCCGTTCTTGGAGTGGATGATGTCGGTGCCGGTGTTGAAGATCAGGAAGTTACCGGTGCCGTAGGTGTTCTTCGCCTCACCCTGGTCGAAGGCGGCCTGGCCGAATGTGGCGGCCTGTTGGTCACCGAGGATGCCCGCGATGGGCACCTCCCGCAGCAGGCTGTGCTCGTTGACGGTGCCGTAGACCTCGCTGGAGGACTTGATTTCCGGCATCATCGACTTCGGTACGTTGAAGATGCTCAGAATCTCGTCATCCCACTGCAACGTCTCCAAGTCCATGAACAGGGTGCGACTGGCGTTGGTGACGTCGGTGGCGTGCACGCCGCCCTCCAGGCCGCCGGTGAGGTTCCAGAGCACCCAGGAGTCGGTGGTGCCGAACATCAGGTCGCCGGCGTCCGCCTTCGCCCGCGCTCCCTCGACGTTTTCGAGGATCCAGACGATCTTGGTGCCGGAGAAGTAGGTCGCCAGTGGCAGGCCCACCTTCTGCTTGAACCGTTCCACGCCGCCGTCGGCGGCGAGACGGTCGACGATGGGCTGAGTGCGGGTGTCCTGCCAGACGATGGCGTTGTAGACGGGCTTGCCGGTGGTGCGGTCCCAGACCACGGCGGTTTCCCGCTGGTTGGTGATGCCGACAGCGGAGATATCGTGCCGGGTGAGGTTGGCCTTGGAGAGCGCCTGGCCGATCACCTCACGGGTGTTGTCCCAGATCTCCATCGGGTTGTGCTCGACCCAGCCGGCGCGGGGGAAGATCTGCTCGTGTTCGAGTTGTCCGGTCGAGACGATGGACCCCGAGTGGTCGAAGATGATGGCGCGTGAACTCGTGGTGCCCTGGTCGATGGCGAGTACGTACTTAGCCATGGTGTACCTCCTTGTACGTTGCGTGATGGCTTGAACAGACTATAAAACCGTGAGGCGGTTTTCAGGTGGACTGATGCACAGCGAAGCAGGCCAGTCCGGGGAGGGACCGGCCTGCCACGGTCATACCATGGGCAGCCAGACCAGCGATGCCCAGCCCGCCAGGACTCCGCCGATGACGGGTCCGACCACGGGGACCCAGGAATAGGCCCAGTCCGAGGACCCCTTGCCCTTGATCGGCAGGATGAAGTGCGCGATCCGGGGGCCCAGGTCACGGGCGGGGTTGATGGCGTATCCGGTCGGGCCACCGAGTGAGACGCCGATGACCAGAACGAGGAGGGCGACGGGCAAGGCGGCTACGGCCCCCACGTCACCGGACTGGCCCCAACCACCGAAGGCGAACACGACGAAGACCAGGACGAAAGTGCCGATGATCTCGGTGACGAGGTTCCAGCCGTAGGAACGGATGGCCGGCCCGGTCGAGAAGGTACCGAGCTTGTTCGCCGGTTCCGGTTCCTCGTCGTAGTGCTGCTTGTACGCCAGCCAGACCACCACGGCGCCGAGGAAGGCGCCGAGGAACTCGCCGGCCAGATACACGAGCGTCGAAAGGAAGTTCACCGGGACGTCCGCAGCACCGCCGAAGGTGTCGGAGCCCGATGCGACGATGCCGAGGGTGACGGCCGGGTTGAGGTGGCCACCGGAGTTGTACGCGACGACCACACCGACGAAGACCGCGAAGGCCCAGCCGATGGTCACCATCAGGAAGCCGCCGCCGAAGCCCTTGTTCTTCGTCAGGGCCACGTTCGCCACGACACCACAACCGAGGAGGGTGAGCATCCCTGTGCCCAGCACCTCCGACAAAAACACTAGACCGATATTGTCCACGATGACCTTTCTCGTAGTAGCGAGATGCCGGCAGTACCGGAGCAATCCCTTCGCGGTGAGCGATTTCGCAGTCACCATAGCGCGGGCGGGGCGTGAGCGAAATAGTCCCGATGGGCTGCATCATCTGCCTCTTACCGAGACCGTTGGCAGCGCGTAGGTTGGGCACGGAGCACAGTTGCGTGCCCGGCGCTCTAGCCTGCGCCGATCGATCCCGACGAAATGAAGGAATGGTCATGAAAAAGCTTGTCAACGACCCGAAGAACGTTGTCGACGAAGCCGTCGCAGGTTTCGGTGCCGCGCACGCGGATATCGTGCGAGTCTCGCTGGATCCGGTGTTCATCGTGCGAGCCGACGCGCCGGTGGCCGGCAAGGTCGGTATCGTCAGCGGCGGCGGCAGCGGGCACGAGCCTCTGCACGGTGGATTCGTCGGGTCGGGCATGCTGGACGCCGCCGTGCCCGGCGCTGTGTTCACCTCGCCGACACCCGACCCGATCCTGGCCGCGACGAAGGCCGTCGACGGGGGAGCCGGGGTGCTGCATATCGTGAAGAACTACACGGGCGACGTGCTGAACTTCGAGACCGCGGCGGATCTGGCCGAGGCCGATGAGATCGAGGTGCGCACGGTGATCGTCAACGATGACGTCGCCGTGAAGGACTCGCTGTACACCGCGGGGCGAAGGGGAGTGGCGGGCACCGTGCTCGTGGAGAAGATCGCCGGTGCGGCCGCCGAACGCGGTGATGACCTGACGAACGTGGCGACCGTCGCCGAGAAGGTGATCGGCCAGGTGCGCTCCATGGGCGTAGCCCTGACCCCCTGCGTCGTACCGCACGCCGGCGAGCCGAGTTTCACCCTGGCCGACGACGAGATCGAGATCGGCATCGGCATCCACGGCGAGCCCGGGCGCGAGCGGATCAAGCTCGAACCGGCCGACGCCATCGTCGACCGGATCCTCGGTCCGATCCTGGACGACATCCCCTACGCATCCGGAGACAAGGTTCTGCTCTTCGTCAACGGAATGGGCGGGACGCCCCAGGTTGAGCTGTACATTGTATTTCGACGGGCCGCCGAAGTTCTCGCCGAACGAGGCATCGAGGTGACTCGCACGCTCGTCGGCAATTTCACAACATCACTGGAGATGCAGGGCATGTCGATCACGATTCTCAAGCTCGACGATGAGTTGACCGCCCTGTGGGATGCTCCGGTGCACACAGCCGCACTGCGGTGGGGAAAGTAGGGAAGACCGAATGAGCGTAGACGTCGCATGGGCCCAGGCCTGGATCAGGAGCAGCGCGAAGGTTCTCTCCGAGCACCGCGCCGAGCTGAACACCCTCGACCGCGAGATCGGCGATGGTGATCACGGCGAGAACATGGACAGGGGCTTCCAGGCCGTGCTGCCCAAGCTCGATGCGCTGGCCGACGCTGCCACGCCCGGCGAACTGCTCAAGACTCTCGCGGCGACGCTCATTTCCACCGTCGGCGGTGCGGCCGGTCCGCTCTACGGCACGGCGTACCTCAAGGCCGCCGGCGCCGTGAGCGGGGCTGCCGAACTCGACGGCCCGGCCGTCGTCGCCCTTCTCACGGCCGGGCGGGACGGCATCGTGCTGCGCGGCAAGGCCGAATCCGGTGACAAGACGATGGTGGATGCCTGGACCCCGGCAGTGGAGGCGGCCGTCGAGGCCGAAGCCGCCGGGGCCAGCCCCAGCCTGATCCTGGCCGCCGCCGCTGACGCCGCCGAGGCCGGCGCGGTCGCGACCGAACCCTGGGTCGCCCGCAAGGGACGGGCGAGTTACCTGGGGGAGCGGGCCATCGGCCATCGCGACCCCGGCGCCCAGTCGACGGCGCTCATCCTGCGCTGCGGTGCCGATGCGGCCGCACAGTCCTGATCGTGGCTGACCTCAACGACGCTGACCAGGGCGTGGCAGCGTCCCGCGTCGGCGTGGTGTTCGTCTCGCACAGCGTCGAAATAGCATCCGGTCTGGTAACATTGGCCCGTCAGATGGCCCCTAACGTCGCCCTGGTGGCCGCGGGTGGGATGGACGACGGCGGCATCGGCACCAGCTTCGACAAAATCGCGGCAGGCATCGAGGAGGCTGACCACGGCAGCGGCGTCGTGCTGCTCTGCGACCTGGGCTCGGCCATCCTGACCGCGGAAACGGCGGTGGACTTCCTCGACGACGAGGTGCGGGCACGGGTGCGCATCGCCGACGCACCGCTCGTGGAGGGCGGCGTGTCTGCCGCCGTGGCCGCCGAGATCGGGGGAGACCTCGCGGCGGTGCTCGCGGCGGCCGAGTCGGCCGGTGGCGCCGGGGCGGCACCGGCAGATGCCGCGCCGCCCGCACCGGGCACAGCCGGTACCCAGGACCTGCCGCAACCGGTCAGCCGCACGGTGACCTTGCGGAACCGGGACGGGCTGCACGCCAGGCCGGCGGCCGACTTCGTGAAGCTCGCCAGCCAATTCGACGCTGAAGTGTCCGTGAACGGCAAGGACGCGCACAGCCTGCTGGGCATCATGTCGCTCGGACTGACCCGGGGGATGAGCGTGGAGATCTCCGGACCCGACGAACGATCGCGGGCGGCGGTAGACGCCCTGGCCGAGCTGATCGAGACCGGCTTCGGCGAAGAATAGTTTCCGCGCTGCCGCTGGTTGGCTGGGCGCGCTGCGGGGGCGTACGCTGTGGCCATGGTCCAGAATGAGAAATCCTCGGCCCAGGCTCACCGCAAGGGCGCCAACCGCTTGTTCGACTGGGTAGAAGACCGACTCCGGCCCGCCTTCGACTCGCCGCCCGTCGGCACCTACGACGCGGCCGAGACGACCGGGCTGGCCCAGTGCCCGGTGTGCGGCCGGCCGATGACCGAGCACACCATCGAGCACTCGGCACATGACACCGTGTTGAACTGCCCGGTCCCGCACCCCGGGGCCTGGGACCGGGATGCTTTCGAGCCGGTGAATGAATACGGCATGGTGATCCGTCGTCGCCCGGACGAGGGCTTGCCGGAGTGAGTCTGCGCGGAGTGCGACCGCAGGTGGCGGTCGTCACGCGGATCGCCGACGAGCTGTGAAACCCTCAACCCGAGATTGATTCTCGGTCCGATCTCCGCTTGTTGACATAATGGGCATTATCGGTCATGTTCCAATCCCGGGAAAACAGGGTCGGTCCTCGTTCATCCGGCGTTGGAAACTCTCCGGCTAGATCCCCATCACTGCCCGCCTGGGTCGGCTCGGCAGGGTTTTCGATCGCACGCCGGTCACGGAACGAGAGCGTGCGGAAACCCGAAGGCGCCGTAGGAACGACGCCGGTGGCACCAGTCGTCGCACCCCTTCTGGCTGAACGGTGCGGCCCGAGCCCAACGCATATTATGTCAAGAAAATCGGCTCAGGCGCCGACGTACGCCGCCAGATGCTGGCCGGTGAGGGTGGACCGTGCGGCGACGAGGTCGGCCGGAGTTCCCTCGAAAACGATCCGGCCGCCGTCGCGACCGGCGCCGGGACCCAGGTCGATGATCCAGTCAGCGTGGGCCATCACCGCCTGGTGGTGTTCAACGACGATGACAGTTTTGCCGGCATCGACCAGCCGGTCCAGCAGGCCGAGAAGCTGTTCGACGTCAGCGAGGTGCAGGCCCGTCGTCGGCTCGTCGAGAACGTACACGCCGCCCTTTTCCGACAGGTGCATGGCCAGCTTCAGCCGCTGCCGCTCTCCTCCGGACAGCGTCGAGAGCGTCTGGCCCAGGCTGAGGTAGCCGAGCCCCACGTCGGCCAAGCCGACGACAATGGCGTGCGCGGCCGGGATCCGGGCCTCACCGGCGCCGAAGAACGCCACGGCCTCGGTGACCGACATTGCGAGAACCTCGCTGATATCCCGGCCACCGAGCCGGTATTCCAGCACGGATGCGTCGAACCGCTTGCCCTCACACACCTCGCAGGTGGTTGAGACCGTCGCCATCGGGCCCAGGTCGGTGAAGATCACGCCGGCTCCGTTGCAATTCGGGCAGGCGCCCTCGGAGTTGGAGCTGAACAGGGCCGGTTTGACACCGTTGGCCTTTGCGAAGGCCTTGCGAATCGGCTCGAGCATTCCCGTGTAGGTGGCCGGGTTGCTCCGGCGTGAGCCGCGGATCGCGCCCTGGTCGATCGATACCACGCCGGCGCCGGCGGGGATCGATCCGTGCACCAGCGAACTCTTGCCCGAGCCGGCCACGCCGGTGATGACCACGAGCACCCCGAGTGGGATGTCGACATCGACGTCCTCAAGGTTGTGCTCCGTCGCGCCACGGATCTCCAGGGCACCGGTGGGCGTGCGCACGGCCTTCTTCACCCTCGCGCGGTAGTCGAGGTGGCGGCCGGTGAGGGTGTCGCTGGCCCGGAGGCCCTCGAGGGTGCCCTCGAAGCAGACCGATCCGCCCGCCGTGCCGGCGCCGGGGCCGAGGTCGATGATGTGGTCGGCGATGGCGATCATCTCCGGCTTGTGCTCCACCACGAGCACGGTGTTGCCCTTGTCCCGCAGGCGCAGCAGCAGCTCGTTCATCCGCTGGATGTCATGCGGGTGCAGGCCGATGGTGGGTTCGTCGAAGACATAGGTGACGTCGGTGAGCGACGAGCCGAGGTGCCGGATCAGCTTGGTACGCTGCGCCTCTCCCCCGGACAGGGTGCCGGCCGGTCGGTCGAGCGACAGATAGCCCAGGCCGATCTCGGTGAACGAATCGAACAGGTGCTGCAAAGCCGCCAGCAGCGGGGCCACCGACGGGTCGTGAATGGTGCGCACCCACGCGGCGAGGTCACTGATCTGCATGGCGCAGGCATCCGCGATGTTGACGCCGTCGATGCGGGACGACCTGGCGCCCTCGCTGAGACGGGTGCCACCGCAGTCCGGGCAGGTCGCGAAGGTGACGGCGCGGTCCACGAAGGCGCGAATGTGCGGCTGCATGGCCTCACGGTCCTTGGCCAGGAACGATTTCTGCACCTTCGGGATCAGGCCCTCGTAGGTCATGTTGATGTCACCGACCTTCACTTTGACCGGCTCCTTGTAGAGGAAGTCGTGCCGTTCCTTCGTGGTGTAGTCACGGATCGGCTTGTCGGCGTTGAGGAAGCCGGAGCCCGTGAAGATCTTGACGCCCCAGCCTTCGGCGGTGTAACCGGGGATGGTGAGCGCACCCTCGTTCAGCGACTTGGAGTCGTCGTACAGCTGGGTCAGGTCGATGTCGTTCACGGTGCCCATACCCTCGCAGCGCGGGCACATTCCGCCTGTAATGCTGAAGCTGCGCCGTTCCTTGGTCGTGGTGCCGCCTCGCTCGATGGTGACGGCGCCGGCGCCGGAGATGGATGCGACGTTGAAGGAGAACGCCTGCGGCGAGCCGAGGTGCGGCTGGCCGAGCCGGCTGAACAGGATGCGCAGCAGCGCGTTGGCGTCGGTGGCTGTGCCGACCGTCGACCGGGCGTTGGCGCCCATCCGTTCCTGGTCGACGATGATCGCGGTGGTCAATCCGCTGAGCAGGTCGACATCCGGCCGGGCCAGCGATGGCATGAAGCCCTGCAGGAAGGTGCTGTAGGTCTCGTTGATCATCCGCTGGGACTCCGCGGCGATGGTGCTGAACACCAGTGAGCTCTTGCCGGAGCCGGACACGCCGGTGAACACGGTCAGTCGGCGTTTGGGGATCTCGACGCTGATGTCCTTGAGGTTGTTCTCCCGGGCGCCCTGCACCCGGATCAGGTCGTGGCTGTCGGCAACCTGGTTGGACGACGGCGGGGCCGTGGGGGCTGAAGCGTTCATCGTGTCTCCAAGAATGGGTGCCGGGGCTCTGCAGTCGACCAGCTTCGAGCATACGTGAGGATCGCCATGGTCACCGGGCAGTTTGATTGTCGGGTCGACGGCGCGTAGCCGTGGGAGCGGCATCGGATTAGGTTGGCGCCATGCCCAACACCGTCGGACCCACCAGCGCAGTCTTCGCCATCGCCATCGACCCTCGGCAGCTGAGCGCCAGAGAGATAAGCGGGATCCGGGTGGCCTTCGCGGTCAGCGCCGTTGTGGCCATCGCCATCGGGGCGATCCTGCT
Organism: Cryobacterium zongtaii; assembly: GCF_002909375.1. GTDB lineage: Bacteria > Actinomycetota > Actinomycetes > Actinomycetales > Microbacteriaceae > Cryobacterium > Cryobacterium zongtaii. Next base: position 100,742 of record NZ_PPXD01000007.1, read on the forward strand.
GGTCTGGACCGAGGCCACCCTCACGGTCATCGCGGTGTTGTTCGGGCTCTATTTCGTGATCAGCGGTGTCGTCAGGATCGCGCGCGGGGTGGCCAGCACCGGGTCGGCCGCCGGCGGCCGGGTGCTCAATATAGTTCTCGGCGTGCTGGTGCTGATCCTGGGCATCCTGGCGCTCCGGAACCCCGAGGGGTCGTTGGCCGTTCTCGGACTGGTCGTCGGCATCGTCTGGATCGTCGAGGGCGTTGCGGCGCTGGTGGAGTACACCACGGACTCCAGCCGCTGGCCCGGAATCCTGCTCGGCGTCGTCGGCGTCCTGGCGGGCCTGATCGTGCTGTTCGCCCCGGTGCAGACCATCGGCGTCCTCGTCACGATCGGCGGGATCATGCTGATCATCTCGGGACTCGTTCAGCTGGTGCGCGCGTTCACCTTCGGGCGGGGCGTCAGTGCCGGGTGACTGACGGTACTAGCTGGTGAAGTCGGAGGTGTCGCCGACGTAGCGGGTGTTGTTCGCCGGGACCGGCTCGACGGCGGCCAGTACGATCTCCGCGGCGAACTCGCTGACGTTGTACAGCTTGCCGGCAGAATCCTGGCGGGCGCTGATGGCACCGGGATTCGCGCGCTCGAGCAGGACCGCCGTGATGGTGCCCTGGATCATGTCACCGGAGACGACGACAAAACCGATGCCGGCCTCGGCAAGTTCGGGAATGACGGCGCGGAGCGCGTCCTCGCCGGCACGCTTGCTGCGGGCCACCGGCTCGTAGACGGCCACGTTCGACGCGGTGTCGACGAAATGCGCCTGGTGGCTCGTGATGAAGACCACGCGGGCGCCGTCGCTGAGCAGCGGCACGGCCGCGGTGAGCAGGTTGACCTGGGCGTCGCGGTTCAACTGCATGGCATAGTCCTCGGCCATGCCGGACTCCATGCCGCCGGACGCATTCATCACGAGGATGTCGAGTCCGCCGTACTCGGCGCGGATGGTGTCGAACATGGCCGAGACGGATTCCGCGTCGGTGAGGTCGGCGGCCACGGTGATCGCGGTTCCGCCGGCGGCGCGGATGGCGTCGGCCAGCTTGGTGGCGCGCGCTTCCTTGTTGCGGTAGTTGATGACGACCTTCGCGCCGGCTTCGGCGAAGTAGGCGACGGTGTCGGCTCCGATCCCCCGGGACGAGCCCGTGACGAGGATGCGCTTTCCCGAGAGACTGCCGGGCTGGAGGGGATTCATCGTAGGTGTGCTCACGGTGATAAACACTACCAACATGCCCAACACCTCCAAGTGCTAGCGTCATCTGCAAGCGACGCTAAGAGGGGCGACGACATGGTGGATTTGACGGACTACCTGTGGATCGTATGGCTGGTCTTCATCCTGGTCTGCGTCATCATCGAGCTGCTGACCCTGGATTTCACCTTTCTGATGATCGCCGTCGGCAGTCTCGCCGGGCTGGGAGCGAACCTGCTCGGCTGGGAATGGTGGGTGCAGATCCTCGTCGCCGGCGCCGTGTCGGTGCTGCTGTTGCTGCTCATCCGCCCGGTGCTCTTACGCCTGATGGCCAAGAGCGCGGCGGCAGTGCCACCCAGCAACGTGGCCGCGCTGATCGGCATGGGCGGGCGGGTGTCCTCCACCATCGCCGAACTGGGCGGCCTGGTCAGGCTCGACAACGGCGAGACCTGGACGGCCCGCCTCTCCCCCGACCGGACCCCGACCCGCATCGATCCCGGCGAGCGGGTCCTGGTGTCGGCCATCGAAGGCTCCACAGCTGTTGTCGTGCCCGAGGAAAGGACCGATTAACGTGCCAAATCTCGATCAACTCCTTCTCCAGATCTTCGTTGTGGTCCTCATCATCGTCGTTCTGGTCTTTGTCGTGGTGGTGCTTGTGCGCACCATCCGCATCATTCCGCAGGCCAGTGCCGGTGTCGTCGAACGTCTCGGCAAGTACCACAAGACCCTGATGCCCGGCCTCAACATCCTGGTGCCGTTCATCGACCGGGTGCGGCCGCTCATCGACATGCGCGAACAGGTGGTGTCTTTTCCACCGCAGCCGGTGATCACCGAGGACAATCTGGTGGTGTCGATCGACACCGTCGTCTACTTCCAGGTGACGGATGCCCGCGCCGCGACCTATGAGATCGCCAACTACCTCGGTGCGGTCGAGCAGCTGACCACGACCACCCTGCGCAACGTGGTCGGCGGGCTCAACCTTGAAGAGGCTCTGACCAGCCGGGACAACATCAACGGGCAACTGCGGATCGTGCTGGACGAGGCCACCGGGAAGTGGGGCATCAGGGTCGGCCGGGTGGAGCTGAAGGCCATCGACCCGCCGCACTCGATCCAGGACTCCATGGAGAAGCAGATGCGCGCCGAACGAGACCGCCGAGCTCTGATCCTCACGGCCGAGGGCACCAAGCAGTCCGCCATCCTCACGGCGGAGGGCGCGCGTCAGGCCTCGATCCTGCAGGCGGAAGGCCAGGCCAAGGCTGCCGTGCTGCGGGCCCAGGGAGAGGCGGAGGCCATCACCACGGTCTTCAAGGCCATCCACGACGGCGACCCCGACCCGAAGCTCCTCGCCTACCAGTATCTGCAGACCCTGCCCAAGCTGGCGGACGGCACGGCGAACAAGCTCTGGATAGTGCCCAGTGAGCTGACCGAGGCGATGAAGGGGATCGGTCGGGCCTTCGGCCCGAATCCGGTTGCCGGCTCCCACCCGGCTGCCGCCGACGCAGCCGGGATCGGCCCAGAGACCCCGGGACCCGATCGTGAACGCTGACCTGACGACGTTCCTGTCCCCGCCAGGGCCGCGGATCCTCGCGCACCGGGGCCTGAGCACGCAGGCGCCGGAAAACACCCTGCTCGCCTTCCTGCAGGCCATCGTCGGCGGGGCTACGCACCTCGAAACAGATGTGCACGCCAGCAGCGACGGCGTCGCCGTGATCAGCCACGACCCGGTCCTGCCGAATGACGGCCCGGCCGTGAACGCTCTCACGATGGCCCAGCTCAGCCGGGTCGACCTCGGCGTGGGCCAGACCTATTGCTCGCTCGCGGAGGCGTTGGCCGCCTTCCCGGACGCCAGGTTCAACATCGACGTCAAGTCCGCCGACGCCGTGTTGCCCGCCGCGCGCGCCATCCGGGCCGCCGCCGCATCCCGCCGGGTGCTCCTCACCTCGTTCTCTGAGAGCCGGCGACGTCGGGTGCTCCGGGCCGTCCCCGGAGCGGCGACGTCGGCGTCTGCCCAGGGAATCGCCCTGATGCTGGCCGCGGTCGGACTCCGGCAGCACTGGGCGCTCCCCCGCATCCTGCGCGGGGTCCACGCCATCCAGGTTCCGGTTCGGGCCGGACGGCTGCGCATCGTCACCCCGCGGGTGATCAACCGGATGCATGCCATCGGCGTGGAGGTGCACGTGTGGACCGTCAACGACCCGGCCGTGATGGCCCGGCTGTTGGCGCTCGGCGTGGACGGTCTCGTCACCGACCGATGCGACCTCGCTGCCCATGTGGTCGCCCGGCGGTGAAACCGTCTGCGACAGGCGGCGGTTTCTGAGAGATCCCCGCGAGATCGGCGGTAACGGAAAGATAACGCACAGCTTGATGGTTTAGAACTGTGAATGCATCGCGAGAGGAGACCACACGATGGCAGATCGTAGTTTGCGTGGCATGAGGTTGGGTTCACAGAGCCTGCAGAGCGAAGAGGGCGTGACCTTTTCCCCACGCGTGAGTCACACGTACTTGTGTGCAACGTGCGAACGCGAGACGGTGATGATTTTCTCCGCCGAAGCCGAGGCACCAGATGAGTGGGAGTGCCGTTTCTGCTCCCAGACCGCAACCCGGTTGGTTGATTCGAAGCCCGTGGTCGTCGACCACTCCGACGAAAAGATCGCCCGCACCCACTGGGACATGCTCCTGGAGCGTCGCACCCGGGCCGAGCTCGAAGAGCTGCTGGAGGAACGCCTCGCGGTCCTGCGTCAGCGTCGGGGCCAAAAAGTCGGCGCGTAACCGGCTCAGCGGGCAGCCTGGCTCCCGCGCACACACCTGACGGCGTCGGCTAACCCCGGCGCCGTTTGCGTATCTTCGCGCGGTCGGCGACAACCGGCGCCGGCGCCAACCGGGGGCCGGCGTCGGAGAGCCCCAGGGCTCTGGCCGACACGACGCAGAACAGCAGGCCCGCCAGGCCGAGGCCGGACACGAACCATTCCAGGGGCCGGCCCGCCGTCATCGCCGGTGTGGTCGACACGCTCAGCGTAACGGTCTGGATCATGGCACCGGGCACCCAGGTGGGCAGGCTGTCGAGCGTCTCACCGTCCGGCGTGATGATAGCGCTCGTTCCGACGGTCGAGATGTTCACCACCGTGCGTCCGGCCTCGATGGCTCGGAGCCTCGCGATCGCCAGCTGCTGCACCGACTCATCCGTGCGACCGAAGTCTGCGTTGTTGGTCTGGGCCAGGATGATCTCGGCGTCGTCGTCGATCATCTCGTGCACGAGCTGGTCGTCGGCGATGTCGAAGCAGATGGCGATGCCCGCGATGATGCCGTCGATGTCGAAGACATTGTCCCGGGTGCCGATCTCGTAGTCCCGGGACACCAGGTCGATCAGATCGGGCGCGAACGGTCGCCAGAAGGCCCGGTCCGGCATGTACTCCGCGAACGGGACCGGGTGCACCTTGTCGTAGAGGTCGACGGCGCCGTCGTCGGCCTTCCAGAGCAACGAGGTGTTGTAGAACTTGCCGTCCCGCTCGGTGATGGTTCCGGCGATCAGTGGAGCATCCATGGCCCGGCTGATGTAGTCCGCAACGCGGGCCGATTCCGTCGAGCGGAGCGGGTCGACGTCGATGCCGTTCTCCGGCCAGACGACGAAGTCGACAGGTTCACCCACCAGTGGCAGGGTCGCCGAGACGTGGTCGTTCAGGATCTGGCCGGGTTCATTCTGCGCGAACAGGCCGGCGTCGGAGGCGCCCTGCACGGCCGCGATACGGGCGGTCCCGCTTTGCAGGGTCGGCCAGGCGGGGAACGCCAACAGCACCGCCACCGCGGCCACCGCGATCGCAGACCTGGCGCCGACGCGCACCCCGGGCTCGCGGCACAGTTGCACGGCCAGGGCGCTGAGCCAGACCATCACAAAACTGAGACCGGACATGCCCACCCAGGCGATGAGCCCGTTGAACGGGCTCTCGGATTGGGAGATGGCGATGCGGCCCCAGGCGAAACCACCGTATGGCCACACCGCGGAAATCGCTTCGCGAGCCGTCCACAACCCGGCGACGACGACCGGCAGCACACCGATCCGGCCGGCGACGGACGGCCAGAGTCGTGGGCCGACGTTCAGCACCACCGCGGTGAGCGCCAGGCCGACCGCGAAGAAGAGCGCCTCGAGCCCGGCCAGGGCCAGCCAGGGCACCGGGCCGAGGTACAGGGTGAGCCAGCTGATGTGGATGAGCCAAAACGACAGGCCGGCCACCAGGCCGACCAGCAGGCCCGTCCAGGGCCCGCGTCCGAGTAGGGCCAGGAACATCAGCGCCGCACCGACGGGGGCCAGGATCCACCAGGACCGATCCGGGAACCCGGCGTCCATGATCGCGCCGGCACCGGCGGCCAGCAGAATCGCCGCCCACAGGGGCAGGCCGGTGCGTCGGAGTATGCCGGTGTTCACTTCAATAGCCTAAGCGACCGAGGAATACGCCACGATGCCGCGCCGAATGGAGTCCATCGCCACTCGCGCCGTCCGACCGACGGGGCCGTCCGCGACGAGCGAGAGCTGGTCGAGGAGGTCGATGGTCTGCTTGGTCCAACGCACGAAGTCACCCGCAGCCATCTCGGCCTCCTCCAGCACCAGGCCGAGCGAGTCGCCGCGCGCCCACTTCCACATCGCCAGGCTCAGGCCACCCGCGAGGGGGTTGCTGCCGGGCAGCTTGTGGTCCCGTTCGAGGTCGTCGAGCTGGCTCCACAGGATCGAGGTGGCGTCCAGCGCGGGCCGGAACGGGCCCTTGGGCAGGAACCTCTCGTCGGTCTCGCCCTCGTCCCGGCGCGGTTCGAAGACCAGGGCGCACGCCATGGCGGCGAGGCTGGGCGCATCGAGGGAGTTCCAGAGGCCACGGCGCAGCGATTCGGCGACGAGCAGGTCGCGGTCGGCGTAGATGCGGCGCAAGATGCGGCCGCTCTCGCTCAGCGTTACGGCGCGGCCCTCGCCGGGCACAAGGTAGCCGAAGCCGAGCAAGACATCGGTGACCCTGTCGAACACCCGGGCGACGGCCCCGGTGCGGGCCGTGATCTGGCTGGTCAGCGCCTCGGTCTCCCGGGTCAGTTTCCACCACCTCTGTGCCCAGCGGGCGTGGGCTTCGCGGTCCGGGCAGCTGTGGCAGGGGTGCGCGCGCATGCGCTTCCGCAGAGCGGCCAATTCCTTCTGGCGCCGGTCCCGGCCCCGCGCATTCGAATCGGCGGCGGCATTCTCACGTTCGAGGTCGGACAGACGTCGCCGGATGCCCGAATACTCGGTGAAGTCGCCCAGGTGGCAGGCCATCGAGGTGGCGTACCCGTCCAGCGAACTCTGCTGCTGCCGCACCCGCCGGGCCAGGTCGACCACGGCGCGGTCGGCCTGGAACTGTGCGAACGAGGACTCCAGAACCTCCCGGGTGTGTTCCCGGCCGAACTGGTCGATGAGGTTGACGGCCATGTTGTAGGTGGGTTTGAAGCTGGAGTTCAACGGGTAGGTGCGCCGGGACGCCAGCGAGGCGACGGCCTGCGGGTCCAGGCCCTGCTGCCACTGGATGACGGCGTGCCCCTCAACGTCGATGCCGCGGCGGCCGGCGCGACCGGTGAGCTGGGTGTACTCCCCCGGCGTGATCGGAACCCGCGCTTCACCGTTGAACTTCTCGAGCTTGTCGAGCACCACGGTGCGGGCCGGCATGTTGATACCCAGCGCCAGCGTCTCCGTGGCAAAAACGGCTTTGACCAGCTTCTTCTGGAAGAGCTCTTCGACGACTTCCTTAAAGGCTGGCAGCATGCCGGCGTGGTGGGCTGCCACGCCGCGTTCAAGCCCGTCGAGCCACTCCCAGTAGCCCAGAACGGCGAGGTCCTCGTCGAGCAGGGTGCGGCAGCGTTCGTCGACGATCTGCCGGATCTGATCGCGCTCGGCGGTGTCGGTGAGGCGCACGCCGGCGCGGAGGACCTGGCGCACGGCCTGATCGCAGCCGACCCGGCTGAAGATGAAAAAGATGGCGGGCAGCAGGTGCTTGCCCTCGAGCATCCGCACGATCTCGGCTCGGTCCATGCGACCGGACTCCGCTTGCGCGCGCTGCTGGTGGTACCTGCTCTGGTTCGAGCCCCGGCGGCCACGGCCTGACCTGTCGGAGAGCGGCCGACCGCCGGCCTGATTCAGTCGCACCAGCTCCGGGTTCACCCGGTGGGTGGCGGCCAGCCCCGACGAATCGAACAGGTCCAGCATCTTGCTCTTGACCAGCACGTGCTGGTCCAGTGGGACCGGCCGTTCCTCCGAAACAATGACGTCGGTGTCGCCGCGGACGGCCTGCAGCCAGTCACCGAATTCCTCAGCGTTGGACACCGTCGCGCTCAGCGACACCATCCGCACCGACTGGGGCAGGTGAATGATGACCTCTTCCCAGACCGCCCCGCGGAAGCGGTCGGCCAGGTAGTGAACCTCGTCCATGATGACGAACGCGAGATTGCCGAGCAGGTCGGAATCGGCGTAGAGCATGTTGCGGAGCACTTCGGTCGTCATCACGACTATCCGGGCGCCGGCGTTGACGTTGGTGTCCCCCGTGAGCAGGCCCACCTGGTCTGCGCCGTATTCGGCGACGAGCTCCTGGAACTTCTGGTTGCTCAGCGCCTTCATCGGCGCGGTGTAGAAGACCTTGGCGGTCTTCTGCTGCATGGCCAGGAAGATGGCGAACTCGGCGACGACGGTCTTGCCGGCGCCGGTGGGCGCGGCGACGAGCACGCTGTTCCCGGCCTCGAGCGACGCCCCCGCGGCGAGCTGGAAGGAATCCAGGTCGAAGCGCAAGCCCCGACGGAATGTCTCGAGTTTGGGGGTCTGCGCCCGCAGGCGTGCTGCTGTGTACCGGTCCGCCGGTGACTGGAGGTCTGTCATCTGGTGCGCTAGAGCGCCAACTCCCGTTCGAGGGCACGGGCGCGCCGGGCGGCGCGCTTGTCGTGCAGGTACGCGATTCCGTATGCGGCGAAGTACAGCAGGATCATCGGGACCGCGAGCATGAACATCGAGATCACGTCAGCGGCCGGGGTGGCGATGGCGGTGAAGAGGATGATCACCAGAACGGCGATGCGCCAGGACTTGATGATCGAGGCGGCGCTGATCACCCCGGCAAAATTGAGCAGGACCACAAAGACGGGCAACACAAAGGCGATGCCGATGGCGACGAGTAGTTTGAGGGTGAAATCCAGGTAGTTCTGGGCATTGATGAAGGCCGCGTCCTCCGGCGGCGCGAAGCTCGTCATGAGGCCGACGACCTGCGGCAGCACATACCAGCCGGCCGCACAGCCGGCGAGGAACAGGGGCACCGCCGTCAGCACGAAGCCGTAGACGTACTTCTTCTCGCCGCGGGTGAGGCCCGGCATCAGGAACGCGAAGATCTGGTACAGCCAGATCGGGCTGGACACCACCAGGCCCACGTAGAACGCGATCTTCAGCTTGAGGTCGAAGGCAGAGGTGATGTCGGGGTAATTGATCTGTGCGTTCCGGTCCTGCGCCTCGATGATGGCGTAGATCGGTTCGCGCAGCGCGGACCAGACTCCCTCGGAGAGCATCCAGCCGATGATGGCTCCGACGAGGATACCGGCGGCGGCACGGAACAGGCGCTTGCGCAGCTCGACCAGATGCTGGCCCAGCGACATCGTGCCCGCACGGTTCGCACGCTTGGTGGTGCGCACGGCCACGGGAGTTAGGACTTCGTCTGGTCGCCCGGGCCGACGGTCCGCGTCGTACCGTCAGCGGCGTCCGGGTGCGCCGGCGTGCCGGTCTTGTCTGCAGGCTCGTCAACGGTGTCGGTCTTGATCTCGTTCTTGAAGATCTTCATTGACTGGCCGAGGCTGCGGGCCAGGCCGGGCAGCTTGGGCGCACCGAACAACAGCAGGATGACGACGAGGATGATCAGAAAGTGCCATCCGGTCAGATTGCTCAACATGAGGGTCGATCCTCTGGCTTGTAGGGAGTGTGTTGGATTAGTTTACCCCGGTTGATCCTGAGATCCCGCCGGTGTGCTCGTCGGTGCGCACGCTCGATGCGAGCCTGGTCGATCGCGGCGGCCAAGTCCCGTCGTTTCTGGAACACCGCCGGTGAGAATGGTTTCCTCGGCAGCGCGGTGTCGAGGTCGAGTTCGGCCAGCTGGTCGCCGAGGTCTTCGAGGGCGCCGAAGGTGACCATCAGCTTGCGAAACAGGCGCACCGCGAACCAGGCCAGCATCGCGAGGAGCCCGGCGACCAGCAGCGCCCAGATCAGGATCCAGGACCAGACCGGCATCAGGTCGTCGCCCCGGCGGTGGGCTCGCTCTGCGCGGTAGCCGGCGACTCGTACCGGGCGGCGCCGGCGGCTGCCCACTCGGCGACGGTCTGCCTGGCCAGGCCCGGATCCACCACGGTGACGACGCCGGACAGGCCGGCAACGAGCCGTTTGAGACCGTGGAAGTGCGACACCCGCACCTGCGCCCTGGAGCGTCCCTCGTCGTCGGCCGGTCCGTGCGGAACCGGCCCATAGTCGGCGAGGAGTTCCAGGGCCGCAGCCGGCAGTTCGATTGTGACGGTGAGGTCGTCGGCCGTGCCCTGGAACAGGGTGTCCGGCAGGAGGACGCCGTCATCGTGGGCGTCAGCTGGCACATCCGTCGAACGCAGGTTGCTCATCCGGTCGAGTCGGAAGGTGCGCATGGCCTCGCGCAGATGGCACCAGCCGCGCAGGTACCAATCGCTGTCGACCGATTCGATCCGCAACGGGTCGACACAGCGATGCTCATCGGTCCCCCGGGCATTGAGGTAGTCGAATTCCACCTGGGTACCCGCCCGCACGGCGGCCTGGATGACCGAAATGGCCACGTCGGCGTCGGTGCGGGACACCGCGAGCTGGCTGGGAGCGCCCGTGGAGCTGCGGGTGAGCTTGGCCATCAGCGTGGCGATGGCGTCCCGGTCGCCGTTCTCGGGGAGGGCGGAGAGATACTGCAGCCCGGCGATGAGCGCGGCTGCCTCTCGGGCCGAGAACCGCGGCGAATCGTCGATGGCTACCAGGTGGGTGAGGACGATGTTGTCGTTGGTTTCGAATTCGTCCCACTGGATGTCGAAGAGGTCGCCGTGCAGGTACTGCCGGGTCTCCCCAGGCACCCCCGACATGGCGATGAGGTTCACCGCATCCCGCACCCGCTCGGGAGTGACCCCGAAGTGGTCGGCCACCGCGGTGACGCTCACTTTGTCGTGGTCCATCAGATACGGCACGAGGGACAGCAGGAAGGTGAGCTTGTCCGATGCTCCGAACGCGACGGGCTTGGCGGCGGTCATCGTGCGGCCTCCGGCCGGGGCAGTGGCGTCTCGATCAGTGGGGCGTGGCTGTCCCGCACCCGGCGGAGCCGTTCCAGGACGGCGTCGATCAGGGTGGGCGGGGACAGCACGTAGACCTCCGGTCCGTAGCCGGCCAGCTCGTCGGCGAGGATGTTGACGTCGGTGTAGTGCAGTTCGACGCTGTCCGCGGCGCTTCCGGGCTCGCCGCGCTTGCTCAGCCGCACCGCGGCATCCGAGCCGGGTTCGACGGTGATCAGTGCGACCTGGGCCTGCCATAACGCGTCGAGTTCGGCGAGGGCCCGTTCGCCCTGACCGTCCTCGGCCGGCGCGATGGTGCGACCGGGCACGGTCACCACGGGGCCGACGATCCTGGCGAGCAGGAAGGTGCGGGTGGCGCCGGCATCCTGATCGGCGGCGTACAGGTGCCACCGGCCCTCGTGCAGCACCACGGCCAGCGGGGCGATGACCCGGCGGCGCGGCGCGCTCTCGCCCGGTTTGAGGTAGAGGAATGCGACGACCTGGCCGCGGTCCATGGCCTTGCCGAGGGGTTCGAAGGACGCCTCGCGGGCGCGCAGCGACGGTGCGTAACCGATCACGGGGTCGCTCGAGTCGATGCCGAGAGAGTTGAGCTTGGTGAGTGCGCGGCGGGATTCGGCGGAGAGGGACCCCTCCCGCCACACCGCGGCGGCGAGTTTGAGCAGCATGATCTCGTCGGGCGAGAAGACGATGTCTGCCGGCAGGTCGTAGAGCCCCTTGGGGATGCGGTAACGCAGATGGTGGTTGCTGCCCGGGTCGTCGGGCGACTCGATGGTCTCGAGCGGGATGCCCAGTTCCCGGATGTCGTCCTTGTCGCGTTCGAACTGCCGCTCGAGGCTGGCGTTGTCACCGCCGACCCGGAACCGTTGCCGGTAGCCCTGCACGGTCGAGAGGATGTCGGCCTTGGTCAGGCCGATCTGGGTGGCAATGAGCGCAAGGACCAGGCTGAAGAGGCGTTCCTCGACAGTGACCGGGTGCGGCTGTTCTGGGGTGGGCGACACGTACGCGATTCTATCGGTGGTGCACTCAATGGTCGGCCCATCCCGCGGGGACCGCGGGATGGGCCGGGAAGCCGGTTAGTCGACGCCGAGGATGTCTACGACGAAGACCAGCGTGGAGCCGGCCGGGATGGTGTCGGTCGCCTGGTCGCCGTAAGCCTGGTCGGGCGGGAGGACGGCAACGATCTGGGAGCCGACGGTCTGGCCGATGAGAGCGTTGGCGAAGCCGGGGATCACGCCGCCCTCGGTGGTGGAACCGTCCGCGGCCACGAAAGCGGCCGGGGTTCCGGCGGCCCAGCTGGAGTCGAAGACCTCCTTGGAGTTCCAGACGACACCGGTGTAGTGCACGGTGACCGTGGACCCGTCGGTGACGGTCTCGCCGTCGCCCTTCTTGAGCACGCCGACCTTCAGCTCGGTGGGCGGCTCGGCCGAGGGAATCGTGATGCCGGGGGTGCCGTCATCCGCGAGGACCACGGCGGGCAGTCCGGCCACGGGCAGCTGGTCGGCGCCGTCGGCGCGGGTGAGGTACGCCTTGACGACGTCGAGCACGAACACGAGCGAATCGTCCGCGGCGACGCCGATGTCTTCGTTGCCGCCGGCCGGACCGAAGGTGTCGGCCGCCGACGCGACAACGGCGACCCTGGAGCCCACCTGGGCACAGAGCAGACCGTCGGTCAGGCCGGTGAGGGTCTGGTCGTTGAGGACAAAGCTGGCCATGGTGGTGCCGTCGTACGAGCTCTGCTCAATGGCCTCACCCGTGGTGGCGTTGAAGACGCTGAGGTCGACCTGCACCTTTTGGCCTTCGGTGAGGCCGGGGCCGGTGCCGTCGATGATCTCGCTGCGCTGAGTGGTCTCGGTCTTCAGCGGGGTCGGGAAGTCGACGGTGGGGGACGAACCGAACTTGCCGGTCACCTCCACCAGCTTGGACGCGTCGCCGGAGGACACCGGAGCCGTGCAGTCGGCATTGTCGGGGCCGGCGCTACAGGCGGTCAGGGTCGCGAGCACCAGGCCGGCGGTTGCGATAAGTGCGGGAACTTTACGCACGGGTCCTCATTTCGATACGGGGAGGCGGCAGCATGATGCCGTCGAGTGACTTTCGGGGTGAATGCTGGCCGAAACCGCTGGTGCGGGCGGCAGGCCGAAGCCCATCCTATCCGGCGTCGAGGTCCCGAGCCTTGGAGAGCGCCGCGCCGTTCTCGGCGGTGCGGTTGCGCTTGCGCATCACCTTGGCGCTGACGGACCTCTCACCCAGGGCGCCCGGGGTCCACAGCTCGACGTCGGCGTCGCTGAAGTCGGTTTTTGAAGGGCGACGCTTGAGCTCGGGCAGGATCGTGTCCGGTGCGAGACGGCGGGCGGTGATGAGGAAACCGGTGTGACCGATCATCCGGTGGTCGGGGCGAACCGCGAGGCCTTCCACGTGCCAGCCGCGCACCATCGTCTCGTGTGAATCGGGGTTGGTGTAGTTGCCGGTGGCGCGGATGGCCTCCGCGACGCGGGACAGCTGGGTGACGGTGGCCACGTAGCAGAGCAGCACTCCCCCGGGCTTGAGCGCGTCGGAGACGACATCGATGCACTCCCACGGGGCGAGCATGTCGAGCACGACCCTGTCGACCGACTGGGCCGGCATGGTCTCCGGCAGCGTGTCGGCGAGGTCGCCGAGCGTGATGGACCAGTTCTGCGGGTCGCTGCCGAGGAAGGTGGCGACGTTGGCGCGGGCCACGTCGGAGAATTCCTCCCGGCGTTCGAAGGAGGCCAGGGTGCCGGCCGGGCCGATGGCGCGGAGCAGCCAGAGGGACAGCGCCCCGGAGCCGACGCCGGCCTCGACCACCGTGGCGCCGGGGAAGATGTCGGCCTGGGCGAGGATCTGGGCGGCATCCTTGGGGTAGATGATGGCCGCGCCGCGGGGCATGCTCATGACGAAGTCGATGAGCAGCGGACGCAACGCGAGGTGTTCGACGCCCACGTTGTTGGTGACGACGGACGCGTCGGGCAGGCCGATGATGTCGTTGTGCTCGAGGATGCCCCGGTGGGTGTGGAACGTCTTGCCCGGTTCGAGGGTGATGGTGTTCAGCTTGCCCTTGGGGCCGGTGAGCTGCACTCTGTCGCCGGCGCGGAACGGACCGCTGTTCTGGATGACCTGGTTGTCGCTCATGCGCGTGTTGCGTCCTCGGTGTGGGTAACGGTGCGGGTGGATGGGGAAGATCGTCGGTTCAGGTAGAGCTTGGTCAGGGTCGCCAGTGAGCTGCCGGTCAGGCTCTGCACCAGCGTGTAGTGCTCGCTCTCCTCGAGGGGAACCATGTGCGGAACCGCAACGACGACGGCGCCGGAGGCGACGGCCGCTGCGACGCCGGGCAGGGAGTCCTCGATCGCGACGGAGTGCCTGGGGTCGACGCCGAGGATGCCCGCAGCGGTGAGGTAGGCCTCGGGGTGCGGCTTGCTCTGCTGCACCATGTCGCCGGAGACGATGGTGGCGAAGGCGTCGAAGCCGACGAGGTCGGCGATCTGGCGGGCCATCCTGTGTTCGGACATTGTCACCAGGGCCATCGGCATCCCGGCGCCGTGCAGCTCGGTGAGCAACTCGTGGGCCCCGGGGCGCCACGGGATGCCGGCGGAACCGAGCTGCTCCTGAACCCGGGTGGTGAGCACCTCGACGATGGCCGCAGCGGCGAGGTTCACCCCGCGGTTCTGCAGGATGGCGGCGGAGCCGAGCAGGCCGGAGCCCACCAGGAGCATGGCGTCTGCGTGCGTCCAGACGCCGCCGAAGGACTCCACGAGCTCGTGTTCGGCTCGCATCCAGTACGGTTCGGTGTCGACCAGGGTGCCGTCCATGTCCCAGAGAACGGCGGCGGGTGGGGACGAGAATGCGGGGATCAGTGTCACGGGGTTCAAGTTTAGGGGGCACGGCCTATCCTTGAAGGAGGCCACCCAGTCGTGGTGGCCGGAATACACGAGGTTTCACTCAAGTGACAGACGGCAATGGGTTCCTCAGCGGACGTCTCCTGGTGGTCGCCTTCGAAGGGTGGAACGATGCGGGTGAAGCCGCAACGGGCGCCGTCAGCACGCTGAAAGAGCTCCTCGATGTCGAAGAGGTCAAGCGGATCGACCCCGAACTCTACTTCGACTACCAGTTCAACCGCCCCAGCATCTCCACCAATGAGGACGGCCACCGGGTCATCGAGTGGCCGAGTGCGGTCATGTACGGTCCCGTCGTTCCCGGGGCCAGCGGGGTTCCGTTGGCCGAAGACGCCCAGCTCAAGGTCAGCGGCACCAACGCCGGAAACATCTACCTGCTGGTCGGAACGGAGCCCTCGCGCAGCTGGAAGAGCTTCACGGCGGAGATCCTGGACTCCGTGCTCGCCGCGGATGTGAGCGGGATCGTTTTCCTCGGCGCGATGCTGGCGGACGTGCCGCACACCCGGCCGATCTCGATCTTCGTCTCGAGCGACAATCCCGAGGTGCGTGCCGAGTTGCAGATCGAGCGCAGCAGCTACGAGGGGCCCGTGGGCATCCTCAGCGTGCTGGCCTCGGCGGCCGAGACCGTGGGTATCCCGAGCCTGTCGATCTGGGCATCCGTGCCGCACTACGTGCACAACGCTCCGTCGCCCAAGGCCATGCTCGCCCTGATCGACAAGCTCGAGGAGATCATCGACGTTGTGATCCCCCGCGGCGACCTGGTTACCGACGCCTCCGAGTGGGAGACGGGCATCGACGCCCTCGCCGCCGAGGACGAGGAGATGGCAGCGTACATCGGTCAGCTCGAGCAGGCCAGGGACACCGTCGACTCACCGGAGGCCAGCGGAGAGGCGATCGCCCAGGAGTTCGAGAAGTACCTGCGCAAACGCGGAGACGGCGGCCGGGACGGCTGGGCCGACGGCCGTCAGGGCCCGGAGCCCCGCCAGCCCTAAGGTGGACCAGCCAGGGTGGGCTAGAGCTTGACGCCCAGGAGCGCGTCGATCGCCGCGGCGACGAGGGCACGGTCGTCCACGCCGGCCGCCACAGCAGCGTCCACAGCGTCCAGGGCACCCCGGGTGTCGAGATCGTCGACCAGCGCGGCGCGCATCCGCTCGACAACCGCCGCAGCGCTCTCGAACGCCGAGACTGCAGCGCCGGCCGCGGAGTCAACGGGGTCGACGGGGCCGAAGGCCGACGTCCACGCCGCCAGGCGAGCCTCTGCATCAACCAGCTGCTGCGCGGTCCACTCCCAGTCGGTGCGGTAGTGCTGAGCGAGCAGGGCCAGGCGGATGGCGCGTGGGTCGGTGCCGCCGGCCCGAAGGCGGGAGACGAGAACCAGGTTGCCCAGCGACTTGCTCATCTTCTCGCCCTGGTAGGCGACCATGCCGGTGTGGCTGTACACCTGGGCCAGCGGATGCCCGGACAGCGCGGCGGCGTGGCCGGCGCTCATGTCGTGGTGCGGGAAGATCAGGTCGCTCCCGCCGCCCTGCACGGTGAAGTCGGTGCCGAGCTCGGCGAGGGCGATGACCGAACACTCGATGTGCCAGCCGGGGCGGCCGGCCCCCACGGGTGACTCCCAGGAGGGCTCTCCCGCGCGGGCGGCGCGCCAGAGCAGCGGGTCGAGCCTGTCGCGCTTTCCGGCCCGGTCGGGGTCTCCGCCGCGCTCGGCGAACAGGGTGAGCATGGTGCTCTGATCGAGGTTGCTCTCCTCGCCGAGGGCCCACGGCGCCTGGCGCTCGGCCGCCCGGATGTCGAAGTACAGGTCGGCGCCGGGTCCGTCGGGCGTGGGCAGCGCATCCGGTGTCGGCACCTTGTAGGCCAGCGCGGACTGGCGCAGTGCCAGCACCGCGGCGCTGATGTCGTCGATGACGTCGGTCACGGCCACAAAATCGTCGGGCGGGATGATGCCCAGGGACTCCATATCGGCCCGGAACAGGTCGGTCTGCTCCACGGCGAGGTCACGCCAGTCGACGCCGGTCGCGGTGGCACGTTCCAGCAGCGGGTCGTCGACGTCGGTCACGTTCTGGGCGTAGTGCACCCGGTAACCGCCGTCACGCCACACCCGCTGCAGCGTGTCGAAGGCGAGGTAGGTGGCCGCGTGGCCGAGGTGGGTGGCGTCGTAGGGCGTGATGCCGCAGACGTACAGCCTGGCCACGTCGGTCGGTTTGGCTTCGACGATCGAGTCCGTCGCGGTGTCGTGCAGGCGCGGGGCCTGTGAGAGTCCCGGAATCGACGGGATGACGGGGTGTGACCAGGCGCGCATACTTCCAGCCTAACTACGCCGTGATGGTGTTCGTGCCCAGCAGGATCATCACGACGATGCCCAGCGCAATGCGGTAGACCACGAACGGCATGAAACTGCGCTTGGAGATGTAGTTCATGAAGAAGCCGATTACGAACAGCGCCACGACGAACGCCACGACGGTGGCGACGAGGGTTTCCAGCGGGCCGAACAGTTCGGGCGTGCAGTTCGCGGCGGCCACGACGCAGGGTTCCTTGATGGACTTGTAGACCTGGTAGAAGCCACTGCCGAGAACGGCGGGGATCGCGAGCAGGAACGCGTATCGGGCGGCGGCGGCCCGCTCGTAGCCGAGGAACAGGCCGGCCGTGATGGTGCCGCCGGAACGCGAGACCCCGGGGATGAGCGCCAGCGCCTGGGCGAAACCGAAGATGACGCCGTGCCCGACGGTGAGGTCGTCCAGTTTGCGGCGCTTGGCACCGACATAGTCGGCGACACCCAGGAGCACGCCGAACGCGATGAGCATGATCGCGGTGACCCATAGGTTGCGCAGGCTGGTTTCGATCTGGTCCTGGAAGAGCAGGCCCAGGATGACGATGGGCAGGGTGCCGAGGATGATCAGCCAGCCCATCCGGGCATCCGCGTCGCTGCGCGGTACCTTGCCGACCAGGGACTTCGCCCATTGGCCGATAATGCGCACGATGTCGCGCCAGAAGAAGATCACCACGGCCGCCTCGGTGCCGATCTGGGTGATCGCCGTGAACCGGGCGCCGGGGTCCTCACCGGTGCCGAGGAACTGACCCACGATGCTGATGTGGGCGCTGGAGGAGACCGGCAGGAATTCGGTCAAGCCCTGGACCAGGCCCAGGATGACCGCGTTGAGGAAGTCCACGTGATACTCGTTTCGCTTGTGCGGTGTGCTGGCCGCTAGCGCTTCAGCGGGCTAGTACGTCGTCAGCAGATCGGTCAAAACCGTCCTGCCAAACACTAATGCGTCCAGTGGCACACGCTCATCAACGCCGTGGAACAGCGCCGGAAAATCCAAATCGGCTGGGAGTTTCAGCGGGGCGAAGCCGTATCCTTTGATGCCCAGTTTGCTCAACGCCTTGTTGTCGGTGCCGGCAGGCATGAGGTACGGGAGCACCGGAGCGCCCGGGTCGTGGGTGCCGAGGGTCTGGACGATCCGGTCGATCAGCGGGCCGGCGAACTCGGTCTCCAGCCCCACGTCCTGGTGCATCACCACGATTTCGATGTCCGGGCCGACCAGCTCGGCCAGTTCGGCCAGCACGGCGTCTTCCTCGCCGGGCAGGGAACGCACGTCGATGAGGGCCTCGGCGCGATCGGGGATGACATTGTGCTTGTAGCCGGCTTGCAACACCGTCGGGTTCATGGTGGTGCGCAGGCTCGCCTGGATGAATCCGGATGCTGTGCCCGTCGCCAGGGCCAGCTCGTCCGGACCCATGGACTGCGGCTCCACACCGAGGATCCGGGCGATCTCCGAAAGCAACTGCCGGGTGGTGTTCGTCAGGCGGATCGGCCACTGCCGCCGCCCCACCTTGGCGACGGCCTCGGCGAGCCGGGTGATGGCGTTGTCCGTGACCAGCCGGGAACCGTGGCCGGCCGGGCCGTGCGCCACGAGCTTGAGCCAGATGAGAGCCTTCTCACCGGTTTGGAGCAGGTAGGCCCGCTGGCCGCCGATGCTGATCGAGTAGCCGCCGACCTCGCTGATGGCCTCGGTCGCTCCCGCGAACAGGTCCGGGCGGGTGTCGACGAGGTGGTGCGAGCCGTACACTCCCCCGGCCTCCTCATCGGCGAAGAACGCGATGACGAGGTCCCGCTCTGGCTGGCCACCCTGGTCGAGCACATCCGTGAGGGACGCCAGGATCATTGCGTCCATGTTCTTCATGTCGACGGCGCCGCGCCCCCACAGCATGCCGTCCTTGATCTCGCCGCCGAACGGATCCACCGACCAGTTCGCCGGGTCGGCGGGCACCACATCGAGGTGGCCGTGTACGACCAGTGCGCCCTTGCTGCGGTCGCGGCCGGGTACCCGGGCGACCACGCTGGTGCGACCCGGCTCCGAATCGAACAGCTCCGGCGCCAGGCCAAGGGCGCGCAGCTTCTCGGCGACGTACTCCGCGGCATCCGTCTCGCCGTTGGAGCGCCCCTCGCCATAGTTCGTCGTGTCGAACCTGATGAGGTCGCGGGCGATCTCGGTGGTGAGGTCGAGAGCATTGGCCGAAGCGGGGCTGGTGGCGGGGGCTGTCATGCAGTTCACGCTACCGGGCGTGGAACCCACCGGTGTCCGGAAGTGGTTTGGATCCGTGCTAAGTTATTCCCCGGCAGCAAAACATAACTGCGGCCAAAACATCCAGTCCGGGTGGCGGAAATGGCAGACGCGCTAGCTTGAGGTGCTAGTGCCCGTATAGGGCGTGGGGGTTCAAGTCCCCCCTCGGACACGGAGATTGTTGGTAAGACAACGATCAACGGGAACTGGTTGAGACAGTTCACGGGCCGGATCTTAGGATCCGGCCCTGTCTCGTTAACGCGCGTCAACAGGTTCTCCAGGGTGCCCCGGTAAAGGTTGACTGGATCAGTGGGACGTCGATCCGGATGGGTGCCCGAAGCTCGCCAGCGTGTAAATCACCCCGTCGAGTTCGACCCGGGCAAAGCCCTCCGGTCTGGAATCACCATCGTAAATATCACCGAAAACCAGAAGAGCTTCGGTGGCCAAAAGCTTGTACGTGCGCCGCTCGACAGGAGACGTGATCACGTACGGCGCTACACCCCTCAATCCGGCGGCCGGAGAGAGCCCGAAAGCGACGAACCGAGTCAGTTGGTGCGCGGCACCGTCCGCATCTTCGATGTAGTCGCGTTCGGTTTCAAACGGAATAACCGTCTCCCCGACGACCAGCTTGAACACGTGGCCACGGGATAGCCCCCGGGAGCCCAGGAACTGTATCCACACGCCCCGCTCGTCGTCAATGATCTTGTGATCACTCGCGCTAGCAGCTCTCTCGATACGGAACATGTTCTCGATTTCAGTGAATGGCGCCGGTGTTGACCTGCGAGGCGCACGCCTCTATCTGCTGAACCCTATCCACCCCCGCACGCCAGCGGCACGACTCCCCTAGCGTGTGGTGGCTCCGCGGTCCTGATGCTAGAGTCATCCCAGGCGCTCGTGAGAGCGCTCTCACAGAGACCAGGCCCGGCTGCGCCGGCGGATTCAGAACGATGAATTCCCCGCGACACCCGGTCCCTTGAACCGAAAAGGTGCACGCATGAAGTTCGGCCACTTCGACGATGAAGCCAGGGAATATGTCATCGAGACCCCGTTGACTCCCTACCCGTGGATCAACTATCTCGGCAGTGAGGACTTCTTCTCGCTGGTCTCCCACACGGCGGGCGGGTACACCTTCTACAAGGACGCCAAGATGCGTCGCCTGACCCGCTACCGCTACAACGACGTGCCCACCGACTCCGGTGGACGCTACTTCTTCATCAAGGACGGCGACGACGTCTGGACGTCCAGCTGGCTGCCGATGAAGAAGGACCTCGATTTCTTCGAAACCCGGCACGGCATGGGTTACACCCGCATCACCGGCGAACGCGGCGGCCTGCGGGTCTCCACGCTGTACTTCGTTCCACTCGGTGAGACGGCGGAGGTGCAGAAGGTCACGATCACCAACACGTCGGATGCGGTCAAGACCTTCTCCCTGTTCTCCTACCTGGAGTTCTGCCTGTGGAACGCCCAGGACGACCAGACCAACTACCAGCGCAACCTTTCCATCGGCGAGGTCGAGGTCGACGGCAGCGCGATCTACCACAAGACCGAATACCGGGAGCGCCGCGACCACTACGCCGTGTACGGCGTGAACGCCGAGATCGCCGGCTTCGACACCGACCGCGAAACCTTCGTCGGACTCTACGAAACCCTCGCGGAGGCCAAGGTCCCGCACTCCGGCGCCGCGGCGAATTCGATGGCCTCCGGCTGGTACCCGATCGGCTCCCACCAGGTCGACTCGACCCTGCAGCCCGGGGAAAGCCGTGACCTGGTCTTCGTTCTCGGCTACGTCGAGAACAACGCCGAGACCGGCGAGGAGAAGTGGGCCGACGACGCCAAGCAGGTCATCAACAAGACCCGGGCCCAGGCCCTCCTCGCGCGTCTGTCCACCACCGAGGCCGCGGATGCCGCCTTCGACGCCCTCGGGGTCTACTGGACGGACCTGCTTTCCGCGTACACGGTGACCTCGCCCGACGACAAGCTCAACCGGATGGTAAACATCTGGAACCAGTACCAGTGCATGGTGACCTTCAACATGAGCCGCTCGGCGTCGTACTTCGAGACCGGCATCGGTCGCGGCATGGGCTTCCGGGACTCGACCCAGGACCTGCTCGGTTTTGTGCACCTGATCCCGGACCGCGCTCGCGAACGCATCCTGGACATCGCCGCGACCCAGCTGCCGGACGGGTCGGCGTACCACCAGTACCAGCCCCTCACCAAGCGGGGCAACAACGAACTCGGGTCCGGCTTCAACGACGACCCGGCCTGGCTGATCATCGGGGTGGACGGCTACCTCAAGGAGACCGGCGACTACACGATCCTCGACGAGGTGGTGCCGTTCGACAACAACGACGCTCTCGCCGAGACCCTGTACACCCACCTGACCCGGTCGTTTGAGTTCACCCTGAACAACCTCGGTCCGCACGGGCTGCCGCTGATCGGGCGCGCCGACTGGAACGACTGCCTGAACCTGAACTGCTTCTCGACAACGCCGGGCGAGTCGTTCCAGACCACCGAGAACCAGGCCGGCGGGGTCGCGGAGTCCACCTTCATCGCCGCGCAGTTCGTGCTCGCCGCGGGCCAGTACGCCACCATAGCCGAACGCGGTGGGGACACCGTGCAGGCGAACAAGGCCCGCAAGGCCGCCGCCGACATGAGCCAGGCGCTGTTGACGCACGGCTGGGACGGCGACTGGTTCCTGCGTGCCTACGACTTCTACGGCAACAAGGTCGGCACGGCCGAGGATACCGAGGGTCAGATCTGGATCGAGCCGCAGGGCTTCGCGGTCCTCGCCGGCGTCGGCGTCGAGCACAACAGCGACGGCACCCCGGTCAAGACCAGTCCCGCGTTCCGTGCCCTCGATTCCGTGGACCGGCTGCTCGGCTCCGAGCACGGCCTGGTGCTGCAGTACCCGGCGTACAAGAGCTACCGCATCGAACTGGGCGAGGTCTCGACGTATCCCCCGGGCTACAAGGAGAACGGTGGCATCTTCTGCCACAACAACCCGTGGGTGATCATCGGCGAGACCGTGATCGGCCGCGGCGCGAAGGCGTTCGACCACTACCGGAAGATCACCCCCGCGTACCGGGAAGACATCTCCGAGGTGCACCGCACCGAGCCCTACGTGTACGCCCAGATGATCGCCGGCAAGGAGGCCTCCAGGCACGGCGAGGCCAAGAACTCCTGGCTGACCGGCACGGCGGCGTGGAACTTCGTGACCGTTTCCCAGTACCTCCTGGGCGTGCGCACCGACTACGACGGTCTCGTGGTCGACCCGCAGATCGGACCGGACGTCGCGGAGTTCACCGTGACCCGGCAGGCCCGCGGTGCGACGTACGTCATCACCGTGGCCAACTCGGGCCGTGAAGGCTCCCGCGCCAGCCTCGAGGTCGACGGTGTTGCCATCGAGGGGCGCACGGTTCCGTACGCGCCCGCCGGCGCAACAGTGCAGGTGCGCGCGACCCTGTAGGGGAACCAGTTGCGGCCGGCCGGATACTAGTGAGTATGGACGTCTACCGAACAGCCCGCGCACGGGCCTGGCAGCTGTGCGTCGCCGTTGCGTGCGTCGGTGTGCTGATCACCGGATGCGGCCACGGCGACGCCACGGCTCCGTCCGCCGCCGGCCCGACCATGGAGTCGGCGCCGGCCGGGCCCAGCGCTGACGAGGTCTTCACCGCGTGCGGCTCACCGGGGATCGTGGACTACGACCCGATCGAGTCACTGGCGGTGCTGGCCCGGGACAGCACCGTGGTGATCATGGGCGAGATCGCTCGGATCCAGGCGGGCCGCGACAGCACCTACACCGCATCGAAGGAGACATCGACGACGCGAAGCGCGGTGATCGTCGTGTCGAACGTCACGGTTGTGCACGGGACACTGGACCCGGCCGTTAACGGCAGCGTGTACATCGAATTCGCTTCGGCCGGCCCGGACGAGTGCTCGCGGATTGTGCCGGCCGGAACGGCCATCGTCGCTTATCTGGAGCCGGCCTGGGATGGCGCCCGCAGCTACGTCGACGAGGACCCGGCCTCCGAGTACACGGAAATCCAGGAGCCCGGCGCCGGGCGGCCCGCCGGCCAGCCGCTGTACCAGGCATCCGCGCTCGAGGGTCTGGTCTGGCAACTACCGGGCAGCGCCGAGGTGATCTGGCCGCTCTACCTGGGCACCGGTCCCGGGTCGATACGTGAGGCCCTCCCGGACGGCACCCTCGCCGGCCCCTAGCGATCCTGAGGGGTCGCAAGAGCAGCCCCACACCCGCGGGCCGCGCCGGCAGGCGGTCAGGCGGTCAGGCGACGGCGACCTCGACCTCGCCGGGGTCGGCACCGAGCTGTCCGAAGATCAGCCGACGGTTGGCGATCTTGTCGGTGAAGAACCTGTCGTGGCTGACCACGACCACGGCGCCGGGGAAGTGCAACAGGGCCCGCTCCATCACCTGGGTGCTGGACATATCCAGGTGGTTGGTTGGCTCGTCCAGGAGCAGCACCGACGCACCGGAGAGCAGGCACTGGGCCATGGCCACCCGGGCTTTCTGGCCGCCGGAGAGGTTGCCGATCTTCTGCTTGAGGTCGGCCTCGGAGAACTGGAACATGGTCAGGAACCGGTTCACCGACTTGCGGGTCGCCGTGAACGCCAGGCTGCCTTCGAGCGCGTTGACCGCGTGGCTGACGGTGTCGGTGTCGTCCAGTTCGGCGAGTACCTGGTTGTACGACACCATCCCGGCGCCCTTCGCCCAGTCGACCTCGCCGTGATCCGCGGATTCCTCACCCGTGAGCACCCGGAGCAGGGTGGTCTTGCCGCTGCCATTGGCACCGAGCACCACGATGCGGTTGCCGCGGCGGATTTCGAAGCTCAGGTCGTTGAAGAGCACCTTCTCGCCGTAGGCCTTGCTGAGCATCTCCACCCGGCAGAGCACATCCTTCACGTGCAGACCGCCGTAGATTTCGGTGATGATCTTGTCGACCGGCCGCGGCGTGCGGGACTTCTTGATGGTGGCCAGCTGGCTGCCGAGCTTGCGGCTGGCGTTCTTCTGGGCCTCGCGCCGGTCGGCGATGCCTTCGGATTCGAAAGCGAGCAGTTCGGACTCGTGCACAAACTGCTGCTCGAGGGTCTTCAGCCGGAACTGCTTCTGAACCACGTACTCGCCGAAGTTGCCCGGGTACTCGTGTAGGTGGAAGTTCTCCAACTCGATGATGCGGGTGACGACGGCGTCGAGGAAGGTGCGGTCGTGCGACACGATCACGGCGGCGCCCTTGAAGTCGCGGAACCAGCCCTCCAGCCACTCCACGCCGGCCACGTCGAGGTAGTTGGTGGGCTCGTCGAGCAGGAGCACGTCCGGTGCCTCGAGCAGGATCTTCGCCAGGGCCGCGCGGTTGCGCCAGCCGCCGGAGAGTTCGTCGATCGCACAGCTGCGGTGCGCTTCGTCGAAGCCGAGGATGGTCAGGGCAGCGTCGATCCGGCGCGGGTAGTCCCAGCCGTCCAGCCGGTCCATGTCCTCGAACAGTTCGGACTGGCGGTGGATCAGCCTGTCGAGCTCGGCGCTGGCCGAGGAGTCGGCGGCGATGGCAACGTCGATGGAGGCGAGTTCGGCCTCGACGGCCTTGATCTCCACGAACAGGGCGTCGAGGACCTCGGTGATGGTGGACTCGCCGTTCAGCTCGGAGAACTGGGAGAAGTAGCCGATCTTCACGCCGTCGTCGACGGTGACGGTACCGGTGTCCGGCGTCACCTGACCGAGGATCAGCTTGATGAGGGTGGTTTTGCCCGACCCGTTCCGGCCGATCATGCCGACCCTGTCGCCCGGCTCAAGCCTGAAGAAGGTCTCGCGGAGCACCTGGGTGTTTTCGAAACGCACGGTGACGTCGTTCAGCCGGATCAGGCTCATGAGTCCTGCTCCCCCTGCTCGGATGCGTCGACGATGCCGATGAACCGGCTGCCGATGCCGTCGACTTCGCGGCGGCTGAGGCCGGCCGCGGCGGCCGGGAGCTCGTCGTAACCGTGGTGGTCGCAGCTGAGGTAGGTGAACGTCGGCCACCATTTCTTCGGCCGCGCCGCCTCGGTGAACCCGCACACGCTGCAGGTGAGTTCGATCCAGACGGGCTTCTTGCCGGTGCGGTTCGCACGGGACTGCACGAGCCAGGCCGGCGGGTTCTTCTCGATCTCGGCGAGCTGGGCTTCGGTCATGCGGCTGGGAAGGTCGTGGCGCTGCGCCATCTCGAGGGGAATGTCGAGGCGGAGCGCTGCTTCTCGTCTGGTAATCATCAGGTTCAACGATAGGTGCTGCAACGGGCGCCAACGCCCCGGGGCGGGAACTGGTTCAATGAAGCATGCCTGAAACTGTTTCCCCGCTCGGCCTGCTGCTCGATGTGGATGGTCCGATCGCCAGCCCGGACACCCGCACCATCGCCACACCGAGCATCATCACCGACCTCATCACCCTGGCCGGCGCGAACGTACCCATCGGTTTCATCACCGGTCGGTCGGCGCAGTTCATCAGTGAGCAGGTGGTGGCCCCACTGGTCGCCGCGGGCCTGCCGCGCGAGATGCGCATGTACGGGGTCTGCGAGAAGGGCGCCGTGTGGTTCCCGATCACCCAGACCGGCATGGGCGAGGTCGTCGTCGACGCCAGCGTCGCCCTGCCTGACCCCGTCGTGAGCCGCATCCGCGAGCTGGTCGCCGCCGACTACGCCGACACCATGTTCTTCGACGAGACCAAGCTCGCCATGGTCTCCGTTGAACAACGCACGGATGTCGACCGGGCTGCCTACCACGCCGCTCAAGCGTCGTTCGAGGACGCCGCGTACACGATCATGATCGACCACGGACTGGGCGTGCGCTTCGGCGACAGGGTTTCCCCCGACGCCGAGGGAACGGTCCCGTTCCGCATCGACACCACCATCATTTCCACCGACATCGAATCGGTCGACCTTGACAAGGACCACGCCGCCAAGCGAGCCCTGGCCTTCTTCGCCGAGGGCGGACCGCTCCCCCGGCTGTGGCGCTCGGTGGGCGATTCCCGCAGCGACTACCTCATGGCCGACCACCTGCACGCCGCCGGCTACGAGGTGGCACACGTGGACGTGCGCCCGGCCGACGGCATCCTGGAACGGCCGTACCCGGTGATCGTGGAGGGCGACCTCATCCACGATGAGGCCGGCGCCGCATTTCTGGGCTACTGGGTGCAGAAGCTCGGTCTCGGCGCGGCCGCGCCCGCCTAGTCTTCGACGAAGCGGATGCCGTTCTGCAGGGTGCTGCGCAGCTCGAACACCTTCTCGAAGCTGCCCCGTTCCATCCCGGCGATGCCGTCACGCAGCACCCCGACCAGGCGGGACCGCGGGATCACGACCACCATCGGCCGCCTGCCCCGGCTCGGCAGCGACACGGGTTCTGCCACGAGCTGATCAGGCACTACCACGACCAGCGCGGTGAAGCGCACCCGTAGGGACTTGGCGAGGATGCGTGCCGCGGACGCGAACTCGTCCAGCGGCTCCTCGCCTGGCGCCAGGCCATCGCCGACGAGTTCGCCGCGCTTGAGTTGAACGGGCGTCCCCCAGTCCTCCGAGAGGATGGCGAATAGTCCGGCCGGGCCGAGAACGACGTGGTCGATCTTCTCGACGTCCTCGCGGGTGGCGATGTCGTGCCAGGCGGTGTAGCCGATGCCCAGGCCCGAGATCAGCTGGGCTGTGCTTTCCTCGGCGAGGGCCTTGGCCAGCCGGTGTCGGATCTCCCGTGGCGCCGATCGCACCAGATCGGGGGCGTACGGGTCATCGATGACGGTGCCGCGACCGGCCCATTCCCGCAGCATCGCGAGATAACGCTGGCGGGAGTGGCCGCCGGGGTGCCCGTGCATCCTGGCCTTCATCCCGGTCGAGGTGGGCCTGCTTGACGGGCGTGACGCGGTGCTCGCGCCGGAGTATGCGGTCTCCGGATAGCGGGCCCCGTCGTAGGCGGCCCGGGACTCCGGGCTTCCGATGCGTTCCCAGGCGATCTGCACGGCGTGGAAGGACGCCGCACTGCCGCCGACATCAGGGTGGGATTGCCGCAGCTTGAGGCGGTACGCGCGTCGCAGCTCTTCGTCGGTCACCGACGGGCTCACGCCGAGCACCTCGTAGGGGCTGGCTGCGGCCGGACTCTCTGACATTCGGGCGGTCTCTTTCGGCCTGGAACGGGTTGGGTCGTACGTCTCCCAGCCTAGCCAGCGTTGCTGGTATCCCGCCGACACCGTGTGGCGCCCGCGCAGCGATCGATTTGTGCAACGATCAGCGAGTGAAGACCTCAACTCCGGTTCCCCGGGTGCACCGATCGAGCACCCGGTTCATCGTCATGGTGACCGTCGGCATCCTCGCGGGTCTGGCGTCTGGCCTGCTGGGCAACTGGTTGCTGGCGCCGGCGATCGGCTGGGCGGTCGCGGCTGTGCTCTACATCGGCTGGGTGTGGGTCAGCGTCGCTCCGCTGGACGCCGCCACCACGGCAGCCCACGCCACCAGGGAAGACCCGTCGCGGGGCATCACCGACCTGTTGTTGATCCTGGCGAGTCTGGCCAGCCTCGGCAGCATCCTCATTGTGCTGGTGCAGGCACGCGCCGCTGAGGGGGCGGGCCAGGGCCTGCTCGCCGCGCTGGCGCTGGTCGTCGTCGCGCTGTCCTGGGTGCTCGTGCACACCCTGTTCGCCCTGCGGTACGCCTCGCTCTACTACGCGGATGATGACGGCGGCGTCGATTTCAACCAGCTGGAGCCGCCCAGGTACGCGGACTTCGCGTACCTGTCCTTCACAGTGGGGATGACCTTCCAGGTATCGGACACGTCACTGACGTCGTCGACCATTCGTGCGGTGGCCTTGCGGCACGCGCTGATGTCGTTCCTGTTCGGCTCGATCATCCTGGCAACACTGATCAACCTCGTGGCCGGCCTCTGAGCCGTGGCCGCGGCGCCGTGCCGGGCCGCTAACCGGCGAAGGGCGCTTCCGCCAGTCCCGCGACCCCGGGGGTCACCGTGAAGACCGAGCCGGCCAGCGGGTCCTCTTCGGGGGCGAGACCTTCGCGGGACGTGGTGATGTACAGCCGGCGAAGGTCGTCGCCGCCGAAGGTGCACGCCGTGACCCGCTGCGCGGCCACCTCGATGACCTCGTCCAGGGTGCCCTCCGGCGAGTAGCGGCGCACCGCCCCACCGGCGTACAGCGCGACCCAGACGCCGCCCTCGCTGTCCACGGTGAGGCCGTCGGGGTAGCCGTCGGCGGAGGGGATGTCGGCGAAGGGGCGCAGCCCGGTCAGTCCGGTCTCCGGGGTCCAATCGAAGACCCCGATCCGGCCGGTCGGGGTGTCGTTGTAGTAGGCCAACGAGCCGTCCGGGCTCCAGGCGAGACCGTTGGAGATCGTCACACCGGCCAGGGCCAGCTCCACGGAGCCGTCCGGTGCGAGCCGGTAGAGCGATCCGGCGCCGGTGCGCTGGTCATACGCCATCGAACCGCAGTAGAACGAGCCGTCCGGAGCGGCGCCCCCGTCGTTCATCCGCACGCTCGGATCCGCCCAGACCTCCGGCAGTCGGGTCAGGGTGCCGTCGGCGTCCTCGAGGGCGAAACCGCGTTCGAGGGCGATGACCGCACCGCCGCCCACGCGCGGTCGCAGGGCCGCGGCGATGCTGTCCACGTGCCGCCGGGTGACCGTGCCGTCGGCGGCCAGGGACAGAACGTCACCGGCGAACAGGTCGACGAGGCGCAGTCCGCCCCAGGACTGTGCGAAGACCGGACCCTCACCGTGAAAGGTGATCGGGTCGGTGAGCTGTTCGGCGCGCATGGGTTCCTCGTGGCTGGGCTGGGCTGGTCGGGCCGGGTGCCGGCCCGGCATCATCGGGCGGGCTAGTTGCGCAGTGCCCGCATCGGGATGGCGACGGCCGCGCTGACGGCCAGGATGCCGGCGAAGAAGATCGCGCCCTGCCAGGCGGTCACGGTGAAGGCCAAGCCGAACAGCCACAGGCCCAGGACGAAAACGGCCATCGCGACGACGAAGGTAAGAATGGGCATGGAATGTTCCTCTCAACGGTGCCGCGAAAGCATATCCGGGCTCATTTCGAGAGTACTAGTTCGCCGGGCACGGCGTGGAGCTGCGGGCCGGTCAGGCGCTGTACCCGACCTCACGCTCCGGGCCGAGCGGGTCGATGAGGTCCGGCGCATCACCGGAGACCGGCGCCACCTGATAAAACGCCAACCCGGCAGCCGCATCCGAGGAGGCCTCTACCGCCGCGTCGACGAGGGCCTGATCGCCATCGGCGTGCGGGTCCAACCAGCGGTCCCAGCACTCTTCAGGCAGCACAACGGGCATCCTGTCGTGGATCTCGGCGAGGGCGCCCTGGGCGGCTGTCGTGAGGATGGTGGCGGTCAGCACCCATCGGGCCGGGTCGTCGGGACCGAGAGCGGGATTGCGCCACCACGAGTACAGTCCGGCCAGCGCCAGTGGCAGGCCGTCTTCGGAGTGTACGAAGTACGGCGTTTTCGTGGTTCCCACGGTGTGCCATTCGTAGTAGCCGGTGACCGGCACGATGGCCCGGGTTTTGGCCAGGGCGGTGCGGAATGTCGGCTTCTCGGCGACGGTCTCGGCCCGTGCGTTAAAGGTGGCGAACGCGGCGGTCAGCTCCGGAGAGAATGTCGGCACCAGCGACCAGCGCGCCGGTTCCAGCCGGCGAACGACCGGATCGGATTTCATCGATTCGAGCACAATGGCGATCTGCTCGGTCGGTTTCACGTTCCAGGACGGCTCCGGCAGCTCTCCGGCCTCGTGCTCGATGTCGAACATGGCGGCGAGGTCAGGCGCCGAATCGGTAATGATGAATCGCCCACACATAGGCTCAGGTTACCGTGCCCCGCAGGAGGACCCGGTTATCCACACGGGTTGACGAAATCGAATCTATGTTCGAAAATTAGAGGGTGTCCATTCCGTTGACCTCCGTAGCGCACGCAGCCGGCGCTCCCGCCGCCTCCGCGGCCGAGCGGGTCAGCGAGCTCCAGGCGCGCATCCACGGAATGCAGCGCGACCGCTGGGATGCCGGTGGGCGGCCCGTCTCCGGGGTCCTCGCCGGGCTGCTTCCGGACGGGATCCTGCGCACGGGTGTTGTCTACACGGTCGACAACTCGACGTCCCTGATCATGGCCGTGCTGGCCGCGGCGACAGTGGACGGCGGCTGGGGCGCCGTGGTGGGTCTGCCCGATTTCGGCGCGGAGGCGGCGATCGGGTTCGGAATCGACCTCGAGCGAATCGTGCTGGTTCCCTCCCCCGCCGATCAGTGGTTGGCCGTGACGGCGGCGCTGGTGGATGTGCTGCCCGTCGTTGTCGTGCATCCTCAGCGCGCGGTCGGCGACGCGGAGGCGGCCAGGCTCGCCGCGCGGCTGCGGCAGAGCGGCTGCACCCTGATCGTCGCCGGGACCTGGCCCCAGGGTGAGGCCGCACTTCGGGTCACCGACACCCGCTGGGACGGCCTGGGCGCCGGACACGGCTACCTGGCAGGTCGAGATGTGACGGTACACGTCTCCGGGCGGAACGGCTCCGGGCGACGGCGTTCCACGCTCGTGCACCTTCCGGAGGTCGCCACCCCGGGCGAAGCCGCTGGCCCGCGCCTGGACAGCGGCCGAGGCGGCCGGGCCCGGGCCGGCATCCGGCAGCGGGCTCAGTCATGAACCGCGAACGCACCATCGTCGTGTGGTGCCCGGACTGGCCGGTGCTCGCCGCTCGGTCGGCCACCGGTCTGCCCGAGGACGCCCCGCTGGCTCTCATCGAGCACGGGATGGTGTTCGCGTGTTCGCCCGAAGCGCGCCGTCTGGGCGTCCGGCGCGGACTGACCGTTCGGGAGGCCCAGTTCCGGTGCACAGACCTCGTCGTGCTGCCCTATGACCACGCGCTGGACCGGCGGGCCTTCGACCCGATTCTGGATGGCCTGGAGGACATCACGCCCGGTGTGGCCGTGCTCCGGCCCGGCACCTGCGCGATCCGCGCCCGCGGACCGGTGCGGTACTACGGCAGCGAGGCCGCCGCGGCGCGGGCCATGCTCGGATACCTGCACGCCGCCGGACTTCCTGAGGCCAGGGTCGGAATCGCCGACGGCCCCTTTGCGGCCGAGCAGGCGGCGCGGGCGGTCGGTCCTGGTGGTGTCGGGCCTGAACCTCGGGTTCACATCGTCCCGCCCGGCGCCTCCGCCGCGTTCCTGGCACCGCTACCCGTGTCGGCAGTGGCTGAGGCCGGGCTCGGCACCCTGCTGGCCCGGCTCGGGGTGCACACCCTCGGCCAGCTCGCCGCCCTGCCCGCCCTGGACGTGCATCGTCGTTTCGGTGCTGCTGCGGCGCAGGCGCACGCCAGGGCGTCCGGGCACGAGCACGAGGAGGTCGTGCCCCGTACCCCCACCCCGGTGTTCGACCGCGGCCAGGAGTTCGAACCGGCGCTGGATCGCATCGACCAACTCGCCTTCGCGCTGCGCAGCACCGCCGACGCCTTCGTGCAGGGTCTGCGGGAGCAGACCCTGGTCTGCACGGCCGTCTCGATCCTGGTCAGCACCGAGGACGGTCTGTTGACCGAACGGACCTGGCGGCATCCCCGGTGGTTCTCTGCCTCCGAGCTGATCGACAGGGTGCGGTGGCAGTTGCAGGGTGAGGGGCGGGCCGACTCCGGCCTGGCCGCCGGCGTCGTCCGGGTGGTCTTCTCCCCCGATCGGGTCGACGCAGTGGCGAACCACGAGGACGGCCTGTGGGGAACGGGGCCCGACGAGCGGATCCACCATGCCCTCACCCGGGTGCAGGGCCTGGTCGGCCACGCGGGCGTCGTCACGGCGGCCATCGGCGGTGGGCGGATGCTCGCCGACCGTCAACTTTCCGTGCCCTGGGGCGATGACGGTGCCGTTTCGTCGGGCCGTGGTCTGAGCAGCAGTCCAGGCGGCAGTCCGGCCGGTGCCGCCAGGCCCTGGTCGGGAAGTCTCGACGGGCTGCTCCCCGCCACGGTGTACCGGGAACGCCATTCGGTCGCCCTCGTCGCCGACGACGGCCGGTCCCTGCGCGTCGATGACCGCGGCGCGTTCGATGGTGAGCCGGCGCGGTTCTCGGCACCTCGGTTCCTCGAGGGCCCCAGCGGGGCCCAGCCGAGTCGGGTGCTGGCCTGGGCCGGCCCGTGGCCGGTGCGAGAACGCTGGTGGGACTCGGCGGCCGCGCGCACTGTGCACCGGGCGCAGATCGTCGACGAGCGCGACGGCGCGTGGCTGCTGGCACTGGACGAGGACGGCTGGCGCGCCGAGGCCCGATATGACTAGGCCCGATATGACTAGGCCCGGCATGACTCGGCCCGGGCAGACCACGCCCGGGCCGACCAGCAGAACAGAGAGGACGGGCCACCCCGATGGGATTCAATAACCCGCCCATTCCCTGGTCGGAACTGGAGCGCCGGCTCTCTGACCGGCGCCCCGGCGGCCCGCCCCCCGAGGCCGACGGCGGCGACAGCCCGGCCTGGTCCAGGCACCGCCAGCCCTACGCGGCCCAGACCCCGCAGCGTCCGCCGGCCGAGACTGTCGTCGGCTACGCGGAGCTGCACGCCCACTCCAACTTCAGCTTCCTCGACGGCGGAAGTTCTCCGGAAGACCTCCTCGAGGAAGCCGGTGCGTTGGGCCTGCACGGCCTGGCCCTCACCGACCACGACGGATTGTACGGGGCCGTCCGGCTGGCCGAAACCGCGGAGAGCTACCCGGACGTCCGCACCGTCTTCGGCGCAGAACTGTCCCTCGGGCTGACCCGTCGGCAGAACGGGGTGCCAGACCCAGAGGGAAGCCACCTCGTGGTCCTGGCCAGGGGCCAGGACGGCTATCACCGGCTGGCGGCGGCGCTCACCCACGGTCAGCTCGCCGGCGGCGAGAAGGGGCGACCCGTCTACGACCTCGAGGAGCTCGCCGAGGCATCCGGCGGGCACTGGAGCATCCTGACCGGGTCTCGGTCCGGCGCGGTGCGCCAAGCCATGCAGCAGGATGGTGACCTGGCGGCGGCCCGGGAGCTCGACCGCCTGATCGCCCTGTTCGGCCGTGACAGTGTGAACGTCGAACTGGTCGACCACGGCCGACCGCAGGACTCTGTGACCAACGACAGGCTGGCCGCACTGGCCGAACGGGCAGGCCTACCCGTGCTCGCCACCAACAACGTGCACTACGCCCAGCCGGCCGACTTCCGGCTGTTCTCCGCGCTGGCCGCCGTGCGCGCCCAACGCAGCCTGGACGACATGGACGGCTGGCTGCCCGCGGCGCCCACCCAGCACCTGCGGAGCGGCGCCGAGATGGCCGCCCGATTCAGCCGGTATCCGGGGGCTGTCGCCCGAACGGTGCCCCTCGCTGACGAGCTCGCCTTCTCGTTGCGCCGGGCCAGGCCCCGGCTCCCCCGTCAGCACGTTCCGGACGGGCACACGCCCATGAGCTGGCTGCGTCAGCTGGTCTGGGACGGTGCGGAACGCGCGTACCCCGGCTACAACGCGAATGTGCGGGAGCGCCTCGAGAAGGAGCTCGCCGTAATCGAGGCAAAGGACTTCCCGGGCTATTTCCTGATCGTGCACGACATCGTGCAGTTCGCCCGGCGTTCGGGCATCCTCTGCCAGGGCCGGGGGTCCGCAGCGAATTCGGCGGTCTGCTTCGTGATCGGCATCACCGCTGTGGACTCGATCTTCTATCGCCTGCCCTTCGAGAGGTTCCTCTCCAGCCTGCGGGAAGAAGAACCCGACATCGACGTGGACTTCGACTCGGACCGGCGGGAGGAGGTGATCCAGTATGTCTACGAACGCTACGGTCGCCTCAACGCCGCCCAGGTGGCCAACGTGATCACCTATCGGCCGAAGTTCGCGGTTCGCGACATGGCCAAGGCCCTCGGCTACAGCACCGGACAGCAGGATGCCTGGTCCAAACAGGTGGAACGCTGGGGTTCAGCGGTGTCGAGCCCCGATCACGACATCCCCGACCAGGTCGCCGACCTCGCGTCTCAGGTACTCGGATTCCCTCGCCACCTCGGCATCCACTCCGGCGGCATGGTGCTCACCGACCGACCCGTCGGCGAGGTCTGCCCCATCGAACACGCCCGCAAGGAGAACCGGACGGTTCTGCAGTGGGACAAAGACGACTGCGCCTGGATGGGCCTGGTCAAGTTCGACCTGCTCGGCCTCGGCATGCTCGCCGCCCTGCAGTACACCTTCGACCTGGTCAAGGACGCTCTCGGCGAGGATTGGAGCCTGGGGAGCATCCCTCGGGAGGAAGCCGGGGTGTACGACATGCTCTGCCGCGCCGATTCCATCGGTGTCTTCCAGGTGGAGAGCCGCGCCCAGATGGGGACCCTGCCGCGCCTGCAACCGCGCCGCTTCTACGACCTTGTGGTCGAGATCGCGCTCATCCGTCCCGGCCCGATCCAGGGCGGTGCCGTGCACCCGTACATCCGACGCAAGCTCGGCCAGGAACCGGTCAGCTACCTGCACCCCAAGCTCGAGCCGGTGCTCGAACGCACCCTGGGTATCCCCCTGTTCCAGGAGCAACTCATGCAGATGGCCATGGCCGTGGGCGGCTGCAGCGGCGAGGACGCCGATCTGCTCCGCCGGGCGATGGGCTCCAAGCGCGGGGTCGAGAAGATCTCCTCCCTGCGCGCCACCCTGTACGAGGGCATGGCCGGCAACGGCATCACCGGCGACCTGGCCGACGAGATCTACGAAAAGATCGAGGCCTTCGCCAACTTCGGCTTCGCCGAGAGCCACTCGATCAGCTTCGCCCTGCTCGTTTACGCCAGCGCCTGGCTGAAGCTGCACTACCCCGGCGCCTTCCTCGCCGCGTTGTTGCGCGCCCAGCCGATGGGCTTCTACTCGCCGCAATCCCTGGTCGCGGACGCCCGCAGGCACGGTGTGCAGGTTTTGCGCCCCGATGTCCAGCTCTCCGGCACCGCCGCGTTGCTCGAGGCGCTGGCCGACGGGTCGGGCGAGCCTGCGGGCCGCCCGGGCTGTCTGGATCACGAGCAACCCGCGGTGCCGGACTACGACAGGACCCTGCCCGTGGATGATCGGGGCCACCGCAGGGACGGCGCCCTCGCCGTGCGGCTCGGTCTCGCCGATGTGCGCTCCATCGGCCAGGCGGTGGCCGAGCGGATCGTCGCCGACCGGGACAGATTCGGGCCGTTCCGGTCCATGAACGACCTGGCCCGGCGGGCTCGGCTGAACACCGAACAGCTCGAATCCCTGGCCACCGCCGGAGCCTTCGACGGGCTGGGCCTCGAACGCCGACAGGCCCTGTGGTCGGCCGGGGAGGCGGCCCAGGAGACCGACGCCCACCTGCGCGGCTCCTTCGAGACCGTGCAACCACCCCTCCTGGCCCTGATGACGCCTGTCGAGCAGGTGGCCTACGACCTCTGGGCCACCGGGGTTTCCACCGACGACCATCCGATCCGACACGCCAGGCCGGTCCTCGCCGCCAGGGGCGCGCTGGCCGCGAACCAGCTGGCCACCAGCGAGAACGGTCGCCGGATCGAGGTCGGTGGTGTGGTCACCCACCGGCAGCGACCGGCCACGGCGAACGGTGTCACCTTCATCAACCTGGAGGACGAGACCGGCAACGTCAACGTCGTGGTGAGCGTCGGGGTCTGGACCCACTTCCGCCGGATCGCCCGGGAATCCCCCGCCCTGATGATCCGCGGCATCCTCGAACGTTCGCCGGAAGGCGTCGTCAACCTCATCGCCGATCGATTCGAACCCCTCACCGTGGCGGCCCACACGTCGTCGCGGGACTTCCGCTAGCGTCGATCCAGTGAATGAAGACCGATACTCCAATGACGTGCTCGCCGCCGGATGGCGGGAGGCCGGCCGCCGTGTCGTCCCCCAGCAGGAAGCCGTGCGGGACCTGGTTGTCGAGGAGGTCGCCACCGGGTTCTGCGGTGCGGTGATCAGGGTCGAGAAGAAGGTCGTCACCCTGGAGGACCGGCACGGGAAGCTCCGGCTGTTCCCGCTCGGCGGTGGATTCCTGGTCGACGGCGAGCCCGTCGTCCTGGTGCCGCCCCGGGCAGCCGCCCCGGCCAGCCGGGGACGCACGGCGTCCGGGTCTCTGGCGGTGGCGGATGCGCCGGCGCGGGTGGCCAGGGCCAGCCGCATCTTCGTGGAAGGCCGCCACGACGCCGAGCTCGTCGAAAAGGTCTGGGGCGCCGACCTCCGCATCGAGGGTGTCGTCGTGGAGTACATCGAGGGTGTGGACAACCTCGCCGAACTGCTGGCGGAGTTCAAGCCGGGTCCGACACGCCGCGTCGGTGTTCTCGTCGACCACCTGGTACCCGGATCCAAGGAGAGCCGCATCGCCGAGGCCGTCGCCCGCGGTCCGCACGGCCGGCACGTCCTGGTGGTCGGGCATCCCTACGTGGATGTCTGGCAGTCGGTGAAGCCGGCCCGACTGAATCTGCCGGTCTGGCCTCAGATTCCGCGCAACATCGAGTGGAAGCACGGCATCTGCGCTGCCCTCGGCTGGCCGCACGACGACCAGGCCGACATCGCCAGGGCCTGGCAGCGGATCCTGGGCCAGGTGCGCACCTACGCCGATCTTGAGCCGGCATTGCTGGGCCGGGTCGAACAGCTGATTGATTTCGTCACCGTCGATTAGCGCCGTCACCGGCACACTTTGAGCATTTCTGTCAGAATTCGTAACACTTTGATCGTTTTTTCGCACAGATCTTCACGCAGACCGAGCGATGTGGGCTAGTGTTGTCGAAGTAGTTGTAGTGCTTGCACGTCTAAAAAACGTATCGACCCCGGTCGGTGCGGGCTTATTCCTTTCGGAAGCGGACGACGAATACCGCGACGAACGGCCTCGAAAGTCGGGGCCTTTCTAACACTCCTGGAGGAGTTTCATAATGGCAACAGGTACCGTGAAATGGTTCAACGCTGAAAAGGGCTTCGGATTCATCGCTCCCGACGACGGAAGCGCCGATGTCTTCGCGCACTACTCCGCGATCGCTTCGAACGGCTACAAGTCGCTCGACGAGAACCAGAAGGTCGAGTTCGAGGTAACCCAGGGCCCCAAGGGTCCCCAGGCCGAGAACATCCGCGCCCTCTAAATAGAGCTGCGGCAGCTCTCTAAAGCTGCTAACAACGCCCCCGCTTCGGCGGGGGCGTTGTTTTTTTAAGCCGCACACCCAACACAACTGTTCCCCATCCGGACACGTGCGCCCGGCATAACGGGTGCAGTTGTCCGCACGGGGAACAGTTGGTGCGGTTGGGCGGCGAAGCGGGCCGTCGTGCTACTTGACCAGGTCCTGCCAGCCGTCACCGTCGACGTACTCGAAGATCAGGTTGGTCTCGGTGTGCGCCACCGCCGGATGCTCCGCCAGGTGCTCGAGGACGAAGTCGCGCAGGTCGGAAGCATCCGCCGCGGCCACGTGCAACAGGTAGTCGTCGGCGCCGGCGGTGTGGAACAACCCGATCACGCCGGGCCAGTGTGGCGCTGCGCTGCGGAAGTCATCGATCTGCTCCCGAGCGTGCTTCGCCAGCCGCACCGAAATCAGGGCCTGCAGCGAAGCCCCCAGGGCGGCCAGATCGATATTGGCCCGGTAGCCGCGGATGTGGCCGAGCTGCTGGAGCCGGCGCAGCCGGAGGGACACCGTGGACTCGGCAACGCCGATCTCGGCGGCCAACGCGGCGCCGGACGCGCGAGCGTTGACCGAGAGCGCGCGGAGCAGCGCCCGGTCGACGCGGTCCAGGTCGGCTTTCTTGGAATCCATACACGCTCTCTTTCGTTTGAGCGCAAGTTTATCGACCGATCTTCGACAGCGACACCCGCCCCTGCATCAACTGCGTCACAGTGGGGTTTCCGGCCGATGACGCCGGTGAAGCTGCGACCCGGCCGTGAGCCTCCGCACAGCGGCGGTCGAGCGCGTTGTCAGCTGCGGCGGATCAGCTGCGGCCGGGTCAGCTGCGGCCGAGGCGGCGGCGGAGCAGGTCGATGCGCTTCTGGATCTGGGTGACGCTGGCCTGAGCGACCGCGGGCCCCCCGCACAGGCGGCGCAGCTCGGCGTGCACCATCGCGTGCGGCTCCCCCGCCAGCTTCGACCACATGCCCACGAGGCTGCCCAGCAGCGCCCGCTGCTCCTTGAGCGTGCGATACAGGGGTATCGGCTCCTCCGGTGCCCCCTCGACCGCGGCGGCCGCTGTGCGCCGCTCAGAGCCGCGCTTGGCCTGGCGTTGCTGCCGCTGGCGCAGCAGTTCGGAGACCTGCTCGGGCTCGAGCAGCCCGGGGATGCCGATGAAGTCGAACTCCTCGTCCGTTCCGGGTTCGGCCAGTTCACCGAACTCGTCACCGTTGAACATCACCATGTCGAAGGTGGCCTGGGAGTCCAGCGCCTGCCAGGTGAATTCCTCTTGGCCGAGGTCGTCCGAGGCCTTGTCGGACTTATTGGCGGCCGCCACCATGGCGTCCTCGGGGTTGTACATACCGTCGTCGCCGTCGTCACGGTTGCTGCGATCCAGCGCGTGGTCGCGTTCGAGTTCCATCGCATTGGCGAGGCTCAGCAGTCCGGGAACGTTGGGCAGGAAGATCGAGGCGGTCTCACCGCGACGTCGGGCGCGCACGAACCGGCCGATGGCCTGCGCGAAGAACAGCGGCGTTGAGGCGCTGGTCGCATAGACGCCGACGGCCAGGCGGGGAACGTCGACGCCCTCAGACACCATCCGCACCGCAACCATCCAGCGCCGGGTGTTGTGCGAGAACTCGTCGATCCGGTCGCTGGATTCCTTCTCGTCGGAGAGCACCACGGTGGCCGGTTCGCCGGAAATCTCCTCGAGGATCGCTGCGTAGGCCCGTGCCGTGGTCTGGTCCGTGGCGATGACCAGGCCGCCGGCATCCGGGATGCCGTGCCGCACCTCGGTGAGGCGAGCGTCAGCGGCCCGCAGGACAGCGGGAATCCACTGACCGCTGGGTTCCAGCGCGGTCCGCCAGGCCTGTGAGGTGATGTCCTTGGTATTGCCCTCGCCGAGCTTGGCTTCCATCTCGTCGCCGGTGCGGGTGCGCCACTTCATGTGCCCGGCGTAGACCATGAACATCACCGGGCGCACGACGCCGTCTTCCAGCGCCCTGCCGTAGCCGTAGTTGTAGTCGCTCTGGGACAGCCGGATGCCCTGCTTGTCCGGCAGGTAGGTCACGAACGGGATGGGTGAGGTGTCCGAGCGGAACGGGGTGCCGGTGAGCGAGAGCCGCCGGGTGGCCGGGTCGAAGGCCTCGCGGATGGCGTCGCCCCAACTCAGCGCGTCACCGCCGTGGTGCACCTCGTCGAGGATCACCAGGGTGCGGCTGGCCTGGGTGAGTTCGCGGTGCAGCGCCGCGCGGGTGGCCACCTGTGCGTAGGTCACGGCGATGCCGTGGAAATGGCTGCCGTAACGGCCGTGGGCGTTCTTGAAACCGGGGTCCAGGCGGATACCGGCGCGGGCGGCCGCGTCCGCCCACTGGCGTTTGAGGTGCTCGGTCGGCGCGACCACGGTGATGCGGTCGATCACCCGGCGGGCCCGAAGCTCGGCGGCCAGGCGCAGCGCGAAGGTGGTCTTGCCGGCGCCCGGGGTGGCCGCGGCGAGGAAGTCGCGGGGCTGGTGCTGGAAGTACGCCTCGAGGGCCTCGGCCTGCCAGGCGCGGAGCTTGCTCGCGGTGCCCCAGGCGGCCCGTTCGGGGAAAGCCGGGGAGAGGTGCTCCGCGGCGCTGGTGCCTGCAGGCCCTCGAGCCGGCCCGAACACGGGCGGGGTATCGACGGTGTCGGCGAGAACGCTGTCACGGTCAGGCAGGGCGAACAATCCGGGTTCAGTGGTCTCCCGGTGCGAGGGTTCCCGGAAAGCGGATCCGAAGTCAGGTGGAGTAGTCACTTCATAAGAGATTACCAACTCGCGCCGACATCTGCCCGACGGTGCAGACTGACAGCATGTCGAAACAGCAGCATCCGTGGTCTCGCTACGTCGCTCTCGGCGACTCCTTCACCGAGGGTGTCGGTGACCCGGAACCGGCCAGCCCGGGCGGAAACCGCGGCTGGGCGGATCGTGTCGCCGAGATGCTCAGTCTGGGCTCAGACGAATTCGCGTATGGCAATCTTGCGGTCCGCGGCAAGCTGATGAACCAGGTCCTGGCCGAACAGGTGGGTCCCGCGTTGTCCCTGCACCCTGATCTGGTCACGATCTCTGCCGGCGGCAACGACGTGCTGCGGCCGGGCAGCGACCCGGATGCCATCGCGGCGCGGCTCGACGACGCGGTCAGCCTGCTCGGGTCCGAGGGCGCCACGGTGGTGGTCTTCACCGGAACCGATGTGCGCTTCTCCCCCGTGCTGCGGGGTCTGCGAGGCAAGGTGGCCATCTACAACGAGAACATCCGCGCCATCGCCACCGCCCGAGACGCCATCGTGGCGGACATGTGGTCCCTGACCGAGATCCAGGACGCCCGGATGTGGGCCCCCGACCGTCTGCACCTCAACCCGCTCGGCCATCACACGGTGGCCAGGATGGTGCTGGACGCGCTCAACGTGGTCAATCCGCTCGAGCCGCAGCTGCCGGAGCCGATGCCCGGTATCACCTGGCGCCAGGCGCGCACCGAAGACCTCGCCTGGGCGAGGGAGTATCTGGTGCCCTGGGTGCTGCGCCGGGTGCGTCACCAGTCCTCGGGAGACAACATCCTGCCCAAGCGTCCGGACGCGGACCCGGTGACCAGACTCGACCAGGCGGCGGAAACCGAACCCGAACCCGAACGCGGAATCGGTTAGATCTCGCCGGGGTTCGTCCAGCGCCAGAGCGGCCCCGGATCGGTGATGGTCTGATCGAGGACAAGCGGAACCGAGACGGTGTTCGTCCCGACGGTCACGTCGACGCTGCCGACGGAATCGCCCTTCTCACCCAGGGTCACCGGTGCGACATCGGCGGTGCTCTCGATCGGGGTGTCCGACCACACCACGGCGGACTCGGACGTCTCGGCCACAGCCTGCGCCGACTGGCCCCAGGGGGTCGTGTAGGTACCGAAGGGGGTGCCGGCCTCGACCAGTGTCACCGTGCGAAATCCGGGGCTCACGCTCTCGATGAGGCTCAGGATGCTCTCGTTGAGTTCGCTGTGAGTGTCCCCGCCGAGCACGACGCCCACGAGGGTGACCGAGGTGTCGCCGACCGGCACGTCGACCGCGAAGAGCAGGCAGGCTCCGGCCTCGTCCGTGGTGCCGGTCTTGATGC
Source organism: Cryobacterium zongtaii (assembly GCF_002909375.1). GTDB lineage: Bacteria > Actinomycetota > Actinomycetes > Actinomycetales > Microbacteriaceae > Cryobacterium > Cryobacterium zongtaii. The sequence continues at coordinate 141,947 of NZ_PPXD01000007.1, forward strand.
CGTCGACGCCGTCGACGCCGAGCAGCTTGTTCGTATTGGTCACGGTGCCCACGGTCGGGATCACGGCGCTGGGCATGGCCACGATGCTCGCCAGAGCGGGATCGGCCATCACGAGCTTGCCGATGGTCACCAGATCGGCGGGACTGCTCACGCTCTGGGCGGAGATCCCGCTGGTGTCTGCGACGACGGTGCCGGTCAGGCCGTTCGCGGCCAGGTAGTCCGCCGCGGCGACCAGGTACGCGTCAACGGAACCGAACGCCCACACGGCCAGGGAGACGCTGTAGTTGTTCGCGGACGGGATCAGCATCGTTTCGAAGGCTTCGCGCTGGCTGAGCACCTGACCGGCTGAGACGGGCGCCACGGAGCCGTTCTCCGCGATGGCGTCGTAGTAGATGTCGACGTCATCGTCGGTGAAGGTGATGTCGGGACCCGGCTCGTCGCCGGTCAGCGGCTTGGCCTCGAGGATCACCAGTGCGGTGACCATCTTGGTGATGCTGGCGATGGGCATCGAGGCCTGGTCACCGGTGGAGCCCAGAACCCCGTCAAAGCCGACGGCGCCGATGGCGCCGGCCCCCTGGCCGGGCCAGGTGGGTTCGACGGCCGCCTGGCTGAGCGCGGGCGGCTCGGTGAGGGTCGCGGCCGTACTGGAGACGGGGGCGAGGCCCGTGCTGGTGAGGTAGGCGCCGGATGCGAGGATGACGGCGAGCACGCCGAAGAAGGCGAAACGCCGACGGCGGTAGACCTGGCGACGGGAGTTAGACATTCGATGATTCTAACCACGGCTGCCGTGCCGGGTTGGCAGGGTCGCCGCGCGCCAGTGAAACGTCTAGGCGCGCAGCGCGTACAGGGCCACGGCGCTGGCCGAGGCCACGTTCAGCGAATCCACTCCGTGCAGCATCGGGATCGTGACCACGGTGTCTGCCGCGGCCAGCGCGGTGTGGCTCAGCCCGTCGCCCTCGGTACCGAGAATCAGAGCCACCCGGTCCGGCGGGTCGTTCGCGAAGACGTCCAGGGAGACGGCATCGTCGGCCAAGGCCAGCGCGGCCAGGTGGAAGCCGTGCTCGTGCAGAACCGTCGCGGCCTCGTCCCATTCGGGCAGGCGGGTCCAGGGCACCTGGAGCACGGTCCCCATGCTCACCCTGACGCTGCGCCGGTACAACGGGTCGGCACAACGTGGGGTGATCAGCACGGCGTCGGCGCCGAGCCCCGCGACCGACCTGAAGATCGCGCCGACATTGGTGTGGTCGACGATGTCCTCGAGTATCACGATGCGCCGGGCACCGCGGATGATGTCGGCCACCGACGCCAGGTCGGGGCGGTGCATGGCCGCCAGGGCGCCACGGTGCAGGTTGTAGCCGGTGAGCTGCTCCAGGAGTGCCGCCGAGCCCACATAGATCGGGACATCCGGCCAGTCCGCCAGCAGACGCTGGGCATCCGGCAGCCACTGCTCCTGCACGAGAACCGAACGCGGCCGATGCCCGGCGGCGAGGGCCCGGCCGATGACCTTGGCCGATTCGGCGATGTACAGGCCGTTCGCCGGTTCGGACACGCGGCGCAGGGCCACGTCGGTCAGGCGCGAGTAGTCGGCGAGGCCGGGCGCATCGAGGTCGGTAATCGGGACGATCTGCACGAAAGTCGCCGCCTTTCTGGGTGTTGTCTGATGCCGGCTGCCGGCGTCGGAACCTCGAACCGTAACACAGCCGAAAACTGACCAGTTTAGACTCAGAGGACATCGGCGCCACGCCAGCTCCCCCGGGGCCCGGCCGGCGGCGACGGACGAGGATGGAGCATCATGACGGCCGAGACTGTCCTGACGACGTCGGCGGCGGCCGGAGAAGACCTCGACGCCGTGGCCGCGATCCTGCGCGGCCGGCGCACGGCGGTCCTCACCGGAGCCGGGGTGAGCACCGATTCCGGAATCCCCGACTACCGCGGGGCGGGCGCCCCGGTGCGAGTGCCGATGACGTTCCAGACCTTCCTCGCCGACGAACGGGCGCGCAAGCGGTACTGGGCCGGCAGCCACCTGGGCTGGCACCGGTTCCGGGCGGCCGAACCCAATCTGGGGCACCGGTCCCTCGTCGCCCTCGAAACGGCCGGCCTGGTCAGCGGCATCATCACCCAGAACGTCGACGGCCTGCACACCCGAGCCGGGTCCCGGCACGTCGTCGACCTGCACGGATCCATGGACCTGGTCGTCTGCCTCTCCTGCGGGCAGGCCTTCGGCCGGGACAGCATCGCCGCCCGCCTGGAGACCCACAACCCGGTGCTTGCGGACCCTGACCAGGTCGAGATCGCACCGGACGGCGACGCCATCGTGGTTGACATCGACAATTTCATCGTGCCTGACTGCTCGGTGTGCGGCGGACTGCTCAAACCCAATGTGGTGTTCTTCGGTGAGCTGGTCCCGACCGGGAAGTTCACCGCGGCGGCCGCGTTGGTGCGGGCGGCGGACGCCCTGATCGTGGCGGGCTCCTCACTCGCGGTGAATTCGGGGATCCGGCTGCTCGAGCAGGCCAGGCGCCGCAAGCTGCCCATCGTGGTGATCAACCGCGGGCCGACCAAGGGCGACGGGCGCGCCCTGGTTAAACTGGAGGCAGGCACGTCGGAGACGTTCGCCGGGTTGGTGAGCAGACTCACCGACCTCTAGCCGGCCAGCCGCCGAGCAGCACCCGTCCAGCAGAAGGCAGCGTTGTGATCACCAAGTTCGCGATTGTCAGGCACGGCCAGACCGACTGGAATCTCGAAAGACGGATCCAGGGCAGCACTGACATCCCGCTGAATTCTACGGGCCGGGCTCAGGCGGCGGAAACCGGTCTGCGGCTGAGCCGTCGCCACTGGGACGCTGTCGTGACCAGTCCTCTGCTGCGTGCGCACGAAAGCGCCAGGATCATCGCCGGTGAGCTGGACCTCCCGGCGCCGCTCGTTGTTCCCGAGCTGACCGAGCGTCACCACGGCCAGATCGAGGGGCTGACCTTTGCCCAACGCCAGGCGCGGTTCCCGGACGGTTCCTCGGTGCCGGGACTCGAAACCCGCCAGGCCGTGCTCGACCGGGTGCTGCCGGCGTTGGAAGACGTCGCCCAGACCTACGCTGGGCGGGAGGTGGTCGTGGTCTGCCATGGCGGTGTGATCGGCACGCTTCTCCGCTACGCCACGGAGGGCACCAGGCCGGCCGCGGGTGAGCTCATCCCGAACGGTTCGATTCACGAGTTCCGCTGGGAGAGCGGCCGGCTCCAGCTTGAGGACGTCGTTTCGGCGCGCTGAAAGACCGCGCTGGGAGACCGCGCTGGGAGACCGCGCTGGCAGACCGCGCTGTACCGCGCCGTAAACCGCGGTCAGCGTCGGCGGGAGGCCGCCTGGGTGCTCTGCAGCACCCGGAGCAGCCGTTCGGCGGACTCGGCCCAGGTGAAACGCCCGGCCTGAATCACGGAGAGCCGTGAACGGCTCAGCCACTCCCCCGGCGCCTCGAGTCCGCGCACCGCGGCCGCCAGCGCATCCGGGTCCAGCGGCGGGACATAGCCGGCCGCATCGCCGCCGATCTCCCGGAAGATGGGGATATCGCTCACCAGCACCGGAATGCCCAGGCTCATCGCCTCGACCAGGGGGATGCCGAAGCCCTCGTCGAGGGACGTCGTCACCAGGGCCGTGGCGCTGGACAGCAGGGAGACGTATTCCTCGTCACTGACTCCGTTGTGGAAGACCAACGTCGCCTGAGGGGCGAGGGCGGTCAGCCGGGCGCGTTCGGCGTCACCGACGCGGCTGAGCAGGTGCAGCTCATACCCGGGCAGGGCCGCGGCTGCTCGCACCAGGGTGTCCACGTTCTTGTAGGGCATGAACGAACCCATGTAGATCAGGCGTGTGGTCTCCGGTCCGGATCGCTCACTCGGCGCCGCCGCCGCGGCGACGGAATCGGCCGCGTTGGGCACCACGGAGACCGGCCGGCGGGTGAGCCGGTGGCGGTTGATCAGCGCGCCGGTGGTTTCGGACACCGTCACGACGCCGTCGGACCGGTTCAGCAGCATCCGTTGGGGCACCCAGGACAGGTGGTACAGCCGCCAGAGCAGGCGGATACCGATGGAGAAGTCTCGCGGCGGGGTGCGATTGCGGTAGTAGATCAGGTCGTGCACGGTCAGCACCAGCTTGTAGCGCCTGCCCCACGAACCCATTGTCTGCATCGGGCTGAACACGATGTCGGGGGCCAGCCTGTTCACGGTCAGGGCCACCAGCGGTTCCAGCAGGCTGGTGGGCGAACGCACGAGTTGCCACGGCAGCGCCGGCAACATTGCCAGCTGCCGGTGGTCGCTGATCAGCATCGTCACCGGATGCAGTCGGCCCAGTTCGGTGACCAGACCGGCGGTGTACCGGCTGATGCCGTCGTGCCGGTCGATCCGGGTGTAGCGGCAGTCGAAGACTATCCGCAGGGGGCGAGAGGCCGAGGCCGTCACGACGCGGCTGCTTCGGGTGCGCCGGCCGGGCGGACCGGATCGAGGAAGGCACGCAGGGCTTGCGCCGCGTCCTCCGGAACCTCGTAGTGGATGAGGTGGCCTACCCCGGGCAGGACGTGCAGCCGGGCATCCGGGAACTGGGCGCGCAGCCGAACCTGGGCGGGCACCGGGGTGATGTCATCCTTCTCGGCGGCGATCAGCAGGGTATGGGTATCGATGGCGGCGGCGTATTCGCTGACGTCGTGGCTGACGGATGCCGTGAACGCCTCCAGCACGACCGTCCGGTCCGCGAAAGCGGAGAAGTACCTGTCGTGCTGGTTGTGGATCCAGCGTCGCCGTTGCCGACTCCGGGTTTTGGCCATGGTGATGCTCATCACCCGCACGATCACCCGGTTGCGCAGGAGCGCGAACCCGAGCCGTTCGGGAAGCTTGGACGCCAGCCAGTAGTAGAAGACGGCAAGCCGGGTCAGGATGCCCCGGGGCCCGGACAGGGCGGGGGCGGCGATCGGGTTGACCAGTACCAGTTCCTGGGCGGGCAGGCCGCCTGGTGCCGCGGCGGCCGCGGCGGCGACGATCGACCCGAACGAGTGGCCGAGGACCACGACCCGGCCGGGCAGCGCCAGGAGGCGCAGGAACTCGGCCAGCCAGGCGGCATAGGAGTCGATGGAGTGCGGTGCCGTGTCGAATGCCGCCGATTCGCCGAAACCGGGTAGGTCCGGCGAGATGATGCGCAGGCCCTGGAGCTGGGCGACGACGGCTTCAAGGCCGTGGTGGTCGCCGCGGAACCCGTGCACCATCACGATTGTCGTCGGGCTTCTGGGGTCTCCGTACTCCCAGTAGCGGGTGTCGCTGCCCAGCACGGCGAGGGTGTGGGCGCGCGCGTCCATGAGGGTGAGCAGGTCGGCGTAGGGCGAAGGAACGATCATCGCTCCCAGTTTAGGCTGGCGGCGAGCGAGTGGCCCGACCGAAGTTGCACCGATCGACCTAGAATCGGTCGTATCTGCACCATCCACATCCGCGTCGGGTGGTGGCCGCCCCGGCCACGGCCGCGTCAGGGACGGAAGGAACGCCGTGAGCTTCACCGCACCCATCCAGCTGCCCGGGTTGACCCTCGATCCAAGGTGGTACCGTCGCGCGGTGTTCTATGAGGTGATGGTCCGGTCATTCCTCGACAGCAACGCGGATGGCACCGGGGACCTGTCCGGGCTGATATCGAAGCTGGACTACCTGCAGTGGCTGGGTATCGACGCGCTGTGGATCCCACCGTTCTTCACGTCCCCGCTGCGTGACGGCGGCTACGACGTGGCCGACTACCGCACGATCCTGCCTGAGTTCGGCACACTCGACGAGTTCAAGGAACTCGTCACGAAGGCGCACGAGCGCAACATGCGCATCGTCATCGACCTGCCGCTCAACCACACCTCCGACCAGCACCCGTGGTTCCAACAATCCAGGCAGCAGCCCGACGGAGAGTTCGGTGACTTCTATGTGTGGAGCGACGACGACGGCAAGTACCCGGACATCCGGATCATCTTCACGGACACCGAGGACTCGAACTGGGCTTTCGACTCCGTCCGGCGTCAGTTCTACTTCCACAGGTTCTTCTCCCACCAGCCCGACCTGAACTACGACAACCCGGCCGTGCACGACGCAATCCTCGGCGTGGTCCGGTACTGGCTGGACCTGGGCGTTGACGGGTTCAGGTTGGACGCGATCCCCTATCTGTACGAGTCGGACGAGGGCAACGGCGAGGGCGAGCCGCTGACGCACGAGTTCATCAGACGGCTGCGGGCCATTGTGGACCGGGACTATCCGGGGCGCATCATGATCGCCGAAGCCAACCAGTGGCCGCGGGAGGTGGCCGCCTTCTTCGGTACCGAGGATGAGCCGGAGTGCCACATGGCCTTCGACTTCCCGGTGATGCCCAGGATCTTCTATTCGCTGCGCTCCCAGCGCGCCGATGAGCTCGTGCGGGTGCTCTCCGAAACGACCGACATCCCCGAGGGCGCCGGCTGGGCGGTATTCCTGCGCAACCACGACGAACTCACCCTGGAGATGGTCAGCGAGCAGTACCGGCAGGCGATGTACGGCTGGTACGCCTACGACCCACGCATGCGCGCCAATATCGGTATCCGCCGTCGCCTGGCACCGCTGCTGGACAACAGCCGCTCGGAACTCGAACTGGCCCACGCCCTGCTGTTCTCCCTGCCGGGGAGCCCGTTTTTGTACTACGGCGATGAGATCGGGATGGGCGACAACATCTGGCTGCCCGACCGGGACAGCTCCCGCACGCCGATGCAGTGGACACCGGACCGCAACGGCGGGTTCTCGGCGGCGGACCCCGGCAAGTTGTACCTGCCGGTTGTGCAGTCACTGGTCTACAACTTCGGCCAGACCAACGTCGAATCCCACCTCGCGCAGTCCGGTTCGCTGCTGCACTGGATCCGCAACGTCATCCACGTACGCACCAACCATCCAGCGTTCGGGTTGGGGTCGCTCACCGTGCTGTCCACCGATCACGAGTCCATCCTGGCGTTCACCAGGGTGTACGCCGGTTCGGGGTCGAGCTTCGGCGACCAGCCGGAGACCCTGCTCTGCGTGTTCAGTTTCGCGCACAACCCCGTCGCGTTCCGGATCCAGGAACCCGACCTGGCGGGCACCCGGCTCTACGACATCTTCGGCGGGGCCGTGTTCCCCTCCTTCGACGAGGAGGGCGGGCTCACCCTCACCCTGGGTGCGCAGAGCTTTTACTGGTTGCACTGCGGCTGACCGGAGGGCGCAAAAAAAGGGCGACCTGCCTCAGCAGGTCGCCCTTCAGGCGTAATGCGGCGTGGTTACTTGCCGAAGCCCTTGTAGCGCGAGTTGAACTTCTCCACGCGTCCGGCGGAGTCCATGATGCGCTGCTTGCCCGTGTAGAACGGGTGCGACTCGGAGGAGATTTCCACGTCGATGACCGGGTACGTGGTGCCGTCTTCCCACTCGATGGTCTTCGAGCTGGAGACCGTCGAACGGGTAAGGAACGTCGCACCCGACGCGAGGTCGCGGAAGACCACGGGAGCGTATGTGGGGTGAATGTCAGACTTCATGGAGACTTCCTTGTTGCGTTTCGATGGGTGGGATCTGGCTCGCCGGTTGCGGCAGAAAAGTGTATCGGTCACGAGGACCAGCTACCGAGTTTAGCAGAATCTTGAGGCCGGGAGTGGCCAGACGCTGGAAAGCTCAGATTGCGCGTGCCGCGTAGCGTCCGTCGGTCTCGGTGAGTTCGATCGGGAGACCGAACGCCTCGGTGAGAGTGTCGGAGGTCAGCGCCTCGGCCAGGGGGCCCGCGCTGACGACCTTGCCGCCGGCAAGCAGCAGCACGTGGGTGAATCCACGCGGGATTTCCTCCACGTGGTGGGTGACCATGATGATGGCCGGGGAGTTGGGCTCGCTCGCGTATCCGCTGAGCAGGCGCAGCAGTTCTTCCCTGGCACCGAGGTCGAGGCTGGCGGCCGGTTCGTCCAGAAGCAGGATCTCCGGGTCGGTCATGATGGACCTGGCGATCTGCACCCGCTTCTGCTCGCCGTCGCTGAGGGTGCCGAACTTACGGTCGGCGAGGTGATCCAGCTTCCATTCGCCGAGGACGCGCTGGGCGCGACGCTCGTCGATCTCCTCGTATTCCTCGTTCCAGCGGCCGGTGACCGAGTATGCGGCGGTCATCACCACGTTCAGAACGGTCTCACCGGCGGGCACCCGGCGGGCCATGGCGGTGGACGCGAAGCCGATCCGCGGACGCAGTTCGAACAGGTCGCTACCGCCCAGCGGCTCTTCGAGGACCTCGGCCGTTCCCTGGGAGGGATGGATGAGCGCGGCCGCGATCTGCAGCGTGGTGGTCTTACCGGCACCGTTGGGGCCCAGGATCACCCAGCGCTGATCGCCGTCGACGCTCCAATCCACTGAGTCCAGGATGGTTGTGCCACCCCGGACGACGGAAACTCCGGTGAAGTGAAGAACGTTGACCATACAGCCATGTTATCGGGCGCCGCCCGGGCCCCCGGTCACGCTAGAGCAGCGCGGCGTAAATCTCCCGAGTGCTCGCGGCGATCTGACCCCAACTGAACATTTCCTCAGCACGCACTCGGCCGGCGCGGCCCATCTGCGCCGCCAGGGCGGGGTCGGCCAACACCTCGGTGAGGGTCCGGGCCAGATCGGACACGAAGATGTCAGGGTCGGTCGGGGTGCCGGTGCCGTCGGTGAGCTGGTTGATCGGTACCAGACGTCCCGTCACGCCATCCGCCACGACCTCGGGGATGCCGCCGGTTGCGGTGCCGACGACGGGCAGACCGCAGGCCATGGCTTCAAGGTTAACGATGCCCAGCGGCTCGTACACCGACGGGCAGACGAAAACGGTTCCGGCGGTGAGCACGGCCGACAGTTCGTGCTGCGGAAGCAGCCTGTCGATCCACACCACACCGGAACGTTCGCGTTGCAGAGCCTCGACCAGCTCGGTCACCTCGGCGAGGATGCCGGGGGTGTCGGGGGCGCCGGCACACAGCACGAGCTGCACCTCCGGCGGCAGCAGGGCGGCCGCACGCAACAGGTACGGCAGACCCTTCTGGCGGGTGATCCGGCCGACGAACACGACGGAAGGCCGGTCGGGATCGATCCCCAGGGCGCGAACGACGTCATCGTCGGTGGTCGGCTTCCACCGGTCGAGGTCGATGCCGTTGTAGACAACGTGCACCCGCGACTCATCCAGCGCCGGGTAGCTGCGGAGGATGTCGGCGCGCATTCCGCCGCTGACAGCGATGACGGCATCCGCCGCCTCGAAGGCGGTCTTCTCGATCCAGCTCGACACGCGGTAGCCGCCGCCGAGCTGCTCGGCCTTCCACGGGCGCAGCGGTTCGAGGCTGTGCGCCGTGACGACGTGGGGCACGCCGTGCAGCAGCTTGGCGATGTGGCCGGCACCGTTGGCGTACCAGGTGTGCGAGTGCACCACATCGGCGCCCTGCACGTCCTGGGCCATCTGCAGGTCCACGCCGAGCGTGGTCAGTGTGGCATTGGCGTCGGCGAGTTCGGCCGGGACGCCGTAGGCGACGGTGTCGGCTTCGGCCCGCTGAGCACCGAAACACCGCACGGTGACATCGATGTCGGTACGGAGGGCCTTGACCAGCTCGGCGACGTGGACGCCGGCTCCTCCGTAGATCTCGGGCGGGTATTCCTTGGTAAGCAGATCGACGCGCATGCAGTAAAACTAGCGCAGGCTGAACGACGGACACACCCCCACCCGCTGGTCGTTCCCCCCGTATGGCCCTACTGTGAAGGTATGAAGGCCAAGAAGATCTTTGGAATCGTTCTCGCAGGCGGCGAGGGGAAACGGCTGATGCCGTTGACCGAAGACCGCGCTAAGCCAGCTGTACCGTTTGGAGGGCATTACCGTCTGATCGACTTCGCGCTGTCGAACCTGATCAACTCCGGTGTCACCCAGATCGTCGTGCTCACCCAGTACAAGTCGCACAGCCTCGACCGCCACGTCTCGCAGACTTGGCACGTGTCCGGGGGCCTGTTCAACTCTTACATCGCCTCGGTCCCGGCCCAGCAGCGGCTCGGTAAGCGCTGGTTCAGCGGCTCGGCCGACGCCATCCTGCAGAGCCTGAACCTCATCCACGATGAGAAGCCCGACATCGTCGTCGTGGTCGGTGCCGACCACGTCTACCGGATGGACTTCTCACAGATGATCGAGGCGCACATCGCGTCCGGTGCGCAGGCGACCGTCGCCGCCATCCGCCAGCCGATCGGCCTGGCCGACCAGTTCGGCGTCATCGAAGTGGATGCCGCCACCCCGGACCGGATCAAGGACTTCCTGGAGAAGCCCAAGGACGCCGTCGGGCTCGCCGACGCGCCGCACGAGGTCTTCGCCTCGATGGGCAACTACGTCTTCAACGCCGATGCCCTGATCGAGGCCGTGCGCCGCGACGGCGAACGCACCGATTCCAGCCATGACATGGGTGGCGACATCGTTCCCGACTTCGTCTCACGTGGTGAGGCCGGTGTATACGACCTGCAGCGCAACGACGTGCCGGGGTCGACCGACCGCGACCGCTATTACTGGCGCGACGTGGGCACCATCGACTCGTTCTTCGAGGCCCACCAGGACCTGATCTCCGCCCTGCCGGTGTTCAACCTGTACAACCAGAGCTGGCCGATCTTCAGCCAGCAGCTGAACTCTCCGCCGGCCAAGTTCGTGCGCGACAGCAAGGGCTCCCTCGGTACCGCCATCGACTCCATAGTGTCGCTGGGCTGCGTCATCTCCGGCGCGCACCTGGAACGCAGCGTCGTCGGCCCGTGGGCCGTCATCGACTCCGGCGCCCACGTGGTGGACTCGATCGTGTTCGACAGGGTGCAGATTCGTCCGGGCGCCGTCGTGCACCGCGCCATCCTCGACAAGGACGTCATCGTTGCGGAGGGCGCCGCCATCGGCGTCGACCGGGACCGTGACCTCGCGCGGGGCTTCAGCGTCACCGAATCCGGGATCACCGTGGTCGGCAAGGGCGTGCACGTCCACCCGTGATCCCTGCAGCCCGATTCCTGGTCGTCCTTGATGCCGATTCGACCCTCATCGAGAACGAAGTCATCGAGCTTCTCGCCGACGCGGCCGGTTCCCTCGCCCTGGTGGCCGAGGTGACCGACCGCGCCATGCGCGGCGAGCTTGATTTCGCGGCGAGCCTGCGGCAGCGGGTGGCCACCCTGGCCGGCCTGTCGACCGATGTCTTCGCCGAGGTGGGCACACTCATCCGCCCCACCACCGGGGTGCACGCGCTCATCGACGGTTTACACGCCGGCGGTAGCCGGGTCGGGGTCGTCTCGGGCGGCTTCCACGAACTGCTGGACCCGCTGGCCGAGACCCTGGGCCTCGACCACTGGCGGGCCAACCGTCTCGAGGTGCGGGACGGCCGGTTGACCGGCGGTCTGATCGGTCCGATCATCGATGCCACGGCCAAGGCGCACGCGCTCACCGAATGGGCGGCCCTGGACGGCATCGACCTGTGCGGGACCGTCGCCGTCGGGGACGGTGCCAACGATCTCACCATGATGCGGGTGGCCGGCCTGGGAGTCGCTTTCAACGCCAAACCCGTGGTCCGCCGCTCGGCTGACCTGGTCATCGACACCGCCGACCTCAGCCAGATACTGCCGCTGCTGGGTCTGCGCGGCTGACCCGACCCGGGGTTGCCCGGGTCGGTCCAGTCGTCTGTAGTCCGCGGCTACGGCCTAGTGGCCCATGCCCAGTCCACCGTCGACGGGGATCACGGCGCCGGAGATGTACGCCGCGTCGTCACCGGCGATCCAACTGACCACCCGGGCGACCTCGCTCGGGGACGCGAACCTGCCGGCCGGGATGTTGCGCTTGTACTCGGCCTGCTGTGCCTCGGGCAGTGCGGCCGTCATATCGGTCTCGATGAAACCGGGGGCGACGACGTTCGCGGTGATGCCGCGGGCACCGAGTTCGCGGGTGACGGACCGGGCCAGGCCGACCAGGCCGCTCTTGGACGACGAGTAGTTGACCTGTCCGGCGGAACCGTAGAGGCCCACGACGCTGGAAATCAGCACGATCCGGCCGAACCTCGCCTTGAGCATGCCCTTCGAGGCCCGCTTCACCACCCGGAACGCTCCGCTGAGGTTGGTGTCGATGACCGAGGTGAAGTCCTCCTCCGACATACGCATCAGCAGGGTGTCCTTGGTGATTCCGGCGTTGGCCACGACGACCTCCACGGGGCCGTAGGCGGCCTCGATTTCGGTGAAGGCGGCGTCGATGGAGGCGTAGTCGGTGACGTCTGCACGCACGGTGAGGCTTCCGGCCGGGCCTTCGCCCGAGCGGGCGGTGATGGCGACCCTGTGGCCCTTGGCGAGGAATTCCTCGGCGATGGCGTAGCCGATGCCGCGGTTGCCTCCCGTTACCAGAACTGTTCGTGCGGTCGCCATGGCGCGGTCCTTTCAGTGGGAACGCCCGCCGATCGGCGGGCACAGATTCATTTAGCTTAGAGCGTCCCGTGATCGGACCCGGGGAACGGACAGTGGACGTAGTCTTGAATCAGCGCGCAGACAGGCGTAATGGGACCCCGGACGGTTGAGATCGTCACCGTCAGTTGAGCGATGGGCATGATGAAGCAGCAGCAGCAGTCGATTACGACGCTCCCTCTGTCGCCGGAGGAGGAGCGGCGACGCCGCATGATCCGGTACACCGTGACCATGGGTATCCGCATGGTGTGTATCGTGATGATGCTCTTCGTTCAGGGCTGGTGGTTGGTGGTCTGCGCGCTCGGGGCCATCCTGCTGCCGTACTTCGCGGTCATCGCCGCGAACGTGCATGGCGACCAACGGTCCCAGACCGTGCTGCGTCCCGGCGCGGTGGCCGTGCTCCCCCGCCCCGGCGCGACTGGTCCGGATGACAGCAGCACAGACGACAGCAGCGCAGACGACAGCGCTCCACACGACAGCAAGGACCCCCGGTGATTGGATTCGGCGCAGCACCGGAAACGACCAGTTGTTCCCGCGCCGGCTGCCGGGACACCGCGCTCTGGCGCCTGGACTGGCGCAATCCCCGCATCCACGCGGAGGACCGGGTCAAGACCTGGCTGGCCTGCGACGAGCACCTCGAGTTCCTGCGCGACTTTCTCTTGACCCGCGATTTCCCGCTCCGGGTGAGCGCTCTCACTCCCGATGAAGCGGAACCGGCGTGAACGGCTGGCGATTCCTGCTCTCCAGGCAATGGGCCGGCTACCTCGCGCTCACGATCGTGTTCGCCGTCGTGTGTTCGGGGCTGGGCACCTGGCAGCTCGCCCGCCGTGCGGAGGCGCAGGCCGAGATCAGCCGGGTGGATGCGAACTTCGACGCCGAGGGGGTGCCCATCACCGAGGCCCTGCCCACGCTGGACTCCTTCGAGGAATCCCAGAAGTGGTTGCCCGTCACACTGACCGGAACCTATCTCACCGACGAGGAACTCCTCGTGCGCAACCGGCCGCTGAACATCAACCCGGGATTCGAGGTGCTCACTCCCCTGCTGCTGACCAACGGCGATGTCTTCATCGTCAACCGCGGCTGGATTCCCACCGGCGAAAACCAGAACGCACCGGACGCCGTGCCCCAGGCCCCCTCCGGTGAGGTCACCGTGATCGCCCGCCTTAAGCAGGGCGAGCCGTCATTGGCGGGGCGCAGCGCCAGCGGAAACCAGATCGCCACGATTAACCTGACCGAGATCGCCGACCGCCTCGGCACCGAGACCTACACCGGCGCGTACGGCCTGATGAAATCGGAGGACCCGGCTCCAGCCGACCGGCCGACGGCCGTCACTCGCCCGGTCCGCGATGAGGGCCCGCACCTCTCCTACGCCTTCCAGTGGTTCGTCTTCGCCCTGATGGCCTTCATCGGTCTCGGCTGGGCCGCCCGGCAGGAGTATCGCACCGTCAACGCCGACGTCCCGGAGGAGCAGGACCGGGCCGCTGAGCGTGCCCGTCGCCAGGCGGCCAGGCCGCGCAGCGATGCCGAGATCGAGGACGAGCTGATCGATCAGCGCCCTTAGCCTGGTCAGCTCGCCGGGAAACGAAAAAACCCGCCGCCCCGTGAGGGACGGCGGGTTTTCTTGTGCTGCATCAGGCCAGCGTGATCAGGTCCAGGTAGTCCTTGTTCCAGTGGTCCTCCGTGCCGTCGGGCATGATGAGCACCCGCTCGGGGTTCAGCGCCTCAACAGCACCCTCATCGTGGCTGACCAACACCACAGCGCCGGTGAAGTGCGCCAGGGCATCCAGGATCTCTTCACGGCTGGCCGGGTCCAGGTTGTTGGTGGGTTCGTCGAGCAGCAGCACGTTGGCGCCGGAGACCACGATCATGGCCAGGGCCAGACGGGTCTTCTCTCCGCCGGAGAGAACCCCGGCAGGCTTGTGCGAGTCGTCGCCGGTGAACAGGAACGAACCGAGCACCCGCCGGGCTTCCATCTCGGTGATGTTCGGGGAGGAGGAGATCATGTTCTGCAGCACGCTGCGCTTCACGTCGATGGTCTCGTGTTCCTGGGCGAAGTAACCGATCCGCAGGCCGTGACCTGGCACGATTTCGCCGGTGTCGGGCTTGTCCACGCCGGCGAGCATCCGCAGCAGGGTCGTCTTACCGGCACCGTTGAGGCCCAGGATGACAACTTTGGAACCACGGTCGATGGCGAGGTCGACGGCCGCGAAGATCTCCAACGAGCCGTAGCTCTTCGAGAGGTCGGTAGCCATCAGCGGGGTACGACCGCACGGGGCAGGCTCGGGGAAGCGCAGCTTGGCGACCCTGTCGACTGCGCGCACGGCGTCGAGGCCGGAGAGCAGCTTCTCGGCGCGGGCAACCATCTGGTGCGCGGCGGCGGCCTTGCTGGCCTTGGCGCCGAACTTGGCGGCCTGCAGCTGCAGGGTCGACGCCTTCTTTTCGGCGTTGGCGCGTTCCTTTTTACGACGGTCGGCGTCGGCGACGCGCTGGCGCTGGTAGTTCTTCCAGTTCATGTTGTAGATGTCGATGACCATACGGTTGGCATCGAGGTAGAACACCCGGTTGACGGTGTCGCCGACGAGTTCGATGTCGTGGCTGATGATGATGCAGCCGCCACGGTAGTTCTTCACGAACTCGCGCAGCCACACCACTGAATCGGCGTCCAGGTGGTTAGTGGGCTCGTCGAGGATCATGGTCTCGGCAGCGGAGAAGAGGATGCGGGCCAGTTCGATACGACGGCGCTGGCCACCGGAGAGGGTGCGCAGTGGCTGGTCGAGGATCCGGTCGGGCAGGTTCAGGTTGCTGGCGATCGACGCCGCTTCGGCCTCCGCCGCGTAGCCGCCGAGCGCGTTGAACTCGTCCGTGAGGGTGCCGTAGCGCTTCATCGCCCGTTCGCTGGTCTTGCTGTCGGTCGAGCCCATCTCGATGCCGGCCTGGGTGAGACCGAGCGAGATGGTGCCGAGCCCACGGGCATCGAGGATGCGGGTGCGCGCGAGCATGTCGGGGTCGCCGGAGCGGGGGTCCTGCGGCAGGTACCCGATCTCACCTGACCGCTCGATCTTGCCCTTGGTCGGCATAGTCTCCCCCGCCAGGGTCTTCGTCAGCGTGGTCTTGCCTGCGCCGTTCCGGCCGACCAGGCCGATCTTGTCGCCGGCGGACACCCGGAAGCTCACGTCCTCCATGAGGACGCGCGCCCCAACTCGGATTTCGAGATCTTGCACACTGAGCACAGCAATAGTCCATTCAGAGGGGAGTCGTGGGAGACGGCCGAACGTGGCCAATGCACCAGTATATTTGCTCGCGCGCCGTTTCTGAGCCGAAGTGTCGGAACCGATACTGCCGAGGCGGGTTTACCGGGCCGGCAACCGCCCGCTCGGCAGCACTCCGGGCAGCGCGGATCGCAGCCAGGCCGTGTAGGTTTCCCGCGACCAGCCCAGCCCGACAACCAGGGTGTGAAACACCTGAGGGTGACCGAGCGCCCAGATCGACGTCGCCGCCTCGTGGTCGCTCAGGCCGGACCGCAGGCCCAACTGCGCGCGGAGGGCACCGACGGCTTCGGCGTAGGCGTGCAGACTCCGGGCGGCCATGGTGACTTCGAGTTCGTGGATTTCAGGGTCGGTTCCGGCGGCCTCGTTCACCACCCGGTAGAGGGGCGCCGCCCGTTCGTTGTCGGCCGCGATCCAGCCCGCCAAGGCCCCGACGGCCGCGGCCGGCGTTGCGGCCCCGCTGATGCCGGCGGCGAGCTCGGCCACGGAACGTCCGGCGGCTCTTGATGCGGTATTGGCCGCGGCGAGAACCGCGGCAAGCACATCCACCTTTGAGCCGACGGTGTTGTAGATGGTTTGGACGGCCACGCCACCGCGTTCGGCGATGGCAGCGATCGACGTGCCCGCATAGCCGTGTTCCCGCATCAGGTCGGCCGCGGCCTTGACGATATCCCCCCGGGTGCCCGCCGTCTGAAGGTCTCGGCGGATTTGGCTGCGTGTGCGTGGGGTTTCCATCAGAATAGAATACCCCTCCATTCTTTGGCATGATGTTCCAAAGACCGATTCGGCGCGGCACCAGCCCCCTGGATTGCGCGGCGACGCTGGTTAACGCACGAACCGCGCCGGGTCACGGATGCGGTGGCATCCGTCCCGGCGCGGGACAGGTAGTGCGGGTGCTGAGGTCGGTCAGATCGCGAAGCCCAGGGCTCGCATCATGTCGCGGCCGTCGTCGGTGATCTTCTCCGGACCCCACGGCGGCATCCACACCCAGTTGATACGGAACTGCTCCACGACGCCGTCCAGCGCCTCTGCGGTCTGTTCCTCGAGCACATCGGTGAGCGGGCAGCCGGCCGAGGTGAGAGTCATGTGGATGATGAGCGCATCATTCTCGTCGTCCCAACCGAGGTCGTAGATGAGCCCGAGGTCCACGACATTGATGCCGAGCTCCGGGTCCATGACGTCCTTGAGGGCCTCTTCGATCTCGTCGAAGCGCGCCGGGGTGAGTGTCGAAACCATGGCTCTAGCCTACGGGCGTCTCGGCGAGGAAGCGATCGTAGCCTTCGTCTTCCAAACGGTCGGCAAGCTCCGGGCCACCCTGCTCGGCGATCCGTCCGTCAACGAACACGTGCACAAAATCAGGCTTGATGTACCGCAGGATGCGCGTGTAGTGCGTGATCAGGAGCAGACCGAGGCCGGTGTTCTCCTTGGCGCGGTTCACGCCCTCCGACACGATCTTCAGGGCGTCGACGTCGAGGCCCGAGTCGGTCTCGTCGAGGACGGCGAACTTGGGCTTGAGCAGTTCGAGCTGCAGGATTTCGTTGCGCTTCTTCTCGCCGCCGGAGAAGCCCTCGTTGACGTTGCGCTCGGCGAAGCTCTTGTCCATGCGCAGCTTGGCCATCGACTCGCGGACATCCTTGATCCAGGTGCGGATCGCCGGCGCCTCGCCGTCGATGGCGGTCTTGGCCGTGCGGAGGAAGTTGGTCACCGTGACGCCCGGAATCTCGACGGGGTACTGCATGGCCAGGAAGAGGCCCGCGCGGGCGCGTTCGTCGACCGTCATTGTGAGCACCTCGGCGCCGTCGAGCAGGATCGACCCGCTGTCGACGTGGTACTTCGGGTGACCGGCGATCGTGTACGCCAGGGTGGACTTGCCGGAACCGTTCGGTCCCATGATCGCGTGGATCTCGCCCTCGTTGATGGTGAGGTTGACGCCGCGCAGGATCTGCTTGGTGCCCTGGTCGGTCTCGACGCTGACGTGCAGGTCTTTGATCTCAAGAACAGACATTTTTCAGTATCTCTTTCGTTGTCCGCGTGGTGCGGGCTTCAGTGTGTGGGGCCGGGTGCGGCTGTGCCTATTCGGCGGGGCGCATCAAACGGCGATGGTGACCAGAGGATCGATGAAGACGTCGCCGTCGATCAGGTCGACCTTGTAGACGGGAACGGGCTCGTAGGCCGGCAGGGTCAGTGGACGCCCGGTCTGCAGGGAGAACTTCGAGCCGTGCGCCCAGCATTCCAGGGTGTCGCCCTCAACGAAACCCTCCGACAGCGAGATGTCGCCGTGGGTGCAGGTGTCCCCGATGGCGAAGACGGCGCCGTGGGAGTCACGGACGACGGCGATGTTCACGCCGCCGATCTCAACCTTGATGGCCTCGTTGGGTTCGAGTTCGTCGAGTGCACAAATCTTGGTGGACGCCATGTTCAGTTGCCTTCTGTTCCGCGGAGCTCGTCTTCGATGGCGCCCTGCAGGCGCTCCTCGAGCGGCTTCGATCCGATGTGCTGCACGATTTCGCTGAGGAAGCCGCGGACGACGAGGCGTCGTGCCTCGATTTCTCCGATGCCCCGGGACTGCAGGTAGAAGAGCTGCTCGTCGTCGAAGCGACCCGTCGCGCTGGCGTGACCGGCACCGAGGATGTCGCCGGTCTCGATCTCCAGGTTGGGGATGGAGTCCGCCCTGGTGCCTTCGGTGAGGACCAGGTTGCGGTTCTGCTCGTAGCTGTCGGTGCCCGGCGCGGTGCGGCCGATCAGCACGTCGCCGATCCACACGGTTCGGGCGCCGGCGCCCTGCAGGGCGCCCTTGTAGGTGACCCGGCTGCGGCTGTTCGGTGCGTCGTGGTTGACGTACACCTGCTGCTCGAGGTGCTGTCCTGCGTCGGCGAAGTAGAGGCCGAACAGCTCGGTGTCGCTGCCCTGACCGGCGAGGTGGACCGACGGGTTGACCCGCACGATGCCGCCGCCGAGGGAGACGACGACGTGCTTGAGGCGGGCGTCGCGGCCGATGGTGGCGAAGTGGTTGGCCAGCTGTACGGCGTCGGCGTTCCACTCCTGCACGGTGACGACCGTGAGGTTCGCGGATTCGCCCACGATGATCTCGACGTTCTCGGAGATGCGGGCGTCGCCGGTGTTCTGCAGGATCACGACGGCCTGGCTGAACGGCCGGGCCTCGATGATGGTGTGCGCGGCACGGGGCGCGGAGCCGAGGTTCGCCCGGGTGAGCGTGATCTCCTTGGCTTCCTCGCCGCTGACGGTGATGGCCAGGGCCTTCTCGAAGGCGCTCCAGGCGTTGGCGGCGGCGCGTTCTTCCGGCGCGCCGGCGGTGCCGATGCGGGAATCCGTGCGGTCGACCCAGGAGACGTCGACGTCGGCGTGCGACGCCGTGTCGATGTCATAGGCCGAGCCGTCCAGAACCCCGCCGGTCAGGTCCGTGAACTTGGCGACCGGAGAGAGTTTCCAGACCGCTTCCCTGCCGGTGACGGCGGGGAAGTCGGCGACGTCGAAGCTCTTGAACCTGGCGGATCTGGTCTGCACGGGGACGAAGCCGAAGCGGCCGTCCGAGTGCTCCTTGATGCCGTGCTGTTCCGCGGTGGGCAGAGCCTCTGACGAGGTAGGTGAGGACGTGGGGGCTGTTGAAGTCGAGGCGGCGGACATTTAGCCGACGGATCCTTCCATGCCCATTTCAATGAGCTTGTTGAGTTCGAGGGCGTACTCCATCGGGAGCTCCCTGGCGATCGGTTCGATGAAGCCGCGCACGATCATGGCCATGGCTTCGTCTTCGGGCATGCCGCGGCTCATCAGGTAGAAAAGCTGTTCTTCGCTGACTCGCGAGACCGTGGCCTCGTGGCCGAGCTGAACGTCGTCGACCCGGATGTCGATGGCCGGGTAGGTGTCCGAGCGGGACTGGGTGTCGACCAGCAGGGCATCGCACCGCACGGTGTTGGCGGAGTGGTGCGCCGTGGCATCCACGCGCACCTCTCCGCGGTATCCGGCGCGGCCGCCGCCGCGGGCGATCGACTTGGAGACGATCGAGGACTGGGTGTACGGGGCCATGTGGATCATCTTGGCGCCGGCGTCCTGGTGCTGGCCGGGGCCGGCGAAGGCGACGGACAGGGTCTCGCCCTTGGCGTGCTCCCCCATCAGGTAGATCGACGGGTACTTCATGGTGACCTTGGAGCCGATGTTGCCGTCGATCCACTCCATGGTGGCGCCCTCGGCGGCTGTGGCGCGCTTGGTGACCAGGTTGTAGACGTTGTTCGACCAGTTCTGGATCGTCGTGTAGCGAACGCGGGCGTTCTTCTTGACGATGATCTCCACCACGGCGGAGTGCAGCGAGTCCGACTTGTAGATCGGGGCGGTGCAGCCTTCGATGTAGTGCACGTAGCTGCCCTCGTCGGCAATGATCAGCGTGCGCTCGAACTGGCCCATGTTCTCGGTGTTGATCCGGAAGTAGGCCTGCAGCGGGATCTCAACGTGCACGCCGGGCGGCACGTAGACGAACGAGCCGCCGGACCACACGGAGGTGTTCAGCGCGGCGAACTTGTTGTCACCGGACGGGATGACACTGCCGAAGTACTCCTCGAAGAACTCCGGGTGTTCCTTGAGCGCGGTGTCGGTGTCCATGAAGATGACGCCCTGGGCTTCGAGTTCCTCGTTGATCTGGTGGTAGACCACTTCGGACTCGTACTGGGCGGCGACGCCGGAGACCAGGCGCATGCGTTCGGCTTCGGGGATGCCGAGCTTCTCGTAGGTGTTCTTGATGTCGTCGGGCAGGTCTTCCCACGTCTGGGCCTGCTTCTCGGTCGACCGCACGAAGTACTTGATGTTGTCGAAGTCGATCTCGGAGAGGTCTGCTCCCCAGGTCGGCATGGGCTTGCGCTCGAAGAGGGCCAGGGCCTTCAGCCGGCGTTCCAGCATCCAGGCCGGTTCCTGCTTGAGGTTCGAGATGTCGGTGACAACCTCGGGCGAGATACCGCGGCGGGCGGAGGCGCCGGCAGCGTCGGAATCGGACCAGCCGAATTCGTAGACCCCCAGCCCGTCAAGCTCGGGTCGGTTCAGCAATACGTCAGACATCTTTACCTCTTCTCCTACCCACATCAACCCGGATATCAGTCCGGTCATTCCCGTACCGAGCGCATCGGCCGACCGTTTGGTCGGACGTGCACGGCGGTCCGCGCGTGAGTTGTGTGGATGGCTATGTTGCGTACCTAAGATGAACAGGGCCGGTCGTGCGGCGTTGGACGAGTGAACGTCGCGCGCACGGAGCCCGTGAAACACCTAATTCTACAGGCTAGTGATCGTATTAGTAGTGCGACCCGGCGTATTCACATACGCGCGCACCAGCAGGGAGCAGAACCCGTGAACCGGATTATCGAGTGGTTGCCCACCCAAGTGGACCGTCGCCTGAGGGTGCTCGGCTGGGTGTACCTCGCCGCGCAGATCTTCCTGGTCGGCACCGGTGGGCTCGTCCGCCTCACCAGCTCCGGCCTCGGCTGCCCCACCTGGCCCAAGTGCACCGCCGACTCGATCGTGAACACGCCCGAGATGGGCATTCACGGTGTGATCGAGTTCGGCAACCGACTGCTGGGTGTTCTACTCGGCCTCGTGGCGATCGCCGCGTTCGTTGCCGTGCTGCGGATGCGACGCAGCCGCCCGGATCTGTTCCGGCTCACCCTGCTGGCCGGTCTGGGCATCCCGGCCCAGGCCGTCATCGGCGGAATCAGCGTGCTCACCCAGCTGAACCCGTACGTGGTCGGGTTGCACTTCGTGATCTCCGTCGGCCTGGTCGGCCTCTGCACGGCCTTCGTCTACAGGCTGTACACCACGCCGGGGCCGCGCGAGCGGGTGGTCCCGCTCGGATTCCTGATCGTGACGCACCTCACCAGCTTCGCCGTGGCGGTCACCATTGCCGTCGGCATCCTCACCACCGGCTCCGGGCCGCACGCCGGCGACGCCGACGCGCCCCGCAACGGCCTGGACTCGGAGCTGCTGCAGCACGTGCACAGCTGGCCCGCTTACGTCACCGTGGCCCTGACCGTCGTCCTCGTCGTCTGGGCCGTCACCCGCCGCCTTCCGGTGCGCCGCTGGGTCGTGCTGCTCCTGGCGGTCGAGATCGCCCAGACCGCCGTCGGCCTCATCCAGGCGAACCTCGGCCTGCCCGCCATCCTCGTCGGCATCCACATGGTGCTGGCCTGCGTGCTCGCGTCGGCGATGACCGCCGTGGTGCTGAACCTCAAGCAGCCCGTGGTGTCGGACGCTCCCCCGGCGCCGAAGGCTCCCGCGGAGTCCCTCGCCCGCTGACCCGCGCCGCTCATGCGCTCCCCTGCGCTCCGGGACCCTCTCGAGAGCGTGAAGCGGTCACCTCGGCGTGCTCGAAGCAGCCACATCCCCGCTTTCGCGGCCAGCCCATCCCGCGAGAGCGGTGAAAGGGTCACCTCGGCGTGCTCGAAGCAGCCACATGCCCGCTTTCGCGGCCGGCGTGCCCCAGGCCGGCGTGCCCCAAGAGAGCGCGTGGCCCGGCTCGGAGCTGGGCCCGCTTAGAAGGGCAGCAGCGGGTCGACGCCCACGGCGACGAAGACCAGGGTGAGGTACGCGATCGAACCGTGGAACACCCGCATCGGCGACACGTGCTCGTGGCGGATGGCGAGGTTGTAGAGGCGGTGGGTCTCGTAGATGAACCAGGCACCCGAACCGACCGCTACCAGGGTGTAGAGCAGTCCCATTCCGGCGATGGGCACCAGCAGCAGCGAACACGCGACGGTGGCCCAGGCGTACAGGATGACCTGCAGGCCAACCTGCGCGCGTCCGCGCACCACTGACAGCATGGGCACCCCGGCGGCCTGGTAGTCGTCGCGGTACTTCATTGACAGCGGCCAGTAGTGCGGCGGTGTCCAGAGGAAGATGATCATGAACAGGATGAACGGCGGCCAGGACAGGTCGCCGGTCACGGCGGCCCAGCCGATCAGCACGGGCATGCAGCCGGCGACACCGCCCCAGACGATGTTCTGCGCGGTGCGGCGCTTGAGGATCATCGTGTAGAAGACCACGTAGAGCAGGATGGCGCCCAGTGACAGCGCCGCGGCGACCCAGTTGGTGAACAGGGCCAGCCAGGCGATCGAGATGCCGCCGAGCACCCAGGCGAACACCAGGGCCTGCCGGTCGGTGAGTTCGCCGGTGACCAGCGGACGGCCCTTGGTGCGGTTCATCAGGCGGTCGATGTCACGGTCGAGGTAACAGTTGAACGCACCGGCCGAGCCCGCGCTGAGCGCACCGCCGATGAGGGTGGCGAGCACCAGCCACAGGTCCGGGATGCCCCCGGTTGCCAGGATCATCGTCGGGGCCGTCACGACGAGTAATAATTCGACGACGCGAGGCTTGGTCAACGAAATGTACGCACGGATGGTGTTCCGGATCCGTTCGTTACGATCCGTCACCCCCTGTTCACGGGGGTTCTCGGCCATCTCGGGTGCTTCTCGTGCGCTTCGCATATTGCCGCAATTCTAGATCATCCTGCCGTCTCTCACGCCCGGGTCTTCAGTGCGACATCGCCGCAATGCTCGCGAAACAACGTCACCAAGCCGGGGTCCGTATACTTGAATGGCTCGCCAATCTAAGGTGCATGCATCCGTGAGCCACCTGAAACGGGCACTCTCTTGCGCACCTCGATGCCGATAACGACGTCGGCGGGCAATTACTCTCCAGCGGCGCGGGAAAATGAGCGTGCCGCCTTGACGGATTCAGAAGGGTCAGTTCACGTGGCAGCATTGCAGTGGGATTCCATCGACAACAGGGCAGTTGACACCGCCCGCATCCTCGCGGCCGACGCCGTGGAAAAGGTCGGGAACGGCCACCCGGGTACCGCCATGAGCCTTGCCCCGGCCGCGTACCTGCTGTTCCAGAAGGTCATGCGTCGCGATCCCGCTGACAACGAGTGGATCGGCCGCGACCGGTTCGTCCTCTCGGTCGGCCACAGCTCACTCACCCAGTACGTGCAGTTGTACCTCGGCGGCTATGGCCTCGAGCTCGACGACCTCAAGGCCCTGCGCACCTGGGGCTCCAAGACCCCCGGCCACCCCGAGTACGGCCACACCGACGGCGTCGAGATCACCACGGGTCCGCTCGGCCAGGGGCTCGCCTCCGCCGTGGGCTTCGCCTACGCCTCGCGTTTTGAACGCGGCCTGTTCGACCCCGAGGCCGCGGCCGGCACCAGCCCGTTCGACCAGTTCGTCTATGTCATCGCCGGCGACGGCGACCTGCAGGAGGGCATCACCGCCGAAGCGTCCTCGCTCGCCGGTCACCAGCAGCTCGGCAACCTCATCGCGATCTACGACTCCAACCAGATCTCGATCGAGGACGACACCAACATCGCCTTCACCGAGGATGTCGCGGCCCGCTACGACGCCTACCACTGGCACGTGCAGACGGTGGACTGGAAGAAGACCGGCGAATACGTCGAAGACGTCGCCGCTCTCAACGACGCCATCGAGGCGGCCAAGGCCGTCACCGACAAGCCGTCGCTGATCATCCTCAAGACCATCATCGGCTGGCCGAGCCCGAAGAAGCAGAACACCGGCAAGATCCACGGCTCCGCCCTCGGCGCCGAGGAACTCGCCGGCGTGAAGGAAATCCTCGGCTTCGACCCCGAGAAGACCTTCGAGGTGTCCGACGAGGTCATCGCACACACCCGCAAGGCCCTCGACCGTGGTGCAGAGCAGCACGCCGAGTGGACCGTGCGCTTCGACGCGTGGGCCGCAGCGAACCCGGAGCGCAAGATCCTGCTCGACCGCATCCTCTCCGGCGACCTGCCCGACGGTGTCGAGGCGGCCCTGCCCGTCTTCGAGGCCGGCACCGAGGTCTCCACCCGCGCGTCGTCCGGCAAGGTGCTCAACGCACTCGGCCCGGTCATCCCCGAGCTGTGGGGCGGCTCCGCCGACCTCGCCGAGTCGAACAACACCACCATCAGCAACTCCGCCTCGTTCATTCCGAGCGAGCACTCCACGGGTGAGTGGACGGGCAACCCGTACGGCCGCGTCCTGCACTTCGGCATCCGTGAGCACGCGATGGCCGCGATCCTCAACGGCATCGTGCTGCACGGAAACACCCGCCCGTTCGGTGGCACGTTCCTGATCTTCAGCGACTACATGCGCCCCGCCGTGCGTCTGGCCGCACTCATGAAGGCGCCGTCGATCTTCGTCTGGACCCACGACTCCGTCGCCCTCGGCGAGGACGGCCCCACCCACCAGCCGATTGAACAGCTCGCGTCACTTCGCGCCATCCCCGGACTCGACGTGGTGCGCCCCGGCGACGCCAACGAGGTGTCCTGGGCCTGGAAGACGATCCTCGAGCGTCGCAACGGCCCGGCCGGCATCGTCCTGACCCGCCAGAACATCCCGGTCTTCGAGCGCGGAGACGGTGACGCAACCGGCGACACCTTCGCCTCGGCCAAGAACGTCGCCAAGGGCGCTTACGTGCTCGCCGAAGCCCCGAACGGCACCCCCGATGTCATCCTGATCGCCACCGGTTCCGAGGTACAGCTCGCCGTCGCTGCCCGCGAAGCGTTGAAGGCTGACGGCATCAACGCACGGGTCGTCTCGGTACCGAGCCTGGAATGGTTCGAGGAGCAGTCCGCCGAATACCGCGAATCCGTTCTGCCCAAGGCGATCACCGCCCGGGTTTCGGTTGAGGCCGGAATCGCGTTGACCTGGCACAAGTACGTCGGTGACCGCGGCCGCAGCGTCTCGATCGAGCACTTCGGTGCCTCGGCCGACTACAAGACCCTGTTCCGCGAATTCGGCATCACCACCGAAGCCGTCGTCGCCGCCGCCAAAGAATCCCTCGCCGCGCTCTGAGCGCGACACCCATTAGCGCAGCATTCAAGGAGATTTGATTTTCATGACTGAAACCACCCCCACCGCCGCACTCTCGGCCGCCGGCGTCAGCATCTGGCTGGACGACCTGTCCCGCCAGCGCATCCAGTCCGGCGGACTGAAGACGCTCATCGCCGAAAAGAACGTCGTCGGCGTCACCACCAACCCGACGATCTTCGCCGGCGCGCTGAGCAAGGGCGAGGCGTACGCCTCCCAGGTGGCCACGCTGGCCGCCGCCGGCACCACCGTCACCGACGCCGTGTTCGAGATCACCACGGATGACGTCGCCGCAGCCTGCGACATCTTCCGCCCGATCTACGACGCCACCAAGGGCTTCGACGGCCGCGTCTCGATCGAGGTCGAGCCCGGCTTCGCCCACGACGCCGAGAAGACCCTCGCCCAGGCTCAGCAGCTCTGGAACAAGGTCAACCGTCCGAACGCGATGATCAAGATCCCCGCGACCATCGAGGGCCTCGAGGCGATCACCGAGACCATTGCCCTGGGCATCAGCGTCAACGTCACCCTGATCTTCAGCCTCGAGCGGTACCGCGCTGTCATCAACGCGTACCTCAGCGGCCTGGAGAAGGCCAAGGCTGCCGGCATCGACCTGTCGACGATCCACTCCGTGGCGTCCTTCTTCGTGTCGCGTGTCGACACCGAGATCGACAAGCGCCTCGCGGCCGTCGGCACCGATGAGGCCCTCGCCCTGCAGAGCAAGGCCGGCGTCGCCAACGCCCAGCTGGCCTACCAGGTCTTCGAGCAGTCCTTCACGACCGAGCGTGCCTCCGGGCTCCTCGCGGCCGGCGCCAACAAGCAGCGTCCGCTCTGGGCATCCACCGGCGTCAAGTCGGCCGACCTGCCCGACACCCTCTACGTGACCGAACTGGTCGCCCCCGAGGTCGTCAACACCATGCCGGAGAAGACCCTCGAGGCCACCTTCGACCACGGTGTCATCGTCGAAGGCGCCGTCACCGGCGCCTACGAGGCAGCCAACGCCGTCCTGGACGCCATCGCCGCGCAGGGTGTCTCCTACGACGACGTAACCCGCGTCCTCGAAGAGGAAGGCGTCTCGAAGTTCATCATCTCCTGGAACGAACTGCTGGACACCGTCACTGCAGCACTCGAGGCCGCCAAGTGAGCTTCCACATCTCGGTGAGCGGCGCGGCCGCGGAGGCCGTGCGCACCGTGGTGCCGACCCTCGTGGCCGACCTCGTCGCCTCCGGCATCACGTCACTGGACCCCGCCCTGTGGGGTCCGGAGGCCGAAGAAGAAGCCGGCAAGCGGCTCGGTTGGACCGAGTCCGTCGTGACCTCGCGTCCCCTCGTCGCCGAGGTCCTCGCCCTGCGCGAGGAACTGCACGCCAAGGGTGTCAGCCACATCGCGCTGGCCGGCATGGGCGGTTCGTCGCTCGCACCAGAGGTCATCACGCTCACCACCGGCGTGGACCTGACCGTGCTCGACGCCACCGACCCCGGCCAGGTGCTCGCGGCCCTCAACGACCGACTGGAGTCGACCGCCCTCGTGGTGTCATCCAAGTCGGGCGGGACCGTCGAGACCGACAGCCAGCGCCGTGTCTTCGAACGCGCATTCCGGGACCTCGGTATCGACCCCGTTGACCGCATCATCGTGGTCACCGATCCCGGCTCGCCTCTCGAGGCGTCCGCGACCGAGGCCGGCTACCGCGTTTTCAACGCCGACCCGACGGTCGGCGGTCGTTTCTCGGCGCTGACCGCGTTCGGCCTGGTGCCGTCCGGTCTGGCCGGCGTCGACATCGGACAGCTGCTCGACGAGGCCGAAGCGGTCTCGTTGGCGCTGGCGGTCGACTCCGTGGACAACCCCGGGCTGATCCTCGGTGCGGCCATCGCCTCGACCAGTCCCCGCCGGGACAAGCTGGCCATCGTTGCCGACGGCACCCACATCGTGGGTTTCGCCGACTGGGCCGAACAGCTCATCGCCGAGTCGACCGGCAAGATCGGTACCGGCATCCTGCCCGTCGTGCTCGATCTTGACGCACCGGAGCTCACCGCGGCGCTGCCCGACGTGCAGATCGTGCGCGTTGTGGCGGATGCCGGTGACGAGGTCTTCGTCGACCACGACGGTGCAGACGAGATCCGCGTCAGCGGAACCCTCGGCGCGCAGTTCCTGGTCTGGGAATACGCAACGGTCATCGCCGGCCGGTTGCTCGGGATCAACCCGTTCGACCAGCCGGACGTCGAATCCGCCAAGATTGCGACCCGGGGCCTCCTGGACTCGCGTCCGGAGCCCGAACCCGCGGCGTTCATCTCCGACGGCATCGAGGTTCGCGGCACGCCCCACGTGATCGGTGCCGCGAGCGACTTGGCCAGCGCCATCGACGCGCTGCTCGAGGAACTCGGCCCCGACGGGTACGTCGCCGTGCAGGCCTACGTGGACCGTCTGGCGCTCCCCCAGCTCGCCGAGCTGCGTGGTCTGCTCGCTACGCTGTCCAAGCGCCCGGTCACGTTCGGCTGGGGACCCCGGTTCCTGCACTCCACCGGTCAGTTCCACAAGGGTGGCACCCCCACCGGTGTGTTCCTGCAGATCCTCAGCACGCCCGCTGAGGACCTCGACATCCCTGACCGTCCGTTCACGTTCGGTGAGCTCATCCAGGCTCAGGCCGGTGGCGACGCCAGCGTCCTCGCCGACAAGGGCCGCCCCGTGCTCACCCTGACGTTGACCGACCCGGCCGCGAACATCAGCACGCTGTTCAACGCGCTCCGCTAAGTCACGTCTTCGCGCCGTACCGCATAAATCCTCGAAGGAGCTGCATGTCCCCGGTGGAAATCACCCCGGAGTTCAATCCGTTGCGTTCGCCCTCCGACTATCGCCTGAACCGGATCGCGGGGCCCTCCAGCCTCGTCATCTTCGGCGTTACCGGAGACCTGTCGCGGAAGAAACTCATGCCCGCCGTCTATGACCTGGCCAACCGGGGGCTTTTGCCGCCGGGGTTCGCCCTCGTCGGGTTCGCCCGCCGGGATTGGGACAACCAGGACTTCATGCAGGTGGTGCACGACTCTGTCAAGGAGTACGCACGCACCGAGTTCCACGAGGATGTCTGGGCCCAGTTGGCCGAGGGCATCCGCTTCGTGCCTGGCACCTTCGACGACGACGCCGCGTTCGAGCTCCTCAAGGAAACCATTGAGGAGCTCGACCGCGAGCGGGGAACCATGGGCAACCATGCGTTCTACCTGTCGATCCCCCCGAAGGCGTTCCCCCAGGTGACCGAGCAGCTGCGCAGGTCCGGCCTGGCGGAGCAGAAGAACGGTCAATGGCGACGTGTCGTCATCGAGAAGCCGTTCGGTAGCGACCTCAAAACGGCTCGCGAGCTCAACGACGTCGTCGAGTCGGTCTTCCCGGCCGATTCGGTGTTCCGCATCGACCACTACCTGGGCAAGGAGACGGTGCAGAACATTCTGGCGCTGCGCTTCGCGAACCAGTTGTACGAACCGATCTGGAACGCCAACTACGTCGACCACGTGCAGATCACCATGGCCGAAGACATCGGCGTCGGCGGACGTGCCGGCTACTACGACGGAATCGGCGCCGCCCGCGACGTCATCCAGAACCACCTGCTGCAGCTGTTGGCGCTCACCGCGATGGAGGAGCCCATCTCCTTCGACGCCGCCGACCTGCGCACCGAGAAAGAAAAAGTCCTCGCCTCCGTGCGCCTGCCGGAAGACCTGGCAACGGGGACCGCCCGTGGCCAGTACGCCGGCGGCTGGCAGGGTGGCGAGAAGATCCTCGGGTTCCTCGAGGAAGACGGCATGAACCCCGAGTCGCTGACCGAAACCTACGCCGCTCTGCGCCTCGAGATCGACACCCGGCGTTGGTCGGGTGTGCCGTTTTATCTCCGCGCCGGCAAGCGCCTCGGCCGCCGGGTCACCGAGATCGCCGTTGTCTTCAAGCGGGCACCGCAGTACCTCTTCGAGAAGAGCCAGACGGCCGCACTGGGCGAGAACGCCCTGGTCATCAGGGTCCAGCCCGATGAGGGCGTCACGATCCGGTTCGGCTCTAAGGTTCCCGGTGTCGGCATGCAAGTGCGCGACGTGACTATGGACTTCGGCTACGGTCACGCGTTCACCGAAGCCAGCCCCGAGGCTTACGAACGTCTGATCCTGGACGTGTTGCTGGGCGACCCGCCGCTCTTCCCCCGCCACGAGGAAGTCGAGTTGTCCTGGAAGATTCTCGACCCGATCGAAGAATTCTGGACCACCCAGGGCCAGCCGGAACAATACCGACCCGGAACCTGGGGGCCCGCATCAGCCGACGAACTGCTGTCACGAGACGGCCGGAACTGGAGACGCCCATGATCGTCGATCTGCCGGACACCACCACGGCCAAGATCTCCAAGGCCCTGGTGCGCATCAGGGAAGAGGGCGGCGCTGTCGCCCTCGGCCGGGTGCTCACCCTCATCATCGCGGCCGAGCTCGGCCACGAGGAAGATGCCATCGAGGCCGCGAACGATGCGTCTCGTGAGCACCCGATGCGGGTCATCGTGCTCTCCACCCAGGCAGAGGGCACCGCAGCGCACGAACCCAGGGTGGACGCTGAGATCCGGGTCGGCGGAGACGCCGGCGCGAGCGAGGTCATCGTGCTGCGCGCCTACGGTGACGCCGCCAGCGACCCGGAGAGCCTCGTCACCGGACTCCTGCTGCCCGACGCCCCCGTCGTGGCCTGGTGGCCCGGCGAGGCCCCTGCGGTGCCCGCCGAGTCGCCGTTGGGACGCATCGCCTACCGGCGAATCACCGACGCGTCCGCTCAGCCCGACCCGCAGGCCGCTCTCACGCGCATCTGTTCCACCTACCGGCCGGGTGACACCGACTTCGCCTGGACGCGGTTGACCCTGTGGCGTGCTCAGCTCGCCGCGGTGTTGGACCAGCCGCCGTACGAGTCCATCACCGCCGTGTCCGTCAGCGGTGCGCTGGACTCCCCCTCCACCACCCTGCTCGCGGCCTGGTTGCAGCTGCAGCTGCAGGTGCCGGTCGACTACGAACTCACGTCGGGCCAGCACGCGAACGGCATCCACGGCGTGCACCTCACCCGGGCGTCCGGGGTGATCTCGCTCGAGCGCGAGGTCCCCGGCATCGCCACCCTCACGCAGTCCGGCCAGCCCGTGCAGGACCTGACCCTCAAGCGCCGCAGCCTGCGCGACTGCCTGAGCGACGAGCTGCGCCGCCTCGACCCCGACGAACTGTACGGCGAGGTCATCACCCGCGGCCTGCCCCAACTGGCGGGTCCCACCACATCGACCGGAGACCACTCATGACACACGACAGGCGCGTGCTCGTACACGCCGACAAGTCGGCCCTGATCGACTCGGTCGCCGCCCGATTCATCACCAAGATGGCCGACATCCCGCACGAGCAGGGACACGCCCACGTGGTCCTGACCGGCGGAACCGTCGGAACCGGTGTGCTCGAAGCCATCAACGCCTCCCCCGACCGCGACAGCGTGGACTGGGCCAAGATCGACTTCTGGTGGGGCGACGAGCGCTGGGTTCCGCGCACGCACGCCGACCGCAACGAGGTACAGGCGCGTGCGGCATTGCTGGACCATATCGACATCCCCGCAGCGAACGTGCACTCGTTCCCGGCGTCGGATGAGGGCCTGGACCTGGATGCCGCCGCCGATCGTTACGCGGCCGAGCTCAAGACCAAGGCGGCACCGGATTCTTTGGTGCCCCAGTTCGACGTCACCTTCCTCGGGGTCGGGCCTGACGGCCACATCGCGTCGCTTTTCCCGCACATGCAGGGTATCCGGGAGAACGACCTCACGGTCATCGCGGTGCTGAACTCCCCCAAGCCCCCTTCGGAGCGGCTCAGCCTCACCCGATGGGTGATCAACTCGTCCGAGCGCATCTGGCTCGTTGTGTCCGGCACCGACAAGGCGTCGGCGCTCGGCCTGGCGCTGGCCGGCGCGAGTCGTGACGAGGTGCCCGTCGCCGGCATCCGCGGTCGCCACTACACCGATTTCTTCGTCGACGGCGAGGCCGCCGCGGAGGTTCCGGAGAACCTGATCGCTCAGCCGCACTGAGCCCGTCAGACACTGAAAAAGCGCATCGGTTCCTCGGAACCGATGCGCTTTTTCTTGTGTCAGCTAGTTGGTGGCGCTGAGCTTCCCGCGACGCACCCGAAGCTGCTGGAGAGCCTCCTCCAGGAGGGATTCCGCTTCCTCTTCGGTGCGGCGTTCCTTCACGTAGGCCAGGTGCGTCTTGTACGGTTCCAGCTTGACCACCGACGGCGGGTTCTCTTTGTCGCGACCGGCGGGGAGTCCCGACGACGGGCAATCGATGGTGTCGGGGATCTCTTCGTCAGGCAGGTTCGCGGCGAAGTACCGAACGGTCTCGTTGCCGAGTGCGTCCCAGTAGGAGACGCGGATGCGATCAGCGTGAAAACCACGGTCCTGCTCGCCCATGGGGCCGGCTCCGACTCGCGAGCCGCGAATTGCGCTTCCACCAGATGCCATTGTGTTCCTCCGCTTTAAAAACTGTTCGGCGTGTTCGGGTTGTACTGCTGCGTTCCGGTCCCGCCGTGGGTGACCGGATACGGTTGGCGTCGCGGGTGGGGTCCCGCGACGCTACGACGTCGTTAGGCGCCGGTATCGAATTTGGTGATCAAGCCCAGCACGACGATGCAGGAAATCCACAGTACGGCCAGGATGATGGTGATGCGGTTGAGGTTACGTTCCGCAACGCCGGAGGCCCCGAGGTTCGAGGTGACCCCACCGCCGAACATGTCGGATAGACCCCCACCGCGCCCCTTGTGGAGCAAAATGAGCATGGTGAGCAGGAGGCTCGTGATGCCGAGCAAAACCTGCAATACAACCTGGAGAATCTCCACGCGAAACCTTTCACAAAACGATGGGCGCTAGAGCTCCACCAAGACCACTGGCAATTATAGCCTGACGGCAAACAAAACCCGCCGCACCCCCCGGAGGGGGTACGACGGGCCCACTTTACAGTCCGACGTGCTTCTGGAAGCGAACGATGCTGGAGAACTCGGTGATGTCCAGGCTCGCGCCTCCCACCAGTGCTCCGTCAACGTTCGGTTCCTTCATGAAGCCGGCGATGTTGACGCCCTTGACCGAACCCCCGTAGAGGATCCGGGTCTTGTCGGCGACGTCCTGGCCGAGCACCTCGGCCAGAGTCAGCCGCAGCGCGGCAGCAACCTGTTCTGCCTGGTCAGGCGTTGCCGCCTGGCCGGAGCCGATGGCCCAAACCGGTTCGTACGCCACGACGATGTCCGCGGCGTTGTCTACTCCGGCAAGCGCAGCCTTGAGCTGTGCGACCGGAACGGCGCTGGGACCGTGCAGTTCCAGGTCTGCGGCGGTTTCGCCGACGCAGATGATGGGAACCAGGTTGTGCTTCAACGCGGCGGTCACCTTGGCGGCGACGACCTCGTCGGTCTCGTTGTGCAGGGTGCGTCGCTCAGAGTGGCCGATCAGCACGTACTGGCATTCAAGCGCGGCCAGGAAGGCGGCCGAGATCTCGCCGGTGTACGCGCCGGACTCCTGAGTGGAGACGTCCTGTCCGCCGTAGGCCAGGGGCAGCTTGTCCGCTGCGACCAGCGTCTGCACGCTGCGCAGGTCGGTGAACGGCGGGAACACGGCGACCTCGGTGGAGGTGAAGTCGTGTCCGGCGTCCTTGAGGCTCCACGCCAGCTTCTGCACGAAGGCGATGGCCTGGAGGTGGTCCAGGTTCATCTTCCAGTTTCCTGCAATCAGGGGAACACGCGTGTTTACTGCCATCCGAGGACCTCCAGTCCTGGCAGTCGCTTACCCTCGAGGAACTCGAGGCTGGCGCCACCGCCGGTAGAAATATGACCGAACTGGTCATCGTTGAAACCGAGGATGCGCACGGCAGCGGCGGAGTCTCCTCCGCCGACAACGCTGAGCCCATTGACCTCGGTGAGTGCGGCGGCAACCGTGCGGGTGCCGTCCGCGAAGGGTGCCAGTTCGAAAACGCCCATCGGGCCGTTCCAGAACACGGTCTTCGACACCCGGATGATTGCAGCGAATGCGGCCGCGGTGTCGGGTCCGATGTCCAGGCCCAGTCCGGCAGCGCCGAACGGGGTGTCCTCGATCTGATCGGCCGGCGTGGTGACGTACTCGGCGTCTGCCCCGAACTTGGAGGCGACGACGACGTCGGTCGGCAGGACGATCTTCACACCGAGACGGTCGGCCTCGGCGAGGTAACCGCGAACGGTCTCGATCTGGTCGACCTCGAGCAGGCTGGCGCCGACCTTGTGGCCTTGGGCCGCGAGGAAGGTGAACAGCATGCCGCCGCCGATCAGGAGCGAGTTCACCCGCGGCAGCAGGTGGCCGATGACCCCGAGCTTGTCCGACACCTTCGAGCCGCCGAGGATCACCGTGTACGGCGCCTCGGGCTTCTCGGTGAGGCGGTCGAGTACGTCGAGCTCTGCTGCGATGAGCAGGCCGGCCGCGCTCGGCAGGATCTGGGCCAGGTCGAAGACGCTGGCCTGCTTGCGGTGGACGACGCCGAAGCCGTCGGAGACCAGGGCATCGCCGAGCGCCGAGAGCTCGGTGGCGAAGGCCACCCGCTCGGTTTCGACCTTGCTGGTTTCGCCCGCGTTGAAGCGCAGGTTCTCCAGTACGACGATGTCACCGTCTGTCAGAGCCGCGACCGCGGCCTGGGCAGATTCTCCGACGGTGTCGGTGGCGAACGCCACCGGGGAACCGATCAGTTCGGCCAGACGCGCCGCAACGGGCGCCAGGCTGTACTTGGGGTTGACCTGGCCGTCAGGGCGCCCGAGGTGAGAAACGATCACCAGACGGGCACCCTGCTCGACCAGAGCCTTGAGGGTGGGCAGGGACGCCCGCACGCGGCCATCGTCGGTGATCTGACCGTCCTTCAACGGAACGTTCAGATCACACCGAACGATGACGCGCTTGCCGTGGAGCGATCCCAGCGATTCGATAGTGCGAAGCGTCACTGCGTGTCCCTTAGTTAGATGCGCTCGGCGACGAACTCGGTGAGGTCAACCATGCGGTTGGAGTAGCCCCACTCGTTGTCGTACCAGGAGGACAGCTTGACCTGGTCGCCCAGGACGCGCAGCAGGCCGGCGTCGAAGATCGAGGAGTGCGGGTCGGTCACGATGTCGCTGGAGACGATCTCGTCCTCGGTGTACATCAGGATGCCCTTGAGGGGGCCCTCTGCTGCTGCCTTGTACGCGGCCTTGATGGCTTCGACGGTGACCGGCTTCTCGGCGATGACGGTCAGGTCGGTGATGGAACCGGTGGGCACGGGTACGCGCAGGGCGAAGCCGTCAAGCTTGCCGGCGAGCTCCGGGAGGACGATGCCCAGGGCCTTGGCGGCGCCGGTCGAGGTCGGGATGATGTTGACGGCGGCGGCGCGGGCGCGACGCAGGTCGCTGTGCGGGCCATCCTGCAGGTTCTGGTCTGCGGTGTACGCGTGGATGGTGGTCATCAGGCCACTCTTGATGCCGAAGTTGTCGTTGAAGACCTTGGCCAGCGGTGCGAGGCAGTTCGTGGTGCAGGACGCGTTGGAGATGATGTCGAACTTCGCGGAGTCGTAGGTCTCCTCGTTGACGCCCATGACGATCGTCGCAACGTCGCCGGTGGCGGGAGCGGAGACGATGACCTTCTTGGCACCGGCGGTGATGTGCTTGCGCGCATCGTCGGCCTTGGTGAAGCGACCGGTCGACTCGATCACGATGTCGACGCCCAGGGCGCCCCAGGGGAGGTTGGCCGGGTCGCGCTCGGCGAGAACCTTGATCGGCTTGCCGTTGACGAGGATGGAGTCGCCCTCGACGGAGACGGTGGCGTCCAGACGGCCCGTGATGGAGTCGTATTTGAGGAGGTGCGCCAGGGTCTTGGTGTCGGTGAGGTCGTTGACGGCGACAATTTCGATGTCGCTGCCCTGGGCCAGTGCGGCGCGCAGGTAGTTGCGGCCAATGCGGCCAAATCCGTTAATGCCAATCTTTACAGACAAAATAGCTCCTGTTATTGATGACGCGTGTGGCGCCGGGTGGTGGGAAGGAAAAGAACTGAAGGTGTGAGTGGGGAGACTCTAGGAGAGCAGCAGGAGTCCGCTGGTCTTCTCGCGAGCGGCGACGAATCGCGCCTGGACGTTCTCCCAGTCGACGATGTTCCAGAACGCCTTGACGTAGTCGGCGCGCACGTTCTGGTAGTCGAGGTAGTAGGCGTGCTCCCAGACATCGAGCATGAGGATCGGTACCGTGCCGGCCGCGAAGTTGGCCTGCTGGTCGAAGAACTGCTGGATGATCAGGCGCTGACCGATGGAGTCCCAGGCCAGCACTGACCAGCCGGAACCCTGCACGCCCATCGCGGTGGCCGCGAAGTGCGCCTGGAACTTATCGAAGGAACCGAAGAAGTCGTCGATTGCGCTGGCCAGTTCACCGACCGGCTTGTCGCCACCGTTCGGGGACATGTTGGTCCAGAAGATCGAGTGGTTGACGTGGCCGCCGAGGTTGAACGCGAGGTCCTTCTCGAGCTTGTTGACGTACACGAGACTGCCTGAGTCGCGAGCCTCCGCCAGCTGGGCGAGGGCGGTGTTGGCGCCGGTCACGTAGGCCTGGTGGTGCTTGCTGTGGTGGAGTTCCATGATGGTGCCGCTGATACTCGGCGCGAGCGCAGAGTAGTCGTAAGCCAGTTCAGGCAGGGTGTATTCGGCCATAGCTCGTATCTCCTCATTGTGTGGCAGCGACGCGATTTCTCTCGTCATCTGCACTGTAAGTGACCTTTTTAGTCTACTCAGGTGAATAGGGGACGTTAGTCCCCTCTTACCGGTGTGCAGGCCGTCAGCGGAGGGGTGATCAGACGTCGTCGAGATCGGCCGGCAGGTTGGCGTCGGTGCCGGGGATGCCCAGGTCGACGGCCTTCTTGTCTGCCATCGCCAGGAGGCGCCGGATCCGGCCGGCCACCGCGTCCTTGGTCATGGGCGGGTCGGCGTGGTGGCCGAGTTCGTCGAGGCTGGAGTCTCGGAAGGACAGGCGCAGCTCCCCCGCATATCGCAGGTGTTCCGGGATGTCGTCGCCGAGGATTTCCATCGCCCTGTCGACCCGGGCG
Source organism: Cryobacterium zongtaii (assembly GCF_002909375.1). Lineage (GTDB taxonomy): Bacteria > Actinomycetota > Actinomycetes > Actinomycetales > Microbacteriaceae > Cryobacterium > Cryobacterium zongtaii. Next base: position 178,592 of record NZ_PPXD01000007.1, read on the forward strand.
CACGCCGCGACCGCGGCCTGGGCGGAGCGGCGCAGGTTGGCGTCGTCGAAGTTCACCAGGCGGTTGGCCGTGGCACGCACCTCGCGGCGTTGGCGCAGCGCTTCCCAGTTGAGCACGGTTTCCGCGGCGCCCATCTGCACGAGCATCGCGCCGATGGCGTCACCGTCACGGATGACGACGCGGTGGACGCCGCGTACCTCGCGGGCCTTCGCGACGATGCCGAGGCGCCCGGCGGCACCCACGATGGCCATGGCGGCCTCGTTGCCCGGGCAGACGACTTCGAGGGCGGCGGAGCGACCGGGGTCGGTCAGCGAGCCGGCCGCGAGGAACGCACCACGCCAGACCGCGGCGATCTCTTCCTTCGAACCCGTCGTCAGACGGTTGGGCAGTCCACGGATGGGGCGGCGGCGGGCGTCGAGCAGTCCCGTCTGCCTGGCCAGTGTTTCGCCGCCGTCGAGCACCCGCACGAGGTAGTGGTTGGTGCGGCGGAGCCCGGACGCCGTGATCACAGACACGTCGCTGCGCACGCCGTACAGTTCGGCGAGGTCCTTCCGCACCCGGCGGGCCAACAGCGGGGTATCGAGTTCCGACTCGATGGCGATTCGACCGGAGATCATGTGCAGACCGCCGGAGAAACGCAGGATCGTCGCCAGTTCGGCCGCGCGAACCGTGGTCTTCGAAACGTCGACGCGGGATAGTTCATCTTTGACGTCGATGGTGAGTGCCAATCGTCATTTCCATTCTGTTGTTCGGGCCGGCCGTCACGTTGGACGGCAGACCGTGTCGTTATTCTCGTCCGAGGTCGCGGTGCTTGAGGCTTACCGCGACGCCGGGAAATTCTTGGAGCAGGCCGGCGAGTTCCCTCGCCATGGCCACCGAGCGGTGCTTGCCTCCGGTGCAGCCGATGGCGATGGTGGCGTGACGCTTGTTCTCGCGCTGGTAGCCGGCGAGCACCGGTCGGACGGCGGCCGCGTAGCTGGTGATGAACTCACGCGCACCGTCCTGGCCGAGCACGTATTCGCTGACCTCGGGGTCGAGGCCGGTGTGCGAGCGAAGTTCGGGGATCCAAAACGGATTCGGCAGGAACCGGGCGTCGGCGACCATGTCGACATCGGTGGGTAACCCGTACTTGAACCCGAAACTCATCACGGTGAGGTGCAGCCCGGCCGCGTTCTCCGCAGCGAAACGCTCGGTGATCGTGGTGGCGAGCTGGTGGATGTTGAGATCCGACGTGTCGATGACGATGTCGCAGGATTCCCGCACGACGGCCAGCCGGGTGCGCTCGGCGGAGATGCCGTCCAGGATCGTCCCCTCACCCTGTAGCGGGTGGGGGCGCCGAACCGCTTCGAATCGGCGGACGAGCACATCGTCACGCGCTTCGAGGAAGATCACCCGGACCTGGGTGCCGCTGCGGAGCGCCTGGACGAGTTCCTGGAAGTCGCCGAAGAAGTCCCGGCCACGGATGTCGACGACGGCCGCGATCTTGGGCAGGCTGGTGCCCGCCCGTCCGACGAGCTCGACCAGCGGGCGCAGCATCTGCGGCGGCAGGTTGTCGACCACGTACCAGCCGAGGTCCTCCAGCGCGTTGGCGACGGTCGATCGACCGGCGCCGGACATGCCGGTAACGATCAGCATTTCCTGCTTTTCGGTGTCCGTGCTCATGCTGGATTACGCCTTCGGTCGAAGTTAGTGAATGTCCAGCCTACCGACCGGGGGGCGTCTCTAGGCGCGCAGGTGCCGGTGAATGCCCTCGGCGAGGGCAGGTCCGATCCCCCGGATCTCGGCGATCGAGTCGACCGACGCCTCTCTGAGGCGGGCGACCGACCCGAAGTGCACCAACAGCACTTTGATGCGGGCGGGGCCCAAGCCGGGAATTTCGCCGAGGATGGTGTTGATGTCCCGCTTTCGTCTGGCGCGCTGATGAGTGATGGCGAAGCGGTGCGCTTCGTCGCGGATGCGTTGGATGAGGAACAAGGCGTCGCTGTTGCGCGGCAGGATCACCGGGTACTCGGAATCCGGCAGCCAGATTTCCTCCAGCCGTTTCGCGATGCCGCACAGGGTGATGCCCTGGACTCCGGACTCCCGCAGGGCGCGTGCCGCTGCCGCGACCTGCGGTTGCCCGCCGTCGACGATGAGCAGGTTCGGTTGGTAGCGGAATTTCGCTCGTTTCGCTGTTGGGTCCGCCTCGTCCGCGGCGGGCTCGTCCGCGCCGGAGGCCTCCGCGACGATCATGCCGTCAAGCGGGTTGGCCGGCACCGCGATGACGCCGCCCTTCGGCAGAGCCTCCGGGGTGGCGTCGTCGGGAACCAGGTAGGCCAGCCGCCGGGTGAGGACCCGATACAGGGAATCGGTGTCGTCGGTGGACTCCGGGACACCGAACCGGCGGTACTCGTCCTTCCGCGGCAGCCCGTCCTCGAAGACCACCATGGAGGCCACGATGTTGGTCCCGCCGAGATGCGACACGTCGTAGCACTCCATCCGGAGCGGGGCGGATTCCATGCCCAGTGCCTCCTGGAGGTCCTCGAGGGCCTTCGATCTGGCGACGAAGTCGGAGCTGCGCCGGGTCTTGTAGAGCATCAGCGCCTGCTTGGCGTTCTGGGTGGCCGTGACCAGCAGGGCGGCCTTCTCGCCGCGCTGGGCCGCGACGAGCCGCACCTTGCGGTGCGCGATCTCGCCGAGCCAGCCTTCGAGGGCGTCGGCGTCGTCCGGCAGCTCCGGCAGCACGATTTCCCGGGGCGGCACGGCGTCGCCGGTGTACGCGGTCTGCATGATCGAGTCGATCAGTTCACTGATGCTCAGGTCAAGTTCCTTGTCGACGACCCAGCCGCGCACACCGCGGATGCGCCCGCCGCGCACGATGAACAGCTGAACGGCCGCGGCGAGCTCGTCCTGTTCGATCGCGAACAGGTCGATGTCGACGTTGTCGCGCAGCACGACGGCGCTCTTCTCCAGCACGGCGTTGAGCGCCTTCACCTGGTCGCGCCGCCTGGCGGCGGTTTCGTAGTCCTGCGCCAGAGCGGCGTCCTTCATCTGGGCCGTGAGGCTGTTGATGAGCTTGCGATCCTGGCTGCCCATGAAACTGACGAATTCGTTGACGATCTTGCGGTGTTCCTCGATGCCCACCTTGCCGGAGCAGGGCCCGAAGCAGCGACCGATCTGGCCGGCGAAGCAGGGCTTGCCCGACTGCATGGCACGCTTGTAGTTGGCGTTGTTGCAGGTGCGGATCGGGAAGGCCTTGAGCATCAGGTCGATGGTCTCGTGCACGGCCCACACCTTGGGGTACGGCCCGAAGTAGCGGGCGCCCTTGATGCCGGACGTGCGGGTCACGAGCGCCCGCGGTGCCTCGTCCGCCAGGGTCACCGCGAGGTACGGGTACGACTTGTCGTCCTTGAACTGCACGTTGAACGGCGGGTCGAATTCGTTGATCCAGGTCCACTCGAGCTGCAGCGCCTCGATCTCTGTGCCCACGGTCGTCCATTCGACGCTGGTCGCCGTCGTCACCATCCGCCTGGTGCGTTCATGCAGGCTGCTCAGCGGCGCGAAGTAGTTACTCAGCCGGGCACGCAGGTTCTTGGCCTTGCCCACGTACAGCACCCGCCGGGAGGCGTCGCGAAACCTGTAGACACCGGGTTGGGTGGGGATCTCCCCGGGCTTGGGGCGATAGCTCAGAGCGTCAGACATGTTCTCCTGCGCCTACCGTGTGGCGAGGACCTCCTTCAGGAATGTTCCGGTGTGGCTCTTCTTCACTGTCGCGACGTGCTCGGGCGTTCCGGTGGCGAGCACCTTGCCCCCGCCGTAACCGCCCTCCGGACCCAGGTCGATGACCCAGTCGGCCGACTTGATCACGTCGAGGTTGTGCTCGATGACGATGACGGTGTTGCCCTTGTCGACGAGGCTGTTCAGCACCAGCAGGAGCTTCCGCACGTCCTCGAAGTGCAGGCCGGTGGTCGGCTCGTCGAGAACGTACACGCTGCGCCCGTTGGAACGGCGCTGCAGTTCCGTGGCCAGCTTGACCCGCTGCGCCTCACCGCCGGAGAGGGTCGTGGCGCTCTGCCCCAGGCGCACATACCCGAGCCCCACCTCGACGAGGGTTTTGAGGAACCGGTGGATCGCCGAGATCGGTTCGAAGAACTCGGCGGCCTCGCTGATCGGCATGTCGAGGACCTCGGCGATGTTCTTGCCCTTGTAGTGCACGGTGAGGGTGTCGCGGTTGTACCGCGCTCCCCCGCAGACCTCACAGGCCACGTACACGTCGGGCAGGAAGTTCATCTCGATCTTGATGGTGCCGTCGCCGGAGCATGCCTCACAGCGGCCGCCCTTGACGTTGAAGCTGAACCTGCCGGGCAGGTAGCCGCGGGCCTTGGCCTCCATGGTCTCGGCGAACAGGTTGCGGATTTTGTCGAACACGCCGGTGTAGGTGGCCGGGTTCGAGCGCGGGGTGCGTCCGATGGGGGCCTGGTCCACGTGGATCACCTTGTCGAGCTGGTCGAGGCCGGTGACCTTCGTGTGCCGGCCGGGCAGCTTCCGGGCGCCGTTGAGCCGGTTGGCGAGGACCCTGTACAGCACGTCGTTGACGAGGGATGATTTGCCGGACCCGCTGACGCCGGTGACGGCGGTGAAGACGCCCAGCGGGAACTTGACCGTGACTTTCCGCAGGTTGTTCGCCTCGGCACCCACCACGGTGATCTCACGGTCGGGGTCTAGAGGCCGACGTTTCGCCGGGGTGGCGATCGACTTCCGGCCGGAGAGGTAGTCCGCGGTGAGGGACTTCGTGTTGGTGAGCAGGTCAGCGTACGACCCCGAGTGCACGACGTGTCCGCCGTTGACGCCGGCGCCCGGTCCGATGTCGACCACCCAGTCAGCGGTCTTGATGGTGTCCTCGTCGTGTTCCACGACGATGAGGGTGTTGCCCAGGTCGCGGAGCGCGACCAGCGTCTCGATGAGGCGCCGGTTGTCGCGCTGGTGCAGCCCGATGCTGGGCTCGTCGAGGACGTAGAGCACCCCGGTCAGTCCCGAACCGATCTGGGTGGCCAGCCGGATGCGTTGGGCCTCGCCGCCGGACAGGGTCGCGGCCGCGCGGGCCAGGCTGAGGTAGTTCAGGCCCACCCGAAGCAGGAAGTCCAGTCGCACCTTGATCTCGCGCAGCACCTGGGCGGCAATGGTCTTCTCGCGTTCGGTGAGTTCGAGCTTGTCCATGAAGTCCCGGGCATCGGCGAGGCTGAGCCGGCAGATATCGGCGATGCTCATATCGTGCACGAGAACGGCGAGTACCTCAGGCTTGAGCCGGGTGCCGTCGCAAACCGGGCAGTCCACCTCGCGCAGGTATTCCCCCCAGCGCTGGCGCTGGGTGTCGGTTTCGGCCTGCAGGAACTGGCGCTCGATGTAGGGCACAACACCTTCGAAACCGGAGGTGTAGCTCATCTCCCGGCCGTAACGGTTCTTCCATTTGACCTTGACCTCGAAGTTGTCGCCGCGCATGACAGCGGTGCGCACCTCGGCCGGGAGCTTCTTCCACGGTGTGTCGAGCGAGAACTTGAGGTCGCGGGCAAGCCCGTCCAGGAGCTTCTCGTAGTACTGGAAGAGTCCCTTGCCCTGGGTGGTCCAGGGCAGTACGACACCCTCAGCGATGCTCAGGTCCGGGTCGCCGAGAAGTAGGTCCTCGTCGACGGACATACGGGTTCCCAGGCCGGAGCATTCGGGGCAGGCACCGAACGGTGCGTTGAACGAGAAGGTGCGCGGTTCGATCTCGGTGAGCTGCACGGGGTGGTTGTTCGGGCAGGAGAGCTTTTCTGAATAGCTCTGCCAGGCCTCGTCGCCGGTGAGGTCGACGAAGTTGACCTGCACGAGGCCGTCGGTGAGCTTGAGCGCCGTCTCAAGGGAGTCGGTGAGCCGGCTGAGCAGGTCGGGGCCGGCCACGAGGCGGTCGACGACCACGGAGATGTCGTGCTTGAGCTGCTTCTTCAGCGTGGGTGGTTCGTTCAACTGGATCTGGACGCCGTCGACCATTGCGCGGGAGTACCCGCCGGCGGCGAGCTCCTTGAACAGGTCGACGAACTCGCCCTTTTTCTGCGACACGATCGGGCTCAGGATCTGGTACCGCACGCCGGTTTCCATTTCCATGAGCTGGTCGGCGATCTGCTGCACGGTCTGCGACTGGATGATCTCCCCGCAAACGGCACAATGCGGGACCCCGATACGTGCCCAGAGCAGGCGCATGTAGTCGTAGATCTCGGTGATGGTGCCCACGGTGGACCGCGGGTTGCGGTTGGTGGATTTCTGGTCGATGGACACGGCGGGGCTGAGCCCCTCGATGAAGTCGACGTCGGGCCTGTCGACCTGCCCGAGGAACTGGCGCGCATAGGCCGACAGGGATTCGACATACCGCCGTTGGCCCTCCGCGAAAATCGTATCGAAGGCGAGCGATGATTTGCCCGACCCGGAGAGACCTGTGAACACCACGAGCGAATCGCGGGGGATGTCGAGGTTGACGTTGTGCAAGTTGTGCACGCGTGCACCACGGACGCTGAGTTGAGAGCCCTGCTCTACCTTGGAAATTGACACCATTCGAGTCTATGCAGTACCACCGACACCGCAGTGCCACCGTCACCGCAGTGCCACCGACAGCGCAGTGCCTCCCGACAGCGCAGTGCCGCCCGACCCGCTAGCTCAGGTGGCCGGCCTTCTCCATCTGACGCAGCTCCCGCTTGAGCTCGGACACTTCGTCGCGCAGCCTGCCGGCCAATTCGAACTTGAGTTCGCCGGCGGCCTCGAGCATCTGGGCGTTGAGGTCGGCGATGATCGACTCGAGGTCGTTGGCGCCGTTGGCCGCGAGGCCCTTGCGCACCGACGGTGTGGGGCTGCGGCGGCGGGCGTCACGGCCGGCCAGCAGCTCGGCGGTGTCAGCCTCCTCGCGGGAGAGCGCGTCGGTGATGTCGGCGATGCGCTTGCGAAGCGGGGTGGGATCGATGCCGTGCAGGGTGTTGTACTCCACCTGCTTCTCCCGGCGCCGGTCGGTCTCGTCGATGGCCCTGGCCATCGAGTCGGTCATCCTGTCGGCATACATATGCACCTCGCCGGAGACGTTGCGCGCGGCGCGACCGATGGTCTGGATCAGCGAGGTGGACGAGCGCAGGAACCCTTCCTTGTCGGCGTCGAGGATGGCCACCAGGGACACCTCGGGCAGGTCGAGGCCCTCCCGGAGCAGGTTGATGCCCACCAGCACGTCGTACAGGCCCTGGCGCAGCTCGGTGAGCAGCTCCACCCGGCGCAGGGTGTCGACGTCTGAGTGCAGGTACCGCACCCGAACGCCGGCCTCGGTGAGGAAGTCGGTGAGTTCCTCGGCCATCTTCTTGGTCAGGGTGGTCACCAGCACCCGCTCGTTGAGTTCAACGCGCAGACGGATCTGCTCGAGCAGGTCATCGATCTGACCGGCGGACGGCTTGACGATGATCTGCGGGTCGATCAGACCGGTCGGGCGGATGATCTGCTCGACGATGCCGTCGGCGATGCCCATCTCATACTTGCCGGGGGTGGCGGAGAGGTACACGGTCTGGCCGACCCGGCCCTTGAACTCGTTCCACTTGAGCGGGCGGTTGTCCAGCGCGCTGGGCAACCGGAACCCGTGCTCGACCAGGGTGCGCTTGCGTGACGAGTCGCCCTCGAACATGGCGCCGATCTGCGGCACCGTCACATGGGACTCGTCGATGACCACAAGGAAGTCGTCGGGGAAGTAATCGAGCAGGCAGTGCCCGGGCTCCCCCGCGCTTCTCCCGTCGATGTGCCGGGAGTAGTTCTCGATGCCGGAGCAGAATCCGATCTGTTCCATCATCTCCAGGTCGAAGGTGGTCCGCATCCGCAGGCGTTGTGCTTCCAGCAGCTTGCCCTCGCGTTCCAACTGGCCCAGCCGTTCCTCCAGTTCTTCCTTGATCGTCACCATCGCCCGCTGCATGACGTCGGTGCTGGCCACGTAGTGGGAACCGGGGAACACCGACACGGCATCGAGCTTTCGCACGACATCGCCGGTGAGCGGATGCAGGCTGTAGAGCGCCTCGATTTCGTCACCGAACATCTCGATGCGGATGGCGAGTTCTTCGTACATCGGGATGATCTCGATGGTGTCGCCGCGCACCCTGAAGTGGCCGCGGGAGAAGTCGACGTCGTTGCGCTGGTACTGCATGGCCACGAACTTGCGGATCAGCCAGTCCCGGTCAACCTTCTGGCCGACCTGCAGCGCCACCATGGCTTCCAGGTAACCCTCGGGGGTGCCCAGGCCGTAGATGCAGGACACCGTAGAGACGACGATGACGTCGCGTCGGCTGAGCAGCGAGTTGGTGGTGGAGTGCCGGAGCCGTTCGACTTCCTCGTTGATCGAGGAGTCCTTCTCGATGAAGGTGTCGGTCTGCGGCACGTACGCCTCTGGCTGGTAGTAGTCGTAGTACGACACGAAGTACTCGACGGCGTTGTTGGGCATCAGTTCGCGGAACTCGTTCACAAGCTGCGCGGCCAGGGTCTTGTTGTGGGCGAGGACCAGGGTGGGGCGTTGTACCTGCTCGATCAGCCAGGCTGTCGTCGCGGACTTGCCGGTTCCGGTGGCGCCGAGCAGCACGATGTCGGTTTCACCGGCGTTGATCCGGCCGGTGAGTTCGGCGATGGCGCCGGGCTGGTCGCCGCTGGGCGTGTACTCGCTCACGACCTCGAAGGGATGAACGGCGCGGGTGGGTTCCATGCTTCCAGTCTAAGGAGCGCCACCGACACTGGAGTCGGAGTGGGCGGGCCGGTGGTTTGCGCGAAGCTTCGAATCCCACAGCCGGTCGACCTGGGCCAGGGTCTCGTCGAGGGAGCCCATCGAGTCGATCACGACGTCGGCGACGGCGAGGCGGTCGGCGTCGCCGGCCTGGACGCTGATCCGGCGGCGGGCGTCGTCTTCCGGCATGCCGCGCAGCTCGACCATGCGGCGCACCCGAGTCTCGGCTTCGGCGTGGACGACCACGATCAGGTCGAAGGGGTGACCGACGGACGCCTCAACCAACAGGGGAACGTCGTAGACGACGACGGCCTCAGGGTCGGCGCGCTCGGCGGCGGCGATGGCCGCGCTGGAGAGCGCACGCACGGCGGGGTGGACCACGTTGTTGAGGACGCTGAGGGCGGTGGGGTTGCCGAACACTATCGAGCCCAGGCGGGCGCGGTTGAGGCTGCCGTCCTCGGCGATGACTTCGGGGCCGAAGATGTCGGCGATATGGGCCAGCGCATCGGTGCCCGGCGCCACGGCCGCCCGGGCGAGCTGATCGGCGTCGATCACCGCGGCTCCGTGCTCGGCGAATCGCTTCGCCACGGTGCTCTTGCCCGATGCGATCCCGCCGGTCAACCCAATCAAGTACACCGCCCCATGCTAACGGAGGGGCGCTGCTTAACCGGAACAGGCCGGACCCCGAAGGGCCCGGCCTGTGCTGGTCCCGGCATGCGCCGGGCAGGTGATACTAGTTGCTAGTTGTTGCCAGCTTCTAGTTGTTGCTGGACAGCTTCTCGCGCAGTGCGGCAAGCGCCTCGTCGTCGGCGAGGGTGCCGGCTCCGGCAGCCTCACTGGTGAACGAGTTACCGGCTGCAGACGCGACATCGCCGGGGGCGATGATCTCGTCGTTCGCGGATGCGACCTGCTTCTTGTGTGCTTCCCAGCGAGCCTGGGCTGCAGCATAGTCCTGCTCCCACTTCTCGCGCTGGGAGTCGAAGCCTTCGCGCCACTCGTTGGTCTCCGGGTCGAAGCCCTCGGGGTACTTGTAGTTGCCCTGGTCGTCGTACTCGGTGAGCATTCCGTAGAGTGCCGGGTCGAACTCGGTGCCCTCGGGGTCGACACCATCGTTGGCCTGCTTGAGGCTCAGCGAGATGCGGCGACGCTCCAGGTCGATGTCGATGACCTTGACGAACACCTCGTCGCCGACAGAGACAACCTGCTCGGCGAGTTCGACGTGCTTGCCGGACAGCTCGGAAATGTGGACCAGGCCCTCGATGCCCTCTGCAACGCGAACGAACGCGCCGAAGGGGACGAGCTTGGTGACCTTACCCGGTGCAACCTGGCCGATGGCGTGGGTGCGGGCGAAGACCTGCCACGGGTCTTCCTGCGTGGCCTTGAGCGACAGGGAAACGCGCTCGCGGTCCAGGTCGACCTCGAGGATCTCGACGGTGACTTCCTGACCGACCTCGACGACCTCGCTGGCGTGCTCAATGTGCTTCCAGCTGAGCTCGGAGACGTGTACCAGACCGTCAACGCCACCCAGGTCGACGAACGCACCGAAGTTGACGATCGACGAGACGACGCCCTTGCGGACCTGTCCCTTCTGGAGGTTGTTGAGGAACGTGGTGCGGCTCTCGGACTGCGTCTGCTCGAGCAGGGCGCGGCGCGACAGGACGACGTTGTTGCGGTTCTTGTCGAGTTCGAGGATCTTGGCCTCGATCTCCTGGCCCAGGTACGGGGTCAGGTCGCGAACACGGCGAAGCTCGATGAGCGATGCCGGCAGGAAGCCGCGCAGGCCGATGTCGACGATGAGCCCGCCCTTGACGACCTCAATGACCGAACCGGTGACGACTCCGTCGGATTCCTTGATCTTCTCGACGTCGCCCCATGCACGCTCGTACTGAGCGCGCTTCTTCGACAGGATGAGACGGCCTTCTTTGTCTTCCTTCTGAAGAACGAGTGCCTCGACCAGGTCGCCGACCTTGACGACCTCAGAGGGGTCGACGTCGTGCTTGATGGAGAGCTCGCGGGAGGGGATGACACCCTCGGTCTTGTAGCCGACGTCGAGGAGGACCTCGTCGCGGTCGATCTTCACAACGGTGCCCTCGATGAGGTCGCCGTCGTTGAAGAATTTCAGAGTCTTTTCGACCGCGGCAAGGAAGTCTTCAGCAGATCCGATGTCGTTGATGGCGACCTGCTTGGGTGCCCGTTCGGTCGTTGCGATTGTCATGTAGTAGTTGCTCCAGGATGGACATATTCGGGCCAGAAGGGAAGGTCGTGCGATACGTGTTCAAGATCCGCGACTGGCAGCGGCTAATTCGTCACAAGCGTGACAGTAAAGCTTAGCTGTTTCGGGAGCGCCCCGGCAACCCGTTCTCGGCGGCGGCGGCAACGCATCTCACGCGTCTTCGATCGAGTACCGAAAGGACCCCGAGTATTCGTACACCCGCCCGACGAACGGCAGGCTCACGGTGACCTGCACGTGCTGCCGCTGGTCACCGTCGTCGAAGCGTTCCGTCAGGTGAACCAGGGGCGCGCACAGCCGTGGGACCGGAACCCGGCGACCGGCGAGGTGCACGTAGACACCTGCGGAATCCAGGTGCAGGGCACCGTCGACAATGCGGGCGTCAAGGCGGGCTTCCAGGCGTCCGCTCCGGCCGAGGCGGTCGGCGAGGCCGCCGGCATCCGCACCGATGACATCGATCATGTCGCGGGACCCGGCCGGAAATTCAAAGCGGCGCACAGCATGCACCCGATCGGGTCCCGGCCGGTTCACGACCAGGAAGGGCACGTCGTGTTCCCAAACCGGGAACAGCACAGCGTCGCGGGCCAGCAGCGCCAGAACCGGCCACAGCCAGCGCCGCGGGGTGCCGACCCTGTCGAAGGTCCCCCGGCCGAGGCCGTGCCGACCGGCCGGGATAGCCGTGAAGTAGGCGCGCAGCTGTGGGTGCAGTCCCGTCAGGTCACCGCCGAGGGCGGCCTCGTACGGCGACGGCATCGGCACCGGGTCAGTTCTGCAAAGCCGACCGGAGGGTGTCGAGGCCGACCCCGCCGAGGTCGAGGGCGCGGCGGTGGAACTCCTTGATGTCGAAGCCGCTTCCCTCGCGGGCCTTGGCGTCATCGCGCAGTTGCTCCCAGATGCGTTGGCCCACCTTGTACGACGGTGCCTGGCCGGGCCAGCCGAGGTACCGGTTCACCTCGAACTTCACGAAGCCGTCGTTCATGTTCACGTTTCTGGCCAGGAAGTCGAAGGCGTAGTCGGCGGTCCAGGTCTGCGACCCGTCCGGCACCTTCTTGCCCAGGTGCACTCCGATGTCGAGCACGACCCTGGCAGCGCGCATCCGCTGCCCGTCGAGCATGCCGAGCCTGTCGGCGGGATCGTCCAAGTAGCCCAACTGCTCCATCAGCCGCTCGGCGTAGAGCGCCCAGCCCTCCGCGTGGCCAGACGTGCCGGCCAGCTGGCGGCGCCAGGTGTTCAGGGACGCCCGGTTGTAAACCGCCTGGCCGATCTGCAGGTGATGGCCGGGGATTCCCTCGTGATAGACCGTGGTGAGTTCGCGCCAGGTGTCGAATTCGGTGACGCCGACGGGCACCGACCACCACATCCGGCCGGGGCGGGAGAAATCATCGGTGGGTCCGGTGTAGTAGATGCCGCCCTCCTGGGTGGGGGCGATCAGGCACTCCAGACGGCGGATCTCCTCGGGAATGTCGAACTGGGTGGCGCCGAGTTCGGCGACGGCCCGGTCGCTGGTCTCCTGCATCCAGCGTTGCAGGGCGTCGGTGCCGTGCAACTTCCGGGCCGGGTCGGTGTCGAGGAACGCGATCGCCTCGAGAACGGTGGCGCCGGGCTTGATCTGCCTGGCCACGCTCTCCTGTTCTTCTGTCATGCGGGCGAGTTCCTGGATGCCCCACTCGTACGTTTCGTCGAGGTCGATGGTGGCGCCGAGGAAGTGCCGCGACCTCAACGCGTAGAGGTCCCGGCCGACGGCATCCTGCTCGGTGGCACGGGGCTCGAGCTCGTCGGCGAGGAACGTCGCCAGCCGCTCGTAGGCGGTGGCCGCCGCGTGGGCTCCGGCACCGAGGTCGGTGGCCAGGGAGGCCGGCAGCGAACCGTGCTCGAGGCCGGCGTCGGCGACGAAGTGGTTGAAGAACCCGTCGTTGGCGGCGTTGCGTCTGGCCTGGTCGAGCACCTCGCGCACCTGCCGCCGGGCCGGCGTGGTGCCCTGCTCGATGCCGAGGCGCAGGGTTTCGATGTAGCCCGTGATGGCCGCCGGCACGGCGCCCAGGCGCGCGGAGATGTTGCGCCAATCCTCGACCGTGGCGGTGGGCATGAGGTCGAAGACCTCGCGGATGCCCTGCGCGGGTGACGCGATGACGTTGAGGTCGCGCAGCTGCAGGCCGGCGGCGGAGCTCTCCAGGTCCAGCGCGAGGCTGCTGCGCAGATCGGTGCGGGTGACCCTGTCCACGTCGTCGACCGGGACGCTGTCGTCCAGCAGCCGGATGGTGGCGGCCGCGGCCTGCACGTAGGCGGCGTGGCCGTCCGGCGAATAGTCCGCAAAGCCCGAACCGTCCGCCGACCGGCCGATATAGGTGCCCACAGTGGGATCGAGCGACACCAGGGTGTCGACCCACCCCTCGGCGATCTGGTCGACGGGGGTGGGTGTCCGGCCTTCGTTCAGAGTCATCCCCCGAGCCTAGGACATGGCCCAGGTCAGTGCGCTGCGGCGTCCCAGTTAGCCCCGCGGCCCACCTGCACGTCCAGCGGCACCAGCAGGTCGGCCGCGGACTCCATCCGCTGGGTGACGACGTGCTGCAGAGCGTCCCACTCCCCCGGGGCGACCTCGAAGATCAGTTCGTCGTGAACCTGAAGCATCATGCGGCTCTGCAGGTCCTGTTCGCGCAGGTCGAGCGCGATGTTGTTCATCGCGATCTTCATCAGGTCGGCGGCAGAACCCTGGATGGGTGCGTTCAGAGCGGCCCGTTCGGCGTTGTCCCGCAGCACCCGGTTGGGGCTGTTCAACTCGGGGAACGGCCGGCGGCGGCCGAAGATCGTCGTGGTGTAGCCGTCGACCTTGGCCTGCTCGACCACCCGGCGCAGGTAGTCGCGTACGGCGCCGAACCTGGCGAAGTAGTCGGCGATGAGCTGCTTGGCCTCGCGCGATTCGATGCGCAGCTGCTTGGACAGGCCGAAGGCGCTAAGCCCGTAGGCAAGCCCGTACGACATGGCCTTGACCTTGTTGCGCATCTCCCCGGTCACGTCCTCAGGGGCGACACCGAAGACCCTGGCGCCGACGAACCTGTGCAGGTCTTCGCCGGCGTTGAACGCCTCGATGAGGCCGGCGTCCTCGGAGAGGTGCGCCATGATGCGCATCTCGATCTGCGAGTAGTCGGCGGTGAGGAGGCTTTCGGAGCCGGACCCGGCATGGAACGCGGCCCGGATGCGGCGGCCTTCCTCGGTGCGGACGGGGATGTTCTGCAGGTTCGGGTCGGTGGAGGAGATCCGGCCGGTGGCGGTGCCGATCTGCACGTAGGTGGTGTGGATGCGGCCGGTGTCGTCGATGGCCCGGTCCAGGGTTTCCACGATCTGGCGCAGCTTCGTGGCGTCCCGGTGCTTCAGGAGCAGGTCGAGGAACGGGTGCGGGTTGCTGGCCTGCAGATCGGCGAGGGCGCCGGCATCCGTGGTGAAGCCGGTCTTGTTGGCCCGGGTGCGCGGCATGCCCAGCTGATCGAAGAGCACCTCCTGCAGCTGCTTGGGAGAACCGAGATTGACCTCGCGGCCGATTTGGGCGTAGGCGCCGGCCGCGAGTTCCGCTGCGGTGTCGCCCAGCTGTACGGACAGGGCCGCGAGTTCGGTGTGATTGACCGCGACGCCGGCCAGTTCCATGGCTGCCAGTGTCATCAGGGTGGGCATCTCGATGTCGGTAAGAACGGTCCGCGAACCCGAGTCGAGCAACGCGGTCACGGCGGCGGCGAGGCGCACCGTGTACCAGGAGTCCACGGCGACGCCGCCGGCGACGCTCTCATCCGGCACCAGCTGGTTGGGGTCGACGACGGGCACGGTCTCGTCGAGGTAGCGCTTGACGAGGTCGGCGAGAGTCTTGTCAGGGCCGCCCGGGCGCAACAGCCAACCGGCCACCAGGGTGTCGATGGCCAATCCGTCCAGCACCAGGCCGGCGCGGGTGAGGGCCTTCACCTGCGGCTTGGCGTCGTGCATGACCTTGGGGCTCGGGCCCGCGAGCCATTCCTCGAGCGGCCGGTAATCGGCCCGACCGGGCTGCCAGGCCACCGTCGCGGTCTCGGTGGCCGTGGCCAGGCCGAAGCCGATCGGCAGGCCGTTGAGGAGCTCAACGGTGACGGAAAGGGCGGTTCCGGTCGTGGTCACCCGGTCCAGCCAGGCGGCGAGTTCCTCGTCGAGCAGTTCGCGCTGCACCGGTGCCTTCGCCGCCGCGGGGACCTCGGCGACCGGAGCCGCGCCAGCGGCGTCACCGGTGGCGGTCCCGTTGCCGTTGCCATTGCCGTTGGCGTTGGCGTTGGCGTTGGCCTCGAGCTTGATCACCCTGTCCAGCAGGGTGCGGAACTCCAGGCGCCCGAAGACCTCGCGCACGGCGTCCTCGTCGATCGGTCCGCGCACCAGGTCGCGCAGCTCGACGGGCAGGTCGAGGTCGGTGACCAGCCGGTTGAGGCGGCGGTTGCGGATCGCATTGTCCTTCTGCTCGCGCAGGTTGGCGCCGACAACGCCGGTGATCTCGTCGGCGTGCTCGAGGATCGCGTCAAGGCTGCCGAACCTCTCCAGCCACTTCACGGCCGTCTTCTCGCCGACCTTGCTGATGCCGATCAGGTTGTCGCTGGTCTCGCCGACCAACGCGGCGATGTCCGGGTACTGTTCGGGGGCGATGCCGTACTTCTCGCGCACCTTGGCCGGGTCATACCTGGTCAGCGCCGAAACGCCCTGGCTGGCCGGGTAGAGCAGGGTGACGGTGTCGTTGACCAATTGGATCGTGTCCCGGTCGCCGGACACCACGAAGACGTCGTAGCCCTCGGCGGTGCCGCGGACCGACAGCGTCGCGAGGATATCGTCCGCCTCGTAGTCGTCCTTGGTCAGGGTGGTGATGTTCAGTGCCTTGAGGGCCTCTTGGAGCAGGGGCACCTGGCCCTTGAACTCCGACGGAGTGATCGCCCTGGTGCCCTTGTATTCAGGGTAGTCGCGGGTGCGAAAGGAATACCGGGAGATATCGAACGCCACGGCGATGTGGCTCGGGTTCTCGGTGCGGAGCAGGCTCAGCAGCATCGACAGGAACCCGTGGATGGCGTTGGTGTGCTGCCCGTCCTGGGTTTGGAAGCTGTCGATGGGCAGGGCGTGGAACGCCCGGTACGCCAGCGAGTGGCCATCGATGATCATCAGGGTAGGCTTTTTTGATTCCGACACAGTCCCAGCCTACAAGCCGCCTCCGGTGGGGCTGAGCCGAGCCACGAGGTGACCATGACCGAGCAGAACCCGCCCGAGAGCACCACCGACTTCCTCGCCTGGACGAAGGCACGCGGCGCCGGCGACCTGGCCGACAAGATGGGCATCGAGTTCACCGAGTTCTCACTCGAGAGGGCCGTGGCGCGGATGCCCGTCGAGGGCAACACGCAGCCGGCCATGCTGCTGCACGGAGGCGCGTACGTGGTGATGGGCGAGTCGCTAGGGTCGATGTCGGCCAACCTGCACGCCGGCCCCGGCAAGCTCGCCGTGGGCATCGAGATCAACGCCAGCCACACCGGCTCGGCCACCTCCGGGTATGTCACCGCCGTGTGCACCCCGATCCACCTGGGGCGCACGCTCACCACCCACGAGATCGTGGTGACCGACGATGCGGGCCGACGCTGTTCGACGATCCGCATCACCAACCTGATCCTGGACCAGCCGGTAGCACGCTGATCCGCTCTGCGAGCACGAAAAAGCGGGCCCCTCACCGGAGGGACCCGCTTTTTTCGTGACGGTGGTGCCGGCTACTTCTTAGCTGGCAGCCTATTTTTTGGCGGAGAGCTGTTCGATGATCGCCTGTGCGACATCGTGCATGGTCAGACGGCGGTCCATGGACGCCTTCTGGATCCAGCGGAACGCCTCCGGCTCGGTCAGGCCCATCTTCTCGTTGAGGAGGCCCTTGGCCCGGTCGACGAGCTTGCGCGTCTCGAAACGTTCGACCAGGTCGGCGACCTCGGCCTCGAGGGTGATGATCTGGCTGTACCGCGAGAGGGCGATCTCGATCGCGGGCAGCAGGTCATTCGGCGTGAACGGCTTCACGACGTACGCCAGGGCGCCGGCCTCGCTCGCGCGCTCGACCAGTTCCTTCTGGCTGAACGCGGTGAGCAGTACGACCGGGGCGATGTGGGCCTTGGTGATGCGTTCCGCGGCGGAGATCCCGTCGAGGTGCGGCATCTTGACGTCCATGATCACCAGGTCGGGGCGGAGCTCGGTGGCCAGGGCCACAGCGGTCTCACCGTCGCCGGCTTCACCCACCACTTCGAATCCGTTGTCTCGGAGGATCTCGACGATGTCGAGCCTGATGAGGGATTCATCCTCCGCTACAACGACGCGGCGGGGGGGTACTGGAGTTGTCTCTTGGTCGGTCACAGCCAAAAGCCTACGGTATTCTGGTGCAGGTGTTGTGAGCCGGTGTGGCGGAATGGCAGACGCGGAGCACTCAAAATGCTTTGTTCGCAAGGACGTGTGGGTTCGAGTCCCACCACCGGTACCACTTCACCGCATGCCCGTTGCCCGGTTCCACCGGCGGCGGGCATGCGGTGTTTCTGCCCCTGATCGGCGTCCTTCTCCCCCGCAGCGGGCCCCAGCGCCCGCACACGCCCGTCTCAGCGATCGGTCACCGCATCCGGCCGTCGGTCCGCCCGCAGAGCGCACAGGCGTCCATCGGTCTTGCACGGCCGCTCAGAGGCTGTTCGCCGCTGGCACGACAACAGCCCCGCGGATTTCTCCGCGGGGCTGTTGTGTACTGCGTGGTGTACTGCCGTTTACTGCTGGGCGTACGCCGGAGCGACACCGTTGTGGGCGTCACCGATGCGGTGAACCCGGATGTCGTTCGTCGAACCCGCGATTCCGGGAGGGGATCCGGAGATCACCACGACCTTGTCGCCGATCTCAGCCAGGCCCTGGCCGAGCAGGATGTCGTCGACCTGACCGAACATCGAGTCGGTGTGGGTCACCCGGTCGACCAGGTACGTCTGCACGCCCCAGGTCAACGCGAGGCGACGACGGATGCTCGCCTCGGGGGTGAAGGCCAGCATCGGGATCGAGGAGCGCAGGCGCGACATACGACGCGCGGAGTCTCCCGACTCGGTGAAGATGCAGAGGTACTTGGCCTCGACGAATTCAGCGACCTCGATGGCGGCCAGCGTGATGGCGCCGCCCTGGGTGCGCGGCTTGTTGGTGAGCGGTGCGATCCGCTCCAGGCCGTGCTCCTCGGTGGAGGCCACGATGCGCGCCATCGTCTGAACAGTGACCACCGGGTATTCGCCGACGCTGGTCTCGCCGCTGAGCATGACCGCGTCAGCACCGTCGAGCACGGCGTTGGCGACGTCGGACGTCTCCGCGCGCGTGGGAACGGGGCTGTGGATCATCGATTCGAGCATCTGCGTTGCGACGATGACCGGCTTCGCCATGCGGCGGGCCAGTTCGACGGCGTGCTTCTGCACGATCGGGACGGCCTCGAGCGGAAGCTCGACACCCAGGTCGCCACGGGCCACCATGATCGCGTCGAACGCGTCGACGATGCCCTCGAGGGCCTCGACGGCCTGCGGCTTCTCGATCTTGGCGATGACGGGAACCTTGCGGCCCTCTTCGGCCATGATCTCGTGCACCCGGTCGATGTCGGCCGCGTTGCGCACGAAGGACAGCGCGATGAGGTCGGTGCCGAGGCGCAGGCCCCAACGCAGGTCGGCCTCGTCCTTGACGGACAGGGCGGGCACGTTGACGGCAACACCGGGCAGGTTGATGCCCTTGTTGTTCGACACCGGGCCGGCGACGATGACCTTCGTGGTCACGACGGTGCCGTCGGTCTCGACGACCTCGACCTTGACCTTGCCGTCGTCGATCAGGAGGAAGTCCCCCTGCTTGACGTCGTTCGGCAGGCCCTTGTAGGTCGTGCCGGACAGTTCCTTGGTGCCGAGGATGTCCTCGGTGGTGATCTTGAAGATGTCGCCGACGGCGAGGTCGTACGGTCCGCCCTCGAACTTGCCCAGACGGATCTTCGGGCCCTGCAGGTCGACCATCACGGCGACGGCACGGCCGGAGTCGTTGGCTGCCTTCCGGATGTTGGCGTAAACGCCTTCGTGCACGGTGTAGTCACCGTGGCTCAGGTTCATACGGCAGACGTCAACGCCGGCGTCGATAATGGCGCGGATCTGTTCGTAGCTGGATGCTGCCGGCCCGAGGGTGGCGACGATTTTCGCGCGTCTCATACTGGTGGATCTCCGGTTTCCGCGCCGGTGTGGCGCATTGGTGCGTTCGGTTGGTTGGAGAGAATGGGCAGCGGAATCAGTTCGTACGCTCAGATGGCAAACGAATGATCCGTCGGCTTCACCGGGGCGGGCAGTTGAGTCTCGCCTTCGAGATACCGATCGACGGCTGCCGCAGCAGCGCGTCCTTCGGCGATCGCCCATACGATGAGCGACTGACCTCGGCCTGCATCTCCGGCAACGAATACACCCTCGTGGCTGGTCTGGTAATCACTATCACGGACGACATTACTCCGGTCGTCGAGCGGCAGATGCAGATCATGGGTCAGTTCGGCGCTGTCCGGACCGGTGAAGCCCAGTGCCAGCAACACCAGATCAGCGGGAATCTCCCGTTCGGTTCCGGCTTTGGGCACCCGTCGGCCATCGAGATATTCGGTTTCGGCGACCCGGATGGCACGCACCTCACCGGCGTCGTTGGCCAGGAACTCGATGGTGGACGCGAGGTATTCCCGCGTGCCGCCCTCTTCGTGGGCACTGGATACCTCGAACAGGGTCGGCGACATCGGCCAGGGCTGGTGTTCCGGGCGGCTGTCACCGGGCTGCTTGCCGATGGCCAGGTTGGTCACCGAGGCGGCCAGCTGACGGTTCGCGGTGCCGATGCAGTCCGCACCGGTGTCACCGCCGCCGAGCACGACGACATGCTTGCCTTCGGCGAGGATCTGGTTGTCGACGGTGTCGCCGGCGCCAACCTTGTTTTGCTGCACGAGGTATTCCATCGCGAAATGCACCCCGGGCAAGTCGCGCCCCGGAATCGGCAGGTCGCGGGGCACCATGGCGCCGGTCGCGATGACGACAGCGTCGTACCTGGCCCGCAGATCGGTCCAGGTGATGTCCACCCCGATGTTGACGCCGGCGCGGAAGCGGGTGCCCTCTGCGGTCATCTGGGACAGACGCAGGTCGAGGTGCTTCTTCTCCATTTTGAAGTCCGGGATGCCGTAGCGCAGCAGGCCGCCGATGCGGTCGTCGCGTTCGAACACGGCCACGGTGTGCCCGGCCCTGGTCAGCTGCTGGGCGGCGGCGAGTCCGGCCGGTCCGGAGCCGACGACGGCGATGGTCTTGCCGGTGAGTCGGCCGGGCGGCTGGGGAGTGACCCAGCCCTCGGCGAAGGCCTGGTCGATGATCGAGACCTCGACCTGCTTGATGGTCACCGCCGGCTGGTTGATGCCGAGGACGCAGGCGGACTCGCACGGTGCCGGGCAGAGCCGGCCGGTGAACTCGGGGAAGTTGTTCGTCGCGTGCAGACGCTCGATGGCCTGCCGGCCTTCGTCACGCCAGGTGAGGTCGTTCCACTCCGGGATCAGGTTGCCCAGCGGGCAGCCCTGGTGGCAGAACGGAACGCCGCAGTCCATGCAGCGGCCGGCCTGGCGCTTGAGCACGGCGGAGTCGCCGGCCTCGTAGACCTCTTTCCAGTCCATCAGACGGATGGAGACCGGACGACGGGCGGGAAGTTCCCGGTCCGTGGTCTTCAGGAATCCCTTCGGGTCAGCCATTGGTTACCTCCAAGATGCGGTTCCAGACCACGTCGCCGTCGGGGTCGAGCCCCTCGGCCACGGCGCTCTGCCTCGTCGCCAGGACGGCTGCGTAGTCACGCGGCAGCACCTTGACGAAGTTCTTCATTGTCGTGTCGCGGTCGGCGAGGAGCCGCGCGGCCAGAACAGAATCGGTCTGTTCCAGGTGCTGTTCCAGCAGGTCACCGACGATTTCGATGTCGGCGCTGCCGAGCGGCAGCAGGGTGAGTTCACCGGAGTCCAGCGAGTCACGGTTGACGAGCTCCGAGCGCAGCCGGTAGATGTATGCGGTTCCGCCGGACATGCCCGCGCCGAGGTTACGGCCGGTCTCGCCGAGAATCACGGCGAGTCCACCGGTCATGTACTCGAGGGCGTGGTCGCCCACCCCCTCGACGACGGCGGTCGCACCGGAGTTGCGCACCAGGAATCGTTCACCGACGATGCCGCGGATGAACATGCTGCCCAGGGTGGCGCCGTAGCCGATCACGTTTCCGGCGATCACGTTCTCCTCGGCCGCGAAGACGCTGCCGCGGTCGGGGCGCACGATGATCTGCCCGCCGGAGAGGCCCTTGCCGACGTAGTCGTTGGAATCCCCCTCGAGGCGCAGGGTGATGCCGCTGGGCAGGAACGCACCGAGGGACTGCCCTGCCGACCCGGTCAGGGTGACGTCGATGGAGCCGGCCGGCAGGCCGTTCTCGCCGTGCCGCAGGGTCACCTGGTGGCCCAGCATGGTGCCGACGGCGCGTTCGGTGTTCCGGATCGGCAGCGCGATCGTGACCTGGCCGCCGTGCTCGAGCACATTGGCGCTCTGCCTGATCAGCTCGACGTCGAAGTGCTCGTCGAGTTCGTGCTCCTGCTCCCGGCTGGAACGTCTTGGTTCGCCGGCGGAGAAGTCGGGGCCGACCAGGATCGGCGCCAGGTTGAGCCCGGATGCCTTCCAGTGGTTGAGGGCGCCGTTCACGTTCAACAGTTCCTTGCGGCCGGTGGCCTCGTCGAGGCTCCGGAAGCCGAGCTCGGCGAGGTACTCGCGCACCTCCTGCGCGATGAACTCGAAGAAGTTCACCACGTAGTCGGCCTTGCCGCTGAACCGCTTGCGGAGCTCGGGGTTCTGGGTTGCGACGCCGACCGGGCAGGTGTCCAGGTGGCAGACCCGCATCATGATGCAGCCCTCGACGATAAGCGGGGCGGTGGCGAAACCGAACTCCTCAGCTCCGAGCAGGGCGCCGATGACGACGTCACGGCCGGTCTTGAGCTGGCCGTCGACCTGGAGCACGACCCTGTCGCGCATCCCGTTCAGCATCAGGGTCTGCTGGGTCTCGGCCAGGCCGAGTTCCCAGGGGGTGCCGGCGTGCTTGAGCGAGTTGAGCGGGCTCGCGCCGGTGCCGCCGTCGTGTCCTGATACCAGGATCACGTCGGAAAGCGCCTTGGCGACGCCGGCCGCGACGGCACCGATACCGGACTGGCTGACCAGTTTGGTGTGGATGCGCGCCGTCGGGTTGGCCCGCTTGAGGTCGAAGATCAGCTGCTTGAGGTCTTCGATCGAGTAGATGTCGTGGTGCGGGGGTGGCGAGATCAGGCCGACGCCCGCGGTGGCGTGCCGGGTGCGGGCGACCCACGGGTAGACCTTGGTGGGCGGCAGCTGGCCGCCCTCCCCCGGCTTGGCACCCTGGGCGAGCTTGATCTGGATGTCGTCGGCGTGGGTGAGGTACATGCTCGTGACGCCGAACCGGCCGGACGCGACCTGCTTGACCGCGCTCCGCCGTGTCGGGTCGAGCAGACGGTCGAGGTCCTCGCCGCCCTCACCGGTGTTGGACTTGCCGCCGAGCCGGTTCATCGCGATGGCGAGGGTCTCGTGAGCCTCCTGCGAGATCGAGCCGTAGCTCATCGCGCCGGTGGAGAACTTCTTCACGATCGATGCGACCGACTCGACCTCGTCGATCGGGATGGGCTTTCGCTGCCCGATGTTGAAGGCGAACATGCCACGCAGCGTCATCAGGCTCTCCGACTGGTCGTCGACGAGCTTGGTGTACTCCTTGAAGATGTCGTAGCGGCGGGTGCGGGTGGAGTGCTGCAACCTGAAGATGGTTTCCGGGTTGAACAGGTGCGGGGAACCGTCGCGACGCCACTGGTATTCGCCGCCGGTGGCGAGACGCTCGTGCACGGTGACGGCGGCGTCCGGCGGGTAGGCGCCGGTGTGGCGTTCGAGGTTCTCGGCCGCGATCACGTCGATCCCGACGCCGCCGAGCTTGCTCGTGGTGCCGGTGAAGTACTGGTCGATGAAGACCTGGCTCAGGCCGACGGCCTCGAAGGTCTGCGCGCCGGCGTAGGACGACACCGTGGAGATGCCCATCTTGGACATGATCTTGAGCACGCCCTTGCCGAGCGCCTTGATCACGTTCTTCACAGCCTTCTCGGGCGTGACAGTGGTGATGAAGCCGCTGCGCACCAGGTCCTCGCAGGTCTCCATGGCCAGGTACGGGTTGACGGCGCTGGCGCCATACCCGATGAGGAGCGCCACGTGGTGCACCTCGCGCACGTCGCCGGCTTCCACGACGATGCCGACCTTGAGCCGGTTCTCGGTGCGGATGAGGTGGTGGTGCACGGCCGCGATCATCAGCAGCGACGGGATGGGCGCGAGGTCCTTGGTGCTGTCCCGGTCGGACAGCACGATGAAGAGCGCGCCGTCCTCGATGGCCGCGTCGACCTCGTGGCACATTTCCTCGATCCGGTTGGAGAGTGCGCTGGGACCCTCGTCGAATCTGTAGAGGCCACGGATGGTAGTGGTGGTGCGGCTGCCGGGGGACGTGTCGATGTGCTGGATCTTGGCCAGCTCGTCGTTGTCGATGACCGGGAAGTCGAGCACCACCTGGCGGGCGTGCTCCGGGCCGGCCGCGAGCAGGTTGAGCTCGGGGCCGAGGCCCAGCTTGAGGCTGGTGACGACCTCTTCCCGGATCGAGTCCAGCGGCGGGTTCGTCACCTGCGCGAACTGCTGGGTGAAGTAGTCGAAGAGCAGCCGGGGGCGCTCGCTGAGCACCGCGATGGGCGTGTCGCTGCCCATCGCGCCGAGCGGCTCCGCGCCGTTGCGGGCCATCGGGGCCAGCAGGATGCGTACCTCTTCTTCGGTGTAGCCGAAAGTGCGCTGGCGACGGACCACGGATGCCGGCGGGTGCACGATGTGCTCCCGTTCCGGCAGGTCCTTGAGGTTGATCCGGCCGGCGTCGAGCCAGGAGCCCCAGGGCTCGCTGGCGGCGAGGTCGCCCTTGATCTCCTCATCTTCGATGATGCGGCCGGCCTCGGTGTCGACGAGGAACATCTTGCCGGGCTGCAGGCGGCCCTTGCGGACCACCCGGGCGGGGTCGACGTCGATGACGCCGATCTCGCTGGCGAGCACGACGAGTCCGTCGTCGGTGATCACGTAGCGGCCGGGCCGCAGACCGTTGCGGTCCAGGGTTGCGCCGACGAGGGTGCCGTCGGTGAAGACGATGGCGGCGGGGCCGTCCCACGGTTCCATCAACATGGAGTGGTACTCGTAGAACGCTCGGCGGTCACGGTCCAGGTCGGGCTGGTTCTCCCAGGCCTCCGGCACCATCATCATGACGGCGTGCGGCAGCGACCGGCCGGACAGGCTCAGCAGTTCGACGACCTCATCGAAGGACGCCGAGTCGCTGGCGCCGGGGGTGACGATCGGGAACAACGGGTTCAGGTCGCCGAGCAGCTCCGATTCGAGCTGCGACTGGCGGGCGCGCATCCAGTTGCGGTTGCCCTGCACCGTGTTGATCTCGCCGTTGTGCGCGATCATCCGGAACGGCTGCGCGAGCGGCCAGGACGGGAAGGTGTTGGTGGAGTACCGCGAGTGCACCAGCGCCAGCTTCGAGGCGAAGCGCTCGTCGGACAGGTCGGGGTAGAACGGCTCCAGCTGGAGGGTCGTGACCATGCCCTTGTACACGATGGTGCGGCAGGACAACGACGCGAAGTAGGTCTCCACCTCGCGTTCGGAGCGTTTCCGCAACCGCACGGCCTGGCGGTCCAGGTTGATCCCGGCCAGGGGCAGGCCGTCCTCGGTGGTGCGGCTGCTGGAGACGTACAGCTGCTGAATGGCGGGCATCGCGGCCCGCGCCAGGTTGCCGACCTCATCGGGGCGAACCGGGACCTCGCGCCAGCCGAGAACGTGGAGGTTCTCCTCCTTGGCGATGGCCTCGATGGCGCTCTTGACCGCGCTGCGAGCGGTGGGCTCGGTAGGCAGGAAGACGTTGCCGACGGCGTACCGTCCGGCGTCGGGCAGGTCGAACGTGGACACCGCACGGAAGAACTCATCCGGGATCTGGGTGACGATTCCGGCGCCGTCGCCTGTTCCGGCGTCGGAACCGACCGCACCGCGATGTTCGAGGTTGCGCAGTGCGTCGAGCGCTCGCGTGATGATGTCGTGTCCGGCCGTTCCCCGCAGGGTGGCGACCATGGCGAGACCGCAGGCATCACGTTCGTCGTGCGGGTTGTAGAGCCCCTGGGCTGAGGGAACACTACTGAACCTGGAGAAGAGGGGTTGCTGCGTCATTAGACCGTCCTCACAAAATGACTGGCAGGTGGGGACGACGTTGGCCCGCGGGAAGAAGAGAAGCCACTCCGCCCGAAATGGAGGGCGAAAACCGTGGACCGGGTGGGATGACCGCGGTTAGGGGCGGGAGTCGGTTGTGCTTGTGGCGTCGACGTCGCGTGATTCAACGGGTTCATCAGCCTCATTGCCGTGATCCTCGAAAACGGAATCGGTTTCACCAGATTCTACCTCAGGGTCGACCGGCTTCCACTCGCGCCCGGGCAGGTACGGGCTCAGTTCGATTCCGGTGTGCCGTCTGCTCTGCACGAGGATGATGATCAGCCCGACCAGGATGGCGAACAGGGCGGCCCACACGTTGGTGCGGAGGCCGAAGAAGATCTCGCTCGGGTCGACGCGGATCGATTCGAACACGCTGCGTCCCGCGCCGTACCAGATCAGGTAGACGCCGAACGCGGTGCCCCAGCGCAGCCGGAACTTGCGTTCGAGGATGAGGATGACGGCGACACCGACCAGATTCCAGACGATCTCGTACAGGAAGGTGGGGTGGAAGAGGGTGCCGGCGGGCAGGCCGACGGGGTACGCGGGGTTGTCGGTCGAAATCTCCAGGCCCCACGGGAGCGTGGTGGGCAGGCCGAACAGCTCGTGATTGAACCAGTTGCCGAGTCGCCCCATGGCCTGGGCGAGGAGCATACCCGGGGCCAGGGCGTCGGCGAACGACCAGAACCGGATGCCGGCGCGTCGGGTGCCGATGTACGCGCCGACGGCGCCGCCGAGCAGTGCGCCGAAGATGGCGATGCCGCCCTTCCACACCGCGAAGACGTCCCAGAGGTTCGCTCCGTCGTAGAAGTAGTCGTTGGGGTGGGTGAGCACGTGGAAAATCCGGGCTCCGACGATGCCCAGCGGCACGGCCCAGAGGATGATGTCCAGCACCACGCCGGGCTCGCCGCCGCGCTTCGTCAGCCGCCGCGAGGTCATCGCGGTGGCCAGGAAGATACCGATCAGGATGCAGATCGCATACGCGTGGATGCGGAACGGCCCCAGGTCGAAGAAGCTCCACTCAGGGCTCGGAATGCTCAAGGGCAACGACACCACAACAACCTTTCATCGTGACACTCTGGTCACTGGGAGCCGGTCGATCGACCGCCTCGGACAATTTACCCTAAACGGGATGGCATAAACGCAGGGACCTGACGGCGAGATCGGCCGACGGGGTCAGACAACAGGGTTGGACGGCAACGCTAGACGGCGGCGCGGATGTCGCGGGCGCCGGCGGCCAGTTCCGCCGCGAGGGTTGCGACGGCGTCGACTCCCCCGACGGACAGTGACTTCACCAGCGCGGAGCCGACGATGGCGCCGTCGGCGTACTCCAGCACCTCGCGCACCTGGGCGGGGGTGGAGATTCCCAGGCCGACGCAGGCGTTGACGGAGCCGGCTTCCCGCAGGCGGGTGACGAGTACCCGGGCAGCCGAGTCCACATCGGACCGGGCTCCGGTGATGCCCATGGTGGAGACCGCGTAGACGAATCCGCGACTTCGGGTGACGGCCTGCACCAGTCGCTCGTCCGAGGACGAGGGGGCGGCCAGGAAGACCCTGTCGAGGCCGGCGCGCTCACTGGCATCCAGCCAGGTCTGAGCGTCGTCGGGAATCAGGTCCGGCGTGATCAGCCCGGCTCCCCCGGCGGCGGCCAGGTCGTCGGCGAACCTGTCGACGCCGTACTGCAGCACGGGGTTCCAGTAGGTCATCATCAGCACCGGGGTGTCGACCTGGCCTGTGATCGCGGCGACGGCCTCGAACCCGTGCCGCAGGCGGAAACCGTTGGCCAGGGCCTGCTGGGTGGCCGCCTGGATGACCGGGCCGTCCATGACGGGGTCGGAGTACGGCAGACCGAGTTCGAGGATATCGACCCCGCTCGTGGCAATCGCGACGGCGGCGTCGATGCTCTCGGTCAGGGTGGGGAAGCCGACCGGCAGGTACCCGATCAGGGCGCCGCCCCCGGCGGCCCGGCGCGCGGCGATCGTGGTCTCGACGGTGCTTGTGTAACCGGTACTTGCGTTCGTCACAGTTGCTGCGCTCCAGCGTCGAGAAGGTCGAAGTAGCGGCCGGCGGTTTCCATGTCCTTGTCGCCGCGACCCGAAAGGTTGACCAGGATGATCGAATCCGGGCCGAGCTGTTTGCCCAGCTCCAGGGTCCCTGCCAGGGCGTGCGCCGATTCGATGGCGGGAATGATGCCCTCGGTGCGGCTGAGTAGGCGCAGTGAGTCCATGGCCTCGGCGTCGGTGACGGGCAGGTAGCTGGCCCGGCCGATGCTGGCCAACCAGGCGTGCTCGGGACCGACGCCCGGGTAGTCGAGGCCGGCGGAAATCGAGTGGGACTCGACGGTCTGACCGTCTTCGTCCTGCAGCATCATGCTGCGCGCGCCGTGCAACACGCCGGGGCGGCCTTTGGTGAGGGTCGCGGCGTGCCGCAGGCCCTCGATGCCTTCGCCGCCGGCCTCGTAGCCGTACAGTGCCACCTCGGGGTCGTCGAGGAACGCGTGGAAGATGCCCATGGCGTTGGAACCGCCCCCGACGCAGGCGGTGACGGCGTCGGGCAGCCGCCCGGTGAGGTCGAGCACCTGCTGCCTGGCCTCTTCACCGATGATCTTCTGGAAGTCCCGCACCATGGCGGGGAACGGGTGCGGGCCGGCAACGGTGCCGAAGACGTAGTTGGTGGTCTCCACGTTGGTGACCCAGTCACGCATCGCGTCGTTGATGGCGTCCTTCAGGGTGCGGGAGCCTGTCTTCACCGAGACGACCTCGGCGCCGAGCAGACGCATTCGGGCGACGTTGAGCGCCTGGCGCTCCGTGTCGACCTCACCCATGTAGACCACGCAGTCCAGCCCGAAGAGGGCGGCGGCGGTCGCCGTGGCGACGCCGTGCTGACCGGCGCCGGTTTCGGCGATCACCCGCTTCTTGCCGATGCGCTTGGTGAGCAGCACCTGGCCGAGAACGTTGTTGATCTTGTGGGAGCCGGTGTGGTTGAGGTCCTCGCGCTTGAGGATGATGCGGGCACCGCCGCCGTGTGCGGCGAATCGGGGCACCTCGGTGATCAGCGACGGCCGTCCGGTGTAGCTGCGGTGCAGCTCGGACAATTCGGCGGCGAAGGCCGGGTCGGCCTTGGCGAGGGCGTACTCGGCCGAGAGCTCATCGAGGGCGGCCACCAGGGACTCCGGCACGAACCTGCCGCCGAAATCGCCGAAGTAGGGGCCGGACTGCGCGCGGAGGGAAGGATTTGCGCTGGACATCTATACCGCCAGGAATTCGTTGAGGGTGAGAATGGGATCGCTGGTGACGAGGGCTTCACCGACCAGCACGACGTCGGCGCCCGCGGCGCGGTAGTGCGCCACGTCGGCGGCGGTCTTGACCGCGGACTCCGCCACGCGGACGACGCCGGCGGGGATGCGGTCGGCCAGGCTCGCGAAGAGGTTCTGGTCGAGTTCGAAGGTGCTGAGGTTTCTGGCGTTCACGCCGACGAGGTTGGCGCCGACGTCCAACGCCCGCTCGACCTCGTCCGCGCTGTGCGTCTCGACCAGCGGGGTCATGCCCAGTTCGAGCACCAGGCTGTGCAGGGCGCCCAGGGTGGTCTGGTCCAGGGCTGCGACGATGAGCAGCACGAGGTCAGCTCCCGCCGCGCGCGCTTCGAGAACCTGGTACGCGGTGCCGATGAAGTCCTTGCGCAGCACGGGAATCGACACGGACGCCTTGACCTGTTCCAGGTCGGCCAACGAGCCGAGGAACCGGCGACCCTCGGTGAGCACGCTGATGGCGCTGGCGCCACCGAACTCATAGGATACGGCCAGTGCGGCCGGGTCGGTGATCTCGGCCAGGGGGCCGCGGGACGGGCTGGCGCGTTTGACCTCGGCGATGATCTTCACCCGGTCGGACGGTGCGAGAGCGTGTAACGCGTCGAGGGCCGGAGCCTGGGCGAGCGCCTCGGCCTCTACGGTCGCCAGGGGGCGGTCCAGCCTGCGGGTCTCGGCGTCGGCGAGCGAACCGGTGAGAAGTTCTGCGAGGAGGTCGGAGGGCACTGTGTCAGTGGCTTCCGTCGACCGACGCCGCGCCGTAGCCCGCCTTGGCCATGATCCAGCCGGCGACGAGGCCGAGGAGTAGGAGGACGGCCGATGCCCAGACGAGCCAGACGACCTCGAAAAAGAACGCGACGGTGCCGATGCCGAAAGCGATCAGCATGATGGTGACTGCGGTCCAGGCCGCCGTCGAATGGCCGTGGCCGGGGTCTGCCGACTCGAAGCTCATGGTTCTCCTAAAGGTCAGTGGGCGTGCGGGACAATTCTAGCTTGCCGGGTTAGTCAGGTCAGACGGTGGGGTCGTCGCCCCTGGTGAGGCCGTCCCAGTCGTCGACGGCGTCACGGGGGCGCCCCTGGCCGGTCGTGGCATCCGTCTCCGGTTCCAGGCGGGTGCTCTCGTAGCGCGTGGTCGGGCCGGGCCAACGCCGGGCGGTGACGCACACGACGAGGCCGACGATGAGCATCAGGATGCCGGCGGCGAGGGCCAGGAACGGCCAGAAGGTCAGCTCGGCGCTGCTCACCGCCGAGCGGGTGGAGTCGACGCCGGCGAGGCCCGTGGCGGTGGTGACAGCTGCGGCGCTCGCGCCGATAGGGTCGGCCAGGGCCAGCGCGGCGGAGAGGATGACGCTGACTCCGAGGAGCGCTTCGAGCAGGCCCAGGATGGTGCGGATGACCACGCCGGCGATGGTGAGCGCCCCGGCCAGGGCGAGCCCGGCCAGGGCAAGGGCGGTCAGGCCCGGCGCCGCGATGCTGCCGGTGACGTCGAGGACCTGCTGGGTGGTGCCGTCCGCGGCGAGCCGCACGGTCACCCAGACCTGGGTCCAGGCCAGCAGGGCGAGCCCGCTCGCGGCAATAACGGCCAGGATCAGGGTCGGCTTGATGCGGCGCGGCGGCGTCATTCAGTACACCCGGGTCATCGCGTTGGCCACGGCGACGGCGCGGAGCGGGGCCGCGGCCTTGTTCTGGGACTCCTGGAACTCCGACGCCGGATCGGAGTCGGCGACGAGCCCACCGCCGGCCTGCACATACGCGACACCGTTCATGATCGTCGCGGTGCGGATGGCGATGGCCAGGTCGGCGTCGCCGGCGAAACCGAAGTAGCCCACCACCCCGCCGTACACGCCGCGCTGGGCCGGTTCGAGGGAGTCGATGATCTCCAGCGCCCGTGGCTTTGGCGCACCGGAGAGGGTGCCGGCCGGGAACGTGGCCCTGAAGACGTCGATCGCGGTCATCTCCGGCAGTAGGTCCCCCTCGACCGAGGAGACCAGGTGCATGATGTGGCTGAACCGTTCGATGCGCATGAACTCCGTCACCTCCACCGATCCGGCGCGGCAGACCTTGAGCAGGTCGTTGCGCGCCAGATCGACGAGCATGAGGTGCTCGGCGCGCTCCTTGGGGTCGCCGGCGAGCTCGGTTTCGAAGTCGGCGTCGGCCTCCGGTGTCGCGCCGCGGGGCTTGGACCCGGCGATGGGATGGGTGAAGACCCGGGTGTTCGCGACCTTCACCAGCGCCTCGGGTGAGGACCCGACGATCGAATACGGCTCGCCGCTGGTGGACTCGAGGCTGAGCAGGTACATGTACGGGCTGGGGTTGAGGCTGCGGAGCACCCTGTAGACGTCGATCGGGTCCGCGGTGCATTCCTGATCGAAGCGCTGCGAGATGACGACCTGGAACACGTCGCCGTCGACGATGTGTTGTTTGGACGTGCCGACAGCGGCGAGGAAATCCGCTCGCTCGGTGCGGTGCTGCGGGGCCGCCGGGGTGGATAGGTCGACCTCGGACACGAAGACCTCGGCCGGCTGGGTGAGCCGGGTCTGCAGGGCGTCCAGGCGCGCCTGGGCGGCCGGCCACAGGGCATCCGTGGGGTCGGTGCCGTCGTTGAGCACGTTGGCGATGAGCTGCACGGTGCCGTACTTGTGGTCAATCACGACGAGGTCGGCCACGAAGCTGAACGCCTGGCCGGGCACGTCGTAGTCCGCCGGCGGACGGTTGGGCAGTCGCTCGATCTGGCGGATGGCCTCCCAACCGATGAAGCCGACCAGGCCGCCGGTCAGCGGCGGGTGCTCGGGCAGCCGCGGCGTCTGCCAGCGCTCGTAGAGGTAGGCGAGCGCGTTGAGCGGCGCCAGGTCGGTGGCGCCACCGAAGGCCCGCTCGGCGGAGACACCGTAGTCGAGCCAGGCGGTGTCGTCGCCGGACTGGGTGAGCACACCGAAGGAGGACACCCCGACGAACGAGAACCGCGACCAGATGCCGCCCTGTTCGGCGGATTCGAGCAGGAAACTGCCCGCGGTGCCGTTGGCGAGTTTGCGGTAGATGCCCACCGGCGTCTCGCCGTCGGCGAAGAGCTCCCGGATCACCGGGATCACCCGGTGCTCGCCGAGCAGGCCGGCGAAGGTCTCCAGCGTGGTCGAGCCGGCGCTCATCGCTGAGCCTCGGGGAGGATCCCGGTCACGTCGATGCCACGACCGTCGAAGCAGGTGTGCGTGCCGGTGTGGCAGGCCGCGCCGATCTGCTCGACCTGCACGACGAGGGTGTCGGCGTCGCAGTCCAGGGCCGCTGAACGCACGAACTGGGCGTGGCCGGAGGTGTCGCCCTTGCGCCAGTACTCCTGCCGGCTGCGGGACCAGAAGGTGACGCGTCCCTCGGTGAGGGTGCGTCGGAGGGCCTCACGGTCCATCCAGCCCAGCATCAGCACCTCGGCGCTGTCCCACTGCTGGATCACGGCGGGCAGCAGCCCGGTGGCGTCGAAGCGGGCGGAGTCCAGAGCGGCGTCGACGTTCATCGGCGCACCACCATTCCGGCGTCGGCAAGCTCACGCTTGACGTCGCCAATCGTCAGGTCTCCGCTGTGGAAGACGGAGGCGGCCAGCACGGCGTCGGCTCCCGCCGTGATCGCCGGCGGGAAGTGCTCGAGAAGGCCCGCTCCCCCGGACGCGATCACCGGGACGGTGCTGAGCTCGCGCATGATCGTGATCAGTTCGAGGTCGAAGCCGGCCTTGGTGCCGTCGGCGTCGATGCTGTTCACCAGCAGTTCGCCGGCTCCCAGTTCGATCGCCTGGCGGGCCCAGGCGAGGGCGTCCAGGTCGGTTTCGGTGCGGCCGCCGTGCGTGGTGACCACAAAACCGGAGGGCATGCGCTGGCTGCGTTTGACGTCGAGGGAGAGCACCAGCACCTGGGCGCCGTACCTGTCGGCGATCTCGGAGATCAGCGCCGGCCGCAGGATGGCGGCGCTGTTCACGCCCACCTTGTCTGCGCCGCTGGCCTGCAGCCTGGACACGTCGTCGACGCTTCGGATGCCGCCGCCGACGGTGAGCGGGATGAAGACCTGCTCGGCTGTGGCCCGCACCACGTCATAGGTCGTCGAGCGGTCGTCGACGGTGGCTGTCACGTCGAGGAAGGTGAGTTCGTCCGCGCCCTGCTCGTAGTACCGCTTGGCGAGTTCGACGGGGTCACCGGCATCGCGCAGGTTCTGGAAGTTGACACCCTTGACGACGCGGCCGTTGGCCACGTCGAGGCACGGGATCACTC
Organism: Cryobacterium zongtaii; assembly: GCF_002909375.1. Classification (GTDB taxonomy): domain Bacteria; phylum Actinomycetota; class Actinomycetes; order Actinomycetales; family Microbacteriaceae; genus Cryobacterium; species Cryobacterium zongtaii. The sequence continues at coordinate 211,485 of NZ_PPXD01000007.1, forward strand.
GAACGGCGAGGCCCATGGTTACAACCGGGCGTTGTGGATCGAGGTGACGAGGATGGCGCGGGCGCCGAGCTCGTAGAGCCGGTCCATCACGCTGTTGGTGTCCAGCCGCGGGATCATCACCCGTACGGCCACCCAGTTCGGGTCGCGCAGTGACGAGATCGTGGGCGACTCGATTCCGGACGCGGCCTGGCAGGCGGCGTCGAGGTTGTCCACGTGCACGTCGTAGTCCACAAGCACGTACTGGCGGGCCACGAGCACGCCCTGCAGGCGACGCAGCAGGGTGTTGATGCCCGCGTGCTCGTTCTCGGAGGTGATGAGCACCGCGGTCGACTCGAGGATGACCGGGCCGAAGATCTGCAGGCCGGCTTTCCGCAGGGTGGAGCCGGTGGAGACGACGTCGGCGACGGCATCCGCCACGCCGAGCTGAACGGCGGATTCGACGGCGCCGTCGAGGGTGACCAGGTCGACGGTGACGCCGTGACCGGCCAGGAAGGTGCCGACCAGGCCGGGGTAACTCGTCGCTACCCTGAGGCCCTCGAGGTCGGTGAGCTCGCTGAAGCGGCCGGCGGGCCCGGCGAAGCGGAAGGTGGAATCACCGAAGTCGAGGCTGGCGATTTCGCCGGCGGTCGAACGGGAGTCCAGCAGCAGGTCACGGCCGGTGATGCCGACGTCCAGCGCGCCGCTGCCGACGTAGGTGGCGATGTCGCGGGGACGCAGGTAGAAGAACTCCACGTCGTTGTGCGGGTCGGCCACGACCAGGTCGCGCGGGTCGCGGCGGCCGTTGTAGCCGGCCTCCGACAGCATCTGGGCGGCGGTCTCGGCGAGCGAGCCCTTGTTGGGCACAGCGATTCTCAACATGTCAATCTTTCCAAAGGTGGGTCTTGCCAAAGGCGGGTGGGTTTCGCGAGGTGACGACATCACAGATGTCGGTAGACGTCCTCGGGGGAAAGCCCCTTCGCCACCATCAGGACCTGCAGGTGGTAGATCAGCTGCGATATCTCTTCAGCGGTTTCGGTGTCGCTCTGGTACTCGGCGGCCATCCAGACTTCTGCGGCCTCTTCGACGATCTTCTTGCCGATGGCATGCACCCCGGCGTCAAGTTCACGGACGGTACCGGACCCAATCGGGCGGTCAAGAGCCTTCTGGCTCAGCTCAGCGAACAGGTCGTCGAATGTTTTCACCTCTACAGGTTACCGGTCCGGCACGCTAGTGCGCGTGCGCGTGCAGCTCGGCGGCCGAGCGGAGCCGGGCGATCTGCCCGGCCGGGTCGCCGTTGAAGACGCTGGAACCGGCCACGAAGGTGTTGGCGCCGGCCGCGGCGGCCTGTGCGATGGTGTCCTCGGTGATGCCACCGTCGACCTGCAGCCAGACGTCGAGGCCCCGCTGCCGCACGGCGTCGGCCAGGAGGCTGAGCTTGGGCATTGTCGACGCCATGAAGCTCTGCCCGCCGAAGCCCGGCTCGACCGTCATGACCAGCACCTGGTCGAACTCGTCGAGCAGGTCGAGGTAGGGCTCGACCGGGGTGCCGGGCTTGAGGGCGATGCCGGCCCTGGCGCCGATAGCGCGCAGGCGCCGGGCCAGGGCGACGGCATCCGTGGCCGCTTCGGCGTGGAAGGTCACCGAGTAGGCGCCGGCCTCGGCGTATGCGGGCGCCCAGCGGTCGGGGTCGTCGATCATCAGGTGGATGTCCAACGGGATCGGGGACACCTGCAGGAGGCGTTCCACGACGGGCAGGCCGAGGGTGAGGTTCGGCACGAAGTGGTTGTCCATGACGTCGACGTGGGCGAGGTCGGCGGTGCTGATGCGGCCGAATTCCCTTTCCAGGTTGGCGAAGTCTGCGGCGAGAATGCTCGGGTTGATCCGGGTAACCATGGTTTCACCCTACCGAATCGCCGCCGGCGGGCCGCTCAGTGCGGCGGCTCGGTGCGGCGGCTCAGTGCGGCCCGTCAGTCCGGCTGCCGCTGCAGCAGGGTGATGAACATCGCGTCGGTGCCGTGCCGGTGCGGCCAGAGCTGCACGCTGCCGGGGTCGCCGGCCAGGTCCAGCGGCTGCACGGCCAGGCCCTGCAACACCGCGGCCGTGTCCATCGGCGCGATCTTGTCGCCCCAGGCCTTGCGGGCGGTCGCCACGATCCCCCGGGTCTCGGCGATGTGCGGCGAGCAGGTGACGTAGGCCAGGATGCCGCCGGGCTTGAGGGCGCCGAGCGCCGCGTGGATCAGGGCGGACTGCAGGTCGGAGAGCTCCGCGACGTCCTTGGGCTGCTTCCGCCAGCGCGCCTCGGGGCGCCGGCGCAGGGCGCCGAGCCCGGTGCAGGGGGCGTCGAGCAGGATCCGGTCGAAGACCTGCGGCTGGTCCTCGCCGACCCAGGTGCCGTCCATCTCCCACACGGGCACGTCGGCGGGAACAGCGGCCAGCGCCGCCCGCACCAACTGTGCCCTTGCCGGGACGACCTCGTTGGCGACGAGGCTGGCGCCGCCGTTCAGGGCCTCCGCGGCGAGCAGGGCGGCCTTGCCGCCGGGTCCGGCGCACAGGTCGAGCCAGCGCTCGCCCTCCACGACCGGGCGGGCGCGGCTGAGGGCGAGGGCGGCGAGCTGGGAGCCCTCGTCCTGCACCCGCAGGCGACCGTTGCTGTCCTTCATCAGGTGGTGCGGGTCTCCCCCGGCGAGCACGAAGCCCGTGGGCGAGAAGGCGTTGGGGTCACCCAGCTCGGCGGTGTACCCGGCGAGGCCGGGTAGCGCCACCATGTTGACCCGCGGTGCGGCGTTGTCGGCGGCGAGGAGCTCTTCGAGTTCTGCTTCGCGACCCTCTTGGCGCAGGGACTGCCGGAACGCCCGCACCACCCAGACCGGGTGCGAATACAGGGCCGCGAGGGTGTCGTCCGGCGACGTGGTGTCGGCGAGGATGCGTTCGCGCCACTCGTCGGCGCTGACCCGGGCGATCGCGCGCAGCACACCGTTGGTGAAGCCCGTCGCGGAGCGTGAGCCCACCTGGCGGGCGAGTTCGACGGATTCGTTGACGGCGGCGTGGGTGGCGACGCGGGTGGCCAGCAGTTGGTGCGCGCCGAGCCTGAGCACGTCGAGGATGGCCGGGTCGATGGCCGTGACGGGCCGGCCGGCGGCCTCGGCGATGACCCTGTCGTAGAAGCCCTGCATGCGCAGGGTGCCGTAGGTGAGCTCGGTGGCCAGCGCGGCGTCCGCCGTGTTGAGCGCCGCCCGCTGGATGCGGGTGGGCAGCAACAGGTTCGCGTACGCGTCGGATTCGCGGACGGCCGCGATCACCTCGTAGGCGACCCGGCGGGCGGGCTGCACGACGTAACTTGGACGTGCAGCGCTCGTGCGGGCAGCGTTGGGGCGGGAGTCGCCCCGGCGGTCGCTCATGAGGCGATCACCTCGGATGCTGCCACTCCGCGCCACCAGTCAAGTGCTTTCATTGGGGTTTTTCCTGCCGGTTGTACGGTGATGAGTTCGAGCGGCTCCGTGCCGGTGCCGATCAGAACGCGTTTGTCGTGGAGGGTGATGTGGCCGGGGCTGAGGCCGGGTTGGCCGTGTGATGGGGCCACGTCGTGGAGTTTGAGTCTGGCGCCGTCGATCTCGGTGAATGCGCCGGGTTCGGGGGTGACGCCGCGGATGATGGCGTGGACCCTCTCACCGGGCAGCGTCCAGTCCACCCGCGCGTCGGCGAGGTTGAGCTTGGGGGCGAGGGTGACCTCGCCGCTCTGTTCGACGGCCCGGATGCTGCCGGCTGCGAGGTCGTCGACGACGCGTCGGAGCAGTTCGGCACCGCTGTGGCTGAGGCTCTCCAGCAGGGTGCCCGCGGTGGCGTGCCGGCCGATGGGCACCCTGAGCTCGGCGAAGACGGCTCCGGCGTCGAGGTCGGCGACGAGCTGGAACACGGCGGCACCGGTCTCGGCGTCTCCGGCCATGATCGCGCGTTGCACGGGCGCCGCACCGCGCCAGCGGGGCAACAGGGAGAAGTGCAGGTTGATCCAGCCCAGGCGGGGCGCGGAGAGCAGGGGCTCTCGCACCAGGCCGCCGTAGGCCACGATGACGCCGAGGTCGGCGTTCAGGGCGGTGATGGCCGCGGTCGCGTCGGCGTCGAGCCGGTTGGCCTTGATGACGGGCAGGCCGAGGGTGTCAGCGGCAGCGGCCACCGGTGACGGTGTGAGCACGCGTTTGCGACCGAGGGCGGCATCCGGGCGGGTCACCACGGCGGCGATCTCATGGTCAGAGGAGGCCAGGAGGGTCAGGCTGGGCACGGCAACCTGTGGGGTCCCGGCGAAGACGAGTTTCATTTACAGCAGCTCCGGGTCGTCGAATCGTACTTTGAGTGTAGGTGCAGGGCGGAACGCGGCGCCCTTGGGCTTGCGTCGGCTGGCCGCGTTGCGCACGATGGCGGCTTTGAGGGTGCGGGCGACCTCGTCGCCGAGCGGGTAGCCGAACCGCACGATGGCGCGCACCAGCGCGGGCCCGCCGGTCTTCTGGGCGGGGCCGGCGGGGTCGTGGCTGACCGGGCCGAGCACGTCGAGACCGGGCAGCTCGGCCAGCGACTCGATGGCCGTCTCGACCTCCGCGGTGGTTCCGGTGACGGAGGCCACCCGCACCGCAGGCGGGAAGCGTAGCTGGCGGCGGTCGACGAGTTCGGCGGCGGCGTAAGGACCTGGCTGCCAGGTGTTCAGGGCGTGGGCGAGGGCCCCGCCCACTCCTGCGAGCATCACTGAGGCGCCGGGAGCGGCCAGCGCGGCGGCGTTGGCCCACCAGCGCAGGCAGTCCTCCCCCACCCGCAGCGACTCGCGGGCGAGCATCCGTTCGCCGTCGAGCAGCAGGATGGCGCTGTAGCCGTTGCGGGGTATCGGCTCGGCGCCGCGGGTGGCGATCACCAGGGCGGGCTCGGGCCCGATGGTCTGCACGGTGTGCTCGCCGTCGGCGACGATAACCCGGGAGCCAGGGAAGGCCCGGCCGAGCTCCTCGGCGGTGCGGCCGGTGCCGACGGTGACCACGCGCAGGGTGGTGGCCTCGCAGTGCGAGCAGTGCCAGCCGGCGGCGAGGTGGCCGCACCAGCGGCAGGCGGGTGTGGCGTTGGCATTGGCGAGGGCCAGCGGTCCCTGGCACTGAGTGCATCGGGCGGCTTTTCCGCAGGAGCGGCAGGCCAGCATCGGTGCGTAGCCGGGACTGGCGACCTGCACCAGCACGGGTCCGTTCCGCACGGCCTCCTTCGCGGTGAGCCACGCCGCTGACGGGATGCGGGCGGCCCTGGCCTGTGCGTCGGGTTCGGACTGGAAGGTGGTGGGGATCACCCGGGGGTGGCTGTCGCGGGTGGGGTGCACGGCGCGCAACCAACCGATCTCGACCAGTCGTTCGGTCTCCACGCTGCGCGAGTGGCCGATGAAGACCAGCGCGCAGTCGGCGGCCTCCCGGCGGATCAGGGCGGCGTCGCGGGCGTGCACGTAGGGACTGAGCTGTTCGCCGTAGAGCGGGTCGCCGTCGTCCCACAGCACGATCAGGCCGAGGTCGTGCGCGGGGGCATACACCGCGGACCGGTTGCCGAGGATGATCCGCGGCCGGCCCTCGAGGAGGGTGAGGAAACCGCGGTAGCGGTCCGGATTGCTCTGCCTGGCGTCGACGCGGACGACGTCGTCCGCGGGCGCCAGCGTCGTCAGGGCGGCCTGAAGCTGGTCCTGGTCGCGGTAGTCCGGCACCACCAGGATGCTGCTCTTGCCCTGGCGCAGCGCCGATACGGCGAGTTCTGCCATGGTGATCGCCCAGGTACCCACGGTGCTGCCGCCGTCGTCCGGGCCGGGCAGACGCACCAGGCTGGGCACCGCGGCGACGCAGATGCGCAGCCGGTCGGCCACGATGGTGCCGAGTGTTTCCGGCGGGTATTCGGCGAAACCGGGTTCGGCCAGCGGGTCGGCCGGATTCGTGGCCGGCGCATCGGGTGTGGCGTCCCGTGCGGCGAGCCAGGCCTTTTCCACCCGCACGGCGCGGGGCGGCACGGCCAGGCGCACGATGTCGCTCGCGTTGCCGGCCGCCCGGTCGGCCAGGCGCCGGGCGAGCTGCCAGACGGGCTCGGTGAGCACGGGTACGGCGGACACTATCGAGTCGACCGGGCTGAGCTTGCCGCTGTAGCCGGTGTCGGCGCCGTCGATGCCGTCCAGGGTCGCCCCCTCGGTCGGAGCGACCGTCGCCGCGGCCTGCTTAGGGTCGATCAGCTCGATCAGGTACCCGTCGGCCACTCGGTTCGCCGAGCGCAACGGAACCCGCACCCGCACCCCGGGCTGGGCGAGGTGCGCCAGCTCGTCGGGAATGGCGTAATCAAAGAGATGGTCCAGCTGCGGCAGGGGCGAGTCGATCAGCACCCTCGCGATGAGGCCGGTGCGGGTCATCTGCGGCCTCCAGGCTTCAGAGTCCGGCTGCGCTTCTCAGGTCATCAACCCTGTCGAGTCGTTCCCAGGTGAAGTCGGGCAGTTCGCGGCCGAAGTGGCCGTAGGTCGCGGTCTGGGCGTAGATCGGCCGCAGCAGGTCCAGGTCGTGGATGATCGCGGCGGGTCGCAGGTCGAAGACCTCGCGGATGGCGGCGGTGATGTCCTTGTCCGGCAGGGCGCCGGTGCCGAAGGTTTCCACGTAGAGGCCCACCGGGGAGGCGGTGCCGATGGCGTACGCCACCTGGATCTCGAGTCGCTCGGCCAGTCCGGCGGCGACGGCGTTCTTGGCGACCCAGCGCATGGCGTATGCGGCGGAGCGGTCGACCTTGGACGGGTCCTTGCCGCTGAACGCACCGCCACCGTGCCGGCTGGATCCGCCGTAGGTGTCGATGATGATCTTGCGTCCCGTGAGTCCGGCGTCGCCCTGGGGGCCGCCGATCTCGAACCGGCCGGTGGGGTTCACCAGGGTGCGCAGATTGCTCGCGTCGAGGTCGACGCGCTCGAGCACGGGCTTGATGACGAGTTCGGCGATCTCGGCGCGCAGCTGCTCCGTGCGCACTGACGGGGAGTGCTGGGTGGAGAGCACGACGGTTTCGACGGTGCGGGGAACGATACCGTCGTATCCGATGGTGACCTGGGTCTTGCCGTCGGGCCGGAGGTAACTCAGTTCTCCGGACTTGCGGACCTCGGCGAGGCGTTCGGCCATGCGGTGCGCGATCCAGATCGGGATCGGCATCAGCTCGGGGGTCTCGCGGGTGGCGTAACCGAACATGATGCCCTGGTCGCCGGCGCCCTGGCGGTCGTAGTCGTCCAGGCTGTCCTGCTCCCGGCTTTCGTAGGCGTCGTCGACACCCTGGGCGATGTCGGGAGACTGCCCGCCGATGGAGATCTCGACACCGCAGGAGCGGCCGTCGAACCAGACGTCGGAGGAGTCGTAGCCGATGTCGGTGATGCACTTGCGCACGATCGACGGGATCTCGACGTAGCCCGCCGTGGTGACCTCACCGGCCACGTGAACGAGGCCGGTGGTGACGAGAGTCTCCACCGCGACCCGGCTGTGCGGGTCTTCGGTGAGGAGGGCGTCGAGGATGCTGTCGGAGATCTGGTCGCAGATCTTGTCCGGGTGGCCTTCGGTGACCGACTCCGAGGTGAAGAGGCGAAGATCGCTCATCGGGGCTCGTCTCAATTCTTGGATAAATGTGCTGCGGTTGATTGGTGTGCGGGTGCGAGCATGCCTGAACGCTCAGGGCCCGGGTGACGTCGGCCCAGGCGACACCGACTCAAGAGACGGGTGCGTCCGCTCGGATGGCGTCGATGCTGCTGCCCAGGATGCTGTCGAGAATACGGTGGGCCACCGACAATTTCGTTCCGTCGGCCTCCATCACTATATCCCCGGCGCCGTCCAGGACCTCGATTTGATTACGTTCGGTGGCGAACCCCTGCGTCCAACCGACCCTGTTGAGTACCAGGAGGTCGCAGCCCTTGCGGAGGATCTTGGTGCGGCCGAGTTCGCGGCGCGCCGTGTCGTCGGCTTCGGTTTCGGCGGCGAACCCCACGATGACCTGACCGGGGCGCCGGTCCTGCACGAGGCCAACGAGCACGTCGGGGTTCCGCACCAGGTCGAGGGTGACCCGGTCTCCCGCCACATCCTTCTTGATCTTGCCGTCCTGCACCTCCGCGGGCCGGTAGTCCGCGACGGCGGCGGCCATGATGACGATGTCGGCGGCTGCGGCGGCGTCCCGCATCGCCTGCTGCAGTTCCAGGGTGGTGCTGACGCTGTGCACGGAAGCGCCGGACGGTGCAGCGACCTCTAGGTGCGCGGCGACCAGGGTCACGACGGCTCCCCTGGCCAGGGCCGCTTCGGCCAACGCGACGCCCTGGCGCCCGCTGGACCGGTTGCCGAGGAAGCGCACGGGATCGAGGGGTTCTCGGGTGCCGCCGGCGCTGATCAGCACGTGCCGGCCGGCCAGGTCCGGTACCTGAACACTCGCGGGGGTGTCCGCGCGGTGGGCGGCGAGGGCGGCGAGGGCGGCGTCCACGATGGCGTCGGGTTCTTCCATCCGGCCCTGCCCGGAATCGGAGCCGGTCAACCGGCCGATGCCCGGTCCGACGATGGTGACGCCCCGACGGCGGAGCGTGGCGATGTTGGCCACCGTGGCGGGGTTGTTCCACATCTCGGTGTGCATCGCGGGGGCGATCACGAGCGGTGCGGTGCTGGCGAGGATGGTGTTGCCCAGCAGGTCGTCGGCCAGGCCGAGGGCAATCTTGGCGATGCTGTTGGCGGTGGCAGGGGCGATCACGATGAGGTCGGCGGACTGGCCGATGGCCACGTGACGCACCTCGGCAACGCCCTCGTAGAGGTCGGTGTGCACGGGGTTGCGGGAGATCGCCTCGAGCGTCGGCTTGCCGACGAACCGCAGTGCAGCCTCCGTGGCGACGACGTGGACGTCGTCCCCGAGCAGCACAAAAGCGCGCACGACGTTGACGGCCTTATAGGCAGCGATGCCGCCGGTTACCCCGACGACTATCGTGCGACCAGTCGACATCCTGCGCGCTTACGTGAGAGCTGCGTCGAGTTATTCGACGATGGGCTTCGAGGTGAGCTTGTCCTCGTTGATTTCGCGCAGCGCCACGGAGAGCGGCTTGTCGTCGACGGTGGAGTCGACGAGCGGTCCGACGTTGTCGAACAGGCTGCCTTCGTGAAGGTCTGCGTAGTAGTCGTTGATCTGGCGGGCGCGCTTGGAGGCGAAGATCACCAGGGCGTACTTGGAATCGACCTTGGTGAGCAGGTCGTCGATGGGCGGGTCAATGATGCCAGTGGGCTTGTTGGGCACGCTGTCACACTCCTTCATGCTGTTCAAGCAAAATGTACGGGCTGCGCGGTCATTCCGTTGGTTTCCGTGGCCGGAAACCGGACATTGACCACGTTGATGCGCCTGGTCGACGCGAGGAATTCAAGTACAGCGGGCGCTACGACGGCGCCGATGCCTTGCGAATCTGCATCAAGTCTACGACTTCTTCGGCCGCTTCGGCCACGTCGCTGTTTACGACGCGGTAATCGAACTCGCCCTGGGCGGCCAATTCAAGCTTCGCGGTCTCCAGCCGGCGGGCCTGTTCGGCCGAATCCTCGGTGCCGCGCCCGATCAGGCGGCGCACCAGTTCGTCCCAGGTGGGTGGCAGCAGAAAGACCAGACGGGCCTCCGGCATCGCCCGGCGCACCGAGCGGGCACCCTGGATGTCGATCTCGAGCAGAACGCTGTTGCCGTCGGCGATGGCCGCCTCGACGGGGCCGCGCGGGGTGCCGTAGCGGTAGGCATTGTGCACGGTGGCATATTCCAGGAGTTCGCCGGCCTCGATCATCCGGTCGAACTCGGCGTCGTCGACGAAGAAGTAGCTGACGCCCTCGACCTCGCCGGCACGCGGGGCCCTGGTGGTCGCGGATACCGACAGGTGTACCTCGGGGTGGTGCTCACGAATGTGCGCGGCGACGGTTCCTTTGCCGACCGCGGTCGGTCCCGCGAGGACCACGAGCCTGGAGTCCGGCGCACCCCTGCGGGCGGTGGGCCGGGCGGCGAGGAAGTCGCGCAGCCGGTCGCGCTGGTGCTTGCCGAGGCCGCCCAGGCGCTTGGACGGCGAGATCTCCAGCCGGGTCATGATGCGCTGCATCTTGGTCACCCCGATGGCGGGGATGCTCACGAGAAGCTCGGTCACCCTCAGCCGGCCCTCCACGCCGTTCGGTTCCTTGACGGCGGCGGCGAGCACATCGAGGGAGGTACGTTCACCGGCCGCGACCTGTGCTTTCACGGCTGCGCGGGCTCGTCGGGCTGCGACGGCGGCGCGGGAGGCCGCGACGCGGTCGACGTCGGGTGGGGTAGGGCGATTATCAGCCACGGGTCGCTCCAGCTTCGGTTGATCGGCGGGTTATCTCATCGGCCACACGGGCGGGACCGGCGGATAAAACGCTGCGCGATTCACTCACGATAACGCCTTGAGCGTATCCGCCAAACAAACCGGCCAGATCGGTGGGATTCGCACCCTGGTGGCCGAAGCCCGGGGCGAGCACCGGGGTGACGACCGGGGCGGCCGGGGCGTGGGTGTCGATGCCGAAGTCGGCCAGTGAAACCGTGGCCCCGAGGACCACGCCGATCGACCCGAACGAGCCCGCCGGCACGCGGTCGGCGTTGATGGCGGCAACCTGGTCGAGCACCGACGCCGCCACGGAACGGCCCGCGTGGGCTCCGTCCGTGAGCACGGCCTGCTGCAGGTGGGCGGCCTCCGGATTGGAGGTCGCGGCGAGCAGGAACAGTCCCTTGTGATTGTCCGAGGCGAGGTCCACGGTGCTGTTCAGCGAGCCGACCCCCATGTACGGGTTCACGGTGATGGCGTCGACCTCGAGCGGCGAGCCCTGGCTCAGCCAGGCCTGGCCGTAGGCTTCGACACTGGTGCCCAGGTCGCCGCGTTTGACGTCGGCGATGACCAGAAGGCCCACCGCCCGCGCGTCGGCGAGCACTCGTTCCAGTGCCAGGTAGCCGGCGGAGCCGAACCGCTCGTAGAACGCCACCTGGGGCTTGACGATGCCCACCCGTCCCGCGGCGGCGGCCACGACAGCCCGGCCGAAGCTTTCGGCCCCTGCGGCGGTGTCCGGCAGGCCCCAGTCGGTCAGCAACCAGGAGTGCGGGTCGATGCCGACGCAGAGCCGGCCGAATCGGGCGAAGGCACCGTGCAGACGTGCACCGAAGGCTTCGGCGCTGCCTACGGGTTCGGCTGGGATCTCTGCGCCGGCTGGAGTCACAGTGCCGCCGCCCGTTTCGCCGCGTACTCCTGCAGGCTGGTGACCTCGAAGCCGGTACGGATCGAGTCGATCGACGCGACGGCGGCGCTCAGCTCCGCGATGGTGGTGAACAGGGGCAGGTCGCCGGCGACGGCGGCGGCGCGGATCTCGTAGCCGTCGGCGCGTGCGGTGCGACCGTTCGGTGTGTTGATCACGATCTGCACCTCCTCGCGCCGGATCAGGTCGACGACGGTGTCCACGGACTCATCGGCCTTTTCGCTGAACTTTGCCACCACTGTGGCCCCGATTCCGTTCCGCTGCAAAACTTCGGCGGTTCCCTCGGTGGCCATGATCGTGTAGCCCAGCTGCGAGAGGCGCAGCATCGGCAGGATCACAGCGCGCTTGTCCCGGTCGGAGACCGACACGAAGACCGTTCCGGTGAGCGGAATTCCGCCGTAGGCGGCGAGCTGGCTCTTGGCGAACGCCCGCGGGAAGTCGCGGTCGATACCCATGACCTCTCCGGTGGAACGCATCTCCGGGCCGAGCACCGAGTCGACGATGAGGCCTTCCTTGGTGCGGAACCTGTTGAATGGCAGCACCGCTTCCTTCACGGCGACCGGCGAGTCCATCGGCACTCGGGAACCGTCGATCAGCGGCAGTTGGCCGTTGGCCTTGAGCTCGGCGATGGTGGTGCCGACCATGATCAGCGAGGCGGCCTTGGCCAGCGTGATACCGAGCGCCTTGGCGACGAACGGGACGGTGCGGGACGCGCGCGGGTTGGCTTCGAGCACGTAGAGCACCCCGGCGCCGATGGCGAACTGCACGTTCAGCAGTCCGCGCACGCCGATGCCCTGGGCGATGGCCAGGGTCGCGTCGCGGACCCTGTCGATCTCGGCGCGGCCGAGGGTGACCGGCGGCAGGGTGCAGCTGGAGTCACCGGAGTGCACGCCGGCCTCTTCGATGTGTTCCATCACGCCGCCGATGTAGAGCTCGTGGCCGTCGTAGATGGCGTCGACGTCGATCTCGATGGCGTCGTCGAGGAAGCGGTCCACCAGCAACGGGTGCGACGGGCCGATGATGCCCTGGCCCTGCATGCGTGTGAAGTAGTCGGCCAGGGAGGCACTGTCGTAGATGATCTCCATGCCGCGGCCGCCGAGCACGTAGCTGGGGCGCACGAGCACCGGGTAGCCGATCTCCTCGGCCACGACGACGGCGCCGCTGTAGTCGGTGGCCACCCCGTTGCGGGGCGCGAGCAGGCCGGCGTCGGCGAGGATGCCGCTGAACAGGCCACGTTCCTCGGCCAGGTCGATCGCCGTCGGGGAGGTGCCCAGGATCGGGATGCCTGCGGCTTCCAGTCCCTTGGCCAGGCCCAGCGCGGTCTGGCCGCCGAGCTGCACGACCACGCCGACGAGTTCGCCGCTCTGGCTTTCGGCGTGGATGATCTCCAGCACGTCTTCCAGGGTGAGCGGCTCGAAGTAGAGCCTGTCGCTGGTGTCGTAGTCGGTGGAGACCGTCTCCGGGTTGCAGTTGATCATGATGGTTTCGTAACCGGCCTCGGAGAGCGCGAACGAGGCGTGCACGCAGGAGTAGTCGAACTCGACGCCCTGGCCGATCCGGTTCGGGCCGGACCCGAGGATGACGACCTTCCTGCGGTCGGACGGGACGACCTCGGTCTCCTGGTCGTAGCTCGAGTAGTGGTACGGGGTGAGGGCGGGGAACTCGCCGGCGCAGGTGTCGACGGTCTTGAACACCGGGCGTACGCCGAGGATGTGCCGGACCTTGCGCACATCCGCTTCGCCGAAGCCGCGGAGCTCGCCGATCTGGGCGTCGGAGAAGCCGTGGTCCTTGGCGGTGCGCAAGATCTCGGTGTCGAGGGTGTCCGAGGCGGCGACGGCATCGGCGATCTCGTTAATGAGCACGATCTGGTCGAGGAACCACGGGTCGATCTTGGTGGCTGCGAAGAGCTGCTCGATGGTGGCGCCCTTGCGCAGCGCCTGCTGCACGGTGACGATGCGGCCGTCGGTGGGAACCTCGGCGATTTCGAGGAGCTCCTCGACCGTGCGGGTCTCCGCACCCCAGTGGAAGGAGGAGCCGCGCTTTTCGAGCGAGCGGAGCGCCTTCTGCAGGGCTGAGGCGTAGTTGCGGCCGATGGCCATGGCCTCACCGACCGACTTCATGGTGGTGGTCAGGCGCTGGTCGGCCTTGGGGAACTTCTCGAACGCGAACCTGGGCACCTTGACGACGACGTAGTCCAGGGTGGGTTCGAAGCTGGCCGGGGTCACCTTGGTGATGTCGTTGGGGATCTCGTCGAGGCGGTAGCCGAGGGCCAGCTTCGCGGCGATCTTGGCGATCGGGAATCCGGTGGCCTTGCTGGCCAGTGCCGAGGAGCGGGACACCCGCGGGTTCATCTCGATCACGATGATGCGGCCGTTGGCCGGGTCGATGGCGAACTGGATGTTGCAGCCGCCGGTGTCGACGCCGACGGCGCGGATGATGTCGATGCCGATGTCGCGCAGCTTCTGGTACTCGCGGTCGGTGAGGGTGAGCGCCGGCGCGACGGTGATGGAGTCGCCGGTGTGCACGCCGACGGGGTCGACGTTTTCGATCGAGCAGACGACCACCGTGTTGTCGGCGGTGTCGCGCATCATCTCGAGCTCGTATTCCTTCCAGCCGAGGATGGACTCCTCCAGGAGCACCTCGGTGGTCGGGCTCTGGTGCAGGCCGTCGCCGACGATGCGGCGGAGCTCGGCTTCGGTGTACGCGAAGCCGGAGCCCAGGCCGCCCATGGTGAAGGACGGGCGCACCACGAGTGGGTAGCCGAGGTCCTCTGCGAAGCCGACGGCCTCTTCCACGGTGTGCGCGATGTAGGACTTGGCTACGTCAGCGCCGGCGTCGAGCACCAGCTGCTTGAAGATCTGGCGGTCTTCACCCTTGTTGATCGCTTCGAAGCTGGCGCCGATGAGCTCGACGTTGTACTTGGTGAGGATCCCGCGCTCGTGCAGGGCGATGGCCGCGTTGAGGGCCGTCTGGCCGCCCAGGGTCGGCAGGATCGCATCCGGACGCTCCTTGGCGATGATGGTCTCGAGGATCTCCGGGGTGATCGGCTCGATGTACGTCGCGTCGGCGAAGTCGGGGTCGGTCATGATGGTGGCCGGATTGGAGTTGACCAGGATGACCCGGACGCCCTCCTCGCGGAGGACCCGGCAGGCCTGGGTACCCGAGTAGTCGAACTCGCAGGCCTGACCGATGACGATCGGGCCGCTTCCGATGACGAGGACGCTGTTGATATCGTCGCGCTTGGGCATTACTTGGCGTCTCCTGCTCCGGCGGCCGCGTGCGCGACCACCACATCCCTGAACCTGTCGAAAAGATAGTTGGCGTCGTGCGGGCCGGCCGCGGACTCCGGGTGGTACTGCACCGAGAAGGCCGGGATGTCCAGGCACCTGATGCCCTCGACGACCTGGTCGTTGAGGCTGTAGTGGCTGACCTCCACGCGGCCGAATCCGGTCGAGGATTCGCTGATGCCCTCGATGGGCATGTCCACGGCGAAGCCGTGGTTCTGCGAGGTGATCTCGACCCGGCCGGTGGCCTTGTCGAGCACCGGCTGGTTGATGCCGCGGTGGCCGAACGGCAGCTTGTAGGTGCCGAAGCCGAGGGCACGGCCCAGCAGCTGGTTGCCGAAGCAGATGCCGAAGTACGGCACGCCGGCGCGCATCACTTCCTGCAGCAGCGTCACGTGGGCGTCGCTGGCGGCGGGGTCACCGGGGCCGTTCGAGAAGAACAGGGCGGTCGGGTTCAGCGAGAGCACGTGCTCCGCGGTGATCGACTGCGGGAGCACCAGGACCTCGAAGCCGCGCTCGGCGAGGTAGTTGAGAGTAGAGGTCTTGACGCCGAGGTCGAGCACGGCGACAGAGCCGATGCGTTCGCCCTGCGCCGGAATCGAGTACGGCTCGACGGTGGAGACAGCGTCGGACAGGTTTCGGCCTCGCATGCTGGCCCCGCCGCGGACGAGTTCGAGCTGTTCGCCCTCGGAGAGCTCATAGCCGTCGCCGGAAAAGATGCCGCTGCGCATGGAACCCAGCGAGCGGATGTGCCGGGTGACGGCGCGGGTGTCGATGCCGCTGATGCCCACGACCCCGTTCGACTCGAGGTCGGCGTCGAGGGTGCGCTGGGAGCGGAAGTTCGACGGTATTCTGGCGGGCTCGCGCACCACAAAACCGGAGACCCAGATGCGGGAGGATTCCATGTCGTCGTCGTTGGCGCCGGTGTTACCGATGTGCGGCGCGGTCATCAGCACGATCTGGCCGGCGTAGGAGGGGTCGGTGAGAGTCTCCTGGTAGCCGGTCATGCCGGTGGCGAAGACGATCTCGCCGAGGGTCTGGCCGAGGCTGCCGTAGGCGCGTCCCACGTATCGGCTGCCGTCTTCGAGGACGAGTACGGCCGGGGCCGGTGTGGTTGTTGGGTAGCTCACGGGCTACACCTCACTTTCTTCGGTGCCGAATTCTGTATTGCCAGGTTCTGTCGTGCCGGGTTCTGTCGTGCCGGGTTCTGCAGTGATAGATCTGATCGCTTCGGTGATGGCCCGCCGGTCGACGGGGTCGCTGAAACGGAAGTAGCTGTCGACACCGGTGGGGGTGTCGGGGTCCGTGGTGTCGACGCCAACAGAGTTCAGCCGCCAGCCGAGCAGCAGCAGGCCGCCGGGCTCGACCACCCGGTCGATGGCGACGGTGGCGTCGGCGACGAGCTGCACGGCATCCGCCGGGATGAACAGTGCGGGCGAGCCGGCGAGTTCGAGCAGCACGCCCTGCTCGGTGACCGTCACGCCGCCGCGGGCACGGAAGCCGAGTCCGGGGATGTTCAGGCGTTCCAACGGTGTGTCGCGGGGGGTGGTGGCGACGTACAGGGCTGCGGCGGAGGCCAGTTCACGGCCGCGATCGGCGGGCTGCAGGTAGCCGGCGGGCAGCGCGGCATCCCGCTTGGTGCGCCGGCGCCAGGAGCGCAGCATCAGGGCGAGGACGGCGAGGAGGACCAGCGCCGTGATGATCGTCGCGATCGTGCGGCTACTCATGGGCGCCCCGTACCAACGGACCCCGGGCGGCTTCGATCTGGGCCGTACTCTGCAGCACGCCGTCGAGCACGGTGGCATAACCGCGGTGAAAGGTGGCCAGCACCTGGCCGGGCAGCGTCATCTGAAGGTAGGGAGAGTTGACGCCCTTGCCGATCAGATTCTCACGGCCGAACACCCGGCGGGCGCTCGGGTCGTAGAGGGTGAGTTCGGCGGGGGCGCCGACAGTGAGCTGTTGGCCCTGGCCATGGATGCGCCCGATCCGGGCCGGGGTCGTCGACATCACCCTGACGAGGTCGCTCCAGCCGAGGAACCCGGTCTCCACCACGGCGGCGTGGGCCACCGACAGGGCGGATTCGAGGCCGACCATGCCGTTTGCGGCGGCGTCCCATTCACAGTCCTTGGACTCGACGGGGTGCGGGGCGTGGTCGGTGGCGATGATGTCGATGGTGCCGTCGGCCAGACCCTGGCGCAGGGCTTCGACGTCTTCGCGGCGGCGGAGCGGCGGGTTCACCTTGTAGCGGGCGTCGTAGCCGGCCACGAGTTCCTCGGTGAGCAGCAGGTGGTGCGGGGTGACCTCCGCGGTCACATTGATGCCGCGGGCCTTGGCCCAACGCACCACGTCGACGGCACCGGCGGTGGAAAGGTGGCAGACGTGCAGGCGCGAACCCACGTGTTCGGCCAGCAGTACGTCGCGGGCGATGATCGATTCCTCGGCGACGGCGGGCCAGCCGGTGAGGCCGAGCTCGCTGGAGAGGGCGCCCTCGTTCATTTGTGCGCCAACCGTGAGGCGCGGTTCCTGGGAGTGCTGGGCGACGACACCGTCGAAGGCCTTGACGTACTCGAGGGCCCGGCGCATCAGGAGCGGGTCGGAGACGCAGAAGCCGTCGTCGGAGAAGACCCGCACATTGGCGCGGCTTGCGGCCATGGCGCCGAATTCGGCGAGGCGTTCACCGGCCAGGCCGACGGTGACGGCACCGATCGGCTGCACGGTCACGTAGCCGGCGCTCTCCCCCAGCGCGAGCACCTGCTCGACGACGCCGGCGGTGTCCTGCACGGGTGAGGTGTTCGCCATGGCGAATACCGTGGTGAACCCGCCGATGGCTGCCGCCTGGCTGCCTGTGAGCACGGTTTCGCTCTGCTCGTAGCCGGGTTCGCGGAGGTGCGTGTGCAGGTCGACCAGGCCGGGCAGTGCGAGGAGCCCGTCGGCGTCGATGACGGTCGCGCCGGCATCCGACAGCTGGGTGCCGGTCGCGGTGATGACACCGTCGGCCAGCAGCAGGTCGGTGGTGGTTCCGTCGCTCAGCTGTGCTCCACGCACAAGGTAGCGTTCGCTCGACATTTCAGTGATCCTCTCGGTCGCCCGATAACAACAGGTACAGCGCGGCCATGCGCACTGATACCCCGTTTGCGACCTGTTCGCGCACGGTGGACCGGTCGGAGTCGGCCGCGGCGGAGGAGATCTCCAGGCCGCGATTCATCGGTCCGGGGTGCATGACAATGCTATGCGACGACAGCCGGGCGAATCGCTCGTCGTCCAGCCCCCAGCGGCGGGAGTACTCCCGGCTGTTCGGGAAGAACGCGGCGTTCATCCGCTCGGCCTGGATGCGCAGCATCATCACCACATCGGGGCCGGCGTCGATGGCCGCGTCGAGGTCGTAGCCGATACCGGCCGGCCAGGCCGACGTATCGGCGGGCACCAGGGTGGGCGGGGCGATGAAGGTGACGTGTGCGCCGAGGGTGTTCAGCAGCCACAGGTTGGAGCGGGCGACCCTGGAGTGCAGGATGTCGCCGACGATGGTGACGGTGACGCCGTCGAGCCCGCGGCCGCGGGAGGCCCCATCGTGCAGGCGGCGGCGGATGGTGAATGCGTCGAGCAAGGCCTGGGTGGGATGTTCGTGGGTACCGTCGCCGGCGTTGATGATGCCGGCGTCGATCCAGCCGCTGCCGGCCAGCACCTGCGGGGCTCCTGACGCGGGGTGCCGGATGACGACGCCGTCAGCGCCCATGGCGGCGAGGGTCTGGGCGGTGTCCTTGAGGCTTTCGCCCTTGGAGACGCTGGAGCCCTTGGCACTGAAGTTGATCACGTCGGCGCTGAGTCGCTTGGCGGCGGCCTCGAAGGAGATGCGGGTGCGGGTGGAGTCCTCGAAGAAGAGGTTCACCACGGTCTTGCCGCGCAGGGTCGGGAGTTTCTTGACCTCCCGGTTGGCCACATCGGCCATGTCTTCGGCGATGTCGAGCAGGCTGATGGCCTCGTCGCGGCTGAGCGCCTTGGTGGAGAGCAGGTGCCTCATGACTCCATTCCTCCCTCAATGCTGACGAACTCATCGCCGTCGACCTCGGTGACGTGCACGTTGATGCGTTCGTGCGTGGCGCTGGGCAGGTTCTTGCCCACGAAGTCGGCGCGGATCGGCAGCTCGCGGTGGCCGCGGTCCACCAGGACGGCCAGCCGCACGACGCTGGGGCGGCCGTGGTCGCCGAGGGCGTCCAGGGCGGCGCGGATGGTGCGGCCCGAGTAGAGCACGTCGTCGACCAGGACCACGGTGGCACCGTCGATGCTGCCCGGCACCTGGGTGGGCGCGGGGGTACGGGTGCGGGTGTGCGCGAGGTCGTCACGGTACATGGTCACGTCGAGAGAGCCGACGCGCACGGCGGCGGATGCCGGTTCGATGCGCTGGATGATCTCGGCTATCCGCTGGGCGAGGGCCACTCCCCTGGTGGGGATGCCCAGAATGACCAGGTTCTCGCTTCCACGATTGGACTCCAGGATCTCGTGCGAGATCCGAGTCAACGCTCGGGTGATGTCAGCCTGGGTGAGCACGGTGCGCTCCGTCAAACCGACCTCCTTTCCCGTCTCACAGGACGGCTCTTAAAGTAGGTCATTAGTACCTTTAGACCCTAGCATCCCCGCCCCGGAACCTTCGGCAGTGTCGGTGGTAGGTGAGACGATCTCATCATGAGCAACCCCGACCAGGCAGTACCGCCCGCTCCGGATGATGACGACCGCTCTCCGGAGTCCGCTCCACCTGGCTCCACCCCCTCCCCTGTCAACCCGACCGCTTTCGAGCCGCACGTCCCCAACCCATCCCTGGACGAGTTGGTCTGCTCGGAGCTGGCCCGCCGCACCGAGCTGATCGCGGCCGAGGCCCGCGCCATCGCCATCGCGCAGGCCCGGCAGGCCGAGTTCCTCGTCGCCCTGCAGGGCTGGAGCGAGGACCCGCACGTCTCCTCGCGCCTGCGCGGCAACCCGGAGAGCATCCGGCTGGCCGACGTGAACGCGGCCACCCTGACCGAGGACCAAGCCCGCGCGGCCGCCCATAGCCGGTGGGAGGACCGGGACGTGGCCCGCCGCACGATTGTCAGCGAGACCGCCTGCCTGTTGCGCCTGTCCGAGCGCACCGTGGAGCGCCTGATGGACCAGTCCCTCTGGCTCATGGCCACCCCGGCGACCTTCGAGGCCCTCTCGACCGGAGAGATCAGCTATCGACACGCGACCGCGCTCGTCGACCAGATGCGCACCCTGCCGATGGAGGACCAGGCGGCGTTCGAAGAGAAGGTGCTGCCGGAGGCCAAGCGCCTGCCGGTGGGCCGATTCATCGATAAGGCCCGCCGGCTACGGGAACGGCTGCACCCGGAGTCGATCGTGACCCGCAGCACGAACGCCCTCGCCGAACGGCACAGCCGCTGGGAGGCCGCCCCGGATGGGATGGGCTGGTTGCACTGGTACGGCACCGCCCACGACACCAAGGCCGCCTACGACCGGATCAACGGCATCGCCGTGAAGCTGAAGAAGACCGGCAACCCGGCGCCGGCCGACACCGCGTCCGACACCGCCGGCAGCGGAAGCGGCACCGCATTCGGCCTCAGCCCAGACGCCGCGGAAGAGCTCCCGACCCGCACCCTCGACCAGCTCCGCGCCGACATCACCGCCGCCCTGTTGCTGGACGGCATCACGCCCGACGGGATGGGCGCCGGCATCCGCGGCACGGTCATGGTCACCGTGCCCGTGCTGACCCTGCTGGGCTTGGACGAGGAACCCGGCACTCTCGAGGGGTACGGGCCCATCTCTCCCGAGGTCGCGCGGGAGATCGCCGGGCACGCGCCGAGCTTCACCCGGCTGCTGACCCACCCGGAGACCGGGGTGATGCTCTCGCTGGGCAAGACCCAGCACAAGAACACCAAGGCCATGAAGAAATACCTGCGGGTGCGCGACGAAACCTGCCGGTTCCCGGGCTGTTCCCGACCCGCGGTGACCAGCGACGTCGACCACACCGCCCCCTGGGCCGGCGGCGGCAGCACCGACTGCGACAACCTCGCCCACCTCTGCGAACCCCACCACCGACTCAAACACCTCAGCCAGTGGCGGGTCACGCAGGAACCCGGCGGGATCCTGCACTGGACTTCCCCCGGGAAACGCAGCTATCGCACCGACCCGGCCAACCCGATGGGACCACCCCGACCCCGACCACCGGTCGTGGGGCCGAAAACCCGGAAGCGGCCCGCCGACGAGAGTTACCTGATGCCCCGGCAGCGGCCGAGTCGGAAGCCGACCCCACCGGTGCCCGAGAACCCACCGTTCTAAGGCCCACAAGCCCGCGCTCGTTGAAGCGGATGTCTCGATGCGTCGCAGACCTCGCGCAACCACCTCGGGGTGACTACCCTGCCTTGCGACACAACTCCGCGATCTGCGATGCAGCGCGCCCGTGGCGCCAGGAGGTGATTTGATGAGCCCCGCTGACAACGACCGTCCTCAGGATCGGCACGGTGACCCACCCGACGACCAGCGTCCGGTTCCGGCTGACGACCCGGCGAACGATGTACCCGTCGACCCGATGGTGGACGCAGCCGGTGACGTCCCAACCGCCGAACCTGAACCTGCCGGCACCCACCGTCAGAACCGGCGCGAAGCCACCGGGCATGCATCGACGGCCAGGTCCGAGTCGCGGGAACCCTCGAACGTCGACTCGGAGGTCGGCGCTCCGGCCGGACCCATCAGCTTCGTGCGGCGACGCGAGATCGAGGCCGTGCACGATGAGATCGAGCTCACCACGGCCGACGCGGCCCGCACCCTCGTCGGCGTGAAGAAATATCGTGAGGCCCTGTTCGCGAACTATTTCCGTGCGCGTGCGCCCTTCGTCGTGACCTGGCCGGATAACCTCTACATCCCTGCCGACGCCGACTATCGCACCTATTGGAGTTCACCGGCCCCCGACGATCATCGCTTTCGGTATCGGTGGGCGAACGGCCGCGACGGGCAGCCGGATGGCAGCGACGCGTCGGAGAAGACCGGACGACTGTTCAGCTGGGTGAACGCCTCCGCGATGGACTCCGGTGATATCGGGTTCGCCGGAACCGGGGTGACGCTCGTGCCCCGGGCCAGCCTCTCGTCGGTGACGGTCACGGCCTCGGTAGACCTGGTAGCCGAGAGCCGGTGGTGGTTCCTGCCGGCCGGACCGATCGGTTTCGCGGCCTTCTCGTACCGGGGCACCGCGTATGTCGCCGGTTGGGAGATCGACCCGATCACCGGGGCCTGGGAGCTGCTGAGCCCGTTCGGCTCTCGGACCCTCTTTGCTTTCGACGAGAGCGGCAAGGGTGGTTCGGCGATCAGTTCACAACGGCATGCCTTCACCGACCTCTCGGTGACCCTCCAGCTGCGCGGGTCCAGGACCTACGCGATCGGCGTGGCCCTGGAGGCGCAGATCTCGTTGGAGTGCCGCGACAAGTCGGGGACCCCCTATCGGCCCCAGCCCGGCGACGACGTGAAGCTCTGGGCGTCGATCGCCGGTATGGTTCCGAGCATCACCCTGGCCACCTGAACGGCAGGCTAGCTGGTCACGCCCAGGATGGCGTCGGCGAGAGCCTGCGGGTCGCCGATCGGGCCGTCGTACTGAACTCCGTCGATCAGGACGGTGGGCGTGCCCTGGATCGACGCGATCTCAGCGCCGGGGATCGGGCCGGTCAGCGCGGCATCCGTGTTCTGCTGCGACCAGGCGTGATACTGCTCGCCCGTGACGCACTCGGCGATGGACGAGCCGCCGTCGGACAACGCCACGAGTTCATCGTCGCTGAGGCCGGTGGTGCCCTCGGTCGGCTGATTCGCGAACAGCGCGGCCAGGTAGTCGAGGGTGGACTCGGGGTTGATCGAGGCTTCGCAGGTCAGCGCGGCGGACGCCCGCGTGGAGTACTCGCTGCCCTGCGAGGCTTCGTCGAGGAAGGTCAGCGAGTGCAGTCGCAGGGTGATGCTGCCGTCCTCGACCAGGGCAGCCAGGGTGTCTCCGTTGGCGATGTCGAACTGGCCGCAGTACGGGCACATCGGATCGATGTACAGGTCGACGACAGTGCTTCCGGTGCCGACGAGGAGGTAACCCTCGTCGAAGTAGGCGGCACCGATCTGACCGGTCGGCCCCGAAGTCGACTCGGATGTCACCGACGAGGTGGCGCCGGCGACAGCGGTGACGAACGCACCCATCGCCGCCGTGAAGAACACGAGCACCACGAGCAGGACCGCCGTGAGGCCGATGCTCGCGTAACCGAGTACGAGCCCGGCGATGGCGAGACCCTTGCCGGCCTCGCCGGTGCGCTTGATCTGGCTGAGCGCGATGTGCCCGGTGATCACGGCTGCGATGTTGCAGCAGAATCCGGTCACCAACGCCACGATCGCGAGGGTGTTCGTGCGCGGCGCAACGGGTCCGGCGTACGGGGTGGTGGGCGCGATGGAGGGCGGAGCCTTGTACGGCGCAGGCGCCGCCGGCTGGTCTCCCGGGTTACCGGCGGGGTACTCGCCAGTGTTTGCGTCGGTGGTCCCGTCGGTGCGTTCCGTCATGTTCTCCCCCTCATGAATCCGGTCCCGAGCGAGGCGCCCGGGACCGGTACTACGTGCTGCTCAAGCCGACGATGCGGTCGGCTTAGGCGGATGGCGCCGTCTGGGCGATGCGCCCGAGGAGTCCATTGACGAACCCGGCCGAGTCATCGGTCGAGAGCACCTTGGCGGCCTCGACGGCCTCGTCGATCGCGACGGCGTGCGGCACGGCGTCGTTGTACAGGATCTCCCAAATGCCGATGCGCAGGATGGCCCGGTCGATCGTGGGCATCCGCGAGAGCGTCCAGCCCTGCGAGTACGTCTCGATCAATTCGTCGATCTCCTCGCGGTGGTCGACGACGCCGTCCACGATGTCCCGGGCGTAGAGCCAGGACACCATGCGGGCCGGTTCGTTGGCGGCGCGCTCGGCCTCCATGGCCAGCGACTGCGGGATCGTGGTCTGACGGATGTCGGCGGCGTACAGGATATCGATGGCGCGCTTGCGCGCCTTGGTGCGGGCGCTCACTAGTTGACGCGGCCGAGGTAGTCACCGTTGCGGGTGTCAACCTTGACCTTGGTGCCCTGCTCGAGGAACAGCGGCACCTGGATCTGGTAGCCGGTCTCGACGGTCGCGGGCTTGGTGCCGCCGGTGGAGCGGTCGCCCTGCAGGCCCGGCTCGGTGTAGGTGATTTCAAGCACGACGGATGCCGGCAGTTCGACGTAGAGCGGGTTGCCGTCGTGCAGAGCGACGGTCACGGCCTGGTTCTCGAGCATGAAGTTGGCGGCATCGCCGACGACGGCGGCGGATACCGTGAGCTGGTCGTAGTCCGAGACGTCCATGAAGACGTACGATTCGCCATCCGCGTAAAGGTACTGGAAGTCGCGACGGTCGACGTTCTCGGTCTCGATCTTGGCGCCGGCGTTGAAGGTGCGGTCGACGGTCTTGCCCGTGACGACGTTCTTCAGCTTGGTGCGCACGAACGCGCCACCCTTGCCGGGCTTGACGTGCTGAAATTCGATGACGGCCCACAGCTGCTTGTCGATGTTGAGGACGACGCCATTTCTAATGTCGGCGGTAGATGCCATGAAGAGGTGTTCCGTTCGATTCAATTGGGAAGGTGCGCGACCAAAGGTCTCAGACGAGTGTAGCCGACACGCCGCGGCGGATCGATTCCGTGCGCCCAGGCGCTCGGGAGGAGGTCAGCCCAGGCGCACGATGTGGTCGAGGGCCAGGCGGTAGGAGTCGAAGCCGAATCCAGCGATGACTCCGGTCGCCACGGCGCTGACCACACTGGTGTGGCGGAAGGTCTCGCGGGCGTGCGGGTTGGAGATGTGGACCTCGACGAGCGGGATGCCGGCCTTGGTGACGAGGGCCGCGGCGTCGCGCAGCGCGTAGCTGTAGTGCGTGAACGCGGCAGGGTTGAGCACCACCGGTGTTGTCGTGTCCACGGCTTCGTAGAGCCAGTGGATGAGCTCGGCCTCGTCGTCGGTCTGACGCACATCGACGGTGACGTCCTCCGGTGCGGAATCGGTGAGCAGCGTCCACAGGTCGTCGAGGTCGGCCGAGCCGTAGACGTCAGGCTCCCGGCTGCCGAGGCGTCCGAGATTCGGGCCGTTCAAAACGAGGACTGTGCGCATGGACCCAGCCTAGGCCCGGCCGGGTCGAGAGCTAGGACAGCTGTTTGGCCATCCGGTAGTTGGTCATCCGCACACCTCGGCTGACTGGATGCTGCTTCGCCTCGACGACGAATCCGTGCTGCTCGAAAAAGGGACGGGCGGTGATGCTCGCGTTAGTCCACAACGTGGCCGCGGTCAGCGATTTCGCTCTGCGTTCGATCGCACCCAGCAGGGTACTCGCAACGCCTCGTCGGCCGAACCGAGGTGACACGAACATCATGTCGATGTATCCGTCAGCGTTGACGTCGGAGAACCCGGCCACGTCTCCTTCGACTACCGCAACCACCGTTCCTCGCCCGGCCCTGGCAAGGTTCCATTCTTCGACATCGCGCTCCTCGGGCGCGGACCATGCGGCAATCTGTTCGGGCGAGTAGTGCTGGGACGCCGTTGTTGTCACGGCGTCCAGAAAGACGGCGAGAGTGCTCGGCGCGTCTTGAGGGGCGTAAGCGCGAACCGTCACGGATTCACCGGGGATAGTCATCGACCCATCCGCCCGGTCGGGCGACGCAGTTCGCTCACGGTTCGATCGCCAAAAACGTAACCGACCACGATGAACACCCCCAGAGATGCTGTTCCGGCGGCGCCCAGGAGGAGGACTTTGCCACCGAAATCAGACGGAATCCCGATGAATGCCACCGCCGTCCACCCGACCATGAAACTCGCGAGCCCCGCGCCGAGCAGCCGGACGTAGCCGAGAGACGCGCGGTGTCCCCGAACGGGTACGTGGCCGAGACGCCGAAAGGTTCGTTGTAGCGCCCGATATGCAGTGAACCAGCCGGCAAAGTTGGCGAGAGTGACGCCCGCCGCGATACCGATCACGGTGAGAGTCGGCGGCAGCATCAGCGCGGATGCGGCGGCCCCCGCCGCGGAGAGCACCGCGATGACGAGCTGAGTGAGGAACGGGCCGCGGGCGTCCTGGAGAGCGAAGGAGGTTCGGTTGAGCACGTAGGCCTGGCTGAAGCCGACGAGCCCGATCGAGAGGACCTGCAGCACCTGTCCGATGCTCGGGTTGCCGAACAGCACCGTGGTGATGAGCGGTCCCAGCGCGGCGAACGCGGCGCTCGCGGCGATCGCGACATAGGCGACAGGCTTCGTGGCCAGGCTCGAGAGTGACTCGGTCGCAGTGAAGTCGTGGCGGGCGGCATACCCGCTCATCCGGGTGTACAGAGCGGTGGTCAGGGACACCGTGACGATTCCATGCGGCAGCAGCATCAGGAGGTATGCGAGTGACAGCGAGTTCAGGCTCGGCCCATCGATGCCCAGTCGATGCAGCGTCTCGCCGGCGTTGTTGGCGACGTTGGCGGTGACCAGGTAGGTGACCTGGCCGGCAACCACGCCCAGGAGCGTCCAGCCGGCCACGGCCGACATCTCCCCCAGACCGCTGACGCCCCAGCGCAGGCGCAGCCGAAACCCCATGGTGCGAAGGGGGACCGCGAGAAGAAGGCTCTGGACGGCGATGGCGAGGGTGGCGGAACCGCTGAGGACCGCGATCATCGATGGACTCCACGTGCCGACGTCCCCCAATCCGGACGGCAGAACGAGGAGGAACACCAGGATCCCCCCGATCCCCACTAGGTTCGAGATCGCGGGCGCCCAGGCCGGGGCACCGAATACTCCCCGCGCGTTGAGGACCTGCGACAGAACGGCGAAGGCGATAAGGAAGAAGATCTGAGGCAGGCACCAGTACGCCATCGACGTTGCCAGTCCTCGCCATTCCGGCGACCAGGTCGTCGCGTAGAGCCAGACGATGCCCGGGGCGCACAGGGTAAGGACGACCGTGGCCACGGCTCCACCGACCAGAACAATGGTCAGGAGCCGGTCGGTATTGTCCTGCCCGACCGAGCCGGCGTTCAGGTTCCGGACGATCTGCGGAACGAGCACGGCGCCGAGCACTCCCCCGGCGATCAGGGCGAACAGATAGGTGGGAGCCGAGTTGGCGATCTCGAAGGTCTGCCCGCCGACGCCGGCGCTGGTTCCGCCGATGGCAGCCACCAGGAAAATTGCCTTCACAAAACCCAGCGCTCGCGACACCAGCGTGGCGGTCATCATCGATCCGACCGAGCCCCGCACGCTCACACGCACGCACCGCGCAGTGCGAACTGACACCCAGCCGATCCAGAATCCCCCATTTGCCAAGACTCCCACAGGTCAGGCAACATTTCCCCGCTGTCTGGGGCACCTGACTAGGTTGGGCTCATGCACGGCGCAGACGTGGACCCGATGGCTGTTCCCCCGCCACCGGGCCCACGTCTATTCGGTTGGCGCGGACCTCGGCGATCGCATCCTGACTGCCGTGCTGGCACGCGAGCACCTTCCGTATTCGGAAATCTCCTTCGAGACCCGCACCGGACGTCCTAGTCCGCCACAGCCTTCCGCGCCGCGGCCACCTCGGAGCCCTGGCGCTCGATGAAGACGATGAAGACGCGGTACAGCACGAGGCCGAGGGCAGCGACTCCCGTGAGGATCAACAACACCGATCCGTAGGAGGAGGCCTGGGCGCCGTCGGTGATGCCGCCCAACAGGTTGGGCTGCAGCTTCATCAGCGTTGCGGTGTAGGCGATGCCGACCGGAACGGCAATGTTGATGGTGAGGTTGTAGAAGCCAATGGCGATACCGGAGTTTGCGACCGGCACCCGCTCAATGGCAGTCGACACGAGCGGGCCGTACATCAGCGCAAAGGCCATCGGGAACAGGCTCATCGAGATCACGAAGATCCAGACTCCCTTATCCACCAGCAGGGCCGGGATCAGCAGTGACACGACGATCGCGACCAGCGCGATGGTGATGGCTTGCTTTGAGGAGAGGTACTTGGCGATCTTGCCGGTAAGAGTGCCCACAATCACGGCGGCGACGTAGCCGGGGATCAGCAGCAGGGCGACTTCGCCGAGGTTGTAGCCGTAGACGTCGGAGATCAGGAACGAGAACAGGAAGGTGTAGCCCAGCTGTACGGAGTAGGTGATGAACACCACGATGATCATGAGTGAGTACTGAGCGTTGGCGAAGAACGCGCTGGTGATCACGGCGTTGTCGTGGGTACGGATGTGCCAGATGAAGAGAGCCAGCCCGGCAACAACCGGCAACAGATACCACAGGTTGAAGTTCTGCATGAACATGATCAGGCCGGTGGCGAAGACCGCGATCAGGAACAGGCCGAATACGTCCACATGGCCGCCGCCCGTCGCTTCCTTGGGCACCGTGCGCAACACGACAGGGATGGCAAGCAGTGAAAGCAGTGCGACCAGGAAGAAGGCAGCCCAGCCGATGTAGGTGGCGATGAAGCCACTTCCAACGGTGCCGATCAGCAGCGACAACTGGAAGGCCGCGGTGCTGAAGCCCAGATACTTCTTCTGCTCGTCGCCCCTGAAGTGCTTGGTCACGTAGATCACGTAGAGCGTCTCGGCGGCCGCCAGGCCGGCGCTCTGAATCAGCCGACCGACCAGGATCATCGAGAAGTTGCCCTGGAAGACGAAGCCGACGAGCGACCCGACGGTCATCAAGATGATCGCGAAGATGATGAGTTTGCGGATGCTGATCGAGTCGGCCAGCGCGGCGTAGACCACGGCGCCGATACCGATCAGGATGCCGGCCAGAGTGGCCTGCAGGCTGACGGTGGTGACCGGAAGGTTGAGACTATCCGCCAACGCCGGCGACATGAATTTGAAGCCGTTGTCCAGCACCAGCGAGAACACGAAGAGGATCAGCAGGATGGGGATGGCCCGGCTCGGCTTGACGGCCTGGGTGAGAACGGAGGGGCGGGTTGCGGTGCTCATCAGGCGAGTTCCAGCGCGATCTCGATCATGGAGGTGAAGGCGGTCTGCCGTTCCTCCGGGGTGGTCTTGGCGTGAGTGAGGATGTGGTCGCTGACGGTGAAGATGCCCAACGCATCGACGCCCGCGGCCGCGGCGTTGGCGAACAGACCCGCCGACTCCATCTCAACGGCCAGAATGCCCATCTTCATCCACTTGCCCATGGCGTCGGAGTCCGCGCCGTAGAACACGTCGGATGAAAGAACGTTGCCAACGTGGGTGCGTTGGCCGCGCTCGTCGGCGGCCCGCTTGGCCTGCTCCAGCAGCCTGTACGACGACAGTGGTGCCCACTGACCGGGCAGGTTGAACTGGTGCAGGTAGTTGGAGTCGGTCGAGGCGCCCTGCGCGATGACGACGTCGTAGAGCTCCATGCCTTCCTGCATGGCGCCGCAGCTACCCACCCGGATCAGGTTCTTGACGCCGAAGTGGTGGATCAGCTCGTAGCTGTAGAGCGAGATTGAGGGAATGCCCATTCCCGTGCCCATGACGGACACGGGGCGCCCGCGGTAGGTGCCGGTGAAACCCAGCATGTTGCGAACCTCGTTGAAACAACGGATGTCGTCCAAGTAGGTCTCGGCGATGAACTTGGCTCGCAGCGGGTCGCCGGGAAGCAGGATCGTCTCGGCAATGTCCACCCCCTTCGGATCGATGTGGGGCGTGCTGGTCGTGGTGGGTGTACTCATGGGGACTCCATTGTCTGAACTGCGGCATTGTCTGAACTCAGGCATTGCCTGAACTGCGGCGCGTGGACTACAACGCTCGGATTGCACTTGCAGTATGAGGTTATACCTCTGCGGGCACATGTCGAACGTGATAGCGTCGGGCACACAAGGAGGTCTCGTGACGACCAGTCTGGAATCCCACACGTTCCTGCAGCAGCAGCTCCAGCTCGCCGTCGGCCAGCCCATTCGAGTTGCGGTCTACACGCGGCTGGCTGAAGGCATCCGCTCTGGCGTGTTCAGGCTCGGCGAGATGCTGCCACGGGAAATCGAACTCTCGGCAACGCTCGGGGTGAGCCGCACTCCGGTGCGCGAGGCGCTGATGCTCCTCGAGGAAGACGGGTTGCTGGTCACCCGGCGCGGTGTCGGGCGGTTCGTCACCGAGTCCATCCCGCACGGCGGACTCGAGCAGCTACGGCCGTTCGAGATCGCCCTCGCCGACCCGAACATGACGATTACCGTGCAGCCGGTGCGCTTCGAGCTCGAAGGGGCTACCGACTTCGTGTCCCACCGGCTCGCGCTCGACCCGGCTGCGAACGCCTGGATCCGCGAGAGCGTCTTGCTGCACGATGGGCGTCCCGTTGCAACGGTTCAGGAACATCTCCCCGCTGGGCGCTACCTCAGTGATGTGAGCGCGCGGATCGCCTCCGAACTCGTGGAGCTCGCCGCTCAACCACGAACCCTTCTCGCCTCCATGCAGGCCAACGGTCACGTCTTCACCAACGGTGTGTGCCAGATCGTCGCCACCGACGCCGGCCCCACGCGGGCGAAGCTGCTGAACATCGATCCGTCAGCGGCGGTCCTCATCCTCACCCAGACTGCCGACCACAGCGGAGTGCCGCTGTACGCCGCCAAGTGTGTCATCGCGCCTGGCCACGGGTCGCTGTCGGTCATGCAGCACAACCCGAACTGACCCGTCAACCACGTCCAGGATTCGAGGGCACGCATGCGATCAAGCGAACCGATACCGGGCGAGCCGTGGCCGCACGACATGGTCATCACCGTCGACGATCAACCTGGTTCGCTTCTGGAACTGCTCTGGGTCAGAGAGGCACACCAGCTGCAGCCTGGCGGGGATGATCTCCCGCCGCTGCTGTCGGAAACGCCCCTGGTGGTTCGCGATTCCGCGGTCGATGCCGAAACTCGCGCGGCCTGGGCGGAGGCCTGGCCACGCGTCTGGGACGCCGCCGCAGCGCATGCGGGTGAGAAAAGGGACCCGGGGGTGTTCGAGGAGATTCAGCGCACCGTCGTCGGATCGACCGAGCGGGCCGACCTTCTCCACCGCATCGTCGGCCCGAACTGGCGCGACCTTTTTGGCGATACGGCATTCAACAGCGCGTCGTACCGAACGTGGTCGGACGCGGCCGC
Organism: Cryobacterium zongtaii; assembly: GCF_002909375.1. Taxonomy (GTDB): domain Bacteria; phylum Actinomycetota; class Actinomycetes; order Actinomycetales; family Microbacteriaceae; genus Cryobacterium; species Cryobacterium zongtaii. The sequence continues at coordinate 242,111 of NZ_PPXD01000007.1, forward strand.
ACACACCCAGCTAATGGCATTGCCGGCCAAACTTGAGGACAGCCCCGAGCGGCGCAGCCTCCCCGGGCTCATCCGCGCCTGGCAGGCGGGCCTGACGAAGATCGTCAGCATCCCCTGCCGGGGCGAGTTCACGCGAACAGTCGGCCGGACCGGCCTTCTCCTGACCAACACGACCAGAGAGGACAGTGACGGTTACCAGCGGGCACTGCGCACCTTCGTCTGACCCCCGGCACTCCGACATCGCCAAATTTGTTCCCTACCCGGTGAACGAATCCATCAACTCCGAGCGGATGATGAAGCGCACGCCGCGTGGAGCCTCGGCCGAGAAGCCACCGCCGCGACCCTTGACGGTGTCGATGAGCAGGGCGGTGTGACTCCAGTACTCGAACTGTTCGGCGGAGATCCAGAAGTCGATCACCTGTTCGGGCTCTCCCGCCGGCGCGATGTCGAGCCGGCCGAGCAGCACGTCTTGGTCGGAGGTGATGAACTCCCCCGCCGGAAAGCACATCGGCGAACTGCCGTCGCAGCAGCCGCCGGACTGGTGGAACATCAGCGGCCCGTGCTCCTCCCAGAGGCTTCGCAACAGGTCGACGGTGGCCTGCGCCAGCGCCACCCTGGACCGGGTCTCCCCCGGGATGGTGATGGACGCTTCGACCGCGGGCGCGACGGGCGCATCCGGGACTGGCGTGATGAGGTCGGTCATGGGTTCCTCCAACTGCGGGTGGAGCGCTACGGGCGTTTGTGGGAGGCGGTGCCGGCCGGGGCAGTTTTCGGGTAACCGCCCCGGCCGGCACCTCCTGTTCGCGGTTAGAAGAAGCCCAACGCGTCTTCGGAGTACGACACCAGCAGGTTTTTGGTCTGCTGGTAGTGGCCGAGCGCCAGCTTGTTGTTCTCCCGGCCGATACCCGAGCTCTTGTAGCCGCCGAAAGCGGCTCCAGCCGGGTAGTTGTGGTAGTTGTTCACCCACACGCGACCGGCGTGCAGGTCCCGCCCCGCGCGGTAGGCCGTGGTGCCGTTCCGCGACCACACCCCGGCCCCGAGGCCGTACAGGGTGTCGTTGGCGATCGAGATGGCGTCGTCGTAGTCGTCGAAGCTGGTCACCGCCACGACGGGTCCGAAGATCTCCTCCTGGAAGATGCGCATCTTGTTCTGGCCCTCGAAGATGGTCGGCTGCACGTAGTAGCCGCCGCTGAGGTCCCCGCCGAGGTCGGCCTGCTCGCCGCCGAGCAGGAGCTTGGCGCCCTCCTTCTTCCCGATATCGATGTACGAGAGGATCTTCTCGAGCTGGTCATTGCTGGCCTGGGCGCCCACCTGGGTGTCGGTGTCGAGCGGGTTGCCCTGCTTGGCCAGCTTGGTGCGCTCGATGGCGCCGCCGAGGAAGCTGTCGTAGATGGGCTTGTGCAACAGCGCGCGGCTGGGGCAGGTGCACACCTCGCCCTGGTTGAAGGCGAACAGCACAAAACCTTCCTGTGCCTTGTCGTAGTAGCTGTCGTCCTTCTGCGCCACATCGTCAAAGAAGATGTTGGCGCTCTTGCCGCCCAGCTCAACGGTGGACGGGATGATGTTGGCGCTGGCGTACTGCAGGATCAGCCGTCCCGTCGTGGTCTCGCCGGTGAACGCGATCTTGCGGATACGGTTCGAGGATGCGAGCGGCTTGCCCGCTTCGATGCCGAAGCCGTTGACGATGTTGAGCACCCCCGGAGGCAGGATGTCGCCGATCAGTTCGATCAGCACCAGGATCGATGCGGGGGTCTGCTCCGCGGGCTTGAGCACGACCGCGTTCCCGGCAGCGAGAGCCGGTGCCAGCTTCCACACCGCCATCAGGATCGGGAAGTTCCACGGGATGATCTGGCCGACCACGCCCAGCGGTTCGTGGAACTGGTACGACATGGTGTCGTTGTCGAGCTCGGCGTGGTCGCCGTCCTGGGCGCGGATAGCGGAGGCGAAGTACCTGAAGTGGTCGGCAGCCAGTGGCAGGTCGGCGTTCAGCGGCTCCCGGATGGGCTTGCCGTTGTCCCAGGTCTCGGCAACCGCGAGCAGTTCGCGGTTCGCGTCGATGACATCCGCGATCTTGTTGAGCACGGCGGCGCGGTGCGTGGCCGTGGTCTTGCCCCAGGCCGGTGCGGCCTTGTGGGCGGCGTCGAGGGCCAGGTCGATGTCTTCGTGGGTACTGCGGGCGACCTCGGTGAACGGTTTGCCGTTGACCGGGGAGATGTCTTCGAAGTATTGGCCCTTCACTGGCGGCACCCATTCGCCTCCGATCCAGTTCTCGTAGCGGGGCTTGAAGGTGACTTTCGCATCCGGTGTGCCTGGGGCGGCGTAAACGGTCATTTCACTCCTTGTTCGACGGCTCTGTCGATGGAGTCCGCGTTCTCGCGGTCCATGGGGTGAGCCTAGGAACACGGAGGTTGCGAAACATTGCGGTGGCCTCCCGGTCCGGTGGCCCGACCGAGGTCATCCTCCGGTATTCCCCGGTCAGTCTCTGGGTGGATGCCTGGCCGGACCGGCTTGCCTAGCGTGGACCACATGGAAACCCTGGAAAGTTCTCGCGTCGTCGAGCCGCCGCCCGCGCGCAGCGGCTGGTGGCACGCCGACACCCGGTCGTCGGCGGTGCGGGCGACGGTCGTGGCGGTCGGCGGAGCGGTGCTGATCGGCGGGCTGACCAGTGTCGCCCAGCAGTACCTGCCGCCCTGGGTCAATTCGCTGGGCAACTCCGCCGGCGGCTGGACGATGTTCGCCTTCCTGATCGTCTGGCTCGGCCGTGCCCGGCCGTTGCTTGCGGGAGTCCTCGGCATCGTGGTCTTCCAGCTTCTCGTCGAGTCCTACAGCGTCGTATCCGAGTGGCGAGGGTTCGATGACGGCGATCCGTTCACCTCGATCTGGACCCTGGTGGGCGTCGTCACCGGACCGCTGCTGGGCGTTGCCGCCGGCCTCGCACGCTACGCCCCTCCACTGTGGGGTGCGCTGGCGGTCACGCCGCTGAGCGCTGTTCTGCTGGGTGAGGGCATCTGGGCGCTCAACACCATCACAGACACCACCAGCCCGGTCTATTGGACGCTCGAGATCGTGCTGTCAGCAATCTTTCTGCTCGCGGCCGTCCTGCACCGCCGGCTCGCGCCCCGCTCCATCTCGTTGGTGGTCAGCGTGTGGCTGGTGGGGACTCTCGCCTTCGTGTATGTGCTCGTCTTCGTCCTGAATTGAACCCGGGCTCGTCGACTACGCGCTGAGCTCGGCCTCGATGCGGGCGAGGCTCGCCACCACTGCGGCTCGCTGTGGTGACCGGGCGGGCAGCAGCTGAAGGCAGGCCCGCCATACCTCGGAGTCCCAGGCGGCCTCCTCGGTGCCGGCGTAGTCGAGCAACACCTCCACCGAGGCATCGCTGAGCAGCGTCTGGCGCAGGCGCTGGCTCACCTCTGCGCGGATCTCTGCGACGCCGGGCGCTGCGGAGCCAGGCAGCACGGTGCCGCGATAGGCGGCGAGGGCCATTCGGTGGGCACCGCGGCCGAGGAGGCGCAGGACCCGGCCCGCATCCGTGTCGACGTCGGTCTCCAGACGGTAGGGGCGGGAGCCGATCCGCAGCTGCGGATGGCTGACCGCCAGCGCCCGGCGCAGCCGCACCATCTCGGCGCGGAGGTTCTCGACGGCGTGCGGTTGCTCGTCGCTGAGGAGGCTTGCGAGCCTGTCGGCGGACAGGCCCTGCCGGTGCCAGGCGAGCAGGAGCAGGATCTCGGCGTGCCGGGGACTGAGGCCGACGCTGTGCCGATCAGTGCTGTGCCGATCAGTGCTGGGAGCCCCGTGCAGGGCGCCGTGTTCGGTACCCAGAACGGTCAGCAGAATGCCGGGGGCGGTAAAGCCCGAAGGCCGCGCCGGTGATGGCCGTGGGGCGCTGAGGCTCTGGATGCGCAACTCCGCCTCGAGCGCCGCGACGGCGGCCTCCACAAGCGGCAGGGTCTGCGGGGCAACGGCGGCGTCTCCCCCAGTGATATCGATGACGCCGAGCACCGCACCGGTGACCGGGTCGTGGATGGGCACGGCGGTGCAGCTGAACGGGTGGGCGAGCTGACTGAAGTGTTCGGCGCGCTGGATCTGGATGCCGTGGTTCAGAGCCAGGGCGGTGCCGGGTGCGCTGGTGCCGACCCGGGCCTCAGACCAGTCGGCGCCGACGACGAAGTGCATGTCCTCGGCACGGGTGCGCACCGAGCTGTCACCGTCGATCCAGAGCAGCCGGCCGGTCTCATCGGCCACCGCCACGATCAGCCCGAATTCGGCGGCGTGCCGCACCAACAGGGTGTTGATCACCGGCAGCACCCCGGCCAGCGGATTGCGGGCCCTCAGCCGGTTGAGCTCGTCGGCGGCGAGAGTTGGTGCCGCCTGCGCCGTCAGCGGGTCCAGGCGGAGTGACAGAGACCGTTGCCAGGATTCCCGCACGAGTCGGCGCACGCCGGCCTGCACGGCACCGGAGCGCAGATCGGTGCGGTCCCCGATGGCGGCCTCATGCAGTCTTTCCTGCCGGGAAAACGTCCCCACAGGTGAATCGGTAGGAGTTATCGTCCACGGACTGCTCACAACACCTCCGATCAACGCTGGTCGTAGGCGACCTGCGCAGAGCGGCCGGTCGGGTGCTTCATTCTAGGCACAGACCGCGAAAAAGGGGTGTTAGGAGCCGATCTCCTGGTACGCCGCGAAGAGCAGCGACGCATCCGGGCCCTCGAGCACCGTGGGCTTGCCGATGTCGTCGAGCACGATGAAGCGCAACATTCCGCTGCGGGTCTTCTTGTCCCGCTGCATGGTGGCCAGCAGGGTGGACCAGCGGCCTACCGGGTAGGTCGTCGGCAGGGTGAGCGACTCCAGGATCCGGCGGTGCCGGTCGACGGCCTCGTCGGAGAGCCGCCCGCTGAGCCTGGCAAGTTCGGCGGCGAACATCATGCCGACGGCGACAGCTGCGCCGTGGCGCCAGCCGTAGCGTTCGGCGTGCTCGACGGCGTGGCCGAGAGTGTGCCCGTAGTTGAGGATTTCGCGGAGGCCCGCCTCCTTGAAATCCGCGCCGACGACGCGGGCCTTCATGGCGATGGAGAGCTCGAGCACACGGCGGAACTCTGGCGTGATCGGGTCGGTGACCCGGGTGACATCCGCTTCGACGATGTCGAGGATCTCCGGGATCTGGATGAACCCGGCCTTCACGATCTCGGCGAAGCCGGCCAGGATCTCGTTGCGGGGCAGGTCGGCGAGGATGTCGAGGTCGCAGACCACAGCGGCCGGCGCGTAGAAGGTGCCGACTAGGTTCTTGCCCTCCGCGGTGTTGATGCCATTCTTACCGCCGACGGCGGCGTCGACCATACCGAGCACGCTGGTGGGAATCTGCACCAGCTTGACGCCGCGCAGCCAGGTGGCGGCCACGAAGCCGGCCAGGTCGGTCACGGCGCCGCCGCCGAAGCCGATCACGGCGTCGGTGCGGGTGAAGTCGGCCTGACCCATCACCTGCCAGCAGAACGCGGCGACCTCAACCCGTTTGGCGGGCTCGGCGTCGGGGACCTCGGCGATGAGGACCTCGTACCGGTCCAGCAGGCTCTCCCGCAGCGCCACGGCGCGGGCGCCTAGGTGCGAGGTGTGCACAATGAGTACCTTCTTCACGGTGTCGCCGAGCTGCTCGGCAACATCGGCCACGATGCCCCGCCCGATGAGGACCGGGTAGCTGTCGACACCGCTGACGGTGATGGTGGTGGTGCCGGTCTCTTCGGGCTGCATGTCGGTCACGATTGTTCTCTTACCCATTTCACGATGTCGGCGGCGATGGCGTCGACCGGCCTGGTCGACGTGTCGAAGTGGATGCTGGCCAGCGCGTCGTACAGCGGGCGGCGCTCGTCGTAGATGCGCTGCCAGGCGTCCGGCCCGTCGGCCAAAAGCGGACGTTTGGCGTTCCTGGTGCGGTTGCGCACAGCCTCAGCGGTAGTGCTCAGGGAGATCACCGTGGCGCGCCGCAGGTCCGCCCGGGTGGCCGGGTCGAGCACCGCTCCCCCACCGAGCGACACGACGGCCCGCTTCTGACGTAGCGCGTCGGCGACGGCCGCGCGTTCGAGGTCCCGGAAGTGGCTCTCGCCGTGAGTGGCGAAGATCTCGGTGATCGGGCCGTGTTCGGTGACGATGAGTTTGTCGGTGTCCAGGAACGGCACCCGCAGGGTGCGCGCGACCCGTCGACCGATCTTGGACTTGCCCGACGCCATCGGCCCGATGAACACCAACGGGTACAGCGGCACATCCGCGTCGCGGTGCGGCTCCGCGCCCTCCGGCGACGCCGTGTCGCGCCGGTCGGGCGCCGGTCCGGGTGCGGCCGGCCATCCGTCGGCGGGACGAGAGGCGTCCGGGCTCAGGAACAGCACGCTAGAGCGTGGCGTCGCTGGACGCCCCGGTGCGCAGGTTGGCCGGAATGTTGGCGAGGTAGGAGTCCAGGTTGCGCTTGGTTTCGCCCAACGAGTCACCGCCGAACTTCTCCAGCACCGAGTTGGCCAGGACCAGGGCCACCATGGCTTCGGCGACGACGCCGGCGGCCGGCACCGCACAGACATCGGAGCGCTGGTGGTGAGCGGGTGCGGCTTCGCTCGTGGTGATGTCAACGGTGCGGAGCGCGCGCGGGATCGTGGCGATGGGCTTCATACCGGCCCGTACGCGCAGCACGGTTCCGGTGCTCATGCCGCCCTCGGTGCCGCCGGCCTTGTCGCTGGCGCGCAGGATCTGGTCATCGACCTGAACCAGTTCGTCGTGTGCGTCCGAACCGCGGCGGGTGGTGGTGAGGAAGCCGTCACCGACCTCGACGCCCTTGATCGCCTGGATGCCCATCAGCGCGGCGGCGAGCTGGGAGTCCAGCCGGCGGTCCCAATGCACGAACGACCCCAGACCGGGTGGCAGGTTGTAGGCAAGGACCTCGACGATGCCGCCGAGAGTGTCGCCGTCCTTGTGCGCAGCATCCACCTCGGCGACCATGAGCGCGCTGGTGGCGGTGTCGAAGCAGCGCAGCGGGTCGGCGTCGAGGGTATCGACATCACCGGGACGGGGCAGCGAGGATCCCTCGGGCACACGAACCGGGCCGATGGACAGGGTGTGGCTGACCAACTCGATACCGAGGCCGGCGAGGAAGGCACGGGCGACGGCGCCGAGGGCCACGCGGGCGGCCGTCTCCCGGGCGCTGGCGCGCTCGAGCACCGGACGGGCCTCGTCGAAGTCGTATTTCTGCATCCCAACCAGGTCGGCGTGGCCGGGCCGGGGGCGCACCAGAGGGGCGCCTCGGCCGCGGGCGAGCAGGGCGGGGTCAACGGGTTCCGGGCTCATCACGTCGGCCCACTTGGGCCATTCGGTGTTCCCGATCCGCAGCGCCACCGGGCCGCCGAGGGTGAGACCGTGGCGGACGCCACCGGAGATGTTCAGTTCGTCCTGTTCGAACTTCATGCGGGCACCCCGGCCATAGCCGAGTTTGCGGCGCGCAAGGTCGAGACGGATCGCATCTAGTGTGACCGGGATCCCAGCGGGCAAACCCTCGACAATGGCGAGGAGTTCGGGGCCGTGAGACTCTCCGGCGGTGAGCCAACGAAGCATGCTCCCTATCCTTCCACAGCGCGGCCGGGCGCCGTCCCGTCGGCGGCGTCCAGTGCGGCACGCATGGCCTCCAGCACGGCCTCTTCGTCGGGGAGGGGCAGGAAAGGGTCGTTGGCCAGGAAGATCCGGATCTGCACGACGGCCTGGTGCAGCAGCATGGTGCGGCCGGACAGGGCCCGGCCGCCGGCAGCCGCCCAGGACCGGGCCAGGGCTGTGGGCCAGGGCGCGTAGCCCACGTCGAAGAGCAGGGTGTTGGCCCGCAACGCCGCCGGGAACTCGTACTGCAGTGCGGCATCGCCGGGCATGGTGCTGATCACCAGGTCACTGACGCGGTCGGCGGCGGCCATGGCCGGAAGGCCCGCTACCGCGACGACGAGCCCGAGCTTGCGGCCGAGGTCCAGGAGCGGGTCGGCTCGGCCCGGCGTGCGGGCGATGATCTGCACGGTTTCGGCGCCGAGTTCGGCGGCGGTGACGACGGCGGATGCTGCGGTCGCGCCGGCACCGAGCAGGGTGACGTGGTTGGCCCGGTCCATGCCGGCCTCGGCCAGGGCACGCACCAGCCCGGCTACGTCGGTGTTGTAGCCGAAGAACGGCCGTGGCGCGGTTTCCGTCGTGCTGTCGTCGCCCTCCCCCACCGGTGCGTCGCCGAACCGCACAGTGTTCACGGCTCCGGTCAGGGTCGCGACACGGTCCAGGGTGTCCAGGCGCGGCTGGATCTCGTGCTTGAGCGGCATGGTCAAGGACAGCCCCAGCCACTCCGGGGTGAGGCCGTCCACGAAGCCGTCGAGCTCACCCTCGCCGATCTGCACCGCCGTGTATTCCCAGTTCAGGCCGAGCACCCGATAGGCGGCAGCGTGCAGGGCCGGCGACAGTGAGTGCGCGATGGGCGAACCGAGCACCGCCAACCGGCGCCGCGGCGGCGTGCTGACTGAGGCTTGCGTCGGATCAACCATATTCGGGGTGCTCATCCATCCAGTCCAGCCACTTGGCGACGCCGGCGTCGTGTTCGTCCACGGTCGTTGAGAAGATGGTCTCTCCGGTATCCAGGTTCCACGTCACGAAGAATAGCCAGGTTCCGTCTGCGGGGTGCAGGGCCGCATCAATGGCCAGGTCGCCGGGATTGCTGATCGGTCCGACCGGCAGACCGGGATGCACGTAGGTGTTGTAGGCGTTGTCTACGTCCGCCCGCTCGGCGTCGGTCGTCGTGACCAGGTGCGTTTTTCCGGTGCCGTAGGCGACGGTGGCATCGGACTGCAGCAGCCCGGTGTCCCACTGCGCAGGGTCGAGCCGGTTGTAGAACACCCGGGCGACCTTGTAGTAGTCGTCCTTCAGACCGGCCTCACGCTGGATCAGCGACGCCATCACGATGGTCTTCCACCGATCGGCCGGGGCGACTCCGGCAGTGTCGAGGGCCTCGAACTGGCGGTCGACGAGGGTCTTGAGTGCGTCGTGGGCGCTCGTCGCCGGCTGGAACGTGTACGTGGCCGGAAAGAGGAAGCCCTCGAGGCTGGTGGCCTCGGCAGGGAGCCCGAACCCGGACAGGTCGGCGGCCGCTGCCTGCAGGTCCTCGAGGGGGATGTCGGTACCCTCTGACATCGAGGTGAGCACGTCGACGGCAGCGGTTCCCTCGGGGATCACCACGGTGAGATCCTGGCGGCTGTCCGGGTCCTGCAGGGCCTCGAGTGCGGCCTGGGCGCTCATCTGCGAGGCCAGCTGGTATGCGCCGGGCTGGAAGACCGGGTCGGTCGACTGGGCGAGCAACAGGTCGTAGAAGGCGTCATAGCTCTTCACCACATCCTGGTCCACCAGGGTGTTGGCGATATCGGAACCGGTGTCGCCGTCGTGGATCATGACGAGCACCTCACCACTGCCGGAGCCCTCATAGTCCTCGGGAGCCTGCGTGGCGGCGACGAGCTGGCTGATGGGCCCCTGCAGGGCCAGGGCAGCGGCGCCCATCAGAGCGACGAGGACGAGGATGACGACCAGGCAGCCCCAGCCACCCTTGCGCGACTTCTTCTCCACCAGGGTCGGGTGGTCGGCAAGCCGGGCGCGTCGATTCGCGCGGGAGCCGGGGCGTCCGGCCTGCGCCGGGACATCCGGGGCACCCGTCAGCTGACCGTCGGATGCGGGGGCCGGGTCGGGCGCAGTGCCGAACCCGAGCCCCGCGAAGGGATTGTGGTCGCTGGTGCTCACCGCGGCGGGCTCCTCTGGGGCAGGCTGCTCGTCCGGGTCGGGCTGTACGGGTGCGGTCCAATACGACAGAGGTGCCGGCGGCGCTGCCGGTTCAGAAGCTGCCGGTTCAGAAGCAGCCGGTTCAGAAGCAGCCGGGCCCGCATCCTTCTGCGCCGCCTGGGCCTCGCGGGCCGCCTGGGCTTCCCGCAGGGCCCGGCGGGAGGGCAGCGGCGTGTCGCCAGTGCCGCCCGAAGGGTTCGGGTCGGGGTTTTCCGGCGGACTTTTCGCCACGGTTACGGCCTTCCGGTCAGGTCAACGGACGTGCCGGCTGGTTTGCCCGAGGCACGTTCGGTATCGAGCGCATGCTGCAGAATAATAGTCGCGGCCACCTGATCGACCACTGGACGCTGCGTGCGGGTGCTGCGGCCTACGGTTCGCAGGGCGGCCTGAGCCGACACCGTCGACAGTCGCTCGTCGACGAGCCGAACCGGCACCGACACCGTCGCGGCGAGGGTTTCGGCGAAGGAGACGGCATCGTCGGTCGACGCGGTGTGCCGCCCGGACAGCGCCAGGGGCAACCCGACGATCACTTCGACGGCATCCAGCTCGGTGACGATCCCGGCGATCCTGCCGAGGTCGGCAGCGTTCTTGTCCCGTGGCACGGTCTCCACCGGGGTGGCGAGCATGCCGTGGAAGTCGCTGCGGGCAACGCCGATCCGCACAGTGCCGACATCGATTCCCACCCGCACGCCCGATCGCATGGGTTAGCGGGCCACCAGCGTGCGCAGCGTGCTGAGTGCCTCGGGGATCAGCTCCACCTTCGTGCCGCCGCCCTGGGCCAGGTCGTCCTTGCCGCCGCCGCCGCCGCCGAGAATACCGGCGAGCTGCTTGGCCAGCGCACCGGCCTTCTGGCCGGCGTCACGAGCCGCGGCGTTGGTCGCCACGATCACGACGGGCTTGTCGCCCACGGTCGCCGCGAGGGCGACGACGGCAGGGTCATTGCCCAGCCGTTCGCGGGTGCCGGTGACGAGCATCCGCACGTCGTCGGCGGAGTTCAGGGTGCCGAGGTCTTCGGCCACCACGGTGAGGTCGCCGATCCTGGTGGCCTGGGCCACGAGGGCGGGCACTCGGTCGCTGAGTGCACGGGCTTCGAACGAGGCGATCTTCTTCTCGGCCGCCTTCAGGCTCTGCATGAGATCCATGATCTTGGCGGGAAGCTGCTCACGCGGCGTCTTGAGGTTGCTGGTGAGCTGGGACACGATGGCCCGCTCGGCGGCGAGGTCGCGGAACGCCTCGAGCCCGACGAGCGACTCGACACGGCGGTTGGTTGAGCCGACCGACGCCTCGCTGACGAGGTTGATCATGCCGATCTCAGCGCTGGAGGCCACGTGGGTGCCCGCGCAGAGTTCGCGCGACCACGGGCCGCCGATGTCGACCACCCGCACGGTCTCGCCGTACTTCTCGCCGAACAGCGCCATCGCACCGAGCGCCTTGGCCTCGGCCAGCGGCAGTTCGCGGGTGCTCACCTCGAGGTTGTCGCGGATGGCGTTGTTGGAGATCTCCTCGATCTCGCTGCGTGTGGCCGGCGACAGGGCCTGGTTCCAGGAGAAGTCCAGGCGGAAGAAGCCGGCCTTGTTGTAGGAGCCCGACTGGTGTGCGTTCGGGCCGAGCACCTGGCGGAGCGCCGCGTGCAGGACGTGGGTGCCGGAGTGCGCCTGGCGGGCGCCGCGGCGCCAGTCGGGATCGACGACGCTGGTCGCGGGGTCGCCCACACCGACCTCGCCGCTGGTGACCTGCACCTTGTGGCTGATCAGGCCCTTGACGGGCTTCTGCACGTCGAGAACCTCGAGTTCGTAGCCGGGGCCCACGATGAGGCCGGCGTCGGCCTCCTGGCCGCCGGATTCGGCGTAGAGGGCGGTCTCGGCGAGGATGACCTCGGCGATGTCGCCGGCGACCGCACGGTTCACTGATGCGCCGTCGACGATCAGGCCCAGAATGCTGGATTCGGTCTGCAGCATGTCGTAGCCGGTGAACACGGTCTCGCCGTGTGCGCGGAAGGCGCTGTAGACCGACAGGTCGGCCAGGTGGGTCTTCTTGGCCTTGGCGTCGGCCTTGGCCATGGCGCGCTGCTTCGCCATCAGGGTGTCGAAAGCCTCACGGTTGACGCTGAGGCCGGCCTCTTCGGCCATTTCCAGGGTGATCTCGATCGGGAAGCCGTAGGTGTCGTGCAGCAGGAACGCGGTGTCGCCGGGCAGTTCCGCCTTCTGGGCGCTCTTGGTCTTGGCCACGGCGAGGTCGAGCACGCTCGACCCGCTGGCGAGGGTGCGCAGGAAGGTCTCTTCCTCGGCGTATGCGGCCTGGCTGATCCGGTCGTAGTCGGTGGCGACCTCGGGATACGCGGCGCTCATGGCGTCGCGGGAGGCCGGGAACAGCTCGGTGAACGAGGCGGCGTCCACCCCGAGCAGGCGCATGGCACGGACGCTGCGGCGCATCAGGCGGCGCAGGATGTAGCCGCGGCCCTCATTGGACGGCATGACACCGTCGCTCATCAACATCAGGGAGGACCGCACGTGGTCGGCGACGATGCGCATCCGCACGTCGTCCTCGTGGTCGGCGCCGTAGCGGCGGCCGGAGAGGGCCGCGGCACGGTCGAGAACCGGGCGCACCTGGTCGATCTCGTACATGTTCTGCACGCCCTGCTTGAGGAACGCGACGCGCTCCAGGCCCATGCCGGTGTCGATGTTCTTCTTGGGCAAGTCGCCGAGGATCTGGAAGTCGTTCTTGCCGGTGCCCTCACCGCGGAGGTACTGCATGAAGACCAGGTTCCAGATCTCCACGTAGCGGTCGTCGTCGGTGGCAGGACCGCCGTCGATGCCGAAGGCGGGGCCGCGGTCGAAGAAGATCTCACTGCACGGGCCGGCGGGGCCGGGCTGGCCGGTGGACCAGTAGTTGGTGTCCATACCGAGGCGCTGGATCCGGTGCTCAGGCAGGCCGAGCGCGCGCCAGTAGCCGAAGGCCTCGTCGTCGTTCTCGTAGACCGTGACCCAGAGGTCCTTCTCGGCGAAGCCGTAGCCGCCGTCGGCCTCGCTCGAGGTGAGCAGCTCCCAGGCGTAGCTGATCGCCTGCTCCTTGAAGTAGTCGCCGAAAGAGAAGTTGCCGCTCATCTGGAAGAAGGTGCCGTGCCGCGGCGTCTTACCGACCTCTTCGATGTCGTTGGTGCGGATGCACTTCTGCACGCTGGTGGCCCTGGGGAACGGGGCGGGTACCAGACCGGTGAGGTAGGGCACGAACGGCACCATGCCGGCCACGGTGAAGAGGAGGGAGGGGTCATCGCTCACGAGCGACGCCGACGGGACAACGGTGTGTCCACGGTCGGCGAAGAAGTCGAGCCAGCGCCCGCGAATGTCGGCAGTCTGCATGGGGTCCGTACTGTTACTGGATCGGTAATCCGACCGGGGGAATTGCGGTGGGAAGGGAAGTGGTTTAGGGCTTTGACAGCTCTTCGATGGTCTCTTCTGCCTCGCCGAGTGCGGCGTGCAGTTCGGCTTCGCGTTTGCGGTAGCCCTCGGAGATGGCCTCGCCGAATTCGCGGGTCTTGGCGTCAAGATCGGTGAAGAACCGCTTGCCCTGCTGGGTCTTGTTCACCTCGTGGGCGGCAACAAATCCGATTCCGACGCCGACGACTAACCAGATGAAATTCTTCATGGCATGTGCTCCCTGAGTTTGAGGAATGGGTGGCTGTGGGCCGGGGCACCCGCTGGTCCAGCGGGCCGAGGTCCTGACAGGCTGCTTTCCAGCGTAGTGGACTTACTTCGTGCCTCGACGGGGCTTGGAGGCCCTGAAGGCCGCCCGGACACCGGCGGAGAATCCGGCGAGCTTGATCAGGGGGCCGCCGACGGTGGCCGCGAACAGCGCGACCATTGCGGACACGTTTCCGGTGACCTCGGCGACATTCGTGGTGATTGTGTCGATCGTGGCCAGCTGGTGGTTGGTCTGGGCGACGGTGCTCGTCGTCTCCTCGAGCAGCGGGGTCACGTTATGGCTGAGGTCGCGGATGGCGAGAGTGGTCTCGTCGAACACCCGGCCGAGCTTGATCAACGGGATGGCGAGGAACGCCACCAGAACAGCGAAAACGCCAGCGGCAATCAGGCCGGCGATATCTCCACCAGTCATTCGGCACCATCCATTTCGATTAGGCACAGCACGCAAAAGGGCGGATCACCTAGGTGATCCGCCCTCAAGCGTAGTTCAGTTCCGGCGAATCGAGACGCGCCGGGAGTGACTAGCGTGCTGCGTAGTACTCAACGACGAGCTGGACTTCACAGGTCACGGGGATCTCGATGCGCTTCGGGGCGCGAACGAGGCGGGCCTGCAGCTTGTCGAGTTCAACCTCGAGGTACGGCGGGAGCTTGGGCAGCAGGTCGACGTGACCGCCGGCCGCGGCAACCTGGAAAGGCTCGGTGCCCTCGCTCTTGGCCTTGACGTGGATGAGCTGACCCGGCTTCACGCGGAAGGAGGGACGGTCGACCAGCTGGCCGTCGACGAGGATGTGGCGGTGCACAACCATCTGACGGGCCTGGGCGGTGGTGCGGGCGATGGCCGAACGCACGAGGAGGGCGTCGAGACGGGTCTCGAGGATCTCGACGAGGTTTTCACCGGTCAGGCCCTGGCGGCGACGCGCTTCTTCGAAGGCGATCTTGAGCTGGGCTTCGCGGATGCCGTACTGGGCACGTAAGCGCTGCTTTTCGCGCAGACGCACGGCGTAGTCCGAATCGGTCTTGCGCTTGGTGCGGCCGTGCTCGCCCGGAGCGTAGGGACGCTTCTCGAGGTACTTGGCGGCCTTCGGGGTCAGGGCGATGCCCAGGGCCCGCGAGAGGCGGGTCTTGCTACGGGTACGTGACTTGGTAGACACAGTGTCCTTTCGGATGGATCTGAAAAATGGATACCAGGGCGCCGGGCCGGCCGCGAACGGCAGCACAAGGCGTCATGGGAGATCAGAGGGGTGGGTGCCACGGGCCGCCCGGCTACAGGGCGAATCCACTCCAACTTAGGTTGTGTACGCAGCCGCATGACAAAACCAGTTGTAGGCGAGGTCAAGGCTAGCACACGGGTGCCCCCGTGGCCGGGCTTTCGACACGCCCCGGTCTACTGGCCGCGGATGATCTTGCGGAGCTTGGCCAGGCGCGCGGAGACGTCACGTTCATTGCCGTGTTCGGTGGGTGTGTAGTACTGCTTCCGGCGCAGTTCGGTGGGCAGATAGTCCTGCGTGAGAACGCCGAGCGCATCATCGTGCGGGTATTTGTAACCCTTGCCGTGGCCGAGGCGTTTGGCCCCCGGGTAGTGGGCGTCACGCAGGTGCTTGGGCACCCGGCCGGTGTTGCCGTTGCGCACGTCGGCGATGGCGGCGTCGAGGGCCATATAGGCGGAATTTGACTTGGGCGCGCAGGCCAGGTGCACCACGGCCTGGGCCAGGGGGATGCGGCCTTCCGGCATGCCGATGTATTGCACGGCGTCGGCGGCGGCTATCGCGATGACCAGAGACTGCGGGTCGGCCATGCCGATGTCTTCGGAGGCGAGCACGATGATCCGGCGGCAGATGAATCGGGGATCCTCCCCGGCCTCGATCATCCGGGCAAGGTAGTGCAGGGACGCGTCGACATCCGACCCGCGCACCGACTTGATGAAGGCGCTGATCACGTCGTAATGTTCGTCACCGTTGCGGTCGTAGCGCAGCAGCGCCCGGTCGACCGCGAGCGAGACGATCTCGGTCGTGATGACGGGCTTCTCACCGTCAGCGGTCTCCGTGGTCGCGGCCGACACCGAAGCGGCCTCGAGCGCCGTGAGCGCCCGGCGGGCGTCGCCGGACGCGAGCCGGATGATTGCCCCGCGGGCCTCAGGGTCGAGCACGAACCTGTCGGCCAGGCCCCGCGGGTCGGTGACGGCGCGGTCCACGACGGTACCGAGGTCGTCGTCGCTGAGGGTCTCCAGAGTGAGCAGCAGAGACCTGGACAGCAGCGGCGAGATCACCGAGAAGGACGGGTTCTCGGTTGTGGCGGCCACGAGGATGATGATGCCGTTCTCCACCCCCGGCAACAGGGCGTCCTGCTGCGCCTTGCTGAACCGGTGGATCTCGTCGAGGAACAGCACGGTGGACAGGCCGTAGAGGTCCCGGCTGGTGCGGGCCTCGTCCATCACCTGGCGCACGTCCCGCACGCCGGCGGAGACGGCGGAGAGCTCAACGAAGCGGCGTCCGGAACTGTGCGCGATGGTCTGGGCGAGGGTGGTCTTGCCGGTTCCCGGAGGGCCCCACAGGATGACGGAGACCGAACCCTGCTCCCCCGTCTTGTCGTTGGCCAGGCTGACCAGCGGCGACCCCGGGGTAAGCAGGTGACGCTGCCCGGCAACCTCGGCCAGGCTCTTGGGGCGCATGCGCACCGCAAGCGGCGTCGCGCCGGTACGGAGGCCTGGTTGGACGGAAGACATGCGTCCAGCGTAGTTTGTGCCGCCGACGCCAATTTTCGCCGCCGCCCCCGCATGCGTAGAGTTCACAGTGACCCGGGCCGTGTTGCCCGACAAGCCCGATTTCCCGCCTCAGGCGGCACCTGGAGGATTCCCGTGGCACCTAACACCAAGCAGGAACGCGAGGCCCGCGGCCGCGCTCGCGCCTACCAGGCACGCAAGGCCGTGAACGAGCACCAGGTCAAGCGGCGCGTGCGCGACAACATCGTGGCCGGCAGCGTACTCGTGGTCGCGCTCATCGTGCTGGTCGGCGCCCAGATGTTCTACTTCGGCGGCGGCCCCGGCACTCCTGAACCCAGTGCTTCGGCTTCCGCGACGCCCACGGCCGAGCCCTCAGATTCGGTGACTCCGACCCCCGGCGCGAACGCGGGCGACGTTCCCTCGAGCGATCTGGCCGAGGGTCGGACCTGGACCGGCACGCTCACCCTCAACGACATCGCACTCGGCGTCTCCCTCGACGGCGCCGCGGCGCCGCAAGCGGTCTCCTCGACCATCAGCCTCGCCGGATCCGGTTTCTACGATGACGTCACCTGCCACCGCCTGACCACGGGCGAAGGCTTTTCGGTATTGCAGTGCGGTGACCCCACCGGCGACGGAACCGGTGGACCCAATTACTACTACGGCCCGGTCGAGAATGCTCCGGCCGACAACGTCTATCCGGCCGGCACCATCGCCATGGCGAGGTCCAGCGATCCGTACAGCATGGGCAGCCAGTTCTTCATCGTCTACGGCGATACGGAGATTCCTGCTGGAGCGGACGGTTCCGGTTACTCGGTCATCGGCACCGTCACCTCCGGACTGGACCAGCTCGTCAGCCAGATCGCCGACGCCGGGGTCGAGGACGGCTCGGCGGACGGCGCTCCCGTGGTTCCGACCACCATCACCTCCTTCACCGTTCAGTAACCACGGTAGAAATCAGCTCGGAGAGACCAGTTCGGTCGTTTCCGCCGAACGACGGGCACGCTTGCAATAAGCTTGTGCGCGTATTGGCTTGTGCCAGTACTGGCTCGTTCAGGGATTCGCCCGCTGCAGTACTTCACTGCTCGGGGAATCAACCAGATCATTAAGGTGAGGCTCTTGACTACGACAGATCAGCAACCATGGGGTCGCGTAGACGAAACCGGCACGGTTTACGTGCGCGAAGCAGACGGCGAACGTGCCGTCGGCCAGTATCCCGACGCGACACCTGAAGAGGCACTCGCCTACTTCGAACGCAAGTACGTGGAGCTGAACGGACAGGTCACCCTGCTCGAACAGCGCGCGAAGGGAGGGGCGCCGGCCGCGGATATCGCCAAGTCGGTCGCGAACCTGTCGAAGTCGGTTGCAACGGCAAACGCCGTCGGCAACCTCGCCGCCCTCGCCGAGCGCCTCGGCGCTTTGGGTGGCACGGTCACCGAGCTCACCGAGCAGCAGGGTGTCGAGGCCAAGGCCGCCAGCGCTGCAGCCCTCGCGGAGCGGGCTGCCATCGTTGAAGAGGCCGAACGCCTCGCCGCCGAAGACCCGGCCAAGACGCAGTGGAAGCAGACCAGCGCTGCACTCGACGCGCTGTTCGCCAAGTGGCAAGCCCACCAGCACGACGCACCGCGCATCCCCAAGGGCGAGGCGAACGAGCTCTGGAAGCGGTTCCGTGCGGCTCGCACCACTATCGAGCAGAACCGCAAGGCGTTCTTCGCCGAACTCGACAGCGCTCACAAGGATGTACGGAACCGCAAGCAGCAGCTCATCGAGAAGGCCGAGGCGCTGGCACCCCAGGGTGCCGACGGCATCCCCGCCTACCGAAACCTGCTCGAGGACTGGAAGGCCGCCGGCCGCTCCGGCAAGAAGCAGGACGACGCCATGTGGGCCAAGTTCAAGGCCGCCGGCGACGTGCTCTACTCGGTGAAGAGCGAGATCGACGCGCAGGACAACGAAGAGTTCTCCGCCAACCTGGTCGTCAAGCTCGACCTGCTCACCGAGGCCGAGACGCTGCTCACCGAGACCGACCGGGTCAAGGCCCGCGAGCTGCTCAGCTCGGTGCAGCGCCGCTGGGACGCCGCAGGCAAGGTCCCCCGCGACCAGGTCAAGCCCGTCGAGGAGCGCATGCGCAAGGTGGAAGCGGCCGTGCGGAAGCTCGACGACGACCACTGGAAGCGCAACAACCCCGAGACCAAGGCCCGCGCCGAAGGCCTCGCCGGTCAGCTGCACGACGCGATCGCCAAGCTCGAGGCCGAGCTGGCCGCCGCGCAGGAGACCAAGGACGCCCGCAAGATCAAGGACGCGACCGAGGCGCTCGAGACCCGTAAGGCCTGGCTGAAGGCCATCGGCCAGTAACGACTCGCTGCACGGGAGTAACTACCCACACCCGAAACGGGATCGGGAATCTGTCCACAGATTCCCGATCCCGTTTCGGCGTCTGCCGGCGACTCCGCAGGCTGGAAGCATGACTCCCTTGCTTCCTGCCGCGCTCACCACGGCCGACCTTCCGCTCGCCGAACTGAACTGTGCCCGCCTCGACGGTGAGCTGTTCCCGCTCGCCGGGGCGTGGTGTCCGGTCGACGCCCACGACGGCCCGGAGACCCGGGGCGAGGCGCTCACCTCGGTCGCGCCGAGCCGGGCCGCCGCCGAGCGGATGAGCGCCGCCTGGATCTATGGCCTGGCCGCCGAACCTGACCCCCATCAGTTCTGCATCGACATGACCGCGCGTGCCCGCAAGCCCGTCGAGACGAGGACCCAGCTCCGCGAGGTGCGCCTCGGCCGCGACGACACGAGGGTGCTGGGTCGACAACTCGTCACCACTCCCCTGCGGACGGCCATCGACCTTGCCCGCTGGGGCCGCTCACCCGAGTGCCGCGCAGACACGGCGCTGCTGGCGGCGCTGCTGGCCTATGACGGACCAGTCGATCCGCACGCCGACGAACAGGCGCTCGCCGGTCGACGGGGAGTCTCGTTCAGCCGCAGGGCGGCCGCCCAGCTACGGGAAGCGCGCCGGCTGAACCTCAGCCGTCGCTGACCCTGTAGACGTCGTACACGGCGTCGATGCGGCGCACCGCGTTCAGCACCCTGTCGAGGTGGGTAGTGTCGCCCATCTCGAACACGAACCGGCTGATCGCCAGCCGGTCACTGGAGGTGTGCACCGTCGCCGAGAGGATGTTGACGTGGTGTTCCGACAACACTCTGGTGACATCCGAGAGCAAGCCGGAGCGGTCGAGGGCCTCGATCTGGATTTGCACGAGGAACAGGCTCTTCGAGGTCGGCGCCCAGTCGACGTCGATCATCCGCTCGGGTTCCTTGAGCAGTTCCTGCACGTTGTGGCAGTCGAATTGGTGCACAGACACACCGGAACCGCGGGTGATGAAACCCACGATCTTGTCGCCGGGAACCGGGGTGCAGCAGCGTGCCAGCTTGACGAGGATGTCGGGGGCGCCGCGCACCAGGATCCCGGAGTCGTTGTTGCGCAGCGTCTGGGTACGGCCATTGGGGGTGAACGGCAGGTCCGTCGCGTCGCTCTCCTCCACGCTCTGCAGCGTGGCGACGACCTTCTCCAGCACGGACTGCGTCGACACGTGCCCTTCACCGACGGCGGCGTAGAGCGCCGAGACGTCTTCGTACCGCATCACGGCGGCGACCTCGGCGAAGGAGTCCTGGTTCATCAGCTTCTGCAGCGGCAGGTTCTGCTTGCGCATGGCCCTGGCGATGGCGTCGCGGCCCTGTTCGATGGCCTCGTCGCGGCGTTCCTTGGTAAACCACTGGCGAATCTTGTTGCGCGCCCTGGGGCTCTTGACGAAGTTCAGCCAGTCCTGGCTCGGACCCGAGTCCGGGTTCTTGGAGGTGAAGACCTCCACGACGTCGCCGGTGCTGAGCGAGCTCTCCAGAGGTACGAGCCGTCCGTTGACCTTGGCGCCCATGGTGCGGTGGCCCACCTCGGTGTGCACGGCGTAAGCGAAGTCCACTGGCGTCGCGTCGGCGGGCAGGCCGATCACGCGGCCCTTGGGCGTGAAGACGTAGACCTCCTTGGCGCCGATCTCGTAGCGCAGGGAGTCGAGGAACTCGTTGGGGTCGGCCGTTTCGGCCTGCCAATCGGAAATATGTGCCAGCCAGGCCATATCGGTGTCGCTCTGCGGGCCGGGGCCGGAGCTCTTGCCGTTGACCTGTTCCTTGTACTTCCAGTGCGAGGCGACGCCGTACTCGGCACGCTCGTGCATCTCCTGGGTACGGATCTGGATCTCGACCGGGCGGCCACTCGGGCCGAGCACGGTGGTGTGCAGCGACTGGTACAGGTTGAATTTGGGGGTGGCGATGTAGTCCTTGAAGCGACCGGGCAGCGGAGTCCACCGCGCGTGGATGGCGCCGAGGACCGCGTAACAGTCCCGCACCGAGTTCACAAGGACCCGGATGCCGACGAGGTCGTAGATCTCGTCGAACTCGCGGCCGCGCACGACCATTTTCTGGTAGATCGAGTAGTACTGCTTGGGCCGTCCGGCCACCTTGCCGCGGATGCGCGCGGCCTTGAGATCGTCGTTGATCGCGTCGATGACGTACTGCACGAATTCTTCGCGCTGCGGGGTGCGCTGCTTGACGAGGCTCTCGATCTCGGCGTACAGCTTCGGGTAGAGCACCCCGAAAGAGAGATCCTCGAGTTCCCACTTGATGGTCTGGATTCCCAGGCGGTGGGCCAGCGGGGCGTAGATCTCGAGGGTCTCGGTGGCCTTGCGGGTCGCGGACTCAGCCGGCACGAAGCCCCAGGTGCGGGCGTTGTGCAGACGGTCGGCCAGTTTGATGATCAGCACCCGGATGTCCTTGGACATCGCGACGATCATCTTGCGGACAGTCTCGGCCTGAGTGCTGTCGCCGTACTTCACCTTGTCGAGCTTGGTGACGCCGTCCACGAGCATGGTGATCTCGTCGCCGAAGTCGGCGCGCAACTCATCGAGGGTGTAGTCGGTGTCCTCGACTGTGTCGTGCAACAGGGCAGCTGCCACGGTCTTGGGACCGATCCCGAGGTCGGCCAGGATCTGGGCGACCGCGACGGGATGGGTGATGTACGGCTCGCCGCTGCGACGTTTCTGGCCCTCGTGGGCCCGCTCAGCGGCCGCGTACGCCCGTTCGATGATCGACAGATCCACCTTGGGATGGTGCGTGCGCACCGTCTTCAGCAGCGTGTCGACGGCACCGACAGGCTGCGCCCTGGAGAAGATACGCGGCACCAGACGACGCAGTGACGCGGCGGATGGCGTGGTGGTTTCTGTCATCTCGTTACCTCACTCCCTGGGGCCAATTATCCCTGTACTAACGGATAAACGGTAAACCGAGGGACGCTGTCGGGTATTCCCGGCGGGCGAACCGGCTCACGCGGGAACGTCCGCGCGGGCCGCATCCGTGCCGGCGACCGACGAGGTACCGGTGGCCTTGGCCCGCAGGGCCAGGGCCTTCTTGTCGCGCTTGCGGATCTCCGGCTCGTTCTCGCGCAGCTGGGCGTAGAGCGGGGCGGCGATGAAGATCGTGGAGTATGTACCCACGATCATTCCGATTAGCAAGGCCAGGGAGATGTCCTGCAGGGTTCCCGCACCCAGCACGAACGCACCGATGACGAGGATCGAGGCGACCGGGAGGACTGCGACGATCGAGGTGTTGATCGAGCGCACCAGGGTCTGGTTGACCGCGAGGTTGACCGAGTCGGCGAACGTGCGCCGGGATTCTGGCCCGTCTTCGGTCGTGTTCTCGCGGATCTTGTCGAACACCACCACGGTGTCGTACAGCGAGTAGCCCAGGATCGTGAGGAAGCCGATCACGGCCGCCGGAGTGATCTCGAAGCCGGTGATGCCGTAGAAACCCGCGGTGATGACGAGGTCGTGCAACAGGGCGACCATGGCGGCGGCGGCCATTTTCCAGGTGCGGAAGTACAGGGCCATCACCGCGCCGGCGAGCACCAGGAAGGTGAGCAGTGCGCGGATGGCGGAGCCGGTGATGTCCTGGCCCCAGGACGGGCCGATGAACGAGGACGTGACCTTCGCCGCGTCGACGCTGTATGCGGTGGCGAGAGCGGCGCGTACTTCCCGGCTCTCGGTGTCGCTGAGCTGGTCGGTCTGCACGCGGATGCTGTCGCTGCCGACGACGGACACCTTGGGCACGGCTTCGGGCACCACCTCGGTGACCGCGGTGGATGCCGCATCCTGGTCCTCGGTGGAGATCTCGGAGAGGACGAACTCGGAGCCGCCGGTGAACTCGATGCCGAACGTGAACCCACCGCGGAGGACCGGACCGAGGATCGCGATCAGGATCATGACCGCGGCGACCGAGTACCAGACCTTACGACGTCCGACGATGTTGTAGGAGAGCTTGCCGGTGTGCAGATCGTTGCCGAACTGGTTGAAGCTGGCCATTAGGAATCCTTCCCATCGGTCGACTTACTGGAGCCGGAACCGACGAGCTCAGCCGCCTTGCGTTCGGCGATGGTCTGGCGCTTTGCGGCCTCCTTGCTGGAGGACGGCGACTTGCGTGACGCCACCTCCACGGAGGGCTGGAACCGGGCGCGTCCGCGGTAGACGGCGCCGAGTGCCCGCGGGTCGAGTCCACTGAGCTTGTGCCCATCTCCGAAGAACTTGGTGCGGGCGAGCAGCTGCAGCATCGGATGGGTGAACATCGCCACGACCAGGAGGTCGACCAGGGTGGTCAGTCCCAGGGTCAGGGCGAAACCGCGCACGTTACCGACGGCCAGGATGAACAGAACCGCCGCGGCGAGGAAGTTGACGGTGTCGGAGGCGATGATGGTGCGGATCGCGCGGCGCCAGCCGGATTCCACCGCGGACACCAGTCCCCTGCCGTCGCGGAGCTCGTCGCGCACCCGCTCGAAGTAGACGATGAACGAGTCAGCGGTGATACCGATGGCCACGATGAGACCGGCCACACCGGCCAGGGAGAGGCGGTACCCCTCACGCCAGGACAACAGAGTGATCAGCAGGTAGGTGATCACGCCAGCCACGATGAGCGACGCGACAGTGACCAGCCCGAGGAGGCGGTACTGGATGAGGGAGTAGAGCACGACCAGGATCAGGCCGATCAGTCCCGCGATGAGGCCGCTCTGCAGCTGGGTCGAACCGAGGGTTGCCGAGATGGTGTCCTGGCTCTGCACGGTGAAGCTGATCGGCAGGGCGCCGAACTTGAGCTGGTCGGCGAGGGCCTTGGAGGTGTCCTGGTCGAACGAGCCGGTGATCTGGGGCTTGCCGTCGGTGATCACGGCCAGCGTGCGCGGAGCGGAGATGACGCTGCCGTCCAGCACGATGGCGAACTGGTTCTGCGCGCCCTGGAGGCCGCTCAGGCGCGTCGTCACGTCGGCGAACGACTCGGTGCCGGTGCGGTCGAAGACGATGTTGACGGCCCATTCGCCGGTGGTTGCACCGCTCTGCGTGGTGACCTGCCCGTTGGTGGCGTCGGAGATGTTCTCGCCGCTCACCTCGACCGGGCCGAGGATGTACTTGATCGAACCATCGCTCTCGCAGGTGATCAGCGGCTGATCGGCCGGTGCCACAATGCTGGTGTCGATGTCGCTGCACTGGAAGGAATCGAACTGCGCCTGCAGGTCGGGGGTGATGTTGTTCAGGTCGCTCGCGTCGGTGGGCGCGACGGCCGGAGTCTCGGCGGCCGGAGTCTCGGCGGCCGGGGACTCTGCGGCCGGATCTGCCGCGGCATCCGTCGCCGGGTCGGTGGCCTCGTCGGTTGAACCGTCTGCGCCGACACTGTCTTCAGTGGGCGCTGAAGCCACCAGGACCGGTCGGAACTCGAGCTTTGCCGAGGACTGGATGCGGTTCAGGGTGGCGTCGTCAGGCGTTCCGGGAATGGAGACGACGATGTTCTGTCCACCCTGGGTGTTGATCTCCGACTCGGAGACTCCGGCGGAGTCGATCCGCTGCCGGATGATCGACACCGCCTGGTTGAGCTGTTCAGACGAAACCGTCTGGCCGGACTCGAGCTTGGGGGCCAGGATGATCTGGGTGCCACCCTCGAGGTCGAGCGCCAGCTTCGGCGTCCACGAACCGCCGCCGGTGAGAACGCCGGCTCCGTTCAGAGCGATGAGACCGACGATGATCACGCCAAGCCAGGTCAGGGAGCGCCAGGCCTTCTTGGTCGGAGACGACTTAGCCACCTATTGAACTCAGCTTTCTATTGCTCGTGCTGCGCGACCGAAGCCGCGCAGCCGGAGTGGGTGTGTTACGCGTCGCCCTTTTTGGGTTCGGTGTCGGTGTCGGGCGCGACCTCGTCGGTCGTCGGCTTGAATTCGGCACGCTGGCCGTACTCGGGCTCGCCGACAACGGCCGGCGTGCCGGCGTCGGTGTCAACGGTCTGGTCGAGGACGACGTCATCGCCGGCGACTGTGGGCTCGACGACGCGGGCGATCGTCTGGCGGTGGATCTGCACAATGGTGCCGGGTGCGATCTCGAGGGCGACCTTGTTCTCTTCCTCATCGATCGACACAATGGTGCCGTAGAGGCCGAAGTTGGTCATCACGTCTGCTCCGGCGACCATCTTCGACTGCAGGGCCAAGGTGTCCTTCTGGCGCTTGCGGCCATTGCGAAACATGAAGAACACAAGCAACGCCAAGACGGCGAGCATGACTAGAGTCAACGGATCCATAGAACTGTGAAACCTTCCCGTGCGAGCGTGGTGTCGCGACGAAGTTTTTTGTGGGAGTGGCTGGGGGAAGCCGGCAGAAGGTGCGTGCCTGACCAGCTTGAATTATAGAACATCCAAGGTGAGCGCAGCCTGAGGATTGCTCAAGCCGAAATGCCGCCACGCTGCGGCAGTAGCAACCCGCCCGCGCGGGGTACGCGTGAGGAAGCCTATCCGCACCAGGAAGGGCTCGACGACCGATTCGATGGTTTCGGGCTCCTCCCCCACCGAGACGGCCAGTGTATTCAGCCCAACCGGTCCACCCCCAAAACGGGTGAGGACGATGTTCATGACCTCGCGGTCGAGCCGGTCCAGTCCGATTTCGTCGACGTCGTAGAGCTCCAGCGCCGCATGCACGGCCGCCAGGTCGGCGTCTCCGCCGTGCACGAGCGCGTAGTCGCGCACCCGGCGCAACAGCCGGTTGGCGATTCGCGGAGTCCCCCGGCACCGGCCGGCGATCTCGGCGATGGCCTCCCGGTCGATGACCAGTCCGAGGAGGCGTGCGGCGCGCACCAGCACCAGTTCGAGTTCGGCGTCGGCGTAGAACTCCAGGTGGGCCGTGAAGCCGAACCTGTCGCGCAGCGGGTTCGGGAGCATGCCGGAACGTGTGGTGGCCCCGACCAGGGTGAACGGCGCCAGGTCCAACGGTACCGACGTGGCTCCGGCCCCCTTGCCGACCATGATGTCGATGCGGAAGTCCTCCATCGCCAGGTAGAGCATCTCTTCGGCGGAGCGGGCCATCCGATGGATCTCGTCGATGAAGAGCACCTCGCCGGGCACGAGGGAGGAGAGCACGGCAGCCAGGTCGCCGGCGTGCTGAATCGCGGGGCCGCTAGACATGCGCAGTGGCCGATTGCCCTCGTAGGCGATGATCATGGCCAGGGTCGTCTTGCCGAGGCCTGGCGGGCCGGCCAGCAGGATGTGGTCAGGGGTGCGCTGCTGCATCGATGCCGCGGTCAGCAGCAGCTGCAACTGACCGCGCACCTTCTGCTGGCCGACGAACTCGGTGAGGCTCTTGGGGCGCAGGGCGCCCTCGAAGGCCAGCTCCGCGTCGCCCTCGAGTGCCGGGTTGGTCAGGTCGACGCCGGGATCCTGGGTCATGAGTTGCGACCAGCGGCATTGGCGGCACCGGAATGCTGGGCAGGACCGAGCCGGGCCAAGGCCAGGCGGAGCACGACCCCGACCCCGGCTTCCTCGGCGTCGAACTCGGCTGTGCTGCCGGCGAGGATCTCCTCAACGGCCTGGACGGCGACCCGCTCCGACCAGCCGAGGCCGATCAGCGCGGCTTGCACGCTGGCGCCGACGGTGGCCGTGGCGACGCCGGCGCGTCCGGGGGCAACCGCGGCGCTGGTGACGGCGACCTTGCCGACCAGTGACAGCACTATGAGCTTGGCGGTCTTCGGTCCGATCCCGCTGACCTTGCGGAACACGGCATCATCCTCGGCGTTGACGGCGAGGGCGATTTGGTTGGGGGTGAGCACGGCGAGCACGCCGAGCGCGGACTTGGGACCGACGCCGGTGACGCCGACGAGAAGCTCGAACACTGCGAGTTCTTCGGCGCTAGGGAAGCCGTAGAGGGTGAGGGAGTCTTCACGAACGATCAGGGTGGTGGCCAGGCGGGTTTCGGTGCCGACCCTCGCGGCCAGGGCTGTGGACGGGGTGACCTGCAGGGCGAGTCCGACTCCGCCGACCTCGATCACGACGGTTGAGCCCAGGGCTGAAAGGACTGGGCCACGCACTGAAGAGATCACCTAGCCAGCCTACGGTGCGCCGCAGACACTGCCGCCGCCGACCCCGGCGCGTTGCCGCGCTCGGCGTCGCGCCAGGCCTTCTGCGCCGGAGTGAGCGAGCCGGGACTCAGCGCGGGCGTGGACCGGTTGCCCGCCGCGACCGTACCGCTGGTGGGGAGTACACCGCCGGCGGCGCCGGTTCGCCACGCGTGGCAGATGGCCAGCGCGAGGGCGTCGGCGGCATCCGCCGGTTTCGGGATTTCGGCCAGTCCCAGCACCCGGGCGACCATTGTGCCGACCTGCTTTTTGTCCGCGGAGCCGTACCCGGTGATGGCGGCCTTGACCTCGCTCGGGGTGTGCAGGGTCACCGTCAGTCCGCGCTTGGCGGCGAGCATGAGGGCCACCCCACTGATCTGGGCGGTGCCCATGACCGTGCTCACGTTCTGCTGCGCGAAGACCCGTTCAATGGCCACGAAGTGCGGTTGGTGCCGGTCGAGGAGCTCTTCGAGGCCCTCACTGATCAGGAGCAGGCGGCGTTCGAGGGGCAGGTCGGGAGAGCTGCGCAGCACCTGCACGTCGACAAGGGTCGCCGAACGGTTCGCTGCGACGTCGACGATCCCGACGCCGCAGCGGGTCAGGCCCGGGTCGATGCCCAGCACCCTGACCGTCATCGGTGGGCTATTCGCTGTCTGCTTCGAGCTCGGCCTGGACCTCGGCCGAGACGTCGTAGTTGCTGTAGATATTCTGCACGTCGTCGAGTTCCTCGAGAGCGTCGATGAGCCTGAACACCTTGCGGGCGGTCTCGGCGTCGACCTCGATCTTGAGCTGCGGGACGAAGGCGATGTCGGCGGAGTCGTAGTCGATTCCAGCCGCCTGCAGGGCAGTACGGGTGGCGACCAGATCGTGCGCCTCGCTGAAGACCTCGAACTTCTCGCCGTCGTCGACGACCTCTTCGGCGCCGGCGTCGAGCACCGCAGCGAGAACGTCGTCTTCGGTTGCGTCTCCCTTGGGCACCACGACGATGCCCTTGCGGTGGAAGTTGTAGGCGACACTGCCCGGGTCGGCCATGTTGCCGCCGTTGCGGCTGACCGTGGTGCGCACCTCGGCCGCGGCTCGGTTCTTGTTGTCGGTGAGGCACTCGATCATGATGGCGACACCGTTGGCGGCGTAGCCCTCATACATGATCGTGGTGTAGTCGACGGCTTCACCGGACAGCCCGGCGCCGCGCTTGACGGCGCGGTCGATGTTGTCGTTGGGGACCGAGGTCTTCTTCGCCTTCTGGATGGCGTCGACGAGAGTCGGGTTGCCAGACAGGTCCGCTCCGCCCATACGGGCAGCGACCTCGATGTTCTTGATCAGCTTGGCGAAAGCCTTCGCCCGACGCGAGTCGGTGACAGCCTTCTGGTGCTTGGTGGTCGCCCACTTGGAATGCCCGGACATGAATCTCCCGATTTTCGTTGCGTTGTCGTTGCGCTAACTCGTGCGACGCGCTTGGGGCGTCGTCTGCTGGCACCGCGACCGTTCCGACCGCTCAGTGCGTTCTCAGTCTAGCCCGGGCACCCTCTGACTGCCCTTCGGCTCACCGGGTGGTGGGCACGCCGAGTATCTTGTGCAGGGTGCGCAGGTTGCGGTTCGTGGTGGTGGATTTGTACCGGGGTTTGGCAGCCAGGAGGCTGAAGGGGCTCTTGATTCCCACAGCCCGACGCACCTGCCAGTACAGGAGTCCGTCGCCGGGTAGAACGCTCTCGTCGGCAGGATCGAGCTGGGGCGCGCTGACCAGGAGCTCGTCGAGCCTGGCCGGGTCTGAGCCGAAGAGGATGTACGAGTGCCAGCCGTCCCGGTCGTCGAACGGGTAGCCGTCGACGGCTGCGACGAGGTCGTCTCTGCTGAGCAGCACCACGAACGCCGTGTATCCGAATCGCTCTGACAGGGCTCGTTCCATGCCCGTCTTGACGGCGGCGGCATCAGGCTCGTCGCTCGAGAAGAGCACATTGCCGCTGGCCAGGATGGTCGTGACACCGCTGTGGCCGAGCCTGCTGACGGTTTCGGCCAGGTCGGCCATCTTGATGGTGATGCCGCCGACGTTGATGCCGCGCAGCAGGGCGACGTATCTCATGCGCTGGCCTGGGTCATGCCCCCATTGTGCCGGACTGTGTGGTGCAGCCGGGCTAGGCGCCGAAACCGGCCGTCTGCACCTTCTGCAGGAAGTACTCGTGGAAGCGGTACTCCCCCGTGATCTCCGGGTGGAAGGACGTGCCGAGCAGGTTGCCTTGCTCGACGGCCACGCATCGACCGTCGGCGATCGTCGCCAACGCCGTGGCGCGCGATCCGATCGTCTCGACCACCGGGGCGCGGATGAAGACGGCGTGCACTGGGGTCTCGCCGAGGGCCGGTACGTCCAGGTCGGTCTCGAACGAGGCGGTCTGCGAGCCGAACGCGTTGCGGCGCACGCTGATGTCCAGGCCGCCGATGCTCTGCTGGCCCGAGATGCCGTCCAACACGTTGTCGGCCAGCATGATCAGTCCCGCGCAGGTGCCGTAGACCGGCATCCCGCCCTGGACGGCCGCTCGCAGGGGGTCGGCGAGGCCGAACATGCGAGTCAGCTTGTCCATCACGCTGGACTCGCCGCCCGGGATCACCAGGCCGGTGACGCTGGCCAGTTCCTCCGGGCGGCGCACGAGAGTGACCTCGCTGCCGAGCGAGCGCAGGACGTCGGCATGCTCGCGAAAGTCGCCCTGAAGGGCGAGTACTCCAACGCTCATGAAGCGGGTGTTACCAGCCGCGCTCGGAGAGGCGGTGCGGTGCGGCAAGGTCGGACACGTTGATGCCGACCATGGCTTCGCCGAGGCCCCGCGAGACATCCGCGATGATCTTGGCGTCGTCGTAGAAGGCGACGGCCTTGACGATGGCGTTGGCGCGTTCCTGCGGGTTGCCGGACTTGAAGATGCCCGAACCCACGAAGACGCCGTCGGCGCCGAGCTGCATCATCATGGCCGCGTCGGCCGGGGTGGCCACGCCGCCGGCGGTGAACAGCACGACGGGCAGCTTGCCGGTCGCGGCGATCTCGGCGACGAGTTCGTACGGGGCCTGCAGGTCCTTGGCGGCCACGTACAGCTCGTCCTTGGTGAGCGAGGACAGCCGGGCGATCTCGCCCTTGATGGTGCGGATGTGCTTGGTGGCCTCAGAGACGTCGCCGGTGCCGGCCTCGCCCTTGGAGCGGATCATCGCGGCGCCCTCGGTGATGCGACGCAGCGCCTCGCCCAGGTTGGTGGCACCGCAGACGAACGGAATCGTGAAGTTCCACTTGTCGATGTGGTTGACGTAGTCGGCGGGGCTCAGCACCTCTGACTCGTCGATGTAGTCGACCTCGAGGGCCTGCAGCACCTGGGCCTCGACGAAGTGGCCGATGCGGGCCTTCGCCATGACCGGGATGGAGACCTCGGCGCGGATGCTGTCGATCAGGTCGGGGTCGCTCATGCGCGCGACACCACCCTGGGAGCGGATGTCGGCCGGGACGCGCTCGAGCGCCATGACGGCGACGGCGCCGGCGTCTTCGGCGATGCGGGCCTGCTCGGCGTTGACGACGTCCATGATGACGCCGCCCTTCAGCATCTCAGCGAGTCCGCGCTTGACGCGGCTCGAGCCGAACTGTGCGGCGCTGTCGACCTGCTCGGGGGAAGTGGTGTCAGTCATAGCTACGATTCTATTCCTTGCGTCTGGTGCCGCTGGTCGGGGCGAGGGGCACGGGTGATGAGAACTGGGTCAAGAGACGGGTGTTACTGCAAGCCGTGCCAGCGAGGTGGGAAAGCGGGGGTCAGACGGTGGAAACCGGCCAACCCTCCGCGACCTCGCGGCGCACCTCGCCGAGCAGCTTCGGGATTGCCTTGGTGCCGGCGATGATCGGGAAGAAGTTCGAGTCGAGCGCCCACCGCGGCACGATGTGCTGGTGCAGGTGCTCAGCGATCCCGGCGCCCGCGATGCGGCCCTGGTTCATTCCGAGGTTGAACCCGTCGCAGCCCGAGGTGGCCTTGAGTACCCGCATTGCCACCTGGGTCAGGCTACCGATCTCGGCGACTTCCTCCGGGGTGGCTTCGTCATACGTCGCAACATGCCGGTAGGGGCAGACCAGCAGGTGGCCGCTGTTGTACGGGAACAGGTTCAGCAGCACGTAGGCGTACTTCCCGCGAGCCACGATGAGAGCCTTCTCGTCGTCCATCGAAGGTGCGATGCAGAACGGGCAGTCGTCGGGGTGCGGCTGCTGACCGTCTTGGATGTAGACCATCCGGTGGGGCGTCCACAGTCGCTGGAAGGCGTCCGGAACGGCGGCGAAGTCGCCCGAATTCTCCACCTGGACGCCCTCGACGAAGTCCTGCGGGCTGCCGGACAGGCGGTCCCAGGGCGTGTCTCGCGGCGCGTCCTTCTCGGGACCCGCCGGAGTGGCTTCGGTCATCGTCAGGCCTGGTCCGCGCCGGCCGCAACGACCAGGGCGACGGGTGCGCCTTCCTGGGCGAAGTCGGCGGCGCCGTTGACCTGCGCGCGGGTGGTGATGGACGCGATGATCCGGCGGATGGCGTCGTCGACGGGAACCCCGTTTTCCTGGGTGCCGTCACGGAACCGGAAGCTGACCGCGCCGTTCGCGCGGTCATCCTCACCGACGATGAGCTGGAACGGGATCCTCTGCAGCGTGGCGTTGCGGATCTTCTTCTGCATCCGGTCGCTGGACGAGTCGAGTTCGACCCGGACGCCCGCCGTCTTGAGCTTGGCCAGGACTTCCCAGAGGAAGTCCTCGTACTGCTCGGACACTGGGATGCCGATGACCTGCACCGGCGAGAGCCAGACCGGGAACGCACCGGCGTAGTGCTCGAGCAGGATGGCGAAGAACCGCTCGATCGACCCGAGCAGGGCGCGGTGGATCATGACCGGCTGCTGGCGAGTGCCGTCGGGCGCCGTGTACTCCAGGTCGAACAGTTCCGGCTGGTTGAAGTCGAGTTGCACCGTCGACAGCTGCCAGGTGCGGCCGATGGCGTCCCGTGCCTGCACCGAGATCTTCGGACCATAAAAGGCCGCTCCACCCGGATCCGCCACGAGTTCGAGTCCCGAATCCTCGCCGACCTGGCGGAGGGTGTCGGTCGCGGCCTCCCACTGCTCGTCAGTACCGACGGACTTCTTGGGATCGCGGGTCGACAGTTCCAGGTAGAAATCGGTGAGGCCGTAACCACGGAGGGTCTCGAAGACGAACTCGAGCTGGCTGGTGACCTCGGCTTTGACCTGGTCCTGGGTGACGTAGATGTGCGCATCGTCCTGGGTGAGGCCTCGCACGCGAGTGAGGCCCTGCAGCGTGCCGCTCTTCTCATAACGGTAGACGGTGCCGAACTCCGCCAGACGCAACGGAAGCTCGCGGTAGCTGCGTCCGCGGGCCTTGAAGATGAGGTTATGCATTGGGCAGTTCATGGGCTTCAGGTAGTAGTCCTGGCCCTGGCGGGTGACGTGGCCCTCGGCGTCGACCTCTTCGTCAAGGTGCATGGGCGGGAACATGCCCTCGCGGTACCAGTTGAGGTGCTGGCTGGTCTCGAACAGGTGACCCTTGGTGATGTGGGGGGTGTTGACCAGGTCGTAGCCGTTCGCGAGCAGGCGCTCGCGCATGAAGTTCTCAATCTCCGAACGGATGATGCCGCCCTTGGGGTGGAAGACAGCCAGGCCGGAGCCGATCTCTTCGGGGAAGGAGAACAGGTCCAGTTCCTGGCCGAGCTTGCGATGGTCGCGCTTGGCGGCCTCTTCCAGGCGGGCCTTGTAGGCGCGCAGTTCGTCCTTGGTGGGCCAGGCGGTGCCGTAGATGCGCTGCAGCTGCGGGTTCTTCTCCGAACCGCGCCAGTACGCTGCGGCCAGGCGGGTGAGCGAGTAGCCGTTGCCGATCATGCGGGTGTTGGGCAGGTGCGGACCGCGGCAGAGGTCCTTCCACACGGTCTCACCGGTCTTGGGGTCGACGTTGTCGTAGATGGTCAGTTCCGCGCCGCCGACCTCGACGGACTCGTTGTCGCCATCGGGGGTCGGGTCGTCTCCCGCCCCGCCCTTCAGGCCGATGAGTTCCAGCTTGTACGGCTCTGCCGCAAGTTCGGCGCGGGCCTCGTCATCGGTCACGACGCGGCGCACGAAGCGCTGGCCCTGACGGATGATGCGGTCCATGGCCTTCTCGAGCGACTTGATGTCTTCGGGGGTGAACGGTTCGGCCACGTCGAAGTCGTAGTAGAAGCCGTCGGTGACGAATGGGCCGATGCCCAAGCGCGCCGCGGGGTTCACGGTCTGCACGGCCTGAGCGAGCACGTGAGCAGCCGAGTGGCGCAGGATGTTGAGGCCGTCGGGTGAGTCGATTGTCACCGGGGTGACGTCATCCGTTTCGGTCACCGCAGTGGCGAGGTCCCTGAGCTCGCCGTTGACGCGCATGGCGACAACGGATCGGTCGGTGAATAGCTCAAAACCGTCAACCACGTGTATTACTCCCTTGAGTTGCGAACCCTTCAACTTTAGCGGGCGCCGGTGGGCTCAGTGACGGGCCGCGGGCACAGAAAAGCGCTGCCGGCGATGCCCGTGTGGACTCTGCCGACAGCGCTTGGCTGTACTGTCTCTTGTGCTATCTGGTGGGCGATACTGGGATCGAACCAGTGACCTCTTCCGTGTCAGGGAAGCGCGCTACCGCTGCGCCAATCGCCCAGGACCGCGGATGGTACTCACGGGCTGGAGGTGGATACGGGATTCGAACCCGTGTAGACGGCTTTGCAGGCCGTTGCCTCGCCTCTCGGCCAATCCACCGTGTTCTTTGTTACCTGTATACCCAAAGAAAATCGGCCTCTCGGCCGATTCACTTCGAGCGGATGACGAGATTCGAACTCGCGACCCTCACCTTGGCAAGGTGATGCGCTACCACTGCGCCACATCCGCAACTGCTCGCATTTCTGCGTGCTTGGAAGACTCTACTCGATCCTGGGGACCTCGTGTGCACATCACGCGCCAGCGGGCGCCGAGCCCGGTCGAAATCACCCGCTGTGCCGCGGAATTACGCGGAAAAACAAAAAAACCCCCGAGTTTATCGGGGGTTTTCTTCGGCGCTTCTCGTGCTTGGTGCTGCCATTGCTCTGTGGGCGATACTGGGATCGAACCAGTGACCTCTTCCGTGTCAGGGAAGCGCGCTACCGCTGCGCCAATCGCCCAAATCCTTCGCAGTGCAAAATGCACACTGCTCTGGTTGGAGGTGGATACGGGATTCGAACCCGTGTATACGGCTTTGCAGGCCGCTGCCTCGCCTCTCGGCCAATCCACCGTGCTTGATGCCGTATTCACTACAACCGTGCTGGGTTTACTACCAAACAGAATCGGCCTTTCGGCCGATTCAATTCGAGCGGATGACGAGATTCGAACTCGCGACCCTCACCTTGGCAAGGTGATGCGCTACCACTGCGCCACATCCGCAACTGCTCGCATTTCTGCGTGCGTTGAAGACTCTAGCCGATAGTGCGAGACAAATTCAAACCGAGCGATTGCCGCGTGTCGCGGCCCCTCGATGTGCGCTCAGGCCCCGGTCTGGTCTAGTATCAGATGTCGCAGTCGAGAGGTTTTCGAGTGTGGTTCGGGCGATTGGCGCAGTTGGTAGCGCGCTTCCTTCACACGGAAGAGGTCGTGGGTTCGAGTCCCGCATCGCCCACCGAAACGGCCCCCGGAGAACCGGGGGCCTCGTTGGTTAACGATCGGAATTCGGTCCGGAACAGGCTGGCCGGCGCGGTGGACTCAGCGTTTCTTCGGCGCGGCCCCGCCCTAGCTTGACTCCCCAGCGCCCACCGGTGTCGAAGCGAACAGCACTCTGTCGCTGGCCACGAGGTCGTCGAGAGTCAATACCCGCTGGAGATCGTGCCCGGCGGCCAGGGCCAGGCGCAGTTGGTCATCGCTTTGGGGAGCGAGCCGACCTTCCATGAATCCGCCCAGTGCCCGAATCGCGCAGGCGGTGAGCACCCCCTCGGGAGTGCCGCCGATCCCCATGGCCAAATCGATTCGCCCGCCGGGTGTGGCAGCGTCGATCGCGGCGGACACGTCGCCCTCCCCCGCGAGCACGACCCGTGCACCGACCCCGCGCAGTTCGGCCACGAGGCTCGCATGCCGCGGCTTGTCGAGCACGGCCACGGTGATCTCGGTCACCGGCTTCCCGAGCGCTTCGGCCAGGCGGCGCACGTTCTGACTCGGGGTGGCCCGAAGGTCGAGGATGCCGCGGGCCGGCGCCGAGGAGATGAGCTTGTCCATGTAGAACACGTCTCGGGGATCGAACAGCGTGCCGCGTGGAGCGAGGGCGATGACACAGACGGATCCAGGCAGCCCTTCCTGCACGAGTCGCGTGCCGTCGAGCGGGTCGACGGCAATGTCGCAGGCCGGACCCTCGCCGGAGCCGAGTTCCTCGCCGTTGGCCAGCATCGGGGCTTCGTCCTTCTCCCCCTCCCCGATCACCACGTACCCGGCGAATGGCGCCGGCAGCAGTTCGGCGCGCATGGCGGCGACTGCCGCGGCATCCGCCGCATTCTTGTCACCGCGTCCGAACCAGACTTCGGCGGCCAGTGCCGCCGCGACCGTCGCCGCGCGTACCGCGGCGACCAGCTCCGCCGCATAGTGTTCGCCGCCGAGAACCGTGCTGGTGCTGGTGCCGGTACTCGGGCTTGTGCTCGGTCTGGCTGCGTCGGTCGTCGTGTTGCTGCTCATGGGACTCGATGGTACCCGCAGGGCCGGGCCCGCCAGCCGAGATAGTGTCAACGGGTGATCAGAGAACACGCCATTCTGCCCGTGCGACCCGGCCGTGAAGACGCCTTCCTCGCTGCGTTCCAGACGGCCCGGCCGCTCATCGAGTCGAGGCCCGGCTTCCGTGGACTCAGCCTGTCCAGGTCGGTTGAGAATCCATCGACCTTCCTGCTGCTGGTGGACTGGGAACGGTTGGAGGACCACACCGAGGGGTTCAGGGGCTCCCCTGAATACGCCGACTGGAGAGCGCTGCTGCACAGTTTTTACGACCCGTTCCCCGAGGTGCAGCACTTCATCTCCGTGCCCTGATCTGTGCCCTGATTCGGGCTGGCCGCTCCTCCACAAGCGACCGGTCGGCGCACTTTTCCACACCCGGTTCTGCAGGGGTGGGAGTGCCGGTGGTCGGTGCGATTATCGGGGTAGGAGCGGCCTAGCTGAGCAGTTCCCGACCGACCCGCCCACCGCAGCATCGCGAAGGCGATCGCTAAACGGGCTCGCGCACTCGCGGACCTGCAGCGGTGGAGCTCCGACCCTGCCACCGCGAAACTGCTCAACCCCGACTACGCCGATCGCACCGCGGAGAACCTGATCGGTGAATCCAGCCTGTTCGCAGGCCCGATGACAGCCACCCTGACGGCGATGAGCCACGGCGACATCAGCTACCGGCACGGGCAGGTGCTCATGGAACAACTCAGCTTCATCCCGCTCGAGGAAGCCGCCGCCTTCGAAGCCAAGTTACTGCCGGCGAAAGACCTCACCGTCGGCAAGCTCGCCGTCAAGGCCCGGCGGATGCGGGAACGCGCGCAGCCCGAGACCCTGACCACACGGGCCACCGCCGCGATCGCCGAACGCGGGGTCTGGTGGGAGGGCCGGGCCGATGTCATGGGCACCCTGACCTGGTACGGCACCGCGGTGCAGACCCAGGCCGCTCACGACAGGTTGACCCGCATCGCCCAAGCCACCCAGAACCAGGAGCGGCAGGACCCGTCGATTCCCGAGACGGGGCGGCGCACGATCGGCCAGATCTGCGCCGACGCGATGACCCACCCCGAGACCTGTGCCGTGCTCTCGGTCGGAAAAGAACACTACAAAGCCCCCGCCGACCTGCGCCGCTGGGTCGCCCTGCGCGGCGGCACTTGCCGCTTCCCCGGCTGCACCCGACCCGCGTCCCGCAGCGACCTCGACCTCGACCTCGACCTCGACCTCGACCACACCATCGCACGAGAACACGGCGGACCCACCGACTACGACAACCTGGCCCACCTCTGCCGCGCCCACCACCGACTCAAACACCAAACACTATGGGCCGTGGTGCAAGAACCCGGCGGGGTGCTGCGCTGGACCTTCCCGGCCGGGGAAACCCACCGCACCTACCCCGAAACCACCCTCGGGCCACCACCCACCCTGGCCCCCACTCCCGAACGACCGGCAGCACCGGCCCGGCCACAGGCGAACGACCGGCCTGATGATCCACCGCCCTTCTAGCGCTCCCCCAACCGTCTCGGAGGACGCGCAGCAGCAGGCACTTGCTAATTCGGCAATTCTGTTTGTCAATCTTGGAGCGGCGCTTCAGCATGGTGATATGACCAGCAACGGCACGTCTCCCTCTATCCCCCGTCTTCCACATCCGCAGACACAGACACAGACACAGACACACGACGTCGTCATCATCGGCGGCGGCGCTGCCGGACTCAGCGCCGCAGTTGTGCTCGGGCGGGCACGACGTTCGGTGGTCGTCGTCGACAACGGACATCCGCGCAACGCGCCCGCCGCGGGCGTGCACAGCTTCCTCACCCGCGACGGCTTGCGCCCCGCCGAGCTGGTGCGCCTCGGCCAGGAGGAGGCCCGCTCCTACGGCGTGGAGTTCGTCATGGGCCGGGCCGTCGACAGCCGACGCTCGGCGCAGGGCTTCACCGTGACCCTCGATGACGGCAGCACAGTGTCGGGGCGCCGGCTGCTGGTAGCGACCGGGCTCGTCGACGAACTTCCCGATGTCCCCGGCCTCGCCGAGCGGTGGGGGCGGGACGTGCTGCACTGCCCGTACTGCCATGGCTGGGAGGTCAGGGACCAGACCATCGGCATCCTCGGCACCGGGCCGAAGTCGGTTCACCAGGCGCTGCTCTTTCGCCAGTGGAGTAGGAACATCACTCTCTTTTTGCACGGCGACATGCTCGACGCCGACGGCACGATTTCCGAGCAGCACGGACCGACCGATGCGGAGTGGGAGCAACTCGCCGCCCGCGGCGTCAGCGTCGTGATCGGCCCGGTAGCGGGCCTCGACGTGCGGGACAAGTCCCTGGCCGGGGTTCGCCTGGCCAGCGGTCGCCTGTTCCCCCTGCAGGCGCTCGTGGTCGCCCCGACGTTCACGGCCCGCACCGACTTCCTCGCCGGGCTTGGGCTGGCCTCGACACCGCATCCGCTCGGCGTCGGCACCCAGTTGGACAGCGACGAGACCGGGCGCGTACTCAACGACGGTGCCGTGGTGCCCGGTGTCTGGGCGGCCGGCAACGCCACCAACCTGATGGCGCAGGTCGTCGTGTCCGCCGCCGCCGGGCTCGGCGTTGCCACGATGATCAACTCCGACCTCATAGCGGCGGAGGTGGAGACCGCCGTGACGGCCTACCGCAGTCCGTTCTCGGCCGCCAACGAGGCCCGCAACAGCGACTCGGTGCTCGGCGATCGCCGACACGGGGTTCATCCAGAGCACACACCGGCTCGGGAAGGACAGAGCCGATAACGTCCACGTCGGCCAGCCCAACGGGACTGCTGTGGTCGCTCTCGCGGCCGGTCAGTCCCTGGTGCCGAACCAGGTCGTGATTCCGGGTGAGTAGAGCACCGAATCCGGTGCCCGGGATCCTGCCAGCCCCGGGAAACCGGCCACCGAGAGCAGGCTGTCGTCCAGTGAGATCAGCTGCGCCGTGAACAGCCGCCACGGCTGGTGGTGGTTGCGCAGCCGGATGGTGCGGCCGCGCACCCGGGTGAACAGCGCCCAGCGCGCGGTGAGGAAGTCGGCCAGCGGATCCTCTACGACGGGCTGACCCGTCGATCGCACGACGATCTGAGTGTGCGCGTGCGCGGCGAGGTGGCGGGTGGACGAGTAGCGGTACTCGCCGGCCACCACTTCCACCCGTGTGCGTGACCACATGTAGGGCAGCGCGAAGAGCGCGCGGGCGGCCAGCACCGCGGCGAGCCTGGACGCCTCGAGCGACACGAATACCACACCCCGCCGCCCGCGGTCGTCGACCGCGTAGAGACGCACATTGACCTCGACGAACGAGCCGAAATACGGGATCGGCGCGCTGCCGAACACAGTGGCTCGGTCCAGGACGAACGGGATCAGGCCGACCCAGCTGGAGCCGTCGTAGACGTCGGGCCGGAGGCCGTCCGGGAGCAGTGGCGCCACCTGGTCGGCGTCGACCCGCCAATGCAGGAAAACCAGATCTGACCAGCGCTGACTGGCCGTCGCCCGGCCGACGAGCGGCGGGGCGACGGCCGTGATCGGCCAGGGTTCCGACACGGTGTGGCTAGACGGCGTCGGTGTGAACGGCGTCGGTGTGAACGGCGCCGCTGTGAACCGTGTCAGCGTCGGCAGAAACCGGCATCTGTGCGGGCACAAAACCGTCGCCGGCCTGGGCCTTCGCCAGTGCCGTACCGGCAGCGGTTCCACCGATCAGGCCGCCGAGCAGGTCCTTGATGCCCACGCCCATGGTGGAGTTGAGCACGGCGTCGACCTCGGAGAAGCCGGAGGCGACGTTCTTGCTGAGCTGGCTCGCACCGTCGGTGGAGATCACCGTGAGCTGGTCGATGTTGCCCATCGGCGCGGCCAGCTCGTGCGCGATCTTCGGCAGCATCTCGACAAGGCGCAACTGGATGAGCGCCTCGGACTGCTCGGCCACGGCCTGGGCGCTGAGGCGGGTAGCCTCGGCCTCTGCCGAGCCGCGGGCCAGGATGGCGTCGGCGTTGGCCTGACCCTCGGCCCGGATGGCCTCGGCGGACGCCACCCGGCTGTCGCGGTCGGCGTTGGCCGCCGCGACGCGGGCCTCGGCGGCTGCGGCTGCGGAGACCCGCACGCGGTACGCGTCGGCGTCGGCCACGGCGTTGACCTCGGAGTCAAGCTCGGCCTTTCGCAGGCTGGCGCGACGCTTGGCGGTCAGCTCCTGCTCCTGAACGATGTTCTGTTGGGCCTTCGCCTCGGCTAGCGGCTTGGCCGCAGCGGCCTCGGCGGAGGCCTTGTCGGTGTCGAGCTGGAGCGCCGCCTTGCGCAGCGCCAGGGTGTTCTGGGCCTCGGCCACGGCCTGTTCGGCGATGATCGAAGCTTCCTGCGCTTCCCGGTTGGCCTGGTGCTCGGCCACCTCGGCCTGTCGTCGCACCTTGGCCTGTTCGGCACGACCCAGGTCGCGGATGTAGTCGTTGGCGTCGGTGATGCCCTTGATCTCGAACGAGTCGACGTCGACGCCCTGGTTGGCGAGGGATTCCCGGGCGGTGGCGAGCACCGACGTGCCGAGCTCATCACGCTTCTGGATGATGGTCATCACGTCGGTGGCGCCTATCGAGGACCGCAGGGAACCGCTGAGCACCTCCTGGGCGAAGTTGTCGATGTTCTTGTCCTGGCCGGTGAAACGCTGGGCAGCAGCGCGGATCGCGGTCGGGTCGTCGCCGACCTTGACGATCGCGACGGCTTCGACGGTGAGAGTGATTCCGTTGCGGTCCTGGGCGACAGCCGTGATCTCGATGGCCCGGCTTCGCAGGCTGATCTTGAACGCCTTCTGGAAGAAGGGGGTTATGAACACACCCTGGCCGTGAACCACACGCTGGCCGGACTCCTCGAGGGTGGCGCCGTCGACGATGGTCTTCTTGGACTTCTTGCCGGTGATGACGAGGGCTTCGTCCGGCCCGGCGTTCTTGTACACCGAGCGGGCGTAGACGAGCACGATCACACCCACCACAATGACGAGGAAGACGATACCGATAATCGGACTGAGGAGTTCTAACATGTGTACCTTCCGGTCCGCGCCAGGCGAACGTCACGTCGCGCAGCCAGAAGGGCCCCGCTCCCTCCACGTAGGCTAGCGCTCCCGCGCCCCGGCGTGCGGGGTCAGAAGGGTCGATTGTCTTCTCAGGCCAGCAATTTTGCCTTCGCCGCCGTGAACTCAGTGTCATTGAGCACCCCGGCATTGTGGAGTTGGGACAGCTGGTTCAGCTGGTCGAGCAGGGCGGAATCTCCCGAGGCCGGTGGCGCAGCCGCCTGCTGCTGCTGGGCGTCGTACTCGGCCTGGGCTTGGGCATCAGCCTGTGCCTGGGCATCGGCATCGGCCTGGGCCTGTGCGTCCTGGGCCCTGCCCTGCTGCCGCCGCTGCACATTGCCGCTCACGGCTGTGGCGGTGCCGGCGACGACCGCTGTTCGCGCGGCCATGCCCAGGAGTCCGGGGCGACCCCGTCGAAGTGGTGACATGATCTGGTCCTTACTTTTCGTGGATGACTGTTCGTGGATAAACGCGTCGATGGCTCTGGTTCGGTGTGCGGATCCGGTGTCGGCGAGGTCAAACCGCGGCGTCGAGTACCGCGTTCACGACGGCCGCGGGAATCCGCTCCTGATGGAGCACCGCTCCCCCCGATGCCGACAGTACGGAAGCGAAGTGCCGGGCCCAGGTCAGTTCCACGACCAGAACCGCGGCTGAGGTACCAGGCGGCAGGTCCACCGCGAGTTCCTCGACATCGTCCAGTCCGGCGAGGCCGAGTTCTCCCAGTGCCAGGTCCGGCAATTGCGCCTTCTCGGGCAGATCCTCCACCTCGACGATCCGCAGGTCGCCCTCGACGCTGCGAGAGACGAAGATCAGGTCGAGGAGGGTGACTGTCTTCTCATCGATCAGGGCTCGCAGTGCCTCACTCAGAGCGGCACCCGGCCTCTCGCCGTCAAAGGAGATCAGGAGAATCTCCACGGGTCCGTACGTGAATTCCGCCATCGAGTGTCCCTTCGTCAAACGTGCGGGCAGACGCACCGCCACCCGGTTCGGGCTCAGTGTCGCCGTGCACCCGCGGGGTCGAGTCACCCGGAAAGGGTGAATCTGGACCTGACCTGGTCAGAGCAGCCCGCGATCCTGGGCGATCGCCACCGCGTCCGCCCGGTTCGTGGCCTCGAGCTTCTGGTAAATGTTGCGCAGGTGGGTCTTCACGGTGTTGGGGCTGACGTTGCGCTTGCCCGCGATGTCTGCCACGGACTGGTGGAACGGCAGCTCCCGCAGGATCTCTCGCTCTCGTTGGGTGAGCGCAGGACTGTTCCGGCCGTGGTCGAGCGCGGGCGGACGCTCGTGCAGGTGCAGCGCGTCAGCAGCGCGGAGAATGTGCCGGGCGAAGTCGTCGAGATCACCGAGTCGGCCGAGGCGACCGCGGATGAGAGCGGTGCCCTGCCCACCGACGGCCAGGAATGCCCGTTCACAGCCGATCCTGCTCGCGAGCCGCAGGGCTCGAAGCAGCCGGGCGTCCGCCTCGACGTGTCGGCCTGACACATCCGCCACATGGGCCAGAGCGATCCAGGCGCTGACGATCGTCGCACCGCGCCATGCGGTGCGTTCCTCGAGGGCCGCTCCGCGAAGCCGTTCCTCAGCGGGATGGCCGGCCCTGGTGGGTGGGACGAGGAGGAACCTGATCAGCAGCGACTCCAGAGAGTCCTCCCCCAGCGCCCGTTCGATCAGGCGAACAACCAACTGAGTTTCCAGCCGTCCGTCCAGTGCGCCGCTCAGCTCGATCAAGGGTATGCAGCACAGGCTCAGGGCCCGCGGATGCTCAGTGCCGACCTCACGCATCAGAAGCATCAACCTGTCGAGGGCCTGGCGTGAACGTACCGCGCTGTCCAGCTGGCTCAAGAGCAACAGCACCTCTGCGGGTACGCTGATGCCGGCATCAGAGCCCCTGTCCTCTCTTGCTGCCAAGGCCTCAAGAATTACCGGGTCAACCGGCTGGCAGGCTTCGTACCGGTGAATCATCGCGTAAAGCAGCGCCCTGCCGGCGGCGTGGTCGACGGGCCGCTCGGCTCCCACGAGAGCTCCCATCTCTGACGCCGTCGTGGCCATCTGGCCTTCGAGCATCGCCACGTGCACCCAGTTGCCGGCATGCCCCGCCGCCGTCGCCGCCAGGTCACAGGCCAACAGGAACAACCAGTCCAAACCAACGTCCCTGGCCGAGTCCGCAACCTCTCTGAGAATGTCCTCCGCCGGACCGGGCTCACCGAGCTTGTCCCGGCAGCGGCCCTGGGCCGTTGCGGCTAACAGGTCGACGGCCAGGACCTGCCGCGCGGCCGATGGCGCATCGCCCTGCAGGGCTGCCAAACGATTCTCGATGTCGGGCCGCTCAGTAGCGTGGAACGCCTGCAGAATGGCGACCACAAACGTCCATCGAGTCGAGCTCGCATCGGTGCGGTCATGCTCGGGAAAGTCCCGGGCGGCCGCAGCGGCGGCCACCAGGAGTTGCTGCACCCGCCGCCGGGC
Source organism: Cryobacterium zongtaii (assembly GCF_002909375.1). Taxonomy (GTDB): domain Bacteria; phylum Actinomycetota; class Actinomycetes; order Actinomycetales; family Microbacteriaceae; genus Cryobacterium; species Cryobacterium zongtaii. The sequence goes on from NZ_PPXD01000007.1 coordinate 285,018, forward strand.
AGGGACGTACGGGGGCTCGAGGAGCAGTCGCAGGCACAGTGTCGCGGTGGACACCACGCGGCCCTCGATCTCGTCCAGGGCGCGACCCACAAGATCCGTCGCACCGGACAGGACCAGCACGAGGCCGAACCGTTCGAGCAACGCGCCCACGAGCTCTGGATCGTGCGCCACAAGCGACTGCTCCACCGCTGCCGGCGCGCAGGCCCGGTCCGCGAACCACTGACAGGCCAGGAGATGCCTGGCGGTCGCGGCGCCGGCGTCCAACCTGCGTCCCTCTCCCTGCAGGTATGCGAGCAGGATCGGGTGATATCGGTAGCCGGCCCCGCCCGGCGCAGCAGGCTCCCGCCCGATCAGCATGTTGTGGCGGGCCAGCCGCTCGAGCACCTCGCCCGCATCGGCGCGCTCTGTCACGGCCACCGCCAAGTCGAGAGGCACCACCTCGCTCAGCGCTGACGCCAACAGGACCTCCCGATCGCCGGTGTCCAGGCCCGTGACCACCTCTGCCGCAAGATAGTCCGCCACCGCCGGGTTGTCGCCGTCGAAGCGACTGAGGTCCAGCGCGGCCCCCTCGGATTCTCGCCAGGTGAGAGCGAGCGCAAGGCCGGTTGCCCAGCCGCCGGTCCGGCGCCTGAGGATGGCACCGTCCTCGGCGGGCAGGTCGATATGGTGCTGCGCCGCCAGGTTGAAGGTCTCCTCGAGCGTGAAGGCCAGGCTGTCGCCGGCGCACTCGATGAGCACGCCGGCGGCCTCCAGCGGCGCTATCCCCGCCACGGGCCGGTGACGGCCGGACACGACGATGCGGACCCCCGGGGACATATCGACCAGCGCCTCGAGGATGCCATCAAGATTCGTGCGGTTCGGGGACGACGGCCGCTCGGCAAGGTGCAGGTCGTCGACGAACACGAACGTCCGGCCCGGCCCGGAGGCGTCAGGCCCGTCTCCGCCCGCCAGCAGCCGCTGCCGGATCTCGTCAGGGTCCCTGGCGTCGCGGAGCGCGGCGCCGTTGAACCACCGCACGGTCTGGGTCTCAGCTCTGAGCCGCCGCGCCCAGCCCGCCATCAGCGTGGTTTTGCCCGACCCCGCGGAGTCCCAGAGGACGAGGACCCTGGCGTCAGGCCCGGTCAGCCGCTCAAGCACAGAATCCAGTCGGGGGCGGTGCAGGTACCACGCCGGTTCGGCAGCGAGCCCGGCGGGCAACGGGGAGGCCGGCGGTATCGCGAGCTCCACAGCTGGGGACAGGGCCGGGGACAGGCTTGACGCGACCGACGCGATTGGAGCTGCCGGAGTGCGGGGCGGGACCGGACTCAGAGGCGGGACCGGAGTGAGTGGGGGGGCCATCGGGAAACGTCCTCGATTTGCATCCATCGCGCTACGTCAGCCACAACATCAGCCGCGGCGACAGGGATAGTGGCGCAGCAGCTGCGTGGGACATGGCTACCCCGTCAAGGCCCCGGCGAACCGGGACCTTGACGGAGTTCTCGCGGTGTTCGGGTCACCGCCAGTGAGGTGATAATGCCGCGGTGGCCGGCCCTGGTCAAGGGGCGGCCCGACTCGCTGGTGCAAAACCGAGCGCGGTCAGCGCCAGCCGTACCGAGTCCGCAGCGCCCGCTCGATCATCCGGTACCGTGCGGCATCCACGACGGTTCCTTCACGGCGGACCCCGCCCTGGTGCACCTGGAACACCCGGGCGAGCCCCGCCCAGCTCGGCCGCCGTGCGGGATCCCACGGCCCCTCACCGAGCGGCAGGTAGTCCGCGTTGCCTGAACGGTCAGTGCTCGTCAGCTGCACCGCCAGCATGTTGCCCTCGGACAGCGTCGCCATGACGACCACCGGCCGGTCCTTACCCCGACCGTCCAGTTCCTCGTAGGGAACCCATGTCCAGACGATCTCGCCCGGGTCCAAGGCGCCGTCGGTTTCGGGCGCATAGCCCCAGCCCGCGCGTCGCACCGTCGTCGGATCGAGTTCGATCGTGGCGTCAGGACCGGATTGGCCGGGGGCGGTTCCCGTGCGCGGCACTCCGACGGTCCGGGAGCCGAAGAGGGCAGACCGAAGGGCGGTGAGGAGGTGCCGGGTGCGGAACACACCCGAACACTACCCCACCGCCCTGGTCCCCCAGATGCCTCAGCTCTGCTGCCTCAGTGGTCTGTTGTCCAAGCGCTAGACATTGGCGAGGGCGTAGCCCTCTTCGCCGTGCACCGAGGTGTCGATGCCGGCAACTTCGTCTTCATTCTTGACCCGGAAGCCGATGGTCTTTTCGATGGCGAGACCGAGCAGGTAGGCGACGACGAACGAGTAGATGAGGACCGCGAAGGCCGCGATGGCCTGGACCGTGAGCTGGCCGAGGTCGCCACCGACGAAGATGCCGGTGCCGATCGCAAAGAAGCCCAGGTACAGGGTGCCGATGAGGCCACCGACGAGGTGGATGCCCACGACGTCGAGCGAGTCATCGAAGCCGAAGGTGAACTTCATCTCGATGGCCATGGCGCAGACGGCACCGGCGACGACACCGAGGAGCAGGGCCCAACCGGGTTCGAGATTGGCGCAGGCCGGTGTGATGGCGACGAGGCCGGCGACGGCACCGGATGCGGCGCCGACCGACGTGGCCTTGCCGTCCTTGATCTTTTCGACGATGAGCCAGCCGAGGATGGCGGCGGCGGTCGCACCGAGGGTGTTGACCACGATCAGGCCGACATTGGCGAGGCCGTTCAGCCACTCGGCCCCGGCGTTGAAGCCGAACCACCCGAACCACAGGATCGAGGCACCGAGCAGAACCAGCGGCACGTTGTGCGGCTTGGTGATGCCCTTCTGGAAGCCGATCCGCTTGCCGAGGACGAGGGCAAGGGCCAGGGCAGCAGCGCCGGCGTTGATGTGCACGGCGGTACCGCCGGCGTAGTCGATGACGCCGGGCAGGCCGAGGGTCTCGCCGAGGCTCATGATCCAGCCGCCGCCCCAGACCCAGGCCGCGACCGGGAAATAGACCAGGGTGGCCCAGACACCGGCGAAGATCATCCAGGAACCGAACTTGGCGCGGTCGGCCACGGCTCCGGAGATCAGGGCGACGGTGATGATCGCGAAGGTCGCCCCGTAGGTGGCGCCGAGGAGATCGAGGTTGCCGGTCTCACCCGTGGCCAGTGACCCGAGTCCGAAGTCGCTGAACGGGTTGCCCGCGAACTGGCTGGCTCCGTCGACCACGCTCATGTTGAATCCGTACAGGATCCAGAGGACGGTGATCAGCCCGAGTGCGCCGAAGCTCATCATCATCATGCTGACGACGCTCTTGGCCTTGACCAGGCCGCCGTAGAAGAACGCGACTCCCGGAGTCATGAACAGAACCAGCGCGGTTGCCGTCAACCCCCATGCAATGCTGCCAGTGTCCATCATCTGTCCTCACACTAGTTAGCCGGAGTACCGCGAAAGCCGCAGACGAGTGTGCCGGGCAGTCCTGGGTACGCAACTCAGTCTCCGACCCAGACGTTTCACCAGCCGTACCGTCGTGTTTCGGGGAGGTTACGCAATCGGCGAGAACGTTAAGAGCGTGTTTCGCTGCAGCCCGCTCACTCCGCGTGCGGCGGCAGCTCGCCCGTGGTGAGAGCCACCATCCGGGACTGGGAGCGTTGATACTTCTTGCGGTAGCCGCCCTCCAGCATCTCGGCATCGAAGACGTCGTGTAGCGGCAGTCCACTGGCGATGATCGGGATCTCGGCGTCGTAGACCCGGTCGATGAAGGCCACAAGGCGCAACGCATCGGTCTGGTCGGTGAGCAGGTAGACGTTGCGCAGGGCGATCACGTCGACGTCGGCGATCATCTTGATGTACTTCGACGGATGCACCGTGCTGAGATGGCGCATCAGCGCACCGAAATCGTCACACGTCACCCTGGAGCCCCGCTCGACGAGTGCCTCGTTCAGGCGGTCGAACTCCTCGGGCAGAACGGCCTCGGCGTGCCCGGACGCATCCCGGCGGCGGTAGTCGAGGCCGTCGATGCGCACGGTCTCGAAGTTCGCGGACATGGCCTGAATCTCTCGCAGGAAGTCAGCCGCCGCGAACCGGCCCTCGCCGAGCGAGTTCGGCGGCGTGTTGGAGGTGGCGGCGACCCGGGTGCCGGAGGCGATCAGCTCGCCCAGCAGCCGAGTCATCAGCATCGTGTCCCCCGGATCGTCGAGCTCGAACTCGTCAATGCAGATGAGCTTCGCGCCGGAGAGCTGGGTCACGGTCTCGGCATAGCCCAGGGCGCCGACCAGCGCCGTGTACTCGATGAAGGTGCCGAAGTACTTGGGACCGGGTGCACCGTGCCAGAGCGCTGCCAGCAGGTGGGTCTTGCCGACGCCGAAGCCGCCGTCGAGGTAGATGCCGGGCAACTCGGCCTTGGCCTTGCGGGTGCGGGAGAAGAAACCGCCCGGTCGGGCCCGCCACGCTGCGAAGGTGTTCAGCCGCTCCACCGCCTCGAGCTGGGACGGATAGTCCAGGTCAGGGCGGTAGGACTCGAATGAGGCGTGTTCGAATTGCGGTGGCGGCACCAGCTCCGAGACGATCTCCGCACCGGTGATGGATGGCGACCTGTCGACGAGTCGAAGGGGCAACTTTTGGGTCGCACTGACCATGTTTGACATCCGGTTCCTGTCTGTCCCCGACATCCTGGTGGAATTTCGGTGGGGGGTTCTGCCTTGTACCTTGGAGACCTGCGCGCAGGTTGTCCACCAGCCTAAATGCACGCACACCAGGGCCGCGCCGTCGTCCAGGTTCACGAGCCCTCCGGGAGGAAACCATGACCGTCGAAACAGATCCGTCAGCCACGTTCGCGGCGTACGCGCATCCCGATCGCCTGGTGTCAACCGACTGGCTGCAGGCCCACCTCGGCGACCCCGGCCTGGTCGTGGTCGAATCCGACGAAGACGTCATCCTGTACGAGACCGGCCACATTCCCGGCGCAGTCAAGATCGACTGGCACACCGACCTCAACGACCCCGTGGAGCGCGACTACATCGATGGGGCCGGCTTCGCCGGCCTGCTGAGCCGCAAGGGCATCAGCCGCGACAGCACCGTGGTGATTTACGGAGACAAGAGCAACTGGTGGGCGGCATATGCCCTCTGGGTGTTCACCCTGTTCGGCCACGACGACGTGCGCCTGCTCGACGGCGGCCGGGCGAAGTGGATCGCCGAGGGCCGCGAACTGAGCACGGACCGCGAGGCGGCCGAACCGGCCGAATACCCTGTCGTCGAGCGGGCAGACGCCCCCATCCGCGCGTTCAAGGACGACGTTCTCGCCCACTTCGGCCACCCGCTCATCGACGTGCGCTCGCCCGAGGAATACAGCGGCGAACGCACCACCGCGCCCGCCTACCCTGAGGAGGGATCCCTCCGGGCCGGCCACATCCCTTCGGCGGTGTCGGTGCCGTGGGCCCGTGCCGCGGCCGAGGACGCCACCTTCCGGCCCCGTGCCGAGCTCGACGCCATCTACCGCGACGAGGCCGGGCTCACCGGCGACGAGCCCGTGATCGCCTACTGCCGCATCGGCGAGCGATCCAGCCACACCTGGTTCGTGCTGACCCACCTGCTCGGACTCGAGAACGTGCGCAACTACGACGGTTCCTGGACAGAGTGGGGCAGCGCGGTACGGGTCCCGATCGTGCAGGGCACAGCCCCCGGAACCGCCCCGGAACCCCGATGAGCACCGTCGACCTTCCCAGCCAGCTTGCCGAGATCCGCGAGGATTTCCTCGCGCTCGAACAACCGGATCGCCTAATGCTGCTGCTGGAGTTCTCCAACGAGCTGCCGGACCTTCCCGAGAAGTACCGCGACCATCCCGACCTGTTCGAACGTGTCGTGGAGTGCCAGTCGCCGGTGTTCATTTTCGTCGAGGTTGACGACGACCGTTCCGTACACCTTTATGCCACGGCGCCTGCGGAGTCGCCCACCACCCGGGGCTTCGCCTCGATCCTCGCTCAGGGCCTGGACGGCCTCAGCGTCGACGAGGTCCTGGCCGTTCCGGATGACTATCCGCAGTCGATCGGCCTCACCCAGGCCGTTTCGCCGCTCCGGCTGCGTGGCATAACCGCCATGCTGGGTCGAACCAAGCGTCAGCTGCGCGAACGGCAGTCCGCCCTGGGCTAGCGTGGCCTGCGTCCGCCGAGGGCCGAGGCCTACCGGTCGCCGGTGTATCCGGCCGCCGTCACGGCGGGGTGTGCCGACCCGAGCGTGCCGAGCCAGCCGAGGATGGCCGCGTTCCAGGCGGCCGGATCGTAGTTCCACAGTTTGGTGTGCCTGGCCACCTCGAACGGCACCAGGGTGACGATGTCTGGTCGCCGTTCGGCCAGGGCTCGGGACGGTGCTGACGGCACGTAGCCGTCGTCGTCGCTGTGCAGGATGAGAATCGGCAGGCTCAGGTCATTCGCCCGGGACACGAAGTCCAGTCGGGGGAAGTCGATGGGGAGATGCATCCCCGTGACCATTCGTCCCCAGGGGCGCCCCATCACCACCAGTGCACCGCGCACCACCGCCCTCGGCAGCCGGAGGGTGAGCGCCTGGTAGGCCACAACATCCGCCCAGTCGATCACGGGCGAATCGAGCACGATGCCGGTGAGCCGACCGTCGTGCTTCGCGCGGGTAGCCGCCTGCAGGGCGATCGCCCCGCCCATCGACCAGCCCATCAGCACGATCTGGGTCGCTCCGTTCTCCACGGCGAACTGGATGGCGGCCTCAACGTCCCGCCATTCGGTGTCGCCGAGCCCGAACCGGCCGTCGGCGCTCGGCGGCGCCTCACCATCGTTGCGATAGGAGACCAGCAGACAGGTGTAACCGGCGGCGTTGAACACGGGAACGGCCCGAAGCGTCTCGTGCCGACGGACCCCACGGCCGTGCACCTGGATCACCCAGCGTCCGGAGGGTTCTGACGCGGGGATCAGCCAGGCAGGAGCATCACCCAGCTCGGTCGGCACCGTCACGTTGGAGAACTCGAGCCCGAGGTCCCACGGCCCGAGGAAAGAGTAGCCGCCCAGCCGTCCCGAGGTCACCGAGCCGAGGTCACCAAAGTCCACGGTCAGGATGCGGCGGGTCACGGTCTTCGCCGCGCGAGACTCGATGGCACCCAGGCGCGCGTGTCCGGAGTCACCGGCGAACCAGAAGCTGTAGTCACCGGGAAGGACCGCGTCCTTGGTCGCTTCGAGGGTGATGGTGCCGGCGTCGAGGTCGACGTCGAACACCCTCGTATCGTCGGCGCGTTTGGTGGGCGGGGTCACGATGCGGCGCGCCATGACACCGGCCAGCACACCGACCGCCAGAGCTGCGGCGGCACTCACCGCAACGGCGCCGCCCGCGATCACCAGCCCCGCCGACGCCAGGCCGCGCGTGGATTCTGCTCGTGTACCGATCCCTGTCATGCCTACCTCTTCGCTGTTCGGCGTGCCTCGCACCAGCCCCACGGAAAAAACTCTAGTCTGCAGACGTGCCCGATTCAGAGGATCAGCCCCAGCGCCCTGCGCAGTTTGCCGCGGCGCTCGACGCTATCCGTTCTTCCAGCCCGCGCCCGGAGCTGGTGGTCACCGAGATTTCGGCCCCCGGAAACCTCGCTCCGTATGCCGTGGCACTGTCTGCGGATGTCACGCCGGTGCGACACGGCAGCGACTCCGACTTCGGTACCGGACGCTTCATTCTGCTCTACGACCCCGACGAACCCGAAAGTTGGGGCGGACCCTTCCGCGTCGTCTGCTTCGCGCAGGCGCCCCTCGAGAACGACATCGGAGTCGATCCGTTCCTCGCCGAGGTCGCCTGGGCCTGGTTGGTGGATGCCCTGGACACCCGAGGTGCGAACTACACCGCCGCCTCCGGCACCGCCACCAAGATCCTCTCCTCGGGCTTCGGTGAGCTCGCCGCTCAGGGCGATGGCGCCCAGATCGAGCTGCGGGCGTCATGGAGTCCGTTGGACAACGACCTCGCCGCACACGTCGAAGGCTGGGGTGAGCTGCTGTGCATGCTCGCAGGCCTCCCGCCCGCCAGCGAGCTGCCCGCCCCGCCCCGTCACGGCCACCCTTCTTCCTCCCGTTCCTCGTCCTCTTCGTCCTCCTCCGCTCGGCATGGGCGTCCCTCCAGCGCTGAGGTACCCCGCTCCTCTGAACCGGGTGCTGACCATGGCGTGTCAGGACCGGGCTCGACGGGACCGGGCTCGCCAGGACAGGGCTTGTCAGAACAGGGCTCGTCAGAACAGGGCTCGTCAGAACAGGGCTCGAAAGAACAGGGCTCGAAAGAACAGGGCAGCTCAGGGATCACGCTGGGCCCGGTGGACCAGATCGGGCCGTCAGCCTCGTCTGTTCTGCGAACCGGCCCGGGATTGCATACGCTGGGAGTGGCCGCCGGCGGCCGCGAGTCTGCCGGCAGGGAAACGGCCGGTGGCGATTTCGCCGGCCTCGATGCGCCGGGCGCTGAACGCGCCGGCAGGGAGACCGCGGGAATGAACGTCATGGCAGGAAATGCAGTCGGAACCGAAACCAGCCCGGGGATGAACCCCGGGGCGTTGAGCAACACGGCGTTAGGCATGGGCAACACGCCTCTGACCAGCACTGCGCCGACTCTCACCAGCGTCGCGTATCTCTCGGCACATCGTGCATCCCGTGGTTGACCGACCCGTGGTCACCCACCAGGTCATCGACTCCCGCACAGGCTATCTGGCGGCACTCGACGTGCTCGCCCAGGGAACCGGGCCGATCGGCATCGATGCGGAACGGGCATCGGGTTTCACCTACTCCCAGCGTGCTTACCTGATCCAGATCTTCCGCCGGGATGCGGGCACCTTCCTGTTCGATCCGCCGGCTATCGGCGACTTCGGCGAACTCAACGACGCCCTCGCCGACGAGGAATGGATCCTGCATGCAGCAAGTCAAGATCTCGCCTGCCTCCGCGAGGTCGGCCTCGACCCCACCCGCATCTTCGACACCGAGCTCGCCGCACGCCTGCTCGGCCTGCCCCGCGTGGGACTCGGCACTGTCGTCGAAGAACTCCTCGGCATTCACCTAGCCAAGGAACACTCCGCCGCCAACTGGTCGACCCGGCCGTTGCCCGAAAGCTGGCTGGTCTACGCAGCCCTGGACGTGGAGCTGCTCCCGGACCTCCGTGACAGCATGGTCGACCTGCTCGTGGAATCCGGCAAAACCGAGATCGCCGACCAGGAGTTCGCCGCGGTACTCGCCAAGGAAGCGAAGCCGGCCCGCGCGGAGCCCTGGCGCCGCCTGTCCGGCCTGCACGCCGTGCGTGGCCAGCGCAACCTGGCCGTGGCCCGCGAGCTGTGGGTCGCCAGGGACACCCTCGCCCAGGAGCTCGACGTCTCCCCCGGCCGTTTGGTTCCCGACGCGTCGCTGGTGGCCGCAGCACGTCTGCTGCCCGCGAACCGGAACGCTCTCGCCGAGCTTCGCGAGTTCAACGGTCGCGCCAGCCGTACCGAGCTCGACAGGTGGTGGCAGGCCATCCTGCGTGGCCTCGCCAGCGTCGACCTGCCCTCGGTGAAGGCGAACGGCGACGCACTGCCGCCGCCCCGCGCCTGGGCTGACCGCAATCCCGACGCCGACCTGCGGTACAAGGCCGCGAGGGCCGCCCTGACGGCGGCCTCGGAGGAGCGCGCGGTGCCGTTGGAGAACCTCCTCACCCCCGACCACCTGCGTCGCGTGGCTTGGCAGCCGCCGGAGCCTGCCGGTGCCGATGCCGTGGGCGAGGCCCTCGCCGGTCTCGGTGCGAGAACCTGGCAGATTGAGGCCACTGCACAACTAATCGCTGATGCCTTTGTGGAAGTCCACCAAAGCGCGTCCGTTGCCGCCGACGCTGAGTCGTAGGAACAGTCAAAGGATTCACACCGGTTATTCCGTCACCCTAGGATCGTGCGATACCTGTTTTGAGTGATGGAGGCAAAGTGGCCGAGAGAACTGAAGTCGTCTTCGTGGACGGGGTTCGCACCCCGTTCGGTCGTGCCGGCGAGAAGGGTATGTATTGGAATACCCGCGCCGACGACCTGGTCGTCAAGGCGATCACCGGACTGATGGAACGCAACCCGAACGTGCCGGGCGAACGCATCGACGATGTTGCCATCGCGGCGACCACCCAGGCCGGTGACCAGGGGCTGACTCTCGGTCGCACCGCGGCCCTGCTGGCGGGCCTGCCCGTCTCGGTGCCGGGCTTCGCCATCGACCGCATGTGCGCGGGGGCGATGACCTCGGTCACCACCATGGGCGCCGCGATCGGTTTCGGCGCATACGACCTCGCCATCGCCGGCGGAGTCGAACACATGGGTCGCCACCCGATGGGCGCCGGGGTCGACCCGAACCCCCGGTTCCTCAGCGAACGCCTGGTCAGTGAGGACGCCCTCAACATGGGCGCGACCGCCGAGCGCATCCACGACCGGTTCCCCGAGTACACCAAGGACCGTTCCGACCGGTATGCCCTGCGCAGCCAGCAGAAGGTCGCGGCCGCGTACGAAGCGGGCAAGATTCAGCCGGACCTGGTGTCCGTGGCAACCCGCAGCGCCGCGGGCTGGGGCCTCGCCACCCGCGACGAGGCGCCGCGCCCCGAGACCACCCTCGAGGGCCTCGCCGGCCTGAAGACGCCGTTCCGGCCGCACGGCCGCATCACCGCCGGCAACGCGTCCGGCCTGAACGACGGCGCCACCGCCTGTCTTCTGGCCAGCGGCGCCACAGCTAAGGAGCTCGGCCTCAGCGTGAAGATGAAGCTCGTGAGCTTCGCCTTCGCCGGTGTCGAGCCTGAGGTGATGGGGCTGGGCCCCGTGCCCTCCACGGAGAAGGCGCTGCGCAAGGCCGGTCTGTCGATCACCGACATCGGCCTGTTCGAACTCAACGAGGCGTTCGCGGTGCAGGTGATCTCCTTCCTGGAGCACTTCGGCATAGACGACGACGATCCCCGCGTCAACGAGTACGGCGGCGCCATCGCCATCGGGCATCCGCTCGCGTCGTCGGGCGTGCGCCTGATGAACCAGCTCGCCAGCCAGTTCGCCGAACACCCCGAGGTGCGTTACGGCGTCACGGCCATGTGCATAGGCCTCGGCCAGGGTGGCACTGTGATCTGGGAAAACCCGCACTTCAACAAGAAGGCAGCCAAGCGATGACCGACAAGACCAGCACCCCCATCGACTACGCCACCGTGGACTTCTCCCCGCTCATCGTGGTGTCTGGTGATGAAGTCGTCACCCACTCGCTCGTCCGGGACGTCCCGCTTTCCGGCGGCCGCACCCTCGCCCTCGTGACGCTGGACAACGGGCGGGACCACACCAGGCCCAACACGCTCGGCCCGGTCACCCTCCTGGAATTCAGCGCCGTCATGGACGAGCTCACCGCCCGCGCCGGACGCGGTGAGATCCACGGCGTGGCCGTAACGGGCAAGCCGTTCATCCTCGCCGCTGGAGCCGATCTCAGTAAAGTCAGCGAGATCCCGTCCCGCGAGGTGGGCAAGCTGCTCGCTCAGCTCGGTCACTTCGCCCTGGGCAAGCTGAGCACCTTGGGGGTGCCGTCGTTCGTGTTCATCAACGGTCTCGCCCTGGGCGGCGGCCTCGAGGTGGCCTTGAACGCCGACTACCGCACCGTCGACGCGAGTGTCCCGGCCATAGCGCTGCCCGAGGTCTTCCTCGGCCTGATCCCCGGCTGGGGCGGCTCCTACCTGCTGCCCAACCTGATCGGCATCGAGAATGCCCTCAAGGTCATCGTTGAGAACCCGCTGAAGAACAACCGCACCTTGACCGGCGCGGACGCACTCAAGCTGGGCATCGCCGACAGAATGTTCGGGTCGGTGACCTTCCTGGAGAACTCCATCCGGTGGGCAGACGGTGTCATCGCCGGCAGCGTTTCGGTGAGCCGGCCCAACGCGCCCGGCAAGATCGAGCGCATGGTCAAGTGGGATGCGGCCGTCGGTATCGCCCGCAAGATGCTCGAGTCCCGCATCGGCACCGTCGCGGCATCGCCGTACGCGGCACTGGACTTGATCAAGGCGGCCCGCACCGGCACCAAGGCCGAGGCCTTCGCCCGGGAGGACGAAGCCCTCGCCGACCTCATCTCCGGCGATCAGCTGCCCGCGAGCATCTACTCATTCAATCTGGTGCAGAAGCGCGCCAAGCGCCCGGCCGGCGCCCCGGACAAGACCCTGGCACGCCCCATCGGCAAAGTCGGTGTCATCGGCGCAGGCCTGATGGCCAGTCAGTTCGCCCTCCTGTTCGTGCGCCGGCTGAAGGTACCCGTCGTGATCACCGACCTCGACCAGGCCAGGGTCGACAAGGGAGTGGCCTACATCCACGGTGAGATCCAGACCCTGCAGGACAAGGGCCGGATCAGCTCCGACGAGGCGAACCGGCTGCGCGCCCTGGTGACAGGCACCACCGACAAGGCCGACTTCGCCGACGCCGATTGGGTCATCGAAGCGGTCTTCGAGGAGCTCGGGGTGAAACAGGACGTTTTCGCCGAAATCGAAAAGCACATCTCCCCCACCGCGGTGCTGGCCACCAACACGTCATCGCTGTCGGTGGAGCAGATCGGCGCGAAGCTGGCCCACCCCGAACGGCTGGTCGGTTTCCACTTCTTCAATCCGGTCGCCGTGATGCCGCTCATCGAGGTCGTGAACACCCCCGCAACCGATGACGCCACCCTCTCAACCGCGATGGTGATCGCCGCCAAGCTGCGGAAGAACGCCGTCATCACCCGCGACACCCCGGGCTTCGTGGTGAACCGGGTGCTGGCCAAGCTGCTCGGCGAGGCCATGCACGCCGTCGACACCGGCACACCGTTCGAGGTCGTCAACGGCGCCCTGGCGTCGTTCGGCCTGCCGATGACCCCGTTCGAGCTGCTCGAGCTGGTCGGCCTCAAGGTCGGCGCGCACGTGTTGGACACCCACCACGCGGCATTCCCCGACCGGTTCTTCGAGAGCACCAACCTGCACCGTCTGGCCGAGCACGGCAAGATCCTCGAGCGCAACTCCAGCGGCAAGGTCACCGGCTTCGACAAGGGTGCGGTGAAGATCGTCGCTGGCGGCACGACGCCCATCACGGCGGAGCAGATCCTGCGCCGGGTGGAGGACGGCCTCGCTGACGAGATCAAGCGGATGCTCGATGACGATGTGGTGCACGCGCCGGAGGACATCGACCTGTGCATGCTCCTCGGCGCCGGCTGGCCCTTCCAGATGGGCGGGATCACCCCGTACCTCGACAGGGTCGGCGCCAGCGAGCGGGTCTTCGGCGGCACGTTCCACACCCCGATGGTGCGCGGCGTCGGCTCCGCGGCAACGGCGAGCAGCACTCCCGTGTTGAGTTAGCCGCTCAGGGCACAACACCTGTTGCCCGTGCGGACAATTGTGGCCGGTGCGCCGGCCACAATTGTCCGTTTCGGGAACAGATGCGGGCTACCGGTTCAGCGGGCTCATGTCGGCGTAACGGTCTCCGACCGGGGCGTCGATCGCGGACAAGGTTGCGAGCTGGGCAGCGCTGAGCACAAGCGCATCCGCCGCGACGTTCTCCTCGAGCCGGCCCACCCTCTTGGTACCGGGGATCGGGGCGATGTCGGTGCCCTGAGCAAGCAGCCAGGCCAGGGCCACCTGGGCCGGCGTCGCATCGAGTTCCGTCGCGACAGCGTCGACTTGCTCCACGATGCGGATGTTGGCGGCGAGGTTGGCGCCGGCGAACCGGGGATTGCTGCGCCGGAAGTCATCCTCGTCGAGCTGGTCGAGTGTACGGATGGCGCCGGTCAGGAAGCCCCGACCGAGCGGCGAGTACGGCACAAAACCGATCCCGAGCTCGCGCACCAGGGGCAGCAGTTCCGTCTCGGGCTCGCGGCTCCACAGAGAGTACTCGGTCTGCAGCGCCGTGACCGGGTGAACGGCGTGGGCCCGCCTGATGGTGTCCGGCGCCGCCTCCGACAGGCCGTAGTGACCGATCAGGCCGGCGCTGATGAGCTCGGCCAGGGCACCGACGGTGTCCTCGATGGGCACGCCCGGATCCATCCGGTGCTGGTAGTAGAGATCGATGTGATCGGTACCGAGGCGGGCCAGTGACCCTTCGACGGACAAGCGCACGTTCTCCGGACTGCCGTCCAGTCCCCTGGAGCCGTCGGTGCGGTGTTGGATGGTACCGAACTTAGTGGCGATGACCACGTCGTCGCGGCGCCCGGTCAGCGCCCGGCCGAGGAGTTCCTCGTTGAGGTACGGGCCGTAGATTTCGGCGGTGTCGAACAGGGTGACACCGAGGTCGATGGCTCCGCGGATGGTGCGGATCGACTCGGCATCGTCGGTGCCGGCGCCGGAGTAGAACGCTGACATTCCCATGCAGCCCAGGCCGAGACGGCCGACCTCGAGTGGAGTGCTGGTACCCAGGGTGATGTGTTTCATGCTGTGGTCCTTTCGGCGTAGAGGGAGATCTTGTGGTCGATGGCGGCGAGGCTCGCCTGCATCTCGGCGAGCTGTGCCACGACGGCGATCCGGTGGCGTTGCAGCAGCTCGAGGCGCTCCGGCGTGGTGTCCTCGCCGCGCCGGGCGAGGTCGGCGTACTCCTTGACCTGCGCGATCGGCAGGGCGGTGCTGCGTAGCCGGGTCAGGAAGGTGATCCAGGTCACGTCCCGCGCCGAGTATGCCCGGTGGGTGGACGCAGCCCGATGGATGGGTGCGAGCATCAGGCCCGCTCGCTCGTAGTACCGCAGCGTATGGGCGCTCAGCCCGGTGCGCTCGGCGACCTCGGAGATCGAAAGTTGTTCGTCGGGTGGGGTCATGCTGCAACCCTAAAACCTCGAGTGCACTCTAAGTCAAGCGGTGTCCTGATCCGGCCATAACCATCCGCCAAAGCGGTCGCGTGGTCGCCTCGACGTGGTGGAGGTGACCACAGGGCCGCTTTCGCGGAACATACCGACGGGCGGCGGGTGAGGCGGTCAGTCGCGGGGGGCGCGCTGCAGGGGGACGGTGCCGGTTTCGGGGCGGTCGGCGTCGGCCGGCAGGGGGCGGGCGTGCGGTAGCTTGCTGCCGAGGACCATCGCGACGACGTCCCTGGCGATGTGCTGCGGCGTGAGGCCGACCCGCTCGAGGATCTCGGCGCGGGTGCCGTGGTCCAGGAACTCGTCAGGCAGACCCAGCTCGGTGACGGCGGTGTCGACGCCGGCCTCGCGCAGGTCCTGACGGATGCGGGTGCCGATGCCGCCCACCCGGATACCGTCCTCGATGCTCACCACGATGCGGTGCTGGGCGGCGAGTTCGATGATGCTCTGGGGCACCGGGACCACCCAGCGCGGATCGACGACAGTCGCACCGATGCCCTGGGCGGCGAGCCGCTCGGCGACCTCGAGGCCCATTCCGGCCATCGGACCGACGGTGACGATCAGCACGTCCTGCTGGCTGCTGCGGAGGAGCACGTCGACGCCGTCGGACAGACGCTCGAGGGCGTCGAACTCGACGCCGGTGCTGCCCTTGGGGAACCGCAGCACCGTGGGCGCGTCGTCCACGAGGACCGCCTCGGCGAGCTCTTCCCGCAGTCGGGTGGAGTCGCGCGGTGCGGCGAGTCGGATGTGCGGGATGACCTGCAGGATTGCGAGGTCCCACATTCCGTGGTGGCTCGGACCGTCCGGCCCGGTGACCCCGGCCCGGTCGAGCACGAAGGTGACGCCGGCCCTGTGCAGGGCGACATCCATCAAGACCTGGTCGAAGGCACGGTTGATGAAGGTGGCGTAGAGGGCGACGACGGGGTGCAGGCCACCGAACGCGAGCCCGGCGGCGCTGGTCACCGCGTGCTGCTCGGCGATGCCGACGTCGTGCACCCGCTCGGGGAACCGCTCGGCCATCTTGTGCAGACCGGTGGGGCGCAGCATGGCCGCGGTGATCGCCACGAGCTTCGGATTGTCGGTGGCCAGGCTCAGCAGCTCATCGGCGAAGACCGAGGTCCAGGACGGTGCTCCCGCGGATTCGGTGGGCTCACCGGTCTCAGGGTCGATGACGCCGACGGCGTGGAACTGGTCGGCGACGTCCTGCACGGCGGGGTCGTAACCCTTGCCCTTCTGGGTGATGGTGTGCACGATCACGGGAGCGCCGTAGTCCTTGGCCTGGCGCAGCGCCTCGAGCATGGCCTCCATGTCGTGGCCGTCCACCGGCCCGATGTACTTGATGTCGAGGTTGGAATACAGCGCCTCGTTGTTGGAGAACCGGCTGAGGAAGCCGTGCAGACCGCCACGCACGCCGCGGAAGATGGCGCGAGCCGGCGCGCCCATGTGGTCGAAGGCCTCCCGGCTGGAGAGGTAGGCGGCCCGGTAGCTGCGGCGCAGGCGCACGGTGTTGAGGAACCTGGCCATGCCGCCGATGGTGGGCGCGTACGAGCGGCCGTTGTCGTTGATCACGATGATCAGGCGCCGGTTGTTGTCGTCGCTGATGTTGTTCAGCGCTTCCCAGGTCATACCGCCGGTGAGCGAGCCGTCGCCGACGACGGCTATGACGTGCCGGTCGCTCTGCCCGGTCATCTCGAAGGCGCGGGAGATCCCGTCCGCCCAGGACAACGAGCTCGACGCGTGGGAGCTCTCGACGATGTCGTGCACGGATTCGCTGCGCTGCGGGTAGCCGGCCAGACCATCGGACTGGCGCAACCGGCTGAAGTCCTGCCGTCCGGTGAGCATCTTGTGCACGTAGGACTGGTGACCGGTGTCGAAGACGATGGCGTCACGCGGCGAATCGAAGATCCGGTGGATGGCGATGGTCATCTCGACCACGCCGAGGTTGGGGCCCAGATGCCCGCCGGTCTTCGAGATCTCCGCCACCAAGAAGGCGCGAACCTCCGCAGCCAGCTCTTCCAGCTGGTCCTTCGTGAGGCCGTCAAGGTCCCGGGGACCGTGGATCGTCTCCAGAAGGGTCATGGGCACTACCTTTCACGTTTGTTGCAACGAACGGCTCACGCCGACGCAGAACTGGCGCGCAGTTCGGATTCCCCGAGTCTACGCGCCAGTCTGCGGCGATTCTGCGAATTCCCGGTTAGACGACGAGCGAGCGCAGCACGTACTGCAGGATGCCACCGTTGCGGTAGTAGTCCGCTTCGCCGGGGGTGTCGATGCGCACGACGGCGTCGAACTCGACAACGGCCTTGCCCGGAGCGGAGTGCTCGGTCGGGGTGGCGACAACGTGCACTGTCTTGGGCGTGCGGCCCTCGTTGAGTTCCTCGATACCGGTGATCGAGACGCTCTCGGTACCGTCCAGGCCCAGGGTCACCCAGGACTCGCCGGCGGGAAACTGCAGCGGGACCACTCCCATTCCGATCAGGTTCGAGCGGTGGATGCGTTCGAAGCTCTCGGTGATGACGGCCTTGACGCCCAGCAGGCTGGTGCCCTTGGCCGCCCAGTCCCGAGACGAGCCGGAGCCGTATTCCTTGCCGCCGAAAATGACCAGCGGGGTGCCAGCGGCCTGATAGTTCTGGCTGGCGTCGTAGATGAACGACTGCGGCGCATCCGGCTTGGTGAAGTCGCGGGTGTAACCGCCCTCGACGCCGTCAAGCAGCTGGTTGCGCAGCCGGATGTTGGCGAAGGTGCCGCGGATCATGATCTCGTGGTTACCGCGGCGCGAGCCGTAGGAGTTGAAGTCGCTTCGGTCGACGCCGTGCTCCATCAGGTACGCACCGGCCGGGCTGTCGGCCTTGATGTTGCCTGCCGGGCTGATGTGGTCGGTGGTGACCGAGTCGCCGAGCTTGGCGAGCACCCTCGCGCCGACGATGTCGGCGACCGGGCTGGTCTCCAGCGTCATACCGTCGAAGTACGGGGGCTTCCGCACGTAGGTGGACTTGGGGTCCCACTCGAAGACCTCGCTGTCGGGCGTGGGCAGTGAACGCCAGCGCTCGTCTCCCTCGAAGACCTCACCGTATTCCTTGGTGAACATGGCCGTGTCGATCGAGCTGTCGATGGTGGACTGCACCTCGGCGGAGTCCGGCCAGATGTCCTTGAGGAACACGTCGTTGCCCTCGGTGTCCTGGCCGAGGGCATCCGTGTCGAAGTCGAAGTTCATCGATCCGGCCAGGGCGTACGCGATGACCAACGGCGGGCTGGCCAGGTAGTTCATCTTGACGTCCGGGCTGATGCGGCCCTCGAAGTTACGGTTTCCGGAGAGCACCGCGGTGACAGCGAGGTCGTTGTCGTTGATCGCGGCGGAGACCTCGTTGATGAGGGGTCCGGTGTTGCCGATGCAGACCGTGCAGCCGTAGCCGACGGTGTAGAAGCCGAGGGCCTCGAGGTCGTCGGTGAGGCCGGCCTTGGCGTAGTAGTCCGTGACGACCTTGGAGCCCGGCGCCAGGGTGGTCTTGACCCAGGGCTTGGACTTCAGGCCCTTCTTCACGGCGTTCCGCGCCAGCAGGCCCGCGGCGAGCATGACCGACGGATTCGAGGTGTTGGTGCAGGAGGTGATGGCCGCAACGGCGACGGCTCCGTGGTCGAGCGTGTAGCTCGCCCCGTCGGCCGTGGTGATCGGAACCGGGCTCGACACCGAGACGGGAGCGTGGCTCACGTGCTGGTGCGAAACCTGGTGGGCGCTCTGCTCGTCCTCGGCGGTGAAACCGATCGGGTCAGAGGCGGGGAAGGATGCCTCGACGGCCGCGTCCACCATGGACAGGTCGTGCGTGGCGTAGTTCTGCAGGTCGATCTCGAATTGCGACTTCGCGTTGCTGAGTTCGACCCGGTCCTGCGGGCGCTTGGGTCCGGCGATCGACGGTACGACGGTGCCCAGGTCGAGTTCGAGGTACTCGCTGAAGACGGGCTCCTGTGCGGGGTCGTGCCACAGGCCCTGCAGCTTGGAGTACGCCTCGACGAGTGCGACCTGCTCTTCGCTGCGGCCGGTGAGACGCAGGTAGCCGAGGGTGACGTCGTCGATCGGGAACATGGCAGCGGTGGAGCCGAACTCCGGGCTCATGTTGCCGATGGTGGCGCGGTTGGCCAGCGGCACCTGGGCGACGCCCTCGCCGTAGAATTCGACGAACTTCCCCACAACGCCGTGGCGGCGCAGCATCTGGGTGATCGTGAGCACAACATCCGTCGCGGTGACGCCGGCGGGGATGGAGCCGTTGAGCTTGAAGCCGACGACCTTGGGGATCAGCATCGACACGGGCTGGCCGAGCATGGCCGCCTCGGCTTCGATGCCGCCGACGCCCCAGCCGAGCACGCCCAGGCCGTTGACCATCGTGGTGTGCGAGTCGGTGCCGACACAGGTGTCGGGGTAGGCGCGGAGGACGCCGCCTACTTCGCGCGTGAAGGTGACGCGGGCCAGGTACTCGATGTTGACCTGGTGCACGATGCCGGTTCCCGGCGGGACGACCTTGAAGTCGTCGAACGCGGTCTGGCCCCAGCGCAGGAACTGGTAACGCTCACCGTTGCGCTCGTATTCGATCTCGACGTTGCGCTCGAGGGCGTTCTCGCTGCCGAACAGGTCGGCGATGACCGAGTGGTCGATGACGAGCTCGGCAGGGGCGAGCGGGTTGATCTTGTTGGGGTCGCCGCCGAGGTCGGCGACGGCCTCACGCATGGTGGCGAGGTCGACGATGCACGGCACGCCGGTGAAGTCCTGCATGATCACGCGAGCTGGCGTGAACTGGATTTCTGTGTCGGGATCGCTGGTGGGAACCCACGCGCCGAGTGCGCGGATGTGATCCGCGGTGATGTTGGCGCCGTCTTCGGTGCGGAGGAGGTTCTCCAGCAGCACCTTGAGGCTGAACGGCAGCTTCTCGTATCCCTTGACGGCGTCCAGGCGAAAGACTTCGTAGTCCGTCGCACCGACGCGCAGGGTGTCCCGAGCTCCAAAACTATTAACAGCAGACACGATGCCCTCTCCTTTGTGGAAACCGACGGGAACCCGTCCGCGATCCTCAATCCTGACCAACTGACGCCGGGTTCTGCCAGCAAGGGTAGCCTTACCGCAAACTATCTTGACGTCGAGATAACTATAGCATCGGCCGCTGTGCGGCGGTCGCCGCGTACACGGAACGCACCATCAGCCAGGAGACCACAAGAAGCGGCGCATACAGCGGGATCCCCATGAGCAGTTTGGTCGCGCCCAACCACTCGACGTTGCCGGCGTAGTACAGGGGAAGCTGCACGGCCAGGCGCAGGATGAACAGTCCCGCCCACATGAAGGTAAGAATTGTCAGCACCCGTCGTTTGGACGGGTCGGCCCGCCAGGCGAGCTGCTCCCCCATCAAGAACCCGACGGCCACACCGATGAGCGGCCAGCAGATCAGTGCGGATACCAGCAGGGCCGCTCCGTACACACCGTTGGTCCAGAAGCCCGGCAGGTAGAAGTCTTCAGCGCGGCCGGTGAACAGGGCGAGCACGGCGCTGAGGCCGATTCCGACGAGTCCACCGACGGCCTGGGTGACGGTCTGTTTACGGGCCAGCCGGAGCGCGAAGAAGATCACCCCGATGATCACCGGAGCGATCAGGGACGGAATCAGCTCACGGGTGAGGGTGTAGGTGACCAGGAAGACCAGGCCCGGCAGGACGGCCTCGACCAGGCCGCGGATGCCGCCCATGGCAGCCAGCAGCGCGTGGCCGCTGATGGGTTCCCCGTCTGCGGCCGGACTGAACCCGGCGCGGCGGGCCGCCGCGGCCATACTGTCGGCGAGGGCGCCGGCGGGCTCTGCCGGGCTGCCGGCACTGTTGGCACCGGCTCTGGCGGCACTGTCAGTGCCGTCGGTGCCGTCGGACGTCTTACGCGGTTCGGGTTCTGGCCCGGAGAGGGAATCCGTCATCAGGTGACTTTCGGTGAGTGCACCTGACGGATCAGGTGCCGGTGGGTTCGGGCTTACCGGCCGGGGTGGCCGGCATCCGCAGCGGGATGAGGTCGCGCGGCGGCATCGGGGCCGAACCGCGCACCACGACGATGCTGCGGAACAGGTCTTCGATCTGCGCTGCGGCTTCGGGGTTGATGGCACCCTCGCCGGCGATGACGCCGCGGAGGAACCAGCGCGGGCCGTCCACGCCGATGAAACGGGCCAACCGGGTGGTGCCCGCGGGACCCTGGCCGGCTGCGACGGGGATCTCGGCGACGAGTTCGGGCCCGAACGGACCTTCGCGCGGAGTGGTCGAGCCACCCTGCTTGGCGATCTGGTCGGCGATCTGGGCGCGGATTTCCTGCCACAGGCCGCTGGAACGCGGCGCCGCAAAGGGCTGCACCTGCAGGGTCGAACCGGCATAGTCCAGGCCGATGGCAACGACTCGCTTGGAGCCCTCTTCGATCTCGAGCCGGAGGTGCAGGCCCTCGCGCGGCAGGATCTTCACGCCACCGAGATCGACGTATGGGCGGACCGGGTTCGCCTCAGACTCGTCGAGGGGACCGTCTACGTCACGGTCGACCGGAGCTGACTTGGCGTGCATGTCGGGGACCTGCTGCTCGGCTCCGGCGAGTTCGGCGCCGTCGGTGCCGGCCGTTTCGTCGGTGCTTGAGCGCGTGTCGGGGTTCACTTTGTCACTCACAGGGTTTCTCCGCTTCGGTGGGCGTCCGTCGGGGCGGACGATTCGGTCTGGGGGGCGCGGTCCGCAGGAGCGCCCGGCGCGACGCCGGTCGAGCCGAAGCCGCCCTCGCCACGCATGCTGCCGGGCAGCCGCTCGACTGGAACGAAGACCGCCCGGGCCACCGGAACCACGATGAGTTGGGCAATGCGGTCGCCGATGTTGATGGGGAACGGGGTGACGGTGTCGGTGTTGAGCAGGCAGACCTTGACCTCGCCCCGGTAGCCCGCATCAACGGTCCCCGGCGAGTTCACGACGGTGATCCCATGCTTGACGGCCAGTCCGCTGCGGGGGACCACGAAGGCCGCGTATCCGTCCGGCAACGCTATCGACACACCGGTGCCGACGAGGGCCCGTTCACCGGGAGCCAAGACCAAGGCCTCCGAGGCGTGCAGGTCGGCTCCGGCGTCACCCGGATGGGCGTATGTCGGGAGAACGGACGCGGTAATCAGGACTTCGACGCTTTCAGCCACGTGTCGAGGGTAGTGCAGTTATCTGGTCGAATAGACCCATGCCCGATTATCGCGAAAAACTCTGGCCATCCCCATGGCTCTTCATCATCACTGCGCTTGTGATTCCCGCGAGCCTCCTGGTCTTCCTGCCGATCTCGGTGTTGGCGGGGATCCTGACCGGCGCCGGCCTCTACCTCGGCAGCGCCCTGCTGCTGGTGCTGGCGTCGCCGACGGTTTCGGTGTCCGACGGTGTCCTCACCGCCGGCCGGGCGCGCATCGAAACCCGCCTGCTCGGTGAGGCCGTCCCCCTCGAGGCTGCGGACGCCACTCTCGAGCGTGGCCAGAAGCTGGATGCCCGCGCGTGGCTGTTGATCCGTGGCTGGATCGCACCCGTGGTGCGGATCCCGCTTGAAGACCCGACCGATCCGGCGCCGTATTGGCTGGTCTCCAGCCGCCGACCACAGAAAATGGCCGCCGCGATCAATGGATCGCGACGGCCAGCATCAAGTAACTAAGCGCGCTTAGGCGTCGCACTCCAGGCAGACCGGGCCGAGCTTGGTCTCGTGCGACATCTGCGAACGGTGCTTCACGAGGAAGCACTCCACGCAGGTGAACTCGTCGGCCTGCGGGGGCAGGACGACGACGTCGAGGTCGAGGTCGGACAGATCGGCGCCCGGGAGGTCGAAGCCACCGGGGTTGTCGGAGTCGTCAACATCAACGACACCAGACATCTTGTCGGGTACACGCTCCTTGAGGGCCTCAATCGACTCTGAGTCGTCTTCGGTCTTTCGCGGTGCGTCGTAATCGGTTGCCATGCCCATCCATTTCATTAACGCCGATAAACGAAATCGGCGGCCATAGTTTGCAACAATCCGTGCGGAATAGCAAACCAATCACCAACCTTTCAGGTTGGCAATGGGAGCAACTTCCGGCACGCCCGCAGTATTCCCCGAAAAATGCCAGATTGCATGGCAGGGTTGGGCCATCAGTAATCGCGAGAGGGCTTTCGCCATGCAGGATTTGAAAGTTATCGGAGTCGAGAACGGCGCGCTGCTTGCAGCGTCAGAGGAGGGTGATCGCTTTCGGATCCCCATCGATGCGGTTCTCCAGTCCCGGCTTCGCCAAACCCAAACGGATGCGTCCGTTCGGCCCAAACTGTCGCCCCGGGAGGTGCAGGCGCACATCCGTGCCGGCATGTCCGCGGAGGACGTCGCTGCGGTGACCGGTGCGTCGCTGGACTTCGTCAAGCGGTTCGAGGGACCGGTGGTCGCCGAACGCGAATACATAGTGTCGAGCGCGCTGAGCGTACCCGTGCACACCGCGATCGAACCCGATCCCATCGACGAGCAGGCCAACTTCGGCAGCGTCATCCGGGAACGCCTGGCGTCCCTGGGTGCGTCCAACGAACGCTGGGCCAGCTGGAAGGAACCCGGCGCCGGGTGGATCGTCAAGCTCGCCTTCACGGCTGACGACATCGACCACGACGCCCGGTGGGGCTTCGAACCCAAGAAGAACACCCTCTCGCCGATCGGCAGTGAGGCCATTGCGCTCTCCCAGCAGGGCGAGCTCAAGGGTGCCCTGATCCCCCGGCTGCGTGCCGTCGGCGCCGAAACCAGCCTGGCCGACGTGAGCCGGTTCGACAGCGGCGCCTTCACCTTCAAGGAATCCCTGGCCGACGACATCCTCAACGACACGGCTCCGCTGCACGATCCGGTGCCGTACGCCCGTTCCGCCGGTACGACGGAGGCCGTGTCCAAGGCCGCCATCAAGCGAGCGGCCGAACCGCCGCAAAGCCTGAGCGAGACCGCGGACCTGCTCGAGTCGCTTCGCCGCCGCCGCGGCGAACGGGAAGCGGCCGCCGGAGAGACCGAAACGCCCGTCACACCAGTGGTGGATACCCGCCGTACCGAGCGGGCACCGGCCGAGTCCGGGATCCGCCTGGTCAACGAGGCTCCCCCGGTCGCCGAGGCTGCCACCGCAGCCCCCGAGGAAACCCGCAACGTGTGGGCCACTCAGGCCGCCACGGGCCAAACACGCACCGGTCAGACCGGTCGCCGCGGCCGCGCATCGATGCCCAGCTGGGACGAGATAGTCTTCGGCGCACGAACCGACGACGACCTGGCCTGATCCTCACCTGAGTCATAGGCTGCGGTTCCATGACGCGTGCCTCCCGCTCCGACATCACCCGGCGTCGCCTGGCCAGCCAGGCGCTGACCGGGTCGATCACCGAGCCCGCCCAGGTCGTCGACCGCATGCTGGCCGTGCAGGCGCAGGACCTCCGCTGGGCGAAGTGGGCCGTTGCCGTGCGGGCCCCCGGAAGCACCTCCGCCGACATCGACACGCTGATCGACTCCGCCAGGATCGTGCGCTCCTGGCCGATGCGGGGAACCCTGCACCTGGTGCCGGGACCGGACCTGGCCTGGATGCTCGGACTCACCACCGCCAGGCTCTGGGCCGGTGCGGCAACCCGGCGCCGCGACCTGGGCCTGGACGAGGCGACCATCGAACGCTCCCGCACCGTGGCCGAGAATGCCCTCAGCGGCGGACGGGAGCTCACCAGGGCAGCCTTCCTGGCACTGCTGGAGCGCCACGGCATCGGCACAGACGGCCAGCGGGGATATCACCTCATCTGGCACCTCGCCCAGTCGGGAACCCTCTGCTGGGGCCGGCAGCTCGACGCCCAACAGATGCTCGTGCTGCTCTCGGACTGGGTCCCGCACCCCCGGCAGCTCGAACGCGACCAGGCACTGGGCGAATACCTGCTGCGCTACCTGGCCGGACACGGGCCGGCTCCCCTGACCGACTTCGCCTGGTGGTCCCAGCTCACCATGAGCGACGCCAAGACCGCCCTGGCCGTTGCGGGAGGGCAGCTCAACACCCTCGACGTCGACGGAGTGAGCCACCTGCTCCCCCAGAGCTCAGATCTCGGACCGCTGGGCCGCGCCGCGCCGGGGCGCGGTCCCAGTGCCGTGCTGGCCCTGCCGGGCTTCGATGAATACCTGCTCGGCTATCGGGATCGCAGCTTCGCGATCGAACCCGAGAACCTGACCAGGGTCGTCCCGGGCAAGAACGGGATCTTCCTGCCCGTCCTGGTTCGCGGCGGCCGCATTTTCGGCACCTGGCGGCGCGACTGGCAGCCCCGGGCGATCACGGTGCACCCCGCGCCGTTCACCCCGCAGGGCGCCGCATCGCTCCCGGGAACCGATCGGGCCCTTCACGAATACGCCCGCTTCCTCGGCCGCCCGGTGCAGGTGCTTCCGGCCTCACCGACCGTGCCCGCCGCGCCCTAGCCTGCCGTGGTGAGACCGGTGATCGGTCCGGTCCGTCGGGCCTTGTACCCTATGACAGTGCGAATAACGACCAGCCTGCGAGTATCCAGACGGATCCCGCTGCTGCAGACCCTCAAGACCTCGGTCGCCGTGGTCCTGGCCTGGGTAATCTCGCTGTGGCTCCTGCCCGGCGAGCTGCCCATCTTCGCCGCGATGGCCGCCATCTTCGTCGTGCAGCCCAGCATCAACCAGTCCCTGGGACGGGCCCTGGAACGCAGCCTCGGCGTCGTCGGCGGAGTCCTGGTCGCTCTGGGCATCGGGCTGTGGTTCGGACAGGACAGCTGGATCGTCCTGGCGGCGATCGTGCTCTGCATCCTGCTGGCCTGGGCCCTGAAGCTGTCGCCTGGCTCGGCGAATCAGATCCCGATCAGCGCGATGCTCGTCCTCGTGCTGGGTGCCGCGACACCGACCTACGCCAGGGACCGCATCATCGAGACCATCCTGGGTGCCGCGATCGCCGTGATCGTCAACGCGTTGATCGTTCCGCCGGTGCTGCTCACGCCCGCACACGACGCGGTGACCCGGCTCACCCTGGAGGTGGCCGCGACCTTCGACCGGGTGGCCACCGCGCTGCTGAGCCCGCAGAAGTACGCCGATCTGGAGAGCCTGATGATCCAGGCCCGACTACTGCGGCCCATGCTGGCCAAGGCCGAACGGGCCATCAGCCAGGCCGAGGAGAGCCTGACACTCAATCCCCGCCAAAGCAGGCACCGCGAGGTTCTCGACGCCGACACCGACCTCTACGCCCGCCTGGTGCCCCTGGTCACCCGGGCACTGGGCATGACGAGAGCGCTGCGGGACCACTACGACGACAGCCTGCACCTCGAGCCCACCGTGCAGGCCTTCGCCATCGAGCTGGAGAGGGCCGCGCACGATCTGCGATTGCTCACCGTGCCGGCGGACGGGAAGCCGTCCGCCTCGGCGGCTCCGGGGATCGAGCCGCTCGCCCTGACGGCGCCGCTGATGATCATGACTCCACATCCCCAGCACTGGATCTTGATCGGCGCCCTGATGGAGGACCTGCGACGGGTGCGCGAGGAGATCACCGGCGAGTAGGCTGCCCGCATGTCGAGCAGCCCGGAGCCCGAGCGCCACGCTGCGCCGACCACGGCGACGACGGCCCGGCGAACGGTTCTGTCCACCCGGCGGCTGGAATCGTACACTGACGGCGTCTTCGCCATCGCGGCCACGCTGCTGGTGCTGAACGTCTCCGTGGACAGCATCGGCGTCGTGACGTCGAACGCCGAGTTCCTACGGCAGGTCAACGCCTTGGCACCGAGCATCCTGAACGTGGTCATCAGCTTTCTGCTGCTCAGCCTGCTGTGGCTCATTCACGTGCGTCAGTTCGAGTTCATCCCCCGTGTGGATACCACCATCATCTGGCTCAACAATTTCCGCCTTCTCGGCGTGGTCCTGGTTCCGTTCACGACGAGTCTCAACGACGAACTCAGCCGGTACCTGCTGGGCCGCACGCTGTTACCCCTGAACTTCTTCGTGATCCTGCTCTTCAGCACCTGGCAGTGGTTCCACGCCAGCTCTCCCCGCAGACAGCTCGTGCATGGCGCATCCGCCACCGCCGTTCACAACGCACGGGTGAACAATGTCAGCGCGCTTTCACAGTCGTTCGCCGTCGTACTGCTGGCGACGCTGGTCGGTTCCCCCGCGTTCTTCCTGTTCGCCCTTGATCCGCTCATCGCCCTGGTGTTGCGACGACTCGGGGTCCTGCGGCCGACGCCGGACGAACCGGTGGCCGGGTGACGGGCGGAACCGCACACAGAGACAACACAACCCAGACACAACAACGGGGACCCCACTGGTGGGATCCCCGTTGCGCGATGCCGAGTGCTTAGGCCTGGAGGGCACCCTGCAGTTCGAGGGTGATGGTGACCTTGTCGCCCAGCAGCATGCCGCCGGTCTCGAGGGCCGCGTTGTAGGTGAGACCGAAGTCTTCACGGTTGACCTGGGTCGTGGCGGTGGCGCCGAACTTGTAGTTGCCGTAGGGGTCGCCGCCGAAGCCACCGAACTCGAAGTCGAAGGTGACGGGCTTGGTGACGCCCTTGATGGTGAGGTTGCCGTCCACGAGGTAGTCGCCGCCGACGACGCGCACTCCGGTCGACACGAAGTCGATGGTCGGGTAGGTCTCGGCGTCGAAGAAGTCGCCGGTGCGCAGGTGGCCGTCGCGGTTGGCCTCGTTGGTGTTGATGGACGCGACGACGGCGGACGCCGTGACGCTGGTCTCGAGGGGGTTCTCGGTGGTGACGAAGGTGGCGTTGAAAGTCTCGAACGTGCCCTTGACCTTGCTGATCATGATGTGACGGATGCTGAAGCCGACGACGCTGTGCGTGGGGTCGATGGTCCAGGTTCCCGCTTTGTAGCCCGGGATGGTTGTGGTGGTGATGTCGCTCATGGTGCTCCTCAAGTCCGTGGGGGCGGTGGATTCGCTGCCCTCAGGTATATGCAAGCGCATAGGACTACAGGATATTCCATCACCGACCAGAAAAGATGTGAACGATTCAGGAACGCACGGAGAACCCGACTCCTCGGCGGGGAAGTAGGCTCGGCCTGTCAAGAGGAGTCCACGATGCCGACAGCGTCCCCGTCCAGTCCGGCGTCCCTGTCGAGCCCGGCACTGAGCATCCACGATGTGGCCCCGGAAAGCGTTCTGGTTCTCGGCGGCGGTCGCGCGATCCTCCTACAGCTCGCGAACCCCGCCGTCGGGCACGGCGTCGCCAGGCACAGCGACTTCGCGACCCGACCGCTGAGTCGACTGAGCGGCACGCTCTCCTACGTATACGCAGTCACCTGCGGCTCGCCCATTGACCGGGCCGCGGCCGTGCGCCGGGTCTCCCTGGCCCATCGCCCGGTGCACGGCAGCCAGAGCGTCGGCGCCCCGGCGTACAACGCCTTCGATCCGCAGTTGCAGCTCTGGGTTGCCGCGACCCTGTACGAATCCGCGACCCGTGTGCACGAGCTGGTCTACGGACCGCTCACGGATACCGACGCCGAGTCCGTCTACCGTGACTACGGCGTGCTCGGCACCGCCCTTCAGGTACCGCCCGGGCTGTGGCCCGCGGACCGGGAGGCTTTCGCGGCGTACTGGAGCCGCGCAACGTCCGGCCTGGCGACCGACGAGACGACCCGATCGGTGGCCAGGCAACTGCTGCACCCCACCACCGGACCGGTCTGGTTGCGCCTGGCGATGCCGCTGGGGCGCCTGGTCACCACGGGGCTCCTGCAGCCCGACGAACGAGCCCTCTTCGACCTGCCCTGGTCGCCCGGACGCCAGCGCAGGTACAACGCCGTGATCGGCGTCATCCGTCTGATCTATCCGCGCCTGCCGACGCGGCTGCGGCAGGCCCCCATGCGGCACTACCTTCGTGCCGGCCGATCCCTCGCTGCGAGGGATCGCGCGACCGGGCAACCTGGCGGCGCCGACGGGCGTTGACTGGGCTGAGCTGAACCGCCTAGAAGAAGTCGTCCGGGGTACCGGCCGCCCGGGTCACCGCGACGGTGGACACACCGGCGCCATCGAGCTTGGCCATTGCGACCCGAAGCCCGGACTCCATCTGGGAGGCCCACACCTCGGTCTCGCGGGCACCGGCCTCGACGGCCGTGAGCCTGGCGAGGGCCTTCTCCTTGTCGGCACGCTCAGTGGCGACCTGCTGGATGCTCAGGGTGACGGCGTAGTACGCCGCCACCATCGAGGCGATCGGCGTGGCGATGACGGCCAAGGCGATGATGCTCTCGTTGGAGACGTTCACGAAGATCATGATGATGAACGCGATCGTCAGAACGGCGATGCCTACGAGAACCACCAGTGCGGCCCGCTGCGGCGGCCCCGTTCTAAGGTCGGAGAGCAGGGTGCGGCTTCGGGTCTTGGTCCGGTTGGGGACCGGGGACTCTGCGGGGTCGACCGGCCCGTCACCCGTCGGCCCGTCGCCGGCGGGCTGAGTGCCCGGCATCGGCAGGCGTTCTGTGGTGGTCGAGGTGTCGAGGGGGAACGTTCGGTCGAACGGGTCATAGCTCTGATCGGTCATGGTCACTCCGTGGGTGGGTTTCGGTAGCTCGGGTGATGTCTCAAGGCTCTGTCGTTGAGGGGATCGTCGTTGCGGGGGTCGTCGTCTAGGGGGTTGGTTTTTCGGGGTCAGTTTCCGCGGATTCTGTCGTCGAGGGTAGCGCGTCCCCGGGAAGGATGACGCGTTTGTAACTGCGGCCATCCGCCAGCTCGACGGTGCGGCTGACCAGTTTACCTCTGCTCACCTGCAGGTACACCGCTTGAACGCTGACGCCGAGCAATCCGGCAGCCTCGGCCACCGAGTGCCCGGGCAGGTCGGTCGGAACGCTGCTGGGCCGCGCGCTGCGCTTGCGTCCGGCATCCAGGCGGGCCGCGATGTCGGAGTCGGTGCCCTGCCAGCGCCACTTGGCCGCGGTGGGTTTGAGCCCGGCGGCATCCGCGATCTCGGGCCAGCCCGCTCCATCGGACAGGGCGTCGCGTACGCTCGCCAGCGCGGCCGGGTCGGCGTCAAGGTGGTGAAGTACCGCACGAATGGCCCGCATCCGCTCCAGCGGCGGAGCCGCCGCGTTGGCGTCCAGCTCCGTCAGCCGGGCCAGCGCAGCCGCCGTCTCCGTGGATAGGAAATGGCCCATGGGTCCTCCTCGATGGTCAGTGGTACTGGCGAGTGGAGCTGGCGGGTAGATGGACCTAGGCGAGGACCGCGACCGAGTGCGGCGGCAGCAACACCCGGCCGGCGTCGAGCCGGGGGCTCGCTTCGGCGTTGTTCGCGAAGGCGAGCAGGACGCTCTGCCCGGCAACCGGAACGGACCGAGCGGTCGCGGAAAGGTTGATCACGATCTCGGTCTCGCCGCGGGACAGCAACAGCCAGCCGTCCGCCTCGTCATAGGCCACCGCGACCCGCGCGAACCGTGGATCGGTCAGGTCGGCGAGCCGGCGACGGAGACCCGCGAGGTCACGGTAGAACGCCAGGAGACGACCGGAATCGCCACGCTGCAGTTCGGACCAGTCCAGTTTTGACCGCTCGAAGGTGGCCGGGTCCTGGGGGTCGGGCACCACGGCCGGGTCCCAGCCCATCCGGGCGAACTCGCCGATGCGGCCCTCTGCGGTGGCCAGGCCGAGTTCAGGCTCTGGGTGCGAGGTGAAGAACTGCCACGGTGTGCGCGCCCCCCACTCTTCGCCCATGAACAGCATCGGGGTGAACGGGCCGAGCAGGGTGAGTGCGGCGGCGATGCCCAGCTGGCCGGTGTCGAGCTGGGCGCTGAGCCTGTCGCCGATGGCCCGGTTGCCGATCTGGTCGTGATTCTGCGAGGCGACGACCAGCCGCCAGGCCGGCATCCGTTCGGTGTCGACAGGGCGGCCGTGGTGGCGGCCGCGGAAGGTGGACAGGGTGCCGTCGTGGAAGAACCCGCGGGTGAGCACCTTCGCCAGGGCGCCGAGGGGGGCGAAGTCGGCGTAATAGCCGACAGTCTCACCGGTGAGGGCGACGTGCACGGCGTGGTGGAAGTCGTCGCTCCACTGGGCGTCGAGTCCGTACCCGTTGGCTTCACGGGGGGTGATCAGCTTGGGGTCGTTGAGGTCCGATTCGGCGATGAGGGTCAATGGGCGGCCCACGGAGGCGCTGAGCACGGCCACCTCGCCGGCGAGCTGTTCCAGCAGGTGCACCGCGGAGTGGTCCTTGAGGGCGTGCACGGCGTCCAACCGCAGGCCGTCGACGTGATAGTCGCGCAGCCACATCAACGCGCTGTCGATGATGTACCGGCGCACCTCGTCGGAGTCCTGGCCGTCGAGGTTGACCGAGGCGCCCCAGGTGTTGCCCTCGGCGTCGCTGAGGTAGGGCCCGTAGTTGGGCAGGTAGTTGCCGCTGGGGCCCAGGTGGTTGTGCACGACGTCCTGGATCACGCCGATGCCGGCCGCGTGGCAGGCATCGACGAACCGCTGGTACGCCGCCGGGCCGCCGTAGCCCTCGTGCACGGCATACCAGAGCACACCGTCGTAGCCCCAGTTGTGAGTGCCGTTGAAGCCGTTCACCGGCAGCAGCTCGACGAAGTCGACACCGAGTGACACGAGGTGGTCGAGCCGGCCGGCCGCGGCCTCCAGGGTGCCCTCGGGGGTGAACGTGCCGATGTGCAGCTCGTAGATGGTGGCACCGGCGAGCTGACGACCGGTCCAGGCGTCGTCCTGCCAGGTGTGCGTGGCCGGGTCGAAGCTGCGGGAGAGGTTGTGCACGCCGTGCGGCTGGCGGCGGGATCGCGGGTCGGGAAACGGGCCGGCGCCATCCAGCAGGAAGCCGTAGTCGACACCGTCAGCGCTGCCGGGCAGGCTGCCGTGCCACCAGCCGGCGTCGCCGCGGGTCATCGGCGCGGTGGCGTCGCCGGCCACCAGCCCGACGGTCTCGGCGGCGGGCGCCCACACGTCGATCGGAACGGCGACGACGTCGGGGTTGTCTGTCGTCACGGGGTGGCCTCCTCGATAGCGGTGGGTGCGGTGATGCTCGCGGGGATCAACAGCGCAACCGGATAGCGCGACAGCAGGTCGGCCAGACGCACCTGGCCGCCGGCGAAGCGGATGCCGGTGAGAGCATCCTGCCAGTCGTGCCCGGCGAGCATGATCGTGGTGTCACCCCAGCCGGTGCGGGCGAGCGCGACGGGCAGCCGGGTGGCGACGGTCACGGCGCCGCCGCGGTCGTAGGCCACCACGTGGGCGGCGGCCGGGCCGAACGCCTCGACCGGTGCGTGCCGGACGAACAGCTCCGGCCGATCACGGCGCAGGCGCAGGGCGTGGGTGGTGACGAGCAGTTTCGCGGCGCCGGTTTCATCGATCGGGGGCAGCCAGCCCGCGCTGACGCGGTCCAGGTAGTCCCGGCGCACGGTGTAGTCCACCGGGCGGCGGTTGTCGGGGTCCACGAGCGACATCTCCCAGAGTTCGCTGCCCTGGTAGACGTCGGGCACACCGGGCGCGGTGAGCTGGATGAGCTTGAGGGAGAGCGAGTTGCTCCAGCCGGCCTGCTTCACCCTGTCGACGAAGGCGGTAACGGTGCGGGTCAGGGGCCCGTCCTCGGCGAGTTCCCGAACCAGGGCGCGCATCCGGTTTTCAAAGTCGTCGTTGGGCGCGGTCCAGGTGGTAGAGAGGTTCGCTTCCCTGGACGCCTTCTCGGCATAGCCGATGAGACGGTCGGTGGAGGCGGGCCAGGAGCCCACGATGGCCTGCCAGAGTAGGTTCTCGAACGGGGCGTCGCCGAGCGGGGCCAGGGCACGCAGCTCGCCGAGCACAGCGGTCCACTCGTCAGGGATCTCGGCCAGGACCGAGATTCGGGCCCGCACGTCTTCGCCGCGCTTGGTGTCGTGGGTCGACAGGGTGGTCTGTGAGGCGGGCGCAACGGCCAGCCGGGTCTGCTGGCGGCGGTGGAATTCCTCCACCGGCACCGCGAACTCGCTCGGGTCCGCGCCGACCTCGTTGAGGGAGGTGAGCCGGCTGTAGCGGTAGTAGGCGGTGTCTTCGACACCCTTGGCCATCACCATCCCCGAGGTCTGCTGGAACCGCACGGCCGCGGGGTGTGCGGGGTCGGTGAGATACGGCAGCAGGGCGGTGATGGTGGCGTCGAGGTCGGGCCGGCGCTGCCGGGCAAGTCGCACGGCGGTGTCGAGTTCGTGGCGGCCGACGGGCAGGTAGGAGCGGTAGACCGGGAACCAGGCGATCAGTTCGGCGAGGGCGTCGGCTGCATCGGGGACCTCGGGGATCAGACGGTCGAGTCGGCGTACCTCACTCTGCAGGATGCCGTCGGCGATGGCGCGCTTGCCGGTATAGACCAGTTCGGTCCAGGAGACGGCGCCGCCCTGCAGGGTGGCCTCCAGGGTGTCGAGGGCGTCCTGGCCGGCCGGGTCCACCAGGACCCTGTCGAAGTCGGCAAGGGCGTCATAGCCGGTGGTGCCGTGGGTCGACCAGCTACTGGGCAGCTGTTCGCGGCCCTCCAGGATCTTCTCCACCAGCAGGTAGCCGTCCGGCATGGCGGCGTGCAGCCTGTCGAGGTAGCCGGCCGGGTCGGCGAGGCCGTCCGGGTGGTCGACCCGCAGGCCCTGCACCTGGCCGGTGTGCACCCAGCGCAGGATCTCGCGGTGGGATTCGTCGAAGACCCAGGGCACCTCGACGCGCACACCGGCGAGCGTGTTCACGGCGAAGAAGCGGCGGTAGTTCAGGTCGGTGTCGGCGCGGCGCCAGCTGACCAGTTCGTAGTGCTGCCTGTCGTGCACCACGGCGGCGGGGGCGCCGTCGTCCGCGGTGCCGGGAGCCAGCGGGAACCGGTTGTCGTAGTAGCGCAGTTCGTCGCCCACCACGGTGAGCTGGTCGAGTTCGGTGTCGCCGTCACCGAGTACGGGCAGCAGCAGCCGACCGTTGCCGGCGGGCCAGTCCACGTCGAAGGCCTCGGCATAGCGGGAGCCCTGCCCGGCTCGGAGCAGGTCCCACCACCAGGCGTTGCTGTGCGGCGTCTGGACGCCGACGTGGTTGGGGACGATGTCCACCAGGATGCCGCGGCCGGCCGCGGCCACCCGCTCCGACAGTCGGGCGAGCGCCTCGGGGCCGCCGCGGGCCGGGTCGATGCTGCCGTGGTCGATCACGTCGTAGCCGTGGTCGGAGCCCTCCTCGGCCGTGAGCAGCGGCGAGAGGTAGAGCCAGTCCGCGCCGAGCCGGCTGACGTAATCGAGCACACCCGCCGCCGCATCCAGATCGAAGGCCGACGTGATCTGCAGGCGATAGGTAGAGACGGGGATGCTCATGGTGGTTACTCGTGTCCTTCGGTCGAGGAGTACGGGTCCGGCAGCACCGGCAGCACCGGCAGGGTCAGCGTGGACGTCGGCGGCGACGGGTGGCTTGCCAGCGACGCGGCAACGGAGTGGTCCGGAGCAACCTCGGGCACGTGGTACTCGCGCAGCACGACGAGTGAGCGTCCCATCACGGTGTGGGTGGCACCGGCCGGGCGGGGCTCCGAATCGGCGCCCTCTCCCCCGGTGTCGATCACGATCTCCCACGCGGGCGAGTACTCGGCGCTCGGCAGGGTGAATTCGACGTCTTCGGCATCCGCGTTGAACAGCAGGATGAAGTTGACGTCGGTGACCTCGCGGCCGCGGGAGTCGCGTTCCCGGATGCCCTGGCCGTTCAGGAACATGCTGACGGTGCGGGACCGACTTTCGTCCCAGTCCTCCGCGCGCATCTCCTGGCCGTCGGTGTTCAGCCAAACGATATCTGCCAGCGGGTCGCCCTCGCCGCGCTTGCCGGGGTGACCGTCGAAGAACCGGCTGCGACGGAAGGTGGGGTGCTCCTTGCGCAGGCGGACCACGGCGGACGTGAACTCGATCAGGGGCTGGTCGGCCTCGTCCCAGTGGATCCAACTCAGCTCGGAGTCCTGGGCGTAGGTGTTGTTGTTGCCGTGCTGGGTGCGGCCGAGTTCGTCGCCGTGCAGGATCATCGGGACACCCTGTGAGAGCAGCATCGTGGCGATGAAGTTGCGCTGCTGGCGGCCGCGCAGGGTGCGGACGGTGTCGTCGTCGGTGGGGCCCTCCACTCCGGCGTTCCAGGACCGGTTGTGGCTTTCGCCGTCGTTGTTGTCCTCGCCGTTGGCGTCGTTGTGCTTCTCGTTGTACGACACGAGGTCGTTGAGGGTGAAGCCGTCGTGCGCGGTGACGAAGTTGATCGACGCGACGGGGCGGCGGCCGGAGTGCTCGTAGAGGTCGGCGGAGCCCGAGATGCGGGAGGCGAATTCGCCCAGGGTGGAGGGCTCGCCGCGCCAGAAGTCGCGCACAGTGTCGCGGTACTTGCCGTTCCACTCCGTCCACTGCGGCGGGAAGTTGCCGACCTGGTAGCCGCCGGGGCCGACGTCCCAGGGCTCCGCGATCAGCTTGGCCTGGGAGACGATCGGGTCCTGCTGCACGAGCTCGAAGAAGGTGGACAGCTTGTCGACGTCGTAGAGGTCGCGGGCCAGGGCGCTGGCGAGGTCGAACCGGAAACCGTCGACGTGCATCTCGATGGCCCAGTAGCGCAACGAGTCCATGATCAGCTGCAGCGAGTGCGGGTGGCGCACGTTGAGGGTGTTGCCGGTGCCCGTGTAGTCCATGTAGTACCGGCCGTCGTCGTCCATCAGCCGGTAGTAGGCGGCGTTGTCGATGCCCTTGAACGAGATGGTCGGGCCCAGGTGGTTACCCTCCGCGGTGTGGTTGTAGACCACGTCGAGGATGACCTCGATGCCGGCGGCGTGCAGGTTCTTGACCATGCCCTTGAACTCCTGCACCTGCTGGCCGAGGTCGCCGCTGGAGGAGTAGGCGTTGTGCGGGGCGAAGAAGCCGATGGTGTTGTAGCCCCAGTAGTTGCTCAGCCCCTGGTCCTGCAGGGTGCTGTCGTTGACGAACTGGTGCACGGGCATCAATTCGATCGCGGTGACGCCGAGCTTCTGCAGGTGCTCGATGACCGACGGATGCGCGACGGCCGCGTAGGTGCCGCGCTGGGACTCCGGCACCTCCTGCTGCAGCTGGGTGAGGCCCTTGACGTGCGCTTCGTAGATGACCGATTCGCTGTACGGGGTGCGCGGGGAGCGGTCGCCGGTCCAGTCGAAGAACGGGTTGACGACGACGCCGAGCATCATGTGCGGGGCGGAGTCCTCGTCGTTGCGGGAGTCGGGTTCGCCGAAGTTGTACGAGAACAGTGCCTGGTCCCAGTCCATGACGCCGCAGGTGGCCTTGGCGTACGGGTCGAGCAGCAGTTTGTTGGGGTTGGCGCGCTTGCCCTCGCTGGGGTTGTATTCGCCGTGCACCCTGTAGCCGTAGCGCTGGCCCGGCTGCACCTCCGGCAGGTAGCAGTGCCACACGAAGGCGCTGGATTCCCGGACTTCGACGGGGGTCTCGGCGCCGTTCTCGTCGAACAGGCAGAGCTCCACCCGCTCGGCGGCCTCACTGAACAGGGCGAAGTTGGTGCCGCTTCCGTCATAGGTTGCGCCAAGCGGGTAGGCAGATCCGGGCCAGGTTTCCACGGTGTACTCCTCGAGGAAGGTCAGAACGAAAGGATGAAGGTGGGTGGTTTGCCCGAGCCGGGCCCACGTGTTCACGCTACCCCGTCCGGGGCACGCCAAATTCCCGTCAGGCCATCATTTCGTGTACCAGAGGGGCTACCTCGGTGCCGTAGAGCTCGATACTGGTCATCAGCTTGTCGTGCGAGAGGGTGCCGAGACTGTACTTGAGGTCGAAACGGGACAGCGAGAGCCCGGTGGCCATTTTGGCGATCTTGGTGGCGACGGTTTGCGGGGAGCCGACGAACAAAGCTCCGTCGGGGCCGGCATCCTGCTCGAATCTGGCCTTCGTGGCCGGGCCCCAGCCACGCTCGCGGCCGATCCGGTCCTGCATGGCGCGGTAGTGCGGCCACATCTCTTCGCGTGCCTGCTCGTCCGTCGCGGCGACGTAGCCGGGTGAGTGCTCGCCGATGGGTTGCGGGTCCTTGCCGAATTGGTCGAGTGCCCGGTGGTACAGGTCGGTGAACTGGGCGAAGGCGAGAGGCTCACCACCGATGATGGCGAGCATCAGCGGCAGACCGTAGTGGGCGGCGCGCACCACGGACTGCGGGCTCCCGCCGACACCGATCCAGGTGCGGATGGAGCCGGATTCGGTCGGCGGGAACACCCGCTGCTCGGTCAGGGAGCCGCGGGTGCTACCCGACCAGGTCACCGGCGCTTCCTTGAGCAGTTCGGCGAACAGCTCGAGCTTCTCTTCGAACAGCTGCTCGTAGTCGCTGAGCTCCAAGCCGAACAGGGGGAAGGATTCGGTGAACGACCCGCGGCCGAGGATGACCTCCGCGCGACCGTTGGAGACGGCGTCGAGGGTGGCGAAGCGTTGGAATACGCGCACGGGGTCGTCGGAGCTGAGCACGGTGACGGCGGAGCCGAGCTTGATGGTGCTGGTCTGACCGGCGATGGCGGCCAGCACGACCTCGGGGGCGGAGACGGCGAAATCCTCGCGGTGGTGTTCGCCGATACCGAAGAAGCTCAGGCCCACCTGGTCGGCGAGCACCGCCTCGGCGACGACGTTGCGCAGCACCTGGGCGTGGCTGAGCAGGCTGCCGTCCGCGCCGTAGGTGACGTCGCCGAACGTGTCGAGACCCAGTTCCAGTTTCGGTGCCATGTGTGGTGCGCCCTTCCGATCAGTTTGTATGCATACGCATACTAGGGCTCAACGGGGCGCACCGGCGTTCTATTCCGTGTCGCTACTGAGTGTCGCCGGTCGCGGTGTCGCCGGGCGACCCAGTGCGGGTGACCGTCGTCGGAATGTTGTGGTTGAGCCTCAGCAGATTCTCGGGGTCGTACTCGCGCTTGAGGGCGGCGAGTCGCTCCAGTTTGGCCGGCCCGTAGACGGCCAGCGCTTGGGCCACCGGGTCGGTGCCGGATTCCGCGCCGAGGAAGTTCACATAGGTGCCGCCGGAGCCCAGCACCGCCATCTCCGCGCCGAACTCGCGCACGAAGGCCACTCGCTCGGCGTCGTCGGCAGGGTCAGTCCAGAATCCGTAGATGTTGAGCCAGAACCGCGCTCCCCGATTCGGGAACGGCGTGTCGTCCTCGGCCACCCTGGCGAAGGCGCCGCCCATGTGGTGGATATCGAAGGCGGTGCCGAGCCAGGTCTGCTCCGCTCCGCGGCGTAGCAGGGTATCGATCACCGCAGGATCCAGACTGTCGAAGGAGGTGTTCTTCCAGTAGCCGCGCACACCCTTGGGGAAGACCCCGTCGACGGCGGACTGCCACGCGGTCCAGGGCATCGGCTCGTCGGCCTCGATCGCGGGCGGGGCGGCGCGGCGCATCCGGTCGATGACCTCCCGGGCCCTGTCGGTGTCGGTGCCGGCCCAGGC
The DNA here is from genome assembly GCF_002909375.1 of Cryobacterium zongtaii. Taxonomy (GTDB): domain Bacteria; phylum Actinomycetota; class Actinomycetes; order Actinomycetales; family Microbacteriaceae; genus Cryobacterium; species Cryobacterium zongtaii. The sequence goes on from NZ_PPXD01000007.1 coordinate 323,161, forward strand.
GAAGCCCAGCAGCATCAGCGGCTCGGAGCCGAGCCCCATGGCCGGCGGCGGCACCAGCACGCTGAGGATTGAGGTCAGCTCGTCTGGCAGGTCCCTGGTCCACTCGTCGTAGGCCGCCAGCGTCGCCGCCCACTGCTCCTTCGGGTAGACGAAATTGCCAGTCACCGGCCGCGCCGGCAACGGATGCGCCCGGAAGGTGAACGAGGACACCACGCCGAAGTTGCCGCCGCCGCCGCGCAGCCCCCAGAACAGCTCGGGGTTCTCGGTCGCGCTGGCCCGCACTCTCGTCCCGGCCACCGTGACGACATCCGCCGCCACCATGGCGTCTAGGGTCAGCCCGTATGCCCTGGTCTGCCAGCCGACGCCGCCGCCGAGAGTGAGGCCGGCGATGCCGGTGGCGGAGACCACGCCCAGCGGCACGGCGAGCCCATAGGGTTCGGTTGCCCGGTCGATGTCGGCCATGGTCGCCCCGGCCAGTGCCCGCACGGTGCGGGCGTCCGGGTCGACCTCGACGGTGTTGAGGGCGGCGAGATCGAGCACGATCCCCGCGTCGACGGTGCCGTTGCCGGCCACGTTGTGCCCGCCGCCGCGCACGGCGAGGGGCAGCCGGTGCCTGGCGGCCAGGGCCAGGGTCGGCGCGATGTCGCCGGTAGCACGGGCACGCACGATCAGCAGGGGCCGGCGGTCGATCATGCCGTTCCACACCCGCCTCGCGTCGTCGTAGCCGGGGTCGGTGTCGACGATCAGGTCTGCCTCCACGTCGGTGCGCAGGTCCTCAACCAGCCGGCGGGGATCTGTGCTGTTCTCGGGGAAGGTGCTCGATGTCATCGGGAGTCCTCCGTTGATCTACGTCACGGTTCGACATCCATGACAGCACCCTCAGAGCCCGGCCGCAACGCCTGTCACGGCTTCGATGACACGGCCTCCATCAAACGGTTTCCGTCACACGGACTCGGTCACCCGCCCATCCTCGACCGCCCAGTGCCGATCGAGGCGCACGGTGGCGAGCATCCGTCGGTCGTGGGTCACCAACAACAGAGTGCCCGTGTAGGACTCGAGTGCCTGTTCCAGCTGCTCGATCGCGGCGAGGTCCAGGTGGTTGGTTGGTTCGTCGAGCACCAAGAGGTTCACGCCGGTGGCCTGCAGCAGGGCGAGACCGGCGCGGGTGCGTTCACCGGGTGACAGGGCGTCGGCGGGTCGGCTGACGTGGTCGGCGGTGAGGCCGAACTTGGCGAGCAGGGTGCGGATCTCGCCGGCCGAGAGCTCGGGCAGCCGCTGCTCGAAGATGGCCACCAGGGCCTGCTCGCCCGTGACGCTGGCCCTGGCCTGGTCGATCTCGCCGACGGCGACGCTCGCGCCCAGGCTTGTGGAACCGGAATCGGGCGCCAGGCGGCCGAGCAGGGCGCGCAGCAGCGTGGTCTTGCCGGCGCCGTTGGGTCCGGTGATGCCGATGCGCTCCCCCGCGTTGACCTGCAGGGAGACCGGACCGAAGACGAAGTCACCCTGGCGGATGAGCGCTTCGTTCAGGACCGAGACCACGCTGCTCGAGCGCGGTGCGGCGCCGATGGTGAACTCGAGCTGCCATTCCTTGCGCGGTTCGTCGACCTCGTCGAGACGACTGATGCGGCTCTCCATCTGGCGTACCTTCTGCGCCTGCTTCTCGCTGGATTCGGCGGCGGCCTTGCGTCGGATCTTGTCGTTGTCCGGAGACTTCTTCATGGCGTTGCGCACACCCTGGCTGGACCACTCCCGTTGGGTCCGGGCCCGGCCGACCAGATCGGCCCTCTTTTCGGCGAATTCGTCGTAGTCGGCGCGCTTCTGCCGTCTGGCCGTCTCGCGCTCCTCCAGGTAGGAGTCGTAGCCGCCGCCGAAAACCCGGTTGGCGCCCTGGGCGAGGTCCAGTTCGAGGATCTTGGTGACCGAGCGGGCCAAGAACTCCCTGTCGTGGCTGACCAGTACGACTCCACCGCGAAGGCCCGTGACGAAGCCTTCCAGGCGTTCGAGCCCGTCAAGGTCGAGGTCATTGGTGGGCTCATCGAGCAGCACGATGTCGAATCTGGAGAGCAACAGGGCGGCCAGTCCCACCCTGGCGGCCTGGCCGCCGGAGAGCGATGTCATCAACGCGTCCGCGGCCACGTCGGCGTCGAGGGAAAGACCGAGGTCATACAGCACGGCAGGGAGCCTGTCATCGAGGTCGGCCGCACCACTGGCCAGCCAGCGGTCCAGGGCCACCGAGTAGACATCGGCCGGGTCAGCCCCGCCCGGTGCGGCTGGTTCGGCCAGGGCGGCGGCAGCGGCGTCCATCTCCCTGGTCGCCTGGGCGCAGCCGGTGCGACGACCAATGTACTCCGCCACGGTCTCCCCTGGCACCCGTTCGTGTTCCTGGGGCAACCAGCCCACGAAGGCATCCGCCGGCGACAGGGCAACGGAACCGCCCTGCGGCTCGTCGAGGCCCGCGAGCAGGCGCAGCAGGGTGGATTTGCCCGCACCGTTCACGCCGACGATACCGACGACATCGCCGGGTGCGACGGTGAGGTCGAGGGAATCGAACAGTGTGCGGTGGGCGTAGCCACCGGCCAGGGCCTTGGCGACGAGTGTTGCGGTCATGGGTCCAGTTTCCCATCTGGACGTGACGCGCCCGACGCCCGGTCGATTCCGTTGCTCAGTCGGCCGCGTCGAGGTACAGCCAGGCGTCGGACACCTTGACGAATCGGCTGACTTCGTGCTGCTGAGCCCGCCGGCCGTCCTGACGCGAGTGTGCGGTGAATTCCACGACGCCCTCGGTGTCGAACAGGGTTCCCCGCTCGGTCCGGTCGATGTCGAGCCGCATCCACCGCACAGTCGTGTCCAACTCGATGGAGTCGGGCCGAGTTCTCGGATGCCAGGTGCGCAGGAGATAGCCTGCGTCGCCGACCGCGAAGGCCGAGTAGCGCGATCGCATGAGCTGCTCGGCCGTGGCGGCTCGGGCGTCGCCGCGGTGCAGGCGCCCGCAGCAGTCGTCGTAACTGTTGCCGCTGCCGCACGGACAACGTACGGGAGCGGCCGGGATCGATGGCTGGTCTGAACGGGCTGCGGATTCTGAAGGGGGCATCCAGCCATTATCGACGCCCGTCAGGCCGAGGTCACTCGCACCAACGCCTCATTGCGCCCCCGGAGTCCGGGCCGGAACGGCGGGTCGAACCGTGCGTAGTAGACCGGCCCGTCCGGCAGGAGATCAGCGGCCTCCAGCGACCCGAGCAGGGAACGCCCGTGATCGGTGAATCTCTTCGTGCTCCAGCCCCCGCCGAACCGCAGGACCGCGGCCTCGTGGGCGGGCAGGACGATTATCCGCAACCTCTCGTCCAGTGGCAGGGGCGCGCGGTCCGGGTCCGACTCACCCGGGAGCACGAAGCTGATCAGGTGCGCGGACTCCCCCGCCCGCTCGTGCAGCACCGGCGGCGTCATGGGGATCGTCGTTGCCGACAGGTTGTTGCCGGCGAGATAGTTCTGCAGCGGCCGGAAGCCCCGGCTCGCCGCCCGCGTGAAGTCCCCGTCGACCTGCACCTGCACGAGAACACAGTCCGGATAACGGCGCACATCGAAGCCAGGGAAGGCCCGCACCACGGTGTACTGCTGCTGCTCGGTCATATCGGGGAGTGTAATCCGAAGGCCCCCACTTGGGGGTGGAAACTGGGGGTGGAATCTGGGGCCGCAATCGTGACCCCCGTGACTGCCGGGCCGAGGGCTAGGCCTTCTTGACGACCCCGGACTTGAGCTGCATGCTCACTCCCTCGATTCGACATTCGATGTCGTGATCGCCCACACCCTGGCGCAGGCGGATGCCGCGCACCTTGGTGCCCACCTTGATGACGGTGGAGCTGCCCTTGAGTTTGAGGTCCTTGATGATGGTCACCGAATCGCCGTCGGCCAGCACGCTGCCGTGAGCGTCGGTGATCGCGGCATCCTGCGCCGGCTCACCGGCGGAGGCGGCCTCTGCCGCCCACTCGTGCCCGCACAGTGGGCAGACCAGCAGCGCCCCCATCTCGTAGGTCAGTTCGCTGGAGCATTCCGGGCACGGCGGCAGGGTCTCATTCACTTCCCCATCGTAGAGCGGGGGCCCAGAGTCGATGGTCCCGCCCGCGGTGAGCCGTTGGCGTCGCCGCGGGTTGACGAGAGCGTTCAGACAAGAACAGGGCATTCCCCGACAACTCCACGCTAATGAGCGTATTTTGCCCGGTAGAGCGTGCCGTCGTTCGGGACGGCACCGCACCAGCCCTGGGATGAAGGTGGAGATATGACCCTGCACGTCCTTAAGAATCCGCCACTGGCGAGCGGACGAGGCGGGTGGTTGACGTGAGCGTCCTCGCTGAGATCCTGATCGCCCTCGCTGCGATCATGGTCGTGTCCACCGTCACGGTCATCGTCATTGCACGCGTGCTGTACAGGCGGCTACGGCGAAGTCGGGCCCTCAACGGTGCCGTGCTGCGTGTGCGCACGCGGGTGAGTGTCGGCCCGAACCACGAAATCCTCCGCCTTCGGTTGCGTCTGAGGGAATCGCTCGCCAGTGGACAGGCCGCGGTTGACCTCGCCGTGCAGAGCGGAGGCCCGCATGGTGAGTTGCAGCGGCTCGTCGGACGGTTGCGGAACGAGGGCACCAGAGTGGAGTCGCAATTGCTGTTGCTGGCCACCGAACGGGACCCTGTCGTGCTCCGAGAGACCCTCCCGGTGGCCAGTCGGCGCGTCGACCAGATCACCGGGTTGGTGGGGCGGGTCCGTTCCGTCGTTGCCGCCGGCCTCGGTGTGCGCACCGATGACACCCTCACGACCCTGGGCGCCGACGTGGACCGTGAGATCGCCGCCGTCGACGCCGGTGTCGCGGAGTTGCACGCCCTCACCCTGCTGGACGGGTTGCCCACGCCGGAGCGGACCTCGATGCAGCAAACCTCGGCGCACCGGCTCGACAAAAGGAGCACCCCATGACCTTCACCAACCGACTGCGTGTCATCTTCCGGAGCAAGGCCTCCCGCACCCTGGACCGGCTGGAGGACCCGCGTGAAGCTCTTGACGACAGCTACGAGCAGCTGGTGCGGATGCTGCAGGACGTGAGGTTGGGACTGGCCGAGGTTGCCACCGCGAAGAAACGGATCGAGCTGCAGGGCCAGGAGATGGGCGCCAGGCACCAACGGCTGGCCGACCAGGCCGATTCCGCCCTGAACCAGGGCCGGGAAGACCTGGCCAGGACCGCTCTGGAACGCCGCTCCCTGCTGGAGGGCCAGGTGGCCGCACTCCGTGACCAGTACACCCTCCTGCAGAAGCAGCAGGGGCAGCTGCAGGACAACGAACGGCGCCTGGCCGAAAGGGTAGCCGCGTTCCGCACCGAGAAGGAGAGCATCAAGGCCAGCTACGCCGCCTCGCAGGCGCAGGTGAAGGCGAACGAGGCCGCGGCCGGCCTCGGCTCGCAGATGAGCGAGGTCGGTGTCGGCCTCGCCAGGGCCAAGGACCGGATCGTTCAGATGCAGGCCCGCGCCGCCGCGACCGACGAACTGCTCGCCAGCGGCGCCCTCACCGATCTCACTGCCCCACCGGATGCCGACCTGGAGCACCAGCTGTCGTCCGGGGCGACCTCGGCAGAGGTTGAGCGGCAACTGCGAGCCATGAAGGATGCCAGGACGGCACGCCAGGGCCGACCGGCCGGGTCTCGGGGAGCGGGGCCGGAGGCGTGGCTCAGTATCGGGAATGGTCCGACCGGGACAGGTCCTGAAGTCCCCTGAAGCGTGCCGCCAACTCGCCAACGCCGGGTGAAAAGAGCCGGCAAGAATTCCCCAGAAATATTTCCGGAAATTCTTTTCACCCGGGTTCACAGCACGACGAAAAAACCCCCGATGACTACTGTCATCGGGGGTTTTCCTTGTGCTTGGTGGATCCGAGGGGATTCGAACCCCTGACCCCCTGCATGCCATGCAGGTGCGCTACCAGCTGCGCCACGGACCCAGACTTTGTTTCGAATTCCTCCGAAACAACTTCATTAGGTTACTACATGTTTTGAGTGCTCGCGAACCAAACGCTAGTCCGCGGCGTCAATTTCCACGGTGGATTCGACATCCGCGGCGTCGACGGTCGTGTTTGCGGCGCCGTCTGCGGAGGTGTCGACGGACTCGTCGGACGAAGCGGCCTCGTCGATGGCGCGGGCACTGGCCTGGTCGATGGGGATGACCGGGCAGTCCTTCCAGAGGCGCTCGAGGGAGTAGTAGACGCGCTCTTCCTCGTGGAACACGTGGACGACGAGGTCGCCGAAGTCAACGAGAATCCAGCGCCCTTCGGCGCGTCCCTCGCGGCGAAGCGGCTTGTAGCCGGCCTCGATCAGCTTGTCCTCGATTTCGCCGGCGATCGCGACGACGTTGCGTTCGGAGCGTCCCGTGACGATGAGGAAGATGTCGGCCAACGGCAACGGGTTGGAAACGTCAATGGCAACGAGGTCCTCCCCCGCTTTCGAGTCGGCGGCGGCGGCAGCCACCTTGAGGAGCTCGAGAGCGTGGGCAGAAGCGGTCATCGATTGAATCCCTGAGTTAGTAAAAGCGAAAAAGATGGCATGAGGAGATATGGGGTTGGTGGATATTCGGGGTTAGTAGATATTGAGGGCGTAGCCGACGACGAACAGCGACAGCACACCGATGGCGAGCACCGCGGCGGTGATCGCGAGAACCGTTGGCAGGGAGGCGCCGCGTTTGCGAGGCGGCGTCATCACGCCCCGGGTGGAGGTGTGGGTGCTCACGGCGCGGCTGGCGCTCACGGGTGCCACATCGTTGTGGTGACCGCCCTCGTCGAGCTGGTCGAGCATGCGGTCCATTTCGGACGAGTCGAACAGGTTCGGGTGCTGACCGGTAGCGCCCAGGCTTCGCGGGAGGTCGATCGATCCCGTGATCATGATCTCCCCGGTGCTGGTGATGGGGCCGCCGGGGCCCTGACGCGGGATGGACGGCAGGATCAGGGCGTTGGTGGTCGTGGGCATGCCGCCGGCGCCGACGCCGCGGCCCACGAGGTCGTCGAAGGTCGCGTCGTCGCGGCGCCCGATGGTCTCGATGTGGCTGTCGTCCTCGCGGTCCATCGACCAGTGGCCGATCGGCGGGTGCAGAGAGTTGACCGCGGCCGGCGCTTCGGTTCGGGGCTGGTCGTCGGCGGGGGCGGAGCGGGGTGCGGAGACCGGAGCCGGTGCGGCCTGAGAAGGTGCGGCCTGCGCCTGACCGGAGACCTCGTCGGCGGCACTCGCGGATGAGGCGGCCTGCAGGGCACGAAGCTCACGGCGGGTGAGGGTGCGACCGGCGTCGGCGACGGCCGGAGCCTCGGGGATCGGCAGCGGGGCGGGGGCCACAGACGTGTGCCGCGAGTGGTGCGGCTCGGACTCGACAGGCTTGGACTCGACGGGCTTGGACTCGACGGGCTTGGACTCGACGGGCTCGGACTCGACGGGCTCGGACTCGACAGGCTTGGACTCGACGGGCTTGGACTCGACGGGCTTGGACTCGACGGGCTTGGACTCGACGGGCGCAACGATGTCGCCTGTGGCGGTCTCCTCTGCAGAAGGCGTCTCTGTGACAGCCGGCTCGTGCTCCCGAGCCAACTCGCGCAACTGTCGTCGCGTCAGTGGCTGCGGGCTATTACCCAACGTCATGCCACACTCCGATACAGATGGTGCTTTGAGATGTACTGGACAACCCCGTCGGGGACCAAATACCAGACCGGGAAACCCCGGTTCACGCGTGCCCGGCAGTCAGTGGACGAGATCGCCAGAGCCGGAACCTCCAGCAAGCTTACGTCCTGGTTAGGCAATCCTGAAATGCTCAGGTCGTGTCCCGGGCGACTCACAGCCACGAAGTGGGCCAGTTTCCATAGTTCGGCGACGTCTTTCCAACCCAGGATCTGGGTTATCGCGTCTGCGCCGGTGATGAAGAACAGCTCGGCATCCGGGCGTTCGGCGTGCAGGTCGCGGAGGGTGTCGATCGTGAAGGTCGGGCCGGTCCGGTCCACGTCGACGCGGCTGACCGTGAAACGGGGGTTGGACGCCGTGGCGATGACGGTCATCAGGTACCGGTGTTCGGCCCGCGTCACGTCGGTCTTCTGCCAAGGCTGCCCGGTGGGCACAAAGATGACTTCGTCGAGGTCGAAGCTCTGCGCAACCTCGCTCGCTGCGACGAGGTGCCCGTGGTGGATGGGGTCGAAGGTGCCGCCCATCACGCCGATGCGCGGGCGGTTCCGGGTCACGGCGCCGATTGTCAGTGGCCGCTGTGGCTGGCTGCGCCACCGTGAGCCGCGGCATAGGCGTTGGCCTTGGCGCTGTGGCGGTTCGCGACGTCGCGGAAGCTCCAGACGACGAACCCGAGGGCGGCGAACACGATGAGGGCCACGAGGCCGTAGACCCAGGTCGCGACGGGCAGCTGGGTGTGCTCGACCTCGGCAAGGACAGCGGTCACGAACAACATGGAATCTCCGTTCAGGAATACTTCTTCGCGCTGCATCGGCGGGCGGCAGCGGTACCGCGACCAGTCTAGCGGGACGCTCCGCCCGTGCCGGTGAGCGGCACAGGCGCTAGTCGCGGATCTGGCCGGTACCGCGCACGATCCACTTGGTGCTGGTGAGCTCCGGCAGACCCATCGGTCCGCGGGCGTGCAGCTTCTGGGTCGAGATCCCGACCTCCGCGCCGAACCCGAACTCACCGCCGTCGGTGAACCGGGTGGACGCGTTGACCATCACCGCGGCCGAGTCGACCTCGTTGAGGAAGCGCTCCGCGTTGACGATGTCGTTGGTGATGATCGATTCGGTGTGCCCGGTCGAATACCGACGAATGTGCGCGATCGCGGCGTCAAGGTCGGCCACCACCTTGACGGACAGGTCCAGGCTCATGTATTCGGTCGCCCAGTCCTCGTCGGTCGCGGGAACCGCCGCCGGGTACAGTGCTCGCACCGCCGCGTCGCCGTGGATGGTGACCCCGGCGCCGGCCAGCTTGGCGAGCACCCCTGGCAGCACCCGCTCGGCGGCCTGCTCGTGCACGAGCACGGTCTCGACGGCGTTGCAGACGCTGGGTCGTTGAACCTTGGCGTTGTGCACGATGTCCGCGGCCCACTGCTCGTTGGCGGAGGCATCCAGGAAGATGTGCACGACACCGGCCCCGGTCTCGATCACGGGCACCGTCGACTCGGTCACGACGGCCTGGATCAGCCCGGCATTGCCGCGCGGAATGAGCACGTCGACCAGCCCGCGGGCCTGCATCAGCGCCGTCGCCCCGGCCCGTCCGAACGGGTCGATGGTCTGCACGCACTCCCCCGGCAGGCCGGCGGCGACCAGCGCCTCGTGGATCAGGGCGACGAGTACCCGATTGGAGTTCTCGGCGGCGGACCCGCCACGCAGCACGGCGGCGTTGCCGCTCTTGAGGGCGAGAGCGGCGATGTCCACGGTCACGTTCGGGCGGGCCTCGTAGATGACACCCACGACACCGAAGGGAACGCGTATTTGGCTGATCTTGACGCCGTTGGCCAGGCTACTGCCGCGCACCACTTGGCCGACAGGGTCGGTCAGCGCTTCGATCTCGCCGACGGCGTCGGCCAACGAGCGGATGCGCGCCTCGTCCAGGCGCAGCCGGTCGAGAAGTCCGGCAGTCAGGCCGTTCTCGGCACCGGCGGCCAGGTCGAGGGCATTGGCGGCGACGATCTGCGCCACGTTCTCGCGCAACGCCACGGCGATTCCCTGGAGCGCCGTGTTCTTCAGCCGGGTCGGCGCGGACGCCAGTGCGAGCGAAGCCGTCCGGGCCGCGACGAGCATCGCCGTGAACCCGTCAGGGCTGGAACCGGGCACGGCCGTGGCGGGTAGGGTCTGCGACATGCCGTCAGTTTAGGGCAGAACGCCTCACTGTTGTCGGGTCGGCCGGCTCGAACCAGGTGCCGATCGGGTCGCCGCGGAGGGCCTCGGCGACCAGCGCCGTCGACGTCACCAGGACCGCGGTTCCGGCCTCTGCGGCGATCCGGGCTGCGGAGACCTTGGTGCCGGCGCCGCCGGTGCCCACGCCGGACTGGGAGGAGCCGAATTCGACGCCGGGGAGGGTATCGCCCAGAGCCACGTGCTCGATTCGTTCGGCTCCGGGCAGGTGTGGGGGCCGGGTGTACAGCGCATCAACGTCGCTGAGCAGAACGAGCAGGTCCGCCTTGACGAGGGTGGCGACGAGGGCCGCGAGCCTGTCGTTGTCGCCGAACCGGATCTCGTGGGTGGCGACGGTGTCGTTCTCGTTCACGATCGGCAGGATGCGCAGGCCCAGTAGCCGTTCCATGGCGCGCTGGGCGTTGCTGCGCGGCGACGCGTTGTCGAGGTCACCCGCGGTGAGGAGCACCTGGCCGGCGACGATGTCGTACCGGTCGAGGCTGTCCTGGTAGCGGAAGATCAACAGGTTCTGCCCCACGGACGCTGCGGCCTGCTGGGTGGCGAGGTCGGTGGGACGCTCGTCGAGCTGCAGGTACGGCATCCCGGTGGCGATGGCGCCTGAGGACACCAGTACCACCTCGGCGCCGCGGCCGTGCGCTGACGCCAGGGCGTCAACGAGGGGTGCGATCTGCCCCACATTGGCGCCGCTGATCGAGGACGATCCCACCTTCACGACGATCCGTGCCGCAGTGCCGACGCCGCTGCGCTCCAGCGGCCGCCTCGCTCCTCCGGTCACTCGGAGTCGCCCTCCTTGACGCGCCGGCGGGCGGCGTTGTTCTCGGTGACTTCGCCTTCGCCGGCGTTGAATTCCTCTTCACCGGTGGACCACATACCGGCCTCGCGCTCACGGATGAGTTCGGCACGCGCGGCGGACTTGGCGTCCATGCGCTTGAGGTATTCCTCACGACGCTCGTTGCTGGTGCGGCGCTTGGAGTCGTCCATCCGGCTGTCGGTACCGCGCGGGGCAGTGATCAGCTCGGCTGTGGAGGTGAGGGTGGGCTCCCAATCGAAGATCATGCCGTCGCCAGGGCCGATGACCACTGTCGAACCGGCGACAGCGCCGGCCTTGAACAGTTCGTCCTCGGTGCCGAGCTTGGCCAGTCTGTCGGCGAGGAAGCCGACGGCCTCGTCGTTCTTGAAGTCGGTCTGCTGCACCCAGCGTTCGGGCTTGGCGCCGAGGATACGGAAGATGTTGCCGAACGAACCACCCTCGACGCGCACGATGAAACCGCTGTCGTCGACGGGCTTGGGGCGGATGACGATACGCGGCTTGAGGGCCGCGGCTTCGGCGCTCGTGATCCGGCCGGCTTCGACGGTCTCGGCCAGGGCGAAGTTCAGCTGGCGCAGTCCCTCGTGGCTGACCGTGGAGATCTCGAAGACGCGGTAGCCGCGCTCCTCGAGTTCGGCCTTCACGAAGGCGGCGAGTTCGCGGCCTTCCGGAACATCGATCTTGTTCAGCGCGATCAGCTGGGGACGCTCGAGCAGGGGCGTCTGGCCCTCGGGCACCGGGTACGCGGCGAGTTCACCGAGAATGATGTCCAGGTCGCTGATCGGGTCGCGACCGGGGTCGAGCGTGGCGCAGTCGAGCACGTGCAGCAATGCGGTGCAGCGCTCAACGTGGCGCAGGAATTCGAGGCCGAGCCCCTTGCCCTCGCTGGCGCCCTCGATGAGACCGGGCACGTCGGCGACGGTGTAACGCACCTCACCCGCATCCACTACGCCGAGGTTGGGCTGCAGGGTGGTGAAGGGGTAGTCGGCGATCTTGGGCCGGGCCGCCGAGATGGCCGCGATCAGGCTGGACTTGCCGGCCGACGGGTAGCCGACGAGTGCGACGTCCGCCACGGTCTTGAGCTCGAGGTAGACATCGCCCTCGAAGCCGTAGGTGCCCAGCAGCGCGAAGCCGGGGGCCTTGCGCTTGGTGGAGGCGAGCGCGGCGTTGCCGAGTCCACCCTGTCCGCCCGCGGCGACGACGATGCGGTAGCCGGGCTCGGTCATGTCGGCGAGCTCGTTGCCCTCCGCATCCTTGACGACGGTGCCCAGCGGCACGCTCAGCTCAATGATGTCGCTGCCGTACCCGTTGCGGTGGTCACCCATGCCGGGGCCGCCGTTCGCGGAACTGCGGTGCGGTGAACGGTGGAACGCGAGCAGGGTGGTCACCTGCGGGTCGGCGACGAGAACGATGTCGCCACCGTTTCCGCCGTTTCCGCCATCGGGGCCGGCGAGAGGCTTGAACTTCTCGCGTTTGACCGAGACACAACCGTTTCCTCCGTTGCCCGCTCGCAGGTGCAGCGTGACTTGGTCAACGAACGTGGCCATGGGAATGCCCCTTTCAGGTGGCGATACAAACAAACATGAGGACGAGCCGAAGCCCGCCCTCATGCTGAAAAGCTGTGTGGATGCCTAAGCGGCAGCTACCACGATGTTGACGACCTTGCGGCCACCCTTGGCACCGAACTCGACCGAGCCGGCTTCGAGGGCGAAGAGAGTGTCGTCGCCGCCACGGCCGACGTTCACGCCGGGGTGGAAGTGGGTGCCACGCTGACGGACGATAATCTCGCCCGCGCCGACAACCTGACCACCGAAGCGCTTCACGCCGAGGCGCTGAGCGTTGGAGTCACGACCGTTGCGAGTGGAACTCGCACCTTTTTTGTGTGCCATTAGTTATTCTCCTCGGGCCTAGGCGATGCCGGTGACCTGAACGCGAGTGAGCTCCTGACGGTGCCCCTGACGCTTCTTGTAACCGGTCTTGTTCTTGAACTTCTGGATGACGATCTTCGGGCCGCGAAGGTCGTTGAGGACCTCGGCGGTGACCTTGACGTTGGCCAGCGACGTCGAGTCAGAGGTGATCTTGTCGCCGTCGACGAGAAGCACGGCGGCCAGCTCGACGTTGCCGTCCTTGTCAGCCTTGATTCGGTCCATCGTTACGATGGTCCCGACCTCTACCTTCTCCTGCCGCCCACCGGCGCGCACAACTGCGTAAACCACTTTACGTACCTATCTCTGGGGAACCCCGGGGGCTCCGATTCCTATGATGGAAAGTTACCGAGTGCACATGGACCAAGTCGGACCATGTCACTTCAGAAAACCTTGGGCGCTACGTGGACAGAGTCCTTCGCACACCAACACTCGACTTTAGCTGATCGGAATGCCCCGGTCAAACCACCTCGAGAGGGCGTGTCGCGCCCTCGGTTCGATGGCGACGCCCTGGACAAGCTTAGGGCCGCGATTGTCCATACACTTTCAGCATGGGCATACTGATCGACCAGCCGGCCTGGGCGGCCCATGGCACGCTCTGGTCTCACCTGGTGAGCGACTCCTCACTGGCGGAGCTGCACGCCTTCGCGGCCGCGCAGGGCATCCCCCGGCGCGGATTCGATCTGGACCACTACGACGTGCCCCAGGACCGCTACGACTCCCTGGTGGCGGCCGGAGCGGAGCCGGTCGACTTTCGCGGTCTCGTCACCCGGCTGCGGGCCAGCGGCTTGCGGGTCAAGGCCAGGGACCGCTGACGGACGCTCACCAGGTGGCGTCGATGCCCACGATGCTGCGAGTGATGGCCCCGGTTGACAGGTCGACGAAGAGTGTCGTCGCCGTGGTGGCCTGCGGGTCGACGGGGTAGCCATCCGTCACCTGGGTCTGGCTGTTCGGCACGGTCTGGATCGCCAGGTACTGGTCGTTGGGTGAGATGGCGAAGCCCACGATGGTCTCGTTGGGTAGCACCGGTTCGTAGACCACCCGCGTCGTCGGAGTCGCGGGGTCGCCCGTGACCAGGATCAGCGACTGTCCCACGCGCCCGGTCGCCTGGTCGAATTCGGCCACCCTCTGCACGTACCCCTCTCCCCCGGTGAGGAAGCGCAGTTCGGCTGTATACGGCGTGGTGCCGGCGACATCCTGCGGCACGATCGCCGCCTCGGCACCCGTGGACAGGTCGAGGATGTACTGGCGGTCCTGGTCTGACACGGCAATACGCAGCCCGTCGGGGGCGAACGCGTTGAGGTTGGGGAATTGGCCGATGGGGATGGGCACGGTTTCGGTGTCTGCTCGGGGGTCGATCAGCAGCAGGGTGGTGTCGAAGAGCTGAGCTACGACCTCGGCGCGGTTGGCCATGAACCCCCAGGCGATGGCCTGCACGGGCTCACCGTCGAGCCCGGCCACGGTGTCGACGGTGCCTCGGGTGAGGTCGAGCAGGAACAGGGTGTTGTCGTAGACGTGGCCTCCTGCTCCTGCTCCTGCTGCGCTGGTGAAGCGGAAGCCGATCGTGCTCGAGGACGGGGAGGCCTGCAGGTCGTGCACGGTTCCGGTGCCGGGCATGGTGAGTTCGGCGGCGCGGCCGTCACGGTCCACCAGACTGAGCGTGTTGGTGAGGTCCTCGGTGAGGGTGACCACCACGAGTTCGTCGCCGACGGGAACGAACGACTGGATGTATGGGGCGCTGAATGCGACGCTCGTCTCGGCGGATCCGACGGTGGTGCGTACGATCCGGTCAGGCGCCTTGGTCGGCTCGTTCGGCTGCGCCGGGGACCGGCTGAGCAGGTGGAGCGGCGCTTCGTCGGTGCGGAAGGAGACGGCGAGGTCGCTCGACCTGTCGGCGAATGGGCCGGTGACGTCGTTGACGGTCACCGTGTACTCGGTGTCGTAGGCGAGCGGCTGGGGGAAGACGATCACGATGGAATCGTTCCTGGTCTGCACGTCGACGACGCCGGCCGGGCTGACGGTGATCTGGTCCGTGCTCACCTCGGCGAGCTGCTGGTTCGTGTCGAGGACGAGCCGTTGGTTGGCCGTGGTGACGACGGCGCTCGTGTCGACCTGGAAACCGGTCAGCCGGGGCCCGTTGAGCACGTTGACGGCCACCAGGGCCAGACACAGCACGATCAGGCCGGTGAGGAGGGCGGCGAGGGTGCGGCGGAACCGCCGGCCACCGGCTGCGGTGTCCGGGTCGGCTATCGAAAACTGCCCAGACGTGAGGTCAGTAGACATACGGGTCGCTCGGCTGGTCGACGGGCTCGATGGTGGTGGGTAGCACGGCGAGGGTGTCTGCGGATCGGGCGCTCGGGTTGCTCACGAAGGTGCCGGTCACCTGCACCCAGTCGTCGGTGTCGTAGCTGGCCTGCCAGCCGGGCTGGTAGACGGCAACGCCGATGGGCTGGGCGTCGACGGCGCAGCAGGTGACCACGAACCGGGCGGCGTAGAAGACGTTGTCGGGGTCTGCGGCGTCCGGCAGGACGAAGCCGGTGATGCTGGCCGTTTTGTCGGCGTAGAGGGCGGGATCCTCGGACTGGGCCAGGAGCGACACCCACTCCTTCACGCTCAGGCGTTCGTAATCGCCGGTGCCCACCAGGGCGGCCGCCTCCTCCGCTGCGGCCTCGCTGTCCAGCCCGCCGGAATTGACCTCCCGTTGGGTGGCTGTGGCGCTGGTCAGGGTGGCCGGGGGCAGGGCCAGCACCGTGACCGTCGCGATGGCCAGAAGCAGGGCGCTGCCACCCAACGCCCAGGTCCGCCGGCCGGCGGACCTGCGGCCGGACGGCTCCGACTCCCCTGCTGACGGGGTGCGAAACACGAAGCTGGCCACGACGAAGACGAGGCCGACCACGGCCATCACGGTGGTGAAGATGAAGTAGCGGGGGTGGATGTACAACCCGAGCTGCCCGGTGGCGCCCAGCCAGATGGTGGCCACCACGATCACCAGGCTCAGGCCGATGCCGCGCCAGCGCTCGGCCAGGTAGCCGGCCAACGTGCCCTTACGCGACATTCGCTTATGCGACATAGTTCACCAACAGGCCGGCGGCCGCGCTCATCAGGGCCACCAACGCGGTGATCTGCACGAGGGTGCGGGTGGTGAAGGTGGTGCGCATCAGGGCGAGCATCTTGACGTCGATCATGGCTCCGAAGGTGAGGAAGGCGGCAATTCCGCCGGGCATGAAGGTGCTACCGAACGACAGCACGAAGAAGGCGTCGACGTTGGAGCACACCGCGACGATGAAGGCCAGGGCGATCATGGCCAGCACCGACCAGACCGGGTTGCTGCCGAGCGCCAGCAGCACCGAGCGGGGCACAAAAACCTGGACGAGCGCCGCGATCAGCGATCCGATGAACAGTGCGGGCATGATCACCGCGGTCTCGCCGGTGAACAGGTCGACTGACCGCTCGATACGGCCCGGCCGGGAACCGTGCGGGTGAGTGTGCCCCTCGTGCAGCCCGCCGTCATGCCCGCCATTGCTCACCGGCGCATCCGGCCGTGCGCAGGACGCTGAAAAGGTGCGGGTCAGGAGGCTGTCCGGGTCCGGGTGCCGGCTGAAGAGCCACCCGATAACGTTGGCTATCACGAAGCCGGCCACGATGCGGGTGATCAGGATCCCGTCTCCCCAGCCGAACGCCTGGTGGGTGGTGATGATCGTGATCGGGTTCAGGATGGGCGCGGCGAGCAGGAAAGTGATCGATTCCGGCACCGTGAAGCCGCCCACCATGAACCCGCGGGCCAAGGGCACGTTGCCGCATTCGCAGACCGGGAAGAACATGCCCAGCAGCGAGATGCAGGCGCGGCGGAGCACTGGTTGCCGGGGCAGGAATCGGGTGATGAAGCCGTGTGGGAGCCACACCTGCACCACCGTGGACAGCAGAATGCCGAGGAACACAAAAGGCGCTGACTCGATGATCACGCTCAGGGCGAGGGTGATGGTGTCCTGGACGCGGTCCGGCACTCCCCAGCCGGCGAACGCCGGGCTGACGGCACGGAGCGCGAACGCGGCGGCGACCAGAACCACACCGAGAATGAGTCCGGTGGGCACGCGCCGCACCGTCCCCCGATCCCTGTGCATCCGTCGATCTTACCGGAGTGCGGCAACCAGACCGGCCAGGTGGACCGGCCAGGTCGACCGGCCAGGTCGACCGGCCCCGGACGACAACAGCGGTGCCGCCCGAATCGGGCGGCACCGCTGCAGGGCCGATGAGGCCGTCGACCGTTAGGCGTTGTCCTGCGTGGGAGCCACGATCGGCTGCACGGTGGCGGTCGGACCGCCGGCGGTGGTGACCCGACGGCTGCGCGAACGGCCCTGGCCGGGCTGCTTGGGCTCCGGCAGGGCTTCAAGCACCGAATCGAGCAGCTGGTCGGTGACCTGCTTGCTCACCGGACGGCGGCTGCGCGGTGACTTCTGCACGGGGATGTCGAGAATAGCGACACCGTCGGCCGAGTCGGCCGGCACGGCCTCCGGAGCCAGGAGAGGCGCCTGAACCGTCGGGGCGGCGGTCTCGGGCTCTGTGCCGACCGGGTCGGTGGACGCCCGGTCGGGCTGCACGGCGGGCGCACTGTCGGTCGACTGGCCGGTGCGGCCCCCCGAACGACTGCCCGAACGGTTGCCCCGGGAGTTCGAACGGGCCGTGGGTGCGTTGTCGACGCTCTCGGCCGCGGTCGGGGCGTCGGCCTCAGCAGCCGGGGCGGCGGCCGGGGCAGACGTCTCGGTCGGCGCGATCACGGGGATCGAACCGGTCAGTGAGCGGCTGATGGTGCGCGCGGCGATCAACGCGAGGGCGTGCTTGGCGTCCTCGGTGATTCCGTGCGTGCCGTGGCCGGCCTTGGTGGCATCCGTCTGTACGGGCGCGCCATGCGGCTGACCGGAGTTCTGGTTGCCGTTGCCGCGCTGGCCGGAGTTGCCGGCGTCGTGGCCGGAGCCGCCGTTGCCGTTGGACTTGCTGCGGGGGCGGCGCTCCTGAGTGGGCTGAGCGGTCTGGCGGTGCTTGACGACGGGGTCGTGGTGGATGACGATTCCACGTCCGGCGCAGGCCTCGCAGTTTTCGCTGAACGATTCGAGCAGGCCCAGGCCGAGCTTCTTGCGAGTCATCTGCACGAGCCCGAGCGAGGTGACCTCGGCCACCTGGTGCTTGGTGCGGTCGCGGCTGAGGCACTCGACCAGGCGACGGAGCACCAGGTCGCGGTTGGACTCCAGGACCATGTCGATGAAGTCGACAACGATGATGCCGCCGATGTCGCGCAGGCGCAGCTGCCGAACGATCTCATCGGCCGCTTCGAGGTTGTTCTTGGTGACGGTCTCCTCGAGGTTTCCGCCGGATCCGACGAACTTGCCGGTGTTGACGTCGACGACGGTCATCGCCTCGGTGCGGTCGATCACGAGCGAACCGCCCGACGGCAGCCAGACCTTGCGGTCCAGTGCCTTTTCGATCTGCTCCGAGATGCGGTATTCGTCGAACGCGTCGCGCTCGCCCTCGTAGCGCTGGACGCGCTCGACGAGGTCGGGAGCCACCTGGCGCAGGTAGGACTCGATGACCTCCTGGGCGTCGTCGCCGGAGATGACCATCTTGTGGAAGTCCTCGTTGAAGACATCCCGCACGATCTTGATCAGCAGATCAGGCTCGCTGTGCAACAGGGCCGGACCGGACACCGTTTCAACCTGCTTGGCGATGGAGGCCCACTGCGCGGTGAGGCGGTTGACGTCGAGGGTGAGCTGTTCGTCGGTCGCGCCCTCGGCGGCGGTGCGCACGATGACACCCACGTTGTCCGGAAGGACCTCCTTGAGAATCTTCTTCAGCCTGGCGCGCTCAGTGTCGGGCAGCTTGCGGCTGATGCCGTTCATCGACCCATTGGGCACGTAGACGAGGTAGCGGCCGGGCAGCGACACCTGGCTGGTGAGCCGGGCGCCCTTGTGACCGATCGGGTCCTTGGTGACCTGCACCAGCACCTTGTCGCCGGGCTTGAGCGCCAGCTCGATGCGGCGACTCTGGCTCGCACCCGGGGAGTTCACCGCGGCGGCGTCCCAGTCGACCTCACCGGAGTAGAGCACGGCGTTGCGGCCGCGGCCGATGTCGACGAAGGCGGCTTCCATGCTCGGCAACACGTTCTGCACACGACCGAGGTAGACGTTGCCGATGAGCGACGCATCCTGGTTCTTGGCCACGTAGTGCTCGACGAGCACTCCGTCTTCGAGAACGCCGATCTGGATCTTGTTGTGCTTGGCCCGCACGACCATGGCGCGGTCGACCGACTCGCGGCGGGCGAGGAACTCGGCCTCCGTGATGACAGGGCGGCGGCGGCCGGCGTCGCGGCCGTCGCGGCGGCGCTGCTTCTTGGCCTCCAGGCGGGTGGAGCCCTTGATCCGCTGGGGCTCGGTGATCAGCTCGGGTTCGCGCGGAGTCCGCACCCGCACCACGGTGTTCGCGGGGTCGTCGCTGCGGCCTTCTTCACCGGTGCGACGGCGCGCGCGACGGCGCACCGTCGAGCCCTCTTCGGGGTCGTCATCCTCGTCGTCGAGCTGACGGCCGCCGGACCGGACCGGGGCCGGCAGAATCGCCGGGGCCTGGAAGATCAGGGACGTCGTCGGCCGGCGAACGACCTCGACGGTCTCGTCGAAGGGTGTCGGCAGGGCAGGGAATGCCACCGGCTGGTCCGCCGCGGCTGCCGCCTGGTCGGACGAGGCCTGGCCGAACGGCACCTGGTCGGAAGCCACTCGGTCGGCCGAAGCCGACGGTGACTCCGGCGTCACGGCCGGGTCGTCCTGACCGGGTACACGGGGCGTGTCACCGATCGGTTCGAGCTGCTTGGCCGGTGCCGCCTTCCTGGTTGTTTTGCGAGTGCCGAACAGGCCCTTGCGCTTCTTGTTGTCGTTGTCTTCCACCATCACTGGTGCGCTCCTTGACCGCTGTGGATGACCGCGCCACCCACTCGGTTACTCTCTCGTGCGATGCTCTCGCTTGCGCGAAAACCCCGCGAATCCTATTGCGTGCCGCAACCGGCTCTTGGCTCTGGTTGCAAATACCTTTGGTCTAGGACCAATGAATCTGGGCGAATGCCGCCCATTAAGCCTTATGGCATCGGTTTGAGCGCGGCTCAAACGACTGTTTTGATTATCGCACGCATTCCCAGGGACGCGCACGCGACACATGGCATAATCCGAATGTGCCATTCACCACGTCAAAAAAGCCTCCGATCGGTCTCGCCGTTTTCCTGATTCTCGCGGGGGCAATCGGTTTCGCGGCGGCATTCGCGCTCACCCTGGACAAGTTCACGATGCTGGCGGATCCCGCGGCGCAACTGTCCTGCAACTTCAGTGTCCTGGTGGGCTGCAGCACCAACCTCGGCTCCTGGCAGGGCGCGGTGTTCGGCTTCCCGAACCCGTTGATCGGGGTGGCGGGCTGGAGCGTGGTGATCACCATCGGGGCGGCGATCCTTTCGGGCGCCCGCTTTGCCCGGTGGTTCTGGCTGGGCCTGAACCTGGGGGTCGCCGGTGCGCTCGCCTTCGTCATTTGGCTGATGGGCCAGAGCTTCTTCGTCCTCGACGTGCTGTGCCCGTGGTGCATGGTCACCTGGACGGTGACGATCCCGGTGTTCCTCGCCGTGACTCTGTACAACCTCAAGACCGGCATCATTCCGGGTTCGGCGCGGGTGCGGCGCCTCGCGGCCGGCGCCTATTCGTGGATCTTCGTCATCACGATCGCCTGCTACCTCGTCGCCGCGACGATCGCCCAACTCCAGATGGACTTCCTTCACCGCCTCTGAGGCTTCTCCAGCCCGCAAGACGTGAGAAAGGCCCCGAAAACTCGACGTTTTCGGGGCCTTTCTCGCGGTTCGGGAGGTGTTTAGGCGAACCAGAGGGCCAGCTCGCGGGCCGCGGACTCGGGCGAGTCCGAACCGTGCACGAGGTTCTGCTGAACCTTCAGGCCCCAGTCCCGCCCGAGGTCGCCACGGATGGTTCCCGGTGCGGCCGTGGTGGGGTCGGTGGTGCCGGCCAGGGCGCGGAAGCCCTCGATGACGCGGTCGCCGGCAACACGCAGGGCCAGGATCGATCCGCTTTCCATGAATTCGACGAGCGGTTCGAAGAACGGCTTGCCGGCGTGCTCGGCGTAGTGCTCGGCGAGGAGCGAGCGCTCGGCCTGCACGAGCTTGATGTCGACGAGGGAGTACCCCTTCGCCTCGATCCGGCGAAGGATCTCGCCGGAGAGATTGCGGGCCACGCCGTCGGGCTTGACCAATACGAGTGTTTCCTGAACGTTCGTCATGAGTTCTCCTTGTTTTGTCTTTCGACGTTCTGTCTGTCGATCCGTGTGCCGGTGATCATGCAGTAGACCCACATGCCGGCGAAGAGTGCCCCGACGAAGAACATCGCCGGGTTGAGGAATCCGGTGGCGACGACGACGACCTGGACTGCCCAACCGATCAGGTAGGCCCAATTGAACCGTAGCAACCCGAGGGTGGCGACCATGATCAGGCAGAGCAACGCTCCACCGCCCAGGGTGACCCAGGCTGGTAGATCGCTCAGCCCGAAGATCACCAGGGTGGCCAGGAACACCACGATCAGCTCGAAGCCGAGCACGATCGAGGCGAGTGAGCGTCGAACCGATCCGCTTCTCATGTGGTCATCCAGTCCCCCGCGTCGGCCAACGCGACGGCGTCACCGACGAGGGTGATCGACCCGGCGACGAGCACGGCGCGCTTGGGGGCGTCCTGGGCCCAGCCGCGAGCTGCGTCGAGGGCCTGGGCGAGGTCGCCGAACCTGAACGTGTCCGCGTCGCCGACGTGTTCAGCGACGAGGTCGGCGAGGTCGTCGACCGGGATCGCCCGCTCGGAGTGTGACTGGGTCACGTGGAAGCGGGTCACGGCGGGACGCAGGGCCTCGATGATGCCCGCGGCGTCCTTGTCGGCGAGGATGCCGACGACCACGACGATCTCGTCGAAGTCGAAATAGCTCTCCAGCGCCGCGGACAGGGCCAGGGCCCCGTGCGGGTTGTGCGCGGCGTCGACGAGCACTGTCGGCTCGATGCCGACCAGCTGCAGCCGTCCGGGCGAGGTCGCGGTGGCGAGTCCTTCCACCAGGATGTCTTCGACCAGGGCCTGGCTGCCCGCGCCGAGGAACGACTCGACGGCGGCGATGGCCACGGCGGCGTTCTGGGCCTGGTGGGTGCCGTAGAGCGGCAGGAACAGTTCGGAGTAGGTGCCGGCGATGCCGCGCACGGAGATGAGCTGGCCGCCGACGGCCACGTGGCTGGCGAGGAGGGCGAATTCGCTGCCCTCGCCCACCAGGGTCGACTCGGTGAGCTCGGCGGCCCGGGTCAGCTCGGTCATGGCCTCCGGCGGCTGCGCTGCGGTCACGACGGCCGCCGCGGGCTTGATGATGCCGGACTTGGTGCGCGCGATCTCGGCGATGGTGCTGCCGAGCCGCTTGGTGTGGTCCAGGGCAATCGGGGTGAACACGGCCACCTGGCCGTCGGCGACGTTGGTGGAGTCCCATTCGCCGCCCATGCCGACCTCGAGCACGACCACGTCGACCGGCGCATCCGCGAAGCAGGCGAAGGCCAGAACGGTGAGGGCCTCGAAGAAGGTGAGGGGTTCGTCACCGGCGGTGGCGAGTTCGGCGTCGACCATGAGCAGGTAGGGCTGGATGTCGGCCCAGTTCGCGGCCAGGGCCTCGTCGGTGATGGACTGCCCGTCGATCACGATGCGTTCGTTGAGTCGCACGAGGTGCGGGCTCACCAGCAGGCCGGTACGCAGGCCGTAGGCGCGCAGGATGCTCTCGATGATGCGGCTGGTGCTGGTCTTACCGTTCGTGCCGGTCACGTGGATGATCGGGTACGAGTTCTGCGGGTCGCCGAGCAGTTCGACCGCCCGGCGGGTCGCCTGCAGCCGCGGCTGGGGAGATCCCTCGCCCACCCTTTCGAGCAGTGCGGCGAGCACGGCGTCGCCGGCGTCACGGAATTCGTCGGGGTAGTAATCGTCAGACATTGATGGTTCCTTTGTCGCGGGCGACGGCAACGATGACCGGTCCGTGGTTCGCGTAGTGGTTGGCCTCGAAGCGCACGTAGTGCTCCACGATCGAGCCGGTCAGACCGGGCAGCCATTCGGACGGGGTGCCGCCGGCATCGGCCGGTGCCGAGTGCGTGCTGAACCGGATGGCCAGGGTTTCGCCGGCGACGTCGACGCCTGTCGCCAACGAGAAGGTGGCGGCGTCGGCCTCGTCGAAGAAGACCAGGTCCAGGCGGATGCGGTCACTGACCTCGAAACCGGCCGACTTGCGGGTGTCCTGCACGGCGCGGATGAGGTCGCGGGCCAGGCCCTCCGCCTCGAGTTCGGGCGTGGTGGTGGTTTCCAGCAACACGAATCCGCCGCCGGCGAGCAGGGCGAGCGCCGAACTGTTCAGCACCGACTCGGCGTCCGCGGCCGTGGAGGCGGCCTGCAGTTCCAGTTCGTACTCCCCCGCGACCAGTTCGATGCCGCCGGCAGTGACGACACCGTCGGTTTCGGACCAGTCGCCGGTGCGGGCGGCCTTGATGACCTGCTGCACCTGCTTGCCCAGGCGCGGGCCGGCGGCGCGGGCGTTCACCGTGAGCTTGGAGGTGATGCCGTAGCTCTCAGCGCTGTCGGCCTCCTGCTCGACCAGCGTCACGGCCTTGACGTTCAGCTCGTCGCGCAGGATGCCCTCGAAGCCGGCCAGGGCGGACGCGGCGGTGGTGACCACGGTGAGGTTCGCCAGGGGAAGCCGCACCCTCAGGCCGGCCTTCTTGCGCAGCGACAGCACTGTGGAGCTGACCAGGCGCACCTGGTCCATGGCCGTGACCAGGCCGGGGTCGGCCGGGAACACCGTGGCGTCAGGCCAGTCGGTGAGGTGCACGCTGCGTCCGCCGGTCAGGCCCTGCCAGATGCGTTCGCTGATCAGCGGCAGCAGCGGCGCGGCTACGCGGGTCACGGTTTCGAGCACCGTGTACAGGGTGTCGAAGGCATCCGCTCCGGTGCCGTCGGCGGTGACGCCGGCCCAGAACCTGTCGCGTGACCGGCGCACGTACCAGTTGGTCAGCACGTCCGCGAAGTCGCGCAGGCGCGAGGCGGCGAGGGTGCTGTCGAGGCGTTCGAGGTCGCCGGTGACGTCCTCGATGAGGTCGCGGGTCTTGGCCAGCAGATAGCGGTCGAGCACATCGGTGGAGTCGGTGCGCCAGGTGGCGGTGTAGTCGGTGGCGTTGGCGTAGAGCGAGAAGAAGTACCAGGTGCTCCACAACGGCAGCAGCATCTGGCGGGTGCCCTCACGGATGCCCTCCTCGGTGACGATGAGGTTGCCGCCACGCAATACCGGGGAGCTCATCAGGAACCAGCGCATGGCGTCGGAGCCGTCGCGGTCGAAGACCTCGTTGACGTTGGGGTAGTTGCGCAGCGACTTGCTCATCTTCTGGCCGTCGTTGCCGAGCACGATGCCGTGGCTGACCACGTTCTTGAACGCGGGCCGGTCGAACAGGGCGGTCGAGAGCACGTGCAGCAGGTAGAACCAGCCGCGGGTCTGGCCGATATATTCCACGATGAAGTCGGCCGGGTTGTGGCTGTCGAACCACTCCCGGTTTTCGAACGGGTAATGCACCTGCGCGAACGGCATCGAGCCGGAGTCGAACCAGACGTCCAGGACATCCTCGATGCGTCGCATGGTGGACTGCCCGGTGGGGTCGTCGGGGTTGGGCCGGGTGAGCTGGTCGATGTAGGGGCGGTGCAGGTCGGTGGGGCGCACGCCGAAGTCCGCTTCGAGTTCATCGAGCGAACCGTAGACGTCGATGCGCGGGTAGGCGGGGTTGTCGCTCTTCCACACCGGGATCGGGGAGCCCCAGTACCGGTTGCGGCTGATCGACCAGTCCCGGGCGTTGCCGATCCACTTGCCGAACTGGCCGTCCTTGACGTTCTCCGGAACCCAGTTGACCTCTTGGTTGAGGTCGACCATACGATCGCGGAAGTCGGTGACCCTGACGAACCAGCTCGACACGGCCTTGTAGATCAGCGGATTGCGGCAGCGCCAGCAGTGCGGGTAGGAGTGTTCGTAGCTGGCCTGGCGCAGCAGCCGGCCCTGCGACTTGATCAGCTGGGTGAGCGGCTTGTTGGCGTCGCTCCAGAGCTGACCGGCGACCTCGGTGACGGCGGGCAGGAATTTTCCGCCGTCGTCCAGCGAGAGGATGACCGGGATGCCGTAGGCCTGGCAGACCGTCTGGTCCTCCTCGCCGTAAGCGGGAGCCTGGTGCACGATGCCGGTGCCGTCGGAGGTGGTGACGTAGTCGGCGACCACGAAGCGCCAGGCGTTCTGGGTGCCCCACTCGCTCTCATCGGCGTAATAGTCGAACAGACGGTCGTAGGAGACGCCTTCAAGGTCGCGGCCGGTGATGGTGCGGCTGATGGCGGCCGTCGCGTCGGCGGCGCTCTCGTAGCCGAGGTCCTTGGCGTAGCTGCCGACCAGGTCGATGGCCAGCAGGTACTCGGCGCCGAGCACCTCGGTGGTGGGATCGGGTGCGCCGGCCTGCTCGCGCAGCACCTCGGCATCCGGCGTGCCGTTGGGGCCGGCGGGAACGACGGCGTAGACGATTTCGGGGCCGACGGCCAGGGCGAGGTTGGTCGGCAGGGTCCAGGGGGTGGTGGTCCAGGCAAGGGCCCGAACGGCGGTGAGGCCGAGGGTCTCGGCCTTGGCGCCGACCAGGGGGAAGGTGACCGTGACCGTCTGGTCCTGGCGCATTTTGTAGACGTCATCGTCCATGCGCAGTTCGTGGTTGGACAGCGGGGTCTGGTCCCGCCAGCAGTACGGCAGCACCCGGTAGCCCTCGTAGGCGAGGCCCTTGGTGTGCAGTTCCTTGAACGCCCAGATCACCGACTCCATGAAGGTGATGTCGAGGGTCTTGTAGTCGTTTTCGAAGTCGACCCAGCGGGCCTGGCGGGTGACGTACTTCTCCCAGTCCTTGGTGTATTCGAGCACCGATTCGCGGGCGACGGCGTTGAACGCGGCCAGGCCCATCTCTTCGATCTGGCTCTTGTCGGTGATGCCGAGCTTCCGCTCGGCCTCCAGCTCGGCGGGCAGACCGTGGGTGTCCCAGCCGAACCGGCGGTGCACCTGCTTGCCGCGCATGGTCTGGAAGCGCGGGAACAGGTCCTTGGCGTACCCGGTGAGCAGGTGGCCGTAGTGCGGCAGGCCGTTGGCGAAGGGCGGGCCGTCATAGAAGACCCACTCCGGCGCTCCCTCGCGGTTGTCGATGGAGGCCTGGAAGGTGCCGTCCTTCTCCCAGAAGTCCAGCACCTCGCCTTCGATCTGCGGGAAGTTCGGTGAGGGAACGACGGCTGCGTCCAAGTGGGCCGGGTCGGCGTCGGGGAGGCCGAACGCGTTGTCTGTGGGCTGCTGCGGGTACGTCATGCTTCTCCTGGACGAGGCGGTGTTGAGTCGCTGGCCTATTCCACGAGGACGCTCGCCCCGACAGGACGTTGCGCGGTACCACCTCGCTTGCCGTTCCTGGAAGTAGCGAACGACCGCTCAAACTAAGGCTGTGACGGGCCCGACCCGTTCGGCTCTACTTGTCGAGAACGTGCCGGGGCACGAACACGACGTTCTTCCGAAGACTCCCCGGTGATAGCCGGATCTACGTCTGTGAATCACTATCGATCAATACTATCCTGTCAGGAATCCTGAACCCGGTCGAGAACCGGGTGGAATCCCGCGCAGACCGGCGAGATCGCCACATCAACGTATCCGGCCAGCTCCCCGCGGCCCACGCCGGCGGCGGCCCACTCCCTGGCGGCCGCGACCGCCGCCGCCACCACCGCGGTCGAGAACGCCCGTCCGGCGAGATCGGCCAGGGCGGCCTGCCCCGGCCTGGCGCCGACGTACTCGTGCACGAGACCCACTTGCACGAGAAATCTGGCCAGCGCGGATGCTTCCAGCTCACTGCTCGTCGCCATCAACTCGTACTGGGTGAGCGCCCAGGGCACCCGACCGGGTCCGAACCCCGCGGCCACCCGCAGCAGAGCCTGTCGCACCGACTCGGTGACCGGGGCGGCCCTGTCGCAATCGGCGAGGGTGGCGGGCAGAACGGCCAGGCCCGCATCGACATCCACCCAGAGCAGATCGCTCTTGGCCGAGAAGTAATTGAAGAAGGTGTTGCGGCTCACCCCGGCCCGCCGGGCGATGTCTCCGATCGTGGTACCGGCGTAGGTCTGCTCCAGGAACAGCTCCGCCGCGGCCTCTTCGAGCATGGCCCGGGACGACGCCTGGGGTCGACCGGGGGGACGGGAATCGGACACGGCTCTCCTGTGTTCTACGATGAGACTCAACACATCATGTTTTTGTACTGAGTCCAATAATGCCACAGCAGGCTTCCCCCGTATTTCCCCTGAACCGCACCGCTTTCGTGAAAAGAGACCGCCGCATGCCCCGTCCGGGAATCGTTCCTTCGCGCTCCACCACCCTCGCCGCACTGGCCGGTGCGGCCGCCCTCGGCCTCGCCCTGACCGGCTGCACGAGCGCCGCGTCCTCCGGAGGCAGCGACGAGCCCACCAGCGGTGGAACCCTGACCTACGCATCCGGTGACGCCGAGCCCACCTGCCTGGACCCCCACGTCGGCGGCAACTACCCGCAGGCCCTGGTCAGCTCCCAGTTCCTGGAATCCTTGGTCTCCCTCGACGCCGACGGCGCCATCATCCCGTGGCTGGCCGACAGCTGGACGGTGAGCCCCGACGGCCTCTCCTGGGAGTTCACGCTGAAAGACGGCGTGACCTTCACCGACGGCACCCCGCTGGACGCCGCCGCGGTGCAGGCCAACATCGCGCACCTTCAGGACCCGGAGACCGGTTCATCGACCGGATACCTGGCCCTGGCCAAGGTCACCGGTACCGAAGCCGTCTCGGATTCCGTGGTGCGGCTTACCCTGGCCCAGCCGGACAGTGCCCTGCTCGAGTCGCTCGCCCAGCCGTGGCTCGCCATCGAATCCCCCACCGCGCTCATGCGCAGCCAGGACGAGAACTGCGCCGCACCGGTGGGCACCGGACCGTTCATCGTCGACTCCTGGGTGAAGCAGAACGCCATCACCCTGGTGCGAAACGAGGACTACAGCTCTCCCCCGGCCGATGCCGAGCACGACGGGCCGGCGTACCTGGAAGAAATCGTCTGGCGCTTCATCCCGGACTCGGCCTCCAGGTACGCCGCCCTGCAGGCCGGCGAGGTCGACGTGATCGACAACGCCCAGCCCGACACCATCAGCCAGGCGGAGGCCAGCGACACCATCGTTCACCTCGACGCGCCGCGCCCCGGCGCCTCGAATCGCATCGAACTGAACTCCGGCAAGGCACCGTTCAACGACGCCGCGGTTCGCGAAGCGTTCATCCGCTCGGCCAACATCGACGACGCCGTTGCGTCGTTGTTCCAGGGCAGCGCCGAACGGTCCTCCTCCGCACTGTCCAGCGTCGAACCGCTCGGGGTGTCCAGGCCGGATCTGTTCGATTACGACCCTGACGCCGCCGCCAAGCTTCTCGACGGTGCCGGGTGGGCAGAGAAGGACTCCGACGGCTACCGGGTCAAGGACGGCGTGCGGCTCACCGTGGTCTTCCCGGTCAGCACCAACCAGTCCATCCCCGCCGAGCAGTCGCTGTTCGAACAGATCCAGGCGACGGCCAAGGAGACCGGGTTCGACGTTCAGCTGACCAAGCTGGACCTCTCCAGCTGGTACACCGCCCTGGGCAGCAACGCGTACGACGCCGTCAGCGCGCCGTACACCAAGATCGGCCCCGACGTGCTGCGAATCCTGTTCCACTCCGACGGCATCACCCCGGCGCCCAGCGGCTACTTCGCCAACCACGCCCAGGTGAACGATCCCGAACTGGACTCGCTCCTCACCGAGGCGAACCAGGTCTCGACAGGCTCGACCAACGGTGGTGACGCCGACCAGCGCGCCGCGCTGTACGAGGACGCTCAGGACCTGATCCTGGAGGGCTTCTACATTCTGCCGCTCTACGACCAGCAGAATCACTTCCTGCTCGGCACGGCGGTCGAGGGCGCTCGCGCGCTGCCGACGGTGTCGACGCCGGCGTTCTACGACGCGTGGCTGAACCGCTGACGACAGCCGCCCGGCGGGGCGCACGGCCTCGGCTCCGAGGTCTCGCCCGGCGACTCGCCGGCGCGGTCTTCGTGCTGTGGGCCGTCGCCACCGTCACGTTTTTCGCCGTGCGACTGATCCCGGGCGACCCTGCCGAGGCGATCCTCGGCGGTCCGGGCTCGCAGACCTCACCGGAGGCGCTCGCGGCGGTGCGCGCCGAGTACGGGCTCGACCAGCCGCTGCTGGTGCAATATCTGCAGCAGCTGGGCCGCCTGGCCACCGGCGACCTCGGCCGGTCCTATGCGCTCAACATGGATGTCGGCCCGCTCGTGCTCAGCCAGATCGGCGGCACCCTGGTCCTGGCCGTTCTCTCGCTCGCGGTCGCCTGGCTGATCGCCCTCGTCCTGGCCACGTGGTCCACCGGGCGCGGCCGCCTCGCGGCCCGGATCGGCACCGGCCTCGAGATCGTCGCTGCGGCTCTGCCGCACTTCTGGCTGGCCACCACGCTCATCGTGGTCTTCAGCGTCTGGTGGGGGGTGCTGCCGCCGATCAGCACCGCGGATGCCCGAGGCCTGGTCCTGCCCGTCGTCACCCTGGCCATCCCCCTGGCTGGATTCCTCGGCCAGGTCATGCGGGAGAGCCTGAACACCGCCCTGGAATCACCGTTTGTGCTCTCGGCCAGGGCCAGGGGGGAAAGCGACCGCGGGGTGCTCTGGCGGCACGCCCTGCGGCACGCCGCACTGCCCGCGATCAGCCTGTCCGGCTGGGCGTTCGGCTCCCTGATCAGCGGCGCCGTGGTGGTCGAGACGATCTTCGCCAGGCCCGGCCTCGGCCGCACCCTGCTCAACGCCGTCACCGTTCGCGACGTTCCGGTGGTGGTCGGCGTGGTGATGGTGGTCGCTCTGGCCTACATCCTGATGACTATCGTCACCGACCTCGCGTCCGGCCTGGCCGACCCACGACCCACCGAGATCGGGAACGGAGGGCTCTCGTGAGCGAACTGGAGATTCAGGCGTCGGCGACCGGTCGCAGTGCCGGCCGCTCCCCGGCATCCGCCCCCGGCGGGTTCGGCAGCATGCGGGTCTCCGTGGTGGAACTCGCTGCCGTGCTGGTGGCCATGCTGCTGCTCACCGCGGCGATCGCGCCGCGCCTGCTCGCCCCCGGCGACCCGCTCGCCATCGACCCGCTGGCCGCGTTCGGCGCCCCGTCGTGGGACCACTGGTTCGGCACCGACGAATCGGGCCGGGACATCTACACCCGCGTCGTCGACGGCGCCAGGGACTCACTCCTGATCGGCCTCACCGCCACCGTGATCGGGCTCGGCCTCGGTGCGGTCCTCGGCACGATCGCCGGCACCCTCGGCGCGGCCGTGGACTTCACGGTCAACAGGTTCCTCGAGGTGCTGTTCGCGTTTCCCGGGCTGCTGCTGGCGCTGCTGTTCATCCTGGTGTTCGGTCCGGGTCCGGGCAGCGCCATTGTGGCGGTGGGGCTCTCCACGGCGCCGGGCTACGCGCGCATCATCCGAGCCCAGCTGCTGCGGGTGCGGTCCTCGGCGTTCGTGGAGGCCGCCACCGTGCAGGGCCTCGGTCGCGGCCGGATCCTGGCCAGGCACATCCTGCCCAATACGCTGGCGCCGCTGTTCGTTCTCGGCACCCTGGGAATCGGTCAGGCCATCGTCTGGGCCGCCGCGCTGAGCTACCTGGGGCTGGGCGCGCAACCGCCGGCCGCCGAGTGGGGCGCCATGCTCTCCGCCGGCCGCACCTACATCACCTCGGCCTGGTGGATGAGCTTCTTCCCCGGTCTGTTCATCGTGATCACCGCTGTGTGCGCGACGACCCTCGGCCGCTCGATCGAACGACGGATGAGGCACGCATGAGCGCCACGGATTCACGCAGCGCCGGCCCGCATCCGGCGGTCGCCCTGCGGGTGCGCAATCTCCGGGTGGGTTTCGGCGATGCGTCCGCCGCCGATGTCGTGCGCGGCGTCTCGTTCGAGCTCCGCGCCGGCGAATGCCTGGCCATCGTGGGCGACTCCGGTTCGGGGAAGAGCGTCACCGCGCGGAGCATCCTCGGACTGGCCGGCACCGCCGCTCGGGTCAGCGCCGACGAGCTCAGCCTCGCCGGCGAGTCCGTGCTCGGGTTGTCGGAGGCAGCCTGGCGCCGCCGCCGCGGCCGGGACGTGGGTCTGGTGCTGCAGGACGCCCTTGCCTCCCTCGACCCGCTCCGCCCGATCATTCGCGAGATCGGCGACTCGCTGCGCCTGCACACCCGCCTCGACCAGAGCGAACGCAGCCGCAAGGTCCTCGAGATCCTCGCCGCCGCAGGACTGGCGCAGCCGGAGCTCTACGCGGGCCGGCGCTCCGGGGAGCTCTCCGGCGGCCAGCGCCAGCGGGCGCTGATCGCCGCCGCCCTCGCCCTCGATCCCCCGCTGTTGGTGGCCGACGAACCTACGACGGCCCTCGACGTGACCGTGCAGGCCCAGGTGCTCGACCTGCTCGAGCAGGTGCGGGCCCGGGGCACGGCCATCGTGCTGATCAGCCACGACCTCGCCGTGGTGAGCCGCATCGCCGACCGGATCGCGGTGATACACGAGGGCCGCATCATCGAGACCGGCACAACGGCCGAGGTGCTGCAGAACCCCCGGCACGCCGAGACCAGGCGGATGCTGGCCGCGGTTCCCGTGGACAGGCCGCGCGGGTCCCGGCTCGCGCCGGCGACGGCCGTGCGGGAGCCCGTCGTGGCGCACCCGCCCGCGCGCGTCCCCGAGCACCTGGCCGAGCGGGTCCCCGTCAGCGTTGCGTCCCGCACCCCGGCGGCAAAGCCCGTTGCGGAACCGGTCATCGCCCTGGAGGCCATCGGGCTGTCCAAGTCGTTCCGTGGCCCGCACGGCACCGTGCACCGCGCCGTCGACGAGGTGTCTTTCCGGCTGCCTCGGGGAAGCACCCTGGGCATCGTGGGCGAGTCCGGCTCCGGTAAGACCACCACCGCCAGGCTCGCCCTCGCGCTCACGGCCGCCGACACCGGTGAAGTGCGCCTGCTCGGCGAGGCGTGGAGCACGCTGCCCGAACGCGACCGCCGGGCCAGGCGGCCCCTGGTCGGCGCCGTCTACCAGGACGTGCTGGGCTCATTCGACCCCCGGTTGAGCGTGCGCGAGATCCTCCACCATGCCGTCGCCGCAACCGCCGGGAGCAGCGCCGGAGGAGGTTCGGCGGGGCGCCGCGCCATGGCCGCCCGGGTGTCCGCACTTCTTGACGATGTCGGCCTAGCCGAGTCCCTGTTGGAGCGCCGGCCCACCGACCTCTCTGGCGGGCAACGCCAGCGGGTGGGCATTGCCCGGGCGCTGGCCTCCACCCCCCAGATCCTGATCTGTGACGAACCCGTTTCGGCGCTGGATGTGAGTGTGCAGGCCCAGGTCCTCGACCTGCTCGACGAACTGCAGCGTGAGCTGAAGCTGAGCCTGCTGTTCATCTCCCACGACCTCGGGGTGATCCAGCACGTCAGCGACACGGTGGCCGTAATGCAGAATGGTCGGGTCGTCGAGACCGGCACCGCCGCCGAAGTGTTCACGGCACCGACGCATCCGTACACGCAAGCGCTGCTCGCGGCGGTGCCCCGCCTGCACTGAACCCGCGTCCCCGAAGCCCCTCCCTGAACCCGCGGGTACCCTACGCTGAGCCATGTGTTCTCCATCGTGACCTCAACGCTTCGGCTGGCCGCCTCCAGGTGGCCGGTCCTGCTGGCGTTGTATCTGGCCGGATGGCTAGCGCGGTACCTCGTGATCGAGGTCGCCGCCCTGGTCGGGACCACGGACGCCCTGACCGCGTTCCTCATCATGCCCGTCGCTATCCTCGCCCGGCTGGCGAGCTTCATCGGTATGTTCCTGGTGCTGCGACAAGGGATGCCCGCCTTCGACGATCTCGCCAAGGCCGGCGACGACGCCATCGACCGCACCGAGGACGCCCCGGTCACCACGCGTCCCAGCATGCAGGACCTGTTCCTGGCCAGTGTCCTGCCGTTCTTCGCCTTCTACGCCGCCTGGCAGTTCCTGGCGGAGGACACCCTGCAGTACGCGGCCTCGGCACTGGCCAAGATCAACCCGTTCGACGACACCGACAACTCGGCCGGGGTGCTCAACCTCGAGCTCACCTGGGCCTCTGCGACGGCGATCGCTGTCGCATTCACCGGGCGATTCCTGCTCAAGCGGTACAGCGCCAGACTGCCGCGCTGGAGTGCCGTGGTGACCGTGTACCTCGAGGCCGTCTGGGTCTATCTCACCCTGTTCCTGATCAGCAACTACCGTGACGACTTCGAGTCGTGGGTCGCCAACCGGGCGGCGATGCACTGGATAGCAGATCTGCGCGCCGCGCTGGGAGACGTCTTCGCCCCCATCGGGGTCGCCTGGGACGGCATCGCCTGGGCGATCGGCGAGGCCGGCGCCCTCGTGCTGCTCCCCGTAGCCTGGCTCGCGCTCGCGGGCATCGTCTACGGCCGGGCCCTCACCACGGGCCCACTGCTCATCAGGGTGCCGCAGAACCGTTACTCCGACCGGGTGCGCATCCGCTATGCCCGCGTGCCCAGGGCCGTCTCCCGCCGATTTGCGGATGTCGGCACCGGCTTCGTGGGCCGCTGGAAGCCGCTCGCGAACGCCCTGACGTTGGTGTGGCGGGCCGGGGTGGTTCCGATGGGTATTTTCGTGCTCGCCTACACCGTGATCGAAGCCGCCGGGGCCTGGATCGGGTTCGGCGCGACCCGGCTGATCGGTGCCCACGACCTCGTGACGTGGTGGATGATCGTCGACGACGGCCTTATCTTCGCCATCGAAGTCCTCCTCGAGCCGCTGCGCATCTGTCTCATCGCCGCCGGCTACGACTATTGCCTGCGCCGGTTGGGCGAGCGACGCCAGGCAGCCGCCCTCGCGGAACCTGTCAGCACGACCGCGTAACCCGCACCTGGCAGGTCAGTCCACGGCGAACCTGGCGTACTCGGGCAGGACGCCCGGGACGGAGATGTTGACGGTCAGGGACGAGGAGTCCCCCGCCTCGGCGGGCACCACGAACTCCGCCACGAAGGAATACCGGGTGCTCAGGTCTGAGCTGCAGGAGGTGAGCGACGGCCCTCCGGGGCCGAGGTCGATCGCACCCTGGCTGGCGTTCGACCAGCTCCGCGTCACGGTCCCGACACCGGATTCCTCCAGCCGTGCGGTGCACCCGTCCGGCACGCCATCCGGCCCTGTGCCCGTCGGGTCGACCTCGACCGTGACGGATATCAGGTCGGTGCCGGCCGGGAGGTCCCGTTCACGCCCGGCTGCGCTGTCTGCGCTGACCCTGTCGGTCGCCTCGATGCGCCACCGTGCGTTGCCGTACTCAAGCATTTCGCCCGCTGTGACGTTCACCGACCGGCTGGGCCCGTCCTCGACATACCGGATCCACTGGTTCGCGAACATGATCCCCAGCGTCGCCGGTAGGAGCACCAGAATGGCCAGCAACGCTCGGCCGTTCCGCCTCAGCCAACCCGCGCGCTCTCCGCCGCGACTCACCTGACGCCCCAATGGGGCAAGTCGACATCGATGCTCGGTTGCACGTCCAGTGCGGCCAGATCCACGGGCATCACAAGCAGGGAGTCGACGCGCGGGTCGGAATTCCTGGCGAGTTCGAGGGTGGCGCGTTCCGCAGCCGGAGCCGAGACGACGTCCGCGGGGAGTTCGAACATGAGCGGGCCGGTCAATGGGATGCCGGTGGCGGGCCTGCCTGAAACGAGCGTGGCGGTCCCCGGCCGGGTCGAGGCGCTGTATTCGGTGTCACCCACCCGCAGCACGGCCGTGCCGAGTGTCCTGTCCCGGTCTTCCACCACAGCCTCGACGCTGAGTTCGACAACAACCCAGACGCCCGGCGTGCTGCCGGCCCAGCCGTTTCCGGCGGTCACCGCCTCCGTGACAGCGACGGAATGCACGGTGGCGCGGAGGTCGCGCCCACTGGCCGGCTCCGTCAGCGTCGCCGGTACGACCATCGGTGAGTGTTGCAGCTCCCGGTTCGGCGTCGTGTGTAAGACGACCGACGCGACGGACAGGACGGCCAGCAGCGCCGCCCCGTTCGCGGCGTGCCGCCAGCGCGCGACCGGCGGGGTCATTCCGACACCCCGGCGCCGACGTCGCCCAGTTCCAGCTCAAGGGTGCCAGTCACGACGGGGTCGTCGTACAGTCCGCCGTAGGTGAGCTGGCCCTCGCTGATGAGCACGCGGTCGAGCAGCTGAACGTCGATGGAGTCACCCATCGCCACGGCGTCGCCGGCAACCTCCCAGATGAATACCACCTCGACGGGCACGCCGGGTTGCGCGAACACTTCGCCGCTGCCGTCGTCGATCACCAGGACGCGGGTCGGCGGCTCGGCCTCGGGCAGGCCGGGCACCCCGCCCACCCGGATCCTGTCCGACTCGGCCGTGCCCAGTCGGATGGCCTCCGTGGTGGTGTTGTCCACCATCGCCCGTACGACGAGCAGCCGGTTGCCCTCGGCCGGAACGAGCAATTGCTCAGGAAAGGCGTCGATGAGCAGCGCCTGGCTGACGGTGACCGTGAGCTCGGATCCGACGTGGCGTTCACCCGCCGCGATGACCGGGGCAGCCTGGACCGGTGCGTCAGCGAGGCCGCCGAACACGGCCGACAGCCCGAGGAGCACGGTCGTCAGTGCGGTCAGGAGCCACTTAGTCGGCAGCCGGTCGGCGAACCCGGGGATACGCTCCCGCCAGAAGGCGGGCCTGGGCGGCGGGGTCGGGGTCGCGCCTGGAGAATCGGGCGGGGCTGCCGCTGAATCATCCGGCACTGAATCCCCCTCGGTAGGCCATGGGGACATCGTAGCGAGCGAAGGGACCGTTGATGCGTCCAGCCCGCTACTCCTCCACAGGCGGCCGGTTTGAGGACCTTTCCGCACCCGGTTCTGGAGGGGCTGGAGTGTCGGTGGTCGGTGCGATTATCGGGGTATGAGCAGCCCAGCTGAGCAGTTCCCGACCGACCCGGAGGACCCGGGTCACGATGCCCGCAGCAACGCGGGCGGACCCGATCCCAGCCCGAATCTCAACCCGAAGCACAGCCCTGAAGCAGGTGCCGATGCCGGTGCCGCCGCGCAGGCCCACCGGCGCCGCCGCAGCCTGCAGGAGCAGGCGCAGGCCACCCTCGCGCGGAAGGTCGCGAAGGTGAAGAGAGCCCATCGCAAGATCGCGAAGGCGACCGCTAAACGTGCTCGCGCACTGGCCGAGCTGCAACGGTGGAGTAGCGACCCGGCCATCGCGAAACTGCTCAACCCCGACTACGCCGCCGAGTCGGCCCGGGGGCCGGTCCGCACCGACGCCGACGCGAGCCCGCGGAAGGTCGCGGCGTGGGAAGACCAGGAAATCGCCCGCCGCACGATCACGACCGAGGTCGCCTGCTCGCTGCGCCTGGCTGATCGCACGGCGGAGAACCTGATCGGTGAATCCTCCTTGTTCGCCGGCCCGATGCAGGCCACTTTGACGGCGATGAGTTCCGGCGAGATCAGTTACCGGCATGGCCAGGTGTTGATGGAGCAGCTCAGCTTCCTCCCGCTCGAGGAGGCCGCCGAGTTCGAAGCGAGGTTGCTGCCCGTGGCGAAAGACCTCACGGTCGGCAAGCTCGCGGTGAAGGCCCGGCGGATGCGGGAGCGGGCGCACCCGGAGACCCTGACCCAACGGGCCACCGCCGCGGTTGCCGAACGCGGGGTCTGGTGGGAGGGTCGGGCCGATGGCATGGGCACTCTGACCTGGTACGGCACCGCGGTGCAAACCCAGGCCGCACTCGACAGGTTGACCAGCATCGTCGAAACCACCCAGGCCTTAGAACGACACGACGCGTCGATTCCCGAGATGGACCGGCGCACGATCGGCCAGATCTGCGCCGACGCGATGGCCGACCTGGTCCTGGACGGGGTCACCCCCGCCGGCACCGGCGGCGGCATCCGCGGCAGCGTGATGGTCACCGTCCCGGTCTTCACCCTGATGGGCCGAACCATGGAACCGGGATTCCTGGAAGGGTACGGGCCGATCCCGGCCGACACCGCCCGGGAGATCGCCGCCGGCTGCCCCAGCTTCATTCGGATACTCACCCACCCGGAGACCGGGGCCGTGCTTTCGGTCGGAAAAGAACACTACACAGCCCCCGCTGATATGCGCCGTTGGGTTGCGCTGCGGGACGGCACCTGCCGTTTCCCGGGCTGCACCCGGCCCGCATCCCGCAGCGATATCGACCACACCATCGCCCGAGAACACGGCGGACCTACCGACTTCGACAACCTGGCCCACCTCTGCCGCGCCCACCACCGGCTCAAACACCAAACACTATGGGCCGTGGTGCAAGAACCCGGCGGGGTGCTGCGCTGGACCTCCCCGGCCGGGGAAACCCACCGCACCTACCCCGAAACCACCCTCGGGCCACCACCCACCCTGGCCCCCACACCCAAACCACCAGCGACACCGGCACGGCCGCGGACAAGCGACCTGCCCGACGATCCGCCGTTCTGATCGGGCGGGTTCGGGCGAACTCCGCTATTCCACGACTACGGAGCGATCGTGAAACCGGGGCTGACCCCCGCCGCGAGGGTCCCCGACGTCGCGGTGAGCGTGTAGTTCCCCGCCCGATTCACCCGGCAACCGGCGAACGTCGCCACACCGGACACCGCCGCACGAGGGTTACTGGTACACGTGAGAGTGGCGCCTGCCGGGGTCGTCAGCCTGACAGTGACCGAGGCCGAACTCGCAACGACGTTGCCGCTCGCATCCTGGATGGCCACGCTCGGCTGGGTGCCCCAGACCTGGTTCACCGACCCACCCGACCCAGCCGCAATGAAGACCAGCTTGCTCGCGGCACCGGGCGTGACCGTGAATGCGGGACTCACGGTCGTCAGGGTGCCGGCGGTTGCGGTGAGTGTGTACGTACCGGCCTTGTCGATGCTGCATCCCGAGAAGATGAATCCCCAACCGAAGTACGACGGCGCGGGATTTGTCGCGCAAGCCAGTGTTGCGCCGGCAGCATTGGTCAGGGCGAGCGTGGCCTGCCCGGTCGCGGTGACAGCGTTACCGCCTGCGTCTTGCACGGTCACTGCCGGCGTGTTTCCGAACGTGGTCGCCGAGGTCGTCGACCCTGGTGAAGAGACGAAGACCAGCCGGGCAGCGGGCCCGGTCGCGACCGTGAAGCTTGCGCTCGTGGCGGCGGTGAGATTGCCGGACACCGCCCGCAGCGTGTAGCTGCCGGCGCGGTCGACGGCGCAGCCGGCGAATGCGGCTGCGCCCGACAGCGGGGAGACCGGGTTCGTCGTGCAGGTCAGAGTGGCTCCGTTTGCGGTGGTCAGGCTCAGTGTCACCGGCGTGGTGCCGGTCGCGATGTTGCCGCCGGCGTCCCGCACCACGACCGTGGGTTGGCCGGAGAACGCCACGCCGCCGGTCGACCCACCGGGGTTGACGCTGAAAGCCAGTTTCGCTGCAGGACCCGGGGTCACCGTGTAGCTGCCACTGACCGCCGGGGTCAGGACGCCGGATGTGGCGGTCAGCGTATAGCTGCCTGCCTTGTCGATCCTGCAGCCGGAGTACGTCGCAACCCCGGACGCTGCCGCCTTGGGGTTTGCTGTGCAGTACAGCGTGGCCCCGGCAGCGGTCGTGAGCTTCAGGGTCACTGCGGCGGTGCTCGCGACGGTGTTGCCGCCGGCGTCCTGAATCGCGACCGCGGGTTGGGTGTCAAAGGTGGTGTTGTACCGGGTCGTGCTCAGTGCCGACGTGAAACCCAGTTTCGTGGCGGGTCCGACCGCGATGGTGAAGCTTGCGCTCACGGCCGCCGTGAGTGTTCCCGAGCTGGCGGTCAGGGTGTAGGTGCCCGCCCGCCCGATAGAGCAGCCAGCAAATGCGACGGTCCCGGTGCCCGTGGCCGGGTTCGCGCTGCAGGCGAGGGTTGCCCCCGCCGCTGTGGTGATCGCCAGGGTGACCGGCATGGTGGTGGCGACGGCGTTGCCACCCGCGTCCCGTACGGCGACCACGGGCTGGGTGCCAAAAGCTCTCCCGCCGGTTGAGCCGGACGGGCTGGTGGTGAAGACGAGGCGAGCGGCGGGACCAGCGCTGATCGCGACGGATCCGCTCACGGCCGCGGTCAACCCGGCCGAGGTCGCGGTCAGGGAGTAGCTCCCGGGCTTGGTGATCTTGCAGCCGGCGAAGGTAGCGGTTCCGGCCACGGCAGCTCTCGGGTTGGCCGTACAGGTGAGGCCGGCCCCTGCTGCGCTGGTCAGGCCCAGGGTGACGGCCGCTGTGCTGCTGACGGTGTTCCCGCCGGCATCCTGGATCGCCAGTATCGGCTGGACGGCAAAGGCTGTGTCCACCGATGTGGAACCCGGTTGGGCCGTGAAGACCAGCTTCGAGGCCGGGCCCGTCGTGATGGTGAATGTGGCGCTGAGAGCGGCGGGAAGTGCGCCGGAACGGGCGGTCAGGGTGTAGGTTCCGGCCCGGTCGATGCGGCAGCCGGCGAATGACGCCCGGCCGGAGACGGCGGCTACCGGATTGGCCGCGCAGGCCAGGGTTGCCCCAGCCGGATTGGTCAAGGTCAGGGCCACGGTGGCGGTGCTCGACGTGGTTTCCCCTTCGGCGTTCTGGATGGCCACGACGGGTTGACGGGCCCAGGCGACGCCGCCGGTTGACCCGGAGGGGGCGGTCGTGAAGGCCAGTTGGGTTGCGGGGCCGGCGGTCTCCCAAGAGCTGCCGGCCATGGTTGTGGAGGCGCTGAAGGCGGCGGTCACCTCGGTTGGCGGTGCCGCCACCAGTGTGACGGCGATCAGTGTCGCAACGACTCCCACGGCGGCCAGTTCGGCCGGAGCAACCCGCGGGCCCCTCCCCTGGCGGGACGGTCGGAAGTGACGTCCACGGGGCCGGCGCGGCCGCGGGTTCGCGGCGCCGTCCAGCGCGACGACGACGACGGCCGCGGCGGTGAGGATCAGCCACAGCACTAGCGGAGTAATGGCCGTCGTGGTCAGCCAGAAGGCGGGCAGCCCGATCCAGGGGATCAGGAGCTGGGCTTGGCTGATAATGTCACCCCGGTTCAGGGGGCTGCTGTCCACGCTCTGGTTGGCGTCACCCGCCGTGATGAGCGACCCGTCCTCGTTGGCCCCGATGACCCGGTGCAGCATGGTGCCGGCGGTGGCAGATCCGGCCGGGGCGGGGAAGCTCACGACGCGCCCGAGGGGCGGTGGAGTGTCGGCCTCCATGGGCTCGGAGAGCACGACGTCGCCGGTGCTGATCAGCGGTTCCATGGACCCGCTCTGCACGATCGAACCCGTGAGGCCGGTGAGCATCGGCAGGGTGGCGCAGGCGCCCAGGGCAAGCATCAGCACCAGGTAGGCCCTCGACAGGGTGGCGATCGTCAAGAATCCCCAGCCCCCGCGCACAACGCGGGGCTGGCGACCGACGGTGCTGTCGGTGGATCCGCTGTCGAGGGACACTGCTACCTGATCTGTCGGGGCGCTACCTGATGGTGGATGGCCGAACTAGTTGCTGTTCTGCAGCTCCCAGACGAGGTCGATGCTGGTGGAGGCGCCCTGCAACGCGTCGACCTGCAGCTGGGTCAGTCCGGTCGCATCGAAGGTCCAGGTGCCCTTGTAGGTCTTGGACTCCCCGCTGGCGTTTCCTGTGGTCGTCCACGCGCTACCACCGGTGGCGTAGTCGCTATTGACCGTGGACAGCGTGGCCAACGACGCTGCCGGCAGGACCGGGACCGCCGGGTCGATGACGAAACCCGTGCAGTCGGCGAAGCTCCCGCCGGTGCCCTGTTCGATCTTCAGCTTGATGTATTTCTCCAGTCCCTGCGCCGAGGGCGACAGGTTCTGCACGTAGGCCTTGACTACCCCGGCGACGGACGACGATGCCGTCACGACGAGGCACTTCTCGCCAGTGTCACCAGGCGTGACATTGGTGACCTGGAAACCGGCGGTGCCGTTGTCGTCGTCCGTGAGGGCCACGCTTCCGGTACTCCAGCTATTGCCGGGGTTTCGGGTCGAGGATGAGAAGGCGGCGTTCGACGCCTGGAACACCATCGCGCCGGCGAGCAGGATGGCGGCCGGGCCAACACCAACGGTCACAATGCGCCGGGCGAGGGTACTGGGTTTACGCATGACGGAATCCTTCGGTTTACGGCAGGCCGGGGTCCAGAATGAAGGCCGCAGTATGCGACCCAATCGAAACCCTGAGTTGACCCAGTCAGGAAGGAAATTCCCCGGTAGACCCAAAAAAATCGGTTGCCCCTTCGCTCAAACTAGCGGTCTGCTACCGCCTCGCACAAGTTAAATCTGAAGTATTTTCATGTCAATTTTCTTCGCCATTCTGGCGACCGCCCCGGCGCCGCGCCGCCCGCCCGCCAGGTGGCCACCGAAAGGCAGATTCGGTGGGAGCCAACGTCGCGATCCTCGCTCGGATCAGCCCGTTCGCCCGCTCGTCGTGCGGCCGCGGGCGCAGAATCGGCTAGATTGGTTCAGCAGTACTGAAGGCACCTCACCATCGACACGGTGCCGCTGAACCGAATCGGAGTGTCATGACCAACGCTGACCGCGTTCCCGAAAAGCCCGCCCTCGAAGGGCTGGAAGCCAAGTGGGAGACC
Organism: Cryobacterium zongtaii; assembly: GCF_002909375.1. Lineage (GTDB taxonomy): Bacteria > Actinomycetota > Actinomycetes > Actinomycetales > Microbacteriaceae > Cryobacterium > Cryobacterium zongtaii. The sequence continues at coordinate 364,549 of NZ_PPXD01000007.1, forward strand.
AGTTGGGAAGCACAGGGCACCTACCGCTTCGACCGCGCGGCCGCCACGAAGGAGTCGATCTTCTCGATCGACACTCCCCCGCCGACCGCCTCCGGCTCACTGCACATCGGCCATGTCTTCAGCTACACGCACACCGACGTCGTGGCTCGCTTCCAGCGCATGCGCGGCAAGAGCGTCTTCTACCCGATGGGCTGGGATGACAACGGCCTGCCCACCGAACGACGTGTGCAGAACTTCTACGGCGTGCGCTGCGACCCATCGCTGCCGTACACGCCCGACTTCGTGCCGCCCTTCGAGGGGGGCGACGGCAAGAGCACCAAGGCCGCCGACCAGCTCCCCGTGAGCCGCCGCAACTTCATCGAACTCTGCGAACGCCTCACCGTCGAGGACGAGAAACAGTTCGAGGAACTGTGGCGCACCCTGGGCCTCAGCGTCGACTGGAACCAGAGCTACCGCACCATCGCGCCGGAGTCGATCACCGCCTCCCAGCTCGCTTTCGTCGGCAACGTCAACCGTGGCGAGGCCTACCAGGCCATGGCTCCCACCCTCTGGGACGTCACCTTCCGCACTGCCGTCGCCCAGGCCGAACTTGAGGACAAGGAGATGCCGGCCGCGTACCACCGGGTCTCCTTCCACAAGCCGGACGGCTCCACCATCGAGATCGAAACCACCCGGCCGGAACTCCTCGCCGCCTGCGTCGCCCTTGTCGCGCATCCGGACGACGACCGCTACAAGCCGTTCTTCGGCAGCACGGTGCGCACCCCGGTGTTCGACGTCGAGATCCCGATTCTCGCTCACCACCTCGCCCAGAAGGACAAGGGCTCGGGTATCGCGATGATCTGCACCTTCGGCGACGTGACCGACGTGGTCTGGTGGCGTGAACTCGACCTGCCCAACCGCGCGATCATGGGCTTCGACGGCCGTATCATCGCCGAGGCCCCCGACGTCATCGTCACCCCGGCCGCGCAGGCCGCCTACGCCCAGCTCGCCGGCAAGACCGTCTTCTCGGCCAAGCAGGCCATGGTGGAGCTCCTCCGTGAGTCCGGCGACCTGATCGGCGACCCCAAGCCGATCGTGCACCCGGTCAAGTTCTTCGAAAAGGGCGACAAGCCCCTCGAGATCGTCTCCACCCGCCAGTGGTACATCCGCAACGGTGCCCGCGACGAGAAGCTTCGCGCCCGCCTGATCGAACACGGATCCGCTCTGCAGTGGCATCCTGAATTCATGCGCGTGCGCTACGAGAACTGGGTCAACGGCCTCACCGGTGACTGGCTTGTCTCCCGCCAGCGATTCTTCGGAGTTCCCCTGCCCGTCTGGTACCCGCTCGACGCCGAGTCCAACCCGGTCTTCGACCAGCCGATCATCGCCACCGTCGACCTGTTGCCCGTCGACCCGTCCTCGGATGTGGCCCCCGGCTACACGGCCGAGCAGCGCGGAGCGGCCAACGGCTTCGTCGGCGAGGTCGACGTGATGGACACCTGGGCCACCTCGTCCCTCACCCCTCAGCTGGCCGGCGGTTGGGAGCGCGACCCCGAACTCTTCGACCTCGTGTACCCGTACTCGCTGCGTCCGCAGGGCCAGGACATCATCCGCACCTGGTTGTTCTCCACCCTGCTGCGCGCCGAACTCGAACACGGCGAATCGCCGTGGAAGCATGCGGCACTGTCGGGCTTCATCGTCGACCCCGACCGTAAGAAGATGTCCAAGTCCAAGGGCAACGTGGTCACTCCCGCCGACGTGCTCAGTCAGCACGGTTCAGACGCCGTACGGTACTGGGCGGCGTCCTCGCGGCTGGGCACCGACGCGGCGTTCGACCCGAAGAACCCCACCCAGATCAAGATCGGCCGCCGCCTGGCGATCAAGATCCTCAACGCCAGCAAGTTCATCCTCGGCTTCGCCGGCGATGACGCAGCACCGGTGACCGAACCCATCGATGTGAGCATGCTCGCCCGTCTCGACGTCGTCGTCGGCCAGGCGACCGCCGCGTTCGACGCATTCGACCATGCCCGTGCGCTCGAGACCGCCGAGAGCTTCTTCTGGACCTTCTGTGACGACTACCTCGAACTGGTCAAGGAACGCGCCTACGGCGAGCCCGGTCCGGAGCAGGCGTCGGCCGTCGCCGCGCTGCGCACCGCCCTGTCGACCCTGCTGCGCCTGTTTGCCCCGTTCGTGCCGTTCGCCACCGAAGAAGCCTGGTCGTGGTCCAACGACGACTCGGTGCACCGTGCCCCATGGCCGGTCGCCTCTGGCACGACGCCGGATGCCGACAGCCTCGCGCTGCTGGACCTGGCCAGCCGGGCGCTCACAGGCATCCGCCGGGCGAAGACCGACGCGAAGGCGTCACAGAAGTCTGCCGTCGTCTCCGCCACCATCGGCGGACCGGAAGCAGAGGTTGCCCTGCTCGCGCAGGTCGCCGCCGATTTGAAAGCAGTAGGCCGGATCACGGACTTGACCTTCGTCAAGGCCGATGAGCTGGTCGTAACTGATATCGTGCTCGCCACGGTGTCGGAAATCTAAGGAGAACCGCATGTCAATCAAGGTCCGCCCGCTGGGCGACAAAGACTTCTTCCCGTGGCTGGGCCTGCTCGAAGGGTATAGCGAGTTCTCCAAGAGCGACCTGACCGACGAGAAGGCTCTGCGTGTGTGGAGCTGGATCATCGACAAGAACCATGACCTCGACGGCGCTGTCGCGGTCGACGACAACGGGGACTTCGTCGGATTCACGCTCTACCGACCGTTCCCACGCACCCTCAGCGGCGACGTCGGACTGTTCATCGACGACCTCTTCGTCACCTCGGCTGTCCGTGACAGCGGCGTGAGCAAGTCCCTGCTGGAATTCGCCCGCGAGTACGCCAAGGCGCACAATTACCGCACCCTGCAGTGGGTCACCACGGCAGACGACAAGTCCGCCAAGAAGCTCTACGACGAGGTCGGCACCCGCACCAGCTTGGTCACTTACCAGGCCGAGGTCTAACCATGCAGCTCGGAACCCGCTGGTCCCTCGGCGCAGAACCGCCGACCGGGCTGCCCGAGGTCGTCGTCATCGCCCTGCAGGCGGTCGAGGGCGACCTCGAGGCGCTGCCCGACGACACCAGCGCCTGGCGATGGACGTTGACCTGGCTGGAAGGCAACCCGGTCATCGAGCTCGACGACGGCACCGTCATCCGGTTCGACCCGAAGGAAGACAGCGCCACCATCACGCAGCCCGCCATCGTCATGGACGATGACGAGGACTGGATCTAGTCTTCGTTCCGCCACTGCCCGTGTTCTCCCACCGCCCTAGCTCTCCCACCGCCACAGGGCGGCGAGCCCCAGTCCGCCCGCGATGCTCAGGGCGCTCAGGGATAGCTCACCCGCCGAAGCCTCGGCGCGGCACTGGCTGAGCAGGCGCAGAACCAGCAGCGCGCCGGAAGCTCCGTAGGGGTGCCCGAGCGCGATGGCACCGCCCTGCAGGTTGGCGCGCTCCACCGGGACCGCTATCAGGTCCAGCGATGCCAGCGTCTGCGACGCGAACGCCTCGGTGAACTCGATCCGGCCCAGCTGCGCGGCCGATACACCGGTGCGGGCGAAGAGTCTGAGCGCAGCCGCCCCGCCGCCGATCCCGAGCAGGTTGGGGTCGACGCCCGCCGGCATCGCATCTACGAAGGCCAGGCAACCGTATGCGCCGAGAGAGGCCGCCCGCGCCCGGCTGGTGACAACCACAACCACGGCGCCATCCGCGTCGCCGCAGGAGTTACCGGCCGTGACCGTTCCCCCCGCAGTGAACACCGCCGGGAACCGGGCCAGGAGGCTCGGGGTCAAGGTCGGCCGCGGTCCGGAATCCACCGAGACCGGCCCGTTCGCCGTCTCAACGTCGACGATCTCGGTGGCGAACACGCCCGCATGCCCGGCCGCAACAGCGAGCCGGTGGCTGCGGAGGGCAAAGGAATCCTGCCGCTCGCGTTCGATGCCGTAGGCGGCCGCGACCGTCTCTGCCGCAACGCCCATGTCCGGGTCGCCGATGTCGTCGGGCGAGAATCGCACCCGGTCGTAGAAATCCGGGGCGCCGTCCGTGGAACTGAGCCGGTGGGCTCGCAGCGGCGCCGTGCTGGTGCTCTCGACCCCGCCCGCGAGGTACAGGCTGCCGGCACCGGCCTGCACGAGCCGGCAGGCGAGAACGATGGCCTCGAGGCCCGATCCGCACTGCCGGTCGATGGTCACCCCGGGAACGGCCGGCGGAAGTCCCGCCGTAAGCAGGGCCAGTCGCGCCACGTTGCCGCCGCCGGCCACGGCATTGCCGATGATCACGTCATCGACGTCTGCGGCGGGCAGGCCGCTGTCGGCCAGGACTGCCTCGAGCACCGGCGCCAGCAGCTCTGCGGCGGTCACGCCGCGTAGGGCCCCGTTGAAACGGGTGAACGCCGTGCGACGGCCCAGCAGGATGACGGGCTGCCGGTCATCAGGGACGACACCCGGCGTGGGGCTGAGCGGATCAGCGGAGGCGAACGACACGGGGGTCCTCCTCCTCGATCCACCGGGCCAGCAGGCCCCGACTGACCTTGCCGGCCGTCGTCACGGGAAGCTCGGTCAGCCGGAAGAAATCACGCGGCCGGTGCTCGCCGGCCAGCGCTGAGATGCAGGCGTTCCGCAGCCGGGCGGCGTCCACCGCCGGCGCGGCGATCACGGCGGCGACGACCCGGGTGCCGACAACGGCATCGGGGCATCCCGTCACCACGGCGGCCTGCACTCCTGGCACCCGGTGCAGGGCGGCCTCCACCTCCTGCGGATACACATTGGTGCCGGCGCTGACGATCATGTCGGCACGGCGACCCAGCACGTGCAGCACGCCGGACTCGTCGAGAAAGCCCTGGTCGCCGACCGTGCACCAGGCGCCGACGCGTGTAAAAGCCTCGCCGTCATCACCCCACAGGTAGCCGTCACAAACGAAGTCGCTGGCAACCTGGATGGTTCCGGTCGCACCGGCGGGGAGCGGTCGGCCGTCGTCGTCCGCGATGCGGATGCTGACCCCGGGAAATGGTTGGCCCACGGCGTTGTCGGCGCCGGCGCTGCCGCCAGCGTCGCCAGGGGCCACCGACGACGACGCGACGAAGCCCAGTTCGGCGGCGCCGTAATAGCTCACGATGGTGGCATGGGGCGCCCACCGTTGCAGCAGCCCGGTGGTGGCCGCGTCGAGCCTGGCCCCACCGCTCACGATGCAGGTAAGCCCGCGATCCACCCGGCCGGCCGCCACCGCCCGGTCGGCGAGCATCCGCAGCACGGTCGGAACGGCCACCAGCCTGCTGATCCGTTCCCGCTCGAGGCAGCCCAGCACGGCCGCCACATCAAACCTCTCCAGGGTATGGAAGCTGCCGCCGGCCTGCAGCGATTCGGCCAACGCGTAGAGGTTGAGGCTGGCCGTGAGCGGACCCGGCGCGAGAGTGCGGTCATGCCGGGTGAGGTGCAGCACCTCGGCGCTGTGCTCGAGTGACCGCTGCCAGGACCGCCGCGTGCGGCGGAAAGCCTTGGGCAGGGAGGTTGTTCCCGAGGTGAATCCGTAGAGGAAGGTGGACTCTGCCGGACCGTCGGTAAGACGCCCCGCGGTGCCTCCCCCAGGCCCGGACGCACCCGGCGCACTGCGCGCATCGGATCCGGTGGCGATGCCGCGTAGGCGCCCCGCGACCTCGGCGCGCTGCTCCGCCGGCCAGTGCGGGTCGAGCATGGCGACGCATCCGCTGCCCGACACAGCCGCGAGGAAGTCAGCCACGACGTCGATGCTGTTGACCCTGTTGAGCACGGTGAGGCCGGTGGTGCCGGGGTGGTCGAGAATGCGTTGGCGCAACTGGGCATAGCTGACCACGTCGTCGTCAACGGCCACGGCGACCTGGTCGGGGAACGACTCGGCCCAGAGTTGGAGGGACGTGAGAATGGGCATCGGTACCATTTCTACCGCACTGTGCTGTCCTACAGCGCTGTGCTGTCCTACAGCGCTGTGCTGTCCTACTGCGCTGTGCTGGTTCCTCGGCCATCCTAAAATGGACGGACGGCGATGATCTCCCCGTGCGGCATGCCGAACCAGCCGTCCGGATCCTCCGCCCATTGGTGCCACGCTGCGCTAATCTCGTGCAGCTCGCTCAGCCGGGCAGCACCGGACTCGATGGCGTGAGCGGCGAAGTCCGCCTCGATCACGCGCGCCGCCCAGGATTCGCCCCACCATTCCCGCTCCGCCTCCGAAGAGAAGCACCACATCGATGCGCTGACGCTCACCGTGTCGAAGTCGGCCTGCCTGGCCCACGCCTTCAACGCCCGACCGGCGTCCGGGTCGCCGCCGTCGAATCTGTGCACGGCCCGGTACACCTGAATCCAGGAGCTGAGTCCGGCCAGCTTCGGGTACCAGGCCACGGCGCCGTAGTCCGCATCGCGGGCGGCGAGGATGCCGCCGGGCTTGAGGACCCGCCTCATCTCGCGCAACGCCGCCACCGGGTTGTCCAGGTGCTGCAACACCTGGTGCGCATGCACGATATCCACGGATGTGTCCTCCGCCGGCAGCGCATAGGCGTTCCCGACCGCGAACCTGGCGTTGTGCACTCCCTCATCGAAGGCTAGGCCCGCCGCCTGCTGCACGGCCAGGGCCGACGTGTCCACGCCGAGAACGGAGCCCGGCGCGAGCCGTCGGGCCAGATCGAGCGTGACGGTGCCCGCTCCGCTCGAGACATCGATCAGGCTGAGGCCGGGTCGCAAGTGCGGGAGCAGGTAGCCGGCGGAATTCTCGGCGGTGCGCCAGGTCAACACCCGTTGCGGGTGCTCGTGACCGAACGGATGCCCGGCACGAGGTGCGGTCTCCTGTCGCTCCGGGGTGTCACCCCGGCCTCCATTGCTCGTGCCGACACTGTTCATGCCGCCACTGTACGACGCCTGGCCCCGTTGTGAGCGGCCCCGTCAACCGGCGTCCTAGGCTGGGTCCATGGCCGACTCCGCGAATCCCTTCCTTGCTCCCAGCACCCTGCCCTACCAGCTGCCCCCCTTCGGTGAGATCCGCAACGAGCACTATCGTCCGGCGTTCGACGCCGGGATGGCCGAGCAGCTCGCCGAGATCACGGCCATCACGGCAGACCCCGCGGAGCCGACCGTCGAGAACACCCTCATCGCACTCGAACGGAGCGGACAGGTTCTGCAGCGCGTGGCCACGGTGTTCTTCTCGCTGAGCTCGTCGGACGCCACAGAGTTCGGCACCGCACTCGAGGAGGAGCTCGCACCGCTGCTCGCAGCGCACGCCGACGCCATCCGGCTCGACCCTGCGCTGTACGCCCGTATCGCGTCGCTGCAGGAGCGATGTGACTCCCTGGATCTCGACCCGGAGACCGCGTACCTGCTCGAGCGTTATCACACCGAGTACACCCTCGCCGGCGCGGCGCTCTCTGACGCTGACAAAGTATCCCTGCGCGACCTGAACATGCGTCTGTCCACCCTCACCACCCGGTTCGAGAAGAACCTGCTCGCCGACACCAACGACCTCGCCGTCGTGATCGACGACGTCGCCGAGCTCGACGGGCTCGGCGACGGCGAGATCTCGGCGGCCGCCGGCGCCGCCGCCGAACGGGGTCTTACCGGCAAGTACGTCATCACCCTGGTGCTGCCGACCAGCCATCCGTACCTCGCCTCGCTCACCAACCGCGCGGTTCGGGAACGCCTGCTGACCGCGTCCCGGTCACGCGGTATCCGCGGCGGCGAGCACGACAACCGCGAGCTGGTGCTCGAGATCACCCGCTTGCGAGCCCGGCGCGCGCGGCTACTCGGCTTCGCCAGCCACGCCGCATACGTCACGGCCGACGAAACCGCGAAGTCCCCGGAAGCCGTCGCTGGGATGCTGGACCGACTCGCGCCGGCCGCGGCACGCAACGCGCGCGACGAACAGCAGGCGCTGCAGGCCGCGGTACGAGACTCTGGCGGCGACTTCGAGCTCGCCGCCTGGGACTGGGCGTTCTACACCGAGAAGGTACGACAGGCCAGGTACGACGTCGACACGAGCGCCATGCGGCCGTACTTCGAACTGGAGCGGGTGCTGCACGACGGGGTCTTCTACGCTGCCACCCGGCTCTACGGGATCACCTTCACCGCACGGCCCGACCTCACCGCCTGGAATCCCGAGGCCCGCGTTTTCGAGGTCGCGAACGAGGACGGCTCCCCGGTGGGCCTGTACATCGCCGATTTCTACACCCGCGACTCCAAGCGCGGCGGTGCCTGGATGAACGCGCTGGTCTCGCAGTCCACCCTGCTGGGCACTCCCACCATCGTCACCAACAACCTCAACGTGCCCAAGCCCGCCGCCGGCTCCCCCACCCTGCTCAGCTTCGACGAGGTGACCACCTTGTTCCACGAGTTCGGGCACGCCCTGCACGGTCTCTTCGCGCAGGTCACCTACCCGCGCTTCGCCGGCACCAATGTCTACAGGGACTTCGTCGAATTCCCGAGCCAGGTCAACGAGATGTGGATGCTCTGGCCCGAGGTCCTGGCGAATTACGCCAGGCACTACCGCACCGGCGAGTCCATGCCGCAGGAGCTCGTGGACCGCATCCGCGAGTCGGCGACGTTCAACGAGGGATTCGCCACCAGTGAGTACCTTGCCGCCGCCCTGCTCGACCAGGCCTGGCACCGCATCACCGCCGACGACACCGTGGCGGATGTGGCTGCCTTCGAGGCGGCCGCGCTGGCCGCGGTGGGCCTGGACAACCCCGTGGTTCCCACCCGGTACGCGAGCACCTATTTCGCGCACACCTTCTCCGGCGGCTACGACGCCGGCTATTACTCCTACATCTGGAGCGAGGTGCTCGACGCGGACACCGTGGCCTGGTTCACCGAGAACGGCGGCCTGACCCGGGCCAACGGTGACAGGTTCCGTGACCGGCTGCTCGGCGTGGGCGGCAGCGGCGACCCGCTGGCCGCCTACAGGTCCTTCCGCGGTCGCGACGCGCACATCCAGCCCCTGCTCGACCGCCGCGGGCTCGACTAACCGGCCGTAAACGTAAACGACCGTGGACGCAGAACCGCCCCCGATGTGAGGTCGGGGGCGGTTCGGGACGGACGGGACCGGTTACGCGGACTTCTCCTCGCGCCGAGCCGAGTGCAGCACGATGGTGGGAGCCGCGTTCTCGAGGACCGATTCGCGGGTGACCACGACGCGGGCGACATCCGTGGCAGACGGTACCTCGAACATGATCGGTCCGAGCACCTCCTCCATGATGGCGCGGAGGCCTCTGGCACCGGTCTTGCGCAGGACCGCGAGGTCGGCGATGGCCTCGAGCGCGGGCTGTTCGAAGTCCAGTTCCACACCGTCGAGCTCGAACATGCGCTGGTACTGGCGCACCAGGGCGTTCTTGGGCACCGTGAGGATCTGCATCAGGGCGACCTGGTCGAGTTGGGTGACCGTGGTCACCACGGGCAGCCGGCCGATGAATTCGGGGATCAGCCCGAACTTGTGCAGGTCTTCCGGCAGCACCTCACTGAAGAGGTTGATGTCGTCGCCCTTGCTGTGCAGCGGGGCGCCGAAGCCGATGCCCTTCTTGCCGGCACGCTGGGAAATGATGTCGTCGAGCCCGGCGAAGGCGCCGGCAACGATGAACAGCACGTTGGTGGTGTCCACCTGGATGAACTCCTGGTGCGGATGCTTGCGGCCGCCCTGCGGCGGCACCGAGGCGACGGTTCCCTCGAGGATCTTCAAGAGCGCCTGCTGCACGCCCTCCCCGGACACGTCGCGGGTGATCGACGGGTTTTCGGCCTTGCGGGCGATCTTGTCGATCTCGTCGATGTAGATGATGCCGGTCTCGGCGCGCTTCACGTCGTAGTCGGCGGCCTGAATGAGCTTGAGGAGGATGTTCTCGACGTCTTCACCAACGTAGCCGGCCTCGGTGAGGGCCGTGGCATCCGCGACGGCGAACGGCACGTTGAGCCGCTTCGCAAGGGTCTGGGCGAGGTAGGTCTTGCCGCAACCGGTGGGGCCGATCAGCAGGATGTTGGACTTGGCGATCTCAACGTCGTCATGGATGGCGTCCGCCGCGGTCAGGGTGGCGCGGCTGCGCACGCGCTTGTAGTGGTTGTAGACGGCCACGGCGAGGGCGCGCTTGGCGGCTTCCTGCCCGATGACGTACTCCTCGAGGAATCCGAAGATCTCCCGGGGCTTGGGCAGCTCGAATTCGCTGCCGACTTCTTCGGCTCCGGCCTCGGCCAGACGTTCTTCGATGATCTCGTTGCAGAGCTCAACGCATTCATCGCAGATGTACACGCCGGGTCCGGCAATGAGCTGCTGCACCTGCTTCTGGCTCTTTCCGCAGAAAGAACATTTCAACAGGTCGGCGCTCTCGCCTATTCGGGCCATCCGTGAGCCTCCTCCATCAATGACGCTGAATTCGAGCCTAGCTTGTGCGTGTGACAGATGCGTGCAGCCACGGAACAATGCGAAACGGCGCGCCGCCTCGGGGCGACGCGCCGTTCGGTGAACAGGCTGACCAGAGGGCCAACCCGTCCGTTGCGGTACTACTTGACCAGCGTGGGCACGTTCTTGCGGCTGGTCAGGATCTGGTCGATCAGACCGTATTCGAGGGCCTCTTTCGAGCCGAGGATCTTGTCGCGGTCGATATCCTTGTGGACCTGCTCCTTGGTGCGGTTGGAGTGACCGGCGAGGGTCTCTTCAAGCCATTCGCGCATCCGCTGGATCTCAGCCGCCTGGATTTCGATGTCGGAGGCCTGGCCGCCACCCTGTCCGCCGGCCGACGGCTGGTGGATGAGGATGCGGGCGTTCGGCAGCGCGAGGCGCTTGCCGGGTGTTCCACCGGCCAGCAGCACGGCGGCGGCGGAGGCCGCTTGGCCGAGGCAGACCGTCTGGATGTGCGGACGGATGTACTGCATGGTGTCGTAGATCGCCGTCATGGCGGTGAAGGAGCCACCGGGCGAGTTGATGTACATCACGATGTCGCGGTCGGGGTCCTGGCTCTCGAGGACCAGGAGCTGGGCCATGACGTCGTCGGCCGAGGCATCGTCAACCTGCACGCCGAGGAAGATGATGCGGTCCTCGAACAGCTTGGCGTACGGGTCCTGGCGCTTGTAGCCGTAGGCGGTGCGCTCCTCGAAGGTGGGGAGGATGTAACGCGACTGCGGGGCCTGCGGTGCCATTCCACCGGGCGCCATTCCGCCCGCCTGGTGGCCAAAATTAGTGAATTCCATTTTCTGCCCGTCCTACTTCTTGTTCACTGAGTCGTCGGTGCCGCCGCCGCCGACAACCTGCGTCGCAGATTCGCGCAGGTGGTCAACGAATCCATAGTCCAGGGCTTCCTGGGCGGTGAACCAGTTGTCGCGGTCGTTGTCGATGAGGATCTGCTCGACCGACTTGCCGGTCTGCTCGGCCGTGAGCTCTGCCATCCGCTTCTTCATGTCGAGGATGACCTTGGCCTGGGTCTGGATGTCGGCCGCCGTGCCGCCGAACCCACCGGACGGCTGGTGCAGCAGCACGCGCGCGTTCGGGGTGATGTACCGCTTGCCCTTGGTGCCGGAGGAGAGCAGGAACTGGCCCATCGAGGCCGCCAGTCCGATTCCCACGGTGACGATGTCGTTCGATACGAACTTCATGGTGTCGTAGATTGCCATGCCCGCGGTGATCGAGCCACCGGGTGAGTTGATGTAGAGGAAGATATCCCGCTGCGAGTCCTCTGCGGCCAGCAGCAGGATCTTGGCACAGATCTCGTTGGCGTTGTCGTCTCGCACCTCTGAGCCGAGCCAGATGATGCGGTCGGCCAGCAGTTTGTCAAAAACGCCGGGTGTAAGTGCCATTTCGGCCATGTCGCGCTCCGTTTCGCTTGTCGCTTCAGAATGAATCTATAGGGTCCAACGCGCGCAAAAGGCTCTGTTCGCCCTCGGCAGATTCACGCCGGCGGCGGTACACGCAGAACGGGCCGGATGTCCGCAGACATCCGACCCGTTTACCAGCGCCATCAGGCGTCGGGGTTACTTCTTTGCAGCAGCCTTCTTCTTCGGCTTGGCCTCGGCGGCCGGGGCCTCCTCGGCTGCTTCATCAGAGGCGGCTTCGTCAGAAGCAGCCTCGTCGGCTGCAGGCTCGTCGTCGACGACGGCCGTGAACTCGGACAGGTCGACGGAGGCACCGTTGGAGTCGGTGACCTCGGCCTTGCCCAGGGCGATCGCGAGGGCCTTGTTGCGGGCGACCTCGGCGACCATGGACGGGATCTGGCCGTTGCCGGACAGGGCCTGAACGAACTCGCTCGGGTCCATGCCGTACTGCGAGGCACCCTGGATCAGGTACTGGGTGAGCTCGTCCTGGCTGACCTTGACCTTCTCAGCCTCGGCGATGGTGTCGAGCAGGATCTGCTGACGGAAGGTCTTCTCGCTGGCCTCGGTGACCTCGGCGCGGTGGGTCTCGTCTTCGAGGCGGTTCTCGCCCTCGAGGTGACGGTGCACCTCGTCGGCGATGATGGCCTCGGGGATCGGGACCTCGACGGAGGAGAGCAGCTGCTCGATGAGCAGCTCGCGGGCCTGGTTGCCCTGGCCGAAGACCTTGGAGCGGCCGACCTGGACCTTGAGGCTCTCGGTGAGCTCGTCGATGGTGTCGAACTCGCTGGCGATCTGCGCGAAGTCGTCGTCGGCGGTGGGAAGCTCGCGCTCCTTGACAGCGATGACGGTGACGGTGATCTCCGCGGTCTCGCCCTCGTGGTCGCCGCCGAGCAGCTTGGAGGCGAAGGTGGTGGTCTCACCGGCGGTGAGGGACTCGAGGGCCTCGTCGATGCCCTCGATGAGGTCGCCGGAGCCGACCTCGTAGGAGATGCCGCTGGCGTTGTCGACCTCGACACCGTTGACGGATGCGACGAGGTCGATCTGGGCGAAGTCGCCCGAGGTGGCGGGACGGTCGACCGTTATCAGCGTGCCGAAGCGGCTGCGCAGGGTGTTGAGCTCTTCGGTGACCTCGTCGTCGGAGATCTCGACGGCGTCGACGGTGAGCTTGATGCCCTCGTAGACGGGCAGGTCGATCTCGGGACGCACGTCGACCTCGATGGCCAGCTGCAGGTCTCCGGAGAAGTCCTTGTCGCTGGGCCACTCGACGATGTCGGCCTCCGGACGGCCGAGCGGGCGCAGCTTGTGCTCGTCAACGGCCTTGCGGTAGAAACCGTCGAGGCTCTCGTTGACCGCGTGCTCCAGCACGGCGGACTTGCCGACGCGCTGGTCGATGATGGCGGGCGGGACCTTGCCCTTGCGGAAGCCGGGGATGTTGATGTCTTCGGCGATGTGCCCGTAGGCGTGGGTGATGCTGGGCTTCAGCTCTTCCGGAGTCACCGAGATGGTGACCTTGGCGCGCGTGGGGCTCAGCTTTTCTACCGTGGACTTCACGTTTAAATCTCCTGTGTTCGACAGATTATGTTCGACAGATGTGCAGGGGGGTGATGGTCGGGGCGACAGGATTCGAACCTGCGACCTCTCGGTCCCAAACCGAGCGCTCTACCAAGCTGAGCTACGCCCCGGATGTCATCTCACCCGTTGGGGCCACCAACTTGGCACGCATACTCACGCGACAGGCGGATTGACCTCCGTCAGTCTAGTGCACCACCCGCAGCCCGGGGCGTCCCTGAGCGGATTCCGGGCGCGTTCCGGGGTGTTTGTCGGCGCTGGGGAAATCACGCACCGAAACCTGTACTACGATATTCGAGTGCCAGCAGGTGTGGCACATGGGGATGTAGCTCAATGGTAGAGCCTCAGTTTTCCAAACTGATGGCGCGGGTTCGATTCCCGTCATCCCCTCCATATTGCAAGTGTCTCGGGCCCTTCCGGGTCAGGCGAAGACGTAGGTCACACCGGTGAGGCGCTCGCTCTCCGTCCAGAGGCGGCGGGCGTCGTCGGTGTTCTGTGCGCGCTTGGAGCGTGTGACAGGCACCGGATGCCCGTGCTGCTGCCCGAACCCCTCCGGCCCGACGAACGAGTTGCCGGCCAGCCCTGGCAGGGTGGCCGCGTACAGCGACGGCAACGCACCCCACACGGCCGGTTGGGCGAATTCCCGGGTCAGCGTCGCCATCAGGCGGCTGCGCCTGGTGGTGGTCTTCGCACCGCGCATGGCAGGACCGGCGGTCTGCAGGTTCGTCAGGGCGAAGCCCGGATGCGCAGCCATCGCCCGCAGGGACAGCTTCGCGGCCGCCGACCGGCGCTGCAGCTCGCTGGTGAACAACAGGTTGGCGAGCTTGCTCTGCCCGTACGCCGGCCACGGCCGGTAGCGCCTGGTGCCCATCAGGTCGTCGAAGTTCATCCGTCCGATGCGGTGCACCGTCGACGACAGCGTCACCACGCGCGCATCCGGGCTGGCCACCAGCAGCGGAAGCAGCCGCCCGGTCAGTGCGAAGTGACCCAGGTGGTTGGTGCCGAACTGCATCTCGAAGCCATCGACGGTGCGCCGCTCGGGCAGGTTCATCACACCGGCGTTGTTCACCAGCAGGTCGAGACGACCGGGGCCGGCGATGAACTCCTCGGCGAAGGCGGCAATCGAGACCAGGCTGGCCAGGTCCAGCACTCGAACCGACAGATCGGCGTCCGGCAGGCGATCCCGCATCCGCTCCACGGCCGCCGCTCCCCTGGCGCCGTCCCGCACGGCCAGGGTCACGGATGCGCCGTGCGCGGCCAGCTGCGCCGCGGTCACGAAGCCCAAACCCGAGTTGGCTCCCGTCACGATGGCGGTGCGGCCGGTGAGGTCGGGAATCTTGTCTTCGGTCCAGCCGTAGCCGAGTTTCGGTTCCACGGGTCAGGCCAGTCCGAGGGTGTCGAGGGAGGCGCGGAGGGTGGCGGCGGAGTGTTCGAACAGCGCCTGCTCCTTGGCCGAGAACGGCACGTCGATGACGCGGGCGATACCGCTGGCGTCGATGACGCTGGGCACCGACAGGGCCACCCCGCTGACACCCCGGTAGTCGGTGAGCACCGAGCTGACCGGCAGGATGGCTCCCTCGTCACGCAGCACCGCCTCGACAATGCGGGCGCCGGAGAGGCCGATGGCGTAGTTGGTGGCGCCCTTGCCCTCGATCACCTTGTAGGCAGCGTTCTTGACCTCGTCGGCGATCGACTCGAACTCGGCCTCGGAGAACGGCACAGATCCGCTGCCCTGCGCCGGTCCGGTGGCGCCGCGGGCCAGCATCCAGTCGGCCAGCGAGATCGGCCCGATACGCGCCTGCGACCAGAGCGGGAACTCGGAGTCGCCGTGTTCGCCGACGATGAGGGCGTGCACGTTGGAGATCGCCACGCCGACACGTTCGGACAGCATCCAGCGCAGCCTGGAGGAGTCGAGCACGGTGCCGGAGCCGAACACCCGCGCCGGCGGCAGGCCGCTGAACTGCTGGGCGGCCACGGCGAGCACGTCGACGGGGTTGGTGACGAGTACGAAGATGGCGTCGGGGGCCCGCTCGACGAGCTTGGGCATCAGGTCGCGCAGGATCTCGACGTTCACGCCGGCCATCTCGAGGCGGGACTGGCCGGGATGCTGGCGGGCGCCGGCGGTGATCACGACGACGTTGGCGCCGCTCACCACGTCGAGGTCATCGCCGCCGGTGACCCTGGATGCCCCGGTGAACTGGGTGCCGTGTGCGAGGTCGAGCACCTCGGCGGCCACCTTGGCCGAGTTGATGTCGTACAGAGCCACCTCACGGGCGGACTCGCGGATCAGGGCCGCGTAGGCCAGGGATGTGCCGACGGCGCCGGCGCCGACGATGGCCAGTTTGGAGTTCTCAATCACGCTCATGGTCCCAGTGTCCTCTATCGTGGGTCCGCTCCCTCACGCCGTGCCCTGTCACGCCGGGTGCCCTGTGCGGCTTGGCGGATGCGGGCCACTATGGCTGCATGCCCGACGAGGACCCGGCGCCGGCCGGCCCGAACCCGGAAGTACCGCCCGCGGTGCGCGCCCAGCTGCTCGCCACCGAGCACTGGAGCTTGCTGGCCTCGCGCAGCACCACCCAGGGTGAGATGCTGACCCGCATCAGCATGTTCCTGTACCTGGTCTCGGCCGGGCTGGTGAGCCTGGCCCTGGCCGGGCAGGCCACCCAGTTCGACGAGGGCTTCCCCGGCTTCGCACTCACGGTGCTCGGCATCATCCTGCTCGTGGGTGTCCTCACCCAGGTGCGGGTGACGAATGTGAGCATGGAGGACCTGGCCTACGTGCTGGCGATGAATAGGTTGCGGGCGGCGTACGTGGAGCTTGACCCCGGGGTCGCGCCGTACCTGATGGCGTCCCGGTTCGACGACATGCCCGGCACCCAGACCACCTACTACTTCCTGGGCGGCAAGCCGCGTAATTTCAGCCAGGTGCTGGGCAGCAGCATGATGTTCATCGTCGCGGTGAACTCCACCCTGCTCGGCCTGTTGCTGGCCGGGATCACCCTGGGGCTTGGCCTGCCGCTGCTCGTCTGCCTCGCGATCTCCGTAGTGGGCGGCGTGGGCTTCCTGGCCGGCTCGATCGTCGTGGGCGGCACCCGCTATCTCGGCTTCTGGCGGCGGTACACGCCGTTGTTCCCGTCTCCCCCTGCCGATTGATCCCTGCTCTTCGCCGACGTGCGAACGAAGTACCGTGTGCGGGCGTTGACGGGGCACGGTGCCGCAAGTCGGGGGCCGCCCTGCAGTTGCTAGCCCTGCAGGAAGGCCAGCACCGCGAGCACCCGGCGGTGATCGGACCCGGTGTCGTCGAGGCCGAGCTTGACGAAGATCGCGGTGACGTTCT
This sequence comes from Cryobacterium zongtaii, assembly GCF_002909375.1. Taxonomy (GTDB): domain Bacteria; phylum Actinomycetota; class Actinomycetes; order Actinomycetales; family Microbacteriaceae; genus Cryobacterium; species Cryobacterium zongtaii. The sequence continues at coordinate 381,266 of NZ_PPXD01000007.1, forward strand.
TCTCCACCGCGCCGACCCCGATCACGAGGCGCTCGGCGATGCCCACGTTGGTGCGCCCCTCCGCCATCAGGCCGAGCACGTCACGCTCCCGCGGGGTCAGCGCCGCCAGCGGACTGGTGCGGCGGGCCAGCAGTTCGCGCACCACCTGCGGGTCGAGCACCGTGCCGCCGGCGCTCACCCTGGCGACGGCATCCTGCAGCTCGTCGAGCGACGCGACCCGGTCCTTGAGCAGGTAGCCCAGGCCGCCCTCCCCCGACGCCAGCAGCTCCTGCACATAGGTGCCCTCGACGTACTGGCTGAGCAGCAGGATGCCGATGCCCGGCAGCCGGCGCCGCAGCTCGATCGCGGCGCGCACACCTTCGTCGCGGAAGGTGGGCGGCATCCGCACGTCGAGTACCGCGAGGTCGGGCCGCAGGGCTTCGACCTCGGCGAGCAGGGCGTCGGCGTCGGCGTAGGCGGCCACGGTGTCGAAACCTGCCTCGGCGAACAGCCGCACCAGACCCTCACGCAGCAACACGGAGTCCTCTGCCAGGACCAGGCGTAGCGGTGCGGTGGGGGCTGGACGCTGGAGTGTGCTCACCCGTTCAGGATAGGGCGCACTCATCACCGAACGACGGAGCTGCCCAGGTCGCGCACCACAGGGATGTGCGCGCCCACCGCGGTGGGGCCGCCGTGCGGGCTCCGCACCGACAGGATGCCGCGCAGGCCCTTGAGGCGTTCGTCCAGGCCGGCCAGACCGTGGCCGTCCTGCAGGACCGCGCCGCCGTGGCCGTTGTCGATCACCCAGAGGTCCAGCCAAGTGGAGTCGTCCTCCGGGACTCGGCGGAGTTCCAGGTGCAGCCGGATGCCGGTGGCCCCGGCATGCTTGGCCACGTTGGTGAGCAGTTCGGCGGCGATGAAGTAGCTGCTGCGCTCGATCTCCGAGGGCAGCCGCAGGTCGCTGTCCACCTGCAGTTCCAGCTGAACGGGCACGGTGCTGCGAGCGGCCAGCGACTCCAGGGCCACGATCAGGCCGCGGTCCTGCAGGATCGGCGGCACCAGTCCGCGGGAGAGTGCCCGCAGTTCCTCGAGCGTGTCGCGGGCCTGTTCGCGGGCCTCGACGAGAAGCCGGCGCGCGGCATCAGGGTCGTCGTCGAGCCGGCGTTCGGCGCTGGCGAGGTCCATCTGCAGGCGCACCAGGCGCTGCTGGGGCCCGTCGTGGATGTCGCGCTCGAGCCGGCGCAGCGACTGGTCTTCGGCCGACACGGCCGCGCCGCGGGAGGCACTGAGGTCGGCGACCTCACGCTGCAGGGCCTCGGACGACCAGGCGCCGAGCATCACGCTCGCGATGCCCTGGTGCATCAGGACCATGCCGCGGGTGACGAACGGCAGGGTGAGCAGGAAGGCCAGGCCCAGGGCGGCGTTCAGCACGTTCTCGGCGGCCAGGTTCTGGCCGCTGTCGGGGCCGAACGAACCGGTGATCAGATCGAAGAGCCCCACAGACTCGCTGTCGTTGGGCAGCGACCAGCTCCAGATCCAGTAGGTGAGCCCGCCGAGCGCGCCGGACAGCCACACGATGACGATCGACCAGGACACGACGCCCACGATGAAGTTCACGATCATGCCGTGCAGCAGGTACAGCCAGTAATGCCCGGACACCAGCGGACCGAGGATGGCGCGCAGCGGCGTCGCAGGTTCGCCGCGCGGTGTCCACTGAGGCCGGGTGATGGCCGGCTGGCCTGCCCAGCGCAGCCGGGTGAGCTCGACGACGCCGAAGCCGCGGGCGGCGTACAGGGCGGCCACGACGATGAACAGGCCCACGAACAGGGCCACCAGGCTCACTCCCGTGGCGAACAGGGTCACCAGGACGGTCAGGGACACGATGACGATGGGCAGGGTCGGCAGCAGGAAGCCGAGCTCCCTGGGCGTGCGCGCCCACAGGCTGAGATAGCCGGTCGGCCCGGCGTCGGCGGGGTTCTGGCCGGCGGGGTTCTGGCCGGCGGGGTTCTGGCCGGCGGGGTTCTGGCCGGTCGGGCTCTGGCCGCTCTCGGCGGGCTTGCTGGCGGGCTGCACGAAGCCCAGCGTGGCAGAGTTCGGGCTCTCGGTGGTGTCACCGGCGCCCGTGGCGGAATTGAGGGTGTCGTTCGTCATGGTTCCAGCGTGCTCTCGGCCGCGGCCTGCGCCCATCCCCCCAGCCGCCGGATCTGTGTGGGGGTTATCCCCCGCACCTCAGAGTGTGCTGTGCGTGAACCGGCCACCGAGCAGGGTCGCGGCCACGGGCATCCGTCGCAGATCGGCCACCGACGCCACAAACGGGTCGATCTCGCAGATCGCAAGGTCGGCGATCTGGCCCACACCGATGCCGTGCCGGCCGCGGGCGGATGCCGCCAGTGCGGCCTGCCGGGAGATCGCCTGGTCTGGGTGCCAGGCGGCGCGCTCGCCCCGGCTGCGCCCCACGGCGGCCGAGATGGCCACCCAGGGGTCGAGTGGCGCGACGGGTGCGTCGGAGCCGAGCGCCAGCTGCACCCCGGCGGCCAGCAGGTCGGCCAGCGGGAACGCCCGTTCGGTGCGGCCGGCCCAGTACCGGTCGGCCACGTCGCGGTCGTCGAGGGCGTGTTCGGGTTGCACGCTGGCCGTGATCCCCAGGCGGCCGAACCGGGCCACATCGGCCGCGGTGAGCAGTTGAGCGTGCTCGATGCTGCCGGTGCAGCCCACGGCCTCGAAGGCGTCGAGGGCGAGACTGTTGGCGTTGTCGCCGATGGCGTGCACGGCGGGGCGGATGCCGGCGGCGGCGGCCCGCCGCATCAGGGCCTCGAGCTCGTCGGCGGGCACGGTGAGCATGCCACGGTCATGGTCGCCGGAGAGTCCGGGGTAGGCGTCGAAGCAGTACGCGGTGCGGGTGTTCAGCGAGCCGTCGGTGATCACCTTGTACGGGCCGACGGTGAGCAGCCCGCCGGTGCCGTCGATCACCTGGCCGCTGGTGAGACCCTGCGCGATCGCGTCGTCGAGGTGGTGCGTGTACAGGCCGAAATCGACCCGCAGGCTGTCGGTGCCCGCATCGATGCGGCGCCGCCAGACGTCGAGGTTCCAGGTCATCTCCAGGTCGACGATGCCCACCACACCGCGGGCGGCCGCAGCACGGGCGGCCTCGTCGGCCCAGGCGTCGAGGTCGGCGTCCGGCACGTTGTCGATGGCGTGTTCCACCGCGAAGGCGTCGTCCTCGCGCAGCAGCCCGGTCTGGTGGCCCGCGAAACCGTAGACCGCGAGGGCGGCGGAATTCAGCCAGCAGCTGTGCAGGTCGCCGCTGACCAGGACCACCGGTACCGGCCCTGAGACGGCGTCGAGCAGGGTGCGGCTCGGGGCATCCGACCACAGGGCATCCCGAAAGCCGAAGCCGACGAGTCTGTCGTGCTTGCCTGCGGCCGGCACCGCGGCCAGCCGGGCGGCGACCAGATCGGCGGCCGCCCGGGCGCTCGTCGCGTCGGACACGTCGAGCCGCCTGGCGGTCTGGGACCACTGGCTGAAGTGCACGTGATTGTCCCAGAGCCCCGGCGTGATCCAGCGCTCGCCCAGATCAACGGTCCGGGTCGCCGGCGAGTGGCCGCTCGCGGGTGCGAGGTAGCCGATCGAGGTGATCAGGCCGTCGTCAACGCGCACGTCGACGAGGTCGTCGCTGCCGGGCAGGCGGCCGTTGCGCAGTACCAGGCTCATTCGGCGGCGGTGGGTTCGGCGGCGCTGTCGCGGGCCCGGCGCATCCGGGCGGCCAGCGCCGGGCTCGCGTACGGACCGTCACCGTCGAGCTCGGCGAGGATACGGTCTACTGTGGCGGCCGGCTTGTTCTGGCTCATTTTGTCCTTCGCCGTGAAGCGCGTCACCCGCAGGCGGAAACCCACGGTACCGGCGACGATGCGGGCAGCGTAGTCGGCGTTCTCCGGGGTGCCGTTCATGCGCCGGGGCTCGTCCATGCGGTCCTCGAAGTGGTCGACCAGGGCCGCGAGTACCCGCAGGTTCTCGGCATCGGAGAGGATCTCGGGAGTGCCGTGCAGGTGCGCGGTGACGAAGTTCCAGGTGGGCACGGCGGGGCGGGCGTCGTACCAGCCGGGCGAGATGTAGCCGTGAGGGCCCTGCACGATCACGAGGATCTCGTGCGCGCCCAGCTCGTGCAGCTGCTCATCGGGCCGACCGACGTGGCTGAGCAGCACGATCTCGCCGTCGGCGGCCGCCGTGTCGAGGATCACCGGGTAGTGCGAGGCGACGAGCTCGCCCGCGTCGGTGGAGCTCACCAGGGTTACCCAGGGGTACTCCTGAATCAGACGGCGTACCTCGTCGACCTGGTCGAGCGCGAAGCTGGGGTTGGTTCTCACGGGCGGGCTCCTGGGGTGCGGGCGGGGTCAGCGATGACAGACGCAGGTGCGGCGAATGGGACGGGTCAGGCCTGGCAGGACGGGCAGTAGTAGAGCTTTCGAGCGCCCATCTCCTCGAGGGTGATGTGGGTGCCGCAAACCCGGCAGGGCAGGCCCTCGCGCTTGTAGACCCAGTGCCGGTCGGCGCGGTTCTTCATCGCGAGTCGGTAATCCTCGCCCGTCAGGTCGTCCATTGTCATCATCTGGCCGGTGTTCACACCGATGGCCAGCAGATGCGCCCAGTCCCGCCAGAGGGCCCGCAAGCTCTCCTCGGTCAGCGACTTGCCCGGGGCATGCGGGTTGATCCTCGCCCGGAACAGCAGCTCGGCGCGGTAGACGTTGCCGATACCGCTGACGACGGACTGGTCCATCAGCAGCAGGCCGATACGGGTGGGCTTCTTGCGCACGATGTCCACGAAGCGCTGCTCGGCCTCCGGGCTGTCGTCGAGCTGCGGGTCGGGGCCGAGCCTGGCCAGCACAGCGTCAACCTGAGCGGGGTCGAGCACCTCACAGGCGGTCGGGCCGCGGAGGTCGGCCGAGACCGTGTCGGTGAGCAGGCGCACCCGCACCTGACCGACGGGTTCGGGCGGGAAGGTGTCGAGCTGGTCGATCTCCTTTTCTTGCTCGGCCATGCGCACCCGGGTGCGGCGGGGCGCACCGATGCTGTGCATCGAGTTCTCGCCCGCTGAATCCAGCACCGGCGCGAGGTCGGTGCCGCGCTGGTTGGTCTGTCCCATCCGGCCGTTGCTCGAGGCGATCGTGGCGTCCATGATGATGTCGCCCGCGAAGTCCCAGGCGCCGTACATGCCCAGGTGCACCCGTAGCCAGAGCCCGTTGTCGAACTCCAGGAACATCTGTTTGCCCACCGCGCGGGCATCCGTCATGACGTGACCGCTCAGTTGTGCCGCACCGGCGGCGAACCGGCCCTGCGGCGACGAGAGCTGCACCGGGCGGCCCACGAAGTTGCGCGCGAATTGCCGGGTGATGCGATGGACGGAATGACCCTCTGGCACGGCGATGCCTTTCCGACTCGGTGGATCAGGTGAGGTGCAGCTCAGTTGCTCAGGACGGTGCCGGCGATGGTGCCGGTGGTCTCGTATTCGGCCAGCTGGTCGATACGGCGCTGGTGGCGTTCCTCGCCGGGGAACGGGGTGGCGATGAAGGCGTCGATGAACGCGATGACGTCCTCGATGGGGTGCTGGCGGGCGCCGATCGCAATCACGTTGGCGTTGTTGTGTTCGCGGGCGAGTGTCGCCGTGGCCGCGTTCCAGACCAGCGCGGCGCGCGCGCCGTGCACCTTGTTGGCCGCGATCTGCTCACCGTTGCCGGAGCCGCCGAACACCACGCCGAGTGCCTCGACGCCGGCCGCCTGGTCGGCGACCACGGCCACCGCCGCGCTGATGCAGAACGCCGGGTAGTCGTCGAGCGGTTCGTAGCTGGTGGGCCCGTGGTCGATGACCTCGTGCCCGGCCGTACCGAGGTGGCTGATCAGGAGGGTGCTGAAGTCGAGGCCGGCGTGGTCGGTGGCGATATGGATGCGCATGATGAGCAGTCTATTTAGTCGGGCGGGATGCTGCGGCGCTGCTACTCGGCGGCCGCAACGAGGGCGGGCGCGAAGATCGGGTCGCGGGTGCGGCTGCGCTTGATCTCGAAGAAGCCGTCGTAGCCGGCCACCGCGACCACGCCGTCCCACAGGGCCAGCGCTTGATCCCCGGTCGGTGCCGGCGAGATGACCGGGCCGAAGAAGGCAACGTCGTTCACGGCGATCACCGGGGTGCCGACGTCCTGGCCCACCCGGTTGATGCCGTCGAAGTGGCTGGCGCGCATCTGCACGTCGAACTCGTCGCTCTCGGCGTAGCGGGCGAAGTCGGCCGGCAGGCCCACCTCGGCGAGCGCCGCGGGAATCACGGAATCGGCATCCGAGTTGCCCTCGTGGTGGATTCGGGTGCCCAGCGCGTCGTAGAGAGCCTTGACGGTCTCCTGGCCGTGCAGCTCCTGAGCGGCCTGCACCAGACGGGTGTATTTGAGGGCCCGGGGGAAGAACGCGCGGTACTCCTCGGAAACGTCGGTGTTTTCGTTCAGCACCGCGAGGCTCATCACCTGCCAGCTCACCTCGAAGCCGCGCAGATCACTCACCTCGTCCACCCAACGAGAAGTCATCCAGGCCCAGGGGCAGGAGGGGTCGAACCAGAAGGTCACAGAGTCGCTCATCGACCCAGCCTAAGCGAGTCAAAGGTCCCGAAATGCCGCCGAAGCGGCGCGCACCGAACCCGGCTAAAGCCCTGTCCAGAGCGGCTATCGAAAGAGAAATGCCTGATTCTGACGCAAATTGCGCTAAAATTGACGCTTATGCCCATCGAGGGGCGGCCCCGCATCCGGGGCACATGACCTCCATCTGAGGCATCTCACGACCTCCATTCGAGGCTCGACGTGCCTGCGCAAGAGTCATGTCATGACCTCCACAAGAGGCATCTCTACTGTCAGAAAGTGACACATGTCAAACGCTATTAACGGTGCTGATCGCACCGTGAAGAAGATCAAGAAGCCGCTGTTGCGCCGGAAGCTCAAGGTCTCCGACGTGAACGTCGTCGACCGCCCGATGCTGAAGAAGGCGCTCGGCGGCACGATCGTCGGAAACACCATGGAATGGTACGACGTCGGAGTCTTCGGCTACCTGATCACCACCATGGGTCCCGTCTTCCTCCCCGAAGCCGACCCGACCGTGCAGACGCTGTTCCTGCTCGGCACCTTCGCCGCCACCTTCATCGCCCGCCCCCTCGGTGGCGTGTTCTTCGGTTGGCTCGGCGACAAGCTGGGCCGCCAGAGGGTGCTCGCCATGACGCTGATGCTCATGGCCGCCTCCACCTTCGTGGTCGGCATCCTGCCCGGCTACGCCCAGCTCGGCATCTGGGCAGCGGTGCTGCTCGTGCTGACCAAGCTCGTGCAGGGCTTCTCCACCGGCGGCGAGTACGCCGGTGCCACCACCTTCGTCAGCGAGCACGCTCCGGACAAGAACCGTGGCTTCCTCGCCAGCTTCCTCGACATGGGCAGTTACCTCGGCTTCGCCATGGGTGCCGCTCTCGTGTCGATCCTGCAGGTGACTCTCGGTCAGGCGGCCATGGAAGAGTGGGGCTGGCGTCTGCCGTTCCTGCTCGCCGGACCGCTGGGCCTGATCGCCATCTACTTCCGGATGAAGATCGAGGAATCCCCGGCCTTCCAGGCCAGCCTGGACGCTCAGGAAGTCAACGCCAGGAACCCCGACTTCGTTGAGGACGACAGCATCCCCAAGGGACCTGTCGCCATCTTCAAGAACTACTGGCGCGGCATCGTCCTCGCGATGATCCTCGTCGCCGCCGCGAACACCGTCGGATACGCGCTCACCTCGTACATGCCGACCTACCTCACCAGCACCATGGGGTACGACGAGCTGCACGGCACGCTGCTGACCATCCCGATCCTCGTGATCATGGCCTGCTGCATCCCGCTCACCGGTCGCCTGAGCGACAAGATCGGCCGTCGCCCAGTGCTCTGGATGGGTTCGATCAGCGCCGTGGTCTTCGCTATCCCCGCGTTCCTGCTCATCGGTATGGGCTCCGTCTTCACGACCCTCGCCGGTCTGGCCCTGATCGCCCTCCCGGTGACGTTCTACGTCGCCAACCTCGCCTCGGCGCTGCCGGCCCTGTTCCCCACGGCCAGCCGCTACGGCGCGATGGGCATCGCGTACAACTTCGCCGTCGCAATCTTCGGTGGCACCACGCCGTTCATCATCGCGGCGCTCATCGCCGCCACCGGTGACGACATGATGCCGGCTTACTACCTGATGGCCACCTCGTTCATCGGTGGAATCAGCATCTTCTGGCTCAAGGAATCCGCCAACCGCCCGCTGCCCGGCTCCATGCCGAGCGTGGAATCGGTCGAAGAGGCACACGAGCTCGTTGCCGGCCAGTTCGAGAACCCCCTGCTCGACCACGACGAGATGCCGTTCGACGCCACCTTCGAGCCGCCGACCTCGTCGATGGACCTGAGCGCGCTCAAGACCGAGACCGACTCGGAGCCGGCCAAGGTCTAGCTCCACCTCGTACCGCCCCTCTTCGGAGGACTGCTTTTCAGAAGCGACTGTGGCCGGTGCGGACAATTGTGACCCGCACACCGGGCGCAATTGTCCGCACCGGCCACAGTTGTCTGTTCGCCCGGCTGTGTGAGGGGCGGATGCGCCGTCGTAGAATTCTCTGATGACCACCGAGCAACACCCGCAGAGCACACCCGTAGAGCCCGCATCCGTCGCGTCCGTCGATGATGCCCCCACCGGCGACGCATCCGCGACACCCGCGATCGACCCCCACGACCTCGAGGTGGCCCTGCGCGTGCTCGCCTCCCTGGCCACCATCGACCCGGACGACCCCGACTTCGTCACCGTGCGCCAGGCCACCGCCAAGATGTTCAAGTCGGTGAAGACCGTGCGCCGCCACGAGAAGCGCCAGCTGATCGCGGACGCGGACCGTGAGGTCATTGCCGCCACCGCCACCGGGGCTCCCACCCGCATCGACGACGAGACCATCGGCGCCCAGCTGCGTCTGGGCACCGACCGGCCCTCGGCCGGCGAACTGCTCGTGCCGCGCGCCTGCTACATCTGCAAGCAGAAGTACACCCTCGTCGACGCGTTCTACCACCAGCTCTGCCCGAGCTGCGCGGCGATGAGCCACACCAAGCGCGACGCCCGTACCGACCTCACCGGCAAACGCGCCCTGCTCACCGGCGGCCGCGCCAAGATCGGCATGTACATCGCCCTGCGGCTGCTGCGCGACGGCGCCCACACCACCATCACCACCCGGTTTCCCCGCGACGCGGTGCGCCGGTTCAGCGCCATGCCCGACTCGAAGGACTGGCTGCACCGCCTCCGCGTTGTCGGCATCGACCTGCGCGACCCCGCCCAGGTGATCGGCCTGGCCGACTCCGTCGCCGCGCAGGGTCCGCTGGACATCCTGATCAACAACGCGGCGCAGACCGTGCGACGCTCCCCCGGGTCGTACTCCCCGCTGGTGGAGGCCGAGTCCTCGCCGCTGCCGGACGGCGAACTGCCCGAGATCGTCTCGTTCGGGCACACCAACGATGCGCACCCCACCGCGCTGGCCGCGTCCGTGGCCAGCCACCCGATCCTCGCCGCCGCGGCCACCGGCGCCGCCCTCACCGCCGATGACCTCACCGCGTTGGCCCTGGCCCCCGGCTCCTCGTCGCTGGCACGGCTGGCCGCTGGCACCGCCATCGACGCGGGCGGACTGGTGCCCGACCTGCACGAGGAGAACAGCTGGACGGCCAACGTCGAAGACGTCGACCCACTCGAGATGCTCGAGGTGCAGCTGTGCAACACCACGGCCCCGTTCCTGCTGGTGAGCCGTCTGCGGGCCTCGATGGCGGCATCCGAGGCTCGGCGCACCTACATCGTGAACGTGTCAGCGATGGAGGGTGTCTTCGGCCGCGGTTACAAGGGTCCGGGGCACCCGCACACCAACATGGCCAAGGCCGCCCTGAACATGCTCACTCGCACCAGCGCCAAGGAGATGCTCTCCGACGGCATCCTGATGACCAGCGTCGACACCGGCTGGATCACCGACGAGCGCCCGCACCCCACCAAGATCCGCCTGGCCGAGGAGGGTTTCCACGCCCCACTCGACCTGGTTGACGGCGCCGCCCGGGTGTACGACCCCATCGTGCGCGGCGAGGCCGGCGAAGACGTGCACGGGGTCTTCCTCAAGGACTACCGCCCCGGTACCTGGTAGGGGGCCGCACCACCCCCTCCTAGCGAAAGGTTCATCTCGCGAAAGCGGGTTCACGGCTGCCTCCGCGGCGCTGAAGCAACCGATTCACCGCTTTCGCGATGAGTTGTGGAGAGGATGCGCGGCACTCCCGGCCGCCTCACCGGGAGTGTCGGTGGGCGCCGATAGGGTCGGAACGTGCAGACATCAACCGCCAAGACCCCGATCGCCGACATCCCCTCGCTGTGCGTGTTCGACCTGGAGACCACGGGTGTGAACACCGATGAGGACCGCATCGTCACGTGCTTCATCGGCCGCGTCATGCGCGACGGCACGGTGAACGGCTCGTACAGCTGGCTGCTCAATCCCGGCATCCCCATTCCGGAGGGAGCGTCCGCCATCCACGGCATCACCGACGAGGTCGCCCAGCGTGACGGCGTCGACCCGGCCACCGCCATCGCCGAGATGCTCACGGTACTGCGCCGCAGCATCGACGGAGGCCGCCCGATCGTGGCCTACAACGCCAGCTTCGACCTGTCGATGCTCAACGCCGAGGCCCGCCGCTACGGGCTGGCGCCCATCGAGGACTTCGGCCCGGTGCTCGACCCCTACGTGATCGACAAGGCTGTGGACCGCTACCGCAAGGGCAAGCGCACCCTGGTGGCCACCGCCGAGTACTACGGCGTGCTGCTCGAGGGGGCCCACGACGCCGAAGCGGATGCCGTGGCCACCGGTCGGGTCGCCTGGGCCCTGTTGGCCAAGACCGAGGAGACCGACCTGTACACCCTGCACGACCGCCAGGTCGGTTGGGCCAGGGAGCAGGCCGAGAGCTTCCAGAGCTACCTGCGCAAGTCCAAGGGCGACGACCTGATCGTCATCGACGGTGCCTGGCCGATCCGGGCCGGCGCCGACCGTGCCGCGGCTGCGCCCATGCTGGCCACACCGGCGATCTAGCCTGCCCTCAGCCGAGCCAATGCACCGCGCGACCGTGCGGCTGGGCTAGCGCGACCGCCCGACCGTCCAACGACAGCACGAAGTCAGCCGAACCGGATGCCGCAGGCAGCGTCGACGGCAGCGTCCCGGCCACCCCTGGCACCACGGTGCGCCCCTCGTTGGCCAGCCAGCGCACCCCACGCTCGGCCCTCAACCGGGCCATGGTCGCCACGAACCGGTCCCGGCCGGCCTCGTCGAGATAGGCCAGCACCGCCGTGTGGAACACCACGACGGTCGCATCCGGCGGGGCCTCGGCCACGAGAGCCTCGACCTGCTCGTTGAGGTCGCCGCGCACTAGCCGGGGCGGGGCTGTGCGGGCGACCTGCACGGACGCCCGCAGCCGGGCCCGCCGGTCATCGTGCTCCGGCCAGATCAGAGCCTCCAGCCAGGCCACGTCGGCGGGATCTGTCACGTCGAGCGGGTTGAGGTCGATGCCGGCCCGCCACACCACGCGAGGCAGCCGGCTCGGCACGGGAACGGAACCGGTCACCGCGCACTCCAGCAGCACCGGGCTGGTCCCAGCGGGCGGGTCGAGCAGGGCCGCGCCGTCACCCGGGCCGTCAGCACTGCGACCGCCCGGCCGATACCGATAGCTGTATAAGTCCGGCAGCAGGCAGAGCCCGGCCGACGCCCCCACCTCGATCAGGGCGAGCGGCCCCGGCAGACTCCCGAGCGCCGGGAGCAGCACCGCGCATCGGCCCGGCTCGTTGGTCTGGGTCGCGTGGCTGCGGCACGTCTGCTCGACCACCGCCCAGTTCGCGGCCAGCCAGGCCCGGAAACCCAGATAACCGCCGGCCTCGGCGCCGTGGAACCTGGCCGCGCTGAACACCAGATTGGGTTGCCGTTTGGTCGGCGGCAGCCGGTCGATCAATCCGATCGTCGCCGCATCGAGCGCCACCCCCGCCGCCCAGGCCTCGTAGCAGGCGCTCAGCCCCCGGGCCTCGACCTCGGCGAAGGCTCGATAGCGCAACGCGGTATCGGCGCCGGCATCCGTGCTGGTTCTCATGCCGGCAGCCTAATCAGGCGCGCCACCAGCGCCACCGTGGCTAGGCTTGTTCTCTATGCGGATGCGCCAGAGCGCTCTCGCGAAACGAAGATGGAGAAACCGTTGCCCGGAGAAAACCTCACCAGGATCGAAGCCCAGGAGCGCAAAGCGCTCGTCAGCGTGACCAGCTACGACGTCACCCTTGACCTGACGACGGGTCCCACGACCTTCGCCAGCACCACCACGGTCGCCTTCAGCGCCGTGGCCGGTAGCTCGACCTTCATCGACGCGATCACCGAGAGTGTGCACAGCGTCACCCTCAACGGCGCCTCGCTTGACCCGGCTGTCGTCAGCGACGGCGTCCGCATTCAGCTTGACGACCTCGCGGCCGAGAACGTGCTCACCGTCGTCGCCGACGCCGCGTACACGAACACCGGCGAGGGCCTGCACCGTTTCGTCGACCCCGTCGACAACGAGGTGTACCTGTACAGCCAGTTCGAGGTGCCAGACTCCCGCCGCGTCTTCGCGGTGTTCGAGCAGCCCGACCTCAAGGCCGCCTTCACCTTCACCGTCACCGCGCCCGGCGCCTGGGAGGTCATCTCCAACTCGGCCACGCCAGAGCCCACGGATGCAGGCAACGGCAACAAGACCTGGGCGTTCGAACCCACCCACACCATCTCCAGCTACATCACCGCCCTCGTGGCCGGTCCGTACGCCGTGGTGCGCAGCGAGCTCACCTCCAGCGACGGCCGCATCATTCCGCTGGGCCTGTTCAGCCGCAAGAGCCTGTTCGAGTACCTGGATGCCGACTACATCTTCGACAAGACCCGCCAGGGCTTCGCCTACTTCGAGGAGAAGTTCGACTTCCCGTACCCGTTCGACAAGTACGACCAGATGTTCGTGCCGGAGTTCAACGCCGGCGCGATGGAGAACGCCGGCGCGGTCACCTTCACCGAGACCTACGTCTTCCGTTCCAAGGTCACCGACGCGATCAAGGAACGCCGGGTCGTCACGATCCTGCACGAGCTGGCGCACATGTGGTTCGGCGACCTGGTCACCATGAAGTGGTGGAACGACCTGTGGCTGAACGAATCGTTCGCCGAGTGGGCGTCCACCATCGCCACCGCCGAAGCCACCGAGTGGACCGAAGCCTGGACCACCTTCGCGGCAATGGAGAAGAGCTGGGCGTACCGCCAGGACCAGCTGCCCTCCACCCACCCCGTCGTGGCCACCATCACCGACCTCGAAGACGTGCAGGTCAACTTCGACGGCATCACCTACGCCAAGGGTGGATCCGTTCTCAAGCAGCTCGTCGCCTGGGTCGGCATCGACGCGTTCTTCACCGGCGTCGCCTCGTACTTCAAGAAGCACGCCTGGGGCAACACCGAGCTCTCTGACCTGCTCGTCGAGCTCGAGGCCGCCAGCGGCCGTGACCTCTCCGGCTGGGCCGCCCTCTGGCTCGAGACCGCCGGCGTCAACACCCTGCGCCCGCAGATCGAGGTCGACGACGCCGGGGTCATCACCGCGTTCGCCGTGCTGCAGACCGCCACCGAGGACTACCCCACCATCCGCCCGCACCGCCTCGCGATCGGGTTCTACGACCTGGTCGACGGCGCCCTGGTGCGCACGCACCGCGTCGAGCTCGACGTCGACGGCGTGCAGACGGATGTGCCGGAACTCGTCGGTCGTACCCGTGCCGATCTGATCCTGCTCAACGACGACGACCTCGCCTACGCCAAGGTTCGCCTCGACCCGGCCTCGCACGCCGTGGCGCTCGAGCACCTCGCCGCGATCGAGAGCCCGCTGGCCCGCTCGCTGGTCTGGGGTTCCGTCTGGGACGCCACCCGCGACGCCGAGACCTCGCCGCGCGACTTCGTGAAGCTGGTGCTGGGCAACGTCGCCACCGAGACCGAGTCGACGACGCTGCGCACGGTTCTCGGCCAGGTATCACTCGCCGCGCAGTATTACGTGGCCCCCGAGCACCGCGACGCCACCGTCGCCTCGGTCGGCGACGCACTCTGGGCCTTGGCCCAGGGCGCAGAGGCCGGCAGTGATGCTCAGTTCCAGTTCGTGAAGTTCTTCGCCTCCGTCGCCGAGACGCCGGCCCAGCTGGCCGCCGTTGCGGGCCTTCGCACCGGTTCGTTCAAGCTGCCGGGCCTGGACATCGACACCGACCTCAGCTGGGAGCTGCTCGCGGCGCTGGTCGCCGGCGGCGAAGCCGGTGAGGCGGAGATCGCCTCCGCCCTGACCGCGGACAACACCGCCACCGGTGCCCAGTCCGCCGCCAACGCGCGCGCCGCGATCCCCACCATCGAAGGCAAGCAGGCAGCCTGGGCCTCGCTGATCGACGTGGACACCGCACCGAACACCATCGTGCGGGTCACCGCCGCCGGATTCCTGCGCGCACACGACACGAGCCTGCTCGAGCCGTTCGTCGGCCAGTACTTCGATGTGCTGCAGAAGGTGTGGGCCGAGCGCAGCTACTCCATCGCCGAGAAGCTGATCGTGGGCCTCTACCCGTCGCCGCTGTCGAACCAGGCACTGGTCGACGCGACCCGGGCGTGGTTGGACGCCAACCCGGAGCCCGCGGCGCTTCGCCGTCTCGTGGTGGAGAACCTCGCCGGCGTCGAACGCAGCCTGCGCGTGCAGGCCCGCGACCAGGAGTAGTCCGCCGGCACCACCGGACAACGGCGCCGCCTTCGATGATTTTCATCGTGGCGGCGCCGTTGTCGTATGGCACCTTCAGGAAGCGCCGAGTCGGCGCTCGGTAGACTGGTCGATCTATGAACTGGGACACTTTTTGGGCTACGGCCGACTACATCTGGAACCTGACCATCGTGCAGGTCGTCGTCATCATCATCTTCGCGCTGGTCGCCCGCTGGGTGTTGCTCTTCGTGATCAGGCGGGTCGTCACGCAGATCGTGTCCGGGGTGAAGAAGGGCCAGAACGTCGACGACACCCAGTCGCTGGACGTGTCACCGGTCACCGCCGTGCGTGTCGTGCAGCGCACCCGCACACTCGGGTCGGTATTGACCAATATCGTCAACGTCCTGGTCGTCATCGTGACCACCCTGCTGATCATCACGACAATCAACGAGAACATCCTCGGGTCATTCGCCCTGCTCACCGCCGCTCTCGGCGCCGGCCTGGGTTTCGGCGCCCAGAACATCGTGAAGGACGTGCTCAACGGTCTCTTCATGGTGATGGAAGACCAGCTCGGCGTGGGCGACGTGGTGGACCTCGGCCTGGCCACCGGAGTCGTCGAGTCCGTCGGCATCCGCATCACCCAGGTGCGTGACATCGAGGGCACCCTCTGGTTCGTCCGGAACGGCGAGATCCTGCGCACCGGAAACATGTCCCAGGGCTGGGCCCGCGTGATCGTCGACCTTGCGATCCCCTATTCGTCGGATGTCGAGGCTGTGCAGGCCGAACTGCTCAAGGTCGCCCGAGCCTTGGCGTCCAGCCGCAAGTGGCGCGGGGCGATGCTCGGCAAGCCCGAGATCTGGGGCCTCGAATCCATCTCGGCGGAGGCCCTCGTTGTGCGCCTGGTCGTGCGCACCCGGGTGGGCGCCCGCTGGGACTTCGCTCGCGACCTGCGGCTCCATCTCAAGAAGGCCCTCGACGGGATGGGCTCAGGACTCACCCCGCTCAATAGCGTGGTGATGGCCGCGGCCGACGGATCGGTGTCCGCCGGAAGCAACAACGGTGACGGCGCGGCAGACGGTGTCCCGGTGGATGCAGCGGCCCAGGCCGCCGCCGCGCTCCCGAGCACCGACACGGCGCCATTCGAACAGCCCGTCCCCGCCCGCCGGGTTCGTGCCCCGCGCCGGCCGAAGAAGCCTGCGACGGACCAGCAGCCCGATTCCGGATCGGCCGGCACGCCAGGTGGCGCAGCGGCCACCGAACAGGAGAAGCCCGATGACAAGTGACAACATCCCGCTCGGAGTACACCTTCGGTCGAGCGAGAACGCCGCCGCCGTGAGCCCGTCGTTCTACCAGGAGGTCGGCGGCCGGCCGTTCTTCGAGAAGCTCGTCGCCGAGTTCTACCGGGGCGTCGCCGGCGACCCGGTCCTCAAACCGATGTACCCTGAGGAGGACCTTGGCCCCGCTGCGGAGCGGCTGACCGGTTTCCTCGAGCAGTACTGGGGCGGGCCGGGCACCTACAGCGAGCAACGCGGACACCCGCGGCTCCGCCAGCGGCACCAGCCTTTCAAGGTGAACCCGGATTCCCGGGACCGCTGGTTGCTGCACATGCGCAACGCCGTCGACTCCTGCGACCTGCCCCCACTGCAACGCGCCACCCTGTGGGACTACCTCGAGCGAGCCGCACACGCTATGGTCAACACCTTCGACGCGTAACACTCGAACCGCACCATCCGCCCCGCAGCACCCCTCACTGACAATGGAGTCACCATGAGCCCAGCCCGCCCCGGCCTGCCCACGCATCCGAACACCTCCGCCGACGTGATCGTGGTGGGGGCCGGCCTGGCCGGCCTGGTGGCCACGGCCGAACTCGTGGAGGCGGGGAAACGGGTGCTGCTCGTCGACCAGGAGAACGCCGCCTCGCTCGGTGGTCAGGCCTGGTGGTCGTTCGGCGGGCTGTTCCTGGTCGACTCCCCCGAACAACGCCGAATGGGAGTCACGGACTCCCTGGCTCTGGCCCGGCAGGACTGGTTCGCCAGCGCCGGGTTCGATCGCGGTGAGGACTACTGGCCGACCCGGTGGGCCGAGGCGTACCTCAACTTCGCCGCCGGCGAGAAGCGTGCCTGGCTCAAGGAACGCGGCGTGACGTTCTTCCCGGTCGTCGGCTGGGCCGAACGTGGCGGTTACACCGCCCTGGAACACGGCAACTCGGTACCGCGCTTCCATATCGTCTGGGGTACCGGGCCCGCGATCCTGGAGCCGTTCATCACCAGGGTCCGTGAAGGGGTGCGCGCCGGCCTGGTCACCACCCTGCACCGGCATCGTGTCGACGAGTTGATCGTCGAGGGAGGCGCCGTGGCGGGGGTGCGGGGCAGCCTGCTCATCCCGAGCGCTGCGGCGCGCGGTCAGGCCAGCAGCCGGGAGGTCGTCGGCGAGTTCGAGCTGCGGGCGTCCGCGGTGATCGTCACCAGCGGTGGGATCGGCGGCAACCACGACCTGGTGCGCGCCCAGTGGCCGGCCCGGCTGGGACCGGCACCCACCAAGCTGCTCTCCGGTGTGCCCGCCCATGTCGACGGCCGGATGCTCGGGATCACCGAGAAGGCCGGCGCCCGACTGATCAACGGCGACCGTATGTGGCACTACACCGAGGGCATCGTCAACCACGACCCGGTCTGGCCGGCCCACGGCATCCGCATTCTGCCCGGCCCGTCATCGCTGTGGCTGGACGCCACCGGAAAACGCCTGCCGGCCCCGCTGTTTCCCGGTTTCGACACCCTCGGCACGATGGAACACCTGCTCAAGACCGGCCACGAGCACAGCTGGTTTGTGCTGACCCAGAAGATCATCGAGAAGGAGTTCGCCCTCTCGGGCAGCGAACAGAACCCCGACCTCACCGGCAAGGACCTGCGCCTTCTCGCCCAGCGGCTCGGATCGGGCGCGCCCGGCCCGGTGGAAGCGTTCAAGAGCAAGGGTGAGGACTTCGTGGTGGCCGATACCCTGCACCAGCTGATCAAGGGCATGCAGCAGCGTTCCCCCGAGGTGCGCATCAATGCCGCGCAGGTGGAACGGGAGATTCTGGCCCGCGACAGGGAGCTCGACAACGACTTCAGCAAGGATGCCCAGATCAACGCGATTCGCCAGGCCAGGCACTATCGCGGCGACAGGCTCATTCGGGTGGCGAGCCCGCACAAGCTGCTCGACCGCGCCAACGGGCCGCTGATCGCGGTGAAGCTGCACCTGCTCACAAGGAAGAGCCTGGGCGGCATCGAAACCGACCTCTCTGCCCGGGCGCTCGGAGCCGACGGGCAACCGGTCCCCGGACTCTACGCGGCAGGCGAGGCCGCCGGCTTCGGCGGCGGCGGCGTGCACGGCTACCGCTCGCTGGAGGGCACCTTCCTCGGCGGCTGCCTGTTCTCCGGCCGCACCGCCGGCCGGGCCGTCGCCGCCGCGCTCTAACCCGTCCCGCACCCGGGTGGAGCGTCAGGCGCGCAAGGACCAGGGCTTGCGGCGTACCAGAATGTGGCCGCGGGCTGTGCTCAGACGCGTCCAGGGGCCGGTCTCGAAAAGCTGCACCGGCTCATCCGCCGCCAGGAAGCCCAGGCTCACCGCGGCGAACCCGGCACCGGCGGGTACGAAGTCGAGGGCCTCGATCGGGCGGCCCCAGACCTCGGACCGTACCCGTTGGACGATCTGCTCACCGGTGCCGGTCGGGATGACGGACGCGACTTCGGCGATGCCCTCGCGGGCGGCGCCCTCCAGCACAGCCGGTGAGGCGCTGCCATGGGATGTCCAGCCTCCCTTCGGCGGCGTGATGCCCGCCCAGGTGACCGAGGACACCTGCAGCGGCACGGTGACGGTGACCGGAGCATCCGCGTCGGTGACGGCGGCCTCGAGGCGCAGCAGCCGATCCAACAGCGACCGCACCGGAACGACGACGTCGAGGTCAACAGGTTCGGTGAGCGCGAAGGTGCGCAGGCCCAACACCGTGGGGCTCGAGTCCAGCAGTCCACGCGGGTACAGGATCGCCGTGTACACGGCGAGCACGCCCGCCGCGGAGACGAGCCGCACCGATCCGTCCTCCACCCGGCTGGCGCGCGAAAGGTAGACCCGGAGGTCGCCGAGGGACAGGGAATCTGAGAGGGAAAATGACTGGCTCATCTGCTGTCTAAACTACCAAGGTACGTCGGTGTCCCGGGGACCCGAGCTCGAACAAGGAGGCAGCATGCACGCACCGCTGGAGGGTCTTCTGGCCGCTCTCGACCTGACCGACACCGGTGCCCGCACCAGTGAGGACATCTTCACCGGCCCCTCGCAGTGGATGCCACAAGGTCGCGTCTTCGGCGGCCAGGTGCTCGCGCAGTCCCTCGTCGCCGCCATGCGCACAGTGCCCGACGAACGAAACGTGCACTCCATGCACGGTTACTTCCTGCGCCCCGGCGACGTCAACCACCCGATCACCTTCTCGGTCGACCGCATCCACGACGGCCGATCGTTCTCCACTCGACGCACCCAGGCGTACCAGAACGGCGTGCCGATCCTGTCGATGATCGCGTCGTTCCAGGACACCGACGAGGGTCTCGAGCATCACATCGAGATGCCGACCGACCTGCCCGACCCCGAATCCCTGCCGACCACGGCAGACACCCTCGGTCACATCGATCACGACTTCGCGCGGGCCTGGGCCAACGACCGCCCGTTCGACATGCGCCACGTTCCCTCGTCGATCTACCTCACCGTGGACGGCGAGCACACCAGCAAGCAGATGATCTGGATGAAGACCTTCGAGCCCATCCCCGACGACCCCGACCTGCACCGCGCCGCACTCGCTTACGTCAGCGACTATTCGATCATGGAACCCGTTATGCGCCGGCACGGCCTGCCCTGGGCCACCCCGGGCCTCAAGGTCGCCAGCCTCGACCACGCCATGTGGTGGCACCGCTTCGGCCGGGTCGACGAGTGGATGCTGTACGTGCAGGACTCCCCCTCCGCCCAGGGCGGCCGGGGACTGTCCACCGGCAGCATCTACAGCCGCGAAGGCCTGCTGCTGGCCACGGTGGCCCAGGAGGGCATGGTGCGGGTTCCCAAGCCCCGTGACTAGGCTGCAGCCCAACCTGTCCGAGCCAGTAGGAGCATCATGACCCACGACGCTGACCTCACCCGCCGCACCCTGCTCGTCGCCGGAGGCGCCGGTACCGCCCTGGCCCTGGCGGCCTGCGCACCCGGCGACCCGAACACGGATACCGGCCCCGGCACGGCCTCACCCGCCGAGGTCGCGGTACTCTCCGACATCCCCGTGGGCGGCGCCATCGCTGTCATGTTCGACGGTGCGCAGATCATCGTGTCGCAGCCCACCGCCGGCGAGGTCGTGGCGTTCAGCGCCATCTGCACCCACCAGGGCTGCATCGTGGTTCCGGAGAAGAAGGGCCTGAACTGCCCCTGCCACAAGTCTCTCTTCGACACCGCCACCGGCGCGGTCCTCCAGGGACCAGCCACCGACCCCCTCCCGGCGGTCACGGTCACCCTCGACGGCGACAAGGTCCTCGCCGGCTGACCCGTTCACGCTCGTGAACGGGTCTACTTGCGGGTGAAGGGGACCGCGGGCTCCAGGTACGGGGTCCAGGCGGCTCGTTCGACGTCGTTGATCTTGCGGGGGCGCTCCGTCGCCGCATCCACCAGGACGATCGTTGTGGTCGCGCGGGCGTACAGCGGCGCGGACTCCTGCCCGGCCGGTCCGTATACCTCGTAACACACGTCGAGGCTTGCGCCGCCGAGCTTGCCGATCCACAGCTGCACGTCGATGGGCTCCCGCAGATACGGGATCGGCGCGAGGTACTCGATCTCCATCCGGGCGATCAGGGTCAGCGTCGCCGCCCCCGGCCGCCCGTCCAGCACCGCGGTTCCCCGCGCACCCGATGCACCGGCCGCCTCGTCGTTGACCCAGAACGCCTGGATGCGCGCCTCCTCGAGGAGGCGCAGCATCTCGGCGTTGTTCACGTGAGCGTAGGCGTCGAGGTCCGACCAGCGCAGCCGGATGGGAACGTGCAGCCGCATGGGGTTCCTAGTCGCGCGTCAGTTTGCGGTACGCGGACCGGTGCGGCTTGGCCGCGTCCGGGCCGAGTCGCTCGATCTTGTTCTGCTCGTAGGACTCGAAGTTGCCCTCGAACCAGTACCAGTTCCCCGGCGCCTCAGCGGTGCCCTCATACGAGAGGATGTGCGTGGCGATGCGGTCGAGGAACCACCGGTCGTGAGTGATGACCACGGCGCAGCCGGGGAACTCGAGCAGCGCGTTCTCGAGCGAACCGAGGGTTTCGACGTCGAGGTCGTTAGTCGGTTCGTCGAGCAGCAACAGGTTGCCGCCCTGCTTGAGCGTCAGCGCCAGGTTCAGGCGGTTGCGCTCACCACCGGAGAGCACACCGGCCTTCTTCTGCTGGTCGGGGCCCTTGAAGCCGAACGTGGACACGTAGGCGCGAGACGGCACCTCGGTCTTGCCGACCTGGATGTAGTCCTGGCCGTCGGAGACGACCTCCCACAGCGACTTGTTCGGGTCGATGCCGCCACGGCTCTGGTCGACGTAGGAGATGTCGACGGTCTCGCCGATCTTGAGGTCACCGGCATCCAGCGGCTCGAGGCCCACGATGGTCTTGAACAGGGTCGTCTTACCGACACCGTTCGGGCCGATCACGCCGACGATGCCGTTACGCGGCAGGGTGAAGGAGAGATCTTCGACCAGCACCCGGTCGCCGAAGCCCTTCTTGAGCTTCTTGGCGTCGATGACCTGGGCGCCCAGTCGGGGGCCGACGGGGATCTGGATGTCTTCGAAGTCGAGCTTGCGTCCGCGCTCGGCCTCGTTCACCATCTCCTCGTAGCGGGCCAGGCGGGCCTTCGACTTGGCCTGACGGCCCTTGGCGTTGGAGCGCACCCACTCGAGTTCCTCGGCGAGACGCTTGGAAAGCTTGGCGTCCTTCTTGCCCTGCACCTGCAGGCGCTCCTGCTTCTTCTCCAGGTAGGTGGAGTAGTTGCCCTCGTAGGGGTACAGGTGGCCGCGGTCGATCTCGGCGATCCACTCGGCCACGTGGTCGAGGAAGTACCGGTCGTGGGTGACGGCGAGCACGGCGCCGGGGTACTTGGCGAGGTGCTGCTCGAGCCACAGCACGCTTTCGGCGTCGAGGTGGTTAGTCGGTTCGTCCAGGAGCAGCAGGTCGGGCTTCTGCAGCAGGAGCTTGCAGAGCGCCACGCGGCGCTTCTCACCACCGGAGAGGTCGACGACGGGGTAGTCGCCCGGCGGGGTGCGCAGTGCATCCATGGCCTGCTCGAGCTGGGAATCGAGGTCCCAGGCGTCGGCGGCGTCGATCTCTTCCTGCAGGGTTCCCATTTCGGCGAGCAGGGTGTCGAAGTCGGCGTCGGGTTCGGCCAGCGCGGCGCTGATCTCGTTGAACCTGTCAACCTTGGCCTTGATCGGGCCAACGCCTTCCTGCACGTTCTCCAGCACGGTCTTGGTCTCGTCGAGCTCCGGCTCCTGCATGAGGATGCCGACGGAGTAGCCCGGCGAGAGCCTGGCCTCACCGTTGCTCGGGGTATCGAGCCCGGCCATGATCTTCAGGATCGTGGACTTACCGGCACCGTTGGGGCCCACCACACCGATCTTGGCTCCGGGGAAGAACGACATTGTGACGTCGTCGAGGATGAGCTTGTCGCCGATTGCCTTGCGCGCACGCACCATCGAGTAAATGAATTCAGCCATAGTGTTTACCAGTCTATTTGGCGCGTGGCTCCGACGAGACACGTTCCGGTTGCGAGCAGGGGGGCGACGACGCTGTGGTAGCCGCCGGTGGAGGGACCGTTCTGGCCGATCAGGCACTCTCCGGCGATGTTCACGGAGAACTGGATGGTGTCCGCCGGTTCACCCTTGGTGGTGGTGTCGGCGGTGACCTCCATCGTTGTCTTGTCGAAGCCGGCGGCGACCAGGGCGTCGATGTAGCTGCGGCCGGCGACGTTGGGGTCGGCGGCGAGCGCCGCGGTGATGACCGAGTCGAAGTAGGGCAGGTTCTCGGCGGCGGTGCCCTCCGGCATGAGCGCCGGCGGCGCAACCTCCGTCGGGGTGGGGCTTGCCGTCGCGGTCGCTGTCGCTGTCGGCGTCGGGCGGTCGACGGGGGCGGCGGAGCATCCGGCCAGGCCCAGGCCGAGGACAAGACATGCTGCCCAGGTCGTCGCTCTGCGGCTGTGCCGCACGGGTGCGTCCAAAATCCAGGCCACGCGTAGTCCTCCCCCACCGCCGCACGCTGCGACCGAGAAGTCGAGTCTAAGCGGACCGTGTTTCCGATTCCCCCTGCCCGGTGTCAGGTTCGGCCGGCGCGGCATCCGCTTCGGCCGGCGCGGCCGTGGCCTCGCCCGCGGTGCCGCCCGCTGTGCCGCCCGTTGCGCCGCCCGCCGGGTCGGCATCCCGCTGCTCGGCGGCGGACGGGGCGGTGCTTCGCATCAGCGCCGTCGTTCCCCAGGTCAGGTTGTGGCCTACGGCGTCGGCCTCCACCTCCACCGAGGTGCCCGTCCGGTCCTCGTTCTCCCAGTCCCGGATGCGCAGGCGCCCGGTCACGAGCACCGGCTCGCCCTTGTGCACCGACCGCTCCACGTTGTGGGCGAGCTGCCGGAAGCTGGAGACGGTGTACCAATTGGTGTCGGCGTCCACCCAGGCGTTCTTCACCCTGTCGTAACGGCGTTGCCGGCAGGCCAGCCGGAATGAGGTGATGGCCAGGCCGGAACTGGTGACGAGGTGCCGCGGGGTGGTGGCCACGATTCCGGTCAGGGCTATGGTGTCGGTCACGGGAGTCTCCTGGGCGGCACGAGGCTGATGGAGGTATCGAACGCGACCCGGGAGCAGTCCTCGTGCCGGGTTCGTGTTCCCGGGCCGCGCTGCATTCACCCTCCCCGTTCCGGCACCTCCTCTGGGGCCGGCCGTCCAGGGTGTGCAGAACCCGAGCCGCAGCCGCCTGGGGAGGAAGCGCGGATCTAGAGTGAGACCATGACCTTCGATGCTGCAGAGAACCGTTATTCCGAGATGCCCTACCGCCGAACCGGGCGCAGCGGCCTGAAGCTGCCCGCTCTGTCGCTGGGGTTGTGGCACAACTTCGGCCACGAACGCCCGATCGACACCCAGCGCGGCATCCTGCGCCGGGCATTCGACCTCGGCGTGACGCACTTCGACCTGGCCAACAACTACGGCCCGCCTCCCGGTTCCGCCGAAACCAACTTCGGGCGCATCTTCGCCGAGGACTTCCGTGGGTATCGCGACGAGATGATCATCTCCAGCAAGGCCGGCTACGACATGTGGGCAGGCCCCTACGGCGACTTCGGCTCGCGTAAATACCTGCTGTCGTCGCTGGATGCCAGCCTCGGCCGGCTGGGAATGGACTACGTCGACATCTTCTACTCCCACCGCCCCGATCCCGAGACCCCTATCGAGGAGACCATGGGCGCCCTGGCCACCGCGGTGCAGTCGGGCAAGGCCCTCTACGCGGGCATCTCGAACTACAGCCCGGAGCAGACCGTAGCGGCCTACGCCGCCCTGGCCGAGCACAAGATCCCGCTGCTGATCCACCAGCCGCGCTACTCGATGTTCGACCGGCACATCGAAGAGGGACTCTTCCCGGTGCTCGACGACCTCGGCATGGGCAGCATCGTGTTCTCCCCCCTCGCCCAGGGCCTGCTCACCGACCGCTACCTCGACGGTGCGGTGCCGTCGGACTCCCGGGTGGCCACGAGCCGGTTCCTGAACGAGAGCTCCCTCAGCGCGACCTACCTCGAGCGCGCCCGCGCCCTGAACACCATTGCGGCCGACCGCGGCCAGACCCTGGCCCAGCTCGCGGTCACCTGGATCCTGCGCCAACAGCAGGTCACCAGCGTGCTCGTGGGCGCCAGCAGCATCGGCCAGCTCGAGCAGACCGTGGCGGCGCTCGAGGCGCCGGCGCTGGACGCCGATGAGATCGCCGCCATCGAGCCGCACGCGGTACACGGCACCGGCATGAACTAACCCACGCCGGTCCCAGGCAGGGGCGAGGGGTGGATGTCGGTGGCCGGTTCTACGGTAAGGCCAACGGCATCCGCCCTCGCATTGGAGCACACCATGAGCACTGGGACCATGAGCACTGCCACCATGAGCACTGCCACCATGAGCACTGCCGCCATGAGCACTGCAGCCAGAGCTGTCCAACCCCGGACTTTCCTCCCCGCGACCGCACGACCCACGACCATCGCCCACGCCGCCGGCCCGGCCCGGCCGAGCAACTCCGCCCGGTCGAGCGGTCCCAGCCTGGTCGCAGTGCGCGATGGCCTGTGGCGGGTCGTCGACCGGTCCGGCGCGGTACTGGGGCACATCGAGCGCGAGACGCACGCCGACGGCGAGCGGTACCTCGCCCGGCGCCTGGTGATGCCCACCAGGCGCATCGAGCTCGGTGCCTTCTGGCGCATCGATGACGCGGCTGACTGCTTTCGCTGACTCCGCCGTACCCACCCCGGTACGCTGAAACGATGTTGCCCCAGCCCACTCCCGTCCCCCCAGTTCCGGCCCGGCAGGGGCTGGTTTCCGACCTCCTGGCGGGGGTGGGGTACCTGGGTCGTGGTTTCGGCATGTGGATCACCTCCCCGAAGCTGATGCTGCTCGGCGCGCTGCCGGCGGTGGCGGTCGGTGCCGTGTACCTCGTCGGCATAGTGCTTCTGCTCGTCAACCTCACCTCGATCGTCACGTGGGCGACCCCGTTCGCCGACGGCTGGGCCGAGCCCGTCATCCTCACGACGCGGGTGGCTGCGGCGCTGGTCTTTGTGCTCGTGGCCGCCCTCTTCGTGGTCTACACGTTCACGGCCGTGACCCTGATCGTCGGCGACCCGTTCTACGAACGCATCTGGCGCGCCGTCGAGACCAACCTCGGCAACGCGCCCACCGCACCGGAGCGCGGCTTCTGGGGATCCTTGGGCCGTGCCATCGGCGACGGCCTCCGGCTCCTGATCCCCGCCGTCGGTGTGGGCCTGCTCCTGCTGGCCTGCGGCTTCATTCCGTTGGTGGGGCCGATCATGGTGGCGGTGCTCGGCGCCCTGTTGGGCGGCTGGTTGCTGGCGGTCGAGCTCACCGGATTCGCCTTCGACGCTCGCGGGTTCACTGTGCGCGAACGTCGTCGCGCCCTGCGCACGCGACGCGGCATCGCGCTGGGCTTCGGAGCGGCGTCCTACCTGCTGTTCCTCGTGCCGTTCTTCGCAATCGTGGCCATGCCCTCCGCCGTGGCGGGTGCCGCAATGCTCAGTCGCGACGCCCTCGAGCGGTCGACCAGCGCGTCGGCCGGCCGGACGGCCTGACCGCGCCGGAGTCTCGGTTTGACACCGCGTATCGGCCACGCCGCCACGGTTCCCTTCGATGCGCCGGCCCACGAGGTAGCGTTCCGCACATGCAGTGGTGGAATGATTTCGTAACCTGGCTCACAGCGACCAGGAACCAGCCCATGATTTTCAGCGCAATCGTGCTGATCGTCGCAATTATCGTGGCCAGCCTTCTAGCGGCCTGGATCGCACGCGGGGCCATCAAGCGCCTGCTCGCCCAGCACGATCGCGAGCTGCGGGCCGCGGCCATCGGATCGATCGTGGATGCCGCGACCGAGGCATCCGTGTGGAACTCGCTCACCCCGCAGGAGCAGGTGATGAACGACCGTGCCGTGGGCATGGCCGACATCCAGATCCGGCTGCTGCCGATCAAGGGATCGAGCATCGCGGCGGACTGGGCAGCGCACCAGCTGGCCGAGCTCAAGCGCACCTCGGCCACGTTCGGCTATCAGCTCGAGCCGGCCCTCGTGGAGTTCCGCGACCGCCTCATCGACTGGCAGAACAAGCCGTCCCGGGCCCGCAAGATCTTCCAGGGCGACCTCGAGCGTTGGAAGTCGCAGAACACCTCCACCGAGAAGAGCCTCCTGGCCGAGCAGGATGCCTGGGTGGCCCAGCAGCACCACGACCAGTTCGCGACCCCCGCCGCACCGGCACAGGCTCCGACCGCGCAGCCGCTCGGCTATGTCCCCGCCGCGGCTCCTCCCGGGGCCGTGTCGTCGCCGGCCGCGTCTCCGTCTACGGAGACCCAGCGCCTCCTGGACGACGTTCAGGCCCTCGAAGTGCGTCCAGCGCCGCTGCCGCACCCCTAGCTCCCGCCATCCAGAAAAACGCCGGTCCGCTCACGCGGACCGGCGTTTTTCGCTGCCAGGCTGCGGCTCACAGAGCGGCAGACCGGTGGGCCGGATCGGACTACTTCCACCAGTCGTCGAACAGGGATGCCGGCACCTGGCGCTTGTGCTCGGTGCGCAGGTAGCGCCGCTCAATGGCCTCGGCGACGTGGTCCTCTACCGGCTTGCCCTCGAGGAAGTCGTCGATGTGCTCGTACTGCATTCCCAGGTTCGCCTCGTCGGTCTGTCCGGGGTTGTCGTCGAGCAGGTCAGCGGTCGGGGCCTTCAGGTAGAGCTGCTCCGGGGCGCCGAGCGCCATCAGCAACTGCCGGCCCTGGCGCTTGGTCAGACCGGTCAGCGGCAGCAGATCGGCGCCGCCGTCACCGAACTTGGTGAAGAACCCGGTGACCGCCTCCGCCGCATGGTCGGTGCCGACCACGAGCAGGCCCTGGGCGCCGGCGAGAGCGTACTGCGCGATCATCCGGGCGCGCGCCTTGACGTTGCCCTTGTCGAAGTCCGGCATCGGGGTACCGGTGCTGACGGCGAATTCGGCTTCGAAGCCGTCCACCGCACGCTGGATGTTGAACGTGAGGTTCGAGTCCGGATTAATGAACTCCAGGGCGAGTTGGGCGTCGTCCTCGTCGCGCTGCACCGCGTACGGCAGGCGCACCGGCACGAACCGGAGGGCATGTCCCTCGACGGTGAGTTCTTCGATCGCCAGCTGGCACAGGCGCCCGGCCAGGGACGAGTCCTGTCCCCCGCTGATCCCGAGGATCAGCCCCTTCGCCCCGCTGGCAAGCAGGTAGTCCTTGAGGAAGTCGATGCGCCGCCGAATCTCGGCGGCCGGGTCGATGACCGGGTTCACGTGCAGTTCCTTGATGATTCGCACCTGTTGTTCTCGCATCTGACGAATCTATCAAGTCGCGGCGGGCGGATGTCTGAAGGACGCCTGCACATCCGCCCGGTCACACGGCGACTCATTGGACCGAGCCGCTCGGCCGAACTCGTAGCGTCGTAGGTGCTTCCGACATCGCGTCGGAGGTGAAACGAATGGGGAAGCTGCATGCTGGTCACCGGATTGCTCGTGGGGATAGTCCTCGGATTTGTCATGCAGCGCGGGCGGTTCTGTGTCACGGGGGCGTTCCGGGACCTGTGGGTCACGGGCAACACGAGATGGCTCACCGCGTTCCTCATCGTCATCGCCGTGCAGAGCGTGGGGGTTTTCACCCTCGACGCCCTGGGCGTCATCTCGCTGTCTTCCAGCCCGTTCCCATGGCTCTCCACCATCGGCGGAGCCTTCATCTTCGGGTTTGCCATCGTTATGGCCGGCGGTTGCGCGACGGGAACGTACTACCGCGCCGGTGAGGGCCTGGTGGGCAGCTGGCTGGCACTGATCTTCTACGCTCTGTTCTCCGCCGTGTCCAAGACCGGTGCGCTCGCCCCCGCCGTTACGGCCGCCCGCGGCGTCACCGTCGAGGCGTCCACGGTGCACGGCCTCCTCGGCGTGTCACCATGGCTCCTCGTGGCGGTTCTCGCCGTGGCCGTGGCCGCACTGGCCCGCCACCACCTGCGTCGCCGTCCGGCAGCACCGATGGCCACCCTGCCCGCTCGCAGGACGGGCATCGCCCACCTACTCTTCGAGAAGCAGTGGGGCGCCTTCAGCACCGCCCTGGTCATCGGAGTCCTCGCCATTGTGGCGTGGCCGCTCAGCTGGGCAACCGGCCGCGAGGCGGGCCTGGGCATAACAGGCCCCTCGTCGAACATCGTCAACTACCTCGTCGCCGGCGACGCCGAAGTGATCGACTGGGGCGTCTACCTCGTCATCGGCATCCTGCTGGGCTCCTTCATCGCCGCGAAGGCCAGCGGCGAATTCCGGGTGCGGATTCCCGATGCGCTCACCACTGTGCGCAGCATCGGCGGCGGTGCGCTGATGGGCATCGGCGCCAGCCTGGCCGGCGGCTGCACCATCGGCAACGCGATGGTCAACACCGCCACCTTCCAGCTGCAGGGCTGGGTGGCGTTCGGGTTCATGATCGTGGGAGTGGGCGCTGCGACCCGGCTGTTCATCACGGGACCGTCCAAGGCCCGGCTGGCGGCCGCCGGCCAGGCATCCGCGCCCGCCGCGCCCGCACCTGCATCGGTGCGCTCGTGACGGTCCGGTGATCGCTCCACTTCCTAGCAGCACCCCGTTCCGATCAGCAAGGAGACAACCCTCATGGCTCAGCACGTTCTCGAAACCGACGGCCAGGTCTGCCCGTTCCCCCTCGTGGAGGCCAAGGAAGCCATCGCCCTGCTGGCGATCGGCGACGAGCTGGTGATCAACTTCGACTGCACCCAGGCGACGGATGCACTGCCGCGGTGGGCGGCGGAGGCCGGCTACCCCGTGACGAACTTCGACAGGGTCGGCAGCGCGGCTTGGACAATCACGGTGCAGAAGTCCTGAGTCCCGCCGCCCAGAAAAAAACCAACCCCGCCGGCAGGACCGGCGGGGTTGTGCTGTGCCCCCGGCAGGATTCGAACCTGCGACAAAGAGATTAGAAGGCTCCTGCTCTATCCCCTGAGCTACGGGGGCGCATAGCGCTTCAACGATACCGCAGTCCGGACCGCTGCCCCCGCGGCGGCGCGTTCAGAGTGCCTTGGCCGTTGCGACGAGCACCTGAGCGAGGGTCGGAACGCCCGTGGCGCGGAACACCTCGTCGCCGGCGGCGTTCTGCACGATGATCGTGGGGGTGTTGCGGATTCCGGCGGTTTCGGCCTCGGCATTGTCGTGCGCCACATCGAGCTCGCGCACCGTGGCGGCCGGCACCAGCCGTTCGACCTCGGCCAGAACGGCGCGGGTCTGCAGGCACGGCTCACAGAATGCCGAGGAGAAGAAAATGAGTTCCATGACGGCTCCTAACCGTTGACCAAGGCGAGAACGGCCACAACCGCGGAAACCGCGGCCAGCAGCAGCGACACCCCGACCAGCACCGCGTGCACGATCAGGAACGACGTCGGCTTGCCGGACTCATCCCGCGCCCTGCCGTCCTGACTGACCCTCTTGTAGAAGCGCGGCCAGACCACGACGTTCCAGACGGCGTTGAGCAGAAGCAGGATGGCGAGTGTTGTAAGCATCGTCATCAGTCTACGAGCGCCGGGCCGCGAGCCGATCAGGGAGCCGCGTCGGGGCCCACCGCTAGACTCGCCCCATGACAAACAGCAGTGACCGGTTGGTATGGATCGATTGTGAAATGACCGGGCTCGACATCAACAATGACGAATTGGTGGAGATTGCGGTGGTCGTCACCGACTTCGACCTCAACATTCTCGACCCCGGCCTCGACATCGTGATCAAGCCCGACGCCTCCGCCCTGGCGAACATGGGCGACTTCGTGCGCAACATGCACACCTCTTCCGGCCTGATCGAGGAGATCCCCAACGGCGTGAGTGTGGCCGAGGCCGAGTACCAGGTGCTCGAGTACGTCCTGCGTTTCGTCCCCGAAGACCAGCGCGCGCCCCTGGCCGGAAACTCGATCGGCACCGACCGGGCGTTCCTGGCCCGGTACATGCCGCGCCTGGACAAGCAGCTGCACTACCGCAACGTCGATGTGTCCTCGATCAAGGAACTCGCCCACCGCTGGTTCCCGCGGGCTTACTTCAACGCACCCGCCAAGGACGGCGGCCACCGAGCCCTCGCCGACATCCTCGAGTCCATCCGTGAGCTCGCCTACTACCGCAAGAGCGTGTTCGTGGCCGACCCCGGACCCACGAGTGCGGAAGCAAAATCGCACGCAACGGCCGTTGTGAACATCTTCACCCAAAACGTGTAATAGAATTCTTGAGTTGCCTTCGCTTGAGAAAGTGGAGCGGCACTTGGTGGGTATAGCTCAGCTGGTAGAGCGCCTGGTTGTGGTCCAGGAGGTCGCGGGTTCAAGCCCCGTTACTCACCCCAATGAAACAAGAAGTCCCGGCCCAACAGGCCGGGACTTTTTGCGTGCACCTCATGGCATGCTGAGTGGATGCTCACGCTCAGCCACGACGACTTCGAACGTCTCGTCATCGATCAGCTCGACCTGCTCCCCGACGACATGGTCGACGGCCTCGAGAACGTGATCTTCGTCGTCGAGGACCGTCCAGAGGATGGCACCCTGGACACCCTGGGCCTCTACGACGGCGTCGCCCTCACCGAACGCGGCCAGTACGGTTTCGGTGAGATGCCCGACCGCATCATTCTGTTCCGCGAACCGCTGCTGGCCATCGTCGAGGATCTGGACGAGCTGCGCGACGAGGTTCACGTGACCCTCGTTCACGAGATCGCGCACTTCTACGGCATCGACGACGACAGGCTGCACGAGCTGGGTTGGGCGTGAGCCGCAGCCTGAGCGCGGTCGGCTACCCTGAACCATGAGTAGATTTCGACCTGGCCGTGTCCTCGGTATCTCGGTGGGAACTCTCGTGATCTTGATGATCGGGGTGTATGGGCCGGCCACATTGCTCGGCCCGCTGCCCAGCGCCACGGTCACCGTCACCGCGCCGAACAGTGCCGTGCCGGCGTCCACCCCGGTGCTGCCCGCCGCCGGCTCCAGTGGGCTGCTCGCCGTCACCGCGGTGGACGACACCGCTACGGACGACACCGCAACGAACGACACCGCGACCGGCGGCGACCCCGTCGAGCCCGCACCCGCGACGCTCGGCGTGGACACCATTGCCATCGGCGGCGGCAGCGACCCGGTGCCGATGGCATCCGCCGCCAAGATCATCACGGCCCTCGTCGTGCTGGACGCCAAGCCCCTCGCGGCCGGCGAACCCGGACCGGCCTACTCCTTGGTCACCGCCGACTACCAGGATTACCTCGACTACACGGCCCAGGATGCCCGCACCGTCATCGTGTTTCCCGGCGAGAGCTGGACCGAGCGCGAGATGCTGCAGGCCATGATCCTCGGCTCCAGCAATAACCACGCCGACACCCTGGCCCGCTGGGCGTTCGGCTCCGTCGACGCCTACCTCATCGCCGCCAACGCCTGGCTGGCCGCCAACGGCATGCCGAACACCACGGTGGTCGACGCCAACGGCCTCCTCGACGGCAGCGCCGGGACCGGCACCGACTTGGCGCGCGTCGCGGGCCTGGCCGCGACGAACCCCGTGGTCGCGGACATCATCGCGCAGCCGGCATCCGCTCTGGTCGGCCAGCGCGGCGTCAGGAACACCACGGAGTATCTGCCCGAAGAGGGCATCACCGGTATCTCGCGCAGCTACACCGACTCCGGCGGGGTCTGCTTCCTGTTCACCGGCACCGTCGTCGCCGGTGAGAAGGCCTTCACCTTCGCGGGTGCCTTCCTGGGCGAACCGGACTACGACACCCTCACGGCCGACCTGACGGCCCTGATGGCCTCGGCGCGGGCCGGGGTCACGGAGCTTCCGGTCCTGGCGGAGGGTGACGGATACGCGACCCTCACGACGGCGTGGGGCGATTCGGCCGATGCCGTCGTCGCCACCCCCAAGACCCGCTTCGGCTGGCAGGCCGCCGCCGGCACCGACCCTGTCGTGACGCTCGACGACGTCACGACGGGGCGTGCGGGAGCCAAGATCGGCCGGGTCACGGTGGATGCGTTCGGTGAGAGCGTCTCGTCGACGTTGGAGCTCGACAGCAGTCTGACCGACCCGGGTCCGGGCTGGCGCCTGCTGCACCCGGTCCCCGTGGTCAGCGCCCTCGTCGCCAGCTGGTAGTCAGCGGGTGGGCGTCAGCGGGTGGGCGTAACCGGTTCAGACCGGAGCGTCGTCAGATTCGACGGGATCGCTGTCCGACGAGTCGAAGGCGTAGCGCACGTGCAGCTTGCCCTGCACCTCTCGACTGTCGACCTCGTCGTACCAGAACAGCGATTCCATGCTGTCGACGGCGGCGACCATGCTGATCCGGGCGTCGTGCTTGCCGTGCAGGAGCACGCGGCTGTCGGTCTGGCCCTCGAGGGGACCGTCCACGAATTCCACGGTGTACTCGGTGTTCTCACTCTGCGGGGTAGTCATGACCCCAACTTACTGCTCAGGCCCGGTTTTCGCCTCAGGCGCCGCCGGAGCGCCCAAGCCCAGGCGGGGTGCCCGTGAGACTGACGCCGGCCGATAGTTGGGGCTGCTCCCGGGCTCGGTAGGCCTCCCAGTCGTGCTGCCACTGGTCCCAGTGCGCCTCGAACCCGCCGCCGTCACGGGCCAACGCCCGCCGCTTGCGGATGCCGTCGTCGGCATCCAGCCACACCCTGACGTCGCTCAGGGAGGCATGCGCCCGGGCCAGGGCACCGCAGCCCTCGATCACGAGCGGCCGGTCGGGGTCGACGCTATGCCATTCGGCCGGGACCGCCCCCGCCCAGTCGTACCGCTGCCAGGCGGCTGGCCGGCCGGCCTGCCGGGCGCCGAGCACCAGCCGGCCGACCTGGTCGACGGCGGCGTCCAGGCCGCCCCAGCCCGGGTAGATGTCATCGAGGCGCACCAGTGTCGGCGCCACCGGTCCCGGCCAGGCGGCCAGCACGGCGTCAGCGAGGGTGCTCTTGCCCGCGCCGCTGGGACCGTCGATGAGGAGCACGGCCCGGTCGCCGACCGGATTGCGGTTCAGCGCCCTCACGGCGGCAAGCACCGGTGCGACCAGGTCAGGCGAGCACAAAACGCCACGTCCCCGCCAGAACGGCTGCCGAGATCGCCGCGGCGGCGATGGCAGCCCCGATCAGGACGACCAGTGTGTCACGCACTCCGAAGACCGATTCCCTGGCCCAGGTGCGCGGTTCGTCGCTGCCGAAACCCCGGGCCTCCATGGCCGTGGCGAGTTTGCTGCCCCGTCGCACCGAAAGAACCAGCAGAGCGAAGGCGAGTCCGCCGAACCGGCGGGCGCGGCCGCGCAGGCCGCCGCCGTCGCCCACCCCGCGGGCCCGCCTGGCCAGGGCCAGGGACTGCCAGTCGTCGATGAACATGCCCACCAGGCGCAGCCCGGCCAGGGCGCCGAGCACGAACCGGGCCGGCAGGCGCAGCACCTGCGCGAGGCCGTCACCGAGGTCGGTGGGATCGGTGGTGGCCAACAGCACGATCCCGGGGATGCCGATGGCCAAGATCCGCAACCCGATCGCGAGGGCCAGGGCCACGGACCCCTCGGTCACCGATACGAAGCCGGCGCTGAACAGCACGGCGCCGGAGTCCTGTCCGTAGAGCACCGTGGTGAGCACGGCGAAGGGAACCGCGATCCACACCGGTGCGGTGCGCAGCCAGAACTGTCGGGCGCTCAGCCCGCACCAGGCCAGCAGCACAGCCTCGAGTGCGAGGGCGACCGCGGCCGAGACCCAATCGATGGACAGCATCAGGGCGCAGCTGATCACCAGCGCCACGGCGAGCTTGGCGACCGGGTTCACTCCGGCGATCGCACTGGGCCGGATCTCCGGCGTCATCAGGCTCACGACGCCTCCCTTCCGGCGGGCGCGCGCAGCCCGGCGGTCACGGTGCGCCACTCGCCGGCCCGGTTCCAGGCACCAGGGTGAGGCGCGCATCCGCCAGCGCGGCCACGAACTGCTCATCGTGCGTGACCGTCAGGACGGCGGTGCCGGTGTCCAGCAGTTCGGCGAGGAGGCGCACCAGCTCGGCCCAGGTGCGGGAGTCCTGCCCGAAGGTGGGTTCGTCGAGGACGAGCAGCCGGGGCCGGGTCGCCAGCACCGTCGCCACGGACAGCCGGCGCTTCTCGCCGCCGGACAGGGTGAACGGGTTGGCGTCGGCGAGGTGGTCCAGCCGCAGTCTGTGCAGCAGCGCGTCCACTCGCTCAGTTTGCTCTGCCCCGCCCAGGCCGAGGGCGCGGGGGCCGATGGTGAGCTCGGCACGCACGGTCCCGGCGAGGAACTGGTGCTCGGGGTCCTGGAAGACGGTGCCGATGCGCGCCAGCAGGTCGCGGGAGCGCCATCGGTGCGGGGCCGGCCCGAGTCCCGCGGCGAGGGCATCCGTTGCGGTCAACCGCCCGCCCGCGGGGGCCAGAAGCCCGGCCAGGGTGAGCGCGAGAGTCGACTTGCCGGTGCCGTTGGGGCCGGTGAGAGCGGTGGCCGTGCCGGCGCGCAGGGCGAGGTCGAGGCCGTGTGCGACGACGACGGCCTGTTTGCGGGCGAACGGCACCCGTCCGACGGCGAGGTCATCGGCGCTGAGCAGGACTTCCGCGCTGGGACCGTCGGAGCGGGGGCGCCGGTCGGGCGTCGCGGGTGGGAACCTGGGTATCCACACTCCGGCGGCGGCGAGCCGCTCCGCTTCGGCGCTGAGCACGCTGTCGGTGGGTCCGTCGGCGAGGATGCCGCCGGCCGGGTCGAGCACCACGATGCGGTCCACGACGTGCTGCCAGACCGCGACGCGGTGCTCGATCACGATGAGGGTCGCACCCGACGCCTCCACGGAGCGCAGCGCGGCGTCGCGCACCTCGACGACACCGTCAGGGTCGAGGTTGGCGGTGGGTTCGTCCAGCAGCACCAGGCCCGGGCGCATGGCGAGCACCCCGGCCAGGGCCAGGCGCTGCTTCTGGCCGCCGCTGAGCGCGCTGGTCGGGTGCCGCAGAGGCAGGTCCAGGCCCACGTCCGCGAGGGCCCGACCGACCCGGGGCCAGATTTCGGCGCGCGGAACGGCGCGGTTCTCACAGCCGAAGGCGACGTCGTCGCCCACCCTCGCGAGCACGACCTGCGAGTCCGGGTCCTGCAGCACGAGGCCCACCCGGCCGCGGGACGCGCTGGGGCGGCGGCCGTCGATGAGGAGTTCGCCGGTCTCGTCGCCGTCCTCGTCATCGCCGAGCACACCGGCGAGGGCGTGCATCAGCGTGCTCTTGCCGGCGCCGCTGGGTCCGAGCATGAGCACCCGCTCCCCCGGGCGGATGTCGAGATCGAGCCCGGAGACCGCGGGGCGGGACCGGCCGGCGTGCCGCCAGCCCCAGCCGGAGGCCGTGACCCTGGCGCCGGTCACGGCCGGGCCTCGGCGACGCGGAGCGGGCATCCGGTGCGGGTCACCGGGCGGGCTGGGTGTCGACCCGGTCGGTCGGGCCCGATTCGCGGCCGGCGGCGAACCGGCTCAGCGCGCCGGTGCGGGCGAGTCCGCGCACCGCCAGCCAGGACAGCAGCCCGGCGAGCACGGTACCGGAGACGACGGCGGAAACCAGGTAGACGATCTTGGGGCCGATGTCGAGGGCCGCGTAGCTGGTGAAGGTGGTGTCGAGCAGACCCACGGCGATGCCCGCGCCGGCGCCGGCCAGGAGGGCCACGCCCAGGCGCCAGTTGGCGTACAAGAACAGGGCCAGCACGATCTCCGCGCCCAGCCCCTCGACGACACCCCAGATCAGGGTGGAGAAGCCCCACTGGGTGCCGATGAGCATCGAGACGACGGCGGCGACGACCTCGGTGTAGACGGCCGCACCGGGCTTGCGGATGATGAGTCCGCCGAGCACCCCGGCGAACAGCCAGCCGCCGGCCAGGAGTCCTTCGAGCCCGGGGGTGAAGGCCAGGAGGGCGCTCAGCGGCGACCAGGCCAGGCCCCATGCCCAGAAGATCACGCCGCTGGCGACGCCGATGACGCTGGCCACGACGATGTCGACGACCCGCCATTTCAGCACCCGCGGTTTCCGCGACGTGAAGGGAGTGGTGGCGGACGAAGTCCTGGAAGGCTGGGTGTTGATTGACGCGTGCACTGTACGTGCCCTTTCCGTAGAGGAATACTGGGCACGGGATTGAGAAGCCTCCCTGCGCTGGCATGATCCAGATCAGGTTCGACGGTCGAAGCTGAAGTAGCTTCCTCTCAGCCCGGTTCACCGGACTCCCGTGTTCAGCTTCGAGTATAGAACTCCCCGGGCGCATCTGGGCACTGCAAGGCGTCGCACGACAATTTCTGCGCGCGACGATCTCGCTGCTGGTGTTAGCGCTTGAGCGCGCGGATGATGCGCGCGATGGCCTTGCCGGCGACCCAGACGAAGGGGATGCCGACGGCCAGCAGCGAAATCACATTCGGTTCGAAGCGGGCCGCTCCGCCGGACTTCACGTAAGCGCCGATCGGGATGGCCATGCCACCGCCGCCACCGCCGGCCGCCGCGGACTCGTCACCTTCGCCGCCACCGCCGAAGCCGTACTGCACCAGGGCCACCGGAACGATCGTGACGCCCTCGATCTGCACGGGGTCTCCGTAGGCCGACCTGACGCCGATGGATCGAGCGTTTTCTGCGAGCTTCAAGGCGAGATTAGTCATGGTGAGAGGCTACTCCCCCTCTCCCTGCGGCGTCCCGGCGTTCGGTGTTCCGAACGGATGGACATCACGCTTCGGAGCACTCCCGCCGCCCAGCTGCGAGGCCGGCCGCACGATCCCCCGGCCGAACCGGGCGGTGACGGTGTCCACGGCCAGTTCGGCTTCCCGCCAGTCGTCGTCATCGTCCCACAGGCCCATGCCGGCGCCGTCGCCGGAGCCGAGTTGCTCGGCCCGCACTCCGATCAGGCGCACCCGGATGCCGCGGGCCGCGAGCACGTCGAAGCTCGCGGTGACCTCCTCGTATATCCGCCGGCCCACGTTGGTGGGCTCGGCCAGGGTGCGCGACCGGGTCACCGTGCTGAAGTCGGCGTAGCGGAGCTTGAGCACCACAGTCCGTGCGACGAGGCCGTTGCCGCGCAGCTTGGCGGCCACCGCATCCGCTTGGCGCAGGAGTTCGCTGCGCAACCGGGCGACATCGGTGACGTCATGTTCGAAGGTCACCTCGTGGCCGACGCTTTTCTCCTCGCGTTCGAGGTTGATCGTGCGCGGGTCGATACCCCAGGACAGATCGTGCAGTTTGTGCGCGCTGGCGACGCCGACGGCACGCTGCAGCATCTCGAGGGGGGCGTGCGCGATATCGCTCACGTGCCGCAGCCCGAGCCCGAGCAGCGCCTGTTCGGTGCTGGCGCCCACCCCCCAGAGGGCGCCGACGGGCAGCGGATGCAGGAAAGCGATGGTGTCCTCCGCGGGGATGACCAGCAGCCCGTCGGGCTTGGCCCGTCCGGAGGCCAGCTTGGCCACGAATTTGGTCGACGCGGCGCCGACCGAGCAGGTGAGTCCGGTCTCGGCGAACACGCGGGCGCGGATCTTCCGGCCGATCTCGGCGGGTGAACCGTGCACACGCCGGGCGCCCGCGACATCCAGGAACGCCTCGTCGATGCTGAGCGGCTCGACCATCGGCGTCATGTCGGTGAAAATGCCCATCACCTGGCGGGACACCTCCACGTACCGGCCCATGTGCGGCTCGAGCACGATGGCGGCCGGGCAGCGGCGCAGGGCGATGGCCATCGGCATAGCCGAGTTGACCCCGTACTTGCGGGCGACGTAGTTGGCCGCTGTCACCACGGACCGACCGGAGCGGTGGCCGATGACGACGGGGAGGTGCACGAGTTCGGGGTGGTCGAGCAACTCGACGGACGCGAAGAACGCATCCATGTCGATGTGCAGCATGGTGGCGGTTGTGTCGTCGACATCGGCGCCGGTGGTCTGCCGGTCGCTGCCATCCTGCCTGCTCACGCCGCACCACACCCTTCTGCCGCTCCGGCCGGAACCAACTCGAAGCTACCTTCGAGAGTACAGGCAGGAGGGGTCGGCATCGAGCTAGAAACCGCCGAAATCTCCACCGCCGCCGAAATCGCCGAATCCGCCGGAGTCTCCACCGAAACCGCCGCCGGAGTCACCACCGAAATCGCCGCCGGAATCGCCTGAGTCCGCCGTGGTCTCGGCGCCCGAGTCGGTGCCGGCGTCACCGGCCGCATCCGCCTCACCGCCCATATCGGGCAGGAACGCGCCCACCAGCGCCGAGCCGACGACGTAGCCGGCCACGGTACCGAGCAGGGAAGCGCCGAGCATGCTGCCGAAGCCCGGGCCCTGCCGGCCGCCGGCCTGGTCGCCGCCGAAGACCCGGTCCAGGGTGCCCGGCTGGCGGAGTTCGGCCCGGGTGGCGGACTTGGCCAGGGTGGCCGGTTCGGCGTTCGCCGGGCGCTCACCCTCCATCGCGTTCTCGGTCAGCTGCTGGAAGAGCAGGTCGCGCTGCTCGTCGGTGAGCTTGCTGAACGCTTCGGTGTGCACCTGTTCAATGGTCTCCGGCGGTGCGGTGCGCAAGAGGTACCTGTAGCGTTCCACGGCGATCTCGTCGTCGGTGCGCTGCGGGGCCGGCGCGGTGCGGGGCGGCTCCGGTTGTTCGGGTCGGCCCAGGAGGCGATCGAGGAATCCCATGAGTCTGCTCCTTCGCTTTGGTGTCAGCCTAGGCGGCACCAGCCCGGACCGACAGGACCGTGGCCAGCGACTCCAGCGCTTTCACAGGGTCGGGACCGGCCGGGATGAGGACAACGCTCGTGGCTCCGGCGGTGTGCAGCTCATCGATGCGGCGGCGAGCGGATGCGGCGGTGCCGACCACCGCGAGCTGATCGACCCAGCTCTCGGGCATCGCTGCCGCGAAGTCAGCCCGGCTGGCGCTGGCCGAGCGCAGGGCGGCGAACTCCTCCGCGAAGGGCAGCACCGTGATGTGCGGGGCCCAATCGGGGTCGCCGATCCACTCAAGAGCCGGGCGCACCAGGTTGCGGGCCACGGCGGGGTCCTCGTCGACGGCGGCCGCGTTGTAGGCCACCACGTGACGGGCCGCCGACGGGGGGCGGAGGCCGGGGAACCCGAAGCCCTCCGGCGGAGCGTCGCGGCCGGCATCGAGGGCACCGATCGCGGCAGCGAGGTATTCGGGGGTGACGGGCTCGGCCAGCACCACCCCGTCGGCGCAGGCGCCGGCCAGTTGCAAGGACTTCGGTCCGCGCACGCCCGCCAGGATCGGCGGCACCGTGGACGGCGGACCGGCCAAGGCCACGGCATCCGCCTGAACGTAGCGGCCGGCTGTCGTGATGGAGGCCCCGCGCAGCAGGGCACGCATGAGGTCGATGTTCTCGGCGAGCATGGCCAGGGGGCTGGTCGGCCAGCTGCCGGTCTGCCGCATCCAGACGGGCATGCCATGCCCGATGCCCACCTGCAGTCGACCCGGGAAAAGTTCGGCGAGGGTGGCGATCTCGAGGGTCGCGAAGCCGGGGTTCCGGGCTGCGGCGGGCAGGATCCCGATTCCCACAACTATGGTCGTGGTGGCG
Organism: Cryobacterium zongtaii; assembly: GCF_002909375.1. GTDB lineage: Bacteria > Actinomycetota > Actinomycetes > Actinomycetales > Microbacteriaceae > Cryobacterium > Cryobacterium zongtaii. Next base: position 421,304 of record NZ_PPXD01000007.1, read on the forward strand.
GCGAGCACCACGGCGGCCTGGGCGATGCCGCCGCGGAAGAAACAGTCCTCCACCACCCAGATCTCGGTGAAACCCAGTTCCTCGGCGCGGAGCGCGTAAGCCACGAACTGCGCTGCGGGCAGGTCTCGCGGCAGCATGACGGCGATGGAACCCGGGGCACTGGAAGCTGGCATGTGGACCTCGTCGCGGTAGGGCCGAGGACAGAGCCCGGCGGTGTTCTCTGTCGAACCTAGCTTCTACGGCGGAACTTCTCGCACTGACGGGGAGATTTCCGGCGGACCCGGAATGCCCGCGGGCCGAGCGTCGTTGCACCCAGCACGGACTTTCCCCTCTGGGCGGATGCCGCACGACAATCAACGAAGTGAGCCCACTGTGCTTGAAAAGACTCTGTCCGAAAAAACTGTGCTCGACACCACCTCCGCCAGTGCTGCTCCGGCGATCGACTGGTACTCCCTGCAGAAGCAGGCGCACCGTGAATTCGGCCGGCGCATCGCAGCGGTGGACGACTGGAACGCTCCGACGCCCGACAAGGAGTGGACCGTCGGTGATCTGGTGCGCCACGTCGTTCGGGAGCAGCAGTGGATCCCGCCGCTGCTGGCCGGGCTGACCCTGGACCAGGCCCGGCGCCGCGTCGACCCGCTCGGGGACGACCTCGTTGCCGAATGGCACACGCACTCCTCACTGGCCACCGCGGCGTGGCAGGCGGCGTCTGCGGATGCGTCGGTGCAGCTCTCCTACGACACCGTCACGGTGCTGGACTACCTGCGCGAGCAGGTCTCCGACGTGACGATTCACTCCTGGGACCTGGCCAGGGCGACGGCGGCCGAGGAGACCCTGGACCCTGCTCTGATCGAGGCGGTCTGGACGGTGTTCGAGCCGCAGCGGGATGCGCTGGAGGCCAGTGGCCTGTTCGATTCCCCGGTGCCGATGCCCGAGGACGCTCCGCTGCAGTCCCGGCTGCTGGCCCTCACCGGCCGCGACGACCGCCGCTGACCGCCGCCGCCGCGTCCGCCCACGCCGACCAACTGTTGCTCGTTCGGACAAGTGCGCCCGGCACACCGGGACCATTTGTCCGCACCGGCAACAGTTGCGGCGCTGGGCCGGGCGCTAGGCGACGGTGGTGCCGAAGAGCAGGCCGAGCAGGTAGGTGACCCCGGCGGCTCCGAAGCCGATCACAAGCTGACGCAGCGCACGCTTCAGCGGCGGACCGCCGGAGAGCAGTCCGACGACGGCACCGGTGGCCAGCAGCGCGAGGCCCACGAGGACCGCGGCGACGATGATCGCAGCGACGCCCTGCATGCCGAACAGGTACGGCAGCACCGGCAGCAGGGCTCCGGAGGCGAAGAAGCAGAAGCTGGAGATCGCGGCGCCCATGCCGGTGCCGATGGCTTCGTGCTCGTCGACAAGTGCGGCGGTGGAGCCGTCGAGCCGGCTCACGTCGAGCGCACCGGTCGCGACGGCCACGGTGCGCAGCACCTCACGGGCGTGTACCTCGGCGTCTTCGGGCGTCATGCCCTGGGCACGGTACACGAGGGTCAGTTCGTTGGCGGCCTCGTCCAGGTGTGAGAGCACGCTGCGCGTGGCCGGGTTCGGGGTGGATGCCTCGAGAAGCTCGCGTTGGGAACGCACCGACACGTACTCCCCCGCACCCATCGACAGGGCTCCGGCCAGCAGGCCGGCGATGCCGGTGAAGAGGATGGTGGCGGTGGGCACCCCCGTCGCCCCGATGCCCAGCACCAGGGCGAGGTTGCTCACCAGACCGTCGTTGACGCCGAAGACCGCGGCCCGGAAGGTGCCGGACAGCCGCTGGCGGCCGCGGGCGGCCAGGCCACGAACGACTTCCTCGTGGATGCGCTCGTCTGCGGCCATGGCGCTGGTGGCGTCGGCATCCCCGTCGTAGGGCGACCGTGCCTCGGCGCGTTGGGCGAGCGCGAGCACGAAGACGGAACCGAACCGGCGGGCCAGCAGGCCAAGCACCCGGGTGCGCAGCGCACCCTTCCGGGGTGCTCCGACCCGCTCGCCGAGCAGGTCCCGCCAGTGCGCTTCGTGCCGGCCCTCTGCCTCGGCGAGGGCCAGGAGGATGTCGCGTTCCTCGCCGGAACGCCGACCGGCCAGGTCACGGTACACGGCGGCCTCGGCCTGTTCATCGGCCAGATACCGCCGCCACCGACGGATGTCGGCCTCGGCGGGCTGGTTGAGGTCGGCCACGGCGATCACGACTCCGGAGCTGCCTCGAGCGAACCCTGCGACACCCGGGCCGACTCGTGCGGGCCGGTGCCGTCGAGACCGTAGAACGGTTCCTCGAAGTGCACCACCCACACCGCTTCCTTGCCCACGACGGGTGCATAAAGCGCCGAGCCGACGAGCTCGCCTGGCGCGGTGATGACCCCGATCGGGTCCTCCACCATCGAGTCGGGGTAGCGGCTGCGGTCAAGCCGCACCACCACCTGCATGCCGACGCCGAACACCGCGGCCGCCCCGTCGGCTGACGGGGCGTCCGCGGGCCGGCGGCTCCAGAGCGCCATTACTCCACCGACTCCGAAGGTGCAGACTCCACCGGAGCGCTGCCGGCGCGTTCGAGCACCAGTTCGCGCACCCTGGCGGCATCCGCCTGGCCGCGCATGGCCTTCATGACCGCGCCGATGACGGCGCCGGCGGCCTGCACCTTGCCGTCGCGGATCTTCGCGAGCACGTCGGGCTGCCCGGCGAGGGCCTCGTCGATGGCCGCAATCAGCGGCCCGTCGTCGCTGACGACGGCCAGTCCACGGCTGGCGACGACCTCGCTGGGGGTGCCCTCGCCGGCGATGACGCCCTCGAGCACCTGGCGGGCCAGGCGGTCGGTGAGGGTGCCGTCGGTGATCAGTTCGATCAGCGCGGCCACCTGGGCCGGGGTCACGAGGCTCTCGGCAGTCACGCCGGCGGCGTTGGCCAGACGGGCAATCTCGCCGGTCCACCACTTGCGGGCGGACTGAGCGGGCGCGCCGGCGGCGATGGTGGCCTCCAGAACGTCGAGGAGGTCGGAGTTGACCACATCCTGGAACTCGAGGTTCACAAAACCCCAGTCCGCCTGCAGCCGCTTGCGGCGGGCCGCGGGGGGCTCGGGCAGCGTGGCGCGCAACTCTTCGACCCAGGCACGCGACGGGGCGACGGGCACCAGGTCGGGCTCGGGGAAGTACCTGTAGTCGTCCGCGTCGCTCTTGGGCCGGCCGGCGGAGGTCACCCCGGTGTCCTCGTGCCAGTGCCGGGTCTCCTGGGTGATGGTGCCGCCGGCGGTGAGCAGCGCGGCCTGGCGCTGGATCTCATAGCGCACGGCGCGTTCGACGCTGCGCAGTGAGTTGACGTTCTTGGTCTCGGTGCGGGTGCCCAGGATGTTCGAGCCGCGCGGGCGCAGGGACACATTCGCGTCGCAGCGCACGTTACCCTCTTCCATCCGGGCGTTCGAGACGCCGAGCGCCTTGACGATCTCGCGGATGGCGGCGACGTAGGTCTTGCCGATCTCGGGCGAGTCGGCTTCGCCACCCTCGATCATCTGGGTGACGATCTCCACCAGTGGCACGCCGCCGCGGTTGTAGTCGACCAGTGAATAGTCGGCGCCCTGGATGCGTCCTGCCGCGCCACCCATGTGGGTGAGCTTGCCTGCGTCGTCCTCCATGTGCGCGCGCTCGATGTCCACGGTCACCTGGCGGCCGCTCTCCAGCTCGATGGTGAGCTGGCCGTTGAAGGCGATCGGCTCGTCGTACTGGGAGGTCTGGAAGTTCTTGGCGGTGTCGGGGTAGAAGTAGTTCTTGCGGGCGAACCGGCTGGTTTCGGCGATCTCGCAGCCCAGGGCCAGGCCCAGGCGGATGGAGGACTCGATGGCCTGGCGGTTCACCTGCGGCAGCCCGCCGGGCAGGCCCAGGCAGGTGGGGCAGGTGTTGGTGTTGGCACCGGAACCGAATTCGTTGGCGCAGCCGCAGAACATCTTGGTCTTGGTGTTGAGTTCGACGTGCACCTCGAAGCCGAGCACCGGCTCGAACAGCTCGAGGGCCTTGTCGTAGTCCATCAATTCGGCTTTCGCCATCAGACGGCTCCCCCTTCGGTTGCGAACATTTCGATGTTGGCCAGAGCGGGTGCCTGGCTGAGCAGGGTGTGCCCCCAGTGTGCCTCGAGCAGCTGCTCGACGGCGGCGCCGAAGGTGTACAGACGGGCATCCGCGCGGGCGGGCGCCATCACCTGCAGACCCACCGGGAGGCCGTCTTCGGGCGCGAGGCCCATCGGCAGGCTCATGCCGGGGATGCCGGCGAGGTTGGCCGGGATGGTGGTGATGTCGTTGAGGTACATCGCCATCGGGTCTTCGGTCTTCTCGCCGAACTTGAACGCCGTGGTCGGCGCCGTGGGAGAGACGAGCAGGTCGACCTTGTCGAACGCGGCGGCGAAGTCGCGCTGGATCAGCGTGCGCACCTTCTGGGCGCTGCCGTAGTAAGCGTCGTAGTAGCCGGCGCTGAGGGCGTAGGTGCCCAGGATGATGCGGCGTTTGACCTCGTCGCCGAAGCCGGCGTCGCGGGTGGCGGCCATGACGCGCTCGCTGGTGAGCGGGCCGTCCTCCGGGTTGACCCGGATGCCGAAGCGCACCGAGTCGAAGCGGGCCAGGTTGCTGGAGGCTTCGGCGGGCAGGATCAGGTAGTAGGCGGAGACCGCGTACTCGAAGTTCGGGGCGCTCACCTCGCTGACGATGGCGCCGGCCGCGGACAGCAGGGCCAGGGTCTCCTCGAAACGCTGCTTGACACCGGCCTGGAAACCCGCACCGTTGAGTTCCTTGATCACGCCGATCCGCACCCCCTTGAGGGCACCGTCGGCCAGCCCGGCCTGGGCCGCGGCGGCCATCGACGGCCACGCATCCGTCAGCGATGTCGAGTCGAGCGGGTCGTGCCCGCCGATCACATCGTGCAGCAGCGCGGCGTCGAGCACCGTGCGGGTGACCGGGCCGACCTGGTCGAGCGAGGAGGCCAGCGCGATCGCGCCGTAGCGGGACACGCCGCCGTAGGTGGGCTTGACGCCGACGGAACCGGTGACGGCGGCGGGCTGACGGATGGATCCGCCGGTGTCGCTGCCGAGCGCCAATGGTGCCTCGAACGCGGCGACGGCGGCCGCGGAGCCACCGCCGGAGCCGCCGGGGATGCGGTCAAGGTCCCACGGGTTGTGGGTGGGGCCGTAGGCGGAGTGTTCGGTAGAGGAGCCCATCGCGAACTCGTCCATGTTGGTCTTGCCCAGCGGGATGAGGTCGGCGTCGCGGATGCGCCGAACCACGGTGGCGTCATACGGCGGGATCCACCCCTGAAGGATCTTCGACCCAGAGGTGGTGGGCATGTCGTGCGTAGCGAGCACATCCTTGATGGCGATCGGAACGCCGGCCAGCGGGCCGAGCTTCTCGCCGGCGGCGCGACGGGCGTCGACCCTCGCGGCGGTGGCCAGGGCGGCGTCGCGGGCCACGTGCAGGAACGCGTGCACATCGGGTTCGACGGCGTCGATGTGGTCGAGGTGGGCGCGCGTGACGTCGACGGAGCTGACCGAGCCGTCGGCGAGCAGACCGGCCAGGGCGGCGGCGGTCTGGTTGATAAGACTGGTCACGTTGTTACTCCTCGTCCAGGATGGCGGGCACGCGGAATTTGTCGCCGGCACGGTCGGGGGCGCCGGACAGGGCCTGGTCGACGGTGAGCGACGGCACGACGACGTCGTCACGGAACACATTCGTCAGCGGCATCGGGTGGCTGGTCGCCGGGACGTCGGGCGTCGCGACCTCGGCGACCCTGGCGACAGAGTCGACGATCTGGCCGAGTTCGACCGTGAGGCGATCGATTTCTGCCGAGCTGAGGTCGATCCGGGCGAGGTTGGCCAGATGCGCAACCTGCTCGGCCGTGATTTCAGACATGAAACTCCCAAGAAAATCGAAGCGGAAGCTCCAATTCTATTCGTCGTCGTCGGTTGCCAGGTCCGCGTTGTCGGTGCCGATCAGCGCCATGTTGTGCAGGGACTCGCTTCCGGGCCTGAAATAGTCGTTGTGGCCGAGCGATCCGCCGAGCCAGGCGCCGGTGACGGTGTCGGTCGCCCCGTCCACGCCGAGTGCCCTGGCACCGTACGAGGAGGCGCCGGGATCGCTGCCGAAGAACGCCGAGCTGACCGCCGGGTCCCAGTCCGCCTTGCCGACGAAGACGTTCCCGTTGGCGACCTCGAGCTTGTCGGCGGACTGGATTTCGCTACCCGGTGAACCGACCACGACGAGGGCGTCCACCTGCACGGAGCCGTTGGCCAGCGCCATGAGCGAGACGGTCGAACCATAGGAATGCGCGAACACCGAGATGAAGGGCTGGTCCGCTCCCCTGCTGGCGCGCACGCCGGCCCACGAGGTCTCGAGGAAGGCGGCGCCGGCCACCGCACGGTCACGCCAGCCGACGGAGAACACGTCGGGCGCCTCGTAGCCGATCCAGGCGATCGTGGCCACGGTCTTCGCTGTGGTCGCCGCGGCATCCGGGTACCCCGAGACAAGCCGGCTGCCGGTGGCGGATGCCGCGGTGACGGACGCTGTGCCGGGTGCGGTTGTGGTGGCGGCCGGCGCCTTCTTGCGTGCGGCCAGGACCGCACGCTGCTCGCGGTAAACGTCGTCGGCCACGGTGGTCCAGTTGACCATCGCGGGCTCGACCCGGTAGTTCATTCCCGGTACCAGGTAGCCGATGTAGTCGGCAGTGTCCGGGTTGCCCAGGGCGATCGCCGCCCGCCCCGACCCGTTGGGGTCGAGCAGGATCAGGCTGCGTTTGGGCCCGCCGTCGCTGGGTTTCAGGGCCAGTTGGACCTGGCTGAGCACGGCCACCCGGCCGCTGGCCAGGGAGCGTTCGGCATCTGACGAGTGGCCGGCGAGGACCCGCTTGGCCTCGGCGAGGGATTCACTGAGGTATCGCTCGTTCGCGCGACTGCGCTGCGCCAGCGGCACGCCGTCGAGGTTGCCGACCAGCCGCGGGGTCGCCGTGGTGAGGGTGGCCCGCTGGGTGGAGTCGAGCAGCGTCCACCAGGCCGACACCACCGTGGCTTCGGGCGGGGTCGCCAGCACCGAGTCGACGCGGGTGGGATATTCGGCCACGAAGCTCCTCAACTCCGCGACGGCGAGCTGGGACATACCGACGAGCAGATTCGACCCCGTCATGGTGCGGAGGGAGGCCACGTCGATGTCGATGGCAGCGGCCGACTGCACCTCGAGCTCAGCCGAGGCCTGCGAGGCGCCCGCATCGCTCTGACGGTCCGCGACCCGGGCCGAAACGGTCTCGTAGACGCTGACCTGCGAGGATTCGGGCATCAGGACGGGCCCGCCCACCCCGACGAGGGCGAGCGAGGCAGTCAGCAGTGCAGCGGCCTCGAATAGCACGACGCGTCCCGTCCCCTCCCGAACGAATGAGCAGCAAACAGACTCGACGCCCCTGGCAAGTCATGCGCTCTCAGCTTATCGAGCCGCGGGCGCTGCCACTGCCCCTCGTTCAGGGCGATCGGACACTTTTCGGCGCAATTCGGCGACTGCGTTTCGGGCGGGTTTCCGGCGGGGGAACATCCGGTCACGGTGAGGTGAATTTTCGGGGCTCAGAGCGCCTCGGCGGCGCAGCAGACTGGAGGGGCTCAGAGGATGACGCTGCCCACCACCAACGTCCCGATGACCACGATCACACCGATCAGCAGCCCCGTCGCGCGGCCGATCCGTCGGCGGCTGACGGTTCCCTTGCGCCAGGAGGATCGGGACACCCGGTCCAGATTCGGGAACAGCGCTTGGAACGGTGGCTCGCCGGGCTGGAGGAGCTCAGGCACCGTGCGTTCCTCGGTCGGACGGTCATCATCCTTGATAGGGGTCATGGCCGCAGCTTAGTCCCGGCGCCGGCTCCGGCCGCCTGGTGCGGGCGGCCGGGCGGGCGCGGGGGCATCAGCCGGCGGCGCGGGCGGCGAGCAGGGCCACCTCGTCGGCGTCGGACAGTCCCGCCCGGCGCGGGCCCTGCGGCACCCTGAGGCGCTCCCAGCGCAGCGTGTCAGCGAGGGTCTCGGCGAGCGGGCGGGTGACCAGTCCGGCGGCGCGGGCGGCACCGCTGTCTCGGGCATTGAACCCGGCGTAGTCCGGCAGGGGCAACCACAGCGGCAGGGACCGTGGCCCCGACCACGGCCCGACGTCGTGATCCACTAGCCATCGGGCATCCGCGCCCACGACCGGGCCGGTGTGTCCGGCCACGCTCCTCGCCACGGCCAGGTGTTCGGCCAGCGACACGGTCTCCCCCGTCGCGTTGAACACCCCGGCTGCGCGGTCCTCGGCGGCGTCGACGATCCACTCCGCCAGGTCGCGCACGTCGATCACCTGAACCAGCAGCCCCGGAACGTCGGGCACGAGCACACTCCCGTCGGCACCGGCGGGCTCCCTGAACCGCAGTGGCCAGTACCCGCTGCGGTCGGAGACGTCGCCGGGTCCGCCGATCAGACCCGACCGCACGATGAGGGACCTGTCGGCGCCGAACCCCGCAAGGAGCCGGTCCTCGCAGGCGACCTTCGCCTCGCCGTAGGTCTCCATCGACTCCATCACGTCACCGCTCTGCGCACCGACACGCTCAGCGCTCTCGTCCTGGCCCGGCACGGCGGTGTCGGCGTAGACGTTTCCCGACGATACGAAGGTGTACGCGGCGGCCCGGTCGCCCAGCGCCGCCACGGCCGAGGCGACCTGCCCGGGCTGCCGCGACACATCCACGACCACATCCCAGTCTTCGGCCGCCACCTCCGCGTACGCCCCGGCATGGTCGCGGTCGCCCCGCACGAAGCGGATGCCGGCCGGGGCGTTCCCGGATTCGCCCCTGGCCAGGCAGGTGACCTTGTGACCGTGGTGCATCGCGGCCGTCGCGATGGTGCTGCCGAGCCAGGCCGTTCCGCCGAGAATGAGGAATCGCATGCGGCCAGCTAACCCAACCAGCGCTCCCCCCGGCAAGAGAGTTTCGCTCTGGGCACAGCGGAACGACGAGCGACCGCCGGCGGGAGCCTAGTCGGTGTCGCGGCCGGGCTCGGCCGCGGCGACCGACTCCGGTTCGGCACCGCTGTCGGCCGGGGCATCCGCCGGGGCGGCGTCTGGCAGGCCGGCCGGGCCGTGTTCGAGCAGCAGCCGGAACTGGTCGGCGTCGATGATGCGCACGCCCAGGGCTTCGGCCTTGGCCAGTTTGGAGCCGGCGCCGGGGCCGGCGGCCACGTAGTCGGTCTTCTTCGACACGCTGGAGGCGTTCTTGCCGCCGGCGGCGATGATCGCCTCCGACGCACCCTCGCGGGTGAAGCCCTCCAGCGAGCCCGTCGCCACGACGGTCAGCCCGGTGAGCACTCCACCGGCCGCCGCAGCGGCACCGGGGCCCGGGTGCCCCGGCGTGGCGAACTGCACCCCGGCCGCTGCCCATCGCTCCACGATGTCGCGGTGCCAGTCCACCTCGAACCAGTCGATCACGGCGTCGGCGATGATGCCGCCCACTCCGTCGACCTCGGCCAGCTCGTCGCGCGACGCCGAACGGATGGCGTCGAGAGAGCCGAAGTGGTTCGCCAGGGCCCGTGCGGCCACCGGCCCGACGTGACGGATGTTGAGTGAGACCAGGATGCGCCAGAGCGGCTTGGTCTTGGCCAGTTCGATCTCGGCGATGAGCTTCACGGCGTTGGACGACGGTTGCGGGCCGTCCAGACCCGCCTTCTTCTCGGCTGCGGAGGGGTTCCGCCGGAACGGGGTGCGCTGACGCACGGTACCGTCCTCGTCCTCGCGGGGCAGGCCGGTCTCGGGGTCCCGCACGACCACGCTGATCGGCAACAGATCCTCGATGGTGAGATCAAAAAGCCCGGCCTCGGTGTCCAACGGCGGCGTTTCGGGAACCGTGGGCTGGGTCAGCGCCGCCGCGGTCACCTCGCCGAGCACCTCGATGTCGAGGGCACCCCGCGAGCCGATGTGCTCGACCCGGCCGCAGACCTGGGCCGGGCAGCTCCGCGCGTTCGGGCAGCGCAGGTCGATATCGCCGTCCTTGGCGGCCTTCAGCCCAGTGCCGCAGACCGGGCAGTCTGCTGGCATCACGAATTCGCGTTCGGTGCCGTCGCGCAGCTCCACGACCGGCCCGAGGACCTCGGGGATCACGTCGCCGGCCTTCCGCAGCACGACGGTGTCGCCGATCAGCACGCCCTTGGCCCTCACGACATCCTGGTTGTGCAGGGTGGCCTGGCGCACGACGGAACCGGCGACCCTGACGGGTTCCATCACGGCGAACGGGGTGGCCCGGCCGGTGCGGCCCACGCTCACGACGATGTCGAGCAGCTTCGTGTTCACCTGCTCCGGCGGGTACTTGTAGGCGATCGCCCAGCGCGGTGCGCGGTTGGTAGCGCCGAGTTCGTCGTGCAGGGCGAGCTCGTCCACCTTGATGACGATGCCGTCGATCTCGTGTTCCACGCTGCCGCGGTGCTCGCCGAAGTACTCGATGAACGCGGATGCCTCTGCCGGCGTCTCGACGACCCTGAAGTGGGTGCTGGTGGGCAGACCCCAGCCGGCGAGCAGGTCATACACGGCGGACTGCGACTCGGCGCCGGGCTGGGCCCACGCGCCGATGCCGTGCACGAGCATCCGCAGCCGGCCGAGCCTGGCCTTCATCAGGGCGAGCTGGTCGGCGTTCTTGCTCTCGGCCTTCTGCCGGAGCGACCCGCTGGCCGCGTTGCGGGGATTGGCGAACACCCGCTCGCCCGCGGCGCTCTGCGCGGCATTGAGATCCCGGAACGCTTCGACGGGGAAGAAGACCTCTCCGCGTACCTCCATCAGCGGCGGATGCCCGGTGCCGCCGAGGCGGGCGGGAATTCCGGGCACCAAGGCGATATTCTCGGTGACGTCTTCGCCGACCACGCCGTCACCGCGGGTGGCGGCGCTGACGAGCACCCCCCTCTCGTAGCGGAGGTTGATGGCCAGGCCGTCGATCTTGAGTTCGCAGAGGTAGTGCACGGCCCGGTTGGCGCTCACCTGCACCTTCGCCGCCCACGCCTCGAATTCCTCGATGGAGAACACGTTGTCGAGGCTGAGCATCCGCTCGGCGTGCTGCACCGGGTCGAACAGGGTGGTCTCGGCGCGGCCGCCGACGGTCTGGGTGGGGCTGTCCTGGCTGGCGAGTTCGGGGAAGAGCCGTTCGAGTTCTTCGAGGCGATGGATCAGGCCGTCGTAGTCGGCGTCGGAGACGATGACCTGGTTGCGCTCGTAGTAGGCGTCGCGGGCCTCGAGGATGCGCGTGGTCAGGCTGGCGGCCTCCTCGCCGGCGGCGGCCAGCGCGGCCGCCGGTGACGCTCCCGTCACGTCAGGCATTGATCGTCGCGGAGTCGGCAGGAACCGGGCCTGCAACGTTGTCGCTTTTGACCGGAACGGCACTGACCGTGCGGTCGATCGTGCACTGCCCGAGCACCCGGGTACCCACATAGACCACGGCGGTCTGGCCCGGCGCCACGCCGGTCAACGGCTCGGTCGGCAGGATGCGCAGCTCGGTGTGCGCCTCGACCGGCGGCGTCGCGGAGGGGTCGGCGGGCACGCTGATGACCTGGGCCACGGCGGGCTCCGGGTCGGCGTGCGCACGGATCTGCACGTCACAGGCGAATTCGATCTCGGGGTGCTCCGGGGGCAGTCCGGCCCAGGTGTACTTGGTGCCGGCGATCTCCTTGATCGCCAGGGCCTCCTTGGGGCCCACGACCACGGTGTTGGACACCGGGCGTACCTCGAGCACGAAGCGGGGCTTGCCGTCGGCGGCGGGGGTGCCGATCGAGAGGCCCTTACGCTGTCCCACGGTGAACGCCACGGCGCCCTCGTGCTGCCCGAGCTTGTTGCCCTCGCGGTCCAGGATATCGCCGGTTTCCGGGGCGACCCGCTCGCCGAGCCAACCGCGGGTGTCACCGTCGGGGATGAAGCAGATGTCGTAGGAGTCGGGCTTGTTCGCCACCGAGAATCCGCGTTCGGCGGCCTCTGCGCGCACCTCGGCCTTGGACGGCGTGTCGCCCAGAGGGAACATCGAGTGCGCGAGCTGCTCCTTGGTGAGCACGCCCAGCACGTAGGACTGGTCCTTGGCCCAGGCGCTGGCCCGGTGCAGTTCCCGGTTGCCGTCGGCATCCGTCACGATCGAGGCGTAGTGGCCGGTGCAGACGGCGTCGAACCCGAGTGCCAGGGCCTTCTCGAGGAGGGCGGCGAACTTGATCTTCTCGTTGCAGCGCATGCACGGGTTGGGGGTGCGTCCGGCGGCGTACTCGGCGATGAAGTCGTCGACGACGTCGAGCTTGAACCGCTCGGAGAAGTCCCACACGTAATACGGGATGCCGATGATGTTCGCGGCCCGTTGGGCGTCCATCGAGTCCTCGACGGTGCAGCAGCCGCGGCTGCCGGTGCGGAGCGTGCCGGGCATGCGCGACAGGGCCAGGTGCACCCCGACCACCTCGTGCCCTGCCTCGACCGCGCGGGCTGCGGCCACGGCGGAATCCACCCCACCGCTCATTGCTGCCAGAATCTTCACTGGTTAAGTGTACGCACGCGGCGCCGAGTCGGCCATTCCCGCGCCGATCGCCTGCGCCCAGGCCACCGGCAGCGCCGCCAGCAAGGCGTCGACGTCGGCCTGGGTCGAGGTGCGGCCCAGCGTGATCCGCAGGGCGCTGCGGGCCTCGGCCTCGCTACGGCCCATGGCACGCAGCACGTGCGATGGCTCCGGGATGCCGGCCTGGCAGGCGGATCCCGTGGAGACCGACACCCCGGCGACGTCGAGCAGGAACAGGAGCGAGTCGCCTTCGCAGCCGGGGAAGGTGAAGTGGGCGTTGCCGGGCAGACGCCCGGCTGTGCCCGAATCTGCGGAGTCGGGGTCGCCGTTGTAGACGGCGGAGGGCACCGCGGCGCGGACGCCGGCGATCACACTGTCGCGCAGCACTCGCAGGCGCCGGTTCTCGGCGTCGAGGTCGGCGGTCATGGCTGTCGCCGCGACCGCGAACGACACCGCCGCCGCCACGTCCTGGGTGCCGCTGCGTACCTGGCGCTGTTGGCCGCCGCCGTGGATCAGCGGCACCACGGTGATCGTGCGGGACAGCACCAGGGCGCCGATGCCGACGGGGCCGCCGATCTTGTGCGCCGAGACGCTCAGCGCCGACACTCCGGTGGCGTGCAGGGCGGCGAAGTCGATGGGCACGTGACCGTAGGCGGAGATGGCGTCCACGTGCACCGGGATGCCGTGTGCCGCGGCGAGCGCCGCGACGTCTTCGACGGGCTGCAGGGTGCCCACCTCGTTGTTGGCGGCCAGCAGGGTCACCAGGGCCACATCCTCGGGGTCCTCAGCGATGGCCGCGGCGAGGGCGGCGAGGTCGATGCGGCCCAGCGTGTCCAGCGGGATCCACTGGACCGTCGCACCCTCCTGCTGGGCGAGCCATTCCACGGTGTCGACGGTGGCGTGGTGCTCTCCGCCGGGCACGAGGATCCGGGTGCGGGGCGCACGGGCCCAGTACAGGCCCTTGATGGCCAGGTTCACCGATTCGGTGCCGCTGCCGGTGAAGACGATCTCGATGGGGTCGGAGTGCACGCTCGCGGCGACCCGTTCGCGGGCCTCCTCGAGCATCCGTTTGGCGTTCTGGCCCTGGCTGTGGATGGACGCCGGATTGCCGACGACAGCCATCGCCTCCGCGTACGCGGTGATGGCGGCCGGCAGCATCGGTGCCGTCGCGGCGTGGTCGAGATACGCGTGGTCAAAATGCACCGACATGTGCTCGCCTCCTGGCTGGTTCGGGTCCCGTGGATGGGCCGGTGCGGGCTGGTCTTTATACACCGTCCGCACTGATTACTCTAGATCTCATGACTTCAGCTGACACCCTCCGCAATCTGGGCGTCCGCGCTACGAGCAATGGCGGGGAACTCCGCGTCTGGTCCGAACACGCCGAGGCCATCGAACTGTGCATCTTCGACCACACCGACCCCAACTGGATCGTGCGCACCGTACCCATGGTGCGCGACGCCCACAACGTCTGGGTCGGCCGTAGCCGCACCCTCACCGCGGGCCGCCGCTACGGCATCCGGGTCTCCGGTCCGGCCGGTCCCACGCACTCGTTCCACCCCGAGAAGACCCTGATCGACCCGTACGCCCGGGGTCTGGCCCGGGTGGGACCCGACCAATGGCAGTCCACCATGGTCGACGACGCCTTCGACTGGGCCGGAGCCGTCAAGCCCAACACGCCGATGGATCACACCGTGGTCTACGAGGCGCACGTCCGGGGCCTGAGCAAGCTCAGCCCGGCCATGCCCGTTGAACTCCGCGGCACCTACGCCGGACTGGCACACGAGAGCACCATCGCGTACCTCAAGAACCTCGGGGTGACCGCCGTTGAACTGCTGCCGGTGCAGTCGTTCGTCTCCGAACAGCGCCTGATCAAGCAGGGCCTGTCGAACTACTGGGGCTACAACACCCTCAACTTCTTCACCCCGCACGCCGACTACGCCACGCAGGCCTCCCAGTCCGAGGGGCCGGAGGCGGTGCTGCGCGAGTTCAAGGGCATGGTCAAACTGCTGCACGAGGCCGGCCTCGAGGTCATCCTCGACGTCGTGTACAACCACACCGCCGAGGAGGGCCCGGCCGGACCGGTCACGAGCCTGCGGGGCATCGACAACGCCACCTACTACCGGCAGAACGCCAAGGGTCATTACATCGACGTCACCGGCTGCGGCAACACGGTCAACTTCGGCCACGACGTGCCGATGCGACTGGTGCTGGACTCTCTGCGGTACTGGGCCAACGAGGTGCAGATCGACGGGTTCAGGTTCGACCTGGCCGCGACCCTCGGACGCGACGAGAACGTGCACTACACGCCGGACCACCCTCTGCTCACCGCCATCCGCGACGACCCGGACCTGGCCGGGGTGAAGCTCATCGCGGAACCGTGGGACGTGGGCATGGGCGGCTGGCAGACCGGCAACTTCCCGACCGGCTGGTCGGAGTGGAACGACCGGTACCGCGACCGGATGCGGTCCTTCTGGCTCACCGACGTCGCCGCCGTGCGCAACCACTCGACCTCAGACAGCGGCATCGGCCGGTTCGCCTCCCGTCTGGCCGGGTCGGCCAACACCTTCTCGCTGGAGCGCGGCCCGGTCGCCTCGCTGAACTTCATCACCGCCCACGACGGTTTCACCATGGCGGACCTCACCGCGTACAACGTGAAGCACAACGTCGGCAACGGTGAGGCGAACCGGGACGGCACCGACGGGAACAACTCGTTCAACCACGGTGTCGAGGGGCCCACTCGCGATGTCACGGTGTTGCGTACCCGTCGGCGGGCGATGCGCAACCTGCTCGGCACCCTGTTGCTCTCCGCGGGTGTGCCGATGCTCACCGCCGGGGACGAGTTCGGTCGCAGCCAACGCGGAAACAACAACGCCTACTGCCACGACAGCGAGCTCACCTGGCTGGACTGGAACTTCGACGACTGGCAGCAGGACCTGCACCGGATCACCCGGCAGTTGCTTGCCCTGCGCCGGGAGAACCCGGCCCTGCGCCCCGTGAGGTTCGGCCGGCCGGGCCAGACCACCCCCAGCGCCAGCCAGATGGACTGGTACAACGCCGCCGGAGCCTCGATGTCGGAGGCCGATTGGAACTCCCCCCAGGAACGCACCCTGCAGTACCTCGCGGCCAGCACCCCCGAGCACGAGGCGTTCAACCGCATCCTCCTGATCGTTCACGGCCTAGAGTCGCCCACCGAGGTGACCCTGCCCATCCACTCCGGGGTCTCCAGCTACACGGTGCTCTGGGACTCCAGTCACGACGACATCCGCGAGGTGCAGAGTTCGCACATGCCGGGCGCCCGCCTCACCATGGGGGGTACCTCGATGCTGCTGTTGCGGGCCGAGGAAGCCCGGGCATGACCAAGCCGGATGCCGGCGGCACACCCGCCACTGTGGCGCTGCTGCACGCCGGCATCCGGTTCACCGCCCACCACTACCCGCATGATGCGGCGGTGGCCGGCTACGGCCACGAGGCGGCGGACAAGCTCGGGCTGGATCCCGACCAGGTGTTCAAGACCCTCTTGGCGGACGCCGACGGTGCCCTCGTGGTGGCGATCGTGCCCGTCTCCGGTCAGCTGGACCTCAAGGCCCTCGCCGCGGCGGTCGGCGCGAAGAAAGCCGTCATGGCCGACCCCAAGGTGGCCGAGCGCAAAACGGGCTACGTCGTGGGCGGCATCAGCCCGATCGGACAGAAGACCCGGCTGACGACGGTGCTCGACGAGACGGCCGAGCTCTTCGACTCGGTCTTCGTCTCCGGCGGCCGCCGCGGCTTCGACCTCGAGCTCTCCCCCGCCGACCTCGTCTCCGTCACCGCCGCCGTCGTGGCCGCGATCGGCCGGGACCGCTGACGACGCCGGCCCGCGGGCGAGGTCAGCCGGCGACGGCCACCAGCCCCATCTCGGCCGCGCTGATCAGCAGGTCGTTCCGTGGCACGACCCTGACGGTGTAGCCGAAGCCGCCGGACCTGTCGAGTTCGACGGTTCCGGTGAACAGGGTGGGCGCGCCGGGCGTCACGGTTTCGGTGGCATCCTGCCCCAGCACGTCGTTGATCGGCTCGAGGGCCTGGGTGCTGACGTCGGTGAGGTCGTCACCGCCGGTGCTCCTGCCGTAGACGACCTGCACCGTCACGTCCTCGGGTGCGAGGCCGTTCAACTGCACGTGAGCGCGCAGGCGCAGTTCATCGCCCACCTGCGGCACCGGGGCGACGCCGCCGGACTCCACGTGCTCGACGGCCACGCCGGGCCAGGCTCCCCCGATGCGGGCCTTCCATTCCGCGAGTTCGCGGGCCGCCCGGTAGTTGTTGGCCGAGAGCCGCGCCTCGGAGACACCGGCGGGGCGGTAGAGCTTCTCCACGTATTCGCGCACCATCCGGCCGGCGTTCAACTCGGGCGAGAGCCCGGCCAGGGTCTGGCGGATGTTAGCGACCCAGCGTTCGGGCACGTCATCGGCGTTGCGCTCGTAGAACGGCGGCGCCACCTGGTGTTCGATGAGCTCGTAAAGGGCGTCGGCCTCGAGGCGGTCGCGCTCGGCGGAGTTGGTGCTCGCGTCGGCAGAGGGAATGGCCCAGCCGTTCTGGCCGTCGAAGTACTCCGGCCACCAGCCGTCGAGGATGGACAGGTTGAGGGCGCCGTTCAGGGCCGCCTTCATGCCGGAGGTGCCGCAGGCCTCGAGCGGGCGCAGCGGATTGTTCAGCCACACGTCGGTGCCCGGGTACATCAGCTGAGCCATACCGATGTTGTAGTCGGGCAGGAACGCGATGCGGGTGCGCAGCTCAGGATCGGCGGCAAACTGCACGATCCGCTGGATCAGCCGCTTGCCCTCCTCGTCGGCGGGGTGCGATTTGCCGGCGATGACGATCTGCACGGGGTGCTCGGGGTGCAGCAGCAGGGCGCGCAGCCGCTCGGGATCGTGCAGCATCAGGGTGAGCCGCTTGTAGGTGGGCACCCGACGGGCGAAGCCGATGGTGAGCACGTTGGGGTCGAAGACCTGGTTGATCCACGCCGGCACCAGACCGCCGGGGTTCTGCACCAGCCATGCCGCGCCGATACGGCGACGGGCGTCCTCGACGAACTGGCGGCGCATATCGCCGCGCACCTCCCAGAGGTCCTGGTCGCTCACCGCGGGCGATGCCCAGTCGGCGGTGGAGGTGTCGGTGGTGCCGAGCCGGTTCGCGGCGAGGGCTTTCAGCGCCGGGTCCGTCCAAGTGGGGGCGTGCACCCCGTTGGTGATCGAGGTGATCGGCACCTCGCTGGCGTCGAAGCCCGGCCAGAGGCCGCTGAACATGCGCCGGCTCACCTCGCCGTGCAGCTTCGAGACACCGTTGGCGTGCTGTCCCAGCCGCAGGCCCATGATGGCCATGTTGAAGACATCCGGCGACCCGCCCGGGTAGCTCTCGGCGCCCAGACCCAGCAGGTCGTCCACGGCCACACCGGGCAGCAGGTCGGTCTCGAAGT
The DNA here is from genome assembly GCF_002909375.1 of Cryobacterium zongtaii. Lineage (GTDB taxonomy): Bacteria > Actinomycetota > Actinomycetes > Actinomycetales > Microbacteriaceae > Cryobacterium > Cryobacterium zongtaii. The sequence continues at coordinate 439,310 of NZ_PPXD01000007.1, forward strand.
AGCGGCGCACGAGGGAGGTTTCGAACCTGTCGATACCCGCAGCCACCGGAGTGTGCGTGGTGAACACGGTGCCGGCACGGGCTACCTGCAACGCCTCGGCGAAGCTCAGGCCCTCACCGATGAGGCTGGAAATGCGTTCCAGGCCGAGGAATCCGGCGTGTCCCTCGTTGGTGTGGAACACCTCGGGCTCGTCGCGGCCGTTGAGGTGGCTCCACAGGCGCACGGCACGGGCCCCGCCGATGCCGAGCAACAGTTCCTGCAGCAGCCGGTGTTCGCCGCCGCCGCCGTAAAGCCTGTCGGTCACCTGGCGCAGTTCGTCGGTGTTCTCCGGGATGTCGGTGTCCAGCATCAGCAGACGGATGCGGCCGACCCTGGCCTCCCACACGCGGGCGTGCAGGGTACGGTCGTCCGGCAGGGCGAGGGACACCTGCACCGGCGAACCGTCCGCCCGGCGCAGCACCGACAGGGGCAGACCGTCGGGGTCGAGCAGCGGGTAGCTCTCCAGCTGCCAACCATCGGTGGAGATCGCCTGGCTGAAGTAGCCGGCCTTGTAGAACAGGCCCACGCCGACGAGTGGAACACCGAGGTCCGAGGCACTCTTGAGGTGGTCCCCGGCCAGGATGCCCAGGCCGCCGGAGTACTGCGGCAGCGCCGCCGCGATGCCGAACTCGGGCGAGAAGTACGCGATCGACGCCGGCTTCGCCCCCTCGAGGCCCTGATACCAGCGCGGTTCGTTGAGGTAGGCGCGCAGGTCGTCGCGCACCAGGTTGACGCCGGCGACGTAGTCGTGGTCCAGGGCGAGTTCCGCCAGCCGGGCCGGGTCGACGGCGCCGAGCAGGGCGACGGGGTCGGTGCCGATGCTGCGCCACAGCTCCGGGGCGATGTGCTCGAAGAGCTGCCGGGTGGGCTCGTGCCAGGACCAGCGCAAGTTGCCGGCCAGCTCATCGAGCGCGGCAAGCGACTCTGGCAGGACTGCACGGACGGTAAATTTACGGATCGCCTTCACGAACCTTACTTTAGGGGCGCAACGTGCCCACCGGGTAACAGGTGTGCGCGCGTGTGACCACCGATTCGGCCCCCGTTCGCGCTACGGTCGTCTTGTGGCTAAGACACCAAAACGAACCGGTACCGCCCTCTCAACTCCGAGCATCGCGGATGTTCCGACCAAAGTCGGTCGAATCCCCGTCCTCGACCTGTCCCCGCAGCTGAACGACAATCTCTGGCCGGCGAAGGCTTTCGCCGGCGAGGTCGTGCCGTTCGGTGCGACCGCCTTCAGGGAGGGGCACGACGCCATCGGCGTGATGCTGTATCTCACGGCGCCGGACGGCACCCAGACCCAGCATCCGATGCGCCCCGGCGCCCCGGGCACCGACAGGTACGAGACCCAGGTGCGCCTGGACCTGCAGGGCTCGTACACCTACAGGGTGCGTGCCTACGCGGATGACTTCACCACTTGGGTGCACAACGCCGCGATCAAGATCCCCGCCGGCATCGACGTCGAGCTGATGTTCCTGATCGGTTCGACACTGCTGGCCTCCGCCGGCAAGGACCTCAAGCGTCCCACCGTGGAACGCCGGCTGTTCGCGGCCGCCGCCAAGACCCTGGCCAATACCAGACTTCCCCTCGCGGTCCGGCTGGCCGTCGTCACCGATCCGGCCCTGGCCGCGGCTGCAGTCGTGCGCCCCCTCGCCAGTCTCGACTCGTTCTCCGCCGAGCGCACCGTGCGGGTCGAACGCACCCGCGCCGGCGTCGGCTCCTGGTACGAGTTCTTCCCCCGCTCGGAGGGCGCCGTGCGGCGAGAAGACGGCAGCTGGCAGAGCGGAACCTTCCGCACCGCGGCGGCCCGCCTGCCCGGCGTCGCCGCGATGGGCTTCGACGTGTTGTACCTGCCGCCGATCCACCCGATCGGCCGGTCCTTCCGCAAGGGCCCGAACAACACCCTCGACGCCGGCGAGAACGACCCGGGTTCGCCGTGGGCGATCGGCTCAGCGGCCGGCGGCCACGACGCCATCCACCCGGAGCTCGGCACCATCGACGACTTCAGCTTCTTCCTCGACGCCGCCCGCACGGAGGGCATCGAGGTCGCCATCGACCTGGCCCTGCAGGCCTCGCCGGATCACCCCTGGGTCACCGAGCACCCGGAGTGGTTCACCACGCTGCCGGACGGCACCATCGCCTACGCCGAGAACCCGCCGAAGAAGTACCAGGACATCTACCCGATCAACTTCGACAACGATCCCGCCGGCATCCGTGCCGAGGTGCTGCGCTTGGTGCGCTACTGGATCGGCGTGGGCGTGAACATCTTCAGGGTCGACAATCCGCACACCAAGCCGTTGGACTTCTGGGAGTGGCTGATCGGCACCATCAACCGGGAATCGCCCGACGTGGTGTTCCTGGCCGAGGCATTCACCCGTCCTGCGCTGCTGCAGGGCCTGGCCAAGGTCGGCTTCCAGCAGTCGTACACCTACTTCACCTGGCGCAACACCAAGGAAGAGCTCGAGGAATTCTTCGACGGCCTGGCCCACGACACCGCGGACTTCCTGCGCCCGAACCTGTTCGTGAACACTCCCGACATCCTCTCCGAATACCTTCAGTTCGGCGGACCGGCAGCGTTCAAGATCCGTGCGGCCCTGGCCGCAACGGCGGCGCCCACCTGGGGCCTGTACGCGGGATTCGAGCTGTACGAGAGCGTCGCCCGTCCCGGCGCCGAAGAGAACATCGACAACGAGAAGTACGAGCTGCGGCCCCGCGACTTCGCGAAGGCCGAGGCACTCGGCAGGTCACTGGCGCCGTTCCTGGCCCAGCTGGGCCGCATCCGTGCCGCACACCCGGCCCTGCGACAGCTGCGCAACCTTGACATCCACTCCAGCGACGACGACTCGATCCTCGTCTACAGCAAGTACCTGTCCGGTGAATTCACCGACGACGGTCGCACCGACGCGCTCATCATCGTCGCCAACGTCGACCCGCATTCGGTGCGTGAGACCGTGGTGCACCTGGATGTGACCAGGTTCGGTCTCCCCCTCGGCTCCCACTTCGAGGTCGAGGACCTCATTACCGGCGCCGTGTGGACCTGGTCCGCGGACAACTTCGTGCGCCTGGACGCCTTCACCGAACCCGTGCACATCCTGCACGTGCGGATCCCACAGGTACCGAACCAGAACGGACTGGCCGAATGAAACACGCCACCGGCCGACCCGCCGACGAACTGCCCACCTTCTCCGCGCACATCCTTGAGACGGTCTCGGTCGGCTCGTACTACAACCCGCACGAGGTGCTCGGCCAGCACCTGCTGGACCTGCCGAACATCACCGACCCGATCACGGTCATCCGGGTCCTGCGTCCCCTGGCCATCGAGGTCGTCGCGGTGCTGTCCACCGGCGCCCGCGTCGAACTGTCCCATCTGGGCTACGGCATCTGGCAGGGTGTCAGCACCATCGGCCCGCAGGACTACGAGATCGAAGCGCACTACGAGAATGGTCCGGCCTGGATCAGCGACGATCCCTACCGTTACCGGCCCACGCTCGGCGAGCTCGACCTGCACCTGATCGGCGAGGGCCGGCACGAACGTCTCTGGGACGTACTCGGCGCCCACGTGCGCACCTTCACCGGCGTGACCAAGCCCGTCAGCGGCACCTCGTTCTCGGTCTGGGCGCCACACGCCCGCGCCGTGCGCGTGATCGGTGACTTCAACAGCTGGTACGGCGTGCTGCACTCGATGCGCAACATGGGCAGCACCGGCGTCTGGGAACTCTTCGTGCCCGGCCTGGCCGCTGGCTCCAACTACAAATTCGAAATCCTCACCCAGGCCGGCGAGTGGGTGCAGAAGGCCGACCCGATGGCCCGTTACACCGAGGTGCCCCCGCTGACCGCGTCGGTGGTCGGTGAGACCGCCTACACCTGGCAGGATGCCGCCTGGCTGGCCGAACGCAGCGCCACCGACCCGCACAACCGGGCCATGAGCGTGTACGAGATGCACGTGGGCTCCTGGCGGCCCGGGCTGGGCTACCGGGCCCTGGCCGACGAGTTGATCGGCTACCTCGAGGAACTCGCCTATACGCACGTGGAGTTCATGCCGCTGTCCGAGCACCCGTTCGGGGGCTCCTGGGGCTACCAGGTCACCGGCTACTACGCTCCGACGAGCCGGTTCGGCCACCCCGACGACCTGCGCTACCTGATCGACCGGCTGCACCAGGCCGGCATCGGCGTGATCATGGACTGGGTGCCGGGACACTTCCCCAAGGATGAGTTCGCCCTGGCCCGCTTCGACGGGCAGGCCCTGTACGAGCACCCCGACCCGCGCCGCGGTGAGCAGATGGACTGGGGCACCTACGTCTTCGACTTCGGTCAGATGCAGGTGCGCAACTTCCTCGTCGCCAATGCGCTGTACTGGCTCGAGGAGTTCCACATCGACGCCCTCCGGGTGGACGCTGTCGCCTCGATGCTGTACCTGGACTACTCGCGCAAGGACGGCGAGTGGGAACCCAACAAGTTCGGCGGCCGGGAAAACCTCGAGGCGATCAGCCTGCTGCAGGAGATCACCGCGACGGCATACAAGCGCAACCCCGGCACCATCATGATCGCCGAGGAATCCACCAACTGGCCCGGTGTCACCGCGGCCACCTCCGGCGGCGGCCTGGGCTTCGGGCTGAAGTGGAACATGGGCTGGATGCACGACTCGCTCGAGTACATGAGCGAAGACCCGATGCACCGCGCGTACCACCACAACGAGATCACCTTCTCGTTCGTCTATGCGTTCAGCGAGAACTTCCTGCTGCCGATCAGCCACGACGAGGTTGTGCACGGCAAGGGCTCCCTGATCGGCAAGATGCCCGGAGATCCGTGGCAGCAGCTCGCCAACGTGCGGGTCTACCTCGCATTCATGTGGGCGCACCCGGGCAAGCAGCTCCTGTTCATGGGGCAGGAGTTCGGCCAGCGGTCCGAGTGGAGTGAAGAGCGCGGACTGGACTGGTGGATGCTCGACCAGCCCGGTCACCGTGGCCTGTTCAACCTCGTCGGCCAGCTCAACCGGGTGTACCGGGACACGCCCAGCCTCTGGGAGCGTGACAACGAACCCGGCGGGTTCGAGCTGCTCGACGGCGGCGCCGCTGCGGAGAACGTGGTCAGCTTCGTGCGCTGGGACCACGACGGCACGCCGGTGGTCTGCCTGTACAACTTCTCCGGAGCCCCGCACACCGGCTACAGGGTGGGGCTGCCCCTGCCCGGCGCCTGGGAGGAGATCCTCAACACCGATGCCGAGAACTTCGGCGGCTCCGGGGTCGGCAACCTCGGTGAGGTGACAGCGTTCGCCGAGCCGTGGGCCGGCCGGCCGGCATCCGCCACCCTCACCCTGCCGCCGCTTGGCGCCCTCTGGCTGCGCCTGCGCCCTTGACATCGCTCAGGCCACGCGAAAGCGCCCGCATGGTCGCCTCAGTCGCCTGAGGCAGCCACACGGGCGCTTTCGCGTTCCCGCGGTTAGTAGAGCAGCGCGGTGAGGCGTTTGCGGGCCGGCGGCACGCGCGGGTCGTCGGTGCCGACGACCTCGAACAGCTCGAGCATGCGCTGCCGGATGACGTTCTTGCCCGCCGCATCCTGGCCGGGGAACAGGCCCAGCAGCCTGTCGAAGGCGTCCTCGATGTGTCCGCCCGACAGGTCCAGGTCGGCCACGAGGAGTTGAGCGTCCAGGTTCGCCGGGTCGTCAGCGGCAGCCGAACGCACCTCGGCGATGGTCTTGCCCTGCAGCCGGGCGAGCAGGCTGACCTGGGCGAGACCGGCGGCGGCCATGGTGTCGCGGGGGTCGCGGGCCAGGGCGAGCTTGTAGATGTCGATGGCGGCGGCGTAGTCGCCGCGTTCGATGGCCTCGTAGGCCTCACGGTGATGCGGTGGCAGTTCGGGTTCGACGGGCTCGGCCGGCGGGCCGGCGGGCGTCTCGGCGGCCTCGGCCACCCCGGTCACACCGTGCTGAGCGGCCAGCTCCAGCACCCGCTCGAAAACCTCGCGGATCTGCACCACGGGGAGTACCCCGTCGAAAAGCTGCACCGGCTGACCGTTGATCACCGCGGCGAGGGTCGGCACCGACGTGGCCTGGAACGCTTGGGCGAGCTGCGGGTTCGTGTCGATGTCGACGGTGGCCAGCACGAAGCGGCCGTTGTACTCCCTGATCAGGTTCTCGATCACCGGGGTGAGCTGGGTGGCCGGCTCGCTCCAGGTGGCCCACAGGTCCACAATCACCGGCACGATCTTCGACAGTTCCAGCAGCTCCGCGAAGTTGGTGTCGGTACCCTCGAGCACCAGATTCGGTACCGGAACGACACCGGCGACGGCGCCATCCGGCGCGGTCCCGGTGCTCACGCCGGCCGCGGCCGCCGGTGGGCGGTTCACGAGCGAGGACAGGTCGACGGCGCCGCGCAGGTTGGCGCCGGCTGGGGGGACAACGGTCATGGAAGCTCCACGGAATTGATCAGTCCCTGACTAAAGCCAAGGAGAACGATTTTGTCGGTTGAATTGGCGGCAGGCACGTGGAACAGGAGCTGCTCGCTATAGGTGCTCTGGATGCCCTTGGTGGTCTCCTCGATACCGGAGAGCGCCTTGCTCGGGCCTTCTTTCGGGGTGATGGTCGCCTTGCCCGCGACGGGAGTCACCGTGGTGATCTCGTTCACACTCACGGCCACGATACTGCCGGAGTCATTCGTGGCAAGGGCAATGATCTCGCCACTCCCAACGGCATTGGTGAACTCCATCGTGCCGGTGTCCTCAAGCTCCAGCAGCTGCTTCTCCTTGTACTCCAAGCCCAGCTGGGTGCGGGCGGTGTCGCCCTTGGCTTCGAAGAGCGGGAACGACGGGCTCGCCTCGCCTTTCAGCAGGATGTCGGCGTAGGCCGGGCCGACGGCGTTGGGCGCCATCGACATGAACTTGTTGTCGGGGGCGATCAGCGGTGCTCCGATGGTGGCCGGGGCCACACTCGGAACCTTGGCGGATGCCTCGAGCTGGACGGCGTACTCGACCAGGTAGTTCTCCCGCGGAGATTCCTGCTTGAGAATAAGCGCCATGGTGGGCACCGAGGCCTCATCAGCCGACTGCAGCACCGTCATGACCACGCGCGGCCAGGCATCGGTCTGTTGGGGAAGCGTCAGCGTCAGCGGGGAGTCCGGCAGCGCCACGGTCGCCGCGTACGACGCATCGGCGGCGCGGACCTTGTAGTTGGCCAGACGCTGCTCCAGCGCGGGGCCGGTGAACCGGGTGGCCAGGCTGTCGGCATCCAGGTTCGCGTCGGCCTCCGCCGTGAGCGCGACAATGTCGCCAACGATGCGCTCGAGTTGCGGCACCGTCACAGCGGGCTCCGGAGCCTCGTCGGCCACGGGAGCCTCGGTGTCCTCGGCGCTGGGCGAGGGCGTCGCCGTTGCGGTCGCGGCGGCCTCTGGAGCGGCGGTCGGCCAGAACTCCGGCGAACATCCGCTGAGCACCAGGCCGGAGACCAGCACGAGGGGAACGGCGATCATGGACCGGCCGATCGACCGGCGTGGACCGGTGATCTCGCTCGCCTTGATGGTCTTGGGGCGCGGCACCCGGGGCAGCCTGGGCATGCGCGGCCCGCGCGGCACGTTGCGCCGCGGACGGCGGGACCGGCGGAAGTGCAACAGGCCCAGCAGGTAGATCACGAAGCCGAGCAGACCGATGAGAGCTCCCCCGACGATCAGCGGACCGGCCCACGGTGTCGCGTTGTCCGTCGGCCAGGCCACGGTGATATCCGTCGGCGCCGGGGCGGTCCCGTCGGAGGCGACAAGCACCGAGATCCCTTCCGGCGCACTGATCGTGGTGGTCAGCGACCGGTCACCGGTGTACTCCTCCAACCACAGGTCGGAGCCGGCAGGGTCGGTGGCCAGCGGGGCCGCTTCCGTTTCCGCCGCCGGCGTGACGGCGGTTCCCGTCGCCGGGGTGACAGTCAATTTTCCGGTATCGGCATCGAGGCCCACCGCCGCGTACTCGTCAGCGCCGATCCAGGCCTGGATGTCCGCGGTACGCGCGTAGGCGACGAAGACGCTGTCGGAGCCGGAAACCGTGATGGTCTGGCTGCCCGGGAACGCGCCCAGGGCCGCGCCGTCGATCACCGCGTACGGTGCACCGTCGTCGACCGTCGCGCTCAGGCTCGTGGAAGCAGGTTCGAGAAAGACTGTCCGCTGCGCGATGCCGAATGCGATCATCAGCGCGGCGAGGACGAATGCCAAAATGGCAAAGACGAAACGCACGTAAAACCCTCCTGTGTTGCCTGCCGATGGCTGCGAATCACAACGCCTGCCACCGCTTGTCGGGGCCGGGAAGCAACAGACACGGACGTCTTACGATAGTGGACGCTCCTGAGAGGTGCCTAATAGCGGCTTTTCGCGTGATTCCCCTCACTCCACGGCCTCCTTTCCCCCGAAGGCGGGATGGGGAGCAGAGTGTCCGGGCACTAAAATTGCACGGTCTGCTCCGTCCGTATCTGACTCGGGGTCAGGCCCATTTATGAGGAGACAACGTGGCGACCGACGAGGCTGACTTCACCCAGGTATTCCGGGGGTACGACAAGGACGAGGTCGACAAGGCCATCCAGGGACTTCGGCGCGACCTGATCCAGGCCAACGCCCAGAGCACCGAGTCGGCCAAGGAAGTCAAACGGCTGGGGGCCAGAATCGACGACCTCAATGCCGAGATCGAAGAGGTCGGCAGTCCCACCTTCTCCGGGCTGGGCACCAAGCTCGAGAACACCCTGCGCGTCGCCGAGGAGCAGTCAACCCGGGTCATCGCCCAGGCCGATATCGACGCCGAGAAGCTGCGCGCCTCCGCATCCGCCGAGATCGACGCGCTGAAGCGCCAAGCCTCCGAACACGCCGAACGAACGGTGTCCGACGCCACCGTCAAGGCTCACCGACTGCTCACCGATGCCCAGGTCGAGGCAGACGATCTGCTCACCCGCGCTGGGCAGACCCAGGAACAGCTCACCCAGGATGCCCTCCAGGAGGCCGCGGCGATCCGCGGCGCCGTCGCCACCGAAGCGGCGGAGCTCCGGGCCACGGTCAAGCGTGAGGTCGCCGCCATTCGCTCCGAGGCCGAACGGGAGGCCGCTGAGGTGCGGGTCGTCGCTCAGCGCGAGGCCACCGAAGCGAGGGAAATCGCCGCTGGTCTCACTCGGGAAACCGAATTGACGCGCGCGGAAGTGGCCCATGAACTGGACCAGCAGCGTGCCGACCTCGCCCGCGAGACCGAACAAGCCCGCATCGACCTCGCCACCGAGACCGAACAGGACCGCATCGACCTGGCCCGGGAGACCGAACAGGCCCGCATCGATCTGGCCCACGAGACCGAACAAGCCCGCTCAGACCTGTCCGTGGAGATCGAGCAGGGTCGCACCGACCTCGCCCGGGAGATCGAACAGGCTCGCGCGGATCTCACCATCGAGGGTGAGCAGGCGCACACCGACCTCGACCGGGAGCTGGACCGAGATCGGGCGGCAGTGAACCGCGACCTCGACAAGGCGCACGCCGACCTTGCCGCCGAGATCGAGCAGGCCAGGGCCGACCTCGCCCGGGAACTCGAGCAGACCAAGGCGGACTTCGACGCCGACAGCGAGCAGGCCAGAATCGATCTGGACAACCATCTCACCGCCACCCGCAAGCGCGGCGAGCACGAGGCGGCCAAGCTGCGACGCGAAATCGACCAGATCCGAGCCGACCTCGAGGTGGAGCTCAAGGCGCGCAGGGACGAAGCCGAGCAGGACCACCTGGCCCGTCACCAGGCGGCCGTCGCTCAGACGCAGCGTTACCTGGACGACTCCTCGGCTCAGCTCGCCGTCACCAACGCCCGCACCGTGGAACTGCGCACTCTCAACGAACAACTGGATGCCGGTGCCCGCGCCGACGCGAAGACGGCGAAGGCGAAGGCCGACGATGAGGCCGAACGCATCGTGCGGAATGCCGAGGATCGCGCGGCGGCCCTCGTCGCCGATGCGGAGACACGCACGCGTGAACTCGTCAACGACGCTGAAGACCGTCTGGCGCAGATTAGGATTGAGCGCGAGTCGGTCGCCGGCTACTTCGAAAGCCTGCGCAGCGTCCTGACCCAGGCGGAGAAAGTGAACGCTGACCAGGACTAGTCACAACGCCGAGCAAGTGGAGACAACAGTGAAGATCCAAAACGCCTTCCGGCTCGGCCTGGTAGGAACCCTGGGTGTCGGCCTCGGGGTGCTGATCTTGAGCTCGATCGTCTCGCTGTCCACGATCATCACCTACATCGGGGCGGCCCTGTTCCTGGCCCTGGGACTCGACCCGGCGGTCTCGTGGCTCGAGAAGAAGAAGTTCCCGCGGTGGGCCGCCATCCTCACGGTGCTCGTGGCCGTGCTGGGCGCGCTGACCGGGGTGATCTTCGCCATCGTCCCGATCATCGCCGACCAGATCTCCAACCTGTCTGAACGCATTCCGGCCCTGGTTAAGTCGGTGAATTCAGCGACTTTCCTCGTCGACCTGCAGAAGCAGTTCCCGGCCCTTGATGTGCAGGAGATCGTCGAGGCGGTCACGAAATACCTCGGCGGCAACCTCACGGAGATCACGTCCACCATCGTCCAATCCGGTTTCGCCATCGTCAGCGGCTTGTTCGGCGGCCTGATCATCCTGATCCTGACCCTGTACTTCACGGCGTCACTGAACACCATGAAGCGAGCCACCTACCAGCTGGTCCCCGCCTCCAAGCGGGAACGCTTCGCGGACCTGAGCGAGCAGATCACCACGGCCGTCGGCCGGTTCATCGTGGGACAGGGCGCCCTGGCCGCCTGCAACGGTGTTTTCAGCTTCATCTTCCTGTCGATCATCGGCGCCCCCTTCCCCGCCCTGCTGTCGGTGATCGCGTTCCTGTTCTCGCTCATCCCGCTGGTCGGCACCATCACCGGATCCGTCATCATCGTCGCCACCTGCGCGATTCCCGGTATCGGCAGCTCCTGGCTCACCGTGCTCGTCGCGGGCATCTACTACCTGGTCTACATGCAGCTCGAGGCCTACGTTCTCAGCCCGAACATCATGAACCGCGCCGTCGCCGTTCCCGGCGCCGTCGTGGTGGTGGCAGCCCTCGCCGGCGGGTCGCTGCTGGGCATCCTCGGCGCCCTGATCGCGATCCCGGTCGCGGCATCGGTCATCATGATCATCAAGCAGGTCGTGATCCCCCGCCAGAACGAGCTGTAGAGCCTCCGGAGCGCCCTATCAAGCGGCGCGGTGCTCCTGAGCGCCGGACGCCCGCCGGTCGCTTACGCGGCGGCTCAGAGCTCTGCGGCTCAGAGTTCGCCGGCCCAGGTCTCCGGCAGCGGGCCGGCTGCCGGGTTCACCGCGGCGACGATCTCGTTGAGCACCCGGCGGGTCTGGCTCTCACCCACCCAGAGATGCTTCGCGCCGTCCACATTGATCAGTCGGGCGTTCGGAACGCTCGCGAACCGGGTGCGGGCCTCCTCGGGCCGGAGGTAGTCGTCGTGTTCGGGCACCAGCACCACGAGCTCGCGCTCGTCGTCCGCCCAGGCCGCCAGTTCGGCATCCGTTGCCCGATGCAGCGGTGGCGACAGCAGGATCGCGCCGTGGATCGGGTGGTCGAGGCCGTACTTGATCGCCAGTTCCGTGCCGAACGACCAACCGACTAACCAGGGGTCAGGCAGGCCACGCTCCGTGACGAAGGCCATGGCCGCGGCCACATCGGCACGTTCGGCGTCGCCGTGTCCGAAGCTGCCCCCGCTGGTCCCCCGCGGTGAACTGGTGCCGCGGGTGTTGAAGCGCAGCACGGCGAGGTCGGCCAGCGCCGGCAGCCGTCCGGCGGCCTTCCGCAGGATGTGCGAGTCCATGAAGCCGCCGTGCGTGGGCAGCGGATGCAGGGTGACCAGGGTGGCGACGGCGGGCCGGTTCGCCGGCGTGGCCAGCTCGCCCACCAGGGTGAGGCCGTCGTCGGTGTGCAGCTCGATCTGCTCGCGGGTTGCGGGCAGGTCGATGCCGCCGCGGATCTCGACTGGTCCGGCCATGGTGGTGCTCCTCGTCGGGGGGGGGGGGGGGGGGGGGGGANNNGGGGGGGGGGGGGGTGAACGCCTGCGCGAAACGCTCGGGTTACTTGATCTTCCAGCAGTGCAGATGCCAGTGGCGCCGGGCGGCGAGGTCCGCCGCGTCGCCGGTTACACCGTCGCCGCGCCAGGTGACCATGTGGGCCACTCCGGGGTTGATGTCGAGCAGGCAACCGGGGCAGAGGTAGGTCTTCCCCGCCTGGGCGGCGCTGATCGGCTGCACGTGCCACACGCCGTCGCGCTTCACCTCGGTGCGGCGCCAGCCGGCGAGCATGCGCGAGAGATCATCGGTCTCGTCTTCGCCGGTGCCGGCTCTGCGGCCCTTGGGGCGGTTGCTGCGCGGCATGGTGCAAGTCTAACCCTGGCTCGACGGGCCCAGCTGGGCAGGTCGGGTCGGGTGACTAGTACCAGCCGACGTCGACGGAGTGGCCCCAGGCGCCGCAGGGGGTGCCGTAGCGGCCGCTGATGTAGCCCAGGCCCCATTCGATCTGGGTGCCGGCGTTGGTTTCCCAGTCGGAGCCGGCCGAGGCCATCTTCGAACCGGGCAGTGACTGCGGGATCCCATAAGCGCCGCTGCTGGAGTTCATCGCGTTGACGCGCCAGCCGGACTCCTTGTTCCACAGCGACACCAGGCAGCTGTACTGGTCTTCGCCCCAGCCGCGGGACGCGACGGCGCCGTAGGCGTATGCCTGGGCGGAGCCCGGGTCGGGGACGGCAGCCGGTGCGGCGCTGACGGGGCCCGGCGACGTCGCCGACGCGGCGGCCACGGGGGCCGGTGCGGGTTCCGGCTCGGGTTCGTTGATCGTGTAGCTGTCGATGACGACGGCGTTGGCCACGGTGCTGGCCACGAGCAGGGACTGAGCGGCCTCGCCCTTGTACCGGTCGGATGCGGCGCCGGGCACCTGGAAGTACGGTGACGCCGTCGCCCCGGAGTACGGGTCGACGACGGTGACGAGCACGAAGGCGGCAGCAGCGGTGAATGCGAACAGCGACAGCGCTACGTGGCTGCGTGAGCGCGGGCGGTGCATGCTCCGCGGGATCGGCCGGGCGGGCATCTGCACGGCCAGGTTCCCGAAGGGTGCACGAAGCGATTTGGTGCCCGGTGTGCTCACCGGCATCGCGCCCGAAACGGGCGCGGAAATGTTGAGATGTCTACCCACGATGATTCGACCCTAACCCACTTCACGGGTAACGGCCAGGTAACGACACGCAATGTGTCACCGAACGGCGAGCATCACGTCCACGACACTGTCGAGAACCAGGTCGACCTGGGCCTCCCTGTAGCCGGTCCGCTGCGGGCGGAAGACCGCCGTGCGCACATCGTCGACGGTGACCGGGTGGCCGTCCTGGAAGTAGGTGACGAGCTTCGCGGCGAGGCGGTCGACATCGGCTTTGTTGTAGCCGGTGCTGAAGATGCTGGTGCGGGAGAACCGGTGACCCGCCGGTCGGCCGAGGCGGTTGATGATCACCTGCGCGGTCTGACGGGCCTCGTCCAGCCAGGCCTGCGAGCCGGATTCGCCGGTGGCGCGTTCCCGCTCCCGCAGCGCGAAAGCGTCCTCGAGACGCTCCAGGGCCGCGTCGACGTGGCTGGGCGAATAGCCGCCCTTCTGCATGGCAAAGGCCGTGTGACGGATGTCGGCTGCGGTGAGCTGGTCCGTCCCAGCCGCATCGTCGTACGCGTGTCGAGTCGACTCGAGGAACTCCTCGACCTGCTTGAGGTTGTAGCCGAGCATCTTTTTGCTGGTTCGCGGAAACGTAGTGCTCACCGCCTCATTCTGCCCCACCGGACGCCGAGTGTCGAAAGCAGCCGGGTCAGGCGAAGATGAGGTAGAGCGCATAGGCCGCGGCAGCTGACGGCAGGATGGAGTCCAGACGGTCTAGGAAACCGCCGTGGCCCGGTAGCCAGGAGCTCATGTCCTTGATGCCGAGGTCCCGCTTGATCAGCGATTCCGCCAGGTCACCGAAAGTGGCTGTGATCAGGATCACTACGCCGAAGATCGGACCGAACCACCACGGCTCGCCGAGCATGAAGATGGCCAGCAGGATGCCGACGACCACACATACGATGGCCGCTCCGGCGAAGCCCTCCCAGGTCTTCTTGGGACTGATCGACGGCACCATCCGGTGTTTGCCGAAGGAGAGTCCTGCGGCGTACGCGGCGGTGTCAGCTGAGATCACCAGTAGCAGGAACGCGAGCGTCCACCACTGGCCGCCCTCCTGGGTGACCAGAAGCACCGCGAAACTGGCCAGGAATACGACGTAGACCTGGATCAGGAAGCCGCCGCCGATGTCGGCGAGCACCACGCTGCGGGGTGCGCGGTGCCTGGGGAAGGCGAGCATGGCCAGCCGCCACAAGGTGATCAGCAGGATGCCGCCCAGCGTGGCGAGCCACTGGCCGCCGGCACCCCAGTAGAACGCGGCGGGCACGACGGCCACCGCCGACGCCAGCACCGGGATCCGGGGCACCTTCCGGCCGCCCCGTCGCAGAGCCTCGGCCAGTTCGAAGGCCGTGAACCCCACGACCACGAAAGCCACGATCATGAACAGCTCTTTGATGAAGATCAGGCTCACGAGCATCGCGCCGCCCAGGACCAGCCCGATCAGGGTCGCCAGAATCAGGTTGCGCCCTGTGCGGGCCTCGATGCGTTCGTTCGTCGCATCCAGCTGCGCCTTGGTGGCCTGTACCTGGCGTTCGATGTCGGCCTTGGTGGACTGCACCTGTGCCCGAAACTCGGCGCGGCCGGTGCCGCGACCCCGCTGGGGTGGCTGGGCGGGCCCTGGCTGATCCGTCATTCGCTTAGCCTCCGCTAAATAGCGAGGAGTTCGGCTTCCTTGCGCTTGAGGGCGTCGTCGATCGCGTCGATGTGAGTCTTCGTGATCTGCTCGAGCTCCTTCTCTCCACGGGCCACGTCATCGTCACCGACCTCGCTCTTGAGCGCGTCGAGTTCGTCCTTGGCCTTGCGGCGCAGGTTGCGAACGGAGACCTTGGCATCCTCACCCTTGGTCTTGACGATCTTGACGTACTCCTTGCGGCGGTCGTTCGTCAGTTCGGGCAGCGAAGCCCGGATGACGATACCGTCGTTGCCGAGGTTGGCGCCGAGGTTCGGGGTGTCCCGAATGGCGTTTTCGATGTCGCGCAGGGCGCTCTTGTCGTACGGGGTGATCAGGAGCGTGCGAGCTTCCTGGTTCTGCAGCGAGGCAAGCTGCCCCAGGGGCGTCGGGGTGCCGTAGTAGTCGACCAGGATCTTCTGGAACATCTGCGGGTTTGCTCGCCCCGTACGCACGGTGGCGAAGTCTTCCTTCGCGGCCTCGACGGCCTTATCCATGCGCTGGGTGGTGTCGGTCAGGACATCCGTAATCACGGTGACTCCTTCTTCGGTGGCTTCAATAATCCTAGTTGGAGACGAGGGTTCCCAGTTCGGCGCCGAGAATGGCGGCCGTCACGTTGCCGTGCGGAGCCATCCCGAACACCCGCATGGGCATGCTGTTGTCCATGCACAGGCTGAACGCCGTCGAGTCGACGACCTTGAGGCCGCGCTGGAGCGCATCCTGGTAGGTGATGCTGTGGATCTTGTGTGCGTCGGGGTTGGTGCGCGGGTCGTCTGAGTAGACACCGTCGACGCCGTTCTTGGCGACCAGGACGACCTCGGCACCGATTTCAAGGGCGCGCTGCGCGGCCACGGTGTCGGTGGAGAAGTAGGGCAGTCCGGCGCCGGCGCCGAAGATGACGACGCGGCCCTTTTCAAGGTGACGCTCGGCGCGGCGCGGGATGTACGGCTCGGCGACCTGGGTCATGGCGATGGCGGACTGCACACGGGTCTCGGCGCCGGCCTGTTCCAGGAAGTCCTGCAGGGCGAGGGCGTTCATGACGGTGCCCAGCATGCCCATGTAGTCGGCGCGGCCGCGGTCCATGCCGCGCTGGGAGAGTTCGGCGCCGCGGAAGAAGTTGCCGCCGCCGACGACGATCGCGATCTCGACGCTCTTGGCGGCCTCGGCGATTTCCCGGGCCAGGCTGCTGATGACGTCGGGGTTGACGCCGAGGCTTCCGGCCCCGAAAGCTTCGCCCGACAGTTTGAGGAGGACTCTGCGCTTGGTACCTGTATCTGACATGCCCGTGAGCGTCCTTCCGTTGTGGATCGTGATTCTAAAACTACCGGTTGAGCACCGGTGGGCTGTACCCCTGCTGCGGCCCGCCTGGAGCCGGGCAGAGAAGAAGGAGACCGGATTGCCGAGGCGATCCGATCTCCTTCTGTCTCATGCTGCCTTACTGGTTACTGCTGTGCCGGTTGCGGCGGAGCTGGTTACGCGCCGACCTTGAACCGGGCGAAGCCGGTGACGGTCAGACCCGCGTCAGCGAGCACCTTCGCCACGGACAGCTTGTTGTCCTTGGCGTAGTCCTGCTCGAGAAGCGCGACCTGCTTGAAGTACGCGTTGACGCGGCCTTCAACGATCTTGGGCAGCGCGGCGGCCGGCTTGCCCTCGTTCTCGGAGATCTCGGTGACGATGCGACGCTCGGCCTCGACGGCTTCTGCGGGGACGTCTTCGCGAGCCAGGTATTCCGGGTTCGCGAACGAGATGTGCTGGGCAATGCTGCGAGCGGTCGCGGCGTCCTCACCCGTGTAGCCCAGGACAACGCCCACCTGCGGGGGCAGGTCCTTGCTGGTCTTGTGCAGGTAGATCTCGAAGTTGTCACCGGTGACGGCTGCGACGCGGCGAAGTTCGAACTTCTCACCGATGATCGCGGCTTCGCCGTTGATGAGGTCTCCGACGGTCTGGCCATCCGCCGGAGCGGCAAGCGCCTCGGCGACGTTGGTGGCGCCGGCAGCGGAAACCGCGTCCAGAACCTTCTCGGAAAGAGCGCCGAACTTCTCGCCCTTGGCGACGAAGTCGGTCTCGCAGGCGAGCTCGAGCAGGTAAGCGGTGTTTCCGATCACCTTGGCGGCCACGAGGCCCTCAGAGGTAGAACGGTCGGCGCGCTTTGCGTTGCCCTTTGCACCCTTGAGACGCAGGATCTCAACCGCGCGCTCGATGTCGCCATCGGCTTCGACGAGTGCGTTCTTGGTGTCGACCATGCCGGTGCCGAGGCGCTCGCGCAGGATCTTGACGGATTCGAGGTTGAAGTTTGCCATACCTGTTGTCCTTACTTGGTGTCGGCTACGGGAGCGTCGGCTGCAACCTCTTCGGTTGCGGCTTCGGCCGCTGCGGGCTCTGCTACTGCGGGTGCCTCTTCTGCAACCTGCTCGGTGGCGACGGTTTCGTCGGCGACCTTCTCGGTGTCAGCGGAGGACTGCTCGGGCGTGGTCTCGGCCGGAGCTGCGAGCAGCTCGGCTTCCCACGCGGCGAGGGGCTCAACTTCGGCGCCCTCTTCCGGCTTCTGGTGACGCTGGATGAGGCCCTCGGCCGCGGCGTCGGCGATGATGCGGGTGAGCAGGCCAACGGAGCGGATGGCGTCGTCGTTACCCGGGATCGGGTACTGAACGTCGTCGGGGTCGCAGTTGGTGTCGAGGATCGCGATGACGGGGATGCCGAGCTTGCGCGCCTCGTCGATGGCGAGGTGCTCCTTGTTGGTGTCAACAACCCAGAGCGCGGACGGCGTCTTGGTCAGGTTGCGGATTCCGCCGAGGCTCTTGTGCAGCTTGACGAGCTCGCGCTTCTTGATGAGCATTTCCTTCTTCGTGAAGCCGCTCTTGGCGGTGTCCTCGAAGTCGAGCTCTTCGAGCTCTTTCATGCGGGCCAGACGCTTGGAAACGGTCTGGAAGTTGGTGAGAAGGCCACCGAGCCAGCGCTGGTTGACGTAGGGCTGGCCGACTCGCGTCGCCTGCTCCGAAATGGATTCCTGCGCCTGCTTCTTGGTGCCGACGAAGAGGATGGTGCCGCCGTGGGCGACGGTCTCCTTGACGAAGTCATAGGCCTTGTCAACGAACCCGAGCGACTGCTGCAGGTCGATGATGTAGATGCCGGAACGCTCGGTGAAGATGAAGCGCTTCATCTTCGGGTTCCAACGGCGGGTCTGGTGCCCGAAGTGCACGCCGCTGTCGAGCAGCTGGCGAATGGTTACGACGGCCATGAGCCGTACTCCTTATCCGACGTTTCTGCACAGCAGAAAACGCCCATCGGTTTGTGTCGTGATCGGATGATCACTACTCCTGGTGCCCGGCGCACAACCGCCCGACTTCGTGAAAAGTCAGGACCGAGTGGATGTGTTGGCCGAATGGGCACGCGTAGTCAGCGCACAAAGCGCTGCTCAGAGAACTCTAGCACCCGGCCGACCCCGTCCGCGCACCAACGCGCACCCCCACAGCCACTCCTCCACAGCCAGTACTTTCACACGTTTGGCACAGCCGGGCCCGCGGCGCGCCTCCCGCCCTCGACGTCGTCCGATGGTGGAGCCATGACAGCGACAGGACGCCCCGACAAACGCCTCGCCTCCACCCGTTCTCCCCTGCACAGGTTCCGGCCTCGCCGACGCCCGGCGCCGGCTCGGTTCCGTTGCGCGGCGCTGCCGGCCTGTGCCGTCGCGGCCGCAATACTCACCGGCGCACCAATCATGTCCGGCTCGCCGGCACCGGCGCTGGCCTCTGCGCCGGTGTCTGTCGTTGCGGAGCACAGTGCCGCGGCATCAGTTGCGGTTCCCGTGTCGGCGGCGCCCGCTGCTGTCCTACCCGGGCAGGCGGCGCCGGCCGGATGGGCTTGGCCCGTCGGACCACCACGGGAGCTGGCGCGTCCCTTCGAGGCGCCGGCCAGCCGGTATGCGGCCGGGCACCGCGGCATCGACCTCGTGGCCGGTGAAGGCCACCCGGTTCGCTCCCCCGCCGACGGGGTGGTCACCTTCGTGGGCAGGGTCGTGGACCGGCCCGTTCTGTCCATCCAGCACGGTGAGGGCCTGGTGTCCAGCTTCGAGCCGGTCTCGGCCACGGTGAGCGAGGGCGATCGGGTGCTGGCCGGGCAGGTCGTGGGCGTCGTGGCGACGGGTTCGCACTGCACCGCGCGCTGTGTTCACTTCGGGGTGCGCCGGCACGGTCAAGACATTTCACCGATGCTCTTTCTCGGCGGGCTGGCGCGCGCGATACTGCTGCCCCTCCCGCCGACCGGCCCGGTACCGATCCCGGCCCGCTGACGCCCCTCTCTCACGGATTGGCGTCAGGCGCGGGGGTGCGCGAGCCGGTAGCTCTGCTGCAGTCTCTCCGCCGAGACGTGGGTGTAAATCTGGGTCGTGCCGAGGCTGGCATGGCCGAGCATCTCCTGCACCGCGCGCAGGTCGGCTCCACCGTCGAGTAGGTGGGTGGCCGCCGTATGGCGCAGGGCGTGCGGACCGGCCGGACCGGTGCCGGGCATCGACTCAAGCAGGGCCGCGACCAGGCGGTACACGGCGCGCACCCCGAGGCGCTGCCGGTGGCTGCCGAGAAACAGGGCGGCCGGGTCGGCCCCCGTGACCCGCCGAACGGCCATCGTGCCCCCCGTCGCCTCTGACCGCGTCGTCTCGGCCGGAACCGCGGCGGCCAGCACCGGACGTGCCGCCCGCAGGTACCGCACGATGGCGCTCTGCGCCGGCACGCCGAACGGCACAACGCGTTCCTTGTCGCCCTTGCCGGTGACGCGCACCGTCAGGCGGGACAGGTCGACGTCCCCCACATCGAGTCCGACGAGTTCGGAGACCCGCAGGCCGGACGCGTAGAGCAGTTCGATGATGGCCAGGTCACGCACGGCTCCCGGGTCGTCGGCGCCCGCGGCGGCCACGAGGCGGTCGAGCAGTTCCTGCATCTGGCTGCGATTGATCACCCGCGGCAGGGTGCGACCGGGTTTCGGCGAACGCAGCCGCACGGCGGGGTCGCTGGGCAGCACGCCGTCCCGGGTGAGCCAGGCGGTGAACCCGCGCGCTGAGGCGGAGCGCCGGGCGATGGTGGCCCGCGCCAGTCCGGCCTGCGTTCCCGTCCACAGCCAGTCGCGCAGGAGTTCCAGGGTCAGGCCGTCGACGGTGTCCACCGCCCGGTCTTCGGCGAAGGTGGCCAACCCGGCCAGGTCGGCGCAATATGCGCGCACCGTGTTCACGGAGAAACCGCGTTCGGTGGTGAGATAGCGGGCGAAGCCGTCGATCGCCGGGTCGAGATGCATGCCTCCAGCATCTCGCGCACCGGGCGGGATGCCGGCACCGACGCGGGAATCGCCGTCATTCGCCCGCTCTCCCGCGCGGCGCTCGCTCATGGTGATCCTCCCCCGGTCTCGGCTACCCGGCCGGCTGTGCGACGTGCCGGGAGAACGCCGCCAGCCGGTCTGTCGGGCTGAGCGCCTCCATCCGGTCGAGGTAGGCCGGATCGAAACGGGTGACCACGTCGAAGGCGCCCAGGGGAACGTTCGAGTGCACCACCTGGTCGGCATAGACGTGCACAAGATTGATCGACTGGCCGCCGCCGACCCCGGTGAGCTGGCGTGGCGGGGCTGCCGCGTCGATCGTGTAACAGGTGGCCGCGGCGACGGACACCGGGATCCCGGCGAACAGTCCCGTGGTGGCGTAGTGCAGGTGACCGCCGAGGATCGCGCGTACATCGCTGCCCCCGAGCACCTCGGCCAGCGCCGTCTGGTCGCGCAGTTCAAGGATGGTCATCAGCGGCAGGGCCGTGGGTACCGGTGGGTGGTGCAGGGCGAGCAGGGAACCGTGTTCGGCGGGTTCGCTGAGCACGTCGCGCAGCCAGGCGAGTTGGTCGGCGGTGACCTCGCCGTGGTGGTACCCGGGCACGCTGGTGTCCAGGGAGATCACTCTCAGTCCGTTGACGTCGACGACCCTGTCGACGGGCCCGTCGTGGGCCTCGACACGCAGGAGTTCGGTGCGGAACGCCGCCCGTTCATCGTGGTTGCCCATCACCCAGACCAGTGCGGCGCCCATCCGCTCTGCGGACGCCTCGACGATGTCGCGCACCCGGCGGTACGCATCCGCCTCGCCTCGGTCGGCGATGTCTCCGGTGAAGATGAGGGCGTCGATGGCCAGGCCGGAGGCTTCCAGCTGCGCCATCGCGCGATGCACCGTGCTGTCGGTGTCGACGGCGTCGTACAGCAACCGCCCGGATCCGTCCGCGCCCGTGCCGAGGAAGTGAGTGTCGCTGAGGTGCGCGATGAGGTGGGAGGCCGGCCGGTACTGGCCCATCTGTATAGTGTCTGTTCCGGTCATGAGCTACCCCTCGCTGATCCGACGGACTGAATCGACGCCCTCGGTGTGACGCGCCGTCAGGAACACCCTAGGGCGTAGCGCCGACAACGATTCCGAGGAGATCCCGCGTACTGCGACACCGGCTGTCACCTCGGATATCGGCGCGCCGACTCCCGACACCTGCGGGGCCGGCGCAGTACGGCACGGTTAGATGGTGCCATCTGTTCACGCTGTTCTTGGGGGTCCTGTTGGTTTCGAAACGCTATACCTGTGTTCTGGTTGCACTCACACTCTCTCTCGTGACGGGCTGTTCTCAGGCTGACGAAACCCTCGCGGTACCGGACACCAGTGAGGCGCCAGCCGCGGAGGCCGGCCCCGAGGCGGACGATCTCGCGGCCCTCGCCCTCACGGTCGCGGACCTGCCGTCCGGTGGCTGGAGCCTGGAGCCGTCCACCAGCACCGACTCGGAGGATGCGGAAGTCTCCACCGACAAGTCAACAGGGGACCTGTGTGCACTGGACTTCGCGAGTGCCTTGTCCGTTGACGAGGCCGACAACCTCAACGGACACACCTTCACGCGGGAGACACTCGATCAGACCCTGAGTACCGGGGTGTTCATTGTCGAAGACGGTGAACAGGTCATAGCGGACTTGAGCGCAGAGCTAGCCTCCTGCACCGAACCCCTGGCAACGACGGAAAACGGTCGAGACACGCTGATAGAGATCGACGACTTAGTAGGCGGCGAGGCCGCCATCGAGGGTGATTCCCTGGCCTGCCGCCAGATAAAAATGACCTTCGGGTATAACGCGTTCGCCGGCTCGATCTGTTTCGTCGCCGACGGTGACCTGGTCGTGTCGACGATGACCACCGGACCGTCCATGTCCCCCGTTCAGGCCGAAGAGTTCGCCCAGCTCACCAACGCCGCCACCCAGAAGGCCTTTGCAGCCCGGTAGTCCAGGCCCAGACCTGCGCGGAGCACAACTGTTGCCGCTCCGGACAAGTGCGCCCGGTGTGCCGGGAACATGTGTCCGGACGGGGAACAGTCAGGCCGGCGACTCAGGTGACCCTGACCCAGCCGGTCTCTCGTTCCCGCACCGAGCCCTCAAGGTCGAGGGTGCCCAGCGCCCCGAGCACCGCCACAGTCGACAGCCCGGAGCGCCGGGCGATGTCGGCAGCTACGCGAGGCGCCCGCACGCTGAGCGCATCGAACACCCGCACCTGATCGCTCGTGCGTTCCCGCGGCACGGTTCCCTCAGCATCCCGGCCGGCCGCCCCGGGCACGTCCAGCTCCAAATCCACGCCCAGGCCGATGAGCTCGGCCATCTCGGCGGCGCTGGTGACGCAGATGGCGTCGTAGTCCCGCAGTAAGCGGTGACAGCCGGCGGAGGTGGGCGAGGTGACCGGGCCGGGAACGGCACCGAGCGGGCGCCCGAGCGCTGCCGCGTGCCCAGCCGTATTGAGCGATCCGGAGCGCCAGCCCGCTTCGAGCACCACGGTGGCCGCACTCGAAGCGGCAATCAGCCGGTTGCGTTGCAGGAACCGCCATTTGGTGGGCGGCGCCCCACAGGGCAGCTCGGACAGCACCGCGCCGGCCTCGACGATGCGGGTGAGCAGGGCGTCGTGTCCGCTGGGGTAAAAGCGGTCAACTCCCCCGGCCAGAAATGCGACGGTCGTTCCGCTGCTGGCCAGCGCCGACCGATGTGCCATACCGTCGATCCCGTAGGCCGCCCCCGACACAATAGCGAGTCCCCGGTCGACCAATCCCGCCGCCGCCTCCATCGCCACGTGTTCGCCGTACCCTGTCGCAGCGCGAGCGCCGACCAAGGCGATGGAGTGGCGGAGCGCCGCCAGGGCATCCGGCTGACCTCGCCACCACAGGGCGAGCGGGGCGTGCCGGCCCAGGTCGTCGACAGCGCCGGGCCAGAGCGGGTCGCTGGGCAGGAGCAGTGCCGTTCCCGTGCGCCGGGCCTGCTGCAGCGACCGGATCACCTCGGTCGACGATAATCGTGGTCGCCACCGGGCGAGTGCCTGCTCCAGCTCCGGGCG
Source organism: Cryobacterium zongtaii (assembly GCF_002909375.1). Taxonomy (GTDB): domain Bacteria; phylum Actinomycetota; class Actinomycetes; order Actinomycetales; family Microbacteriaceae; genus Cryobacterium; species Cryobacterium zongtaii. The sequence continues at coordinate 462,559 of NZ_PPXD01000007.1, forward strand.
GAGTCCGGCAGGGTCACCCGCCTCGTGCTCGTCAACGGAGTCCGTGAGCGTGCCGGCCAGTCGGTCCGGGGGCCACGCCTCCACCATCGAGCGAAGGGCCGCCGCCGCGCCGAGCAGGCCCACCACGGCGCCGGCGACCCCGTCCCCCGGTTCGGCGATCGTGGTCCAGGCCGCTCGGGCGAATACCTCCCCAGGGTCGGAGGGCCGCGCAGAAGTGAGCTCGGCATCGGCGGGCCGGGCATCCGCCGACTGCTCCTCACCGGGTGCTGCGGCGGCCGGGCGAACGCCGGCGGTGAGCGAGGTCACCACCGCCTCGTCGATTCCGAACAGTGTCATGACGCCATTCCCTTCCGCAGGTATAGGGCCTGCCCCACTTCGTCTGGCCCGGGTCTGGCGACTCCGGTCAAATCCGCGACAGACCACGCCACCCGCAGGACACGTAGATAGCATTAGTTATATGACCCGACGCGCCGCACTGTACTTCAGACAATCTCTCGATGTGCAGGAGGGTATTGACCGCCAGCGCACCCGCTGTAGGGCACTTGTCGCCGCACGCGGCTGGACGGTGGCCGGTGAGTACACCGATAACGACACATCCGCGACGAAGAAGAGAGGCGAGACCACGGCGTGGGCCACCATGTTGACCGATGCCAAAGCGGGAAATTTCGACATCGTCGTTGCAGTGGATCTTGATCGACTCGTGAGGACCGTGCGGGACCTAATTTCACTCACCGAGACCGGGGTGAAGGTTCTCACCGTAGATGGAGAAATCGACCTGACGACCGCCGACGGTGAGTTCCGGGCAACGATGCTTGCAGGGATCGCGAGCTTTGAGACGCGCCGAAAGGGAGAGCGCCAGAAACGTGCCAACGCCGCCCGAGCAAGTCTGGGCCTGCGTTCTGGCGGCCGACGCCCGTTCGGATTTGATCAGGACGGTGTCACTGTGCGCCCCATCGAGGCCGAAGCTATCCGCGACGGCTACAACTCCCTGATCGCCGGTGTGCCGCTCGGGGGTATCGCAAGAGATTGGAACGCGCGCGGCTTGGTATCAGGTCAGGCGCGCTCCAAGGCTGGCCATAAGGGCGAAGCCTCACCGTGGAGCCCCGGTTCGGTTCGGCTCGTCCTCCTCAACCCCCGAAATATGGGCAAGCGGGCGCATCTCGGCGAAATTGTCGCTGACGCCGTGTGGCCCGCGCTGGTAGATGAATCAACGTGGCTCGCGACCAGCGCCGTGTTGCGGGACCCTGCTCGGCGAAGCGGCAAGCCCAATGGACGGTACCTGCTCTCTGGGCTAGCCGTCTGCGGCATCTGCGGTGCCACCGCGCACGCAGGGGCGAACGCGAGGGCCGGGGTGCGCGGTTACCGGTGTTCCGGCTCGACGGGGCACTTCGCGCGCAAAGCCCAACCTGTCGAGGAGTTTGTCGGTGCCGCCATCGTTGCTCGGGCAAGCCTGCCTGAGGCAAACGAAATGCTGTTCGACACGGAACGGCCAGACATTGCCGACCTTAACAGCGAACTCAACATGGCCCGTGAGCGACTAGTTGCCATTGCGGTTGATTACGCCGACGGAGCCTTGACCGCCTCACAGCTGCGAGCAATTACCGCAAGACTGCGCGAACGAATTTCTGGCCTCGAATCCAAGTTGGCTGATGGTGCGCGGGTCGACATCCTCGGGCCGCTCATCTCTGCACCCAACGTTGGTGCAGCGTGGGAAGCCATGCCAGTCGCTCAGCAACGCACGATCATTGCCCTGCTTGCGCGCGTCACCCTGCACCCCCCAGGACGCGGCACCCGCACGTTCAGGCCCGAATCTGTCGGTATCGACTGGCTCCTATAGATTCCGCTACTGTGTCCGCCATGGAACCCGACGACCCGCTCGCGACACCGAACTGCCCGGCATGCCTAGTGCGCATGGCAGCGGTGACCGAGGGTCGCGCCGTAGTCTGGTCGTGCCCTGCGTGCGGGCTAACGCGGCTCTAGCCCGCGTTGGTTTGGAAGCGGTAGCCGACTACTACTGGTGACCTGTGCGCGTGGAAACGCGGCGTGCAGCTTCTTCCATCTCGATCGCGGTGCCGAGTCCCCCGGCCAGCTGCTGCACCTTCCAAAAGGGGGGAAATGTGTCGACGTACAGCACATGCAAGCGGCGAACTGCCAGGAGAAAATACGCAGCCACGAGAGCGCTCAGGCCCACTGTGATTGCAGTCGGCCAGACGCTGACCGGGGTGTCTGGCGCGTTGGCGGCTGACACAACCGTGACCCAAATTGCGTCGGCACCGGCGACAAGACCAGCAGTCAAAAGGGTAAGTGCGCTCTCGTCCATAAGCCGAGATGCTCGTTGCCTCAGGTTGCTTGTGGGCCGCGAAGCCAACGTGAGGCGCAGAGAGAAGACAAGCGCGAACGCCGAGATAAATACGCCAGCCAGGAGGCCTAGGGCAGCTGCCAGTTCGCTAACACTGTTGAGCTGCCACCCTAGCCAAACGGAAATTGCACCAGCAACGGGGCCGACGGCAACAAGGAAAATCCGAACGAAAACCGCCGCTTTTCCAGTTCCGACGTGTCGGAGGAACCGGAACTGGTCGATGATAAGTGCGAACACGTTAAGTCTTGACATGCCCATACCCCAATTCTAGGTTGCTACTGTCTACTGCTAACTGGGAACCCCGTCAAGCCAATCGGACCAGTCTGGCTCCATCTCCATGCCAGTGGAATAGAAGAGCCCCTGGGCGACGGCCGCGACTTCGCGGACAAACTTCTCGTTGTCTAGTTCGACGTCTCCGAGTTCATAGATGAACCCTTCAGTCTTGTCCAGAGGTTGGAGCCGACGGTCACTAATTTCGGACTTGACGTGCACTCTTGCGGTGTCGAAGGCCAACGATTCTGCGTCGTGCCACAAAATTGCTGCAAGGGCCGCGGCTTCTTCGGCCGCGTCTATTGGCTCTGTGACACCCTGTCCCGAGGAATCAGGAAGCCACCCGGTAACGCGGCTAAGAATACGCTTGGCCTCCGACGCTCCGACCGCGATGGGGAACGTTAGCTTGACTCTTCTGGTGGTTGGAGTGCCTGCATCTGACGTGACGATGGTCTTGATTAGTTCGACTTCTTTAACGCGACCTCGCCTCACGAGGTCTCTCACGGCCGCCGCGTCCGCCACGGGTCCTTGCACGCGGAGTTTCAGATTGTGACCGTGCGCGGCATTGTGAAGGCGGCGCGGAAGGTCACCTCCGGCATGCGATCGAGATATCACTTCCACCGCCAGGAAACCGACCGTGCCATCCTCTGGGGTGATAAGTAGCGCGCGATAGGGCCGGGTGGTGGCCAGCCCCGTTAGGTCTGCGTCTGCTCTCATGCCTTGGGGGTCGACGGCGCGGTTATGGTCGCCGACTATCCCATACTGAATTTGCATGAGGAGGCCGGACCGCAGTCTCCATGTTTCGTCCACCCGCACAACTGCGGGGGGCTTAGCAGCAATGTTTGCTGGCAGGGTCGCATCATCGGGACTTTCCACGACGTCATCTGAGGCGATGTATACGGTCTCCCCGGTTTCTTCGTCAACCGCATGAGCGGTGCCGGTGTCGGCTGCCCTGGCCGCTTCGTCTAGGACTCGGTTTCGCTTTTGCTCTGCAATGTCTTCGGCCACCCTGTCCAGGAAGTGAGGCTCCCCGGCCGGACCGAAGTTGACCGCGGTGTGCGTCCCTCCGCTGAAGGCCTGAACGCGCAACAATTTGAATCCATATTTCGCCATGGGTGCTCCCGTCTGCTTGCGAACAGAGGTCGCAGGTCCAACGTCATGGTGGCAGAGATAATGCGAGCCCGGGCGCGAAACGGGTCGGGAGCCACCCGCCTCAACTGTTTTACCCCTTGAACTGGGGTTCCCACACAGAGGATGAGGTCCAAGGCGAGTGCTTCGGGGTGTTCCGCGCGGCACGTTCTGCGTGGTCGGTTTCGAGTGCATTCATGGGGGAACCGGGTCAACGCGCCAGCGCGAGTGTCGATCAGCGTTGCGAGACGAAGTGTTCGCCGTGCCGACCACGGCGATGTCGTTCGAGATGTCAATCTCGAATCGGAGCCGGGACCGATCCTCCGGGGTGGCCCCGAATTTCGCCACGCGGAGGCGAAGCTCCGCGCCGAATTCCCACCGGCCGCGGGTCCAGAACTCGTGGTGCATGCGGGCGGTGTCAAGTAGAAACTGCCAGTCGACGTCGGTGACCATACGGCACCCCTGCGGTGATGCTCGCCACGACTGCCACCACGCGACAGTTTGCGGGTGCCACTGCACCGGCCCACCGACGTCGTTGACGCCGAGGGCACCGTCGGGCAGTGCGAACCCGCCGAGCCTGCCGTCCGAGGCGACAACGGCTCGCACAGCGTTGCGGCTTGCCTTCTGAGCACGACCACTCGGTGCGCGTCCTCGTCCTGCCATGTCGTGTATCCAATCGTTGGAAATGCCGGGGTCCTGGTTACTGTCACCGGGGTGTGGAAAACCCTCAGAATGGGCCGCACAGCGAGGTGCAGAACGCGAAGCGGCCGACTCCCGAGGGTGGGGGGAGGGTGGAGGTACCCCCTGGTGGTGGTGCCGGGGTGCCGGGCCGCCCGGTGGAGGGTAGGAGTCCTCGTCGGGCGGCTCGGCGGTGGAGGTGCTGGCGGGGTTACCGTGGCCCCGGCAAGTGGCGGCGGTAGGCGTCAGCAGCGGGCACACCCTGGCCCGCCCTCCGGTCTGTGTGGACTTATGCGGCGGCCTTGATTTTGATGACGGCCTCGGGCTGTACGAATCCGAATCCAACGCGCATGATGCCTCGGATGGCGGTCTGGTCCTTGGTAAAGAACACTGACTTGTCGATGTCGAGGGACACGTCGTCGCGGAGGACAGCGAACACTCGGTCCGAGGGGATGCCCCATGCGGTGCCCGGTAAGACGTAGGGGCTGACGTGGAGCGGGACACCGAGGACGTTGCGCTCGATGCCGTTGGTGGCACCCACACCGAATAGGGGCAGGTTGGAGCCGGTGCCGGTGGTCAGCTTCGCCAGCGCCCGGGCTGTAGTCGGGTCGGTGACGAACGCGGACAGTGTTACTCCGAGTGCTTCGGCGGCGGCGAGGGCGTCGATGTAGGCGGCGATGCCGGCGGACGGGTCGGCGTCGATGTTTTCCACGGTTGTACCGAGGTATTCGAGGCCGCCGGGCTGAACGTTGGTGTTGGCCGGGGCGGTGCCGAAGAATGCCTGGTCGACGCGACGGGCGATGTCGCGGGCGAGGCCGTCGCCGATGACCCCGGCGGCTTCGGGGCTGGTGTCGTTGGCGAGTTCGTTGCTGATGATGCTGAGACCCGCGACCTTTTTCGGGATCACGGGGACCTCGTCGGCGGTGGCTTCGCTGACAGTGATTTCAGCGTTTTCGGCAATCCACGCGGCGGACGGATCGGTGGTGATGCGAGGGAAACGGAAGGTGCCGCCCCCGGTGTGGACGACGGTGGTGAGGCGAAGGGCGAGGGATTCACGTTCGACGGGCTGAACAATCAGCGGCCCGGCTTCGCTGATGCCCAAGTAGGACTTAAGGGTGGACGAATTGGCCATGGGAAGGCTCCAGAGGGTGGCAGTGGAATGAACACACACACACGCGGCGCTTGCCTTCGCGTTTGCCCTCTGGGCTTCTGCTGGCGGTCTGGTGAGCTACAAGCTCAAACCAGTCCGGGCACTCACTATTGTACCAATGTTTGTAGTGAGTGCCCGGGGGTTGTTATGGATTGGAGTTCAGGGCTCCCTTCCAGGTCGTGCCGGTGTCAGGGGTCCGGTGGTGCCCGAGGGGACTCCACCGCTGCCTTTCAAGGGCTTCCCTGACGGGGTCGGTCGGCGGGACGTCCGGGACGCCGCGCATGCTGGCCCGGGCGAGATAGGCACGCCCGGCGATACCGGCGTCGATGGCGTCGGCCACGGCGTTCCGGTCGAGGGTGCCGTCGCCCGTATACAAGTCGTCAACGTTCACCCCGATCACTTCCCACAGGTCGGCCGGGCGGTGCAGGATCACGCCACCGGCCGCACCGTCACCCCGGAGGTCGGTGTCTGCATGGAGCAGTGCCTCAACGTGCTCCCGGCGGGACGCTGCGAGCTGTGACCTGAGAGTGTCCCGTTCGGTTTCGACCTCGCGGAGCTGGTGTCGTCGATTTGCGGCCTCGGCGGCCGGGTCGCGTCGCCGGTTGCCCTGGTCGGCGTCGGTGTCGCTGGCGGGCACCTCAGGGCCTCCCGGGAGGGGTGCGACGTCAACGCGCGGCGTCGGCTTGGTGAGGGCCAGCTCGGGCTGAATTGGTTCGGGGGCGGTGGTGGTCATGGTGTTGTCTCCTCGTTGGTGTTGTTGTTGGTGTTGGTCTTGGTCGGGTGTGGCATGAGTCCCGCGCTGCTGAGCCGGGCGACCAGATCGTTGTAGCGGGCCTCATGTTGTCGCGCGTGGCGCTTCCAGTACGCGGCGCGCTGTGCGTCGGTCATCCTGGCGAGTGGTGTCCGCAGTGGGTATCCGTATGGCCACGGCGGGCGAGGCTTCGCGGCGTCGGTCACAGGATCGACTGCCCCTGGTTACCGGGGTTACCCGAGTTACCCGTTTTCTGGGTAGTGGGCGGGGACTGACGGTCTGCATCCATGTCGAGAATCACAGGTGCGCTGGCAGGGGTCGCCACGTCTTCGCCCTGCGCTGGCGGGTCCTGGTCAGTGGTCGGAGCAGAACCGGCGAGATCAGGGAGGTAACGATCCCACGCGTCAGCGAAATGACCGCGCGTGTATCCCTTGACCGATAGGCCGTTGATCTTGACCGTCTTGGAAGTAGGAATCTCGTACTTATCCAGGGTGCGGGTTAGGAATCTCGGGTCGATCGGATCACCGTTCACGCTTGCCCACGGAGAGGATTCCAACCCGTGCAGCAAGTGCAGGAGCTCGATACTTCCAATGCGGTCACGGCCGTCCATAACTGCTCGGATGTCCGCTAGAAGCTTGATTCCAAGGGTGGCGGGTTTGCGCTGCGACTCTTCGACCATGAGCACGGCGGCCTGCCTGGCGGTCACGGGCCAGTGACCACCAGCGGCATCCGCCACGGCGAGCATCGGTTCCCAGATGTCCGCGTCGCGGTCCTGAATCCCTTCTGGAAGGTCACGCCACGCATCGGCGATGTCAGGGCGCACCCGGTCAGCAAATTCGGCCAACTGTCCATATAAGGTCAGCGCCTCAGGCTGGTTCACCCTGCGGCGAAATGGGGCAACCCGCTGATCGTTGCGACGGCGCTTCATGTTCACCACGATGGAACGGGTCATCAATGTGTCAGGCAATCGATTCAGCCCGGCAAGGGCAACGGCGCAGAAAGACGGCCATTCCTCGGTCACAATCTCCCGACCCCGAACCGCGGCCCGCCCCGCGGTCGCACCACGCCGGTAACCGGAGTTGAGCAAACCGCGGAGGTCTTCGTTTCCGTCGCTCTTGGCACCGCTGAACACCGCGTCGATCTCATCCATGAGCAAGGTCGGGAGCCCGGCTTCGTCGCTGATCTTGCGGAACACGTATGCAACGGTTGAGTTAACCGAGAGCACGGGGCGCGGCACGAGGGCTTCGGTGAGTTCCATGCACCGGCTCTTCCCGCTGCCGGGCTCAGGCGACAGGAAGGCGAGTCGTGGAGAGTTCTCGAAGACGTCCACAAGGTGGGCGTGCGCGACCCACAGGGTGTGCGCCGTCGAGGCTTGTGGCGACGGGTACGCGATGAATCTGTTCAGGAAGGCCTGCACATCGTCAAGCACGAGGGCAGAGTCCGCGCCCGCCTTGCCCCGAAAGTCGGTAACTTCGGTAACTTCGGTAACCGTGTAGTCCGCCGTCGGCAATCCACGACCAAGCCCAACGAAATTGGGCAACCCCGCGGCGGTCACTTGTCGCCCCTGTAGAACGCGGCGCGGCTCGCCTGACGGTCAGCGTAGGAGGGACCGATCTTGACCGGTGGGTGGGGGTTGAAAGCTGCTCTGTAGTATCGATCCCGGTCCGCCACAATCTGGGCCAACTCGATCTCGCCCGAGGCCACACCGGCGGTGAACCCGGCCTCGTAACCGTCGTCATAACTGAGCGTGCAGAAACCCATGAGGGCGGGCGTGAGGTCCTGCAGGCCAATCTCCCCAAGACGCAAACGCCACAGAGAGGCATTGAGGGCCTTCTCGACCGTCGCCCCGATCTTGGAGACAGGACGACCAGCGGGAATCGGACCTTCTGCGGATACGATGGATTTGTTCAGCTCGCCAGCTTGAACCGCGACCGTCTCGGCATTCACACCGGGGCGGTCTTCTGCTTCTGCCACTACTCCGAGCGCCCATCTTCCGGGCGGACCCGAATCGGGACACGACTGGGCGAACGGTCGCGGAGATACGGTCGGAACAGCGCGGCCAGGAGGCTGCGCTGCTCGCCGCTGAACGGGGGTGCCTCGCGAACCAGCCGCGCGATGTATGCCTCCAGGTCGGCAGCCTGGTCCAGCTGGCGGGAGGTCTTGAGTTCGGCGCGAGCAGACTTGAGTTCCGGGTCGTCGGCGGCCCGGGTGCGGGACAGAAATGCGACTCGAGTTGACATTATTCGTCGCTCCCGTCGTTAGGGCGAACCCGAACGGGGATACGTGCCTTGCTGGTCTTGACTTCCGAGAATGGGCGTCCGGCACCCTCGAGGCTGGCGATGTTTACGCGGATCAAGCGGGGGCCGAAGCGTCGGGCCGAGATGGTGCCGTCGGCGACGCGGCGGCGAATGGTCTTCGTACTGACACCGAGCGAGTCGGCAGCTTCACGTACGGTGCATTCAGAAGGGGGTAACGGTGTTGCCACGGGAAGTTCTCCTAGAACGAAGAAACCGAACTACGACCGACCTATCGGAGGTCAGTTCGCGCTCGGTATCTCTGTCAGTAGCCATACATTCAGGTCCCTGGCGGCCCTGAATAAGGTTTTCCCGTAAATCCGGGAACCCGTGGCGGCTTCTCCGGACTAGCTGTTCAATTTTGGTGTGGTGACAACGTAACCCACGGGTGGACACAATTTCCACCTAATCCACAATGTCATTGCAGGGTTGCAACCTCGGATGCTCGTGTGGTCGGGGCTGCACCCATGGGCTGCTCAAACCTCTGCTAAATAGACGACTTGCGCACCCGGAGTATCCGGTCGTAGCCGCGCATGGTGATCCCACCCCTCTCAAGGGCCCGGTCGAGCATCGCCGTGACCGGGGCGCCCAACCGTCTCTCGGAACTGCGCAGCCAGGGCCCTGACACCTGCGAGTTCACCGTCCAGGGCGTTCCGGCCAGCCGCTCCGCCGCCTTTTCCCGCGCGGCCAGAACGCGGCTGCGGGCCACGGCGCTGGACAACCGGCCGCCGTCGGCCGAGATGCGCAATTGCGCTGCGGTCACCCGGGTCACGGTGAGCTGGATGTCGATGCGGTCCAACAGCGGGCCGGAGATGCGGGCGAGATAACGGCGCCGCGCGTTCGGCGGACAGCTGCACTCCTGATCGCCGGCGCCGTATTGGCCGCACGGGCACGGGTTCGCGGCCAGCACCAGCTGGAATCTGGCGGGAAAATGGGCGATGGCGTTCGCCCGGTGGATGCTGATCCGACCGGATTCCAGGGGCTGTCTGAGGGCGTCGAGCACCGCACCGGAGAACTCAGGTGCCTCATCCAGGAAGAGCACCCCGTGGGACGCCCGCGCCGCCGCACCCGGCCGGATCTGCCCGCTGCCGCCGCCGACCATCGCGGCCGCCGTGATGGTGTGGTGTGGCGACTCCAACGGGGGCCTGGTGATCAACGAACGCCCCACCGGACGGCCGCTCAGCGACCGCAGCGAGCTCACCTCCAGAGACGCGGCCGGGCCCAGGTCGGGCAGCAGCCCCGGCAGACGGGCCGCGAGCATGGTCTTGCCCGCGCCTGGCGGCCCGAGCATGAAGAGATGGTGACCGCCGGCCGCAGCCACCTGCAGGGCCAGGATGGCCTCGTCGTTGCCGACGACGTCGAGCAGGTCGAGGCTCTCGTCGGCCGGGTCGTCCTCAACGGGAGCACGCAGCACCTCCACCTCCTGGGGTTCCAACCTGGCGCCGTGCCAGATCAGCGCGTCACGGAGCGACGACACCCCCACCACCCGGATCCCCGGCACCAGGGCCGCCTCCTCGGCGTTGCCGGCCGGGACCATCACCGTGCGGTGCCCGAGCCGCGCAGCGGCGATCACCGCCGGCAGCATGCCGGGCGTCGGCCGCAAGCGCCCGTCCAGGGCGAGCTCGCCGATGTGCACCACAGCGCCCACCGACGCGGCCGGCACCACCCCGTCCGCAGCCAGACAGGCCACCGCGATGGCGAGGTCGAAGCCGGAGCCGTGCTTGCGCAGGGCGGCGGGCGAGAGGTTCACGGTGAGCCGGTGACCGTTCAGCGCACAGCCGGAGTTCTTGGCCGCGGCACGCACCCGTTCGGCGGCCTCGGCCAGGGCCGCGTCCGGCAGCCCGATCAGCCGCATCCCCGGCAACTGGCTGGAGATGTCGGCCTCGACCTCGACGAGCGACCCGGCGAGGCCGATGAGTGCGACGGAGTTGGTGCGGGCCAGGCCCATCAGGCCACGCCCTCGAGGTGTTCGACACTCGGTGCGTGGCCCGGGCGAGCGATCACCGCGATGGCGTCGATGCGGATGTGTCGCGCCCTCGGCTCGAATTGTGCGCACCAGGCCCCGGCCAGCCGGCGCAGTCTGGCCAGCTTGGCCACCGTGATGGCCTCGAACGGATGCCCGTATCCGGTCCCTGAGCGGGTTTTCACCTCGACGAACACGATGTCGCCGTCCTTGGCGACGATCAGGTCGATCTCTCCCTGCCCGCACCGCCAATTGCGCTCCACCACCGTGTACCCCGCCCGCGCCAGGTACTCCGCGGCGCAGTCTTCGCCGCGCCGGCCCAAATCGTCTTTGCGTGCCACGAGCACCTCCGCGACCAGCATGCGAGGACCGGTCTCGGACGCGACACGGCGGTGTCGAGCCTGTGCACACACAGCGCAGCCCGCCCCCTGTGGAGGAGCGGGCTCTCGGTGTTCGGCTGATCCGGATTGAACCGACCGGACTAAACGGTGTCGGAGCGCCCCTCGGCCTGCATTTCCCTGGAGGCCTGCGCGAGCTCTTTGTCGAGCTCCTTCGCGTCGACCTTCAGCTCCTTCTGGAGGTGCTTCTGCGCCACGAGGCCCGCCTTGCGGAATTCCTCGTCGAGCCGGTCCTTGCCCACGACGATGAGCGCGGCCTCGCCGGAATCGAGCAGCTCGCCGAGTTCCTTGATGTCACCACGGTCCAGGCTCCGCCAGAAGTGCCCGACAACGCTGCCGGCTGCTCCGCCGACGATGGCGCTGCCGATGATCGCCGGAGGGAACAACAGTCCGACAACAGCGCCGGCGGCCACGCCGGTCCAGCCGGCATGTTTGCTGGTCTTGCGGTGAACCTGCACCGAGCCATCGGCCTCCTTGGTGGCGACGGCGGCGTCGTAGGTTCCGATCACCTTGGTGGAGTGCAGTTCACGCACAACCTCAAGGTCGGACTCGGCCGTTGCCGCGTTGGGGTACACACCGAGATAGAGGAAGACGGATTCGTCGGACATGGAAACTCCTTGTTTCACGTGGGATTTCGGAATGGGTCGCTGTCGCAGGGGACGCTACCCAGCCCCCGTCCGGGTGTCAACCGCGCAGGGCAGCCGGCGCGACCGTAGGCTGATGCCATGATCTCCGACCGCCTGACCGACCTGTCGATGCGAGCCATGAACGCCGTACACCGCACGCTGCTGGTGCTCTCCCGAGGCCGGCTGGGCTGGAAAATCGGGCCGATGCCCGTCGTGGAACTGCACACACTCGGACGGAAGACTGGCGAGCGACGCTCCACGATGCTCACCGCCCCGATCCACGAGCGGGACCGGGTGGTGCTGATCGCGTCGAAGGGCGGCGACGACCGCAACCCGTTCTGGTACCTCAACCTGGTCGCCCACCCCGAGGTGGAACTCACCGAGAACGGGGTCACCCGTCCGATGCGGGCCCGCACGGCCACCGCGACGGAGAAGGCGGCGCTGTGGCCGGCGATCGTGCGCGCCTATTCGGGCTACGCCGGTTACCAGCAGAAGACCCGTCGGGACATTCCCGTCGTCATCTGCGAGCCGCGCACCCCCTGAGTCGGGATCCGGGCGCAGGGTCAGCGGGTCAGCCGGGTGAGCTCCACGTCGTGTCCGGCGAAGGCGGCATCCGTCGCCCGCAGAACCCGCAACACGTTGGCGCCGGCCAGGGCGGCCAGCTCGGCAGCGGTCCAGCCTCGCCGGGCGAGCTCGAGCAGCAGCGCCGGGTAACCGTCGACGCCCTCGAGGCCCTCGGGGAACTCGTCGGTGCCGTCGAAGTCCCCGCCTAGCCCGATGTGGCGGATGCCGGCGACGTCGCGCGCGTGCTCGACGTGATCGGCTACCTGCGCCACGGTCACCCGGGGTGCGGGCGTGCTCCGGTCGCCGCCGAACCAGCCGGCATACTCCGCCGAGACGAACTGCGGCACAAAGGTGACCATCAGCACGCCGCCGTTGTCGGCCAGGCGCCCGAGCACATCGTCAGGCACGTTGCGTGGATCGGCCGTGACGGCGGAGCAGGAGCTGTGGCTGAAGATCACCGGGGCGCTCGTGACGTCGAGGGCCGCGTGCGCCGTCGCCGGGGAGACGTGCGAGAGGTCAACGAGCATGCCCAACCGGTTGAGTTCCCGGATGTACTCGACACCGCGCGGGCTCAGGCCGTTGTGCACCGGTTCATCGGTGCCGGAGTCGGCCCAACTCGTGTTGTGCACGTGAGTGAGGGTGAGGTAGCGCACGCCGAGCCTGGCCAGCATCCGCAGCACGGCGGGAGAATCGTTGAGCGAGTGGGCACCCTCGGCGCCCAGCAGCGAGGCGATCCGGCCGCTGGCACGAGCGGCCTCCACATCGGCCGCACTCGTGGCGATCACGAAGGTCTGCGGATACCGGGCGGCGAGTCTGTACACCCAGTCCACCTGCTCCAGGGTGCCCTGCACGGCGTCGGCTCCGTCGAGGGTGTCTTCCACGTACACCGACCAGAATTGACCGCCCACCCGGCCGGCTCGGAGCCGGTCGATATCGGTGTCAGTGGCCAGGGCGCCGTCGAGACCCTCGACGGAGTAATCCCGGTTCTCGCGACACTCCCAAGCCCAGTCGTTGTGCCCGTCGATGAGCGGAGCCAGGTCCAGGGCCGCGCCCACCGTGGTCAGGGCGTCAGCGCGGGACGCGTCAGCACTGGACGGGGCGCTGCTGGACGGGGCGGTGCCAAACGGGACCGCGCTAGACGAGTCGGTGCGAGCTGTCATCCGCACACGCTAGCAGCCGCACGGCGGGCCGGCGCGGCTACTCGTCGAGCGCGAGTTCCTTGGGAAGTTCGAACTCCTTCGACGCCAGTTCCTCCACGTTGACATCCTTGAACGTCAGCACTCGCACCGACTTCACAAAACGGTCGGAGCGGTAGACATCCCAGACCCAGACATCCTTCATCGTCAGTTCGAAGTAGAAGTCGTGTTCGGTGTCGCGGCGCACGAGTTCAACCTCGTTGGCGAGGTAGAAGCGGCGCTCGGTCTCGACGACGTACTGGAACTGCCCCACAACGTCTCGATACTCGCGGTATAGGGCCAACTCGACCTCGCGGTCGTAGTCCTCGAACTCATCTTCTTCCATGGTGAGTCAATCTTACGCGCAGTTCTCAAGCCGGAATCTTGAGCCAGCTGAGCCGGTGCTGTTCGCTGGCCCCCAACGCACCGATGGCGGTCATGTGTTGGGCGCTGCCGTAGCCCTTGTTGCCCGTCCAGCCGTAGCCGGGGGTGGCGAGGTCGGCCGCGATCATCAACCGGTCCCGGTGCACCTTCGCGATCACGGATGCCGCGGACACCGACGCACAGTCCTGGTCGGCCTTGATACGGGTCACGACGGACAGCGGGGTGCTGAGGGCCTTGTTGAGCCAGTCGTCGTTGCCGTCCAGCAGCACGACTCCGCCGACGATGTCCACGCCGTCGGCGTGCAGCTGGGCAAGCGCTCGCTTGCCGGCCAGGCCGAGGGCGGCGACGATGCCGACGCTGTCCACCTCCTGCGGCGACGCCAACCCCACGGCGCTGTGGCGCACCCACGCCGCGGCCAGCGGTGCCAGCCGCTCCCGGCGGGGCTCGCTCAGGAGTTTGGAGTCGCGCAAGCCCACCGGGAAGGCACCGACGTCGGCCGTCACGACCGCGAGGCCCACGGCGACGGGGCCAGCGAGGGCACCGCGGCCGACCTCGTCGCAGCCGATCACACAGCTGGCGCCGGCAGCGAGCATCGCCAGCTCCACGTCGAGGGTCGGCTCGACGACAGCCATCATGACTGGAGGGGCTTCGTGGGCTGGGGAACGGTCACTTGTCGGCCTCCTCGACCCCGCGGAACACCTCGGGGTAATCGTCCAACCAGCTCCACCGTTCGAGCGGCCAGCTGATCACGAGGGCGCGGCCGACAACGTTGTCCATTGGCACGAACCCCTTGCCCGGAGCGTTGGGGTGGTAGCGGGAGTCGAGGGAGTCGTAGCGGTTGTCGCCCATGACCCACAGCGAATTCTCTGGAACGACGACGTCGAACGCGTCCTTGGACACGCTCGTCTCACCCGCCGGCAGCTGCGCGTACGGTTCGCTGAGCGGTATGTCGTTCACACTCATCTGGCCCAGCGTGTTGCAGCAGACAACGTGGTCTCCGGGCAAACCGATGATCCGTTTGATCAGGTGGTCGTTACTGTCCGGTGCGGACAGTCCGACCACCGACATCGTCCAGTCGAGCGCCGCGACGATCGGATTCTGTTCGAGGGGCGGCTGCGCCGGCAACCATCCGCCCGGATCGCGGAAGACGACGACGTCACCGCGGGAGACGGGCACCAGGGCGGGTTCGAGCTGGTTGACGATGATGCGATCGTCGACCAGCAGGGTGCTTTCCATCGACCCCGACGGGATGTAGAACGAGCGCACGAGAAACGTCTTGATCAGGAACGAGATGAGCAGTGCCACCACGAAGATGATGAGAAGGTCGCGAATGAATATCGCAACGCCGCGCCTTTTGCGCGGCGAATCTGGTTCCAGGCGATGCGATCGCGAGGGCAGAGTGTTGTCTGTCATTTAACCGCCTGAGCTCCTCGCCCAGTTTAGCGGGGAGGAGCTCAGGGGGAAATCCAGCGGCTGCGAATACGCTCAGGCTTAGACCTGGCGAATCGCGATAGGCGCTGTTATTTAGTCGCGCTTTTCCTTGATCTTGGCCTTCTTGCCACGGAGACCGCGCAGGTAGTACAGCTTCGCGCGACGCACGTCACCGCGGACGACGACCTCAATGTGGTCGATCACCGGGGAGTGCACCGGGAAGGTACGCTCGACGCCGACCTGGAAGCTGACCTTACGGACGCAGAACGTCTCGCGGACGCCTTCGCCGGAACGGCCGATAACGACGCCCTGGTAGACCTGGACACGCGAGCGCGCGCCTTCAACGATGTTGACGTGTACCTTGACGGTGTCGCCGGCCCGGAACTCCGGGATGTCTGAACGCAGCGATGCTGCGTCCACCTGGTCGAGAATATGCATGTTATTCGCTCTCTGTACCCGCCACAGGTCGAGGACGTTTCAGTGGCGCCCCGCCCCCTCACCGAAGGTGAGTTGGTGGCGACCAATTGAGTGTGTGCGTGCCGATATGAATGCAGCTCCCCTGTGGCAGAGACATGCCGCGGCACAAACGCTAATTCTGCCACTAAACCAGCCGCTCGCCAAACCGTCGGCCGACGGCACCTTTTGCGGGCCGGTCGTTACGGGTCGGTCGGCTTCTCCCGGATGATGATCACCGACGGGTCGGCGGGCGTCCTGGGCGCCGGGTCCTGCCGGACCCTGTCCGCACGAACGCCGGACCGGTCGGTCATCGGCGGGAACTGGTTCGGCCCGGCCGGGACGGTACCGAACCTGGCGGTCTCGTCGATGTAGACCATGGCTTCGCGCACCCGGGTGCGAGCGGCGTCGAAGAGTTCCCAGAGCGCGAACCAGAAGGCGCCGAGACCGACCAGGACCACCAGCACGGACAGCCACGGCGCCGTCACCGAGAACACGCCCATCAGCACGATCAGTACGTGCCAGAGGGCCAGCACCCCGACATCCGCCCAGGACACCGCCTTGGCCGCACGCACCTCCTTGCGGGCCAGGAAGAGCAGGCTCACGACGAGGAGGCCGAAACCGATGGCGATGGCACCGAAGGTGGCGCCGAGAACCTCCCAGGCCGAGGATCCGAAAATTGACGCGGCGACCATCAGCCAGAGCGGAAGCGCGCCGACGGCTACGAACTGCCAGTAGTAGAAGACCCTGCGGAGAATCACAGTCCCCAGATTACCCGCGGGGTGCCCGCCGAGCCTTGGAGTTCGCTGGAGGCTGAAGGGCGGCATCCGCGTCGTCGGCGGGCAGGAGGTCGGGGCGCACCAACCGGGTGCGCTCGATCTGCTGCTGCCGACGCCACGCCGCGATGGCGCCGTGGTTGCCGCTGAGCAGCACCGGCGGCACCTCCAGGCCACGCCAGCTGGCGGGCTTGGTGTAGCTGGGGTACTCCAGCAGGCCGTCCTCGTGCGATTCCTCGACCAGGCTTTCCGGGTTGCCCACCACGCCGGGGATGAGCCGGCCGATGGCCTCGATCATGGCCATCACGGCCACCTCTCCCCCGTTGAGCACGTAGTCGCCCAGGCTCACCAGGCGCACCCGGCCTCGGCCGGCGAAGTGGTCGACCACGCGCTGGTCGATGCCCTCGTAGCGGCCGCAGCCGAAGACCAGGTGCGGCTCGTGGGCGAGTTCGCGGGCCATCGCCTGGGTGAACTGTTCTCCGGCGGGCGAGGGGAAGATCAGCACCGGGCCGGCGCCGCCCTCCGGCGCGCCGGCATCCGCGTCCTCGATCGCCGGCAGGATGCTGTCCAGCGCTTCACCCCAGGGTTCGGGCTTCATCACCATGCCGGCGCCGCCGCCGTAGGGGGTGTCGTCGACGGTGTTGTGCCTGTCGTGGGTGAAATCGCGCAGGTTGTGCACGGCGAGGTCGATCAGGCCGGCCTGGCGGGCGCGGCCGAGAAGGGAGATGTCCAGCACACCGAAGAACTCCGGAAAAATACTGATGATGTCGATGCGCATAGGGGCAAGTCTACGAGTGGGTGACGGTGAGCTCCGGCGCGCTCGCGCCATCGTCGTCGGCCTCGAGGGCCGCCGCGCGGTTGACCTTGGTGCGGTGAGAGAAGTACAGCGGCAGGGCGGTGAAGAGCACGGCGCCCAGGAAGTTGCCGATCAGGACCGGGCCGGTGTTCCAGCCCCACCAGTCGCCGAAGCTGATGTCGGCGCCGAGCAGCATGCCCGCCGGGATGACGAACATGTTCACGACGGCGTGCTCGAGGCCGAGGCCGAAGAAGGTGAGCACAGGCAGCCACATGCCCAGGATCTTGCCGGAGGCCGAGGTGGATGTGTAGAACATGATGGTGCCCAGCGCCACCATCCAGTTGCACAGCATGGCCTTGATGATGGCGACCAGGACGCCGCCGGCACCGATCGTCGCGTACGGCAGCACCTTGTGCTCGGCCATGTTGATGATCGCTTGGATCATCGGGTCGGTGGTGTCCGTCCCGAGGTAGGTGATGACACCCACGTACAGGACGGCGTAGAGACCGGCGCCGAAGATATGCGCCGGGATGACGACGGCGAAGTTCTTCAGGCCCTTGGCGATGGTGGTGCGGCCCTCGAGGATCGCCAGCGGGATGATCGCAAAGCTGCCGGTGACCAGTTCGAGGCCGAGCATCAGGATCACAACGAACCCGACGGGGAACACGAGGGCGCCGACGATCGGCAGCCCGGTCTGGGCCGCCGCGGTCAGTGCCAGGGTCGTGGCCGCGCCGAGGATCGCTCCGGAGAGCGTGCCGCGCACGAACATCTGACGTGCGGTGAGTTTGGTCTTGACAACTCCGGAATGAACGAGCTGATCGATCAGGTGATCCGGTTTAACGTAGGACATGCGACGGTACTCCACTTCAACGGCCGCGATGTCAACGAACGTGAAGGAGGTGTGGCGCGGCGCGCCTCTTCCCGTGAACTGGATCAGGGCGCGTCTATGCGTCCTGACCGTCAGGAGTCGGCGTCGCTGCCGGTTCATCTGAGTCGGGTTCCGCATCCGCTGCCGGCGCCGCGTCTCCGGGCGTCGAGTCGTCGGTGTCGGGTTCCTCAGGCAGCTCTTCGAGCAGTCCGGGGGGCGGAGTGATCGTGATGACGCCGGCCTTGACGTCGACCGAGGGAACGATCGCCTTGACGAACGGGATCATCACCTCGCCGTTGGCGGTCTTCACGATCAGGAGATCTTGGGCCGGCAGGTGCTCGAGGCGCGTCAGCGTGCCGATCTGCACCCCGTCGCGCACGACGGCGAGTCCCACCAGCTGGTGGTCGTACCAGGCGTCTTCTTCGTCGGTCTGCTCGGCCGAGTCCTGGTCGATCCAAAGGATCGCCTTGGCCAGGGCCTCGGCGGCTTCGCGGTCCGGGACCCCCTTGAAGAACCCGACGGGGTGCTGGTTGTACCAGCGCAGCTCGACGAGTTCGATGGTCTTGCCGTGCCAGGGTGAGCTGGTCGGCACCTGGAGCGTGAACACGGCGCCCGGGACGAAACGTCGTCCCGGGTCGTCCGTGAACAGCTCCAGCTTGATGGCGCCCTTGAGGCCATGGGCCTTGGTGAGGCGCCCCACCCGCAGTTGGGTGGCCGGGGTCGTGCTGTCGTCGCTCATGAGGGGCTAGTCACTACCCGCTCAGTTGTCGGTATCGACAACGTCGACCCGCACGCGCTTGCCATCGGCCAGAGCGGCCACGAGAGTGCGCAGCGCCTTGGCGGTGCGACCGGCGCGGCCGATCACCCGGCCGAGGTCCTCGGGGTTCACACGAACCTCGAGCACCTCGCCACGGGGTGAGTTCTGGGCTACAACGTGCACGTCGTCCGGGTGATCAACGATTCCCTTGACGAGGTGCTCAAGCGCGGGAGCGAGCAAAATTACGCCTTGTCCTCTTCGGTTGCCTCGGCGGCAACGTCGTCGGTCGGGGCCTTGGCCGCGGGCTTGTCAGCCTTGGGCTTCAGAACCGGCTTCTTCTTCTCGTCGGCGACGAAGGGAGCCTTCGGCTCCTTCATCTTGACGGTGGAGACGGCGTTCTTGTCGCCCTTGAAGATGCCCCAGTCGCCGGTCAGCTTGAGGAGTGCCGCAACCTGCTCGGTCGGCTGGGCGCCGACGGAGAGCCAGTACTGGGCACGCTCGGACTTGACCTCGATGACCGAAGGCTCCTGCGTGGGGTGGTAGATGCCGATCTCTTCGATGACGCGGCCGTCGCGCTTGGTGCGCGAGTCGGCGACAACGATGCGGTAGTACGGTGCACGGATCTTGCCCATGCGCTTCAGACGGATTTTGACAGCCACAATTCTCCTGTGATTTAGATGTTTGGCGAACTGACAGCCGTGAGCGTGGGGGCACACTCGGCACAAGCTCAATAAGGTTCGTGTTACGCCGGATTAGAGGGTCGGGCATAACGGAACTCGACTAATCATTGTGTCAGACATCGAGCACTTTGTGATAATCGTGCGCCGAGTTACTTCGGGTAATCCGGCCGACACCGTGACCCCGTGTAGCGCGGCGAACCGCGCCGGCACCGTTTAGCTGTCAGGATTGTGCCACATCGCCCCGCATCGGGGCCTCGAAGCACGAAGGGCACCACCGTGGGTATCGAAAGAGTGGGAATCGAATTCGCTCGCTCCGAGCGGTCGACGGTGGGGATCGAGTGGGAACTCGCCCTGGTCGACCGCGCGACCGGAGACCTCGTGTCGATCGCCGACGAGGTACTCGACGCTCTCAGGGGGCCGGACGGCTCCCCACACCCGCACATCACCGGAGAGCTCCTCCTGAACACCGTTGAGCTCGTTTCCGGGGTGCACCACACGGTGGCCGGCGCTGTCGGCGACGTCGCCGGGCAGGTCGCCGAGGTACGTGCCATCACCGACCCTCTGGGCGTCGACCCGATCTGTTCGGGTTCACATCCGTTCGGGCAATGGTTCGACCAGCAGGTCACCGATAAGAAGCGGTACCACAAGCTCATCGACCGCACCCAGTGGTGGGGTCGCAACATGATGATCTGGGGCATCCACGTGCACGTGGGCATCGAGGACCGCGACAAGGTCATCCCGATCCTCAACGGCCTGCTGAGCTTCGTGCCGCACCTGCAGGCGCTGAGCGCGTCCAGCCCGTTTTGGGCCGGGGTCAACACGGGCTACGCCTCCAACCGCGCCCAGATGTTCCAGCAGCTTCCGACGGCCGGCCTGCCTTGGCGCCTCGAGGACTGGCCCGCGTGGGAGGAGTACGTCAACGACCTCACGGTGACCGGAATCATCGAGGACGCCTCCGAAGTGCGCTGGGACATCCGCCCGTCGCCGCGCTGGGGCACCATCGAGGTGCGCGCCTGCGACGGAGTATCGACGGTTGAAGAGCTCGGGGCGATCGCCGCGTTCATTCAGTGTGTGGTCGAGTGGATGTCGACGGAGATCGACGAGGGCCGGCCGGTGCCCACCATGCAGCCCTGGTTCGTGCGTGAGAACAAGTGGCGGGCGGCCCGGTACGGGCTGGCGGCCGAGATCATCGTGAACTCCACCGGCACCGAGCGGATGGTCACCGACGAGGTGCGCCGCCTCGTCGAGGTACTCTCCCCCACCGCCGAGCGCCTCGGCTGCCTGACCGAGTTGCTGCAGTTGAACCTGATCCTCGACCACGGTGCCAGCTATCAGCGTCAGCTGGCCGTGGCGGCCACACACAACGGTGACCTCCCCGCCGTGGTCGCCGCCCTCAGCCGCGAGCTCCGCGAGGGTCTGCTCCCGCCGGCACCACCTTCGCGAACCGTGAGTTGAGCACCTAGACCTCGCGCATAGAAAGTTGTCACTTCTGACCCGACGAGGACAGGCCACCTCACCGGGACTACATCAGGCGTTTTTGCTGTCGCGCCAGGCGAGCCAGTCCTCCACGGGCGCGAGATCGTAGGCGGGACCGGAGATTCCGAGGGTGAACAGGGTGGTGCCGAGTCCATAGAGTTCGTCGGCTTCCTCGGTGGTTTTGCCGCGCAGTTCGGTGGAGATTTCAATCTCACTGATGTCACGCCCGACGGTGTCGCACCAGGTGCCCAGGACGCCGAGTTTGTGGGTGAGGACCTCTGGGGTGGAGAACGAGTGCCAGATGTCGGCGTGCTGCGCCACAATACGCAGCGTCTTCTTCTCACCGGCACCGCCGATGAGTACCGGGATGTCGCGAACCGGCGCCGGGTTGAGCTTGTCCCAGCGCGCCTCGATGCGAGGCAGGTCTGCGGCGAGGGCGTCCAGGCGGGTGCCGACGGTGCCGAAGTCGTAGCCGTACTCGTCATAGTCGCGTTCGAACCAGCCCGAGCCGGTGCCGAAGATGAAGCGGCCGCCGCTGATGTGGTCGATGGTGCGGGCCATGTCCGCCTGCAGGTCGGCGTTGCGGTAGCTGTTGCAGTTGACCAGTGCGCCCATCTCGATGACGCTGGTCTGTTCGGCCCAGGCGGCAAGCAGGGTCCAGGACTCGAAGTGCAGCCCCTCCGGGTCGCCGGAGAGCGGGAAGAAATGATCCCAGTTGAAGGCGACGTCAACGCCGAGGGCTTCGACCGCCGCAACGGTGTTCCGGATCGACGTGTAGTCGGCGTGCTGCGGGGCGATCTGCACGCCGAGGCGCACGGGGCGGGGCTGGGGAGAGGTCATTGCAAAATCCTAATCCCCGGCCACGCCCATTTCGGCGACGCCGGCATTCGACATCCGGGCGCTTTAGCGGCCGAGCATCTTCTGCAGTGCCGCCATCTCCTCGGCCGACGGTCCGCCGGCCTTGGCTCCGCCGCCCAGACCGAAACCTGAGCCGCCGGCGGCGGGAGCGCCGCCGACCTTTTCACCGGAGGCGATGGCCGCATTCTCCGCGGCACGCTTGGCCGGGTTGCCCGACTTCGAGCCCTTCTTTTTCTGCTGCACCTGGGGACGCTTGCCGCCCATACCGCCGGGGATCGGACCCATGCCGGGGATGTTGGGCATGCCGCCCTTGGCCACGGTCTTCATCATCTTGGCGGCCTGTTCGAACCGCTGCACGAGCTGGTTCACCTCGGTGACGGTCGACCCGG
This sequence comes from Cryobacterium zongtaii, assembly GCF_002909375.1. Classification (GTDB taxonomy): domain Bacteria; phylum Actinomycetota; class Actinomycetes; order Actinomycetales; family Microbacteriaceae; genus Cryobacterium; species Cryobacterium zongtaii. Next base: position 484,783 of record NZ_PPXD01000007.1, read on the forward strand.
AACCGCGCGCGATGCGGAGGCGCCGTGAACCGTTCAGGAGCTTGGGTGTGACCCGCTCGGCCTTGGTCATCGACTGGATGATCGCTTCGGTGCGCACGATCTCGCGCTCGTCGAAGTTGTCCAGCTGCTGCTTCATGGCGCCGGCGCCGGGCAGCATGCCCATCATCTTCTTGATCGAGCCCATGTTGCGCAGCTGCTGCATCTGGCCGAGGAAGTCGTCGAGGGTGAAGGTGTCGGTGGAGAACTTCTCCGCGATCTTGCGCGCTTCGTCCTCGTCGAACGCACCCTGAGCCTGCTCGATCAGTGTGAGGATGTCACCGAGGTCGAGGATCCGGCTGGCCATGCGGTCGGGGTGGAACGGTTCGAAGTCTTCCAGGCCCTCTCCCGTGGATGCGAACATGATCGGTCGGCCGGTGATCGACGCCACCGACAGTGCCGCACCACCGCGGGCGTCGCCGTCGAGCTTGGACAGCACGACACCGGTGAAGTCGACGCCGTCCTGGAATGCACGGGCCGTCGCCACGGCGTCCTGACCGATCATGGCGTCGATGACGAAGAGCACCTCGTCGGGGTCGATGGCCTTGCGGATGTCCGCGGCCTGCTTCATCATCTCGGCGTCGACGCCGAGACGTCCTGCGGTGTCGACGATGACCACGTCGTGCAGCTTCTGCTGAGCGAACTTGACGCCGTCGCGGGCCACCTTGACCGGGTTGCCGACGCCGTTGCCGGGCTCGGGGGCGTACACGGGCACACCCGCCTGCGCGCCGACGACCTCGAGCTGGGTGACGGCGTTGGGGCGCTGCAGGTCGGCGGCGACCAGGATCGGTGTGTGGCCGTCCTTTGCCAGCCACTTGGCGAGCTTGCCGGCCAGGGTGGTCTTACCCGCACCCTGGAGACCGGCGAGCATGATGATGGTCGGCGGCTTCTTCGCGAATTCCAGGCGGCGCTGCTGGCCACCGAGAATCTGGATGAGCTCCTCGTTGACGATCTGCACGACCTGCTGGGCCGGATTCAGCGCCTTGCTGACCTCGTCGCCGAGGGCGCGTTCGCGCACCTTGCCGGTGAAGTCCTTGACCACTTCAAGCGCCACGTCGGCGTCGAGAAGGGCGCGCCGGATCTCGCGGACGGTGCCGTCGACATCCGCGGCGCTGAGCTTGCCCTTGGTGCGGAGATTTTTAAACGTCTCGGCGAGGCGATCTGAGAGGTTTCCAAAAGTAGCCATTGTGGTCTTAGTTTAACCGATCAATCGTTCGACGGCGCGCACCGCACTGGCCCGACGGGCGGCGACGGTGGCGGGGTCCGGCGCCCGGTCGGCGGCCAGGGCGGCGGCAGGCTCGTGGATCCAGCACGAGACGATCCCGAACACGAGGGCGTTGAGGTGGTCGGGGTCCCAGGATGCGTCGACGCTTCCGCTCGCCTGCAGTGCGATGACCGCGCGGACCCGCTCGGCGTGGAAATCCTCGATGAGGGCCAGCGGCGGGTTGATCAGGTCCTGGCCCTCCAGATTGGCCCAGTCGATCATCCGCAGGTATTCCGGATGCGCGACCGAGTGGTCGTAGAGTGCGCCCGCGAACTCGGGCAGGGACTCCCCTGCGCCCTGCTCCACCGCGCTCGCAAACTCGATCAGGTTCAGTTCCAGGACCGCGCTGAAGAGGTCCGCCTTGTGCCGGTAGTAGGCGTAGAGGCGCTCCTTACTGGCCGAGGCGTTGCGGGCGATTCGGTCGATGCGGGCACCGGCGAGCCCGTAGGCGGCGAATTCCACCCTCGCGGCCTCGAGGATGCGCTGACGTGTGGGCGCTGGCTCCTTCGGCGGCAGCCCGGACGGTGAATCGACTCTTTTCATGCCATCAGTGTAACAAAACGAACTAGTTCGTTTGGTATAGTTCTCGGCATGTCACAATCGAGCGCGACCGGCGTTTCCCCGGTTTCCACCCCTCCATCGCCCGACTCCTCTACCGAAGCCCACGCTCACCACCCCCGCCGGTGGTGGCTGCTGGCCATCGTGGCCCTCGCCCAGCTGACCGTCGTGCTCGACGGCACCATCGTCAACATCGCCCTCCCTCACGCCCAGAGCGACCTCGGCATGAGCGACGGCGACCGCACCTGGGTCGTCACCCTCTATGCCCTGGTCTTCGGCGCGCTGCTGCTCCTCGGCGGCCGCATCGCCGACTACTGGGGCCGCAAGCGCTCCTTCATCGTGGGCATGGCCGGCTTCGCGGTCGCCTCCACGCTCGGCGGCATGGCGCAGAGCACCTGGGAACTCCTGGCAGCCCGCGGCCTGCAGGGCCTGTTCGCCGCGCTACTGGCCCCGGCCTCGCTGGCCCTGCTCACGGTCAATTTCCCCGGTGGCAAGGACCGCATCAAGGCCTTCTCGGTCTACGGTGCGATCGCCGGCGGTGGCGCCGCGGTGGGCCTGGTGCTCGGCGGGGTGCTCACCGAGTACGCCAGCTGGCGCTGGTGCCTGCTTGTGAACGTGCCGATCGCGATCATCGCCATCGCCGCGGCCATCCCGATCATCCGGGAGAGCAAGGCCCACGGCAACACCCGATACGACGTGCCCGGCGCGATTCTGGTTGCTCTCGGACTCGGTTCGCTGGTCTTCGGATTCGCCCAGGCCGAGAACGGCTGGTCGGCCTGGCAGGTCCTCGTCTTCATCCCGCTGGGCGTCGTGCTCCTGGGCCTCTTCGTGCTCGTCGAGAGCCGGTCCAACCACCCGCTGCTGCCGCTGCGGATCCTGGCCGACAAGGTGCGCGGAGGCGCGTTCATCACCGGCACGCTCACCGGCGCCGCGCTGCTGGGCGGCCTGCTCTTCCTCACCTTCCACCTGCAGATCGTGCTGGGCTTCTCGCCGCTGGAATCCGGACTGGCCTCCCTGCCGATGACCGCGACGATCATGGTCGGCGCCACTGTGCTGTCCAAGTTCCTGCCCCGCATCGGCGTTCGCGTGCCGATGACCGTGGGACCTGTCATCGTGGCCGCCGGGCTGTTCTATCTCTCCCGCATCACCGTCGACGGCAGCTATCTCGTTGAGGTGCTGCCCGGCCTCATTCTGATGGGTGCGGGCCTGGCGATGATCTTTGTGCCACTGCAAAACGTGGCACTGGCCGGCATCGACGCCCACGACGCCGGCGCCGCCAGCGCCGCGGTCACCGCCGTGCAGCAGATCGGCGGATCGATCGGCTCCGCGGTCTTCACAGTGCTCTACACGTCGGCCATTGCGGCCTCGCTGGCCGGCGGCGACGGCACCCCCGTCGCCCAGCTGGAGGCCTTCGTCGACGGCTATCAGGCCGCCTTCTTCTGGGCCGCCGTGGGCGTGTTGGTGGCCGCCCCCGTCGCGTTCTTCATGGTGCGCCCGAAGCCGGAGGACCTGCTCGGCACCGAGTCGGCCATGCACCTGGGCTGAATCGCCACGCTCCGCACACATCAAAGGCCCCCGGATCGCTCCGGGGGCCTTTGGTATGTGACGAGGCCGAATATCAGCTGTCGGCGGCGATCACGATGGTGTCGCCGTGTACGTCCAGGGTCACAACGAGCAGGGCATCGGTCTCGTGCGGGCTGATCGAGTAGTCGAGCACCGCGAAATGCTGGTCGTTGCCGACGTGATGCGGGTGGAACCCGATGCGCTGCAACTGGAGAGAGCGCAGGTAATCGATCTGCTTGTCCCCGGAGTCCCAGATCAGGGCGTCCTCGAGCACCTCGGCGTCGAGCTCCTCGAACTGCGCGACGATGAACTGGCTGGTGACCGAGACCTCGGCGCTCAGGTCGGCGACGAGTGATTCGCGAGCCTGCGAATCGAGGTCTTCCAAGGCGTTGATCATGGCCGCGACGATATCGAGGGCCTCAACCGACACCGAGTCTTCGTCGGGTGAGCTCACGTCGATTTCGACGTTCTGGTCACCCAGCTCAGCGGTATCGGACCAGTACACCTCGCCGCTGTCGTCGTCGCTGCCGAGGATTCCGAAAAAGTCATGTTCGATGGTCATGAGGGGCGTCCTATCCGACGAGTTTTTGTGCGAAAACGTGCGGGGTGAAACCGGTGAGGTCGTTGATTCCCTCACCCTGCCCGACGAGTTTGATGGGGATTCCTGTTTTTTCCTGAACGGCCAGGACAAAACCGCCCTTGGCCGACCCGTCGAGCTTGGTCAGCACGAGGCCGGTCACCCCGGCGTGCTCGATGAATGCCTCCGCCTGCGCGAGACCGTTCTGGCCGGTCGTGGCATCCAGCACCAGGAGCACCTCGGAGATCGGGGTCTGCTTCTCGATGACCCGACGGATCTTGGTGAGCTCATCCATCAGCCCGCCCTTGGTCTGCAACCGGCCGGCGGTGTCGATGATCACGATCTCGGTACCCGTGCTGACGGCACGTTCGACGGTCTGAAAGGCAACGGATGCCGGGTCCTGGCCCTGGGCCTGCGGTTTCACGATGTCCGCGCCGGCCCGTTCCGCCCAGGTGGCGAGCTGCTCCACCGCGGCGGCACGGAAAGTGTCGGCGGCCCCGATCAGGACGCTGCGGTCGTGGACGCGCAGGAACTTGGCGAATTTTCCGATAGTGGTGGTCTTCCCCACCCCGTTGACACCGACCACGAGCACCACGGCAGGCCGGGCGCTGAGGTTCAGCGTGGGATCGAGCTTCGCCAGGCGCTCCTCGATGCCCTCGCGGAGCATCCGGTGCAGGTCCTTGGGGTCCGTGGTGTTGTACCGCGACACCTTGGCGCGCAGCTCTGCCACGATCGCATCGGTGATGTCGGGGCCGAAATCGGCCTGGATCAACGAGTCCTCGAGGTCATCCCAGGTATCGGCGTCGATGGTTTTCTTCGCGAACACTCCGCGCAATGCGCCGGAGAGGGACCACGGGGTGCGTTCTGCCATGCCCCTAGCCTATGGCTCGGCTGCCGACCCCGCCGTCGACGCCGGGCACCAGTGCCCACCGCGACACCATATTCACTCGGGGCGTCGGCCGCGTCTTCGTGACGCCCCGCTACGGAGCGTGACCGGCTGTGACGCCTCGCCATGACGTTGCGGCGCAGGCTCGGTAGATTTCCCAGCACGCCGCGCAGCCTGGCGGAGCAGCGCCCGCGTTCAACGAGGAGGACCTCAGTGCCACAGAGCCAGACCACCCAGCCGCAGACCGAGGCCGGCCATCGTCCGCGACCCGCCTCCCGGCCGAACGGCCAGTGGAAAGTCGACGGCACCGAGCCGCTCAACGGCAACGAGGCCTGGAAGCAAGTAGACAACGGGCTGAACGTGCGCGAGCGGATCGAGAAGATCTATTCCCGAGACGGGTTCGACTCCATCGAAAGCACGGACCTGCACGGCCGGTTCCGTTGGTGGGGCCTCTACACTCAGCGCAAGCCGGGTATCGACGGCGGAAAGACCGCGACCCTCGAACCCCACGAACTCGAAGACGCCTATTTCATGCTTCGGGTGCGCATCGACGGCGGCCAGCTCAGCACCGGCCAGCTGCGGGTCATCGGTCAGATCTCCGAGGAATTCGCCCGGGACACCGCCGATCTCACCGACCGGCAGAACATCCAGCTGCACTGGATCCGGGTCGAGGACGTTCCCGAAATCTGGCGCCGCCTCGAGGCCGTCGGCCTGCAGACCACCGAAGCCTGCGGCGATGTGCCGCGCGTGGTGCTCGGCTCCCCCGTCGCCGGCATCGCCGTCGACGAACTCCTCGACCCGACCGACACGATCGCCGACATCACGGCGCGGTACATCGGGGTCCCCGAACTCGCGAACCTCCCCCGCAAGTTCAAGACCGCTCTGACCGGGCACCCGAGCCAGGATGTTGTGCACGAGATCAACGACGTCGGCTTCGTCGCCCTGCGGCATCCGGAGCTCGGCCTCGGTTACGACCTCTGGGTGGGTGGCGGCCTCTCGGCCAACCCCCGGCTCGGCGAGCGCCTGGGTGCCTTCGTCTCACCCGAGAAGGTCGCCGACGTGTGGCTCGGCGTTGCCTCCATCTTCCGCGACTACGGATACCGGCGCCTGCGCAACAAGGCCAGGTTGAAGTTCCTGCTGGCGGACTGGGGGCCGGAGAAATTCCGTCAGGTCCTTGAAGACGAGTATCTGTTCGAGGCACTGCCCGACGGCCCGCCCGCCCCGACGCCGACCCAGCACGGTGACCACATCGGCGTGCACAAGCAGGTCGACGGCCGGTTCTACATCGGTGTCACCCCGTTTGTCGGCCGGGTCTCCGGCACCATGCTCACACGACTCGCCGACCTCCTCGAGCAGCACGGCTCCGGGCGGCTGCGCACCACGCCGCACCAGAAACTCGTACTTCTGGACATCCGAGAAGAAGACGTCGAACCGCTCATCACCGCCCTCGACACGCTCGGCCTCGCCGCCCGCCCCAGCCTGTTCCGCCGTACGACCATCGCCTGCACCGGCATCGAGTTCTGCAAGCTCGCCATCGTCGAGACCAAGCAGACCGCGACCGACGCCGTTCTCGAACTCGAGAAACGCTTGGCCGGCATCGACGTGCCGCAACCGATCAGCCTGCACGTGAACGGCTGCCCCAACTCCTGCGCCCGCATCCAGACCGCCGACATCGGCCTCAAAGGCCAGCTCCTCGCCGACGGGAACGGCGGCCAGGTCCCCGGTTTCCAGGTGCACCTCGGCGGGGGCCTGGCCTCCGTCGGCCGCGATGAGGCCGGCCTCGGCCGCACCGTGCGTGGTCTCAAGGTCACCGCAGACGACCTCGCGGACTATGTGGAGCGCATCGTCCTCCGTTTCCTGGCCGACAGGGGTGACACCGAGACCTTCGCGGTCTGGGCGCACCGCGCAAACGAGGAGGCTCTGTTATGAGCAGCACCGGCACTCCCACGAGCACCCGCCGCTCCCCCGACGAGCTGCGCGCCCTGGCCGCGGCCGGCGCTGCCGAGCTGGACGAGGCATCCGCCGACGAGGTCATCGCCTGGGTGGCCCGCAACTTCGGCGCGGAGGCCGCCGCGGTCGCCTGCTCGATGGCCGACGCCGTGCTCCCCCACACCGTGTCCCGGCGACTGCCCGGCGTTGACGTGCTTTTCCTCGACACCGGCTACCACTTCGCCCAGACCCACGACACCCGGGGCGACGTAGCCAGGCTGCTGCCCGTACGCATCGTCGACGTGCTGCCCGAGCGCACGGTGACCGAGCAGGACGCCGAGCACGGTTCCGAGCTGTTCGCCAGGGACCCGAACCTGTGCTGCGCGCTGCGCAAGGTCGATCCCCTGCACCGGGTGCTCGGTGGCTACGAGGTCTGGTTCACCGGCGTACGCCGCGACGAGGCCCCCACCCGGGCGAACACGCCGCTGATCGCCTGGGACGAACGCAACGGCCTCGTCAAGGTCAATCCGCTCGCCGCCTGGAGCTTCGAGGACATCCTGGACTACGCCGGCACGCACAACGTGCCGGTCAATCCGCTGATGGCCCAGGGCTACCCCTCCATCGGCTGCGCGCCGTGCACCAAACCCGTCGCCGAAGGCGACGATCCCCGATCCGGACGCTGGGCCAGCCTGGCGAAGACAGAATGCGGACTCCACCTGTGAACGCTCTCCCCGCCCCCACCATCGACCGCGCCATCGACCGCGCCGCTTCCACCGACAGCACCGGGTTGAGCCAGCTCGACGTGCTCGAGAGCGAGGCGATCCACATCATCCGTGAGGTGGTCGCCGAGTTCGAACGCCCCGTGCTGCTGTTCTCCGGCGGCAAGGACTCGGTGGTCGTGCTGCACCTGGCCGCGAAGGCGTTCTGGCCGGGGAAGGTGCCGTTCCCGCTCCTGCACGTGGACACCGGGCACAACTTTCCCGAGGTCCTCGAGTTCCGTGACGAGACCGTGGCCCGTCTGGGTCTCCGCCTCGAGGTGGCCAGGGTGCAGGACTATATCGACGACGGCCGCCTGACGGAACGCGCCGACGGCACCCGCAACCCCCTGCAGACGTTGCCGCTGCTCGACGCGATCGCCGCCGGCCGCCACGACGCCGTCTTCGGCGGTGCCCGCCGCGACGAGGACAAGGCCCGTGCGAAGGAGCGCATCCTCTCGCTCCGCGACGAGTTCGGCCAGTGGGACCCGCGCAACCAGCGCCCCGAACTCTGGAACCTCTACAACGGCCGCCACACTGTCGGCCAGCACGTACGGGCGTTCCCGATCAGCAACTGGACCGAGCTCAACGTCTGGCGTTACATCGAGCGGGAGGGCATCAGGCTGCCCGCGCTGTACTACGCGCACGAGCGCGAGGTCTACCGTCGCGACGGCATGTGGCGCGCCGTCGGCCCGGTCAGCGCCCCGCTGGCCAATGAGACCGTCGTCTCGCGCACGGTCAGGTACCGCACCGTGGGCGACATGAGCTGCACCGGCGCCGTCGACTCCGACGCCGCATCCGTGCAGGACGTCGTACGCGAAATCGCCGTGAGCACCATCACCGAACGCGGCGCGACCCGCGCCGATGACCGGATCTCAGAAGCCGCCATGGAAGATCGCAAGAAGGACGGGTATTTCTAATGACTCAGGTACAGCTCGAACGTTCAGAGGGGACCCTCTTCAGATTCGCGACCGCCGGTTCCGTCGACGACGGCAAGTCCACCCTGGTCGGCCGGCTGCTGCACGATTCGAAGGCGATCCTCGCCGACCAGCTCGACACCGTCACCCGTACCTCCACCGAGCGCGGCTTCGGCGGCGCGGCCGGCGGCATCGATTTTGCGCTGCTCACCGACGGGCTCCGGGCCGAGCGCGAGCAGGGCATCACCATCGACGTCGCCTACCGGTACTTCGCCACCGATCAGCGCTCGTTCATCCTGGCCGATTGCCCCGGCCACGTTCAGTACACCCGCAACATGGTCACCGGTGCCACCACGGCGGATGCCGTCATCATGCTCATCGATGCGCGCAAGGGCGTGCTCGAACAGACTCGCAGGCACCTGTCCGTCGTGAAACTGCTGCGGGTGCCCCACATCGTCATCGCGGTGAACAAGATCGATCTGCAGGATTACGACGAGGCCGCGTTCGGCGCTGTCGCCGCGGCCGTGCGCCGGGTCACCGACGAGCTGGGGTTGGGCGCTGTGCACGTCATCCCGGTTTCGGCCCTCGTGGGCGACAACGTCGTCGAGAGGTCGCCGAACACGCCCTGGTACGACGGCCCGAGCCTGCTCGAGCTGCTGGAGACCCTGCCCGCCGCTGACGACGTCGCCACGAACGTGGAGTCGTTCAGGCTGCCGGTGCAGCTCGTGCTGCGCCCCCAGGGCGCCGTCGCCGTTGCGCCGGAAGATGCCGCGGACTACCGCGACTACCGGGCGTACGCCGGCCAGGTGGCGTCAGGGACCGTGCGGGTGGGCGACACCGTCACGGTGACCCCCGGCGGCGCCAGCACCGTCGTGACCGGCATCGACTTCGCCGGAATCGCACTCGACGAGGCCGTGGCACCGCAGTCGGTCGCCCTGCGGCTGCGCGACGACCTCGACATCGCCCGCGGCGCCGTCATCGGCACGGCCGGCACCATGCCCGAACCCGTGAAGGAGCTGGCCGCCGACCTGTTCTGGCTCGACCTCCGGGCCCTGCAGCCCGGCGCCCGGGTGCTGGTCAAGTTCGGCACGCACACCGTGCAGGCCATCGTCGGAACCATCACCGGCCGGCTCAACCTGGACACCCTGGACCTCGAAGTCGCTCCAGCGCTCGAGATCAACGACATCGGACAGGTCACCGTGCGGCTGTCCGCCGCCCTCCCGGTGGAAACCTACGCGGCGAACCGAAGAGCCGGCGCGTTCCTGGTGATCCAGCCGCAGGATGGCGCGACACTGGCCGCCGGAATCGTGACGGCTGCCAGGACGGTTGCCGGGACTGCTGCCGGAACCGGAGGGCAGGCATGAGCGCCCGCACCGCCCGTCCGGCCGGCCGCCTCCTGTTGGCCGCCGCCCTGATTCCAGTGCTGCTGGGCGGATGCTCCGTCTCCCGCAGTGCCGCGGAACCGGCCGGGCCGGCCGCCGAGCTCCGATTGGGCTACTTCGACAACGTCACCCACGCCCCGGCACTGGTCGGGCTGGATCAGGGGCTGCTGGCGGATGCGCTCGGCGACACCACGCTGACCACCCAGGTCTTCAGCGCCGGCCCCGCCGCCATCGAAGCCCTCAGCGCTGGGGCCATCGACGCGGCCTACCTGGGCCCCAACCCCGCGGTGAACAGTTTTGTGCAGAGCGCCGGCCAGTCGGTTCGGATCGTGGCCGGGGCCACCAGCGGCGGGGCCGCGCTGGTCGTGCGACCCGGAATCACCGACGCGAGCGACCTGGCTGGAACCACGATCGCCAGCCCGCAGCTGGGCAACACGCAGGATGTCGCGCTGCGCTCCTGGCTCGGCGAGCAGGGCTACTCGACAAGCACCACCGGCGGCGACGGCGACGTGGATATCGCCCCGACCGACAACGCCCAGGCCCTCACCCTCTTCCAGAGCGGCAAGATCGACGGCGCGTGGCTCCCCGAACCCTGGGTGTCCAGGTTCATCCTCGAGGCCGGTGCCACCGTCCTCGTCGATGAGGCCTCGCTCTGGCCGGACGGCGCGTTCCCGACCACGGTGCTGGTGGTGGGGGCCGATTTCCTGGCCGCGCACCCGGAAACCGTGCAGGCTCTCGTCGCCGGCCACACGGCATCCGTCGACTGGCTCACCGCCAACCCCGACCAGGCCGCCGCCGCGATCAACCGCACCCTCGTTGCGGACACCGGCACGCCGCTGCCCGACGCAGTTCTCGCCCGCGCCCTCACCGGCGTGACGTTCACGACCGACCCGCTCGCGGCGGCCTTCCCTCTGCTGCTGCAAGCCGGAGTCGACGTCGGCACCGCCAAAACCGGGAGCCTGGACGGGCTCTTCGACCTGGCACCGCTGAACAGGGTCCTCACGGCGGCCGGCGGGCAACCGGTCGCCGCTGCCGGGCTCGGAACCGAGTAATCGTGCAGACCTTCACCGACACGCCCCAGGCACCGACCACGCAGCCTCTCGGTGTGACTCCAGCGATCCGCATCGACTCACTCGGCAAACGGTTCGGACCGACCGGCCCTGTCGTTCTGGACAACATCACCCTCACCGTGGCACCCGGCGAGTTCCTCTGCCTGCTCGGCGCCTCCGGCTGCGGCAAATCCACCCTGCTCACCATCATCGCCGGTCTCGAACACCCGACCGAGGGCACAGTCACCGTGACCAGCGGCAGCGCGGCGGTGATGTTCCAGGAGTCGGCGCTCTTCCCGTGGCTGACCGCCGGACGCAACGTCGAACTCGCTCTCAAGCTCCGGGGGGTGCCCAGGTCCCAGCGCCGCGCCCAGGCCCTGGAGCTGCTCGACCTCGTCAACCTCGCCGATGCCGCCCAGAAACGCCCGCACGAGCTCTCCGGCGGCATGCGCCAGCGAGTGGCCCTGGCCAGGGCCCTCGCCCAGGACCGCAAGGTCCTACTGATGGACGAACCCTTCGCGGCCCTCGACGCCATCACCCGGGACCTGCTGCACGAGGAACTGGAGCGGGTCTGGCGGGAGACCGGCCGGACCATCATCTTCGTCACCCACAACGTGCGCGAGGCAGCCCGGCTCGGCCAGCGGGTGGTGCTCATGTCCTCTCGCCCGGGCCGCATCGCCAACGAATGGCGCATCGACGACACCGGGACCCGGCGGATCGAGTCCCCCGAGGTGTCCCGCCTGGCCATCGAGATCACCGACCAGCTACGAGAGGAGATCCGCCGCAATGCTGCCTGACACCAAGCTGCACAGTTCTTCCGCCGCGCCCCGCAGCGTCGGTGATCACGACGAGCTCCGACGCCTCGAATCGGGTTTGGACGCCCTCCAGACCGTGCCCTTGACCGAGAAGGGCCGCTGGCGCCGGTTTCTCGGCGGGGTGCTGCCACCGGTCCTGCTGGTGGTGGCGCTGATCGTGGCCTGGCAGTTCTACACCGTGATCGCCCAGCCCCGACCCGACCTGGCACCGGGCCCGGTGAACGTGGCCGGGTCGCTTGTCGAGCAGTGGAACGACGGCCGACTGCAGCAGGCGGTTCTCACCAGCCTGTCCCGCGGCGGAGCCGGCTTCCTCATCGCCGTCGCGATCGGTACCCCGCTCGGGCTGCTGCTGGCCGAGTGGCGGCTGCTCCGGCGTGCCCTCGGGCCGCTCCTGTCCGGTCTGCAGGTGCTGCCGTCCGTGGCCTGGGTGCCCGCCGCGATCATCTGGTTCGGCCTGACCGACGCCACCGTCTACTTCGTGGTGCTGATGGGCGCCGTCCCGTCGATCGCGAACGGGCTGGTCTCCGGCATCGACCAGGTTCCCCCGCAGCTGCGCAAGGTCGGCACCGTGCTGGGCGCCTCCCGCATCGAACTCGCCACCCTGGTCGTGCTCCCGGCCGCCCTGCCCGGGTACTTCTCCGGGCTCAAACAGGGGTGGGCCTTCGCCTGGCGGTCTCTGATGGCTGCGGAGATCATCGTGGTAGGCGGCTCGATCGGATTCGGGCTCGGCACCATGCTGCAGCAGAGCCGGGAACTCGCCGACCTTTCCGCGGTGCTCGCGACCATCCTGGTCATCCTAGCCGTGGGCATTCTGGTGGAACTGACCGCCTTCGCCCCGCTCGAGCGCCGGCTCCTGCGCCGCCGTGGCCTCGCCCCCGGCGCGCGCCGGTAGGCGAACCAGGACCCACCGATTCACCCCACCCCGTCACGCACGTCCGACCCCGCTCTTTCGAAAGGCCACTCATGACCCGGACGCCCTCCGCGCCCCAGCCACTGCGCGTCGCCATCATCGGCGCCGGCCCCGCCGGCATCTACGCCGGCAACATCCTCGGCACGGCCGTGCGGGCGACCGGCGGTGAGGTCGGCATCGACCTGTTCGACACCCTGCCCGCCCCCTACGGCCTGATCCGCTACGGCGTGGCTCCCGACCATCCCCGCATCAAGGGCATCGTCACCTCCCTGCACGAGATGCTCGATGCCGGCACCATCAGGTTCCTCGGCAACGTGGGCTACGGCACCGACCTGAGCCTGGCCGACCTGCGCCGGCACTACCACGCCGTCATCTTCGCCACCGGGGCGATCCGCGACACCGACCTGCCGATCCCCGGCATCACCCTGCCCGGATCCTACGGAGCGGCCGACTTCGTCTCGTGGTTCGACGGGCATCCGGATGTGCCGCGGGACTGGCCGCTGGACGCCACCGACATCGCGGTGATCGGCAACGGCAACGTGGCCCTCGACGTGGCGCGGATGCTGGCCAAGCACCCCGCCGACCTGCTCAGCACCGACATCCCCGCCAACGTGCACGCCGGCCTGGCGGGCTCGCCGGTCACCGACGTGCACGTCTTCGGCCGGCGCGGTCCCGGCCAGGTGAAGTTCACCCCGATAGAACTGCGCGAACTCGGCGATATCCCCGACGTCGACGTGATCGTCTACGAGGAGGACTTCCCCAGGGACGCCGACTCCGAGGCCCGCCTGGCCGCTTCCAGCAACCAGGTCAAGGTGATGAGCCGCACCCTGAACGGCTGGCTCACCCGGGAGCCCACCGGAGCGTCCCGGCGGTTGCACCTGCACTTCCTGCACAGCCCGGTAGAGGTTTACGGCACCGACAGAGTCGAGGGGATGCGCTTCGAACGCACCACGCCGACCGGCGACGGGGGCGTGCGCGGCACCGGGCAGATCCTCGATTACCCGCTGCAGGCCGTCTACCGCGCGGTCGGCTACCGCGGCAGCGCGCTGCCCGATGTGCCCTTCGACGACGCCCGCGGCGTCATCACCAGCGACGAAGGCCGCGTCATCGACGAGCACGGCACGCCCCTGCCCGGGCTCTACACCACGGGCTGGATCAAGCGTGGCCCGGTCGGGCTGATCGGCCACACCAAGGGCGACGCACTGGAGACGATCACCCACCTGGTCGAGGACCTGGCACTGCTGCCTGAACCGGCCGACCCCGCCCAGGACGCCGTCCTGCGACTGCTCGGCGAGCGCGGCATCCGCTACACCACCTGGCCCGGCTGGCTGGCCCTGGACGCCCACGAACGGGCCCTCGGCGATGCCGACCTCTCGGAGCTGACCCGGGAACGGGTGAAGGTCGTGCCCCGCGACGAGCAGGTGCTGATCGCCGCCGAAGTCTCGCTGGTGTCCTCGTGACCTATGTCATCGCGCTGCCTTGCGTGGACGTGAAGGATCGCGCCTGCGTCGACGAGTGCCCGGTCGACTGCATCTACGAGGGCGAACGGTCCCTGTACATCCACCCCGACGAGTGTGTCGACTGCGGCGCCTGCGAACCGGTCTGCCCGGTGGAGGCCATCTACTACGAGGACGACCTGCCCGAAGCCTGGTCCGACTACTACCGGGCCAATGTGGACTTCTTCGTCGAGCTCGGCTCCCCCGGCGGCGCCGCGAAAACCGGTGTGCTCGGCTATGACCACCCGGTCATCGCCGAGCTGCCTCGCCAGGGCGCACTCGGTGGCTGAGGCCCTGGACCACGACGACCAGGACCGCTATGACTGCGTCGTGATCGGCGCCGGTCCTGCCGGCCTCTCGGCGGCGCTGAACCTGAGCAGGGCCCGCCTCACCGTGCTCGTCATCGACAGCGACCGGCCCCGGAACGCGGCGACCATGATCTCGCACGGCTTCCTCACCAGGGACGGGGTCCCTCCGCACGAGCTGCGCCGGCTGGCCAGGGCAGAGGTCGAGGGCTATCCAGGCGCCCAGATCTTGCGGCGTACCTCGGTGCGCGCGGTCCGGCGAACCCGCGAGCTGTCCGAGGAGGACGACTCGCACCCGTTCGCCGTGACGCTCGGAAGCCCGTCAAGTGCCGGTCGAACCGTGGCCAGCCGCGCGGTGCTCGTGGCCACCGGGCTGCGCGAGACGCTTCCGGATGTTCCCAACATCCGCGGGTTCTATGGCATGAGCCTGTTCAGCTGCGCCGCCTGCGACGGCTACGAGCTGGGTGATCAACCGCTGGCGCTGATCGGCGAGACCGAGGACCTGTTCGCCCGGGCGCTCCTGGTCTCCCAGTGGACCCGCACGCTGACGGTGTTCACCAACGGCTCACTCTTCAGCGACGAGACCGGCGCCGTCTCCGCCGGCCAGGAACGGGTGCTGCGCGGGCGCGGCATCAGCGTCGAACGACGCCGCATCACCGACCTCGAAGGCGACCGGGGGCGGCTCGCCGCGGTGCGGGTGTCTGGCGGTGACCGGATCCCGGTCACCGGCGGGTTCGTGCGGCCGCTCTGGCATCCCGCCGTGGAGTTCCTGACCGGGCTGAACGTCGCCGGGGACGAGCACGCCCAGTTGCTCACCGACCGCAACGGGCGCACCAGCGTGCTGGGGCTCTACGCCGCCGGGGACGTCGCGGCGCCCGGACCCCAGCAGCTGATCGTGGCGGCCGGCGCCGGTGCCCGCACGGCCGCGATCATCAGCCAGGACCTGCTGGGGGTAAGCACCGCACACTGACAGGTGCACCGGCGCCCGGGGTGGCGGGCCGCCGCGGTGCTGGGTATCGTCACGGTAGTCGCCGCGCGGGTCGGCCTTGCGTCGGTGAAAGCATCGCCCGTCGAAAGGACGCCCATGAGCACCACACCACAGCCCATGCAATCGCCGGCGTCCGGCGCGCATCCTGCCCTCATCGGCCTCAGCGGGATTCTCGAAGGCGCTCTGGTGCTGCCCGGCGAAGCAGGCTGGGACGACGCCCGCGCCCCGTGGAACCTCGCCGTCGACCAGCAGCCGAGCGCCGTCGTGCGGCCGCGCTCTGTGCGCGACCTCAGGCAGGTCATCGTCGCGGCCAGGGAGGCCGGCCTGGGGGTGACCGTGCAGCCGCGGGGGCATGGCGCCGCCGCCGACCTCGCCGGCCAGATCCTCGTGCGCACCAGTGCCTTCGACGAGGTCACCGTGAATGTCGTCGCCCGGTTCGCACGCGTCGGCGCCGGCGTGCCCTGGGGAACCCTACTCAACCGTCTCGACGGCACCGGCCTGATCGCTCTGGCCGGCACCAACCCCGACGTCAGCGTCACGGGGTACCTGCTCTCCGGCGGGCACTCCTGGTTCAGCCGGTGGCAGGGGCTGGCCGCGCACTCGATTCGAGCCGTCGAGCTGATCGACGCCACCGGGGTGCTGCGCCGCGTCACCAAAGACAGCGACCCGGATCTGCTCTGGGGCCTGCGAGGCGCCGGCGGGCTTTTCGGCGTGGTGACCGCCCTGGAGATCGAGCTGTACCCGGCGGCCGACCTCTTCGGCGGCAAGATCCTGTTTCCCGCCGAATCGGCCGAGGTGGTCTTCGGAGCCGCGGCCGACATCCTGCTGGATGCGCCGCCGGAACTGAGCCTGTTCCTGGGCCTGATCAACCTGCCCGACGTCGAGCAGGTGCCCGAGCTTCTGCGCGGGCGGAGCTTCACCCAGGTTGATGCGGTTTTTGTGGGGT
The DNA here is from genome assembly GCF_002909375.1 of Cryobacterium zongtaii. Taxonomy (GTDB): domain Bacteria; phylum Actinomycetota; class Actinomycetes; order Actinomycetales; family Microbacteriaceae; genus Cryobacterium; species Cryobacterium zongtaii. Next base: position 501,159 of record NZ_PPXD01000007.1, read on the forward strand.
CGGAAGCGGCGGGGAGCGCCCTGCTCGCTCCGCTCGTGTCGATCGCCCCGGTCATCGCCAACCTGTGCCGGCCGTTCTCGATCGGCCAGCTGGGCGAGGTATCCGGAGAACCGCAGGAACCCTCGGCGACGCTGGACTGGTCCAGGACCGTCAGCGATCTCGACACCGCCACCATCGCGAGCCTCGTCGAGGCCTTCCACACCGCGAGCTACGCCGGACTGTCCCTGCTGCAGCTGCGGCCGCTAGGCGGGTTGATCGGCGACCCGACGGTCGGCGCCGACGGAGTCGTCGGCCACCTCGACGCCGGGTTCATGCTCTTCGCGGCGGCGATCCTGCCGCCGGGCGCGCCGGTTCCGGCCGCCTCCGACCGCCATCTGGTGTTCCAACCGCTGGAGGATACCGTGCATGCCGTGGGTGTGCCCCGCATCGTGCCGACGATGCTCGCGGCCGGCCAGGATCTGGGTGTGGCGTTCACGCCGGAGGAACTGCAACGCCTGGCCGGGATCAAGGCGAGGGTCGACCCGGAGAACCTGTTCCGCAGCAACCGGCCGCTGCCGACCTAGCCGAGACGTAGCGACACGAGACGTGGCTCAGGACGCCTGTTCCGTCTCGCGCACGATGCGCTGGCCGACCACAGCGGACACTCCGTCCTGCCGCATCGAGACGCCGTACAGCGCATCCGCGATTTCCATGGTGCGCTTCTGGTGGGTGATGACGATGAGCTGGCTGGTGGCCCGCAGATCCTCGAAGATGGTCAGCAGCCGGCCCAGGTTCGCGTCGTCCAGCGCGGCCTCGACCTCGTCCATGATGTAGAACGGGCTCGGCCTGGCCTTGAAGATCGCGATGAGCAGGGCCACAGCGGCCAGCGACCGTTCGCCGCCGGAGAGCAGCGACAGTCGCTCGATCTTCTTGCCCGCCGGCTTCACCGACACCTCGATCCCGGTGGTGAGCATGTTCGCGGGGTCGGTGAGCTGGATGCTGCCGCTGCCACCGGGGAACAGCACCGGGAACACCTCGGCGAAGGCCGCCTGGGTGTCTTCGAAAGCGCTGGCGAAAATGGTCCCCATCTTCACATCGATGTCCTCGATGATGGTCATCAGATCGGCCCTGGTGGTGGTGAGGTCGGTGAGCTGCTCGGTGAGGAATAGGTGGCGTTGTTCCAGCGCCGCGAATTCCTCGAGCGCGAGCGGGTTGATCCGCCCCAGACGGGCATACTTGCGTTCGGCGGCCGCCAGGCGCGCCCGCTGCTCCTCCCGGTCGTACGGCGTGGCCGATGAGGCCTCGCCGTCGGCGGGCACGAGCTGGTCCGGGCCGTATTCGCCGACGAGGACGTCCTCCACCAGGCCCAGTTCGCTGGCCGCGCGCTCGAGAAGCGCCGACAACTGCAGTTTTTTCTCGTAGATCGCCAGTTCGAGGCCGTGTACGTTTTCCGTGATGGCCTGCAACCGGCTGCGCAGTTCGCTCTCGGCCCGACGGAGGGTGCTCAGCTCGTCGTTCTGGCTGGTCCGTTCGGCCTCGGCGACGGCCAGCCGCTGCCGCGCCTGGGCCACGGCGCCGTCGACCGACGCGAGCACCGGCGGCAGCGCGTCGGCAACGGCGGATGCTGCATCCACCTGCCGGCGGCGGAGAACGGCCCGGCGGGCGGCGGCGTCCGCCTCGGCCCGGTCGGATTCGAGTTGCCGGGTCAGGGAGAGAACGCGGGCCTGGCCGCCACGCAGGCGCTCTTTGGCGGTATCCACCTGCAGACGCGACTCGATCTCGGTCTCCCTGGCCCGCTCGAGTTCTGCGTACAGGGCGTCGCGGGCGGTGACGTCCAGGATGGGCCGCGGCGTGGAGCGTCTGATGTCCAGAGCGGCGGCTGCTTTCCTGGCGGCCCTCTCGGCCTCGGCGACACCTGAGGAGGCGAGCTCGGCCGCGGCCGACAGCCTGTCAAAATCCGCGGCCGCGGCGTCGACCTGCACGGTCAGTCGGTTGCGCCGGTCCGCGCGGGCGGCCGCCAGGGTGTTGTGCTCGCGGAGCCGGGCCTGGGCCGACCTGGACCGGTCCCGAGCGCCGGCCAGGAGGGTGCGCTGTTCGCCGAGATCGCCGGAGACGATGCCGAGCAGGCTCGTCACCTCGGCCAGTCGGTGCGCGGCCTCGTCACGTTCGGTGACGAGTTCCAGTTTGCTGGGGGCGGCACCGGAGCCGCCGCGCAGCGCGTGGGCGGTGAGCACATCCCCCGCGCGGGTGATGATGGTGGCTGTCGATCCCTGCCCGGACGCGGCCAGGGCATCGGATGCCGCGACGGCGGCGGTCAGATCGTCGACGATGAGGGTGCCCTCGAGCAGCCCGAGCACGCCGGGCGGTGCGTCGACGACGGTGTGCGCGGCCACGACTCCCGGCAGGCCGGAGAGGTCAGGCTGAGCAGCAGACCCGGCGGACCCGGCGTCGGCGGCCCCGGCGAGCACCAGTTCCACCCGGCCGAGGTGCAGCGCGTCTGCGTGTCCGACCGCGGCGACCGCGGCATCCCGGTCATCGGCGGCCACGGCATCGGCGAGGGAGCCGAGCGCCGCCGCGACGGCGCGCTCGAAACCGGGGCGCACGCTCATGACCTCGGCGACCAGACCGCGGATGCCGGCCAGATCGGCTTCGAGGAGGGCCGAGGAACCGTCTTTTTGGCCGAGTGCCAGGGTGAGGGCGCTCGTGCGGGCCGCCAGCGCATCCCGTTCCCGCTCCTGGCCGTGCAGGAGCTCGCGGAGCCGCTCGATCTCGGCCTCGGCCTGCGACACCTCGGCCTGGGCTAGGTCCACGACCTCGTCGAGGTCGACATCGTTCGCCGCGTCGTCGGCGTCCTCGTCGAGGTCGGCCAGCTGCTGGCGGGATGCGGCGAGTCGATCGCGGGCGGAGTCGAGGGCATCCTGCTGGCGCAGCACCTCCCCGCGCACAGCGGCCAATCGGGACGCTGCGGTGTCGGACTCGCCGGCGAGCTGGGACACCTCGAGGTCATGACGGGAGACGAGGGCGGACTGTGCCGCGATCTCGTCGTCGACGGCGTCCAAGTCGCGGCGCACCGAGGCCGTCGTGGTGCGTGCCCTGGCCCAGGCGTCCTCGGCCGTCGCGATGCCCGCCCGCAGGCGGTCCACTTCCGCCGCGGCATCCTCGACCCGCTGCGGGGTGACGCTCGCGGCCCGTTCGACAGGTTCAGCCTGGGTGCCCAGCAGGGCGAGCCGCTGGTTGGCGAGGGTGTACAGCCCGCGCAGCCGTTCCTGGGCGGATTCAAGGGCGAACGCCGTGCGCCGGGCGATGTCCACAGCATCGCCTACCTGCGCGTCCTCCAGCCGGCGCACCCGCACCTGGTTGTGGTCGAGCTGTTCCTGGACCACCAGGCGTTCGGAGTGCCGTTCGCTTTCGGTGCGGCCGTGGGCGTCAAGGGCCCTGCGCAGCACGATCACATCATCGGCGAGCAGCCGCGCCCGCGCGTCCCGCACGGTGGCGGCGATCTGCTGGGCCTGCCTGGCCACCTGAGCCTGTTGGCCGAGCGGCTTGAGCTGCCGGCGGATCTCCCCGGCGAGGTCGCTGAGCCTGGTGAGGTTGGTCTGCATGGCCTCGAGCTTGCGCACGGTCTTTTCCTTGCGGCGACGGTGCTTGAGGATTCCGGCGGCTTCCTCGATGAAACCGCGGCGTTCCTCCGGGCTGGCGCGCAGCACGGCATCCAACTGGCCCTGGCCGACGATGACGTGCATCTCCCGGCCGAGACCGGAGTCGCTGAGCAGCTCCTGCACGTCGAGCAGCCGGCAGGTGCGGCCGTTGATGGCGTACTCGCTGCCGCCGTTGCGAAACAGGGTGCGCGAGATGGTCACCTCGGCGTACTCGATGGGCAACGCCCCGTCGCTGTTGTCGATCGACAAGATCACCTCGGCGCGGCCAAGCGGTCCCCTGGTGGAGGTGCCGGCGAAGATGACGTCCTCCATCTTGCCGCCACGGAGCGTCTTCACCCCCTGCTCGCCCATCACCCAGGCCAGGGCGTCAACGACGTTGGACTTGCCGGAGCCGTTGGGACCCACGACGCAGGTGACGCCGGGTTCGAACGCGAAGGTCGTCGACTGCGCGAAGGACTTGAAACCTTTGAGGGTGAGGCTCTTCAGGTACAACCCGCTCGTCCTTCCCGCTAAAGTGTCTGACTCAGTCCACGGTACCGGACCGCCGCTCGTTTACTGGGATCTGACCGCCTCGAGATCCCCCGGGAGTGTGTCAGTTCCGCGACACCGGGTCTAGGCTCTGCGGACATGGAGAGTCATTCGTTGGGCATCGATGAATTGAGCGTTCCGGCGGCGCCCGGCGCGACGGGTTGGCCGGAGTTCGTCGCGGCCGTCGACGTGCGCAACCGGGTGGAGGCCCACGCGTACGGCACCGGTGAGCTGGCCCAGTCGGCGGAGGAACTGCTGCCGGGCTACCTCACCCCCGAGCACTCTCCTCGTCGGATGTTCGTGGCCCGCGTCGCGGGGGCGATCGTGGGCCGGGCCGCCTACGAGACGCAGGCGGACCCGTCGTCGGAGTTCGCCTGGTTCACCGTCGAGGTCCTGCCCGAATGGCGGGGCCGGGGCATCGGCAGCGCACTGTTGGACGTCCTGGAGACCCTGGCCGCCGCCGAGCACCGCAGCAGCAGGGTGATCTACGCGGTTTCCCCGCCCGGCCCCGGCGAACGCCTCGTCCCGCCCACGGGTTTCGGATCGGTGCCGCTGGCCAACCCCGAGGTGCGTTTTCTGCTGCACAGGGGGTACCGGCTCGAGCAGGTGGAACGCGGCAGCCGGCTGCAACTGCCGGTGGACCCCGCCGTCCTCGCCCGGCAGCTCAGGGAGGCGGCGGCCCGCGCCGGCGAGGACTATTCGGTGCTGTCCTGGACCGGGCGCACCCCGGAGCGCTGGCTCGAGGACATGGCCCTGCTGTACACCCGCATGTCGACAGATGCCCCGACGGCGGGTCTGGAAGAGCCTGAAGACGTGTGGAGCGTGGAACGGCTACGCAGCGAACAGGACGCGTACGCGGCAGGCCCCGGCCGGACGCTGGTGACCGCTGTCCTGCACCGGCCCAGCGGTCGCCTGGCCGGTTTCACCGAGCTGTCGGTGCCCGGCGACACCAGCCGGGCCGTGACCCAGGAGGACACACTGGTGCTTCGGGAGCACCGCGGACACCGGCTCGGCATGCTCATGAAGCTGGCCAATCTGCAGAGCCTGGCCCGTGAGCATCCCCGGCATCCGGCAGTGACCACGTTCAACGCCGAAGAGAACCGCTACATGCTCGACGTCAACGAGGCGCTCGGTTTCGTTCCGATGGGCTACGAGGGTGCCTGGCGGAAGGTCAGCGCAGCCGCTGACAGCGCGGGCAGTAGTGCGACGAGCGGTTCATGAATTTGACCCGCACGAGGTCGGTGCCGCAGCGGGGGCAGGGCTTACCGTGTTGCCCGTAGGCGTTGAGGCTGTGCGCGAAGTAGCCGGACTGGCCGTTGACGTTCACGTACTGGGCGTCGAAGCTGGTGCCGCCCTCGGCCAACGCCCGCAGCAGAATCGCGCGGACGGCGGTGAGTAGGCGGCGGGCGCTCGCCGCGGACAGCGTCGCGGCCGGCTGGTCGAAGTGCACCCGGGCGTCGAAGAGTGCCTCGTCCGCATAGATGTTGCCGATCCCGCTGACGACCTGCTGGTCGAGCAACACCCGTTTGATGCCTGACCTGGTGCGGGCCAGCGCTCGGTAGAAGGCCGGGGCGGAGAACGCCGGGTCGAGCGGGTCCCGGCCGATGTGCGCCACCTGGCTGGGGATGAGGCCGGACCAGGCCGGGAGCGCATCCGCGGTACCGGTGGTTGGCCGGCCTGGGGCCATGCCGGGCCCTGCGTAACCGGCCGACCGGCCGTCGTCGGTGGCCTGCATCGTGTCGACGGCCATGCTGCCGAAGATGCGCTGGTCCACGAAGTGCAGGGCCAGTTCACCGTGTTCGGGGTTCTGCAGGGTCAGGCGGATGCGCAGCAGCTTTTCCGGGGTCTCACCCGGGGTACGCAACAGCACCTGTCCGCTCATCCCGAGGTGGGCCACGATGGCCCGGCGCGCGCCCGACCCCGGCGCCTCCCCCGGTGCGACGGCCAGCGGGAACCAGAGGAACTTGCCCCGGCGCACGGCGGCCTCGATCCGGGCGCCGGTCACGAGCGCTTCGAAATCGCCGAGCGAGCGGTCGTGGCGACGAAGGGACCTCTCGTCGAAGATTTCGACACCCGTGATCGCGGCGCCGGACACGGCGGTTTCCAGGCCGGTCCGCACGACCTCGACTTCGGGAAGTTCAGGCACGTGTCAGCGGCGCACGGCACGCAGGCGGGTCCACGCCTCAAGCGCCGCGGCCATCTCGGCATGCTTCTTGCTGGTGCCCTCGCCGGTGGCCGTCACGGCGGTGCCGACACTCACGGTGGCCACGAAGACTTTGGAGTGGTCCGGTCCGCTTTCGGCGACGGTGTACACCGGAACTCCGGCTCCCAACCGCGCGGCGGCTTCCTGCAGGCTGGTCTTGGGGTCCATCGAGATCCCGAAGTGGCCGGGGTCCGCCAGCATGGGCTGCAACAGCCGCATGACAAAACGCGTCGCGGAGTCCACGCCGGTGTCGAGGTAGACCGCGCCGATGAGCGCCTCGACGGTGTCGGCCAGGATCGACGACTTGTCGCGGCCACCGGTGAGGGTTTCCCCGCGTCCGAGGCGCACAAAACGACCCAAGCCGATACCGCGGGCGATTTCGGACAGGGCGGCCGTGGACACCAGGCTGGCCCGGCGCTTGGCAAGGTCGCCCTCCGGCAGCTGCGGGTAATCGCGGTACAGCATCACGGTCACCGCCTGGCCCAGAATCGAGTCGCCCAGAAATTCCAGGCGTTCGTTCGTGGGCAGGCCACCGTTCTCGTACGCGTATGAGCGGTGTGTCAACGCGAGTTCGAGAAGACCGGCGTCGACCTGCACGCCAAGAATCTCCTGCAGGGCCGCCATCGGATTCTCCGGCGCCCCTGTCTGTCCCCGGGCAGCAGAAACTCCTGCAGCAGAGACCGCTGCAGGAGCATCTGTTCCGGGATTTGCGTCAGAACCTGACACGGTTGCGCACCACCCCTTGGTTGAAGCTCTGACTAAACGTCAGCGACCTTACGGCCCTTGTACTCCATGAAGAGTGCGGTGCCGGCGGCGTCCGTGACGACCTTCGCGCGGTGCGGGAGGCTGTAGACAACCTTGCCGTTTTCCATGGTCTTCACCAGGGTGGGGGCTTCGGCCTTCCAGCAGGAACGGCGTGAGCGGGTGTTGGAGCGTGATTGCTTGCGCTTCGGGACTGCCATGACTACTTCTCTTCTCTATCCGGTACAGCATGGATGTGCTCATCCGTGCTGATGCTTTCGGAAGCTTGGAATTCCAATAGTGCGGACCATCTCGGATCCTGCACTTCACTCGGTTCGAGTTCAGGGGAAGTGGCACGCCGTTCCCCGGTCTCTGGGTCGAGACCTGGGCAATCCCGCCGGCAAACCGGCTGGAACGGCAGTGACAACACCACTGCATCCCTGATGAGAGGTTCAAGATCCACGTGGTCATCTTGAACCGCACACTCATAAGCTTCATCAAGAGCGTACGCGAAAAGTTCAACAAAATGAACTCGGACAGGCAATTCGATGTCAATCAGGCATCTTCCGCACTCTCCGGCGGCTTTTCCGGTGACATCGGCGGTCACCAGGATGCCCTCGTGGATGCATTCCAGACGCAGATCGGCCTCGAGGGTGGAGCCGGCTTTCACGGCAACGAGCGCTTCACCGAGGTCGTTGGGAACGACGATGTCGATGTTGCGCTCGTACATCGTTCCCGGGCGGTTGATGACGTCGCGAACGTCAACCTTGTACGGGGTCTTCTTGAACTTGATCACAAGGGAAAATTCTACGCGCCCCCGGGCGTGCCGGTGGCCAGGCCCATCCGGCGCAGTGCCGACGAGGTCAGCGACGTCGGGAACACCAGGGCCCTGGCCCGCTGGATGGCCCGGGAACCGTGCCGCACGGCGTGAACGACGACATCAAGATCGGCCAGCAGCCCGGCACCCGGGTTCGTTGGCGACCCGTCCCGGCGGGCGTAGTGCGCCTGTTCGGTGGCCACCAGCATCCGCTCGAGCGCCTCGCGGGCCCGGGGACTGTCGCCCACACCGGGCCTGTCCCGGATACTGTCGGCCAGCTCCCGTGCGGTGAGGGTGTCGTAGACCTCCAACCCGTGATCCACCGCGGTATCGGACAGCTCACGCCAGGCCAGCACCGCGCCGGCCCGATCCGCTGCCAGAAGGCGCCGCCGCCGCCGCCGCCGGGCCAGGCGGAACACGCCGGGGGCGAGCAGGAGAAGCAGGACACCCGTCGCCACGAGCCCGATCCGGGCGAGAATGTTGGGCAACTCATCCTCCTCGGCCGCCAGAGTGTCCACGGGGCCGCCCTCGAATCCGGGGTTGTCGTTGGCCCGCGGCACGACCGACGGCGCCTCACCCGCGGACGGCGCACCGGACGCCGTCGAGCTCTCCGGCGCGGCGTAGTCCGGAACCGTGCCCCGCCCAGGGGTCGGTTCGAAAGGCACCCAGCCGACCCCGACGAAGTAGAGCTCCGGCCAGGAGTGCAGGTCGTGCGAGTCGACGTTGTACCGGTTGATGCCGTCGACGGCCGTGGCCGTCCGGGTGCCGGGGAGGTACCCCAGCACGATCCGGGCCGGGATGCCCAGGCTGCGCGACATCAGGGCCATCGCCGAGGCGAAGTGCACACAGTAGCCGCGTTTCACGTCGAGGAACGTGGCGATGACATCGGCCCCGCCGCCGTCGTACCCCTCATCGACCGGAGCCTCGGTGTCGTAGTTGAATTCACTTCCGCGCAGGTAATCCTGGATGGCCACCGCGGCGTCGTAGTTCGACTCCGTACCCGTACTGACGATGCGGGCGGTGTCACCGATGATCCCGGGTGTTCCCATCGGCAGGAACAGACTCGGCTCGATGTCGACGGGGTACCGGGTGCCGGACTCACGAAGTTGTTCCCTGGTGGGCTGCAGTTCGAGGGACGTCACCGCGTAGCGCTGGCCTATGGTCGTGCTGTCGGTGCTCGAAATGGCTCGGGTGTCGTTGTTCCAGAACCAGTCCCCGGTGAGCCCATCGACGCTCGTTGCGGGCACGGGGACCGGCAGCATGTCGGTGCGGACCCCGTCGATGTCGATGATGGTGTTGGCCTCGGTCCTGGCCACCCGTTGGGAGAGCCCCGGCGGATTCGCTATGGAGTCGACGGTCAGGTCCTCATCGACCTCGACGGCCCTCGGCAGCCACGTGGTGCCCTTGATGTCATCGAGGGTGAGCAGTGCGAGGTACGGCTGCTCGACGGCCGTTGTGCGGTAGTGCAGCGCGGGACCGGCCTTGGGCCTGCGCAGGTCCTGGCCGAGTTCGATCATCTGGCTGACTCCGGCACCGAAGAGCGCGCTGTCGGACCGCGAGCCGAAGGCTCCGCCGGAGATCACGGGCGCCGACAGGCTGAAGATCAGGGAGCCGACGATGCCGATGGCAGCGATGGCGATGGCTCCGCGTACGGCCCCGGTCGCACCCGTGATCCCTGTTCCGCGCCCGCCGGCCTGCCGGTTGACCCGCATCCCACGCAGATGCACGTCGATGCGCAGGAGGAGCAGATACGCGGCGGCAGTCGCAACGAGGGCGACCCAGTCCGCACCGGTGGACACCACAAAACCGGGTACCGCAACGGGGACCAGGGCCGGGATCCCGGCCAACGCGGGCCGGCCCAGACCGATCGCGAGGATGTCCATCAGGATCGCCAACAGGCCCACTCCCACGGCCAGGAGGAACAGGATGCCGTCCAGCACCTGGGCCGGAGTGCCCTGCGTCTGAATGGAGCGCACCCCGTCAGTGGCCAGTTCGGTGAAGCGGGCGACGGTATCGCCGGTGGGAACCAGCCAGAGCAGCCCGGTCCCGCCACCGAAGAACAGTGTGAGTAGCACGATGAGCCCACCCGTCGCCAGCAGCGGCACGACCACACTGTGCACCCCCGCCCGACGCAGCCCTGCCGAACCGACGAGCACGACGCTCGCCACGATCAACAGCACCAACCACCACGACGATCCGGCCAGGACGGCGCCCAGGGCGGTGCATCCGGTCATCAGCAGCACCAGCAGCGCCAGGGTGAGCGGCCAGCGCACGATTTCAGTTCTGGTCATCGCGTCGCCGCCGTGTCCTGCCCGGCCTGCGCCCACGCAGCCGCGACCGGTGCCGACGTATCCACCGGCGCGCACTGCCAGCCGGCCTCGCTCAGGCGTTCGATGGAGTCGGCGCTCATGGTGTCGAACACGAACGCGACGGCGGGCTGGCAGAGGCCGCGCAGGGCGACCAGGTCACGCGTGTCGGCGGGGCCGATATCGACGAGAACCGCGAAGGACGGAACCTGACGGCCCAGAGTCGCTGCCGGCCGGTGGCCGAGGCCGTCATCGATCGCGGCGTGGGCCACGCGGTCACGTCGGACCACGATCGCCAGGGCATCGACAAGCGCGGGCACGCCTTCCGGACCGGTGAACGAAGCCGGGTCGTCGCCGCGCAGGCCCCCTCGCCGGCCGTTGTCCGGATCGTGAGGAACCCTGGAGTCCCCCGCCACTGGCCGCACGGGGAGGAGCTGGCAGGGGCCGAGCTCCACCACATCGAGTCTGAACCCGCCCTCGAGCAGATGAACGGCGACGGAAGCGGCCAACTCGATGGCCAGCTCGAATTCGGCGTCGTGCCCGCGGTCGGCGCCCCGCCCTCCGCGGGTGGTGTCGAGGATGACGCGCGCTTCGGGATGGCTGCGTTGTTCCTCCTGCCGGACCATGATCTCGCCATGCCGGGCGGTCGCCGGCCAGTTGACCCTGCGCATCGGGTCCCCCGGCCGGTACTCCCTGGCGATCAATTCATCCGAGTCATTGTTGAGATGCCGGACACGCTCATGGCGGGAGCCCTCGCCCCGTGTGATCGACACACCGTTGCCCGGCAGCGAGGTGACCCTGGGCGTCACGGTCAAATCATGCGGTGCGCCGATCGGCCACTCGCTGTAGGCGAGTCCGAAGGGGTCCGACCGGCCGAGCATCAGCGGTCCGATCGGATACACCCCCCGCCGGGATGGATGCAGCTGATAGCTCACCACCGCGGTGTCTGCGGCGCTCGAGCGCCCGGCTCGCGCCGGTGCGAGGGACCGCAGCGGCTGGCTCGGCGGCACGGTGACGCCCCTGACCGCCGTGTCGCGCCAGCGCAGGCCGAGCAGGGGCGTTGGGGCAAGATTGCGGATCTGGATCGTCACGGTGGCGCTGGACCCCGCTGTCACGGTGCCGGGCCTGAACGTGCGGGTGACGGACACGCGCACCGGATGGACGAGGACGAAGCCGAGGGCCACTGTCGGGACCAGAAGCAGCACCCCGGCCACGAACAGGAGGTCGCGTTCGTCGTAGGCCCAGGCGACCGCGAACAGCACCGCCCCGACGCCCAGGAAAACGGCCCCGCGCACTGTGGGGCGAACCAGTCGGCGGGCCCGGCCGCGTCGCCCGGTCAGGTCCGTCCGGGTCAAGCCTCTCTGCGTCTTGCTCATCTGCGTCACGTCCACCTGCATCTATGGCCCATGATGACTCCGATAGTGTGCCGCCCGCTACAGGCGGCCCTGCGACCCCGTCGGCACGGGCGTGGCCGCGAGGATGCGCCTGATCGTCTCCTCGATGAGCAGGGCGCTGTCCTGCGATCGATGGCCCAGTGCCCGGGTGGTGGGCACCAAACGGTGCCCGAGCACGGCGACGGCTAGCGAGTCGATGTCGTCGGGAAGCACATACTCCCTGCCGTGCAGAGCCGCCTGGGCCTTCGCGGCCCTGATCAGTTGCAGGGTAGCCCGCGGGCTCGCCCCCAACCGCAGGTCGCGGTCGTCCCGGGTGGCCCGCACCACGGCGACGGCGTACTCCTTGACCGCCCCGGAGGCGAACACGCTACGTGCGGCCGACATCATGCCCCGCAGCTGGGGGCCGGTGACCACGGCGTCGATCCTGGCCAGCGGGCTGGTCAGGTCGCGGGAGTCGAGCATCGAGAGTTCGGAGGCCGGGTCGGGGTATCCCATCGAGATGCGCGCCATGAAACGGTCGCGCTGGGCCTCGGGGAGGGCGTAGGTGCCCTCCATCTCGATGGGGTTCTGGGTGGCGACGACGGCGAACGGGCGCGCCAGCGGATAGCTGTGTCCGTCGACGGTGACCTGGCGTTCCTCCATGCACTCCAGCAGCGCGGATTGGGTCTTGGGACTGGCCCGGTTGATCTCGTCGCCGATCACGATGTTCGCGAAGATGGCGCCGGGCTTGAACTCGAACCGCCGCTCGGACTGGTTGTAGATCGACACCCCCGTCACATCCGAGGGCAGCAGGTCCGGCGTGAACTGGATGCGGCTGACGCTGCAGTCCACGGACTTGGCGAGCGCTTTGGCGAGCATGGTCTTGCCCACTCCGGGCACGTCCTCGATGAGGAGGTGTCCCTCGGCGAGGAGCACCGTGAGCGCGATCTGCACGGCCGAATGCTTGCCGTCGATGACGGACTCGACGTTGCGCATGATCGCGAGGGCGGCTCCCTGCACGTCGGCGAGAGCCACGTCGGTTTCACCGTCCCCGTCGATGGCGCTGCGGGATGCCGCACCGACGGTGGTCGTGCCGGCCACGGCCGACTCCGAGACCCAACGTCCCGGAAATGCGTTCATGCGAGCGGTCGATTCAGAAAGGCCGCGACGGCGGGCGGCACATACGGGGCGATGTCACCGCCGAGGGCGGCAACCTGACGCACCAGGGAGCTGGACACGTGGGCGTGAGCGGGGTCCGGCAGCATGAAGATGGTTTCGACGCCCGCGAGGTTGCGATTCACGATGGCCATCGGGGTCTCGTAGGCCACATCGATCTGAGAGCGGATGCCCTTGACCAGCACGCTGGCGCCCACGTCGACGCAATAGTCGACGAGCAGGCCCATGCTCCAGGAGCTGACGATGATGTTTCCCGGGAGTTCGGCCTCGATGATCGCCCGCTCGATGAGGGAGACCCGCTGGGTGATCGGCAGAAGCGCCGACTTGGCCGGGTTGTGCACCACAAGAACGTGCAGCTCGTCGTACAGTCCCGCCGCTCGTTGGATCACATCGAGGTGCCCCAGTGTGACGGGGTCGAATGAACCAGGTACGACGGCGATCCTGCGCATACGGTTCACCCTAGCGCCAGCTTGCAGCGCCCGCTGCCCGGTCCGGCCGGATTTCCCAGACGTTCAGACGCTGACGGTGACCCGTTCAGCCTTTGGAGAGCGCGGCGCGCTCCGAGTCGTCGAGCCGGCGGCGCACGGCCGCCCGCAACGCCGGCATGGTGCGCATCTCCGGGTCCCCGCCGATGAGTTCGCGGGCGGCGGTCCTGGCGTCGGCGATGATGTCGCCGTCGGTCGCCACGCGGAGCAGGCGCAGCGACGACTGGCCGCCGGACTGGAATCGGCCGAGCACATCGCCCTCCTGCCGTTGCTCGAGGTCGACCTGCGCCAGGACGAACCCGTCGAGGGTGTTCGCGACGGCCTCGATGCGGTCCCGGGCCGGGGACCCCGACGGCGCCGCTGTCACAAGCAGGCACAGCCCGGGCACGCCGCCGCGGCCCACCCGGCCGCGCAACTGGTGCAGCTGGGACACGCCGAAGCGGTGGGCATCCATCACGACCATCACCGAGGCGTTGGGCACGTCGACGCCGACCTCGATGACGGTGGTGGCCACGAGCACCTGGATGTCACCGGCCGCGAAGGCCCGCATGGTGTCGTCCTTCTCGTCGGCGGTCATGGCGCCGTGCAGCGGTTCGATCCGGGCATCCCGCAGCAGCGGATGCCGGTGCAGCTCGGCGTTGAGCTCTTCGACGGTGGTCATCGGGGTGGCGTCGAAGTCGATCTCCTCGCCCTGTTCGAGCTTCTTCGGCGCGATCGCCGGGCACACCACGAAACACTGGCGGCCTAGCGCGAGCTCCTCGGACACCCGCTGCCACACCCGCACCACCCAGGCCGGTTTTTCGTCGAGGGGCACCACGAAACTCTCGATCCCCGGGCGTCCGGACGGGAGCACGGCGATGGTGCTCACGTCGAGGTCACCGAACACCGTCATCGCGATGGTGCGCGGAATGGGCGTGGCGGTGAGCACCAGAACGTGCGGCGGCAGTTCGGCCTTCTGTCGCAGGGCCTCGCGCTGGTCGACGCCGAAACGGTGCTGTTCGTCGATGACGACCAGGCCGAGGTCGAAGAACCCGACGGTGTCACTGAGCAGGGCGTGTGTGCCGATCACGATGCGGGCCTGGCCGGACACCGTGCGCAGCAGTGCCTTCCGCCGTTCGGCGACGGGGAGCTGCCCGGTGAGCAGGGTGGGCATCAGTTCGGCGGTGAGGTCGGGGCCCAGGATGCGGGCTATCGAGCGCAGGTGTTGCCCGGCCAGCACCTCGGTGGGGGCCAGCAGCGCCGCCTGGCCGCCGGAGTCCGCCACCGCGAGCATGGCGCGCAGGGCCACGACGGTCTTGCCGGAGCCGACCTCGCCCTGCACCAGCCGGTTCATCGGGGCGGTCAGAGCAATGTCTCGCAGGATCTCGGCGCCGGTGATCTCCTGGTCGACGGTGAGGGCGAACGGCAGCGTCGCGTCGAACCGCTCGAGGTAACCGCCGGGGACCGGCTGCCGCGACCGGGTCCGCAGGGCCCGGTGCTCGGTGTGCTGCTGCACCAGCACGCACTGCAGCACGAACGCCTCAGTGAAGCGGAGCGTCTCCCTGGCCTCGTTCCAGTCGTCGTCGGTGGTGGGGCGGTGGATGCGCAGTAGCGCGTCCCGGTGCTCGAGCAGGCCGCGTTCGCGGCGCATCCGCTCGGGGATCGGGTCCTCGACCGGGCCGAGCCTCTCGAGGACCTTCACGATCAGCTTGGCGATCTGCCAGCTCGTCACAGCAGCCGTCGCACCGTAGATCGGGATGGGCCGGTCGGCCCACAGGCGGGCCTCTGCGGCATCCTCCGGCGAGATCGTGGCGTCCATGGGGTCGTCGCTGCCCGGCACGATCTCGTAGTCGGGATGGGCGAGCTGACGGGTCTTGTTGAAAATCGTGACCTTGCCGGAGAACATCGCCCGCATGCCGGGGCGCAGGGTCCTGGACAACCAGGGCTGGTTGAAGAAGGTCAGCGAGAGCATGCCGCGCCCGTCGGAGATGATGACCTCCGTCCGGTGCGGTGACTTTTTGCCCGGCAGCCGGCTGCCGGGGCTCTTCACCGTCACGGACAGCACTTCGGCCAGCACTGTCACGGCCTCGTCCAGCGGCAACGCCGCCAGCGTGGTGAGTTCGCCGCGCCGGGCGTATCGGCGCGGATAGTGGCTGAGCAGGTCGCCCACCGTCGCCATGCCGAAGGCCTTGTCCAGCAGGGTCGCCTGGCCCTGGCCGAGAACGCCCCGCAGGGCCGAATCGAGGGTCAGCGCCCCCGGGTCGTCGGCGGGGTCCCCGTGCGAGGTGGCGGCATCCGAACCGGTCATACTCCGATGCTAAACGTCAGCACCGACGCCGGGCACCGACGCTGCAGACTGTGGATGGCGCGCGAAGGCTAGGCTCGAAGACAAATGACGCGAATTGTCGCCGGGTTCGCCGGCTCCCTCACCCTCACCGTGCCGGCCAAGGGCACCAGGCCCACCAGCGACCAGGTGCGCGAGGCACTGTTCTCGGCACTCGACGCCCGCGACGCCATCCGTGAATACAGGGTGCTCGACCTGTACGCCGGCTCCGGCGCACTCGGCCTCGAGGCCGCCAGCCGCGGCGCCAGGGTCGTCACCCTCGTCGAGAACGGCTTCGCGGCCAGCCAGACCTGCCGCAAGAACGCCGCCGCGGTGCAGAAGGCCGCCCCGAAGGGCGCAAACCTCGCTATCTCGGTGTCCAGCCAGGCCGTGCAATCCTTCCTGGCCGGCACACCCGACGGCTTCGACCTAGTCTTCCTCGACCCGCCGTACGACCTCCCGGACGCCGAGCTGGCCGCGAACCTCGCCGCCCTGGCGCCGCTGCTGGACCCGGACGCCCTCGTGGTGGTGGAACGCTCGTCCCGGTCGCCGGAACCCACCTGGGGACCCGGCCTCGTCGTGGAACGCCGCAAGAACTACGGCGACACCACCCTCTGGTACGCCGGGGTGGCCGGCCCGGTGTAGGAAACCCCTGAAGAGGGCTGGTCAGAACGTATTTTTGCGCCTACGGTTGATCTGTGGGCACCGTCGTCCACCGCATTCGAAAGGTCGACGCTGTGCGTGTAGCGGTTGTTTGTGCCAGCCAGTACGGCGCCACCCTGGGCATCGCCGAACGGATCGGCGCCGAACTCGGCCTCGCCGGCCTGGACGCCCGCGTCTACGATGCCGCACAGCCCCCGCACGCGGAGGATGTGGCGGGATTCGACGCCTTCGTGGTGGGCAGCGCCGTGTACATGGGTCACTGGCTCAAGGATGCGACGACCTTCGTGCGCCGCTACCAGCCCACCCTTCTCGAACACCGGATCTGGCTGTTCAGCAGCGGCCCGCTCGGATCGGCCACCACGGATGCCGACGGCACCGATGTGCGGGAGAGCACCGTGCCCGCGGAGATCGCCGATTTCACCAACACCGTGCGGCCGGTCGGTCACCGGGTGTTCTACGGAGCCATCGATCCGGATGCGCTCAGCCTGGGGCACCGGGTGATTCGCAAGTTCCCCGGCGCGGCCGAGAAGATCCCGGCCGGCGACTTCCGCAACTGGCCGGAGATCGAGGCCTGGGCGAGGGAGATCGCCCGCGCCCTGGTCACGCCCGCCTGAGCCGGCTCATCGTTGGGGAGGGTGCCTCAGGTGGTGGCGCCGTCCCAGCCGCGGTACGGGTCCCAACCGCCCTGGGTGTGCGGCTCACCGTCCACGAGCACGATCCCGGACTCGCCGGTGACGGTGCCGAGGCGCCGGAATCCGGCGGGGAGCTCCGCGGTGGGCGGGAAGGTGGCCAGCAGGCCGTGGTCCTCTCCCCCGCCCAGGGCCAGCTCCCGCTGGTCCCCGAGCGCCGCTGAATCAAAATCGACGCCGACGCCACTGGCCCGCGCGAGCCGGCCCGCATCGATGGCCAGCCCGTCGGACACGTCGAGCATGGCCGTCGCTCCGGCGGCCGCCGCGACAGCGCCCAACCGGATCGGCGGTACCGGCGCCAGTTGCGCCTCGACGAACCGGGGCTCGCGCAGCTTGAGGGCATCGGCGGCCGGGCGGCTCGGCACTCCGTCGGCGTCCACCCCGAAGCGGAACAGCAGCCCGAGGCCGATGCCGGCGTCACCCAGACGTCCAGCGTGGGCAACGATGTCCCCCGGCCGGGCACCGGAACGCAGCACGGGCGCCCGACCCTCGAGGTCGCCGAAGGCCGTGATCGAGAGAGTGAGGGCGTCGGAGGCGGACAGGTCACCGCCCACGACCCCGCAGCCCGGAGCCAACGCTTCACAGCCGTCGCGCAACCCGTCGGCGATGCCGAGGATGACCGAGATCGGTGTGGACGGCGGAGCGGCGATGGCCACCACGAGCGCTGTGGGCCTGGCGCCCATCGCGGCGACATCGGACAGGTTCGTGGCGGCGGCCTTCCAGCCCAGGTCGTGCGGCGTCGACCAGGCCAGCCTGAAGTCCGGGCCCTGGATCATCATGTCGCAGGTGACGACGAACCGGCCGTCGGCCGCGGAGAGCACGGCGGCGTCGTCACCGGGTCCGAGCAACTCGGTGTCGGCGTGCGGCAGCCGCGGGAAGATGCGGGCGAGCACCTCGCCCTCGCTGAGGTCGGCCAGGGTCTGGTCGGGAGCATTGGTCATGCTTCAAACGGTAACCTGAATGTGATGACTCTCCAGTTCACCCTCTCTCGCCGGCTCCGCCACAGCACCGGTGTCCGCGCCGCGACAGCGCTGCTGCTCGCGGCCTCCGCCGTTGTGCTCACAGGGTGTGCCGCCGCGGTTCCGATGCAGCCGGCAGCGGATGCGGAGAACCCCGCCTGCGCCGACATCATCGTGCGCCTGCCGACGACCGTGGCCGACCAGCCCGAACGGGAGACGAACGCTCAGGCCACCGGCGCCTGGGGTGACCCCAGCGCGGTGCTGCTCACCTGCGGCGTCGAGGTGCCCGGACCCACCACGTTGCCGTGCGTGAGCATCAACGGAGTCGACTGGATCGAGGATGACAGCGAGGCGCCCATGTACCGGTACACCACGTATGGGCGTGAACCGGCCACGGAGGTCTACCTCGACTCCGAGCTGGTCAGCGGATCGACAACCCTGGTCGACCTCGCCGCGGCCGTCGCGAACGTTCCCGCCTCGAAGCAGTGCCTCAGCGCCGACGACGTGACCCTGCCCAGCGAGACGCCCGCGCCCTAAGGCGGGCTCCGCCGCGCGGAGGCCGCGGATGCCGTGCCCGGGCCCGCGCACCCCTCATCGAGTTGCCGGAAATACACCCTTCAGGGCAGCTGAAGGGGAATCCTGCGGAAAGTCGTGGAGGGCGCACCCATCGACTCACGGCAAACGCCCCCTTCAGGGCAGCTGAAGGGGGCGTTTCACGGCAAGTGGTGGCGGCGTCTGCGTTACTCGGTGACGACGGCGGAGGTGCGGCGGCGCTTGTGCGCTGCCCGGGCCAGGGCCACCTCGATGAGTTCGTCGATCAGCTGCGGGTAGGTGTACCCGCTGGCCAGCCAGCAGCTGGGGAACATCGAGATGGGGGTGAAGCCCGGCATGGTGTTGATCTCGTTGATCACCCAGCCGTCGGCGGTGAGGAAGAAGTCCACCCTGGCCAGGCCGCCGGCGTCGATGGCCTCGAACGCCCGCACCGCGATGTCCTGCATCTCGGCCAGGTCCGCCGGGGCGAGGTCCGCCGGGCAGAGCAGTTCGATGCCCGCAGCGTCGAGGTACTTGGCGGCGAAGTCGTAGAAGTCGCGGCCGGTGACGACGACCTCACCGGCAACGGAGGCATGCGCCGGTTCGCCGGGGCGCCCCTGCAGCACGGCGACCTCGAGCTCGCGGCCCACCAGGCCCGCCTCGATGAGTACCTTGTCGTCCTCGGCCAGCGCCACGGCCATCGCCTCGGCCAGCTGGTCGGAGTTGGCGACCCGGCTCACGCCGACGCTGGAGCCGGCTCTGGCCGGCTTCACGAAGGCGGGCAGGCCCAGCTCCTCCAGGGCGGCGTAAGCCGACCCCGGCGCGTCGGCCCAGTCGTCCGCGGTGATGGTTCGCCAGGGGGCCACGGCCAGCCCTGAGTGCTGCAGAACGGTCTTGGTGAAGTGCTTGTCCATGCCCAACGCTGACGCGAGCACACCGGAGCCGACGAACGGCAGGTCGACGAGTTCGAGCATCCCCTGCACGGTGCCGTCTTCGCCGTATGGTCCGTGCAGGATCGGGAACACCAGGTCGATCGGGCCGAGGCTCCGGCGGCCGGAGTCGTCCACGACGATGAGTTCGCGGCTACGCGCGCTGTCGGGCCAGAGCACCCGGGTCCCGTTGTCGGTGACCTCGGGCAGGGCGGCGGCGGTCAGCGCGAACTTGGTCGGATCGTCGTCTTCGAGCACGAAGGTGCCGTCGCGGGTGATGCCTACCGGGATGACCGTGTAGCGGTCCCGGTCAATTGCGGCCAGTACCCCGCCCGCTGTGGCGCAGCTGATCGAATGTTCGCTTGAACGCCCCCCAAACAGCAGCGCTACCGTGAGCTTGTCCGTCATCAATGGTCCTTTCACCCTGCGGTGCGCCGGAGTCAGTCGTGAGGTGCGGCGCAATATCCCGCGGCTTCAGCGTACCCGCCAGCACCTGGCGTACCTGTTCGACGATGGGCATGTCGACACCCTTGGCACGCGCCAACTCGAGGATCGGGCTCACGGATGCGAGTCCCTCTGTGGTCTGCTGCATCTGCGCGATGACGTCGTTGTAGCTGTAGCCCTGGCCGAGCAGCCGGCCGGCGGTGTTGTTGCGGGACAGCGGGGACTGGCAGGTCGCGATGAGGTCGCCGAGGCCCGCCAGACCCGCGAGGGTCTCCGGCTGGGCGCCGTAGGCCACGGCGAAGTCGGTCATCTCCACGAGCCCGCGGGTGATGATCGACGCCTTGGTGTTCTCGCCGTAGCCGACGCCGTCCACGATGCCGATCGCCACGGCGATGAGGTTCTTGAGCACGCCGCCGAACTCGGTGCCGATGACGTCGGTGTTCACGTACGACCTAAAGTACTTCGTGGTGGCCAACAGGGCCACGGCGTGCGCGGTATCCAGGTTCGACGAGGACACCACGGCGGCCGTGGGCTGCTCCTTGGCGATCTCCAGGGCGAGGTTGGGCCCGGAGATCGCGGCGATGCGGGCCGGGTCGATCGGCAGGACCTGCTCGATGATCTCGCTCATCCGCAGACCCGAGGAGCGTTCGACGCCCTTCATCAGCGACACGATGATGGCGTTGGGCGCCAGGAACGGTTCGGCCTGGATGAGGTTCTCGCGCAGGGACTGGCTGGGCACAGAGACGAAGACCTGATCGGCGCCGGCGAGGGCCAGATCGAGCCTGGACGTGGCGCGGAGGCCCACGGGCAGGTTGATACCGGGCAGGTAGTCGCTGTTGCGGCGCCCCTCGGTGATCTCCTTCGCCAGCTCGGGGCGGCGGGCCCAGAGCACCACATCCGCTCCGCCGTCGGTGAGGATTTTCGCGAACGTGGTGCCCCAGCTTCCGGCGCCGAGAACGGCAACGCGGGTGCCTGGCTGGACTTTAGGCTTCAAAACGGCCGGTCTCTTTCTGATCGTGCTCAGAGGGGTTCCAGCGCTTGGCCGGTGCGGTCTCGTTGCGGAGGTCCTCGAGCAGGGCGGTGATGGCGTCCATCACCACGGCGGTCGCCTCGTTCAGCGTCGCCGTATCGAGGTTGCGGCCGCGGAACTCGGCCAGGTCGAGCGGGTCGCCGATCTTGACCAGGATGGTCTTGCGCGGGAACAGGTGCAGCTTCTTGGAGTACCGCTCCATGAGCTGCTGGGTGCCCCAGTGCGCCGCCGGCACGATGGGGATGCCCTGCTCCAGGGCGATCCGCACGGCGCCGCTCTTGCCGCGCATGGGCCACATGCCCGGATCGCGGGTGAGGGACCCCTCCGGGTACACGACCACCATCTGGCCGCGTTCGACGAGCCGACGGGCGGCCTTGACGGGCTCGCTGCCGCGCACCGAACCGCCACGCTGCACCGGAATCTGCCCGGACTTCTTCAGCAGCCAGCCGGCAACGGGCAGCTTGAAGAGCGACGCCTTGGCCAGGAACCGCGGCAGCCGGCCGAGCTTCCAGCTGACCATGCCCATCACGATCGGATCGATCTCGCTGTAGTGGTTGGGCGAGAGAACGAACGCGCCCTCACGGGGGAACTTGTGGCCGTCGGTGATCTTGTAGCGCGCGGCCAGGTTCATCGGCGGCAGCACGAGCACGGCAAGCAGCCAGAAAATCGAGGGTTTGCTCTTCTCGGAGCGCACCCGGCCGGACTTCGTCACCGGTAACGACGGGGAATCTGGCGCGTTGGAATCTGGCACGTCTGTATCTGGCACGGTGCCATTATCCTTCGAGATCGAAGTCAGCCCCCAACAGACGCAGCTTGGTGATGAAGTTCTCGTACCCGCGGCTGATGATTCCCACGTTGCTCACGGTGGAGGTTCCCTCGGCCGTGAGGGCCGCGATGAGGTGGCTGAAGCCACCGCGCAGGTCGGGTACCTCGATGTCGGCGCCGACCAGCTTGGTCGGGCCGGCGATGACGGCGGAGTGGTTGAAGTTGCGCTGACCGAAGCGGCACGGGTGCCCGCCGAGGCACTCGCGGTGGATCTGGATGGTGGCGCCCATCTCGACCAGGGCGTCGACGAAGCCGAAGCGCTGCTCGTAGACGGTTTCGTGCACGATCGACACGCCGTGGGCGTGGGTGAGCGCAATCACGAGCGGCTGCTGCCAGTCGGTCATGAAGCCGGGGTGAACATCCGTCTCGATGATGACGGGCTTGAGGTCGCCGCCCGGGTGGTAGAAACGGATGCCGTCGTCGTGGATGTCGAACGCGCCGCCGACCTTGCGGAAGACGTTGAGGAAGGTGAGCATCTCGGCCTGCTTGGCGCCGCCGACGAAGATGTCACCGTCGGTGGCCAGCGCGGCCGCGGCCCAGCTGGCGGCCTCGTTGCGGTCGAACAGGGCGCGGTGCTGGTAGCCCTGCAGGCTGTCGACACCCTCGATGCGGATGACCCGGTCGGTGTCGACCGTGATGATGGCGCCCATCTTCTGCAGGATGTTGATGAGGTCCATGATCTCGGGCTCGATCGCGGCGTTCTTGAGCTCGGTGATGCCCTCAGCACGCACGGCGGTCAGCAGCACCTGCTCGGTGGCGCCCACGCTCGGGTACGGCAACTCCACCTTGGTGCCCTTGAGGCCGTTCGGCGCCGACATGCGGATGCCGCTCTCCTGCTTCTCGACGACGGCGCCGAACTTGCGCAGCACCTCAAGGTGGTAGTCGATGGGGCGGTCGCCGATGCGGCAGCCGCCGAGGTCGGGGATGAAAGCTTCGCCGAGGCGGTGCAGCAGCGGGCCGCAGAACAGGATCGGGATGCGAGAGGAGCCGGCGTGGGCGTCGATGTCGGCGTAGTGCGCGCTCTCCACGTCCACCGGGTCCAGCTGCAGGCTGCCGGGCTCGTCGCCCTCGGTCACCTTGACGCCGTGGGCCTCGAGCAGGCCGCGCACGATGCGTACGTCGCTGATGTTCGGCACGTCACGCAGGATGCTCGGGGTTTCGCCGAGGAGTGCGGCAACCATGGCCTTGGTGACCAGGTTCTTGGCACCCTTGACCTCGATGCGACCGACCAGGGGGCGGCCGCCGCGGATGGTGATCTTGTCGCCGACCAGGCCTACATTGGCTCCGTGACTCTGCGCGTTTCCGCGCTCTGCATTCTCTTGAACGTTTTCGCGGACCTGATTGTTTTCGCCGACGATGATCACAAATTTACCTGCCTTGCGGGGAGAGTGCGGGGGCGCCAGGGCTCCCGGTGGGATTCGAATTCTGCGATTCGCGCTTCGTCGCGCAGGGTCAGGCCGATGTCGTCCAGGCCTTCCAGCAGTCGCCATCTAGTGTATTCGTCGACCTCGAATGAGACTGTGAGGTCGCCGACACTGGCAGTAGAGGCAACCAGATCCACGGTCAGTTCTATTCCGGGGTTCGCCTCGAGTATCCCCCAGAGTGTCTCGGCGTCGTCCTCACTGATCTGACCGGCCAGTAGACCCTGCTTGCCCGAGTTGCCCCGGAAAATGTCGCCGAATCGGGGGCTCAGCACCACATCGAAGCCGAAATCGCGCAGCGCCCAGACAGCGTGTTCACGCGAAGATCCGGTGCCGAAGTCGGCGCCGACTACCAGGACCTTGGGGCTCTGGTAGGCCGGTTGGTTGAGAATGAACTCAGGATCCTGCCGCCAACCGTAGAAGAGGGCGTCTTCGAATCCGGTCTTGGTGACGCGCTTGAGGAACACTGCGGGGATGATCTGGTCGGTGTCGACGTTCGAGCGGCGCATGGGAACGGCGACACCGGTGACGGTGGTGAATTTCTGCATGACGACTGCTCCTAGACGCTGGCGGGGACGAAAACGGCGGGAACGGCCTCGTGGCCGAGCGTGCCGTCCTGAACGAGGTCCCACGGGCTTGAGAGGGTGCCGCGGATGGCGGTGGCTGCGGCCACCAGCGGGGAGACCAGGTGGGTGCGTCCGCCCTTGCCCTGCCGTCCTTCGAAGTTGCGGTTGCTGGTGGAGGCGCAGCGCTCCCCCGGAGCCAGCTGGTCCGGGTTCATGCCCAGGCACATCGAGCAGCCGGCGAAACGCCATTCGGCGCCGAACGCGAGGAAGATCTGGTCGAGGCCTTCGGCTTCGGCCTCGATCCGCACGCGGGCGGACCCGGGCACCACGAGCATCCGCACGCCGTCGGCAATGGACTTGCCCTTGATTATCTCGGCGGCGGCGCGCAAGTCTTCGACCCGGCTGTTGGTGCAGGAGCCGAGGAACACGGTGTCGACGCGGATGTCCTTCATCGCGGTACCGGCGGCCAGGTCCATGTATTCGAGGGCGCGTTCGGCGGCGCTGCGCTCGTTGGCGTCGGCGATCTCGGCGGGGTTGGGCACGGTGTCGCTGAGCGAGACGCCCTGGCCGGGGTTGGTGCCCCAGGTCACGAACGGTTCGAGGGTGTCGGCGTCGAGGATCACCTCGGCGTCGAAGGTGGCGCCCTCGTCGGTGGCCAGCGTGTCCCAGTACGCGACGGCGTCGTCCCAATCGGTGCCGGCCGGCGCGTGGGCGCGGCCCTTGAGGTAGGCGTAGGTGGTGGCGTCCGGCGCGACCATACCGGCACGGGCGCCGGCCTCGATCGACATGTTGCAGATCGTCATGCGGCCCTCCATGGAGAGCGCGCGGATGGCGCTGCCACGGTATTCGAGCACGTAGCCCTGGCCGCCGCCGGTGCCGATCCTGGCGATCACGGCGAGGATGATGTCCTTGGCGGTGACGCCGGGACGCAGGGTGCCGTCGACGGTGATGGCCATGGTCTTGAACGGCTTGAGCGGCAGCGTCTGGGTGGCCATGACGTGCTCCACCTCGCTGGTGCCGATGCCCAGCGCCATGGCGCCGAAGGCCCCGTGGGTGGAGGTGTGCGAGTCGCCGCAGACGACCGTGATGCCCGGCTGGGTCAGGCCCAGCTGCGGGCCGACGACGTGCACGATGCCCTGTTCGATATCGCCCAGGGAGTGCAGGCGGATGCCGAACTCGGCGCAGTTGCGGCGAAGTGTTTCGATCTGGGTGCGGCTGGTGAGATCGGCGATGGGCCGGTCGATCGCCAGGGTCGGCGTGTTGTGGTCCTCGGTCGCGATCGTCAGGTCGGGCCGGCGAACCGGGCGACCGGCCAGGCGCAGGCCGTCGAAGGCCTGGGGGCTGGTGACCTCGTGCACGAGGTGCAGGTCGATGTAGATGAGGTCCGGGGTGCCGTTCTCGCCCTTGGCTACCAGGTGTTTGTCCCACACCTTCTCGGCCAGCGTGCGGGGGCGGATGTCCGGCGTGGGTGGATCGGTGATCACTGCGTTAGTCATGTTCGTGCGTCTTCCTCGGGAACGGTGGTCAGCCAACGACAAACTCCGCGACGAGTGGGCCTGTTAGATACGAGACTCGTCGCGGCACAGAAGAAGAAGTCGACGTTGCAGCACACCTCAGGCTAACACGCGCTTTAAAGTCCGCGAACTGTGAGCTGTGCCCCTAAAAATCGCGCATCCTGGTGGGCTTCTCACGGTTCGCGGATGTCGGCGGGCCATGGCCGTGGGGGGACGGTCGACGTATGGTGTGCGCATGACGACCGTGACCGCTCCGAAGACCACTGGCAGGGTGCTCATCGTGATCCTGCTGGCCCAGTTCATCATCGTCGTCGACTCCACGTTCATGAACGTGTCGCTGTCGACCCTCGTGGAGGATTTTGACACGACGGTCACCGGCATCCAGAACGCCATCACGCTGTACACCCTGGTGATGGCCGCCTTCATGATCGCCGGCGCCAAGGTGGGCGACATCATCGGCCGCAAGCGCGCCTTCGTGATCGGCCTCAGCGTGTACTCGGTCGGCACGACCATCACCGCGCTCTCCCCCACGCTGACCGTGTTCATCCTGGGCTGGTCATTCCTCGAGGGGCTGGGCGCGGCCATGATGCTCCCGGCCATGATGTCGCTGATCGTGTCGAACTTCGCCGCCGGCCCCGCCCGGGCGAAGGCCTACGCCGGCTTCGCCGCCATCGCGGGGATCGCCGCGGGGATCGGCCCGATCATCGGGGGCCTGTTCACGTCGTACCTCTCCTGGCGGTTGGCCTTCGCCAGCGAACTGTTCGTGGCGCTGTTCATCTTCACCCAGCTGAAAATCATCAAGGATGCGCCCTTCCTGGGCCGGAAACCCCGCTTCGACTGGCCGGGGTTCATCCTCAGCTCCGCCGGACTCATCACGGCGGTTCTGGGCATCGTGATGGCCTCGGCCTACGGCCTTTTCATCAGTCGCGTTGACGTTGAGATCTTCGGTCAGGTCGTGCTCACCGCCGGCCAGATCTCACCGACGGTCATCCTCGTGTCGATCGGCCTGGTGTTCCTCCTCGTCTTCGTCTTGGTGGAACGAAGCCGGGATCGCCACCACCACGACACGCTCCTGGACCTGAACCTTTTCGGCATCCGGGCCGTCTCGTCGGGGTCGGCCGTGCAGCTGCTGCAGTACCTCGTGCTGACCGGCGCGATCTTCGCACTCTCCCTCTACGTGCAGATGGAACTGAATTACTCGGCGATCCAGAGCGGGCTCACCCTGCTGCCGTTGTCCCTGGCCGTCCTCCTGTCGGCGGCGGTGAGCGGGCGGGTGTTCAGCCGCCGGTTCGCGCCGCGCTCGGTGATCCTCGCCGGCTTCGCCATCATCGTGCTCGGCGCGGCGGCCATGGGGGTGCTGGCCAGGGATGCGACGAGCGGCACCGAATTCATCCTGGGGCTGGCGCTGGTCGGTTTCGGTGCGGGCACCATCGCTTCCCAGAATCAGAACCTGATCATGTCGTCGGTGAAACCGCAGCGTTCCAACGAAACGTCCGGGGTCATCAACACCTCCCAGAACATCGGCGCATCTCTGGGCACATCCCTGGCCGGGGCGCTCATCCTGTCGGTGTTCGTCCTGACGGCGACAAGCCTGATCGACGAGAGTCCGGTCTTCTCCTCCTCCGAACAGTCCCAGTTGGACACCGCGGTCACCGAAAAGGCTCAGATCATCAGCGACGCGCAGCTCGGCAACGCCGTCGCGGAGCTGCCCGCCGACCAACAGGCCGAGATCATCGAGATCAACGCCGAGGCCCGGCAGACGGCGCTCACCGTGGTCTACGCCGGCCTGGCCCTCGCCGGACTGCTCGGCTTCGCTGCTGCACTGCGGCTGCCCAAGACGCCGCCGCTTTCGAGCACAGGCCCTGGCGGAACCGGCTCGAGCACGGACAGCACAGCCGGACAGCCCTAGGCGTCGGGCCGCGACACCTGCACGGCGAATTCACCGAGGGAGAGGCTGACGCCGGCGCCCATCGCGGTGCGGACGCCCGGATTCACGGGAGTGCGTTCGCCGTGCACGTCGCCGACAGTGACGCCGTTGGTGGAGTGCAGGTCGGTGACCCACAGCTCCCCGTCGACCAGCTCGACGAGGGCGTGCGACTTCGACACCGACCGGGCCGGGTCGATCACGCTGACCATCGTCGCGGCCCGGCGGGTGACCGGGGCCGGGTCGCGGCCCAGCACGAGCGAACCCGTCACCGGGATGGTCTGGCCGTCGGCAAGGGTGAGCTGCCAGACGGATGCGGCCTGCGAGGCAGCCGCGCGCTGCGGAGCGACCGCAGGCAGCGGAGTGCGCGGCGGCGGCGAGCCGGGGAACGTGGGAACAAACGCGGGGATGGACAGCACCGGCGCGGCCCCCGGCGGCGCGACCGCGGGGGCCCCGGCCGGCGGGGCGGCTCCCACCGTGGGCATCGGCGGGCCGGTCG
>NZ_PPXD01000008.1 GCF_002909375.1 Cryobacterium zongtaii
GGGGCCCCGCAGGGGCAGGGCCAGCGGGCCGGCCCCGACACCGCCGGCCGGGCCTGGGCGTTCGGCCCCGGCCCCGCCCGCCGGGGTGGCCGAGGATCCCACCTGTGCCACCCGCACGGGCGACTCGCGCAACATCCCCGCCGCCCGCGCCGCGACGAGTAGCCCGATTGCCGAAAACGGTGCCCCGAGCAGGCCGGCACCCGCATCACCAAGTGCCGCGGCCACCGGGTACGGCACGCCCAGCCGGCCCAGCACCGCATCATCGGCCGAGCCCACGAGCGCCCGGACCACTGCGACCGTCCCCGGGTCGGTGAGCCGCCGCGGATTCTCCCGCAGCCAGTCGGTGAGCGGCGGCGGCAGCACCGACGGGGTGCGTCCCAGCGCCGCAGTGGACAGCAGCGAGCCGGCGGCCAGGTAGGCCAGCGGCGACGCCAGGGACAGCACCAGCACCGGCGCCAGCACCCCCAGGGTGTGTGCCATCCAGGCGCCCGTACCCCGCAGCACCAGGTCAAGACCGGACTCCAGGCGACCGTACTCCTCGGCGGCCTGCTCGAGGGCCTCGGCCAGCTCGTGGCTCCGTGCGGCAATCGCGTCTATCGCCACGGACGCGCCGAACACGCAGGCGCCGAGATCGTCCGGTTGCCAGCTCGGCGCCGAACCGACGCCCAACGCCCGCACCCGGCCGATTTGCCACTGCCACTGCTCCGCCTCCCGCTGCACCAGGCGCAGCGCCGCCATCTCGGCGAACACGGTGTCGGTGGCGACCTGGATGCTGCCGCCGCCGGACACCGTCAGGGTCCCGTCGTGTCCCCCGGGCGCAGCGCCCGAGCCGGTCACAGCGCTGCCTTCAGCCGGTCGATGGCCTCATCCACGGCCCACAGCGCATCGTCCAGGGCTCGCCAGACCCCGGCCAGGTCAAGGCCCAACTCACCCCGGCGGGTGCCGTACGCCCGTTGGGCCGGCGACCGCCAGGCCCCGCCGGACGCCTGGCCCGCCAGCCGACGCCCCGATTCCTCCACACCGTCCCGCACCCCTCTCAACAGCCGCCGTTGCTCGCGCAGCCGCGCGAGGGTCTCGGCATCCGGCCCATTGCCTGCATCCGGCAGGATGCTGCCACCCAGTGATTCCACCGCGCCTCCTCGGTCCAGACTGTGCGGCCCACCCTGGGCCGGCCCGGTCGTGGCCGCGTGGTCCGCGCTCAACCCGGGGAAAATTTGCCCAGGACCGCGGATGTGGAGGAGGGGAATGTGGAACACAATGGACACATGAATTTCGCGGCGCTCAGTCCAGATGAGTCGACGCCATTCCGGATCATTTTCGTCTGCACCGGCAATATCTGCCGGTCGCCCATGGCCGAGGTGATGCTGCGCGACCTCGTCACGCGCTCCGGACTGGGTCGGCTCATCACGACGAGCTCCGCGGGCACCGGCGACTGGCACGTCGGCGAGCAGGCCGACACCCGCACGATCTCGGCGTTGGCCAAGCGCGGCTACGACGGCAGTCACCACCGGGCCCGCCAATTCGACGCGGGCTGGTTCGACGACCTCGACCTCGTCGTGGTGCTCGACAGGTCGCAGGAACGCATCCTGCGCAATTGGGCGCCGACCGAACGGGACCGCAACAAGGTGCGCCTGCTGCTCAGCTTCGACCGGGATCAGGCCACTCTGCGGGACGTGCCCGACCCCTACTATTCCGACGATGCGCTGTTTGACTCCGTATTAGGCATGATTGAGAGAGCCAATTTTGCGCTCTTCGCGCAGCTCGCACCCGCAATCAGACAGGGAGTCCGATGAGTCCTCTACCCCCGCAGGTCCTCAGTCCACTCGACGGCCGGTATCAAGCCGCCGTCACCGAACTGGGCGAGTACCTGTCTGAGGCCGGACTGAACCGGGCCAGGGTCAAGGTCGAGGTGGAGTGGTTGATCACCCTCACCGACCGCAGCCTGTTCGGATCCACGCCGCTCACCGTCGACCAGAAGTCAGGCCTCCGCGCCCTCGTCACCGACTTCGGTCAGGCCGAGATCGACGAACTGGCCGCCCTCGAGGCCGTCACCCGGCACGACGTCAAGGCCGTGGAGTACCTCGTGCGCCGCCGCCTGGTGCCGCTGGGCCTCGAATCGATCAGCGAACTGACCCACTTCGCCGCCACCAGTGAGGACATCAACAACCTCGCCTACGCCCTCACGGTCTCCGACGCCGTGCGTGAGGTCTGGCTGCCCAAGTTCCGCGCCCTGATCGGCGCCCTCCGCGCCCTGGCCGGCGACTACCGTGCCGACGCCATGCTGGCCCGCACCCACGGCCAGCCCGCCACGCCCACCACCATGGGCAAGGAGCTGGCGGTCTTCGTCTACAGGCTCGAGCGGATCCAGAAGCAGATCGAGGCCAACGAGTACCTCGGCAAGTTCAGCGGCGCCACCGGCACCTTCGCCGCGCACGTCGCCGCGGATCCCGCCGTGGACTGGCCGTCGGTGTCCCGCGAGTTCGTCGAGGGCCTGGGCCTGGGCTGGAACCCGCTGACCACCCAGATCGAGTCGCACGACTGGCAGGCCGAGCTGTACGGCAAGGTGTCGCACGCCAACCGGGTGCTGCACAACCTCGCCACGGATGTCTGGACCTACATCTCGATCGGCTACTTCCGTCAGGTGCCGCAGGCCGGCGCCACCGGATCGTCGACCATGCCGCACAAGATCAACCCGATCCGGTTCGAGAACGCCGAGGCCAACCTCGAACTCTCCAGCGCCCTGCTGGATTCGCTGGCCGCCACCCTGGTCACCTCCAGGCTGCAGCGCGACCTGACCGATTCCACCACCCAGCGCAACATCGGCGTCGGTTTCGGGCACTCGTTGCTCGCACTGGACAACCTGGTGCGGGGCTTGGGCGAGATCGACCTGGACCGCGAGCTGCTCGCCCACGACCTGGACACCAACTGGGAGATCCTCGGCGAGGCCATCCAGACGGTCATCCGCGCCGAGGTCAGCTCCGGGCGCTCCACCATCGCCGACCCGTATGCGCTGCTCAAGGAACTCACCCGCGGCAAGCGGATCAACCGCGCCGACCTGGTCGCGTTCGTGCAGGAACTCGAGATCGGCGACGCCGCCAAGGCCCGCCTGCTCGAGCTGACGCCGGCCGGCTACGTGGGCCTGGCCGACCCGCTGGTGGATTACCTGGGCTGACCGTCCGACGGCCGGGCATCCCGGGGTGCTGCGCCCCGGGATCCCGCCGCACTGTCCGCGCGGCGGCGCGCCCCGCGCCGGCCGATCAGCTTGTTGACTTCGACGAGCAGGAAGATCACCAGGGCAAGGCCCAGCGTGTACACCCACTCGCGTAGGCCGATCGGTGTGGAGCTGAACCATACGTTCATCACCGGCGTGTAAATGAAGACCAGCTGCAGCACGAGCATCGTGCCTACCGAGATCCACACCGACCGATTCCCGCGCAGCACGGCCGGGGTGAGGCTCGACGCGCGCAGGAACCGGCAGTTGAACAGGAACACGAGCTGGCTGAGCACCAGCATCGTCACGGCGGTGGTCTGCGCTACCGCGCGCGGCGACCCGATCGACAGCTCGTAGAAGAACACCCCGATGGTCGCGGCCGTGATCAGCACCGAGACCCAGAGCAGCCTGCCCAGGTATTCGGAGTCGAGCACCGCGCCGCCGGCCGGCCGGGGCCGGCGCAGCATGATGCCGGGTTCGGCGGGTTCGGTGGCCAGGGCGAGCGACAGGGTGACGGCGGTGATCAGGTTCACCCAGAGGATCTGGGTGGGCTGCAGTGGCAGCGCAAAACCGAACAGCACCGCCAGCAGCACCACCAGCGACTGGGCCGCGGTGGTGGGCAGGATGAAGATGATCGATTTCTGCAGGTTGTCCCTGATCCGCCGGCCCTCTTCGACGGCCTTCTGGATGGTGGCGAAGTTGTCGTCGGCCAGCACGATGTCGGCGGCCTCCTTGGTGGCCTCCGTGCCCTTGATGCCCATCGCCACGCCCACATCCGCCCGGCGCAGTGCCGGGGCGTCGTTGACGCCGTCACCGGTCATCGCGACGACCTCACCGTGCGATTGCAGCGCCTTCACGATGCGCAACTTGTGCTCAGGGCTGGTGCGGGCGAACACGTCGACGTCGCGCACCACCCGTGCCAGCCGGTCCTGGGAGAGTTTCTGCAGCTCGCCACCGGTGAGCACCCGGGGTTCACCGGTCACGATGCCCATCTCCCTGGCGATCGCGACGGCCGTGCCGTGGTGGTCGCCGGTGATCATCTTCACCCGGATGCCGGCGGCGTGCATGATCCCGATCGCCGCGATCGCCTCCGGCCGGGGCGGATCCACGATGCCGACCACGCCGAGGAACAGCAGGCCGTCCTCGACATCGCCCAGGTGCAGGGCGCTCAGGTCGGCCGGGGCGTCGCCGACGGCCGCGCCGAGGACTCGCAGCCCGGTGGAGCTGAGCTCGTCGACCTGCTGCTCCCAGAAGGCCTCGTCGAGGGGTTCCGGCAGCCCCGCGGCATCCAGCTGCCTGCTGCACCGCTCGAGCAGCCGGGCCGGTGCGCCCTTGACCAGGATGCGTGCGGGCTCGTCGTGCCACCGGTTGAGGGTGGCCATGAACTTGTTGGCCGACTCGAACGGGATCACGGCCAGCCGATCGAAGCCCGCCGGGTCGAAACCGGCCTTGTGCCCGAGGGTGCGGAGCGCCCCCTCGGTCGGTTCGCCGACCACCCGCCAGACGCCGTCGTCGGCGCTGACCCTGGCGTCGTTGCAGACGGCCATGACCTCCACCAGCCGGGCCAGGTCGTCCTGGTCGGCCACGGTCACGGGCCGGCCGTCCCTGAGGACCGCGCCGTCGGGCTCGTAGCCGATCCCCAGCACCTCGTACCGGGCCGCACCGGTGATCACGGTGCGTACCGTCATCTCGTTGCGGGTGAGGGTGCCGGTCTTGTCGGTGCACACCGTGGTCACCGACCCGAGGGTCTCCACGGCGGTGAGCTTCCGCACGATGGCGTTGTGGGTGGCCATCTGCCGCACGCCGAGGGCCAGCGTGATGGTGACGAGTGCCGGCAGCCCCTCCGGCACCGCCGCCACCGCGAAGCCGATGGTGGCGGCGAAGAGGTCGGCAAAGCCGCGGTCGTGCACCAGCCGGCCGATCACGAGCATCAGCCCGGACACGGCGAGGATGCCCAGCGAGATACGGGTGCTGAAGACATCCAGTTGCCGGGTCAACGGGGTGGCCAGGGCTTCGGTGTCGGTGACCAGGGTCTGGATGCGGCCGATCTCGGTGTCCGATCCGGTGCCGGTCACCACGCCCCGGCCGCTGCCCGCCGCCACGATGGTGCCGGAGAAGAGCATGCAGTGCCGGTCCCCGACGCCGGCATCCGCCGCGACGGCGGCGACGTCCTTGCCGGCCGGCACGGATTCGCCGGTCAGCGCGGACTCCTCGACCCTGAGATTGGTGCCCTCGATCAGACGCAGGTCGGCGGGCACCTTGTCGCCGGACTTCACCCGCACGATGTCGCCGGGCACCAGGGTCGCGGCGTCGGTGTTCACCCAGTGTCCGCCGCGGCGGGCCTTCGCGTTCAGCGACAGCATCCGGCGGATCCCGTCGAGCGCCTTCTCCGCCCGGCCCTCCTGCAGGAACCCGATCACCGCGTTGATCACGGCCACCGCGAGGATCACCGACGCGTCCACCCAGTCGCCGAACACCATCGTGAGCACTGCGGAGCCGAGCAGCACGTAGATGAGCACGTCGTTGAAGTGGCCGAGGAAGCGAAGCACCGGGTTCTTCTTCGCCACGACGGGCAGGGCGTTGGGGCCGAACCGGACCAGCCGTGCGGCGGCCTCGGCCTCGTCGAGACCGTGCCGGCTGGTGTGCAGGTCGGCGCACACGGCCTCGACGGTGCGGGCATAGGGCCGGTCTGGACTCGCCGGGGCGGGGCCGGCCAAGCCGTCTGTGGTCATGGCTGCCCCGTCAGGGGAGGAAACGCCGGGAAGCGGACCACAATGGGTCCATTAAAGCACCCTGCGGGCGGCGGAGGAGGCTAGAGGCCCGGGGTCTCGCCGGTCTTGTTCTGCTCGTCGAGGTCGCTTTTCTCGGCCGCGTCGGGCTTCATACCCAGCGCGAGCATCGCGATGACGACCAAGGCCACGATGAAGGTGATGCCCAGGGCGATCGACGACAGCGCCCAGTTGCGGGTGGCCAGCAGGATGGTGAGCCCGACGAAGAGCCCCATTCCGGCGGAGATGGCGACCAGCTCGACGGGCTTGAGGATCTCGGACCGGCTGGGCTTGTGTGGGCTGTTCTGGGTCACGGGGTGTCCGAATCTGTGGAGGAGGAGGCCAGGTCGCGCGGCGCATCCGCGTGCGCAGAAGAAAGGGAGACGCCGGCGATGACCAGGTAGACGCCGATGATCACCAGGTAGGCGCCGAGCAGCCCGACCGCGACGACGGCGTGCGGCGGCAGCAACAGGAACACCAGCGCGAGCACCGCGGTGAGAGAACCGACGACCAGCCAGTCGCGGGTGACCTGGCCACGTCCGCGGACGCGGATGCCCGTGTACAGCTCGAGAGCGCCAGTGACCGCAGCCCACACCGAGACGATGTAGAGGAAGAAGCCCAGCCCGCCGGCGGGCATGGCCAGCGCGAGCACGCCGGCGAGCACACCGACCGCGCCCTGGATGGCGAAAATGTTGCGGTCGCGGGGGTCGGTGACGGTCTTCCAGCTGAGCAGCCCGGTGATCAGGCCGCTGACCAGCGCGAAGGCGCCGAACACGATGAGCCCGAAACCGGCGGAGTGGTCGGCGTTGAACGTGATCACGGCCGCCGGCACGAAGGCCACGATGGCGCGCGTTATGGGCACGGTCCAGTACCGGGTACCGATGACGGCTGCTGCCGGGGCATGCGCCACGCGGGCACCTCTTTCGTCGCAGGGAGTCCTGCCAGTCTACGCGGCGCATTCGGCCGGGTTCGGTGCCCGGGCGTAGCGGGCGCCGGCATCCGCGACTACCGTCGGACGGG
Organism: Cryobacterium zongtaii; assembly: GCF_002909375.1. GTDB lineage: Bacteria > Actinomycetota > Actinomycetes > Actinomycetales > Microbacteriaceae > Cryobacterium > Cryobacterium zongtaii. The sequence goes on from NZ_PPXD01000008.1 coordinate 7,000, forward strand.
ACAGGGGGTCCAACGGTGGTCACTTCGAACGTACCGGCCGGCAGCGTGCGGGTCAGCCCTAGGGAAGACGCGGCCTCGTTGGCGGACCTGCTGGCCCGGGCGCCGGCCGAGGTGCCCGGTTTCCTCACCGGTCGCTCCGGCCTGCCGGGCCCGCGGGCCAACCTCCCGCTCGCCGATGCGTTCGCCGGTACGGCGCCGGCCGAACTGATCTGGAGCCTGGTCGATTCGGCCGACGAGTATCTGGCATTCTGCGGCACCGAGGGGCTCGGACGGCTCGCGGTCTCCCCCGACGAGCGGCCCGCTGCCCTCACGGCGCTTCGTCGGGCCGCCGCCGACGAGCGCTGGCGGGTACGGGAGGGCGCCGCGCGGGCGCTGCAGCTGATCGGGGACGCCGACCCGGCCCTGATGCACGCCGTCGTGGAGGCCTGGTCGGAGTCCATGGACGCCTGGCTGGCGCGCGCCGCCGTGGCCGCGATCTGTGAGCCACGGCTGTTGGCCGATGACGACGCCCAGGCGCTGGCACTGCGGGTCTGCGACCGGGCCACGGCCCTGCTGCTTCGCGGCGAACCGAACCCGAACGACCCTGTGCGCGCCCGCGAGGCGCACCGGGTGCTGCGCCAGGCCCTGGGCTACGGCTGGAGCGTGGCGATCGCCGCGAGCCCGGCGGCGGGCCTCACCGCTTTCCGCGCGCTGACCGCCAGCGACGACCCGGATGCCCGCTGGATCGTGCGGTCGAACCACGCCAAGGCGCGGCTGCGGTCGGTGCTCGCCGATCGCAACCTTTGGGGAACCCTCGGCTGAACCGCGCTCTGTACTCCGAGGCACTGAGTCGCCCCGCCTTGCAGTGTCGAAGGGACGCAGCCCGGTTCAGAGGGCGTTGACGGCGCCGAGCACCTTGGTGAGCGAGTCCTTGGCGTCACCGAACAGCAGCGTGGTCTTCGGGTCGAAGAGCAGCTCGTTCTCGATGCCGGCGAAGCCCGGGCGCATCGACCGCTTGAGGAAGACGATCTGGCGGCCCTCTTCGACCTCGAGGATCGGCATCCCGTAGATCGGCGCGCCCGGCGAGGTCTTCGCGGCCGGGTTGACGACATCGTTCGCGCCGACCACGAGCACCACATCGGTGTTCTTGAACTCGGGGTTGACCTCGGCCATCTCTTTGAGCGACTCGTAGGGCACGTTGGCCTCGGCGAGCAGCACGTTCATGTGTCCGGGCATCCGCCCGGCGACGGGATGGATCGCGAAGGCCACGTCGACGCCGCGCGCCTCGAGGGTCGTGGCGAGCTCGGCGATGGTGTGCTGACCCTGGGCCACGGCCAGGCCGTAGCCGGGCACGATCACCACACGCTGCGCGTAGGCGAGCATCACGGCGACGTCCTCGGGGTTCGAGGAGCGCACCGGGCGGTCGCTCTGCGTTGTGGAGCCGGCGGTCGAGCCGCCGCGGAAAGCGCCGAACATGATGCCGCTGACGCCGCGCCCCATGGCGGAGGCCATGGCTCGGGTGAGGATGGTACCGCTGGCACCGACCAGGGTGCCGGCGACCACGAGCAGCACGTTGTCCAGCACCACACCGGATGCCGCGACCGCGAGTCCGGTGAAGGCGTTGAGCAGCGAGATGACGATGGGCACATCGGCGCCGCCGACGGGCAACACGAGCAGCAGGCCGACGACCAGGCCGAGTACCAGGAGCAGCAGCGCCCAGCCGGTGGACCCCGTCGCCACGACGAGCCCGCCGATGACGAGGGCTGCCACGACCGCGAGGGTCATGACCCACTTCATGCCGGGGAACACCACCGGGCGGGTGGTGATCAGTTCCTGCAGCTTGGCCACGGTGATCGCGGAACCGGCGAACGAGACCGCGCCGACGAGCATGGTGAAGACCACCGCCACGAGCACCCAGGGGCCTTCACTGTGACCGAGTTCGAGCATCGCGACCAGCGCCGCGGCGCCGCCGCCGACGCCGTTGAACAGTGCCACCAGTTGGGGCATCTGAGTCATCTGCACCCGACGGGAGATGGGCGCCGCGATCGCGGATCCCACCGCGATCGCCAGCAGGATCAGCGGGATGTTGTCGAGCTTGGCCGACAGGAACACCGTGATCACGGCGAGGGTGGCGCCGGCGGCGCCGATCAGATTGCCGCGGCGGGCGGTGCGGGGCGAGCTCAGGCCCTTGAGGGCGAGGATGAAGCAGACGGCCGCGGCCAGGTAGAGCAGTGCGGTCCACTCGGCGGACAGGAGGCTCATTTGGTGGTGTCCTTCGGGGTGGCGGCGGGCTTCCGGCCGCGGAACATGCCCAGCATCCGGTCGGTGACGACGAAACCGCCGACGAGATTGGCGGTGGCGAGGGCGACGGCGAGTAGGGCCACGAATATCAGCCACGGGTCGTCCAGCTGGCCGGCGACGATGATCGCGCCGATCAGGATGATGCCGTGGATGGCGTTGGCGCCGCTCATCAGGGGGGTGTGCAGGGTGCTGGACACCTTGGAGACCACCTCGAAGCCGACGAAGACGGTCAACACGATGACCGTGAGCAGAGTGATCGGATCCATCAGTTCTTTCCTTCCAGCGCGGCAGCGGTCGGTGCGTGCCGCACCTCGCCGCCGGTGGTGAGACAGGCTCCGGCGATGACCTCGTCGGTGAAGTCGGGTACGACCTGGCCGTCATGAATCATCAGCGCGAGCAGGTTGGCGACGTTCTTGGCGTACAGCCGCGATGCGTCGGAGGCCATCGCGGAGGCGGCGTCCTGCATGCCGACGAGGGTGACGAAGCCGTCACCGGCCGCGGTGGGCACCAGCTGGTCGACGCCGGGGAGTACGCCCTCTACGTTGCCGCCGGTTTCGGCGGCGAGGTCGATGACCACGGAACCGGCGGGCATGGCCGCGACCATCTCCCGGGTCACCAACAGCGGGGCCGGCCGGCCGGGGATCGCGGCGGTGGTGATGAGCACATCCGCCTTGGCCACGTGTGGGGCCAGCAGTTCGCGCTGGCGCACGGCGCGGTCCTCGGCCAGTTCGCTGGCGTAACCGCCGGTGCCTTCGACGGCGGCCAGGTCGAGGGTGATGAAGGTGCCGCCCATCGAGGTGACCTCGTCGGCCGACGCCGGCCGCACGTCATAGGCGGAGACCCTGGCGCCGAGGCGCTTGGCGGTGCCGATGGCCTGCAGTCCGGCGACGCCGGCGCCGAGTACGAGCGCCCGGGCCGGCGGAATGGTGCCGGCCGCGGTCATGTAGAGCGGGAAGAACCGGGGGAACCGGATGGTGGCTTCGAGCACGGCCCGGTAGCCGGCGACCAGGGCCTGCGAGGTGAGCGCGTCCATCGACTGGGCCCGGGAGATACGTGGCACCAGTTCGAGCGCGAACGATGTGACCTGTGCGGCGGCCAGGGCTGCCACCGTGGGCAGTTCGGACGCCGGCGACGCCAGACCCACCGTGATGACTCCGGCCGGTAGCGTGGCGGCCAGCTGGGGACTCAGCGGACGCACGTGGCAGAGCACATCGAACGCGGTGGCGTCGAAGTCCGCGACCAGCTGCGCGCCGGCCTTCTCATAGGCGGCGTCGGAGTAGCCCGATGCCAGTCCGGCGCCGGCTTCGACGGTGACGTCGACACCCAGCGCGGTGAGTTGGGTCACCGTTTCCGGTGTTGCTGCGACGCGTTTTTCGCCCTCTCGGCGTTCACGCCCTATGCCAACCTTCACGAGTAACCACTCCTTTGACGCATCTGCCACCTGACGAGCGAAACGGGGTCGTTCGCGCGTCCCAGGGCGATCTCACTCCGTAGCGTACCGTCGGGTTTTGCCGGCCCGGGGCGTTTTTCAGGGCCGAAAGACCCTGCCCGGGTGGCCAAGAGCACCCTCGACCTCGTAGGCTGAAGGATTGCCCGGGCCGCCGTAGTGGCGCCCACCCCGTACGAATTGCCTGATCTTCCCGCACTGCCGCCGGCATCCACACCCGAGCAGCGCCCGGCTAAACGGATGCCCCAACCCGATTGGTTGTCCGTTATCAGCTCCACTGAACCTGCCGACGTGGCGGGCGCTCCCAGCGCCGCCCCGTCCCCGTCAGCCCCGCAAACAGCAGCCGCCTCGACCAGCCGGCCCCGACGTTTCGGGGTGCACGTGCCGGCCCCGCGGATCTTCTATCCGGCGTTGGGCATCATCGTGGCCGTCGTCCTGGTCAGCATCTTCTTCCCGGTGCGCACCGGCGCCGTCCTCGCGCAATTGCAGACCCTGGTGGTGGCCGGCCTCGGGCCGTATTACCTCGTGCTGGTGGCCTTCTTCGTCATCTTCGCACTGTGGATGGGGCTGAGCCGGTTCGGTGACATCAAGCTCGGCCAGGACGACGACAAGCCGGAATTCGGGCTGATGTCCTGGTTCTCGATGCTCTTCGCCGCGGGCATGGGCATCGGCCTGGTGTTCTGGGGTGCCGCCGAGCCGCTCACCTACTTCCTGGAGCCCAAGCCGGGCGTGCACGGCAGCCGCCCGGAACTTGCGGCCGCAGCCATGTCCCAGACCTTCCTGCACTGGGGCTTCCACGCCTGGGCGGTGTACGCCGTGGTCGGCCTGTCCCTCGCCTATGCCATTCACCGCAAGGGACGGCCGGTCTCGATCCGTTGGGCCCTGGAACCGCTGCTCGGCGACAAGGTGAAGGGTCGCCTCGGCGATGCCATCGACGTCACCGCGATCGTGGGCACCCTGTTCGGTGTGGCCACGTCGCTCGGGCTCGGTGTCAAGCAGATCGCTGCGGGGCTGCGCCACCTGGGCGTCGTCGATTCCGTGAGCAACACCCTGCTGGTGGTCCTGATCGTGATCATCACCCTCATCGCCATCGCCAGCGTCGTCAGCGGCGTCGGCAAGGGCATCAAGTGGCTGTCGAACATCAACCTCGGCGCGGCCGCGCTCTTCCTGGTCGCCGTCCTGCTGCTCGGCCCCACGATGTACCTGCTGCGGGTCTTCGTGGAGTCCCTCGGCGGCTACTTGCAGAACATCGTCGGACTCACCTTCGACGCCAGCGCCTTCACCGGACAGGCGGGTCTGGACTGGCAGGGCAGCTGGACGGTCTTCTACTGGGGCTGGTGGATTTCCTGGGCGCCGTTCGTCGGTGTCTTCATCGCCCGGATCTCCCGTGGCCGCACCGTGCGCGAGTTCGTCGCCGGCGTTCTCCTGGTGCCGACCCTTGTCACGTTCCTCTGGTTCGCCGTGATGGGTGGCAGCGTTATCAAGCAGGTGTGGGAGGACCCCGCGGCCCTGGTCGACCCCGAGGTGGGGATCGTGCCGGAGAACGTGCTCTTCGACTTCCTCGCCGCGCTTCCGTTCGGGCCGGTGCTGGCGGTGCTGGCTGTCGCGATCGTCGCGATCTTCTTCATCACCTCGGCCGATTCCGGCTCCCTCGTGATCGATATACTCGCCTCCGGTGGCGAGACTGATCCGCCCAAGTGGAGCCGTATCCTGTGGGCCAGCCTGGTCGGCGTCGTCGCGATCGCTCTCCTGCTCGCCGGTGGCCTGTCCGCGCTGCAGACCGGCGCCATCCTCACCGCCATCCCGGTGAGCGTGGTGATGATCGGCATGTGTATCGCCACCTATCGGGCCTTCAGGGCCGAACACCAGGTGCTCGTGCAGGTCGAACGCCGGGTCCGCCGGGAGGAAATGGCCCGCCGGATCAGCCAGAGCGTCACCAACCATCTGGAGAACAACTTCGACGACCACTTCGGCGACCAGATGGACGGCCGCATCAGCGCCGCGATCACGGATGCCGCCGGCAACGTCTCCATCCAGACGCGGGAACGACGTGCTTTCTGGCCACGCCGACCGCGCGGCCAGACCCCTCTGGTCGACCGCCCCGACCTGGGCGATTTCACCCCGGAGGAGATCGGAGAGATGCAGGACCTGGGCGATCTGATGCCTCAGGACCCGCAGCCCACTGCGGACACGTCGTCGGCGCACCCGTCGGCGGCAGACCACGCCGAACCCGACGCCGTGACGCCGGATGCCGCTCTCGCGCCGGACGCCGACCCGGAGGACCCGCGCACGTCGTGAGCCGTCTGGCGAACCGGGCCGGCCGGGCCTGATGCGCCGCACACCGAAAGGGCCTGACAGGCGAGGCCATCCCCGCTGTCAGGCCTTTATCGACGGTTGCCGAAGCGGGCCAGTGGCTCGCTGAGGCAAGTCACGTGGGCACAGAGTCGAGGCTCGGTACCTACGACACGTGAGCACACACCCCCCAAACGCGACAGACTGAGGACGTGACCCGTCTTTCGTTCGATCCGTCCAGACTCGGTCGCGGGCTCGCATTCGCCTCGGCGATCGATGATCTGAGTGCTGCGCTTGATCGGAGCCGCACCGTGGTCGTCAGCGCGCCGCCGGGCACGGGAAAGACCACACTCGTGCCGCCCATCCTCGCCGATCGGGTTCCGGGTCGTGTGATCGTCACTCAGCCACGCCGGGTCGCTGCCCGCGCTGCCGCCCGACGACTCGCGCAGTTGGACGGATCCTCTCTCGGCTCTCGCGTCGGATACACCGTCCGTGGCGAACGCCAGGTGAGTCCATCCACCCTGATCGAGTTCGTTACCGCCGGCGTGCTCCTGCGCCGACTGCTCGATGACCCTGGTCTCGACGGGATCGATGCGGTCATCATCGACGAAGTGCACGAACGGGCTTTGGAGACGGACCTGCTGATCGGGCTACTCGGCGAGGTCCGCGAGCTGCGCGACGACCTCGTCCTCATCGCGATGTCCGCGACCCTCGACGCCGAGAGGTTCGCGTCAATTCTCGGTACGGATGCGGGCCCGGCCCCGATCGTGACCCAGAGCGCACCGGCCCATCCGCTCGAGGTGCGCTGGGCGCCCTCTCCCACCCCTCGACTGGATGAGCGGGGGGTCACCTGGGCTTTCCTCGACCACGTCGCGAGCACCGCGGTTGCCGCACACCGCACCCTCGTGCGCACCGATCCGGCCGCCGATGCTCTCGTCTTCGCGCCGGGTGCGCGTGAGGTCTCCGAGATCGCCGGACGCATCCGTGGTCTCGCCGCGGAGTTCGACGTGCGGGAACTGCACGGCCAGATCCCCGCCGCGGAGCAGGATACGGTGGTCAGTGGGCGGAGCCCCGATGCTGCGGCACGGATCATCGTCACGACGTCACTGGCCGAATCCTCTCTGACCGTGCCCGGCGTACGCCTGGTCGTCGACACCTGCCTGTCTCGTGCTCCGCAGCGGGATGCTGCGCGCGGCATGAGCGGTCTCGTCACCGGCCCGACGCCCAAGGCCTCCGCCATCCAGCGCTCGGGGCGCGCCACCCGGCAGGGGCCTGGCGTCGTGGTCCGCTGCGTCGACGAGCGCACCTTCGCCACGGCGCCGTCGCACGCCGCCCCTGAGATCCAGGCGGCAGATCTCACCGATGCAGCCCTGCTCCTCGCCTGCTGGGGCGCCCCAAGTGGCGTGGGCCTGCGGCTGCTCGATCCGCTCCCGTCTGGCAGCCTGGACGAGGCCCTCGCCGCGCTGCGTGGGCTCGGCGCGATCGATGCCGATGGCCGCGCCACCGACGAAGGCCGAGCGCTCGCCCGCGTCCCGACAGCTCCGCGCCTCGCCCGCGCACTGCGCGCCGGGAGTGACCTGGTCGGCGGGCGCACAGCGGCCGAGGTCATCGCGCTGCTCACAGGTGACCTCCGCGTTCACGACGGAGACGCCCAGGCCACTCTCAACGCGCTGCGCACTGGACGAAGCCCGGATGCCCGCCGATGGGAGCAGGATGTCCGCCGTCTCGAGCGCTTCGCCGGGGCGATTGACACGGCGCGAGGAGGCGCTGATCAGACCGGACTGATCATCGCGCTCGCCTTTCCCGAGTGGATCGCCCGCCGCGTCGATCAATCGCCCAACGGCGCAACCTTTCTTCTCGCCTCCGGCACCCGTGCCGGGATCACCGGTCAGCTCGCGAGTGCCGACTGGTTGGCGGTGGCGGACGTCACTCGGGCAGAGGGACGAGCGGCCGCAGGAACCGGAGCACTCATCCGCTCTGCCGCCGTCATCTCCGAGAACCAGGCGGAGCAGGTGGCGCCCCATCTCTGCACAGACCGGGTCGAAGCACGGTTCGTGGACGGGCGCGTCGTGGCCCGCCGCGAACGTCGGATCGGTGCGATCATTCGTTCGTCCTTGCCGGTGCGCGTACCGGCGGACGATGGCGGACGGGATGCCGTCCGCCGTGCCGTCACAGCGCACGGCCTCGGAGTGTTCATCTGGTCAGACGCCGCGGACGCTCTGCGGCGTCGCCTCGCGCTGCTGTATCGCGAGCTCGGATCGCCCTGGCCGGATGTCTCAGACACCGTTCTGCTCGCTACGCTCGATGCCTGGCTCGGCCCCGAGCTGTCAGACCTGGCCGCCGGCACTCCGGCCGCGCGCATCGACCTTGCCCCTGCACTCCGCCGTACCCTGCCCTGGCCCGCCGCGGTCGACCTTGACGCTCTGGTTCCGGAGCGCTTCCGGGTTCCCAGCGGTTCGCATGTCCGTCTCAGCTACCCACCCGCCGATGATTCGTCGGCTCGTCCCGTTGTGGCTGTGAAACTCCAGGAGTGCTTCGGATGGGCAGAGACCCCACGAATCGTCGGAGGACGAGTGCCGGTGTTGTTCCACTTGCTTTCCCCCGCCGGGCATCCCCTTGCCGTGACCGACGACCTCGCATCCTTCTGGGCAGGTCCGTACTCGCAGGTGCGAGCGGAGATGCGCGGACGCTACCCGAAGCACCCTTGGCCGGAGGACCCCTGGTCCGCCGTACCCACCCGGCACACCACGCGCCGCGCTGCCCTGGGCTAGGGCCGCGACACACCCTGCGGTCAGCTGAGCGCTATGCGCCGGGCACCATGTCTGCGAAGCGGGAGTAGTGGCCGTGGAAGGCCACGGTGACGGTGCGGGTGGGGCCGTTACGGTGCTTGGCCACGATCAGGTCGGCCTCGCCCGCGCGCGGGTTGTCCTTTTCGTACGCGCTCTCGCGGTGCAGCAGGATCACCATGTCGGCATCCTGCTCGAGCGAGCCGGACTCGCGAAGGTCGGAGATCGCGGGCATCTTGTCGGCTCGCTGCTCCGGGCCACGGTTCAGCTGGGACAGGGCGATCACGGGGACCTGCAGTTCCTTGGCGAGCAGCTTGAGCGCCCGGGAGAACTCGCTCACCTCTTGCTGGCGGGATTCGACCTTCTTGCCCGACGTCATCAGCTGCAGGTAGTCGATCACGACGAGCTTGAGGCCGACGCGCTGCTTGAGTCGTCGGCACTTGGCGCGGATCTCGACGAGGGTCATATTGGGGCTGTCGTCGATGTAGAGCGGCGCATCGTTGATGCGGCCGCGGGTGGCGGCGATGGTGGTCCAGTCGCGCGCTTCGACGTTGCCCTTACGCATGCTCTGCAGGGGCACGGAGGCCTCGGCGGCGAGCAGACGCATGGCGATCTCACTGCGGCCCATTTCGAGCGAGAAGAAGATGCTCGGCATGTCGTGGTGGATCGAGGCGGCCCGCGCGAAGTCCAGCGCGAGGGTGGACTTACCCAGGGCCGGTCGGGCGGCGACGATGATGAGCTGGCCGCCGTGGAAGCCGTTGGTGAGCTCGTCGAGGTCGGCGAAGCCGGTGGGGACTCCGGTGAATTGGCCGTCCTTGAGCTTGGCGGCCTCGATGTCCTCGATAGCGGCCGTGACGGCGTCGGTGAGGGGGACGTAGTCTTCGACCTCGGTGCTGCCGGTGATCGAGTAGATCTCGGCCTGCGCGGTGTTCACCAGGTCGAGGACCTCGCCCTCCCCCGCGTAACCCATCTGGGCGATCCGGGTTCCGGCGTCGACGAGCTTACGGAGCATGGACCGTTCGGCCACGATGGTGGCATAAAAACCGGCGTTGGCGGCGGTGGGCACCAGGCTGGTGAGGGTGTGCAGGTAGTCGGCGCCGCCGGCGCGGGAGATCTCGCCGAGCTTGGTCAGCTCGTCGGTGACGGTGATGACGTCGGTGGGTTCACCCTGCGCGTAGAGCGAGAGGATCGCGTCGAAGATGATCTCGTGCTTGGGAACGTAGAAATCGGCCGCGCGGACGGTCTCGACGACATCGGCGACGGCATCCTTGCTCAACATCATGCCGCCCAGGGCGCTCTGTTCGGCCAGCAGGTCGTGTGGCGGCGTGCGTTCGGCGTGGCGCGGTTCGGAGCTGCCACGGTACTCGGAGCCGCGTTGATCTGAGCCGCGTTGATCGGCGTAACCCAGGTGAGCTATCGACACGCCGAGCCTCCTCGTGTTGGTGTGGTTCTGGTGTATCAGGAGCCGCTGACAGCGATCATCCGGTAGGCAGGCGCACAAGAGCGAATACCTGCTTGCCCACCATAGAGAGACTCGTCTGCCCAGCCAAACCACCCTGTGGATAACTCTGTGAGTAATCTGCGCGAAACGCCGCACGACTTGTGCACAACCTGTGCACTCGGCTGTGGACAACTCACGGATATTTAACTAGAAGTTGCGTTTGATCAGGCATTAAAACTACTCACATGTGTGTGGAAAAACTAGTTTCAATGCTCGATTGAATGTTGATGAAATAGGTGGACACCTGTGCACAAAGCGGTGTGAAACACGGGACAAATGTGCCAAGAACGGGGGCTACGCGCTTGCCATTAAATAGGAGTAGCGGCGGCTTCTTTCGAAACCGCCGCTACTCCTGATGAAACGAGACTACTTTGCGGCTACCACCTGGAGGGTGATGGTCGCGCTGACCTCGTCGCGCAGACGAACCGTCGCGGTGTGCTCACCGGTCAGCTTGATCGGGCTGAGCTCGATCTTGCGCTTGTCGATGGCACCGAGGCCGGCCGCGGCAACCGCGTCGGCTACGTCGGTGGTCTTGACGGAGCCGAACAGGCGTCCGCCGGCGCCGGCCTTGACGACCAGCTTGACCTTGGTGTTCTCAAGGGTTGCCTTGAGAGCCTGGGCCTCTTCGAGGGTGGCGTGCTCGCGGGCTACGCGGGCGGCCTTGATCTGCTCGATCTGCTTTTCGCCACCGCGGGTCCACGCAACAGCGAAGCCCTGGGGGAGAAGGTAGTTGCGAGCGAACCCGTTCTTGACATCAACGATGTCACCGGGGGTACCGAGGCCGGAGACCTCGTGCGTCAGAATCAATTTCGACATGTGAGGGCTCCTTACCGGCCTGAGCCGGCGTAGGGCAGCAAGGCCATTTCGCGGGCGTTCTTGACGGCACGCGCGATCAGGCGCTGCTCCTGGACGGAGACGCCGGTGATGCGGCGGGCGCGGATCTTTCCACGCTCTGAGATGAACTTCCGAAGAGTGGGGACATCTTTGTAATCGATGACACCAACCCGGATCGACTTCGCGGGAGCGGCGTTCTTGCCACCCTTAGCACCGCGGAGCGGCTTGCGGCGGTCGCCGCTCGACTTTCCAGCCATGATTTCCTAACTTTCTAAAACGTGTGAGTGCAGCCGTCAACCGTGAGGTTCGGCTTAGAAGGGGGTCTCGTCGCTGAAGTTGCCCGGGGTGTTCCAGACGTCGCCGCCGCCAGTGTTGGCTGCGGGGGCGCTGGGTGCCCAGGGCTCGTCGTTACCCTGCTGCTGCGCGACGGGCGCGCCGCCGCGGGGAGCAGAGGATGACTGCGCGCGCGTGAGGGAGGCGGTGGCGTAGCGCAGCGAAGGACCAATTTCGTCGATCTCGAGCTCCATGCTCGTGCGCTTTTCACCTTCCTTGGTCTCATACGAACGCTGCTTGAGACGCCCGGAAGCGATGACACGGGAACCCTTGGTCAATGAACCGGCCACGTGCTCGGCGAATTCACGCCAAACGCTCGCGCGCAGGAACAGTGCCTCGCCATCTTTCCACTCACTCGTTGCGCGATCGAAATTGCGCGGAGTGGAAGCGATGGTGAAGTTGGCTACCGCCAGCCCGTTCTGCGTGTAACGCAGTTCCGGATCGCTGGTGAGGTTGCCCACCACGGTGATTACGGTCTCGCCGGCCATGGGCTACTTGTCGCTTGCCTTGTCGGCGTCTGCCTCGGCAGGAGCGTCCACGGCGACCGGAGCTGCCGGGGCAGCTGCAGGCTTCGCGGATGCGGCGACCTTGGCAGCGGGAGCTGCGGCAGGAGCGTCGGCCTTGACCGGAGCAGCAGCAGCCTTCGGGTTGGCTGCCTTGCGGGCGGCCTTCTCGGCGGCAAGCTTGCTTGCGACGGCAACCTGGGCGATGCCCTCTTCTGCGCGAAGCACCTTGGTGCGCATGACGGCTTCCGACAGCTTCAGCTGACGGTCGAGCTCGGCAGTTGCTGAGGCGTTTGCGGTGAAGTCGACGACGGCATAGATGCCTTCGGCCTTCTTGTTGATCTCGTATGCGAGACGGCGGCGACCCCAAACGTCAACCTTGTCAATGGTTCCACCATCGTTGCGAACAACGTTGAGGAACTTGTCAAGGCTGGGAGCTACGGTGCGCTCATCGATCTCGGGATCGAGGATTACCATCAATTCGTACTGATGCATGACTAACCCACCTCCTTCGGACTAAACGGCTGCAGTATTTCTGCAACAGGAGGGTTGTGCATGTGTTGAACGTGGAGGCCGGGAATCCGGCACACAGACAACCTGCCAAGACTACTGGAACCGCGGCGATTGCGCCACCATCGCCTCCGATGCCCTCCGCACCGGAAATCTTCGGCCGGGACCGCCGACCCTCCCGGCAACACGTGGAAGCCGCGGCGCAGGTGCTCGGTGGCGCCGGGTCCGTGCTCGCGGGGCCGGGCGCGAGCGTCGTGGTCAAGCTGATCGCGAGTGAGTCGCAGCTGGGACAGCGTGGAAGCGTAAGGGTCCATGCCGAGAAGCGTCTCCCGGTGGTCGTGTCAGGCGCTGACCGCTGCGTGGGCGGTGCAGAACACGGCCGGATTCAACCTGTGGAGGACAGGCACTCCTACCCGAGTTACCCCGCCCCGGTTGGCAACGCGACGAGGGGGTGCAGCGGCGGGCGGGTCAGGCGTTGCGGGCCGCCCACCAGGACTGCAAACGGCGGGTGGCTTCCTCGGTGCCGAGAGGCCCGTCGTCCAGGCGCTGCTCCAGGAGATAGCGGTAGGCCTCGCCCACCTCACGGCCCGGCGTCAGGCCCAGGATCGCCATGATCTCTTCACCATCGAGGTCGGGCCGAACCGAGTCCATCTCTTCCTGGGCCGCGAGCTCACGGATGCGCTGTTCGAGGTCGTCGTAGGCGAAGCCCAGCCGGTCGGCCTTGCGCCGGTTGCGGGTGGTGACGTCGGCTCGGGTGAGGATGTGCAGCCGCTCGAGCTGGTCGCCGGCGTCGCGCACGTACCGGCGCACGGCGGAGTCGGTCCAGGCCCCTTCGGTGTAACCGAAGAACCGCAGGTGCAGTTCCACGAGTTTGCCCACCGCAGCGATGGTGTCGTTGTCGAAGCGCAGCGCACGCAACCGTTTCTTGGCCAGCTTCGCACCGACCACGTCGTGGTGGTAAAAACTCACCACACCGCCGGACTCGAGCCGCCGGGTGGCCGGCTTGCCGATGTCGTGCATGAGCGCCGCCAACCGCACCACGAGGTCGGGTTCGGGAAGGTTCTTACGGGTTCGCTCGTAACCGATGGCCTGGTCGAGCACCGTCAGGGTGTGCTGGTAGACGTCTTTGTGATGATGGTGCTCGTCGACCTCCAGGCGCAGGTCCGGGATCTCCGGCAGCACGATCGCGGCCAGGCCGGATTCCACGAGCAGCTCGATGCCGGCACGCGGGTTCGCCGAGCGCAGCAGCTTGCCGAGCTCATCGCCGACCCGTTCGGCGGAGATGATGTTGATGCTCCCGGCCATGGCGGACATGGCGATCGCGGTGTCGATCTCGAGGGTGAAGCCCAGCTGAGCGGTGAAGCGGGCGGCCCGCATCATCCGCAGCGGGTCGTCGCCAAACGAGATCTCGGGTGCGGTGGGCGTCCGCAGCACCCCGTTGAGCAGATCGTCGATCCCATCAGACGGGTCGACGAGAGTGAGCTGCGGCAGCCGCAGAGCGAGCGCGTTCACGGTGAAGTCCCGCCGCAGCAGGTCATCATCGAGGCTGCTGCCGAAGACCACGTCGGGGCGGCGGGTCTGACCGTCGTAGCTGTCGGCCCGATAGGTGGTGATCTCGACCTTCTCGCCCGCGATCTGGGCGCCGATGGTGCCGAACGCACGACCGATGTCCCAGTGCGCCTCGGCGATCGGCTTGACGATCGTCAGGATCTGGTCGGGAGTGGCGTTGGTGGTGAAGTCGAGGTCATTGGTGACCCGGTTCAGGAACGCGTCGCGGACGGGACCGCCCACCAGGGCCAGTTCAAAACCGGCCGCGGCGAATGAGTTCGCCAAACGGGACACCGTGGGGGACGCAGCCAGGTCGCCCAGTCTTGCGAGGGCTGCCGTGACGCTCTGCATGCCCCAATGGTAGTTGCTCGCCCGTCCCACCCGCGCGCCACCCAGCCGGCGCGGAGGGTTCTCACGTGGCTACGCCGTAGAATCCCGTACATGCTGGCCGATCCGAATCACGCGCGTCGGCCTGCGCTCCCCGGAATCCGGCGTCGCATCGTGGCCGCGCTGCTGTGCGCCCCCCTGCTGCTCTGCCCGGCGCTGGCCACCGCGACTCCGGCAACCGCCGCGACGGGCACGTTCGTCGGGTCGGTGGACACGGCGACCAACGACGACACCGTCGCCCTGCACGTCACACCGGCCACCTCCTCGATCCTGCGCCTCAACGAGGACCTCAAGCTCTCCGTCACCATCACCAACGATTCCGCCACCGCCATCCCCGCCGGAAACATCGACGTCTTCCTGGCGGAGCGGGCGCTGACCAGTTCAACGGACCTGGACGACTGGCTCGCCTCGGACGAGGACGACGACACCGGCAGCGACCTGATGACCAGCGTCCCGCTCACCGTCCCCGTGCAGCCCAACAGCACGGTCACGGTCGCGGTCTCGGTGCCCAACGCCGCGCTCGGCCTGTTCGAGTGGAGTCCCTGGGGACCGCGGGGCATCGCGGCCTCCCTCAACACTGATGAATCGGTGCGGGCGTCCGGTCGGTCCACCTTCGTCTGGTACCCGGATGCCTCCGTGCAGCAGCCCCCCGTCGTCACCCCGGTCAACCTCGCCGTAGCGATGCCGATCACCACCCCCGCGAACAGCTCCGGCCTTATCAGCGCCGAGGATCTCGCCGCGTACACCTCCAGCTCCGGTATCCTCACCCGCCAGCTCGACGGGCTTCTCAACCGCCCCGTCGCAATCGCCGTCGACCCGATGATCATCGCCTCGATCCGGGTGCTCGGAACGAGCGCGCCTGAGTCCGCGATCACCTGGCTGGACCGCCTCGATCTGGCGGAAAACGATATATTCCCGCTCGGGTATGCAGACTCGGATCCTTCCCTGGCCGTTCAGGCCGGGTCAAGCAGCCCGCTCTCACCGACCTCGCTGACCTTCGCCACCGACCCGGCCCTGTTTGTTCCCATCGAACCCACCGCCGCGCCAGAGCCCGAGGGCAGCGCCGTCGATCCCGGCGCACCGACCTCGTCCGACGCGCCCGCGGTCCCGGACCAGCCCACCGGTGAAAACCCTGTGCCGACCCTCGACCAGCTGCTCGCCTGGGACTACACCTCCACGTCCATCGCCTGGCCCGCCGACGACGCCGTCGCTCAGGCAGACCTGTCCGCCTTCGCGACCGCGGGACTCACCACGACGCTCCTCTCATCGGGCAACGTGACCCTGGACGACCCTGAAGTCACCACCAGCACAACTGTCGACCTGGGCTCCAACGAACTCGGCCTGGTTGCCGACGCCGGGATCTCGGAGGCGATGCGCTCGGCCGTCATGGCCACGACCGATGACGACTGGCGCGGGTACATGGCCGAGTTGTCCTCCCAAATCGCCGTCGTGGCCGCCGCGAATCCCGACCAGGCGCACACGCTCCTCGCTACCCTCGATCGCGGCTGGCCGCCGACCGCGGCGCGGCTGGCGCAGACCATCGACGCACTGTCGGCCCTGCCCTGGTACTCCGCAACAACGCTGACGGCGGCAGCAGCAGCCCCGGTTTCCACCGACGTCACCTTCCGGCCGCAGGCCGAGCCCAGCAGCAGCGTCGACCTCGCGAGCCGACTGATCGCCCGGGAAGCCGAGATCGTCTCCTTCTCCACAGCCCTTGCCGATCCGGCCGCCGTCACGGCACCGAACCGGCTCGCCGTGCTGGCCCTGCTGGCGACGTCCTGGCGGGCCGACCCGGACGACTGGCGCACCGCCGTTGACGACAATCTGGCGACGTCCAGCGAGGTGTTGCGGTCGGTCACGGTGAGCACCAAGGGACCGATCAATGTCGTCGGAAGCAAGGTCGACATCCCCGTCACGCTGAACAACGCCCTCGGCCAGGCCGTCACGGTGCGGGTACAGGTCGTCCCCTCCAACGGCCGCCTGGTGGTGGGCAACGATGTCGAGGCCGTGATCGACGCGAGTTCGGCCAAGACAGTGTCTATCCCCGTGACCGCAGCGGTCGGAAACGGCGCGGTCAGCCTGCGAGTGACGCTCTTCACCCCGTCCGGGGCGCAACTGGGTCAGCCCTCGTTAATCTCGGTCAATGTGCGCGCGGACTGGGAAGGCATCGGATCCCGCATCTTTGCCGCTCTGGTCGTGCTGTTCTTCGGCTTCGGCGTGTGGCGCAACATCGTGCACCGGCGACGCGACCGTTCACAGGGCGCCGAAGCTGACGCCGACCCGCTCGACAGCGACCCCGCCGTCACTCCCCCAGCTGTTGCCGACGATGTCCCCCCGGCTCCCCGTGGTTAGCCAGGGCGGCGTCGGCCGCGCCAGTGCGATCCTGGCCTCGGGAACTCTCGTCTCGCGTCTGCTCGGTTTTCTCAAGGTCATCGTCTTCGCCCACATCATCGGGCAGATCGGCAACGTCCCCGACGCCTTCACGGTCGCCAACCAGCTGCCGAACACCGTGTACACGATCGTGGCCGGCGGCGTCCTCACCGCGGTGCTGGTTCCCCAAATCGTGCGCGCGAGCCTGCACGACGATGGCGGGACCGCATACATCAACAAGCTCGTCACCCTGGCCTTGAGCATCCTGGCCGTCACGACCCTGGCCGCCACGCTGCTCGCACCCCTGATCACCCGGTTCATCGGCCTGGGCTTCTCCCCCGAGCAACTGTCGTTGGCGATCGGATTCGCGTACTGGTGCCTGCCGCAGATCTTCTTCTACGGCTTGTACACGGTCCTGGGCGAGGTCCTCAACGCCCGCAAGTCCTTCGGCCCGTTCACCTGGGTGCCCGTGATCAACAACGTGATCTCCATCGGCGGTCTGCTGCTGTTCGGTCTCCTGTTCGGTATCGACACGGATGGCCAACGGCCGCCGGCCGACTTCACCCCGGGGATGACCGCCCTGCTGGCCGGCAGCGCGACGCTCGGTGTCGTGTTGCAGGCCGTGGTGCTCTACTACTTCTGGCGCCGCATCGGCTTGCGCTACCGTCCCGACTTCGCCTTCAGGGGTGTCGGCCTCGGCGCGGCCGGCAAGATGGCCAGCTGGACCTTCGGCATGCTGCTGCTGACCACGATCGCCGGCATCGTCGAAACGCAGGTCGTGACCCTAGCATCGGGAGAAGGCGCTTCCT
Organism: Cryobacterium zongtaii; assembly: GCF_002909375.1. GTDB lineage: Bacteria > Actinomycetota > Actinomycetes > Actinomycetales > Microbacteriaceae > Cryobacterium > Cryobacterium zongtaii. The sequence goes on from NZ_PPXD01000008.1 coordinate 24,600, forward strand.
CCACCGTCATGAGCACGGCGTGGCTGATCTTCATGTTGCCGCACTCGATCATCACGGTTTCCGTGGCCACCGCGTATTTCACCCGGATGAGCGAGCACGCCGCCCGCGATGACACCGAGAAGTTGCGCACGGACGCCTCCTCGGCCATCCGCGGGACCACCCTGCTGATCGTGCTCGCCAGTGCGGTCATCATGGTCTGCGCGTACCCGTTCGCCACGGTCTTCGGCGAAGCCGGGTTCGAACAGGTGCAAGCCATCGGCAACGTCATCATCGCCTTCCTCCTGGGCCTGGTTGCCTTCTGCGTGCTCTTCGTCGTGCAGCGCACCTTCTACGCCCTCGGCGACACGCGGACCCCGTTCTTCTTCACCCTGTTCCAGGTGGTCCTGGTCATCACGGGTGTGCTGGGCTGCGCCCTGCTTCCGCCGCAATGGATCGCGTTCGGCATCGCCCTCGTGGTGACGGTATCCGGGATCCTCCAGGCGATCCTGGCCGCGTGGCTGCTGCGCAAGCGGCTCGGCGGTATCGACGGGCGGCGGATCCTGCGCAGCCTGGTGAAGTACGTCGTCGCCGTCATCGTCCCGGTCGCCGCGGGAATCGGCATCCTGGTCGTGCTGGGCGGCACCACGGCGGGCGGTTTCGCCGTGTCGGGAATCGGACCGGCGATTCTCTCCATGATCCTGATCGGTTCGGTCATGGCCGTGCTGTACTTCGGCCTGTTGCTTCTCATGCGCAGCCCCGAACTACACGGCTTCCTGGCCCCGTTGAAGGCCCGTCTCGGGCGGTAGCCCGCCCGTGCTGCGGGTAATGGCCAGGTGACCGGTTGCTGAACAGCAGCTGTGCAGCGGGGGCTCGAGCCGGACGGAGCGGAATAGCTTCCGATTAGGATGTGTTGTACCCGAATGTGAGGCGCCGAAAGGCGTCTCTTCCACTGATTTCAAGGAGTCTACGCGTGCGTCAGATCATCATCATCGGTTCGGGTCCTGCCGGATTCACCGCCGCCATCTACGCTGCGCGTGCGAACATGAAGCCGCTGCTGATCGCCAGTTCGGTCGAGGCCGGCGGTGAACTGATGAACACCACCGACGTTGAGAACTTCCCGGGCTTCGCCGACGGCATCCAGGGCCCGGAGCTGATGGCGAAGATGCAGGAGCAGGCCGAGAAGTTCGGCACCGAGGTCGTCTACGACGACGTGACCAAGCTCGAATTCGGCGACACGGTCAAGTCGGTCACCCTCGGCAACGGCGAGAAGCACGAGGCCCTGTCGGTGATTTTCGCCACCGGGTCCGCCTACCGCAAGCTCGGCATCCACGACGAAGAGCGTCTGAGCGGCCGGGGCGTGTCCTGGTGTGCCACCTGCGACGGTTTCTTCTTCAAGGAGAAGGTCATCGCCGTTGTCGGCGGCGGCGACTCCGCCATGGAGGAGGCCACCTTCCTCACCCGCTTCGCGAAAAAGGTCTACATCATTCACCGCAAGGACACCCTCCGGGCGTCCAAGATCATGCAGGAGCGCGCTCTGTCGCACCCGAAGATCGAGTTCGTCTGGAACTCCGAGGTCGTCGGCATCGATGGTGAAGAGGCCGTTGAGGGTTTGCGTCTGCGCGACACCGTCACAGGCACCGAGAGCACCCTCGAGGTGGGCGGCCTGTTCGTCGCCATCGGCAACGACCCGCGCACCCACCTCGTGCACGATCTGCTCGACCTCACCAGCGAGGGCACCATCGCCGTCGCGGGACGCTCCTCCAAGACCAGCCAGGCCGGCGTCTTCGCCGCCGGAGACGTCATCGACCCCACCTACCGCCAGGCCGTCACCGCGGCCGCCAGCGGCACTGTGGCGGCCCTGGACGCCGAGCACTACCTGGCCACCCTCCCCGAGGACTTGCTGGCTGCGGCCGGCGACCCCGAATTTGCAAGCGTCACCAACTAAGGAGCACTACATGTCAGCACGCGCCGTCACCGACGCCACCTTCGACCAGGAAGTCATCAACAACGAGAAGACCGTCCTGGTGGACTTCTGGGCCGAGTGGTGTGGTCCGTGTCGCGCCGTCAGCCCGATCCTCGACCAGATCGCCGCGGAGCACTCCGACAAGATCGACATCGTCAAGCTGAACGTGGACGACCACCCGGCCCTCGCCGCAAAGTACATGATTACCTCCATCCCCGCGATGAAGGTCTTCCAGAAGGGTGAGGTCGTCAAGACCGTCATCGGCGCCAAGCCGAAGCCCGCCCTCGAAGCCGACCTGGCCGCCTACCTCAAGTAGCCGCCGGCAGGTTCTTCCGCGAACCCGACACCCGCCCGGCAGCCGCCGGGCGGGTGTTTTTGTATATTCAGGCGGATGCGGCCGCTGAGCGACGCACCCCATACGATTAAGGCCACACCAGAACGGATATGACGTGACAGCGATAGGCACCTCCCAGGCCGGCAACAACCTCGACCCGTGGTACCACCACTACGCCGAGCGGGCCGCCGCCCTGCGCGCCTCCGAGGTGCGCGCCCTGTTCGCCGTCGCCTCACGCCCCGAGGTCGTCTCCCTTGCCGGTGGCATGCCCTACGTCGCCGCCCTGCCCCAGGACCTCGTGATCAACGCGATGGACAGCGTTATGCGCAAACAGGGCCCCGTTGCGCTGCAATATGGCTCTGGCCAGGGAGTTCCCTTGTTCCGTGAGCAGATACTCGAGGTCATGGCGCTGGAAGGCATCCGCGCCCACGCCGATGACGTCGTCGTCACCACGGGGTCGCAACACGCTCTCGAACTGGTCAGCAAGCTCTTCCTGGACCCCGGCGACGTTGTCATCGCTGAGGGGCCGAGCTATGTCACGGCCATGGTCATCTTCAAGTCGTACCAGGCCGATGTCGACCACGTACCCATGGACGAGCACGGCATGATCCCCGAGGCCCTCCGCGAACACATCGCACGCCTGAAGGCCGCCGGTCGCAAGATCAAGTTCCTCTACACGATTCCCAGTTTCCACAACCCGGCCGGGGTGACCCTCAGCTGGGCCCGCCGTCTGGAGATCCTGGAGATCGCGAAGGCCAACCAGATTCTGGTCCTCGAGGACAACCCGTATGGGCTGTTGTATTTCGACCAGAAAGCACCGGATGCCATGCGTTCCATCGAACGGGACGGTGTGGTGTACCTGGGGACCTTCTCCAAGACCCTCGCCCCCGGCTTCCGGGTGGGTTGGGCCCTGGCCCCGCACGCCATCCGCGAGAAGCTCGTGCTGGCCAACGAGGCGGCGGTACTGTCCCCCAGCTCGTTCAGCCAACTGGTGATCTCCGAATACCTGTCCACCGCGGATTGGAAGGGTCAGATCAACACCTTCCGCGGCGTCTACCGCGAACGCAAGAACGCCATGCTTTCCGCGTTGATGGAATACCTTCCCGAGCTCACCTGGACCAACCCCAACGGCGGGTTCTACGTGTGGCTCAATCTGCCGGACACCCTGGACTCCAAGGCAATGCTGCCTCGCGCGGTCAAGGAGCTCGTGGCGTACACCCCCGGCACGGCGTTCTTCGCGGATGGTCAGGGTCGCCAGAACATCCGGCTTTCCTTCTGCTATCCCACGCCGGACCACATCCGCCTGGGTATCCGTCGCCTCGCCACCGTCATCCGTGACGAACTGGAGCTGCTCGACACCTTCGCCGGAACAGGCTCGCTGTTTCCCGCCCACGACGGTCGCCGCTTCGGCGCCCCGCCGCCCGACATCAACTAACCCCGCGTTTCTCCGGCTCGAGCTAAGGAAAACCCCAGATCATGAGCGAATCAGAGTTTCTTGACATTGTGGTGCTCGCGGGTGGAATCTCGCACGAGCGCGACGTCTCCATGCGCAGTGGCCGCCGGGTGGCAGACGAGCTGACCGGGCTCGGTCACACCGTGACGGTGCTCGACCCGCAGGCGGGACTCCTCACCGAGCTGGCCACCCGCAAGCCCGACGTGATCTGGCCCGTTCTGCACGGTGCGACCGGAGAAGACGGTGCCCTGCTCTCACTGCTCGAGACCACCGGGATCCCGCACGTCGGCCCGCGTGGCACAGCGGCGGGACTGGCCTGGTCCAAGCCCACCGCCAAGGAGCTTGTGCGTCGCGCCGGATACGCCACCCCGACCTGGATCGCCCTCTCGCGTGAGACTTTCCGAGACCTCGGTGCCGCCAGCGTGCTCGAGCACCTCGTGACCGCCCTGGGCACACCCCTGGTCGTCAAACCCGCTCAGGGTGGTTCCGCCCAGGGCGTGACCATTGTCGACACGGCAGCGGGTCTCCCCCGCGCCATGGTCGATGCTTACACCTACGACGAGACCGCCCTCGTCGAGACGAAGATCGAAGGCACCGAGCTTGCCGTCACGGTCATCAACACCGGTGCCGGGCCCGTCGCACTCCCCGCCGTTGAAATCGTGCCCGTGAGTGGCGTCTTCAGCTTCGAAGCGCGGTACAACGCCGGCGAAACGCTGTTCTTCACGCCGGCCCGCATCGCGCCGGACGTCGCCCAGCGGGTGGCAGAGACCGCTGTGGCGATCCACAGCCTGCTCGGATTGGCCCAGCTTTCCCGCATCGACCTGATGGTTGACGCCGATGGCGTCGCCTGGTTCCTCGAGGCGAACGTCCTACCCGGACTCACCGAAACCTCGCTCGCCCCGCAGTCCATCGAAGCCTCCGGAGAATCGCTCGGAACCGTCTACGCCGCCCTCGCTCGAGCGGCCTCCACAAGCCTGCAGTAGCCGCCCGAGCCGTCATGTTTCACGTGAAACATGCCCCTCCTAGGGTGAGCGTTTCACGTGAAACATTGACATCGACTGCTCCCGGCGGCCGCTCGTTACCCTCTCGCCGGTCCAGCCAGGGCGCGAGGCGCGCATGCCGGTGGTGGAGGTTGTCGAGCAGTCACGAGTCGCACATCGCCGGTGGTCGAGGTTGTCGAGGCCCTGCCGGCGGCACCTTGGGTGCTGTCCGCTTTTGGCGACAGATCCGAACTTCGGTCCACAGTTCGTGTGATTTTCCGGTTCGGAGCGCCACCGCTGCCCACTCCCCCGCGCGTCAATGCTGCCGAAGCATGTCGGGAGCGCCACAATCGTCCTCAACTGGCCCCAAACCGGCCCAAAATGCGCTCTAGAAACAGTCTCATGAGCCCCAGTGCAACCCATAGCCACCGAAAACCCGCTTTCGACCAGCACAATCAGCGAAGGGGCACACCCAAGACCATGAAGTGCAGGCCGTAACCACCTCGCCGGTCGAGACTGTCGAGACCCGCCACGACCAATGTTTCACGTGAAACACCGAGCCTGAGACGAGGTAGCTTCGGACTGTACATCGGCCGCAACGACCAAATTGCCTCAATTTTCGCTGAAATAGCCCCGTAGGTCCCCTCCTACGACCGCTCCCCTCAGGGGATCGTACGTACTCATCAGTGCCGGGAGCTTGATTTCGACGAGCTCAATATACGAGAAATGCAGCCCGCTGGGCCTGTCCAGAAGCAGAAGCTGAACCTCGACGGGCTCAATCAGGGAGCGGGTCATGTCGAGACAGCCAGACGGCCCGAACCACGGGCACGGCCGGATTGCCCCGGCTAGCTCCGGCCAGAACACCATGTCGCAACCACGTCGGTGGTCAGGCCTCTTCAGACCCGACAAGGCCAGTGGTTCACGGGCAGGTAGAAGCCTGCAGGGACACGCGATTCAGTTTCAACTGAACAGCCATCGACCCCGTTGCTGCCGGTTGAGGTCTAGTCGGCACAATCGCGGGCCGTTTCACGTGAAACGGGAGACCTGAGCGCCATCGTGCGGCCACTCCCCCGCGCTTCGGACGGCCAGAGACAGCCCTGTAACGCCAGGATCGTCTTACGAACGTCCGGAATTGGGCCGGAAGGCGGTCAAGGTCGGCACAGAGCAGTGCGAATCGCGCACATTGGCACAAGAGGGCTCATCTCGAAAAGGTCAAGCGGGTAGGTCAGGCCTGTCCAACTCGGCTTCTCGAACCGGTCAACCCGACTTCGGGGCGCCCATTCAACCCGCCCCGAATGAAATGCAATGGCATGCGCGGCGCAACCACGTCGTTGGTCAAGCTTGTCGAGACCACGCGCCGCAAATGTTTCACGTGAAACATGAGGCCCGAGAACCCTCCCGCCGTGAGCCACGGTTCGGCAACCAGCGGCCAACCGGATTCCCGCCGCGGCGGGGCTCCGATGAGCAGTTTTCCGGCGAGAAAGGGATGAAACGGCGCCCCTGAGAGCCATCGTACGGCCGCTTCTGCGCTCATCAGCCGCGCAAATGCTGCACCGTCGCGCCACAATTGCCCTCTCAACGCCCAACATGGGCTGAAATAGCGCTCCCCGAAGACAGCCGGCCGCGCCGTTGGGTGCTCATAGGCACCGGGAGTCCGATTTTGACACGCTCAAGCAAGGAGGACTACCGCAGGGCAAGCGTGCCCAGAGTAGGTACTCCGACATCGATCAGCTCGATCAGCGAGACCCGCCGTTTGGCAGGCCTACCTCGTCCCACACCGAATGTTTCACGTGAAACAGTGCCCGGCTAGTTGGCTCCGAAGCCGGGTTCCCCGAGGACGCCGAGGATGCGGTTCAGGTCGCCGATCGTAGCGAAATCAACTGTGATCTGGCCTTTTCGTGCGCCCAGGCTGATTTTCACGCGGGTATCGAGGCGGTCTCCGAGGTGTTCGGCGATCTCGTTGAGATGTCCCTGCCGCTTTCCGGGTGCGGGTTTCACGACAACGGGCTTGGGTCCGGCAGCGGCTGCGGCCTCAGCCGCCCGCACCGACAGGTCCTCGTTGACGATCTTGTCTGCGAGGCGCAACATGCCCTCGGTGTCCCCCACTGACAGCACTGCTCGCGCATGACCAGCCGACAATACGCCGGCCGCAACACGAAGCTGCACGGCCTCCGGCAGCTTCAACAGGCGCAGGGTGTTGGTGATCTGCGGGCGCGACCTACCGATGCGGCTGGCCAGCTCTTCCTGGGTGATGTCGAAGTCCGACAGCAGCTGCTGGTAAGCGGACGCTTCTTCGAGCGGGTTCAGCTGCGCACGGTGCAGATTCTCCAGCAGCGCGTCGCGGAGCATGTCGATGTCAGCGGTATCCCGCACGATCGCCGGGATGCTGTCGAGGCCGACTTCCTTGGTGGCGCGCAAGCGCCGCTCCCCCATGACGAGTTCGTACTTGCCCGGCTGCTCCACGAGCGGACGCACGACGATGGGCTGCAGCACTCCGACTTCGCGAATGCTGTGCACGAGTTCAGCCAGGTCGTCCTCGTCGAAAACGCTGCGTGGCTGTACGGCATTGGGCACGATGTCGGCCGGATTCAGATGCGCAAGGCGCGCCCCGGGAACCGGAAGCAGCTCAACGGTGGCCTCGTCGGCCGCCTCGATGGTCGCCGTCGAAGCCGAACCTGCGGAAGACGTCGGCGCAGAGCCGGGCACCGGGGAGGCGCCGGCGGTGCCCTCGGCGTGCGGGACCTCGTTGTACGGGAAGAAGACGTCGACGGGCCGGGCCTGTGAAGGGTTGTCCTGCACGGGAATGAGCGAACCGATACCGCGGCCGAGCCCTGTACGTTTCGCCATTACTGCGCATCTCCTGTTCGTGGAACGCCCCGACGGGCGATTTCTGCGGCTGCTTCGAGGTAGGAGAGCGATCCTGCCGAGTTGAGATCGTAGCTGATGACGCTCTGACCGTAGCTGGGCGCCTCAGAAACCCGCACCGAGCGTGGAATCAGCGTGTCCAGCACCTGTTTCGGGAAGTGGTCGCGCACATCTTGCGCCACCTGGTTCGCGAGGTTCGTGCGGCTGTCGTACATGGTGAGCAGGATCGTCGAGACGATGAGTTGCGGGTTCAGGTGCTTCTCGATCAGCTCGATGTTCTTCAACAGCTGACTCAGTCCCTCCAGCGCGTAGTACTCGCACTGAATCGGGATGAGAACCTCCCGAGCGGCGACGAACGCATTGATCGTGAGGAGCCCGAGGGACGGCGGGCAGTCGATGAAGACGTAGTCGTAGGGGTCCGCCATCTCCTTGATGTGCAGGTCCAGGGCGCGACGCAGTCGCTGTTCCCGGGCAACGAGCGAAACGAGTTCGATCTCTGCGCCGGCCAGGTGGATGGTCGCCGGTACACAGTACAGCGCCCCGAACTCCGGGCTCTTCTGCACAACGTCCACCATCGGCAGGTCATTGATGATGACGTCGTAGACACTCGAGGTCTCGGCGCGGTGCTCCACACCGAGCGCGGTGGAGGCGTTGCCCTGCGGGTCCAGGTCAATCACGAGAACACGCGCACCCTGGCGGGCCAACGCGGCGGCCAGGTTGACGGCGGTGGTGGTTTTGCCCACCCCACCCTTCTGATTGGAGATGGTGATCACCCGAGTGCTCTCGGGCTTGGGTAGCCTCTCGGCGGCGATCACCTGACGGCGGCGGGTCAGATCCGAGATCTCCCGCGCCAGGGGGGTGCTGTTGTCGACGCCGGAACCGGGAGTGCCGGTCTGCTGGTCTTCGCCGGGATGTTTCACGTGAAACCTTTGCGTTCGACGGTTGATGAGCCACCCGAAAGGGTGCCCCGGAGTTCTCCGCCCATGTTGCGCGGATGTTGCCGGGGACTAGTCCACTGTAGCCTTAATGACCCGCGTGACGTCCTCCAGCACACCCTCGCCGAGGGTGAGGACCTCCACATCGCGCAGGCGGAACTTCTTGATCGGCTTGGCGGCGTTGGCGATCTCCCCCGCGGCACCCGCGCCCTTCATCAGCACGAGTTCACCGCCGGAACGCAACAGTGGGGCCGTGAGGGGAATCAGGGTCTTGAACGCGCTCACGGCGCGGGCGGTGACCTGATCCAGGGGCGTATCCAGACGGATGTCTTCGGCGCGGGCCCGCTGCACCCGTGCGTTGGTGAGGCCGAGTGCGGCGATCTGGCCGGTCAACCACGCCACTCGGCGTTCCATCGGCTCGATGAGCACGAACGAGACATCGGGCCGCGCGATCGCCAGCACCAGACCCGGCAGCCCGGCGCCCGATCCCACGTCGCCGACCAGGCCGGGCTTCAGGAGTGGTGCGACCACGACGCAGTTCAGGATGTGCCGGCTCCACAACCGGGGAAGTTCGAGCGGACCGATCAGGCCGAGCTCCTCCCCCTGCTCGGCGAGGTGCCTGGTGAACTCTCGGGCGACCTCGATGCGGTCACCGAAGAGTCCAGCTGCAACGGCGGGCTCGGCCTCGAGGGTCTCAGTCATACTCGGTGTGGCTACGCTGCCGTGATGACGGTGTGACGGTCGCGACCTTCGCCCAGGGACTCGGAGACGTATCCGCGCTCCGAAACGATGTCGTGCACGAGCTTGCGCTCGTAGGACGACATCGGGGGGAGGGAAGCCTCCGTTGCGCCGCCTTCGATGCGCTCGATGGCGTGGCCGACGAGGTCGGTCAGCTCGGCCTCGCGGGCCTCGCGGGATCCGCCGATGTCGAGGATCAGCCTGGAGAAGGACCCGGTCTTGTTCTGCACGGCCAGTCGGGTGAGCTCCTGCAGGGCGTTCACGGTGTCGGGCTTGGACAGCAGGCGCAGGTTCTGCGGGTCAACCGAATTCACCGACAGGTAGGCCCGTCCGTTCCGGGCATCGATGTCGATGTCACCGTCGAGGTCGCAGATATCCAGGAACTCTTCAATGTAGTCCGCTGCGATGTCGCCTTCCTGCTCCAGCTGGCCGATGGTGGGAGCGGCGTCGGACGCGGCATCCGCGTTGATCACGTCGGTGTTCTCAGTCACGATGTCCATCCCTCTTACTTCTTGGGGCCGGTCTGCTTTTTGGCACGGTTCTTGCCAACGGGCTGCTGGCGCTGGGCCGGCTTCTTGGGCTCGTCGACAATGATGACGTCTCCGTCGGTTGCGATGAGCTTGCCCTTGCGGGCGAGCCGCTCTTCGCGGGCCTTGGCGGCCTCACTGCCCGGTGTGGGCATGTTTCGGATGACGAGGAACTGCTGGGCCATGGTCCAGATGTTCGAGGTGAGCCAGTAGAACATCACGCCGAGCGGGAAGGCCACACCGGAGAAGGCGAAGACCAGGGGCAGCAGGTACAGCATGATCTTCTGCTGCTTGAACATCGGGCTGGCCTTGGTCTCCGGCGACATGTTCTTGGAGACGATCTGCAGCTGGGTGATGAACTGCGACGCGGTCATCAGGACGACCATCGTGGCCGCGATGATCATGACGGAGAGATTGAAGTCCGCTCCGGAGGTCCACAGCGTCCACTGCTGGGCGAACGTGTCGTGCAGCGGGGCAACGCCGAACAGGTTGGCATTGCCGAAGCTGGTCGCCAGGGCCTGGTTGAGGGGGCCGACGCCGGCGTTGGAGCGCTGGGCGTCGTTGAGCACCGAGAACAGGGCGAAGAAGATCGGCATCTGCAGGAGCAGGGGCAGGCACGAGGCGAGCGGGTTGGTCCCGGTGCGCTTGTACAGCTCCATGGTCTCGCGGGACATGGCCTCGCGGGAGAACTGGTCCTTCTTGCCCTTGTACTTGTCCTGGATCTTCTTCAGCTGCGGCGCGACCTCGAGCATCTTGCGCTGGCTCTTGATCTGCTTCACGAAGATGGGGATCAGCGCAGCTCGCACCACGAGGACGAGGCCAACGATGGACAGCACCCAGGTGATGCCGTCGTTGTAGCCCATGCCGAGGTTGGAGAACAACCAGTGGAAGGCGACGAGCAGAAGCTCAACGGCCCACTTCAGCGGCCAGAGGATAGTACCTATGAGGTCCATACGTGCGGGTCAGCCCTTTCCGTGGCTAAAGGAACTACAAATCCAAACGACGTCACGGTGTAGCGACGGTGTCGTTTCAGGGGAACATCATCGATTCCGCCCTCAGCCCAAGGATGACAACGCAAGACCCGACGTGCGGCGAAAAAAGAGCCGACGATCAGGCCATATTCTTGGACGGCGCCGAGGGCGTACGCCGAACACGAGGGGTAGTACCGGCAAACATCGCCGTACAACGGTGAGATTACTGCGCGATAGACCCGCAGGAGGGCTACCCCGAGATTTCGGGGCAGCAATACCAACGTGAGGATCACCCTGTTCATCTCGCGCGCTGCCCCTTGACCAGTGCAGTCGACAGCTCGGCCACAAGATCGGGCCAGCTGGCGTGCACAGATGTCGGCAGTGCGCGAAAAACGATCTCCGTCCCGGCGGGAACGCCAGGAAGGAGATCGAAGCTTGCCGCTTTCAGACGACGACGCACGCGGTTTCGAACCACCGCGCCGCCCACGTTCTTGGCGACGATGAACCCGAACCGCACCGGGGTGGGTTCTGAGTTGCGGCGGAGGTACGCCACAGTGTGCGGGCCGACGACCCGCACACCTCGTCGAACGACAGCCTTATAGTCGCTCCCGCTCGTGATGCGATTGGCGTGAGCGAGCACGGGAGGTCTTACGCGGAGAGTTCGGTGCGACCCTTGCGACGACGAGCACCGAGGATGGCGCGTCCGGCGCGGGTGCGCATACGAAGACGGAAACCGTGCACCTTCGCGCGACGACGGTTGTTCGGCTGGAACGTTCTCTTGCTCATTGTTCAATCTCCACGTATTGGATCTCCGCAGGCCAAAACGAGCGGCCGGGAAAGAGTGAGGTAGCCCACGGGCTGGGGTCAACTGATTAAAACTACGGCTTCGCTCGCCCGTGGTCAAACTGACGACGCCCAAACGTTCGATTCTGCCCATTGAATTCCCATTTCCGGTACAGACACGCTGGCAATCTTCAAGCTAATTTGGCCTGACCGCCGGTCATTGACTACCGTGAGGACAAGTTATCCACAGGTTGTGGGTAAACCCTGAGAATCCAGTTGTTATTTGCCCACAGGCGGTGGATAACGTTGTGGATGAATCGCCCGATGGGCATTCTGTGTCCACCCGCGAAGGCTCTCTCAGGGCGGCAAACGTACAGATGAAGATTGTGGGAAACCATGCCAGACGGGGAACAGCCCATCAGCGAGACATGGCGGTCAGTTCTGACCATTCTGGAGTCGGACGACACGGTCACTCCGATGCTGTACGGCTTCCTGAACCTGGTCGAGCCCAAAGGCATCGCGGCCGGCACCTTCTACCTGGAAGTCCCGAACGAGTTCACCGCGAGCATGCTCAACGTGCGCATGCGGGTTCCCCTGCTCACGGCCATGGGCCAGCTCAGCGAATCGGTCGCGGTCACCACGTTCTACGTCGTGGTCAATCCCGAGCTCGAGCAGGAGTCCCTGCGCCCGGTTCAGGAACCCATCGAACGCCAGCCTGACATCGAGACGCCGGCCACGCCGCAGTCGGTTTTCGAAAGCACTCCCCCTGAGCGCCCCCACGACACCCGGCTGAACTCCAAGTACAGCTTCGACAACTTCGTCATCGGACAGTCCAACCGGTTCGCACATGCCGCGGCCGTCGCCGTTGCCGAGGCTCCGGCCAAGGCGTACAACCCGCTCTTCATCTACGGTTCCTCCGGCCTGGGCAAGACCCACCTGCTGCACGCCATCGGCCACTACGCGATGAGCCTGTATCCGGGCATCCGTGTGCGCTACGTCAGTAGCGAGGAATTCACCAACGACTTCATCAACTCGATTGCCAACAACCGCGGTTCCGCCTTCCAGAACCGGTACCGCAACATCGACATCCTGATGATCGACGACATCCAGTTCCTGCAGGGCAAGGCGGAGACCCAGGAAGCGTTCTTCCACACCTTCAACACCCTGCACGATCACAACAAACAGGTCGTCATCACCAGCGACCTGCCGCCGAAGGCCCTCACCGGGTTTGAAGACCGCATGCGGTCGCGCTTCGAGTGGGGCCTGATCACGGATGTCCAGGCTCCTGACCTGGAGACCCGCATCGCGATCCTCCGCAAGAAGGCGCAGAGCGAGAAGCTGCAGGTTCCGCACGACATTCTCGAGTTCATGGCGTCGAAGGTGTCGTCGAACATCCGCGAACTCGAGGGCACGCTGATCCGGGTCACCGCGTTCGCGAGCCTGAACCGCACCCCGGTGGACATGAACCTCGTGCAGACGGTGTTGAAGGACGTGATCACCCTCGATGAGGACAACGTGATCGCTCCGGTGGACATCATCACGAACACCGCGGACTACTTCAAGCTCACCGTCGACGACCTGTACGGTTCGTCACGTTCGCAGGCTGTGGCCACCGCACGACAGATCGCAATGTACCTGTGCCGGGAACTGACAAATCTCTCGCTCCCCAAGATCGGCCAGCTGTTCGGCAACCGCGACCACACGACGGTGATGTACGCGAACAAGAAGATCAGCGAGCTCATGAAGGAACGCCGATCCATCTACAACCAGGTGACGGAACTGACAAACCGCATCAAGCAGGATCACCGCTACAAGTAAGAGAAAATTTTTTTGTGTTTCGTACCTGTGGATAACCCTGTGGAAACTGCCCGGACAACTTGGCACAATCTGTAGAAACGCACGGCTCGCTTGTGAAAACTCGGAATTACAGAAACAAGTTCGTGTCATTCATTGGGCTTACCGCTCACAGGGCGTCCACAAGTTACAAGTTTGTAGTTCCCAGTCGCTGAGCGCTATCCACCGAGTTATCCACAGTTTCCACAGCGGTTAAGAAGATTAACGATTAACTTCATTAGCTCCAGGTCCAACAACCTTTACTCGCCGAGGCTCACAAGAAATGGGCAGCGGATAAACCCGACTAGCATTGAGGCCGTATCCAGGTCTCCACCGACAGGAGTGACTTCGTGAGATTTCAGGCCAATCGGGATGTCTTCAGCGAAGCCGTATCTTTCGCTGTCAAGCTCCTTCCCCAACGCACCACCCTGCCCATTTTGAGCGGCGTCTTAATCGAAGCGACAGAGACCGGCCTGATCCTGTCCTCGTTCGACTACGAAGTGTCGGCCCAGACCGAGATCGCCGCCGATGTCGAAGAGACCGGCAAGGTGCTCGTCTCCGGACGCCTTCTGGCCGAGATCGCCAGCCGGATGCCGAACGCTCCGGTGCGGTTTTCCACCAACGAGTCCCGCATCACCGTGAGCTGCGGTACCGCGAACTTCACCCTGCTGTCTATGCCGGTAGAGGAATATCCAAGTATTCCCCAGGTCAGCGCCCAATCTGGCCTGGTACCCGCCGAGGAATTCGCCGCGGCAGTCTCGCAGGTCGCTGTCGCCGCATCCCGCGATGACGTCACACCGGTGATCACCGGCGTGCAGCTGCAGATCACCGAGAACAGCATCAGCCTCGTCGCAACCGACCGGTACCGTGTCGCCGTTCGCGAGATCGACTGGGACCCGGGAGCCAACCAGGCCCAGGAACCGATCACGGCCCTGGTGCCGGCGCGGACCCTGCAGGAGGTCGGTAAGACCTTCGGCCACAGCGGCACGATCTCGGTGGCCATCACCAACACCGACGACCGCGAACTGATCGCCTTCACCGCGGACAAAAAAACCGTCACGTCGCTGCTGATCAAGGGCAACTACCCGCCGGTGCGTCGCCTGTTCCCGGACAACGTCGACAACTACGCCGTGATGAACACCGCCGAACTGATCGAGGCCACCCGCCGCGTGCAGCTGGTGCTGGAGCGGGAGGCGGCCCTGCGGTTCAGCTTCACTTCCGACGGTCTCACCCTCGAGGCCATCGGCTCGGAGCAGGCCCAGGCCTCTGAGACCATCGACGCGATCCTCGCCGGCGGCGACACCGTCGTCTCTCTCAAGCCGCAGTTCCTGCTGGACGGCCTCGGCGCCGTGCACTCCGAGTTCGTGCGCATCTCTTTCACCAAGACCGAGAACCCCAACAAGCCGGGACCCGTGCTCATCACGAGCCAGACGTCGCGCGAGCAGCCGGGCGCCGACAGCTACCGGTACCTGCTGCAGCCGAACCTGCTCCTGCGCTAACCCGCCGGCCTCACCAGCACGACACGAACCACGAAGGACTGCCATGCACATCGGAATCGTCGGCCTGGGCAAAATGGGCGCCAACATGCGCGACCGCCTGCGCGCCGCCGGTCTGACCGTCACCGGCTACGACCGCAATCCCGAGGTTTCCGACGTCGCCGGCACCGCCGAGCTGGTCGAGGCGATCCCGTCTCCCCGGCTGGTCTGGGTCATGGTTCCGGCCGGAGCCATCACCACCGCGGTGATCGCGGACCTGGCCACGAAGCTCTCCCCCGGCGACCTGGTCATCGACGGCGGCAACTCCAGGTTCACCGACGACTTCACCCATGAAGCGCTGCTCGCCGAAAACGGGATCCACTACGTCGACGCCGGTGTTTCCGGTGGGGTCTGGGGTCTCACCAACGGATTCGGCCTCATGGTCGGCGGTTCCGCCGCCGATGTGGAAACGGCCATGCCGGTCTTCGACGCGCTGCGTCCGGAGGGCCCGCGCGAAGAAGGCTTCGTGCACGCCGGCAAGGTCGGCGCCGGTCACTACGCCAAAATGGTGCACAACGGCATCGAATACGCGCTGATGCAGGCCTATGCCGAGGGCTACGAACTGCTGGAGAAGCGCGACGACCTCATCCAGGATGTGCCCGGCATTTTCACGGCCTGGCAGCGCGGCACCGTCGTGCGGTCCTGGCTGCTCGAACTCCTGGTGCGTGCCCTCAAGGACGACCCGCAGCTGGGCGACATCGAAGGCTACGTCGAAGACTCCGGCGAGGGACGCTGGACCATCGAAGAAGCCATCAACAATGCCGTTCCGGTGCCCGCGATCAGCGCGTCGATCTTCGCCCGGTTCGCCTCCCGCCAGGATGATTCCCCGGCCATGAAGGCGGTGGCCGCGCTGCGCAACCAGTTCGGTGGGCATGCCATAAAGAAGGCAGACTGATCCCGAGTGCGGGTCACACACCTCTCCCTCACTGACTTCCGCAACTATGCGCAAGCCGAAGTCCCGTTCGGCCCCGGACCCAACCTGATCGTCGGCCGAAACGGCCAGGGCAAGACAAATCTGGTCGAGGCGCTCGGATTCCTCAGCACCCTGAGCTCGCACCGGGTGTCCCAGACCGGGGCGATGGTGCGCTCCGGCGCAGAATCCGCGATCATCCGCGCACGCCTTGAGTACAACGGCCGGGACATCCTCGCTGAGGTGCAGATCAACCGGTCCGGACTCAACCGGGCCCAGATCAACCGGTCGGTCATCAAGACCCGGGAACTTCCCCGCTATTTCTCCAGCGTGCTGTTCGCACCGGAAGACCTTGCCCTGGTGCGCGGCGACCCGTCCGGTCGTCGACGATTCCTCGACCAGTTGCTGGTGTTGCGGAGCCCCAGACTCTCCGGGGTGCTTGCCGACTATGACCGGGTGCTGAAACAACGCAATACCCTGCTCAAGTCCGCCAGGGCCTCCGGTTTGAAGACCACCCAGCTGGGCACCCTCGATATCTGGGACGAACGGCTGGTGGCACTGGGCTCCGAGATCATCGATGCCCGCGCGGATCTGGTGGCTGAGTTGATGCCGCCGCTGCAAAAGGCGTACAAATCGGTTGCCGGCGCGGATCACGGGCCGAACCTGGTCGCGTCGCTGAGCATTCTCGGTGCCGATGAGGAAGCCGGCGAGACCGCCTCCCCGGCCGCAGCTTCGCCGAGTGCGAGCTCAGGTTCCGCGACGGCCGACACCTTCCGCACCGCGCTGGCCGGTCTGCGGCGCAAGGAACTGGACCGCGGAATGACCCTGGCCGGACCGCACCGTGACGATCTGGTCTTCGAACTCAACAATCTGCCGGCCAAGGGCTATGCCAGCCACGGCGAATCCTGGTCCTTCGCGCTTGCGCTCAAACTCGCGTCGGCGGAGCTGCTCCGGCGAGATTCGTCCAGTGGTGACCCGGTGCTGATCCTCGACGATGTGTTCGCCGAGCTCGACCAATCTCGCCGCCGGCGCCTCGCCGAAGCCGTCACCGGCTACGAACAGGTTCTGATCACGGCCGCCGTCTTCGAAGACGTCCCTGCGGTGCTCGCTGCCCACGCCATCCACATCCACGCCGGCGCCGTGGTCGCTGCGCCCGAGGCCGAGAGCGGGACGGTCCGTGGCTGAACACAGTGAAGCCGCCAAGGTCTACCTCCGGTTCAAGGATGTCTTCGGCGACCCGAACGCGAAGCGAACCCGCGCCAGGCGCAAGGCCAGCCCTCAAATCGGGTCGAGCGTGCCGTTCGGCGCCGGCCGGGACCCGCGGGGACTGGGCGAAACCATCAATTCGCTCACCGCGCAGCTGGGCTGGAATTCACCGATGGCCCAGTCGGACCTGCTCGGGTCCTGGATCGAACTCGCCGGTGAGGAAACCGCGAAACACTCCACCCCGGCCGGTATCGACGAGGGCATCCTGACCGTGCACTGCGAGTCGACGGCGTGGGCGACTCAGCTGCGCATGATGCGGGTGGAAATCATGACTCAGATCATGCAGAAGTTCCCGGATGCCGGCATCGCCGCAATTCGTTTTCAAGGACCCAACGCCCCCTCCTGGAAAAAGGGTCCCAGATCAATCCCAGGGCGTGGTCCACGCGATACCTATGGCTAGGTAGCCAAAACAGGTCACCCTTACGAATAAAACGCGTCAAACGGCGGTTTTGGCCGTTGGGGCTTGGGGTGTTTGGTAGGCTGAGGGGTCGCCTGTGCGACGGTCAGGAGCCCAATTTCACATGACAATTGAACCGAAAACTGAGCCGGAGCAGCACGCTTACGGCGCAGAAGACATCCAGGTTCTCGAAGGCCTCGAAGCTGTTCGCAAACGACCCGGAATGTACATCGGTTCAACCGGTCCACGCGGTCTGCACCACCTGGTCTACGAGATCGTCGACAACTCCGTCGACGAGGCCCTGGCCGGCTATTGCGACACCATTGACATCCGTATTCTTCCCGATGGCGCCGTGCGCGTGCAGGACAACGGTCGAGGTATCCCTGTCGATATCCACAAGGCGGAAGGCAAGTCCACCGTCGAGGTCGTCCTGACCGTGCTGCATGCCGGTGGAAAGTTCGGGGGCGGCGGTTACGCGGTCTCCGGAGGACTCCACGGCGTCGGCAGCTCGGTGGTCAACGCGCTCTCCAGCCGCCTCGAGGTCGAGGTGCGCCGGCAGGGCCATGTGTGGCGCCAGAGCTTCCACGACGGTGTGCCCAACGAGTCACTGCACCAGGACGAGGTCTCCGACGAGACCGGGACCACGATCACCTTCTGGCCGAGTTCGGAGACCTTCGAGACGACGGTCTTCGACTACGAAACCCTGCGCGCGCGCTTCCAGCAGATGGCGTTCCTCAACAAGGGTCTGCGCCTCACGCTCACCGACGAGCGTGCCGACAGCTTGGACGCCGAGGACAAGCCGCTCAGCAACAGCTTCATGTACGAGCAGGGCCTGATGGACTACGTGGCCTACCTCAACCGGGCCAAGAAGGCCGAACTGGTCAACGAGGAGATCATCTCCTTCGAGTTCGAGGACACCGAGAAGAAGATCGCCCTCGAAGTGGCTATGCAGTGGACCACCGCGTACACCGAGAGCGTGCACACCTACGCGAACACCATCAACACCCACGAGGGCGGTACCCACGAAGAAGGCTTCCGCGCGGCGCTGACCACCCTGGTGAACAAGTACGCGCGTGAAAAAGGCATCCTGAAGGAGAAGGACGACAACCTCTCCGGCGACGACGTGCGCGAAGGCCTCACCGCCGTCGTCTCGATCAAGCTCGCCGAACCGCAGTTCGAGGGCCAGACCAAGACCAAGCTGGGTAACACCGAGGCCAAGGCATTCGTGCAGCGGGTCGTCGGCGACCAGCTTTCCGACTGGTTCAACCGCAACCCGGTTCAGGCCCGCGAGATCATCCGCAAGTCGCTGCAGGCCGCGACCGCCCGGATGGCCGCCCGCAAGGCCCGCGAGACCGCCCGACGGAAGGGCCTGCTCGAGGGTGGCGGCATGCCGGGCAAGCTCAAGGACTGCCAGAGCAAGGACCCCGCCGCCTCAGAGATCTTCATCGTGGAGGGCGACTCGGCCGGCGGCTCCGCCGTGCAGGGCCGCAACCCGGAGACCCAGGCGATCCTGCCCCTGCGCGGCAAGATCCTCAACGTGGAGAAGGCGCGCCTGGACCGTGCCCTCGGCAACGCCGAAGTGCAGGCGATGATCACGGCGTTCGGCGCCGGCATCGGTGAAGACTTCAACCAGGACAAGGTGCGCTACCACAAGATCGTGCTGATGGCCGATGCCGATGTCGACGGCCAGCACATCACCACCCTGCTGCTCACCCTGCTCTTCAGGTACATGCGTCCGCTGATCGACCTCGGCTACGTGTACCTCGCGCAGCCGCCGCTGTACCGACTCAAGTGGTCCAACTCCGCCCACGAGTACGTGTACTCGGATGCGGAGCGGGACGCCCTGCTCGCCGACGGCGCGGCCGCCGGCAAGCGGATCCCCAAGGACAACGGCATCCAGCGCTACAAGGGCCTGGGTGAGATGGACTACAAGGAGCTGTGGGAAACCACGATGGCTCCCGAGTCCCGCACCCTGCTCCAGGTGACCCTGGACGACGCGGCAGCCGCCGACGAGATTTTCTCCACCCTGATGGGCGAAGACGTCGAATCCCGACGCAACTTCATCCAGAAGAACGCGAAGGACGTGCGTTTCCTTGACATCTGACGACACCACAGGCACCACGCCGGAAGCCCCCGACGCGGCCAGCGTCGCGGCAGCTGCCGCGCACCTCACCCAGCACGGCAAGATCGACCAGGTCGACCTGCAGCTGGAAATGCAGCGCTCCTACCTCGACTACGCCATGAGCGTCATCGTCGGGCGCGCGTTGCCGGACGTGCGTGACGGCATGAAGCCCGTGCACCGCCGCGTGATCTACGCCATGTACGACGGCGGCTACCGCCCCGACAAGGCGTTCTCCAAGTGCGCCCGCGTCGTCGGCGACGTGATGGGCCAGTTCCACCCGCACGGTGACTCCTCGATCTACGACGCACTCGTGCGCCTGGTGCAGCCGTGGAGCCTGCGGTACCCGCTGGCACTCGGCCAGGGCAACTTCGGCTCCCCCGGCAACGACGGCGCCGCCGCCCCGCGATACACCGAAACCAAGATGGCTCCGCTGGCCCTCGAAATGGTCCGCGACATCGACGAAGACACCGTCGACTTCCAGGACAACTATGACGGCCGGACCCTCGAGCCCACGGTGCTGCCCGCCCGCTTCCCCAACCTGCTGGTGAACGGCTCCGTCGGCATCGCCGTCGGTATGGCCACCAACATCCCGCCGCACAACCTGCGCGAGGTCGCCGCCGGCGCCCTGTGGTACCTCGAGAATCCCGACGCCAGCCGCGACGAGCTGCTCGAAGCGCTGATCCAGCGCATCAAGGGCCCTGACTTCCCCACCGGTGCGCAGATCCTGGGCATCAAGGGCATCCAGGACGCCTACCGCACCGGACGTGGCTCGATCACGATGCGCGCCGTGGTGAGCATCGAGGAACTGCAGGGTCGCACCTGCCTGGTGATCACCGAACTGCCGTACCAGGTGAACCCGGACAACCTGGCGATCAAGATTGCCGACCTGGTCAAGGACGCCAAAATCACCGGCATCGCCGACATCCGCGACGAGACCAGCGGCCGTACCGGTCAGCGCCTCGTTATCGTGCTCAAGCGCGACGCTGTGGCCAAGGTCGTGCTGAACAACCTCTACAAGCACACCCCGCTGCAGGAGAACTTCGGCGCGAACATGCTCGCGATCGTCGACGGCATCCCGCGCACCCTGGCCTTGGACGGCTTCATCACCGCCTGGGTGTCGCACCAGATCGACGTCATCGTTCGCCGTACCCAGTTCCGGTTGAACAAGGCTGAGGCGGATGCGCACATCCTGCGCGGCTACCTCAAGGCGCTCGACGCGCTCGACGAGGTCATCGCCCTGATCCGCCGCTCCCCCACCGTGGACGACGCCCGTGAGGGTCTGATGGACCTGTTGACGGTCGACAGGCTCCAGGCCGACGCCATCCTGACGATGCAGCTGCGCCGCCTTGCCGCTCTCGAGCGACAGAAGATCATCGACCAAGCCGCCGAACTCGAACTGCAGATCGTCGAATTCAAGTCGATCCTGGCCAGCCCCGAGCGTCAGCGCACCATCGTGAGCACCGAGCTCGGTGAGATCACCGATAAGTTCGGTGACGACCGCCGCACCGAGATCATGTTCGGCTTCGACGGCGACATGTCGGTCGAGGACCTCATCCCCGAAGAGGAGATGGTGGTCACCGTCACCCGCGGCGGCTACATCAAGCGCACCCGCAGCGACAACTACCGCAACCAGCACCGCGGCGGCAAGGGCGTCAAGGGCGCCCAGCTGCGCGCCGACGACGTGGTCGAGCACTTCTTCGTCACCACGACCCACCACTGGCTGTTGTTCTTCACGAACACCGGCCGGGTCTACCGGGCCAAGGCCTATGAAGCTCAGGAATCCGGTCGGGACGCCAAGGGCCAGCACGTGGCCAACCTGCTCGCGCTGCAGCCGGGCGAGGAGATCGCCCAGATCCTGGACATCCGGGACTACGGCGTGGCCCAGTACCTCACCCTGGCCACCCGTGACGGCCTGATCAAGAAGACCGCGCTCAGCGAGTACGACACCAACCGCACCGGCGGCATCATCGCGATCAAGCTGCGCGAGGGCGACGAACTCGTCTCCGCGCTGCTCGTCGACGAGGATTCCGATCTGCTGCTGGTGTCGAAAAAGGGCATGTCCATCCGGTTCACCGCCTCCGACGAGGCGCTGCGCCCGATGGGCCGCAGCACCTCGGGCGTGATCGGTATGCACTTCCGTGGCCAGGACACCCTGTTGGACGCGTCCGTGGTTTCCGACGACGGGTTTGTGTTCGTCGTCACGGAGGGCGGCTACGCCAAGCGCACCGCCGCCGACCAGTACCGCCTGCAGAACCGCGGCGGACTGGGCATCAAGGTGGCCAAGTTGAACGATGACCGCGGCGATCTGGTCGGTTCTCTCATCGTCGACGAGGAGGACGAAGTCCTTGTGGTCCTTGCCAGTGGCAAGGTGGTACGCTCTGACGTCGCCGAAGTGCCGGCCAAGGGCCGGGATACCATGGGCGTCGTTTTTGCAAAGTTCGCGACCGAAGATCGAATCATCGCCATCGCGAAGAACACCGAACGCAATCTGGTCGCCCTCGAAATCGAGGGGGCCACCGAGATTGATTCGGGGAAAGTAGAATCAGCAGATGAGTAGTGTTGCCGAGAAACTGGCCAAAAAGTCGAGTCGGGGTGCAATGTCGTCCAAGCAGGTACGTCTGAAGCTCGTTTACATCGACTTCTGGTCGGCCGTCAAGCTGTCCTTCCTGATCGCCGTGTGCCTGGCCGTGGTGACCATCGTCGCCACGTTCCTCACCTTCACGGTCCTCAATGGAACAGGCATCTTCACCCAGATCGACGCCCTGTACACGGATATCGCCGGGAGCGCGTCTGAGCTCACGACAATCCTGTCGATCGGCAACGTGATGGGCTTCGCCGTGGTCGTCGCCGTCATCAACACCGTCGTCGTCACCGCGCTGGGCGCAATCTTCGCCGTACTGTACAACCTGAGCGTCAAGGTCACCGGAGGCCTGCTCGTCGGATTCACCAACAACTGACGGATGTGTGCCCAATCGATGGTCGCTTGCGGCCTCGATTGGGACTTTTCGCCAGTTTCCGTTAGTCTGAAACCTGCCCAATGGGGGGATATAGCTCAGTTGGTTAGAGCGCTTCGCTGATAACGAAGAGGTCCCAGGTTCAAATCCCGGTATCCCCACGCAGTACCTCAACACCGTGTCCGTAAACACCGTGTACTTCATAGCCTTACATCTCCGCCAGATCCTCACCCGTGAAGATCCGGTTCGGGGCCATAGCTCAATTGGTAGAGCGCCTGCTTTGCAAGCAGGAGGTCCGGGGTTCGATTCCCCGTGGCTCCACAGAAGAAAACCCCCCAGTCGGCACTGCCGGCCGGGGGGTTTTTTGATTGTCCCCTCTTCGGGCCCCCAGTGGGCCTCTGTACACCGCAGGATGCGCCCGGGCCAGCCGCGTCCATGCCGGCATGCGCGTCCGCTCACACCAGCACTCAGCGCCGTTGAAGGTATGGCCGGGCGAAGCAGCACAAAAAGGGGCCCCCGTCGTATGACGGGGGCCCTCTTCTGTAAAGTGCCGGAGCTAGATGTCCGAGGACTTCTCGATCGGCGAGTCAAGCAGCGACTCGTCTTCGGAGACCCACAACTCATCGTCGGCACGGAAGGTCTGCCAAAGGGCGTAGGCGACCCCGGCGGCGGCAGCGATGCCGACTCCGATGGCGATGTACGTGCCCGCGCCCAGACCCTGCTTCTCAATCACGACGGGCTTCTGGAAGCGAACCCGGTTGAGAGCGGCGATGCGCGCGTCCTTGGCGATATCCCCCACCGACATGACAGTGCCCAGTGCGGTTCCGATCCCCGGCAGAACCTTGTCAGTGACCTGGTGGCGTACGCCACCGGCAAAATCTTGGGTAGCGTGCACGCCGGGGAGCAGGTAGTGCTCGTATCCCTGGCGAACGCGGGGTACAACTTCTTCACGAGTGAGCACACCAGCCTGACGGCCGGCTTCACGTGCAATCTCGTTGGCGCGGTCGAGAACTTCCTGCTGATTACTCCACAGTTCGTCCGCGCTCTTGCGCAGACGAGTGAGTTCCTTTCGGCGCTTGCGTGACAGGCTCATCTGGACCCTCCATCGTTTCTTGTGGTGAACACTGCCCATCTTGCCACTGAATACCCTGTGAGCGCTCTGAATGCCTGACCGGCATACGGATTCGGATAAAGCTGCTGTGCAAGAATTGTGCCTATGTCTAAGCACACTGCCGTCGCCACGCTCAATACCACCCTCGGACCCATCAAGGTCAACCTCTTCGGGAACCACGCTCCGAAGACCGTCAAGAACTTCGTCGGCCTCGCCACCGGCGAAATCGAGTGGAAGCACCCGGCCACGGGAAAGACCTCCAACGACCCGCTGTACAACGGGACCGTCTTCCACCGCATCATCAAGGACTTCATGATCCAGGCCGGCGACCCGCTGGGCCAGGGCACCGGCGGACCCGGCTTCCAGTTCGACGACGAGATCAACCCCGAACTCGACTTCACCCAGCCGTACGTCCTCGCCATGGCCAACGCCGGCATCCAGGGCGGCCGCGGCACCAACGGTTCGCAGTTCTTCATCACCGTCGTGCCCACCACCTGGCTGCAGGGTAAGCACAGCATCTTCGGCGCCGTCGAGGACGAGGCGTCCCGCGCGATCGTCGAGCAGCTTGCTGCCGTGCCGACCGATGGCCGCGACCGTCCGCTCACCGACGTCGTCATCGAGAGCATCACCGTCGAGCAGGTCTAGGACCACCAGCTCATGAGCCTGCCCGGAACCGCCGCCAACTTCTGTTACCGGCATCCGGGCAGGCAGAGTTTTATCCTCTGTCAGCGCTGCGGACGCACCATCTGCCCCGAGTGCCAGACCCAGGCCGCCGTCGGTGTCATCTGCCCCGAGTGCATGCGCGAGCAGCGCCAGAGCGCGCCCCGCACCAAGTCGGCCGCCCGCACCCGGCTCGGCCGCATGACCGCTGCCGGTGAGCCGGTGGTCACCTATTCGATCATCGCCCTGACTGTCGTGGTTTTCCTGCTGCAGCTCGTTCCCGGGCTCGATGTCACCAACCGGCTGCTCTACGCCGGCCTGTACTCCTACCCGGTCGCCTTCGAACCGTGGCGGATGTTGACCAGCATTGTTGTGCACTCCACGGGGTTCTTCTTCCACGTGCTCCTGAACATGTACACTCTGTGGATCTTCGGCCAGATCCTCGAGCGGATGCTCGGACGCGGCCGATTCCTCACGCTCTACCTGCTCAGCGGCCTGGCCGGTTCGCTGGGCGTGCTGTTCCTGGCCGACCCGCGCGTGGCCGTGGTGGGCGCCTCCGGGGCGATCTTCGGCCTGATGGGCGCGTTCCTGGTCATCCAGCGAAAGCTCGGCGGTAACGCCACCCAACTGTTGATCCTGGTGGGGATCAACCTGGTGATCGGCTTCCTGCCCGGGCTCAACGTCGCCTGGCAGGCCCACGTGGGTGGTCTCATCGGCGGTGCCGTCATCGGCCTGATCTACGTGCAGACCCGCCAGCGCAGTAAGCGGACCCTGCAGTTCGCCCTGATCGGCGGTTTCGCTGCCCTGCTGGTGGCGTTGAGCCTGACCAAGCTGTTCGTCTAGGCGGCCCGGCGACTGAGTTTCCCCAGGGTTATCCACACCCCGGGAGAAAGTTATCCACAGGAGTTTCCACATTGGGGATAATTACACTGCTGTAATTGACTACCCGAACGGGTGGTTAATTCACGCGGAACGGGTGGTGAACAACCGGGCTCAGCGCCAGCGGGTGGTCATCAGGAAGCCGATGAAGGCGATCCCGAAACCGACGAGGA
Source organism: Cryobacterium zongtaii (assembly GCF_002909375.1). Taxonomy (GTDB): domain Bacteria; phylum Actinomycetota; class Actinomycetes; order Actinomycetales; family Microbacteriaceae; genus Cryobacterium; species Cryobacterium zongtaii. Next base: position 49,968 of record NZ_PPXD01000008.1, read on the forward strand.
TGTTCCACGATCCGAACGCTGCGACGGGTAGGGCGCCCTGGCTCACGTAGAAGACGATGATCCAGGCCAGCCCGATGAGCATGAAACCGAACATCACGGGCTTGAACCAGACGGCGTTCGGGGCTTCCTCGCCCGCGCGGGCCTCGGGGCGGGCGGGCTTGGTTCGGGGATTTGTGCGTGCCATGCCTGCGATTCTAGCGTCACTGCCTGCGCGGGCCTGCCGGAACTGTCGGCAGATCACCATGTGCGCCCCGATTAGAATCGACTGCATGACCGAGTCGGCCAAGACCGAAGTTCCGGCCCTGCGCGGGCGGAGAGCCCTTCGCGGGCCGAAGGCGCGGGTGCGCCCCCGGGTGAGCGTGTTCGGCGTCCTCGGTGAACTGCTGATCACGGGCGGCGTGCTCGTGCTGCTCTTCCTGGGTTGGCAGCTCTGGTGGAACGACGCCGTGATGGCTGCCTCCCAGTCGCGTGCGGCGGAGTCGATCAGCCAGGGCTGGGTCGAAGACGTCAAGCCAGACCCGGCACCGGCTCCGGCTGCCGAGACGGGGTTCGGCGATCCCGTGGTTGCGACGGCCCCCGGTGATCAGACGGCCTTCGCCGTGCTGTACGTGCCGCGCTTCGGCGACACCTACAAGCGCACCATCGCCGAGGGCATCGGCACCAATGTACTGAACAGCCCCGACCTCGGCATCGGCCACTACCCGGGCACCCAGATGCCCGGGGAGGTGGGTAACTTCGCGATCGCCTCCCACCGCAGTGCCAATGGCGGCGGGATGCACCTGATCAACGAGCTGCAGCTGGGCGATGCGATCTACGTGCAGACCGCCGACGGCTACTACACCTACAGGTTCCGCGACATGGAGTACGTGCCGCCGAGCGCCGTCGAGGCCATCGCACCGGTCCCGCACGACCCTGACGGCACACCGGTGGACCGGCTGATCGCCCTCACCACCTGCAACCCGCTGTTGTCCACCGCTGAACGGATCATCGCTTACGGTGTGTTCGAGTCCTGGCAGCCGACCTCGGCCGGGCCGCCGACCGAGCTGGCGGCTTTGCTCCCCGCCGCTTAGCGGCCCCTCCCTCCACCCGCGACACAGAAGACCGAAGGAACATCCGATGTACGCAGCAATCTGGCGCCTGATGCCCGGACCGGTCTGGGTGCGCATCCTGCTCGTTCTGGTGCTCCTGGCCGCGGTGCTCTATTCCCTCGCCACCTGGGTATTTCCCTGGGTCGACACGATGGTCAACAACCAGGAAGTGACGGTGGGCGTCCCATGACCCGCATCCTTGTAATCGACAATTACGACAGCTTCGTCTACACCCTCAACGGATACCTGCGGGAGCTGGGCGCCGAGACCGAGGTCGTGCGCAACGACGCCTTCCCGGCAACGGATGTGGCCGCCCGCCTCGCCGAGTTCGACGGGGTGCTCGTCTCCCCCGGCCCCGGCAAGCCGTCCGACGCCGGGGTATCGATCGCGGCGGTGGAAGCGGCCCTCGCGACCAATCAGCCGTTGTTCGGGGTGTGCCTGGGCCACCAGGCCATCGCCGAGGCCTTCGGTGCGACAGTCACCAACGCCGAAGAGCTCATGCACGGCAAGACCTCGCAGATCACTCACGACGGCAGCGAGTTCTACGACGGGGTGCCCCAGCCCTTCACGGCCACCCGGTACCACTCCCTGGCCGTGGTGGACGGAACCGTCCCCAGCGATCTGGTGGTGACCTCCCGCACCCAGGGCGGAGTGATCATGGGACTGCGGCACGTCTCGGCGCCGATCCTCGGGGTGCAGTTCCATCCGGAGTCGGTGCTGACGGAGGGGGGCTACCTGATGGTGGCCAACTGGCTGGCGCTGGCCGGCCTGCCGGATGCGCGCGAGACGGCCAAGCACCTCACCCCGATGCTCAAGCTCAACTGACGGCTCCGCGGCCCCAGGTGGTCCGGACAGGATCGAGGGCGTGCCCAGTGCAGGTTGAGCCTGTTGAGCCTGTTGAGCCTGTCGAGCCTGTCGAGCCTGTCGAGACCCGGTGAGACGGCCTGCGCGGCGTTGGCGGCTGGTTAGCCGGCGCAGTAGGTCAGGACGACCTCGGACTTCTGCGGCACATCGCCGGGTGGCAGCGACTGCTTGGTGACCGGTGAGCCGTCGGCGCTGTCACAGGTGTAGTCGGGCTCGAGCTCCAACTCCAGTTGCGTGTTGTCGGATTGCAGGAGCGCGGTGGCCGCGGTGAGGGCCTGGCCGACGACGTTGGGCATGGTCACCAGGCCGCTGGACACCGTGAAGTCCACCGTGGAGCCGACCGGCGTCTTCTCTTCCGGAGCCGGGATGGTCTTCAGCACGATGCCCTCCGGAACGTCCGGAGAGTTCTCGGTGGTCACCGAGCCAGACACGAAGCCGCGTTCGGTGAGGAACGGTTCGGCCGCGGCGAACGGCTGCGTGGTGGTATCCGGCATATCGACAAGCTCAGCGCCAGACGACACGTAGACCTTGACGACGGTGGCCGGCGGTGCGATGGTGCCGGACGGCGGATCGGTGCGGATGACCTCGTCCTTGGCCACGGTGGGACTGCTCTCTTCGGCCTTCGTGGCGGCGAGATCCAATTCCAGCAACGCATCCTGAGCGTCGTCGTAGCTGAAGCCGGTGAGGACCGGAACCCGGCGGGACGTGTCGGGCAGGTTGTTGCTGGGGGTGAGGCTCAGCGCCCAGAACATCACGGCGATGACGATGACGATGACACTGACGATGCCGGCCCAGATCCAGATCACCGGGGGGCGACGCTGGGTACGGTCCATGGTCTGGTCTTCGGCAAGCTGTTTGAGGGCGAGCTCCGAACTCGATTCCACCTCTGGAGGCGCGCCGAACAGACCGCCGGCGACATCGTCCGCCGGGCGTTTCACGGGAATGTGGCCGGCGCCGGCCGTTTCGACGTCGTTGCGGAACTCGACGGCGCTCTGGTAGCGGCCGAAGCGGTCCTTGGCCAGGGCGTGTACCACTACCGTATCCAGCGCGGGGGACACCTTGGGGTTGATGGAACTGGGCTTGACCGGGGCTTCGCTGACATGCTGGTACGCCACGGCGACGGGGGTGTCGCCCCGGAACGGTGGGCGGCCCGTAAGCATTTCGAAGAGCACCACACCGCTGGAGTACAGGTCGGTGCGGGCATCCACCGACTCGCCCTTGGCCTGCTCGGGGGAGAAGTACGAGGCGGTGCCGAGGATGGCGGTGGTCTGGGCGACCGTCGTGGCGGAGTCGGAGATGGCCCGGGCGATACCGAAGTCCATCACCTTGACCTGGCCGGCCTTGGTGATCATGATGTTGCCGGGCTTGATGTCCCGGTGCACCACACCGGCACGGTGCGAGTACTCCAGGGCGGTCAGGACCCCGTCGATGATGCGCACGGCCTCGACGGAGTCGATCGGACCCTCACGGATGATGTCCTTGAGTAGACGCCCGTCGACGAACTCCATGATGATGAACGGGATCTGCGATTCGTTGCCGTTGTCCTCGGTGATGGTTTCTTCGCCGGCGTCGAAGACCCGAACGATCGTCGGGTGCGCCATTCGCGCGGCGGCCTGGGCTTCCTGGCGGAACCGGGTGCGGAAGGCGGGGTCCGCGGCGAGGGAGGACTTGAGGAGCTTGATGGCCACCGTGCGGCCGAGCCTGGAGTCGGTGCCGATGTGCACGTCGGACATGCCTCCGCGGCCGATCGACGCCCCCACGCGGTATCGACCAGCAAGCAGACGGCCCTCATCACTCAATGCAAAACTCCCTGCTCGCGGACAATGTTGATCATTTTAGTCAAGATCCGGTGGGCGCCGGCGGGCGCCCACCGGGTGCACCTACCCTGCAGGCGTGGTGGGGGTCGGGACGGGCACAACCGGCGCCGTCACGGTGACCGTGCTCGCGCCCGAGTAGTCGGAGGCCGTCTCGCCGCAGAAGTACCGGAACTTCACGGTGAAGTTTCCGGTGCCCGCCGTGACGGTGGTCGTGGTCGTGTCCGGCCCGGTGCGAGCGGGGGAGGAGACCCCGTTGCCCTCGGCGAGCAGCTCGTAACCGGAGAGCTCCTGGCCGGCCGGGCAGGACTGCCCCGGCCAGGTGACCGTGACGGTACCGGCGGGAGCGACGGTGGACGGCGTGGCCGACGGCGTGCCTGAGGGCGCGTCGGGGAGCGCGGGAATGAAGTCGGAATAGACCCGCACCTCGATCGGCGTGCCCTCGGCGACCCGACCCGTGGGGTTGATCCCGTAGACCCTGTCGACCTGGTCGGCGTCGGGCGCGGCCTTGTCCGCCACCACGTTGGCGCTGAGACCGAGCTCGCTGAGCCGGTCCCGTGCCTCGGAGCTGGTCATACCGAGGAACTCGTTCTGGTCGAGTTCCACCATGTTGGTGGTCGGCGTTGGTGTCGGCGTGGGCGTGGTCTTGGGCGGAGTCGGCGTCTGGGAGGTTGCCGTGGGTTCCGGTTCCGGCGTGGCGGCCGGCTGCATGAACAGCGTGACCAGGGTACCGACGAGAACCAGACCGAGGATGGAGATGAGCGCCACCAGCGGCCAGGTCCAGGGACTGCGCTTCTTCTTTTTCTTGGGATCCGCTGCGGCTGCCGCGGCGGCCGCCTCAGCGCGGGTGCCCGGCTGTGTCACACCGGACGCTGACGGCATCAGCTGGGTGGTCTGGTCGTTGCCGGCACCGGGCATCAGCATGGTGGCCGCTGTGGGCGTGAGGCCCGTCATGACGGCCGGTACGGATGCGGCAGCGGCCGCGACGTCACCGCGGCGGAGCGCGATGGCGGCACGAGCCAGGTGCGCCGCCGAGGCGGGGCGCTCGGCTGGGTTCTTGGCCAGGCAGGAGATCACCAGGTTACGGACCGGCTCCGAGACCGTTTCGGGCAGGGGCGGTGGCTGCTCGTTGATCTGAGCCATCGCGATCGCCACCTGGGACTCACCCGTGAACGGGCGCCGGCCGGCGAGGCTTTCGTAGGCGACGATGCCCAGGGAGTAGATATCGGTGGTCGGCGAGGCCGAGCGTCCGCTCGCCTGTTCGGGCGAGAGGTACTGCACCGTGCCCATGACCTGGCCGGTCGCGGTGAGGGGAACCTGGTCGGCGATACGTGCGATGCCGAAGTCGGTGATCTTGACGCGGCCCTCTGGGGTGATCAGCAGGTTGCCCGGCTTGATATCGCGGTGCACGAGCCCGGCCGCGTGCGCGGCATGCAGGGCGGCGGCGGTCTGCGCGACGATGTCGAGGACCTTGTCGGCGGGCAGCGTGTGCTCGCGTTCGAGGATCGTGGAGAGCGCCTCACCGGGCACCAGCTCCATGACGAGGAAGGCGCTGCCGTCTTCTTCGCCGTAGTCGAAGACGTTGGCGATGCCCTCGTGGTTCACCAGGGCGGCGTGCCGGGCCTCAGCGCGGAAGCGCTCGAGGAATCCGGGGTCGCCAAGGTACTCGTCCTTGAGGATCTTGATGGCGACTGTGCGCCCGATCACCAGGTCGACGGACTGCCAAACCTCGCCCATACCGCCGATGGCGATGCGGGATTGCAGCTCGTATCGTCCCCCGAAGGTGAGCCCTGCTGTGGGTCTCATTTATTCAGCACCGCCTCTAGTACCTGTTTCGCTATCGGTGCGGCAAGCAAGTTGCCGTACCCCGTCTGACCGAGTCCCCCGCCATCTTCGATGAGAACGGTGATCGCGTATTGCGGGTCTGCCGCGGGGGCGAATCCGGTGAACCACAGTGTGTATGGGTCATCGGCGCCGTTCTCCGCAGTCCCCGTTTTTCCCGCCACGTCGACTCCGTCTATTCTTGCATTGCTCGCGGCCCCGTCCTGGACCCCGTTGACCATCATCTGGGTCATGGTCGCCGCGGTTTCGGCGCTGAGCACCCGGTCGGCGGCGACGGGTTCGAAGGTCTGCAACGGGCTGAGGTCCGGTGCCAGGATTTCATCGACCAGGTTGGGCTGCATTTCGATACCTCCATTGGCGATCGTCGCTGAGACCAGCGCCATCTGCAGTGGTGTGGCGCGCACGCTGGTCTGGCCGAAAGCCGACAGGGCAGTCTGCGCGTCGTCGGGGTCTTCGGGATACTCACTGGCGGTGACCGACAGGGGGATGGTGAATTCGGAGTTGAAACCGAACTTCTCCGCCATGGCGCGGATGGCGTCATCGCCGAGCGCCAGGCCGAGCTCGGCCATGGGGATGTTGCAGGACAGTTTGAGCGCCGTGGCGATGGTTACGGTGTCGCCCGAACCGCAGGTGCCGCCGCCGGAGTTGATCACGACGGAGCTGGAATTGGGCAGCGTCCAGGTCGCCGGGTTCGGGAAGGTGCTCTCCGGGGTGTACTGACCCGATTCCAGGGCCGCGGCCACCACCACGAGCTTGAACACCGAACCGGGCGGGTTGAGCGAATTGATGGCCCGGTTGATCAGCGGGTTGCCCGGAGCGTTGACGAGGGCGTCGTAGGTGTCGTTGACCGCGGCACTGTCGTGCACGGCGAGGGTGTTGGGGTCGTAGCTCGGCTTGGACACCATCGCGAGCACCCGGCCGGTTTTGGGCTCGGTGACGACGACGGAGCCGGTGTTGTCGCCCAGCGCGTCCCACGCGGCCTGCTGCGCGACCGGGTCGATGCTGGTCTCGACCGAGGCGCCCTTGGGGTCCTGGCCGGTGACCAGGCTGGAGACCTGGTCGAAGAACTGCGCATTCGAGGTGCCGCTGAGCTCGCCGTTGAGGGCCTGCTCCAGCCCGGTGGGCGCACCGTTGACCGGGATGAAGCCGGTGATCGGGGCGTAGAGCAAGCCGTTGCTGTAGGTGCGCTGGAACTTGTAGTTGTCATCGACCGGCATCGACTGGGCGATCGGCTCGCCGCCGGCGAGGATCGCGCCGCGCTCGACGGAGTAGCTGTCGAGAAGGGTGCGGGTGTTCCGGTCATCCGCCGCGAGGTTATCGGCCTGGAAGACCTGCACGACGGAGGTTGATCCGAGCAGGGCGGCGAACATGAGCATCACGACGATACTCACGCGCTTGAGTTCACGATTCATCTAGACCACCAGCCGAGGTTGGTTGCGCACAGTGTCGGACAATCGCAGCAGCAGGGCCACGATGATCCAGTTGGCGACGAGGGAGGAGCCACCGGCGGCCAGGAACGGGGTGGTGAGGCCGGTGAGCGGGATGACACGGGTGACACCGCCGATGACGATGAAGCACTGCAGGGCGATGACGAAGGAGAGTCCGACGCCGAGAAGCTTGCCGAAGTCGTCTTGCCCGGCGAATCCGATACGGAAGCCGCGGGCGACCAGGAGCAGGTACAGGGCCAGGATCGCGAAGACGCCGGCCAGGCCGAGTTCTTCGCCGAGGCTGGCGATGATGTAGTCGCTCTGGGGGACCGGGGTGAGTTCCGGACGGCCCTGGCCGAGGCCGGTGCCGATCAACCCGCCCTTGGCGAGGCCGAAGAGACCCTGAACGAGCTGGTAACTGCCGCCGGCTGCGTCGTAGACGGCCGGGTTGAGCGCATCCAGCCAGTTGGTGAACCGGCCGTTGACGTACTCGAGGGTCTGGCTGGCGATGAGGGCCCCACCGAGGAACAGGCCCATGCCCAGCAGCACCCAGCTGAGCCGGCCGGTGGCGAGGTAAAGCATCACCAGGAACAGTCCGAAGTACAACAGGGCTGTGCCCAGGTCGCGCTGGAAGATGATGACCGACATGGACAGGGCCCAGACGACCAGGATCGGGCCGAGGTCGCGCAGACGCGGGAAACGCATTCCCAGGAACTTCTTGCCGACCATGGAGAGGCTGTCGCGGTTGCGCACGAGGTAGCCGGCGAAGAACACGGCCAGGGCGATCTTGGCGATCTCGCCGGGCTGGAAGGTGGCGAACGAGCCGAAGCCGATCCAGACCCTGGCACCGCTGACCTCGCGGCCGAGACCGGGAACCAGCGGCAGCAGCAACAGCGAAACGCCGACAAAGCCGGCGACGTAGGTGTACCTGAACAGCACGCGGTGGTTGCGGATGATGAGGAGCACGGCGATGGCGAGGGCGATGGCCAACCCGCTCCACACCGTCTGCCGCACGGCGGCACTGGCCCAGCCGGCTTCCTCGTTGGCGATATCGATGCGGTAGATCATCGCGATGCCGATGCCGTTGAGCAGGGTGGCGATCGGCAGGATGAACGGGTCGGCCTCCCTCGCGACAAAACGCAGCACGATGTGCATCGCGAAGACCAAACCGGACAAGCTCGCGCCCAGGAGCACCAGGGTGGTGTCGATCTGGCCGAGTGCGCCCAGCTGCACGAGCACGACGGCGCCCAGGTTGATGCCGCAGGCGAGGATCAGCAGAAACAGCTCGAGATTGCGCAGCTTCTGCGGCAGGTGCAACCGGCGGATTTTGCCGGTCTGCGGGGCCGCCTCGCGGGCATCCGAGGTCGTTTTACTCTGCCGGGGCATTGCTCAACCGTTCCACGATGAGTTTGGCGTCTTCCAGGGATGACGCGTTGATGGTGCGCTCCACCAGCTGGCGGTCGTAGACGCGCAACTGGTTCAGCTCCAGGTTGGTGTCTTCGTAGACGCTGGACAGTTTGAGCGGGCCCAGATCCTGCTGGATGCCCTGGTAGATCGCGACGGTGCTGCCTTCGACGCCGACGAAGTACCGGCTCTGCGTCCACTGGTAACCCAGCAACGCGGCACCGACGATGGTCACGATCAGCAGCACGATGGCGGCCAGCCAGGTGACCTTGCGGCGTGTGGCGCGGCGCGCGTCTTCCTCGATGAGTTCGGACAGGTAGTCCTGGGAGTCGGGTTCGAAGTGGGTTTCCCGCACGGGGTGCAGCCGCAGCGATGGGATGCGGGGCGCGCGGGTGCGCACCGGCTCCTCACCGAACGCCAGCGGCGCCGCGGCGGAGCCGACCACGATCGGCTCACCCAGTCGTTCTCCGCCGGAACCGATGTCGACGACGACGATGGTGACGTTGTCTGGCGCGCCGCCGTCCAGGCTCTCCTTGACCAGGCGGTCGGCAACGGCCTGCGCATCGAGCGAGGATCTCAGGGCGTTGCCGATGCCCGTGTTCGACACCACGCCGCTCAGCCCGTCGGAACAGATCAGCCAGCGGTCGCCCGCCCGGGTGGCCAGGATCGAGGTGTCGATCTCCGGAGAGGACTCGACGTCGCCGAGCACCCGCATCAGCACCGACCGGCGCGGATGCACCATGGCTTCGGCCTCGGTGATGCGACCGCTGTCGACGAGGCGCTGCACGAAGGTGTGGTCGGTGGTGATCTGCGACAGCTCACCGTCCCGGAACAGATAGATCCGGGAATCACCGATGTGCGCGATGGCGACCTGGTCATCGAGCACCACGAGGGCGCTGACGGTGGTGCCCATGCCGGTGAGTTCGGCGTGCTCGAAAACAGTCTCGGCCAACTGCGAGTTCGCGGCGATCAGCGCAGCCTGGAGCGCGAACTCGGCGTCCTGAGCCGACAGGTAGGCCGTGTCGGCCTCCATGATGCGCTTGGTGGCGATGGCCGAGGCCACGTCACCACCGGCGTGTCCGCCCATGCCGTCGGCCACGACGAACAGGGTGTGTCCCGCGTACCCGGAGTCCTGGTTGTTGGACCGAATCTTGCCAACGTTGGACGCGGCTGCGCTGTGACTAACCGATGCCATGCACTACCGCCGAAGCTCGAAGCTCGTCGCGCCGATTTTCACGGTGGCGTTCAGCGGCACCGACGTGGGCACGGCAACACGTTTGCCGTCGAGGAAGGTGCCGTTGGTGGAATCCAGGTCCTGCACCATCCAGTCGTCATGCCACAGCATCAGCCGTGCGTGGTGGGTGGAGGTGTAGTCGTCCCGGATGACCAGGCTCGAATCGCTGGACCGGCCGATGGTGACGGGCTCGGTGCCGAGCGGGAACTCGGTGCCGGCCTTGGGTCCGGAGGTGATGACCAGGCGGGTGGCGGTCTGCGCGGTGGCCTTCTCTGGCCCGGCTTGCGGGAGCGGAGCGGCCTTCTGGCGGGAGAACTGCTCGGTGGGTGCGGAGGCCGAGGCCGCCGGGGGCTGCGCGAACGCTCCGGCGGGTACCGGCGCGGGCGGCGGGGTGGCGAAGGGTACGGGTGCCGCTGCGGGCGCATCCGTGGACATCTTGCGCACTCGCTGGCCGAACAGGTCACTGCGGAGGGCGTAGACGATGCCGAAGATGAACAGCCAGAGCACCAGCAGGAACGCCAGGCGCAGGACAAGAAGGGTCAGTTCACTGGGATTCATGCGTTCGGCCCCCAGAAACCGCCCATATCGTGCCGTTGGGTGGACTCGTCGACCCGACGGGCCTCGGTTCTGTCGGTGCCGGCCTGGGCGACGACCCTGAAGACGATGCTGGTGCGCCCGATGGTGATGACAGAGTCGGGCTCCAGGATGGCCTGTTTAACGGGGGAGCCGTTCAGCTGGGAGCCGTTGGTGGAGCCGAGGTCGCGTACCTGGGCGCGGGCGCCGTCCCAGATGATCTCGACGTGGCGGCGGGAGGTGCCGGTGTCGTCGATGGTGATGTCGGCGTCCGAGCCGCGGCCGATCACCGTGCGGGACTTGACGAGCTGATGACGGTGCCCGTTGATGTCAACGACCGGGGTCCAGGCCACGCTGCCGTTGACGGAGGTGGAATCGATCTGCACCATGCCCTCGCTGAGGCCGGGGTCGTTGGCGAACGTGATCGAGACGACGCCGGTGAACTGATAACCCTGCGAGGACGCGTGCTGCTGCACGAGCTGGACGAGTTCGTCGATGAGGGCGGGGCCCAGATCTCTCATGCGGCCGAAGTCGGCCTGGGCCAGGCGCACGGTGAAGCGATTGGGCGCCAGGATACGATCCCGCGACACGACCGCGGCTTTGGTGTCGAGCTCACGACGCAGCGCTGAGGTGATCTCCACCGGCTGCACGCCCGACTTGAAGGTCTTGGCGAAAGCGCCGTTTACGGCGCGCTCAAGACCTTTCTCAAAGTTATCCAGTATGCCCACAGGTCTCCCGATCCGGTCCGTTTGGCTATGAGCATGTTACTTGCCTCACGTGTTAACTCGCCCAATGGGCGGGTCAGGGCACGGGAAGTCATCCTACGGGGGTAGTGCGGTCAGACCACTAACGGGGGGCATTCCGCGGGTCTGGCGCAGGCTGAGTCGGGGCGGAAGCCCTCGAATGGCGTTCAGGCCCTGCGGAATGCTAGGATTTCAAAGTTCGCGCGAGTGGCGGAATTGGCAGACGCGCTGGCTTCAGGTGCCAGTGTTCGAAAGGACGTGGGGGTTCAAGTCCCCCCTCGCGCACAGTGAAAAGTGCACGATGGATGAATAATCTGCGCGAACAGGAAAGGCCCCCGGGAAACCGGGGGCCTTTCGTCATTCTCGGTGGTGCATACGGAACTGCACTCGTTGTCAGGCTCTCACCGGATTCACCAGTTCTGGTTCTCAATGGCATCGGTGAGTGTTGTTGTACTTCTGCACCGCGCGTCCCTACGGTGGAATTACACCGCAGCGGCGCGAGAGGCTCGAACGTGCAGCACCCGCCGCCGGTGCATCACCCGAGAGGACCACCGTGAAGCGTTTCACCATGCCCGGAACCGAGATCGTCGCCCCGAACGTTGTGCTGGGCCTGATGCGGATCGCGGAGAAGACCGACGACGAGGTGCGCGAACTGGTGCGCACCGCCCGTGACGCCGGCATCGACTTCCTCGACCACGCCGATGTGTACGGCACCGACCTGCACGGGTGCGAGCGCCGGTTCGCCGAGGCGATGCAGCTCACCCCGTCGCAGCGTGACGAGCTGACCATCCAGACCAAGACCGGGATCGTGGGGGATGGGCCGTACTTCGACTTCTCTTATGAACACATCATGGATTCGGTGGACGGTTCCCTGGCCGCGCTCAACACGGACCACATCGACATCCTGCTGCTGCACCGCCCAGACGCGCTTGTCGAACCCGCAGAGGTCGCCAGGGCCTTCGACGAGCTGGACGCCGCCGGCAAGGTGCGCGCCTTCGGTGTCTCCAACCACACCCCGCGCCAGATCGACCTGCTCAAGAAGTACGTACGACAGCCGCTCGTTGCCAATCAGCTGCAGCTCTCGATCACCCACGCTCCGATCGTCGCGCAGGGCGTGGCGGCGAACATGGCCGGAGAGCGGCAGTCGCTCACCCTCGACGGCGGCGGAATCCTGGACTACTGCCGGCTGAACGACATCACGGTTCAGGCCTGGTCGCCGTTCCAGGCCGGCTTCTTCACCGGGGTCTTCCTCGGCTCAGCGGAGTACCCCGAGCTGAACGCGGTCATCGACCGTCTCGCCGCTGCCTACGACGTTCCCGCGATCGCCATCGCCACGGCCTGGATCACCCGCCACCCCGCACAGATGCAGGTGGTGCTCGGCACCACCAGCCCTGAGCGGGTGGCCGCGGCCGCGCTCGGCTCGGAGATCCCGCTCACCCGCTCAGAGTGGTACGAGCTGTTCCGCGCCGCGGGCTACCGGGTGCCGTAACCCTGGCTAGTCCTCGACGGTGAAGCCGAGGAGGGCGCCGGGGGAGGCGACGATCAGTCGCCCGGCTCCGGCGTCGACCCCGACCATCCGCACCGACCCGATCGAGAACGTGTCACTGAGCTCTCCGGTCGCTTCGCAGGCTTGGTGGTCGTCGCCGCCACCGAACGACGTGCTCTCTCCGGTTCCGGGGTACATCGCGATCAGCGGCTCGCGCTGGATGGAGCAGGCGTAGACGGCCTCCTCCGAGGCGTCGGAGTGCTCCCCGGTGATGAGGTTCACGATCGTCGATTTGCCGTCGATGAGCCTGACGCTGTCGGCAGAGAATGAGGCGAAGGTCGATTCCTTCTCGTCGCCGGTGCCGTTGTAGTCGTCGCCGCCCAGCGGGAGGGTCCAGTCGATCTCCCCTGTTGCCACGTCGACCCCGACGAGATCGACGTCGAAGTCGGTGCGGGTGACGTCGAAGCCCGACCCGTCTGCTTTCTTGACGACCGATGTTGTACCGGAGTTGATGACGCAGAAGGTGCGCTTGCCGTCGGCGCGCGCCTCTTCACGCACGTAATAGTCACAGAACTCGGCTCCGTCGAGGCTCCAGACGCTCTCACCGGACTCCGGATCCAGCGCCACGACGCGCTGCTGCGTTGCGTCGTCGGTGTATTCGGTGGCGTCCGCACGGGACGCGTCGAACAGGCCCCCGGCGCCGATCAACAGGCCGGTGGTTTTCTCCTTGGTCCAGAACCAACCGCCGTCGGACGAGGTGCCCTCGCCGAAGACCTCCTGATAGGGGCGCTCCCAGAGAAACTCGCCGTCGGCGCTGCTGCCGAGCATCTCGGTGCCTTCCGGGGGTCGGCTATTGGTGGAATAGACGCGGTTGCCGATCAGGCGGGCCGAGTCCGGCAGCACGACGTCGGTATCCGGGGTGATCTCGCCTCCGGCGGTGGTGAAGCGGTAGCTCAGGCTGCCGGCGTCGTAGTCGGTCTGCTTCCAGCCCGTGAAACAGATATCGGTGCCGTCGGCGCAGGATGACGGTCGGCTGGTCGCCCAGACCCGGTTGTCGGTCAGCGGGACAGGCGTTCCCGTGCCGAGGTCCGCCAGCACCAGGTCCTGCCAGTCTTTGTCGTCGCCCGGGCGAAGGTAGGCGGCGTAGTGCTGGTCGCCATCGCTGATGATGGTGGCCGACGCCTGCACACCGACCGTTGCCGCCCCGGTCACTGCGCTGTCGGCCCAGAGCTGTTCACCGGTCGTGGCGTCCCAGGCCACGACCTGCAGGGAACCTGAGGACGCCTTCGCGTAGGCGAGAACCACGCCGTCTGCCGCGGCGGGATCGCCGACCAGGGACGCGTCGACGGACCAGTCCGGCGTGGCCACCTCGTCGAGCTCCCGAGCCGCGATATCGGCGGCGCTTTCCGGGATCAAGCTGGTCCCCGGTGTGCAGCCGGTGAGAGCAACAAGCAGCACCAGAGCCGCGATCGGCAGCGTGGACGTGGCTCTGAACATGGTTTCCCCCGAATCCCCCCTGGCGCGCTCGCCAAGACTGCAAGTATGGCGCATCCGCCCCGCTCGGGTGACTATCGAGAACGAACGCAGGGCGCGGTGGCGTTGATCGAGATGCCCGCGGCGGTGCCGCGGATCGACAGGGTCTCCAGGCTGCCGTCCGGCACGGAGTAGAAGTCTGTTCCCATGGCACGGTCGGATCGGCTGAAGCCGCTGATCTCCCAGGCCGTTGTGATCGCGTCGAAGGCCTCGTCGGCGCTGTCGGCGATCTCGAAGATCGGGATCACGACAGAGCCCGTCACCTGCTCGTCGGAGCCGCCGGTGCACGTCGTGGTGGTGACAGAGGCCGGCCCGCGAATGCCCGCTTCGTCGCCGGCGGCATCCAGCAGCGCCGTCACCAGGGCGAGGTCGCCGGCAATCCGGGTGGTGGCATCCGCCGGATCGACGACGGCCGGGGGAGTGGCGCCGGGCAGCCCGGCCAACCTGTCGTCGGGCTCGGCCGAGCCGAGCGGGAGCCCCAGGTAGCCCGTCAAGGTCTCTGGTGAGTCGGTGGCGGTGGCTGGTGCCAGGGATACGTCGAAAGATGCCAGAGGCAGGCCGTCGACCTGGGTCTGGGAGTCGTCGAGCTCGGTCAGCAGGCCGGCCACGTCCTCGACGTCTCCGAGAGCCGCGACCCGCACCCTCAGGTTCGGACGCCACGCTGCGGAGTCCTTGCGGTTGTCGACACCGTCGAAGTACACGGAAGTGACCGCCAAGTCGGTGCTGAGCTCGGCGAGAAACCGTACCAGGCCGGTTCCGGGCGAAGTGGGGTCGATTGTCAGGGAGGAGCCCTCGCTCGAGCCGTCCGCCGGCGAGGTGAGAGTGATCGCCGGCAGGGCTCCGCTGCCGAAATCGGGCAGTGCCCGGACTGTTGTTGTCAGGTCGGCCCAGACCGAGGCGGACTCGACCTCGATGCCGACAGGCTCACCGTGCTGGAACACCGACACCGACAGGGTTCCAGGCAGGTCGCGCAGGGCGACGGCCGCGTCGGCCATCTGCTCAGGATCGAGGCTGGTGATGACGCCGATGCCGGGCGGCGAGAAGCTCAGCGACACGTCGGCGCCCCCCTTCTCGCCCGGGATCCGCACGACGGAACTCATCGAGACCGTGCCGTTCTGGGCAGCCGAGTCGACCGACACCGCCAGAGCCGGCACGTCCACGTTCGAGTCGTCGGCCTGCACCGTGAAGTGGGCGTCCCACAGGTCCGGTGCGGTGGGCGACTTGTCGGACTGGGCGAAGCCGTCGCTGACCCGGATGTCCGCGGTCACACTGGCCACCCCGGGGGTGGCCCGGATCTCGGTCAGGGCCTCGTCGACCACCGTAGTGACCTCTGTCGGTGGCCCGTCGGCGGGCCCTGCCCAGGCCGCGCACCCCGTCAGCGTAAGCGCCAGCGCCAGCGCCCCGACCCCCGCGCCGGCCGTCATCCGTAAGAACCCCCGTGCTGTCATCGAGCCAGTATCCCGCACCGACCTGGACGGTGTGCCACGCGGAGCCAGGCGCCCGGCTGAACACTCACGGCCGACTCAAGGCCTGCCTGTTACTGTCGGTTGGTCACCTCGAACCGAGCTGACACCACAGTCGTCAGGGAGATCCCGTGAATCAGCCGCGCATGAACGTCGAGTCGTTCAACCTCGACCACCGCACCGTCGTTGCGCCGTACGTGCGCCTGGCCGACACCAAGGTGCTGCCGCTGGGCGATGTCATCGTGAAATATGACGTGCGCTTCACTCAGCCCAACGTCGCCCACCTGGAGATGCCGGCGGTGCACTCGATCGAGCACCTCTTCGCCGAGCACTCCCGCAACCACTCGGACCGGGTCATCGATTTCTCGCCGATGGGCTGCCAGACCGGTTTTTACCTGATCCTGCAGGGACGACCGGAGTTCACCGAGGTGCTCGAGCTGATCGAGGCCACCATGACCGACATCCTCGGCGCCTCCGATGTGCCGGCGGCCAACGAGGTGCAGTGCGGCTGGGGCGCGAACCACTCGCTGAGCACCGCCCAGGAGGCCGTGACGGTGTTCTTGGCCGGCCGCGACGGCTGGGCCAACGTCACCGCATGAGCAGCGTAGACACCCTCGGCGCGAGCACCCTCATCCCTGACAGCCCCGACGCGATCGTCCTGGTCGCCATGGCGGAGGAGGCCGCGCCGTTCCTGGCGGCGGCCACCGTCGCCGCCGAACCGGTCACCGTGGGCAAGGCCCTGCAGTACCGGCTGACGCTGGCCGGGCGCGATGTGCTGCTCGTGCAGGGCGGTATCGGGCTGGTCAATGCGGCCGGTGCAACGACATCCGCGATTCTCGCCGCCCGGGCGGGTGACCCTGTGGCCGCGCCGCTGGTGATCAGCGCCGGCTCGGCCGGCGGCGTGGGCGTAGAGGTGCGGGTCGGTGAGGTCGTGATCGGCAGCGACTGCCTGAACAGCGACGCGGATGCGCGCCCCTTCGGCTACGCCCTCGGCCAGGTGCCCGGTATGCCCGCCCGGTATGCCGGCGCGGCCGCTGCCCTCGACGCCGCCGATACGCCCACCCGGATGCCCGACGGGTCGGCCCTGGTCGTGCAACGCGGGCTGATGGTCTCCAACGACAAGTTCGTGGGCGCCGAGCTCGCCGAGACCCTGCGCGAGCTGTTCCCAGGGGTGCTCTGCACCGACATGGAAACCGTGGGAATCGCGCAGACCTGCTTCGCCTACGGGGTGCCCTTTGTGGCCATCCGCGGCATCTCGGATCTGTGCGGACCCGTGGGCGATCACCTCACCCACGTTGACGATGCGGCCGAACGTTCGGCCGTGGTGGTGCTGGAAACCCTCCGCCGGCTCTAGAGCTCGTCCATCGCGGGCGGGGGAGACCGGACCGATCAGGGTGCTGCTGGTCGTGCCGGCGTTGCGCGCATCCGCCGAGGAGGTGATGGCCAACCCCGCCGGTACCGCCAGGGTGGCCGGTTACCCGCGTATCGCCGCCGGATCCGGCATCGTCACCCTGTTGCTGGTCGGCGTGACCGTGGTGATGGTCTGGAAGCCGTAACCGGGGCGGGTCAGGCAGCCTCGTAGGCGCGCCGCAGCCAATCGAGCACCTCGGCGGTGAGATCGTCGGGCTCGGCCAGGCGCAGCCGGTGGGTGACCATGCTGTTCCAGCTGCCGGATGCCTCCAGCGCGTCGGCGCCATCGACGCCGGGCAGCTTGAGACCCAGGTCGAGCCGGCCGGCGGTGACCTGCACGATGGCGAACTTCTTCGTCCCCTTGAGCAGACTGATGTAGCTGTTCGTGGGAGCGAGGTTCACCTCGCCGCTCTCACGGGCGTGGCTGACCAGGGCGTCGTAGGTACCCCGCCAGTGCGCCTTGCCGCCGCCGAACTGGGCGTTGATCTTCTCGTCGACCGGCAGGCGCTGCCCGGAAACCTGCCCCAGGGCCGAGACGAGGGCCATCGCATGGCCGGTGCCGAGGCCATAGTCGTCCTTCAGCCAGGCCACGATGCGGGCGGTCTTCACGTCGGGCCCGAGCAGGCCCTTGGCGGCCGCGGCGGCACGGAAGTCGTCCGGGTCGAGGCCGGTTTTGGCCTTGATGGTGTCGAAATACGCCTGGATCGTCATGGAGGTCCTCGCTGCGAGCCGGATCAGTGACGTTAACGTAGCAGGGCCGCGCATCCGGGTGGATGCGCGGCCCTGCAATGGTGCGAACGCTAGTCGAGCGTGGGCATCTGCTCGGTGATGTGCGCGATCGTGGGGATCGACGAGGTGATCACGGTGCCGTCGGCGCGACGGGTGTCCTCGATGAGCGCCGCCGTGGGAGCGCCGGGGTCGCGGGCGCCCTGGTGCGACAACGGAACGGTCTCCGGCTGGCCGGCAGTCACGATGACCTGCAGACCGCGCACGGTGAGCCGCGCCTCGGTGCCCTCCTCGATGCTGAGGTGCACGCTGGTCTGCGTGACGGCCACGCGCAGGCGAGAGCCCTTCAGCGTGACCCTGAAGATCAGCTCATCCCAGTCCTCCGGCAGGCGCGGGTCGAGCGTGATGCGCCCGCTGTGGTCGCGCAGGCCACCGAACCCGTAGACCAGCGCGCTCCACACGCCACCGGCGGAGGCGACGTGCACGCCGTCCTGCGCGTTGTGGTGCAGGTCGGCGAGGTCCACGAACAGCCCGGAGGTGAAGTAGTTCAGCGCGAGCTCGTGGTAGCCCACCTCGGCGGCGATGATCGACTGCACGACATCCGACAGCGTGGAGTCGCCCGTGGTCAGCGGGTCGTAGTAGTCGAAGTCGGCACGTTTCTCTTCCGGCGTGAACTGGTCGCCCTGCAACAAGAGCGCCAGCACCACGTCGGCCTGCTTGAGCACCTGGAAACGGTAGATCACCAGCGGGTGGTAATGCAGCAGCAGCGGCCGGTTCTCCGGCGGCGTCGCGGTGAGGTCCCAGCGTTCCTTCTCGAGGAACTGGGCGTCCTGCGGGTGGATGCCGAGGTTGCGGTCGAAGGGGATGTGCATCGCCTCGGCGGCG
This sequence comes from Cryobacterium zongtaii, assembly GCF_002909375.1. Lineage (GTDB taxonomy): Bacteria > Actinomycetota > Actinomycetes > Actinomycetales > Microbacteriaceae > Cryobacterium > Cryobacterium zongtaii. The sequence continues at coordinate 68,460 of NZ_PPXD01000008.1, forward strand.
AAGGACCACTCCATCACCTCGGCCTCATCGAGCTTCAACCGTGCGGACATGGAGTCGAACGAGGCCCGGTCGACCGAGTACAGCCGGCGCACGCTCTTCACCGCGGCACGCAGGTTGGAGCGGGCCATGATGTTCGTGTACAGGTTGTCGTTGACGACGGTGGTGTACTCGTCCGGGCCGGTGACGCCGTGGATGTGGAAGACGTCGTTGCCGTTGCCGCGCCAGAAGCCCAGGTCGGCCCACATCCTGGCGGTCTCCACCAGGATGTCGATGGCTTCGCGGGCGAGGAAGTCCTCGTCGCCGGTGGCCGCGACGTACTGGCTGAGCGCATAGGAGATGTCGGCGTCGATGTGGTACTGCGCCGTGCCGGCCGCGTAATACGCGCTGGACTCGAGCCCGTTGATGGTGCGCCACGGGAACAGGGCGCCGAGCTGGTTCAGCTCGGTGGCGCGGGCGCGGGCGTGGTCGAGCATGCCGTGCCTGAAGCGCAGGGCGTTCCTGGCCGCGTTCGGCGACGTGTAGGTGAGGAACGGCAGCACGTAGACCTCGGTGTCCCAGAAGTAGTGCCCGCCGTAACCGGACCCGGACACCCCCTTGGCCGAGACGCCCTGGCCGTCGGCGCGCATGGACGCCTGGGCGAGCTGGAAGAAGTTCCACCGGGTGGCCTGCTGCAGGGCCGGCTGGCCGGGCAGCTCGACATCCGTGCGGGCCCAGAAGGCGTCGAGCCAGTCGCGCTGCTCCTGGATGATCGCGGCGACGCCGGCTTCCTTGGCACGGTCGAGGGTGCGGTCGCACCGGTCGGCGAGCTCGTGCGTGGGCACCCCGGCCGAGGTGTGGTAGCTGAGCAGCTTGGTGATGCGGATGGGGTTGCCCATCTTGGCCTTCACCTTGTACACGTGCTTGGCCAGATCGTCGCCCAGCTGCGACGACTCGTCGAAGTCGTTGATCGTGTCGATCGAGTGGTCGGACGCCGTGGCGATGGTCATGCCGGAGTTGGTGCACCGGAAGCCCAGGATGTAGCGGCCGTTGTTGGCCCGCTTCAACCGCGGCTGCAGCACCCGGTCGGTGAACGTCTCGGCGCGGCGGGGATCCCAGTCGTTCGCCGAACCGGACTTGGGCCGGTCGTACTCGCCGATGCCGTCCTGCCGGTTGAGGGTCTGGCTGGAGATGACGACCGACGCGTCGGCATCGAGCATGGTGACCTCGTACTCGATCACAGCGAGGTGGCGTTCGGTGAACGACACCAGGCGGCGCGAGCGGATCAGCACCTGCTTGCCCGACGGGGTGCGCCAGACCAGCGACCGCGACAGGATGCCGTCGGCGAAGTCGAGCCGGCGCTCGTAGCTGAGCAGCTCGGCGAGGGTGAGAACCAGGGGCTCGTCATCGACGTAGATGCGGATGATCTTCGCATCCGGTGCGTTGACGATGGTCTGGCCGACCCTGGCGAAACCGAAGGCCTCTTCGGCGTGCCGGATGGGCCATGTCTCGTGGAACCCGTTGATGAAGGTGCCGTGCACGTGGCCGTCGCGGCCCTCGTCGACGTTGCCGCGGAGCCCCAGGTAACCGTTGCCGACGGCGAACAGGGTCTCGGTGCGGCCCATGTCCTCGCCGGAGAAGTCGGTCTCCACCAGCGCCCACTCATCGAGCGGGAACCGGCTGCGGTCCAGTGGGTCGGAGAGGTTCTGGATGGTCGCGTCAAGAGTCATGCGCGCACTCCACTCGGGGTCAGGACGGTGCTGCCGATCAGCGGCAGGAGTTCGTCGAGGTCGGTGACGACGGTGTCGGCCCCCGCCTCGAAGAGCACGTGGGCGCCGACGCCGCGGTCGACACCGAGCACCAGGCCGAAGTCGCCGGCGCGGCCGGACTGGATGCCGGACTCGGCGTCTTCGACGACGACACACTGGGCGGCGGTGAGGCCGAGCAGCTCGGCGGCGAACGCGTAGGTATCGGGGGCGGGCTTGCCGGCGAGCTTCTCGGCGCGGGCGCGCACACCGTCGACGACGATCTCGAACCTGTTACGCAGGCCCGCGGCGGTGAGCACCATCTCACCGTTGAGGGAGCTGGTGACCACGGCGACCTGGATGCCGGCCGCGACGACCGCGTCGAGGAACCGTAGCGAACCGGGGTACGGGCTCACGCCGTCCTCGGCGAGGGTCTCGTTGAATGCCTTGTTCTTGCGGTTGCCGAGTCCGCAGACGGTCTCGAGCTCCGGCGCATCCGTGGGCTCGCCGTCGGGCAGGGACAGGCCGCGGGAGGCCAGCAGTGACCGCACGCCGTCGTACCGGGGCTTGCCGTCGATGAAGCCGAAATAGTCGGCGTCGGTGTACGGTTTGACGCCCTTCGACTCGAGGAACGGGGTGAACAGTCGCGACCAAGCGCTCATGTGCACCTCGGCGGTGGGGGTGAGCACACCGTCAAGGTCGAAGAGCACGCCGCGCGCGCCAAGTACCCGGTCTCGGGTCTCAGCTGGCGTAAGGGGGGAGTGGGGGGAAGTCAATATGGAGCCCTGCTTGGTAGGTGCGTGACGAACAGATGGCGGAAACGGGTAGTCGAGCTTGTCACCTGCTCTGCGGATCACGAAATTCCGAAGGCTAACGCCCCAGGGTCCGGGAGGCCGAGCACGTGCAAGTCGATCCTAGGTCGCGGACCGGTCCAGCATGGTGCCGGAGTGTTAACATTCTGTTGCCATTCGGGCGGACTCGGCGCGCTGTGATGCCGCCTCGGTGAACGCTCAGTGCGCCATCATCGGCGCGTCGTGGGTGTCGGTGACCGACGGGGCCGGCTTGCGGATGAAGAACGCCAGCGGGATCGCGAAGAGCGAGATGATCGCGCCGTAGAGGAAGGCGCTCTGGGTGCCCGCCGCCGTCGCGGCGACCTCGCCGGCACCGTTGGCCATCTGCGTCGCCGCGGTCGAGGACATCACCGTGACGAACAGGGCCGTGCCCGCGGCTCCGGCCAACTGCTGGGCGGTGCCGACGACGGCGCTACCGTGCGAGTACAGCTTGGGCTTGAGGGAGGCGAGCGCCGAGGTGAACAGCGGAGTGAACAGGAACGCCAAGCCGAAGCTCAGTGTCACGTGGGCCACGAGCACCCACCAGACCGGCGTCGTGGCGGTGAGCATGGTGAGGAACCAGAACGCGGCGCTGACGATGATCGACCCCGGCACGAGCAGGACGGTGGGGCCGAACCTGTCGTAGAACCGGCCGACGAACGGGGCGAGCAGGCCCATCGTGAGACCGCCGGGCAGCAGCAACAGACCGGTGGTCAGCGCATCCAGGCCCAGCACGGTCTGCATGTAGATCGGCAGCAGGATCAGGGTGCCGAACAGGGCCATCATGCTCACGGCGAGCATCACGATGGCGAAGCTGAACGTGCGCGAGACGAAGGTACGCAGGTCGAGCAGGGCCCGGTCGGTGCGCTGCAGCGTGAGCTGGCGCCAGACGAACAGGGCGATCGCCAGCACGCCGATGGCCAGTGGCACCAGGCCGGCGGCGGCGTTGCCTGTGGCGGATTCGCCGAGGTTGCTCAGCCCGTAAACCAGGCCGCCGAAGCCGAAAGCCGAGAGGATCACCGAGACGACGTCGAGGGGCACCGCGGTGGGAGTGGTCACGTTCTTGATGCGTGCGGCGCCGAGCGCCAGGGAGCCGAGGGCGATCGGCAACACGAGGATGAACATCCAGCGCCAGTCGAGCACGCTCAGGATGAGGCCGGAGATCGTGGGGCCGATCGCCGGGGCGACCGAGATGACAATGGAGATGTTGCCCATGGTCTTGCCGCGGGCGGCCGGTGCCACCAGGGTCATCACGGTGGTCATCAGCAGCGGCATCATGATGGCGGTGCCCATGGCCTGCACCACCCGGCCCACGATGAGCACCTCGAAGCCCGGTGCGATGGCGGCGATGAGGGTGCCCGTGCTGAACAGGGTCATCGCGGCGAGGAAGACCGGGCGGGTGTTGAACCGCTGCAGCAGGAAACCGGTGATCGGGATCACCACGGCCATGGTGAGCATGAACGCGGTCGTCAGCCACTGGGCGGCGCCGGCCGTGATGTTCAGGTCCTTCATCAGGTGCGGCAGCGCCACACCCATGATGGTCTCGTTGAGGATGACCACGAACGCGGACACCAGCAGCAGCGAGATGACGAGCTTGGTGCCGGCGGCATCCGGGGCATTGCCGGTCGGCGCGGCGGGCGCGGGGGCAGTGGTGACGGCGGAGTCGGTCATCGGGGTCCTAACGGAACGGGCTCAGGTGCGACCCCGGTATGAGGTACCCATGGTTCAACCAGAATGCGCCGGTTATGTTCCCGAATCGGACAATTCCGTCCGGCGCACCGGCACCATTTGTCCGCACGGGCAACAGTTGCCGGTCTTTTAGACTGGGGAGCATGGGGGAATGGCTGATCGACAACTGGACCGAGGTTTTGGGATTCGGAACGGGGGCCGCGTGCGTGTGGTTGGCCGCGCGCCGCAACATCTGGACCTTCCCGCTCGGCATCGCGAACAACCTGGTCTTCATCGTGCTGTTCTTCGGCGCCGCGCTCTACGCCGACCTCGGCCTGCAGATCGTCTACCTGGTGCTCGGGGTGATGGGCTGGCTTGGCTGGTCCCGGCACCGGGCCGCCGACGACCGCGCGCTGATCGGCCGGATGCCCAGGCAAGCCATCCTGCCGCTGGTCGCCGCCGCGCTGGCCGGCACCGCGATCATCGCCTACGCCCTGCACTCCTACACCGACTCCACCACCGAGATCGCGGATGCCGCCACCACCTCGGTGAGCCTGGTCGCGCAGTACATGCTCAACCGGCGCTGGCTGGAGAACTGGTTCGTCTGGATCGCCGTCGACGTGGCCTATGTGGGCCTGTTCCTCTATAAGGGGCTGAACATCACCGCCGCGCTCTACCTGCTCTTCATCGGCCTGTGCGTCTGGGGCCTTCGCGGCTGGATGCGGGCCCGCACAGATCAGACGGCGAGCGACTCCGGGGCGGCCGGCGCCTCGCCCCACCAACCGGTGCCAGCCGGCACGACGGGTGCCCGAGCCGGTGCCTGACCCGCTGCCGGCGGCTGACCCGGTGCCGGTGGCGGCGACCCGATTCGGGCACGGCCTGGTGCTCGGCAAGTTCTACCCTCTGCACGCCGGGCACTCGGCCCTGATCCGCACGGCCCTCAGTCGCTGTGACAGGGTCACCGTGCAACTGTTCGGGGCCAGCGTGGAATCCATCCCGCTGAGCGTGCGCGAGGAGTGGCTGCGCGAAGAGCACCCCACCGCGCACGTCGTGAGCGCCATCGACGACGCTCCGGTGGACTTCGACTCCGCCGACGCCTGGGACGAGCACATGGTGTTGATCCGGGCGCTGCTGGACGCACCGGTCGACGCCGTGTTCTCCAGTGACCCGTACGGCGCCGAACTAGCCGCCCGCCTGGGCGCCGCGTGGGTGCAGGTCGACCCCGGCCGGCGGCACACCCCGGTCTCCGGCACCGCGATCCGAGCGGATGTGCCGGGACACTGGTGGGCGCTGGCCCCCGCCGTGCGCGCCTGGCTGACCCCGCGCGTGGTGGTGCTCGGTGCCGAATCCACCGGCTCCACCACCCTCGCCGAAGCCCTCGCCGACCACTACGACACCGCGTGGGTGCCGGAGTACGGCCGCGAGCACAGCGAAACCCGGGTGGGCGGCCTGGACACCCCGTGGCGTAGTGACGAGTTCGACGTCATCGTGGACCGTCAGATCGGCTGGGAGAACCAGGCCCTGCGCCGGGTGCCGCGGCCGCTGCTCATCTGCGACACCGACGTGCTGGCCACCACCCTCTGGCACGAACGCTACGTGGGACCGACCCCGGCGGGGCTCGTGGCGCGCGCCGCCGCGCATCCGCCCGCGCTGTACCTGCTCACCGGGGACGAGATCCCGTTCGTGCAGGACGGCCTGCGCGACGGCGAGCACATCCGGCACGCCATGCAGCACCGGTTTCGCCAGACGCTGGCCGGGCAGGACGTGCCGTGGCTGGAGGTGACCGGGTCGGTGCCGGAGCGCCTGGCGCAGGCGGCCGTTGCCATCGACCGGATGCTCGCCGGAGTCTTCGACTTCGCGCTGCCCCTGGAACAGCAGGCCGCGCTCGAGGCCGCCGTCGCCGCCGGGCCCGCCCGATAGGCTGAAAACCATGGCGCTGGGGAATCGTTGGAACAAGGTATCCGAATCACCGACGCGCGCTAACGCCGCCACACTGGCCGAGGAGCTGACCGCGGAGGACCTCTTCACCGAGGCGCCGGCGGTGGTGGACACGGCGCTGGACGAGAAGCTGCGCCAGGCCTACTTCTGGTTGGTGAACCGGGCCGTGATCTCGCCGTTCTACGACGTCGAATTCTCCACCGGCTCCCCGGTCACCTTCGAACTCGGCGACGCCGGCGCCGAACTGCACCTGCCCACCGACCAGTCCTACTCCTCGAACGTGCTGCTGCCGCTGCTCACCTTCGCGGTGGGCGGCAAGTGCCTGCTCGTGGGCGGTCCCGGGCGTGGCAAGACCACCCTGGCCATCCTGATGGGTGTGCTCGCCGGGTCGAGCGCCCGGGAGGTGCGCCGCAACGTGCAACAGGGCCAGCCTCAGGTCACGGTGAGCGACCTGGTCGGGATGCCGCTGCCGCGCGACCTCGTCACCGCCGGGAGCCTGGCCGAGATCGAGATCGCCTGGCGCGGCTGGCTCAGCCAGCCGGTGAAGATCATCGACGAGTACAACCGCATCCCCACCAAGACCCAGTCGGCGCTGCTCACGATGGTGGCCGAGGGCTACGTGGAAAGCCACGACCAGATGCACTCCACCGCGCCGGAATCCGGGGTGGAGAGCTGGTTCTTCACCGCCAACGACGACGCCGGCGGCGGCACCTTCCCGGTGATCCAGGCGCTCCGCGACCGGATGGACGTGACCGTCGCCGCGCAGGGTTTCAACAACCGGTTCTTCGACGAACTCGTCGCCCGCGTCGAGGCCGGCGAACGGCCGGAGGACCACCTGCCGCCCGAGCTCATCTTCGACGCAGAAGAACAGCGCCTGCTCGAGGCGGCCATCCGGGCCGTGCCACTGCCCGGTGCGGTGCGTCGCCAGCTGGAGTTTTTCGCCAGCCACTTCGAATTCGTGCAGCAGGGCGGGCGCCGCTTCGAATACCGCACCAAGGACACCGTGCGCACCGGCGGCGGCGAGGTGGCCGAGGTGATCGAGGCCAACTCCGGCGCCGACCTGCAGGTGGACCTCGGCTCGCAGACCAGCAACAGCCTCTCGGTGCGGTCGCTGCAGACCCTCATCCGCTACGCCAAGGCGATGGCCTACTTTCGCGGCCGGCCCGTGGTGGGCCTGGACGACCTAGCCGCCGTGCTGCCCTTCGCCCTGCGCGGCAAACTACTGCCCAACGAACTGCACCCCCGCTTCGACGTGGGTGCCGACCGGGAGCTGGCCACCGACTCGATCAGCTGGCTCGCCGACCTCTTCACCGAGTCCCGCCGGCAGTTCACCGCCCTCGGCCTCGGCGGCAACGACCCGATCAGCGACGCCCTCGACCTGTTCAACCAGGGCCTGGATGCAGTCAGCTCCGCCGAGGCCGCGCAGCGCCTCACCGGCATTGAATCCCTGATCAGCGGCATCGCCAAGCAGGGCAAGCTCTACGGTCGGCACTTCGACGACCTGCTCGCCCTCAAATACCTGCACCAGCGCTACACGAACTACGTCAGCTGGTTGGGGTTCAGCGGGTGACCCAGCGCCCCCGGCACCTCGTGAACGATTCGCTGGAGCTCACCGACGAGGCCCTGCCGGAGACCACGGTCGACCTCGAGCTCTCGGCGACCCGCATTCAGGAGCGGCACGGCGAGGCGGCCGGCGCCCGCTACCGCCACTTCATCGGCCGGGCCGTGGCGGCAGCGCCCGACGCCGACCGGGACGACCTGCTCACCCTCGCCGCCCTCGCTGCCTGGCGCTCGGGTGCGCCGGCGTTCCGAACGGATGCGCTGCGTCGCCTCGACCTGGCCCTCGCCGCCGGCCGCACCGGCCTGCCCGCCCTCGCCGCGGCGCTGGGCCTGGGTGAGGGCGGGGTGGCCCCGTTCGCGGCGTTGCAACTGAATTCCCGGTTCGGTTGGCCCGGCCTGCACGCTCCCGGAGAACTCCTCGCCGTGATCGGCGGTTTCCGCGGCCTCTACGGCCCGTGGCTGGCGCCCCCGGTGGCGGCGCTGCCCGGCGACCGGCCGGGCAGCTTCCTGATCCGCACGGGCAGTGCTGCCACGGCCGAGGACTGGCTGCTCACCGTGGATGTCTTCGGGCACACCCTCGTGCGGCTCGCGACCGACGAGCAGGGGAATGTCGACGCTGCGGCCGACGCACGGTGGTCTGCAGCGGGCGATACCGCGCAGGGGCTCGCCGAGACTGGAGCGGCCGGCGCCGTGCTGACCGTGCGCGCCTACACCGCACAGCTGTGGACCCCGGAGAAGAGCCCGTGACGGCTGCGCCGCTCACCCCCGAGCAGCGCAGCGCCTGGCAGAGCGCCCAGGCGCTCTGGGGCGTCGAACTCCACGACCCCGAGCTCGCGCCGGACGCGAAGGAGGCGTCCTTCGCCTGGTTCAGCTTCCCGCCCCAGGTGGCCTTCGACCTTCCGCAGGCCGAGCGGCTGGGCGTCGGGGCGTTTCTGGAGAGCATCTTCGCGCACGAGATCGGCCACCACGCCCTTTCTCCCTCGACCCGGCTGACGAGCCTGAAAATCCGGCACCAGATCGCGCGGGCGCTCGCGGCCACCGATGCCGCGCGCATCCCGGATGTCGCCGACCAGGTTCACAAACTCTCGAACCTGTGGTCGGACATGCTCATCAACGTGCGGGTGGCCGAGCTGCAACGGCGGCGGGACGGCGAAGCCACGCCGCCGGAGATGGTGCGGATGTGGGCGGTGCTGGGCGGGAACGACAGCGCCGATCGGCTCTGGTGGGTGCTCCTGCGGGCCTACGAGATTCTGTGGGTGCTCGCGGCCGGGGCACTCTGCTCGGCCGAGCCACCGGCCGTCCCGATAGACCCTGACGAGGTGGTGCGGCAGCGGATATCGAAGATCACCGACGCGTGGCAGAAGAAGAACCGGCTCAATGAGGTCTTGGCCACCAAAGACCCGAAAAAGCTCGCCGAGTTGCAGCTGTCGGAGCGGACCCAGGAGCTGGCCGCCGAAGTGCAGCGCGAGTTCGACGCCCTGGCGCTCACCGACCCGCGGCTCGACGCGGTGCTGCTGGCCGAGACCGTGCGCACATTCGGTGACGATCCGGTGAGCGGGGCGCTGCGCTTCGGGATGCTGCTGGCACCGTACCTGGTGGCCCAGGGGCCCACCAGGCACCGCCCCGGGTTGGTGGTTCACGGGGGAGGCTGCGACGGCGAGTCCGGAGCAACCCCGGCGACCGCGGGTGAGCTGGTCGCGGTGCTGGGGGATGCGCGCCTACGGGAAGACCCGGCGCATCCGGCGGTGGCCAAGGCACGCGGCCTCACGACGGCCAGCCCCGGCGCCGGCACGGTGCCGGGCGCCCCGGACTCCCCGGGTGACGGCCCGCCCACCGCGCCCACCGGCCAGGGCTACGGCCTGGCCCGGACGCTGGAGCTCTACCGCGACAGCGGCGCCAACGCTGTCATCGCCGCCTGGTATCAGACCCGGGCGCGCAGCTACGTTAAGCCGCTGCTGCAGCGCACTCCGGATGCGCCCCCGGCCGACGCCGAGATCCCGGGTCCCCTGGCAGCGTGGGAGCTCGGCGACGACCTCGCCGACATCGACTGGGCCGCATCCATGGCGAGAAGCCCCACGGTCGTGCCCGGGGTGACCACCCGGCAGCGGGAATACCTGCCCGACGCGCCGCCCGTGGCCACCGCGAGCCTCGATCTGGACCTGTACATCGACTCCTCGGGGTCGATGGTGAGTCCCGCCAACGAGTCGCCGGCCGTCCTGGCCGGCAGCATCCTCATCCTCTCGGTGCTGCGCGGCGGCGGCCGGGTGCGGGTGACCTCATTCTCGGCGGCCGGACAGGTCGCCGGTGGCGAGAGATTCACCCGTGACCGCCTCGAGGCGCTGCGTGACCTCACCACCTACTTCGGCTGGGGCACGGTCTTCCCGCTCGACCTGTACGGGAGCCGGTATCGCGGCCTGGGCCGCACCAGCGCGAGTGTGCGCCGGCACGTGGTGGTGCTTTCCGACGAGGGACTGCTCTCGATGTTCGGCGCAGGGCAGCCAGAGTACGCCGACGTCGCCGCCCGGGTGCGCCGCGGGCTCGACACGGCCACCCTGATCCTGCAGGATCCCCGCCGCTCCGTCGCCGAACCTGCCGCTCTGGCCGGCTATGACGTCGAGTACATCCAGCGGATGGACGATGCACCGGCCGCCTGCGCCCGGCTCGCCCGGCGACTGACGGAGAGCGATCCGCGCCGTGCCGCCCGAACACCAGGAGGATTCCGTGGCTGAGAGACCCGCGCCGTTCTGGCGACGGCTGACCAACTCCGCCGGGCTCAGGGAGCCCGACCGGGGGGAGCTGGCGACGAACGCCATCCCGTTCTCTCCTCCCACCGCGCGGGTGCCGCGCCCGGCGGCCGACGCGGAGCCAGCCGGCGCCACGCCGGATGCAGTTGACTCGGAGGTGCTTCTCGCGGTGTGGTTCGCGCGTGAGCAGGACGACATGCTCGTCTGGCGCACCTGCCTGCCCGGGGCGAGTACCGCCGAGATCGCCACCCGCCTGTCCTTGGTTCCGGCGTCCTTCCTCGCCGATGACGTGGCTATCCTCCCGCTCGCCGAGAATATTCTTGAAATGGAATACGGCGCCGTCGGATCAACGCCGCCGGACCGGAGGGGGCAGGAGGTCCTCCGGATTGTGGACCAGGTGCGTGCCACCGGGTCGGCCGCCGCCCGCCGGGGCGCGGCCCTGGTGCTGTGGCTCTGGGCCAGCGAGGACCTGAACGGTCCGTTGTCGGTGCCCTTGAGCCCGGTTTGGTACGGCCGCGCCATGGCCGCGCTCTCGTTTCGGTTGGCGGCGGTGGTCGACCCGGCCGAGTGGGTGCGCACGGCCGACCGGCGCGACGAAGCAGCCCGCACCTTCCTGCTCTGGTCCGGCCATCTGCCGGCCGGCGAGGACGAGGCCACCGCCAGGTCGATCCTCGCCATGCGCGACTCCCTGCAGCAGAACGCGGCGCTGGCCCAGACCATGGCCGAACACGAACACCGGCTCCAGGTGACCAAACAGCTGCAGGAGGCCAGGGCCCGCGAGGCCGCCGCCCGGTACTCGAATGAGTAACCCGCCGGGGCCGGCCATGGCAGTGCCCGACCCGGACGACCCGCTGGCGCTGGCCGAATACGCCCCGGGCGGCACCGTCGCGCTCACCGACGCCGAACGGTGGCCCACCCTCGATGTGGCCGGCGCGGCGCGTCTGGATGCCGTGCAGCGGCATCCGCTCGCCCCGGCCTGGGTACACCGGACCGGTGACAGGCTCACCGCCGACGGAGTCGCCAGGGCCCAGGCGGCGCTGCCCGTCACCGGTTGGCTGGCCGAGCACCTCGCCATCGCTCGCCGGCTGCCCGCCTACCGCAGGGTCGCCGACACCCTCGGTGAGCTGCGCACCTGGCCCACCGTGACCCGCGACGACCTGCTCGAGAACGTGTCGGCGTTCGTGCCGCTGGATGCCGACCTCGATCGGATGATCGAGGGCTCCAGTTCCGGCACCACCGGGCGCGCGCTACAGATCCCCGACGACATCGAGGAGGTCGCTCGCAGCTTCCACCTGCTGGTGACCCTGGTGGCCGAGCAGGGTATCGACTGGCGGCCCGACCCGGCACGGATGGCCCTGGCCTACCTGGTGCACCAGCGCCAGGCGTTCACGTACACGTCCTCGATCAGCAGTTTCGGTCAGTCCACCATGGCCAGGCTCAACCTGCATCCTTCGCAGTGGCCGGCGCCCGGGCAGCGCACCGGGTTCCTGCTTGACCAGCAGCCGCAGGTGATCACCGGCAACCCCACCAGCCTGGCGGAGCTGCTGCACCCCGACCTTGTGGCGGGCCTGCGGCCGCTCGCGCTGTTCAGCGGCGCGATGGCGCTCAGTCTCGCCCTCCGCCGCGACCTGGAGGCGGCATACGGCTGCCCGGTGATTGACGTCTACGGGTTGCACGAGACCCGGCCGATCGCCGCCAGCACTGACGGGGGACCCTTCGTGATCCTCGATCGGCGGGTGCACGTGGAGGTGCTCGACGGTTCCGGCCATCCGGTGGCACCCGGGGAGCGCGGCGAGATCGTGGTGACCGCGGGGGAGAACCCGCTGTTGCCGCTGGTGCGGTACCGTACCGGGGACTTCGGCCGGCTGGTCGACGTGGCCGGCCGGCCCGCACTGGCCGACCTGGAGGGCCGGGAGGCCACCCGGTTTCTGGCGTTGGACGGTTCCCTGGTGCCCTGCGTCGACCTCACCCAGCAGTTGCAGGCCGGCGGGGCGCGCGGCTGGGCTGTGCGGCAGGGCGTCGACGGCAGCGTGACCGCCACTGTGGTGGGCGGTGCAACCGGGCAGATCGGTACGGCGCTCCGACGGCTGCTGGCACAGCCGGTGACCGTGACCGCGGTGCCGACCCTGCTCGACCTCGGCGAGGGCAAACCGCGCCGCTACGAGTCGGAGGCGCCGGGCACCTAGCTCACCGTTGCCGCAGGGATGCGATTGGCAGTGTCTGCACCATTTGTGGCAGTCAGTTCCCGCAGCCGGCCGGCCGGTTTCCCTAGGCTGTGAAGATGCCGATCACCACCGACACCAAAGACTGGACCTGGGTGCTCGAGCGCCCCTGCCTCGAGTGCGGATTCTCCGCCGCCGAGCTTCGTTACGACGACGTACCCGATCTTGTGCGCCAGAACGCGGCCGCCTGGGCACCCGTGCTCGACCGACCGGATGTTGCGGCGCGGCCCGACGACACCACCTGGTCGGCGCTGGAATACGCGGCCCACGTGCGTGACGTGTTCCGCATCTTCGACCTGCGGCTGGGCCTGATCCGCGCCGAGGACGACCCGCTCTTCGCGAACTGGGACCAGGACGCCACCGCGGCGGCCGAGCGCTACAACGAGCAGGATCCACGGGTCGTGGCGGCGGAACTGGCCGCGGCCGCGGCATCCGTTGCCGACGCCTTCGCGGCCGTGCCGCCCGCCGACCGGCAGCGCACCGGCCGCCGCAGCGACGGCGCCCGCTTCACAGTGACCACGCTGGCCCAGTACTTCATCCACGACCCGACGCACCACCTGCATGACGTATCCCGCTGACCGGACGTCAGCGATCCGGTCACTCGAACGGCCGACGCTGTAAACTTCGGCCATGACGACGGACCGCAGCGTGGCGCGCAGCCCGGCCGTTGTGGCGCACAAGGTGCTCAACAACAACGTCGTCATCTCGGTCGACAGCGCCGGCCAGGAACGGGTACTGATGGGACGGGGGCTGGGATTCCAGTTGCAGCCCACCGACACCATCGACCCGGCGAAGGTCGAGAAGACCTTCATCCTCGAGCAGGGCAGCGGAGCCGATCACGCCCGGCAGCTGCTCGCCTCGGTGCCGTATCCGGTCATCGAGGCCGTCACGGCCGCCGTCGATGAGGCCGAGCGGATCCTGGGGCGCAGCCTCGGTCGGCGGCTGCCGATGGCCATCATCGACCACGTGCAATACGTGCTCGAGCGTATGCAGAAAGGCATTCGGATCCCGAGCACGGCGATGCCCGAATTGCGCGTGCTGCACCCGCAGGAATTCGACGCGGCGCTGGCGATGGCACGATCCGTCAGTGCCAGTCTGCAGACCGACCTCCCGGCGGAGGAGGCCGTATTCCTCACGATGCATATTCTCAACGCGACCCGAGACGAGCCCAACGGCACCGCGGCGTTGCTCTTCCGTCGGGTACAGCACGTGGTCACCACGGTTGAGGGCGGCCTCGGCGTGCAGCTGGACGTGGCGAGCCCGGACTACGCGCGGTTCATCCTGCACATCCAATTCCTCCTGCAGCGACTCGTGGCCCAGACGATGCTGCGAGGCTCCGACACGTCGTTCTTCGAGTTCGCTAAACACAGTTATCCGCGCTCGTACGCGATCGCCGCCGACGTCAAGCTGTACGTCAGTGAAGCCACCGGCTCCGATCTCACCGATGAAGAACTCCTCTACGTGATCGTGCACGTGGAGCGCCTGGCCAACCAGGTTGTGGATGGCGCGGCGCCCTGACGGTGTGCTAGCGTGAGCGTCGCAGGGCGAAGACGACCTGTGGAAGCTCTTCGGATTGTTACTGCGCAAGCAGGCAAAACCTGGACTCTCATCGCATAGCGCGATGTCTGAGTTCAGGTCTTTTTTTTGCCCAAAACACCGTGAGCCGCTTCTCAGAGACAGAAGTCGCGATGCCGCGGCGGAAGGCGAATGACACAGATGGATTATTCCAAGACCGCTGCTGCGGTCCTCAAGGGCGTTGGCGGCGAACAAAATGTATCGTCGCTCGTGCACTGCGCGACGCGCCTGAGGTTTGTCATCAAGGACGACTCGAAGATCGACAAGGCCGCCGTTAAGGCCTCGCCCGGCGTCATCGCCACGGCAGAAGCCGGCGGCCAGTACCAGGTCGTCATTGGCAATGAGGTGCCAGAGGTGTTCGCCGAGATCGCGAAGATCTCCAAGCTCGCCGGTCTGTCAGCGAACGAGACGTCCGCCTCGCACGGACCCAAGAGAAACCTTCTCAACCGTTTCATTGCGATGATCTCGGCGATTTTCACCCCGCTGGTATGGGCTCTGGCCGGAACGGGCCTGCTCAAGGCGTTCCTCGCCGCGGCGGTCACCTTCGGCTGGCTCGACAACACGACCACGACCTACGTGATCCTCAATGCGCTGTCGGATGCGTTCATCAATTTCCTGCCGCTCGCACTGGCGATCACGGCGGCGAAGTACTTCAAGGCCGAGCAGTTCACCTCACTCGCGATCGCCGGCGCCTTCGTCTATCCGTCGATCGTCGCCCTCAACGGGGTGCCCGACATCACCTTCTTCGGCATCCCCGTCACAATGGTCAGCTACGTGTCGAGTGTTATCCCGATCATCGTCATCGTCTGGCTGCAGAGCCACGCCGAGCGCTTTCTCTACACCAAGCTTCCCGCCGCGATCCGCCGGTTCGTCACCCCGATGCTCCTGGTTGCCATTCTTGTTCCGTTGACCTTCCTCGCCATCGGCCCGCTCTCCAACCTGATCAGCGGCGGCCTCGCCGGTGGCATCGGCTGGATTTTCACCGTTCTGCCGTGGCTCGGTGGCGCCATTATGGGTGGCCTCTGGCAGGTCTTCGTGATCTTCGGCTTGCACTGGGGATTTGTTCCCCTGATGACGGCCGAGTTGCAGAGCACAGGTTTGACCTACCTCCTGGCGCCACTCTTCGCTGCAGTTCTGGCGCAGGCCGCGGCCGTCACCGGTGTCTGGGTTCGCACCAAAGACGCGAACCTGAGGTCCCTCGCGGCCCCCGCGGCGCTGTCTGGCTTCCTGGCCGGTGTCACCGAGCCAGCAATCTACGGCGTGAATCTGCCGCTCAAGCGCCCGTTCCTGTATGGAATCATCGGCGGTGTCATCGGCGGCGGGATGATTTCGGCGGGCGGTGTGGCCGGCAACGCCTTCGTGCTCCCATCGGCACTGGGCCTGCCCGCGCTATTCAGCGAGGGAAGCGTCGTGATGCTGGTCCTCGGCCTTGCCGTCGCCGTCCTGGTGCCGTTCCTCCTCACCGTCATCGTCGGTTTCACGGACCCGGTCGCCGAGACCGCCGCTCCGGTGGATGGCACCGACCTTGTCGTCCTCAGCCCGCTGGACGGCACCGCCGTGCCGCTCACCGAGGTTCCCGACGCCGTCTTCGCCGGTGGCGCACTCGGCAAGGGTGTCGCGATCATCCCCCGCGTCGGCGCTCTGTACGCCCCGTTCGACGCTCTCGTGGTCGCCGCGTTCCCGACCGGTCACGCGATCGGCCTGCAGCACGCCGATGGCGCCGAAGCGCTGATCCACATCGGACTCGACACCGTCAAGCTCGGCGGAAAGCACTTCTCCCTCAAGGTCGAAAAGGGCCAGCAGGTCAGGGCCGGCGACCTCCTGGTGGAGTTCGACATAGCCGCGATCACCGCGGCCGGCTACGACGTGACCACGCCGGTCATCATCACCAACCCGAAGAAGTACCCGACTATCGGCTCGCCCGCATCGGGACCGGTGGCCCACGGTGACGCCCTTTTCCTCGCCATCGCCGAAGCAGAACTAGCCATCGCCTAACAAGCACACCCAGCACGTCTCGGCAGAGGAGCGGCCCGACCGCTCCTCCGCCCCGTGCACTGCACCACATCTGCACTGCGTAATAGAAGGAGCACACGAATGACTGATTCCATAACGTTTCCCGCTGATTTCCTCTGGGGCGGCGCCACTGCCGCGAACCAGATCGAAGGCGCATACAACGAGGGCGGCAAGGGCCTGTCGATCCAGGACGTCATGCCCCAGGGCATCACTACGCCGCGTACCGACGGCCCCACCGACGACAACCTCAAGCAGGTGGCCATCGACTTCTACCACCGCTACGCCGAAGACATCGCCCTGTTCGCCGAGATGGGCTTCAAGACCTTCCGCTTCTCCATCGCCTGGAGCCGGATCTTCCCGCTCGGCGACGAGGCCGAGCCCAACGAAGAGGGCCTCGCGTTCTACGAGCGGGTTCTCGACGAGTGCGAAAAGCACGGCATCGAGCCGCTGGTGACCATCTCGCACTACGAGACGCCGCTCCACCTCACCGACACCTACGACGGCTGGGTCAACCGCGAGCTGATCGGCTTTTACGAGCGCTACGCCCGCGTGCTCTTCGCCCGCTACGGCGCCCGGGTGAAGTACTGGCTCACGTTCAACGAGATCAACTCCGTGCTGCACGCCCCGCTCCTCTCTGGCGGTATCAACACACCCAAGGGCCAGCTCACCAAAACCGACCTGTACCAGGCCGTGCACAACGAGCTGGTTGCCAGCGCGCTGGCTACCAAGGCCGCCCGCGAGCTCGCCCCGAACGCCCAGGTCGGCTGCATGATCCTCGCAATGCCGGTGTACCCGCTGTCGCCGTCTCCCGATGACATGATGGCGTCACTCACCACCGAGCGCACCAACCTCGCGTTCGGCGACATCCACGTGCGCGGTGAATACCCGGGCTACTACCTGCGGAGCCTGCGCGACCAGGGCGTCGACCTTGTCATCACCGACGACGACCGCGCGGTCCTCAAAGAGAACACCGTCGACTTCGTCTCGTTCAGTTACTACGTGAGTGTGGCCGAGACGGCCGACGATTCGCAGCGGGTGATGGGCGAGGGCAACATTTTCCCCGGCGTGCGCAACCCGACGCTGAAGGCATCCGAGTGGGGCTGGCAGATCGACCCCGTGGGCCTGCGCATCGTGCTCAACCAGTTCTGGGACCGCTGGCAGAAGCCGCTGTTCATCGTGGAGAACGGCCTGGGTGCCAAGGACGAACTCGTCGAGGTCGACGGCCGCAAGACCGTCATCGACGACTACCGCATCGCCTACCTGAACGACCACCTCGTGCAGGTCGGTGAGGCGCTCACCGATGGTGTGGATGTGATGGGCTTCACACCCTGGGGCTGTATCGACCTCGTCAGTGCCAGCACGGCACAGATGAGCAAGCGCTACGGGTTCATCTATGTCGACCGCAACGACGACGGCAGCGGCACCCTCGACCGGTACAAGAAGAAGTCCTTCGACTGGTACGCCGAGGTCATCGAGTCGAACGGTGCCAGCCTCACCCGCTAGCGTCGATTTATACGTACTAACCCTTAGGTGGTCTCCCGGGCCCGGTTCGGCTCCGGAGACCGCCTCGTTTGGAGCTCCACATGATTTCCCCGCGCATCGCTTTTCTCGACGTGGACGGCACCCTCATCGACTCGGGCGAAGTGATCGCCCCGTCCACCATCGAGGCGGTGCGGACCGCCAGGGCGAACGGGCACCTGGTCTACCTGAGCACCGGGCGGGCTTCGGTGGAAATCTACGCGGCGATCCGCGACATCGGCTTCGACGGTGCCATCACCGCCGGTGGCGGTTTCGCCGAGATCGGCGACGAACTCGTGATCTCCCGCACGATGCCCGAGGATGCGGTCGCCCGAATGGTCGGCTTCTATGAGGAGTCGGGGTACGACTTCTACCTGCAGTCCTACGACGAGCTCTTCCCGAGCCCCGGGGTTCGGGGGCGGTTCGCGGCGTACCTCGACGACGACAGCGAACGGAAGGGTGAAACCCGCACCGACCTGGCCTCCGTGACCGACGCCGACGAGCACCCCGCGCTGAAGGCATTCGCCGACGTACGACCGCTTCGTTACAGCGGCATCGCGAAGTCCGTGTTCCTCGCCGCCGACCTCACGGCCTTCGACAGGGTGTCGGAAGCGCTCAGCGGCGACTTCCACGTGATCACCGGCACCATCCCGCACATGGGTAAGGGCAGCGGCGAGGTCACCCTTGACGGGGTGAACAAGGGCACGACCCTCCTGCAGCTGCTCGACAAGCTCGGCATCGACGCGGCATCCGCCATCGGCATCGGCGACAGCACCAACGACATCGAGATGCTGCAGGTCTGCGGCGTCGGCATCGCCATGGGCAACGCCACCGACACGGTCAAGGCGCACGCCGACGAGGTCACCACCTCGGTCCTGGACGACGGCGTCTGGAACGCGTTCCGCCGCCACGGCCTGATCTGAGGGCTGCTCGCCCCGGGTTGCGCGGGTAGCCTGAGCGGATGAACGAGTCCTCGGCCGAGATGCGCACGCGGCTGACCGCGTGGGGTGTGACGCCCGTGGGGACGGGGTTCTCGACACCGTCGAGCGAGCTCATGCCCGGTACCCGCGGGGGTGAAGCCGTGATGCTCAAGATCGCGCTGGTGGAGGAGGAAGCTCGGGGTGCCACCCTCCTCGAGTGGTGGGGCGGGCACGGAGCCGCGCGGGTGTTGGCGCGGACCGACCGGGCGACGCTGATGGTGCGAGCGACCGGTTCTCGCGATCTGACGGTCATGGCGGCGGCGGGTCAGGATGCGGCAGCGACAGCCGTCCTCGTGCAGAGCGCGCTGACCTTGCACGAGCGCACACCGCCCTCATCCGGCGAGGTGCCTCTCGTCGCCCTCCGCGACTGGTTCCAGGTCCTGCTCACCACCCGGTCCGACGACCCGGTGCTGCGGCGGGCGGCCGAACGGGCCGAACGGCTGCTGGCCACGACGCCGCCGGCGGATGTTGCGGTGCTGCACGGCGACATCCACCATGGCAACGTGCTCGACTTCGGCGACCGCTGGGCGGTGATCGATCCGAAGGGCCTGATCGGGCATCGCGCCTTCGACTTCGCCAACATCCTCTGCAACCCGACAGAGACGGCCGCGCTCGACAATCTCGCGGCGCGGCTGAACACCATCAGCCGCCAGGCGAGCATCGACCCGGTGACGCTAGCGGAGTGGACCATCGCCTGGTGCGGTCTGTCCCTGGCCTGGGCGCGGGGCGACGCCATTCCCACCTGGCACGCCCGAACCGCCCGCGCCGTGGCGGAACTCCTGTTGGAAAGCCTGAACGACGGGTCTAAGTCGAGTGGAACTTTCAGCATCGGAGCGTAGTGTCGGGGATACGCATTGCGCAGTTCTATGTGGTGACACTGGAGGTCTTCTGTCATGTCCCGAACCTGGTTGAAGTGGATGCCCGCCGTCGCGGTTCCCGCCGTGATCGTCGCGGGGGTCCTCGCGGTTCCGTTGCAGGCCGGCGCGGCCGTTGACCTGCCGGACAAGACCCCGCAGGACGTGCTCGAACTGGCGGCCGGCAGCACCGTCGACACCTTCTCCGGCACCATCGAGCAGACCTCGGAACTCGGACTGCCCGAGATCCCCAGCACCGGGGACGCCGCCACCGCCGAGTTCGCCGACGCCCTCGACCTGCTCACCGGCAGTCACACCGTACGGGTCTACCAGAACGGCCCCGACCAGAGCCGGGTACAGGTGCAGGACACCATGACCGAGCGCAACCTGATTCAGAACGGCGCCGACCTCTGGCTCTACGACTCCGCCGACAACACCGCCGCGCACACGACCCTGCCGGCCGACACGGGTGACCGGTCGGCGCCGGGTTACACGCCGAGCGAGATGGCCGACACGTTCCTCGCCGAGGTGGCGCCAAGCACCGAGGTGACCCTGGGTGAGAACACCGAGGTGGCCGGTCGCACCGCGTACGAGCTGGTGCTCACCCCGAACACCGACGACACCCTGGTGGGATCCGTCTCGATCGCGGTCGACTCCGAGACCGGGCTGCCGCTGCGCGTGCAGGTCGAGGCGCTGGAGGCCGCGGAGCCCGCGATCAGCGTGGCCTTCACCTCGCTCAGCTTCGACGCCCCGCCCGCCGACCTGTTCGTCTTCACCGCGCCGGCCGGAGCCACGGTCACCGAGGAGTCCCTGCCCACCAAGGACGCGGCCGGCCACCCCGAGGGCGAGACCAGCGGCGTGACCGTCACGGGCTCCGGCTGGGACGCCGTCGTGTCTGTGCCGGCCGGCGCGGATGCCGCGGCCATGGCCGAACTCACCGCCTCACCCCTGTACAGCCAGCTCACCGACGCCGTTGACGGCGGCCGGGCCCTGAGCGCCACCCTCATGAGCGTGCTGATCACGGACGACGGCCGGGTCTTCGCCGGTTCCGTCCCTGTGGAGCGGCTGCAGGCCGCCGCAGCCCAGGAGTGACCATCGCCGCCCGGGCCGGCGACCTGGCCATCGAGACCCGGGCTCTTACCAAGCGGTTCGGCCGCCAGATCGCCGTGGACGCCATCGACCTTGCCGTGCCGATGGGCTCGGTGTTCGGCTTCCTCGGCCCGAACGGGTCGGGCAAGACCACCAGCATCCGGGTGATGCTCGGCCTCGCCGCGGCCACCAGCGGCGAGGTTAGCCTGCTCGGTGAGTCGATGCCGGGCCGCCTGGCCAGGGTGCTGCCGCAGGTGGGCGCCCTGGTGGAGGGCCCCGCGTTCTACCCGTTCCTCTCCGGCGCCGCCAACCTGCGCCGGCTCGACTCCGCCGATCGCGCCGCGCCCGGCCGCAGCCGCCGGGCCCGGGTGGACCGCGCGCTGGACCGGGTGGGCCTGTCGAACGCTGCGGGCAAGAAGGTGTCGGCGTACTCGCTGGGTATGAAGCAGCGCCTGGGCATCGCGAACGCCCTGCTGATGCCGCGCCGACTGCTCGTGCTGGACGAACCGACCAACGGGCTCGACCCGCAGGGCACCCGCGAGGTGCGCGCCCTGGTGCGATCCTTGGCCGGCGAGGGCACCACGGTCTTCGTGTCCAGCCATCTGCTCGCCGAGGTGGAGCACATGTGCACGCACGCGGCCATCATGAGCGCCGGACGCCTGGTGTCCCAGGGCACCCTCGACGAGCTGCGCGCCGGTGAAGCCAGGGTGCGGGTGCGAACCCCGGATGCCGCGGCGGCGATCCGGGTGCTGGCCGCCGCCGGACTGGTGGCCGAGCTGGAGTCCGCGCCGGACGAGCGCGGCGCCGAGAGTTTCTCCGCCGCCGGCGGTTCCTCGAACCGGCCCGCCGACCACTGGGTGAGCGCCCCCCTCGAGGTGCCCGCAGGCGGACACCTCGCAGAGGAAGACCTCGTCGCGGCGCTCGTCGCCGCCGGGGTGCGGGTGCGTGGCTTCCACCTGCAGGACACCAGCCTCGAGGACCGCTTCGTGGCTCTCACCGGAGAGGGGTTCGACGTTGTCCGATAAGACGGTGTCCGATAGGTCGGTGTCCGACAGAGCGGCGCCCGAGAGTGGGCCTGCGGCATCCTCGGCGACGGCGCCGACCGGCTCGCCCCGACCCGGCGGCGCCTGGGCGCTGCTGGTCTCCGAACTGACGGTGCTCTTCCGCCGCCGCCGCACCTGGGCGCTGCTGCTCGCGTTGGCCGCGGTGCCGGTGCTCATCGCCGTCGCCGTGCGGCTCTCCTCGCAGGAGCCGACCCCCGGCCGCGGTCCGCCGTTCCTCGACCAGGTCACCCAGAACGGCCTGTTCGTCGCCGTGACCGGACTGATCGTGTCGATCCCGCTGTTCCTGCCGCTCACCGTGGGCGTCGTCGCGGGGGACACCATCGCGGGCGAGGCCGGCCTGGGCACCCTGCGCTACCTGCTCGCGGCCCCGGCCGGGCGGGTCTGGTTGCTCGTGGTGAAGTACATCGGCGCCGCGGTGTTCTGCCTCGCGGCCACGCTCACCGTCGTCACCGCCGGGGTGCTCGCCGGGCTGGCACTGTTCCCGGTCGGCCCGCTGACCCTGCTCTCCGGAGACACCATCAGCCTGGCCGAGTCATTCCTGCGGGCCCTGCTCATCGCCGGCTACGTCACGGTCTCACTGCTCGGCCTCTCGGCCATCGGGCTGTTCTTCTCCACCCTCACCGTGGTGTCCGTCGGGGCGATGGCCGCCACCATCGTGCTCTCGGTCGTGGCGCAGGTGCTCGACTCGCTGCCGCAACTGGACTGGCTGCATCCGTGGCTGTTCAGCCACTACTGGCTCGACTTCGCCGACCTGCTGCGCCAACCGATCGATTTCACCTCGTTCGGCGCCAATGCGTTGCTGCAGGGCGGCTATCTGCTGGTCTTCGGGGCGCTCGCCTACGGCCGATTCGCCACCAAGGACATCCTGAGCTGAGGTCGCCGGGCAACCCGAGACGGGCCCGCGCTGCGCCGCTTTCTATGCAATTGACATGAGTGTGCCAGAACGGGCCGCTATCGCAGGTCCCTTGCAGAACGGGAGCCTACGGTAATATTCTGCCCTCATTCGGGGGGTGAATCCGGAGGCATCTGTTTTGGCAATCGAAAGTACCCCACCCGTCGTTAGACCGAGCAGCCCGCCGCGGGTTCGCTTGGCGGATGTCGCCGTTCGGGCCGACACCTCGTGCGCCCCGGCCGACGCGGGCACAATCGTGACGGGCATCGCCCTCTCCACCCAGTCGGTGCAGCCGGGCGACCTTTTTGTGGCCCTGCCCGGCAAGAACGGCCACGGCGCCGCGTACACCGACGGCGCGGTGCAGGCCGGCGCGGTGGCCGTGCTCACCGATGCAGACGGCGAGGCCGAGGCGCGTGCCGCCGGCGTGCCCGTTCTCGTGAGCGACAACCTGCGCGGCCGACTGGGCGAACTCAGCGCCTTCATCTACGGCACCGCCGACAGCGCCCCCACGATCTTCGGCATCACCGGAACCAACGGCAAGACCACCACCGCCTACGTGCTCGAGGCCGTGCTGCGCCAGATGGGCCTGGTCACCGGCCTGTCCACCACGGCCGAACGCCACATCGCGGGCGAGGTCTTCGTCTCCAGGCTCACCACCCCCGAGGCCACCGACGTGCACGCTCTCCTCGCCCGCATGAAGGAAAAGCAGGTGGAGGCCGTGGTGCTCGAAGTCAGCGCCCAGGGCCTGACCCACGGCAGGGTCGACGGCATCGTCTTCGACGTCGCCGGCTTCACCAACCTCTCGATCGACCACCTCGACGACTACGGCACCATGGAGAACTACTTCGACGCCAAGGAGCTTCTGTTCCGGCCGGACCGCGCCCGCAGAGGCGTCGTGAGCATGGAGACCCCCTGGGGCCTCAAGCTGCTGTCCGAGCCGAAGATCCCGGTGACCTCGATCTCGGCGGATGCCAAGACCGACCCGGATTGGCGCCTGGACATCCTCGAGGCCCTGCCGGAGGCCACCCGGTTCCGGGTGCAGAACCGGGCCGGCGAGTTCGTCGAAACGACGGTCGCGCTGCTGGGCGACCACCTCGTCGCGGACGCCGGGCTGGCCGTGGCGATGATCGTCGAGGCCGGCTACGACGCCGCCCGGGTGCAGGCGGCGCTGCAGGACGGCATCGAGGTGTACATCCCCGGCCGCACCGAGAGCGTGTCCGGTCCGACCGGCCCGCGCGTCTACGTGGACTTCGGCCACAGCTCCGACGCGTTCGAAAAGACCCTGCGTGCGGTCAAGGCCGTCACCACGGGCCGGGTCATCATGCTCTTCGGCGCCGACGGCGACCGGGACCCGGTCAAGCGCCCCGAAATGGCGCGCGTCGCGGCGGCCGGCTCCGACATCGTGGTCATCACCGACCACCACCCCCGCTTCGAAGACCCGGCCAGCATCCGACGGATGCTCGTGGACGCCGCCAGGGAAGCCTTCCCCACCAAGCAGATCGTGGAGGTCTCCCCGCCGGAGGCCGCGATCGACTACGCGGTCGACCTGGCCAGGGACGGCGACGCCATCCTCTGGGCCGGACCCGGCCACCAGGACTACCGCGACATTCGAGGCGTGCGCACACCGTACTCGGCGCGCGCTTTGGCCCGGGAGGCCCTCGCCCGGCACGGCTGGCCGGTCTCCTAACTCGCGAACTGTGACCTAATCACCAAAACTCCCGGTTTCAGGTGCTTAAGTCACGGCTTGCGTGGGGGTCGGCGCGCACACCCTCGGTCCAGGTGGCGACGCAGAGCGGCACCCCCGGCCGGTAGGCCAGATGTGCCACCGACGGGGCATCGAGCACCTGCAGATCGGCGCGGCCGCCGATGCGGAGCGAGCCCACGGCATCGGGCCCGTGCTCACGGCCGACCGCCCGCGCCGCGCCGCGGGTGGCCGCCCAGACCGCCTCGCGCACGGTCAGGCCCATCTGCAGCACCGCCGTGGCCACGCAGAACGGCATCGACGTGGTGTACGAGGTGCCCGGGTTGCAGTTGCTGGCCAGCGCGATGTGTGCGCCCGCATCGAGCAGCCGACGGGCGGGCGGGAACGGCTGCCGGGTGGACAGGTCGCAGGCCGGAAGCAGGGTGGCCACGGTGTCGGAGCCGGCCAGGGCGTCGACGTCGGCGTCGTCGAGGTGGTTGCAGTGGTCCACGCTGGCGCAGCCGAGCTCCACGGCGAGCCGCACGCCACCGCCGGCGCCGAGCTGGTTGCCGTGCAGGCGGAGGCCCAACCCGGCGGCCCGGCCGGCGAGCAGCACCTCGCGGCACTCGTCGACGTCGAACGCTCCGGTGTCGCAGAACGCGTCGATGAAGTCGACGTGCGGGGCCACCGCCTGAAGCATCGGACCTGTCACCAGGTCGAGGTAGTCGCGCCGGTCGATGCCCGGCGGCACCAGGTGGGCGCCGAGGAAGGTGACGACATCGGCGACCTCGGCCGCCGCCCTGGCACCGCGGAGTTCGGTGGCCAGGTCGAGGCCGTAGCCGGTCTTGGTCTCCAGGAAGGTGGTGCCCGAGGCAGCGGCCTCCCGGCGGAGGCGGCGGGCATTGGCGACCAGATCGGCCTCGCTCGCTGCCCGGGTGGCGGCCACCGTGGTGGCTATGCCGCCGGCGGCATATCTCTGCCCGGCCATGCGGGCCTCGAACTCGGCAGCCCGGTCACCGGCGAAAACCAGGTGGGTGTGGGTGTCGACCCAACCGGGGAGCACCGCCCGGCCGTGCACATTCACCTCGCTGTCGGCGGCGGGCGCGTCCGCGGCCGGCCCGATCCAGGCGATGCGGCCGTTCTCGATCACGAGCGCGGCATCCGCCAGCCTGTTGTCGTCATGACTGTCATGGCTGGACTCGGCGGCTTGGGTGGTGAGCTCTGCGATCCCGGTGATCAGTTCGGCGGTCATCGTGGGGCCTTCCGGTCGGGGTGAAGAACGGTGATGCAACTGTTCCTGTTCCGGACAATTGTGGCCGGTGCGCCGGTAACAGTTGTCCGCATGGGGCACAGAAGAGCCGGGCGCGGGTGGTCATGCGGGGCTCGGGGCGGCGGGGAAGCTGCCTGTGTCGGGGGAGCTGAGGGCGTCGAAGGGATCGAGGGCGTCGAGCGCATCGCCGAGGAGCGCCGCGGGCGACCCGTCGAGGGCGAGGGCGGCCGCGGCGGTGCCCACCAAGCGGCCGCTGTCGGCGACGATGCGGCCGGCCACGATCACCCGCCGCACGTCGGTCGCCGTGGCGGCGAGCACTAGCTGGTCGAGCCGGGCCCCGATGGTGCGGATGCTGCGCGCATCGACCTCGACCAGGTCGGCCGGGTCACCCGGGACCAGGCGCGCCCGACCGAGGCCGAGGGCGGCGTAACCGTCGGTGCCGGCGGCCTGCAGCAGCTCCGCCGGGGTGAACCGGCCGCGACAACCGGAGGCCAGGCGTTCGCCCATCTCCAGGCCGCGCAGCTCCAGGAACGGGTCGATCACGGCGTTCTGGTCGGAGCCCAGGGCGACCGGTGAGCCCGCGTCGGCCAGGGCCCGGGCCGGACCGATGCCGTCGCCGAGGTCGGCCTCGGTGCTCGGGCACATCGATACGGTGACACCGTTGGTGCCGAGTAGGCGCACGTCGTCGTCGCTGAGGTGGGTGGCGTGCACCACGCTCAACCGTGGTGTGAGGGCGCCGAGGCCGTCGAGCACTCCGGTCGGCGTGACCCCGTATGCGGCCAGGCAGTCAGCGTTCTCTTGCACCTGTTCGGAGAGGTGGATGTGCAGCGGAACGTCGGCCGGCAACCCGGCGAGGATCTCGCGCATGGCCTCCGTCGGGACTGCCCGCACGGAGTGCAGCGCGGCACCGAGGCTGACCAGGGCCGGTTCGGCCGGCCGGGCGGCGGCATCCGCGTCGAGAGTCTCGCGCAGACGCGCCCAGCGGGCCAGCCAGCCGGCGGCGGAACCGTCGCTGAAGGCGCGTTGCTCGGGCCGCAACGGGGTATGGATACCGCCGGCCAGGTAGCTGGTGTCCAGCAGCACCAAGCGGATGCCCACCTCGCGGGCCGCGGTCGCCAGCGCGAGCTCCATGGCGTGGGCCTGCGGGTATGGCGCGCCGCCCGACTGGTGGTGCAGGTAGTGGAATTCGCCGACGGCGGTGTAGCCGCTGACCAGCATCTCGGCGAAAACGGCCCGCGCCAGCCGCAGATAGCGCTCGGGGGTGAGCGCCTGCGCCACGGCGTACATGGACTCACGCCAGTGCCAGAAATCGCCGCCCTGGTCGTGGGTGCGGCCGCGGAGTGCCCGGTGGAAGGCGTGCGAGTGCGCGTTGGCCAGCCCGGGCAGAACAGTGCCGAGGCGGATGTCGCCGGGCTCGACCGGAACACCATCGGTGCGGTCGGTCAGGCGGCCGTCGATGCCGGCGGACAGGCGCACGCCGGCGACCGCGACGCCGTCGACCAGCAGCGCCTCGCACCAGTAGGTGGCGCCTGTCGGCAGCGGGCTGCTCGCCGGGGGCGAGGTCACAGCAGCTCCCGCAGCAGGGTGTCGAGGGCGTCGACGCCGGCGAGGCAATCCGCCAGGGTGGCGAATTCCTCGGGGGAGTGCGAAATGCCGGTGGGGTTGCGCACGAACAGCATCGCGGTGGGCAGCCGGGCGGCGAGCACTCCGGCGTCGTGGCCGGCTCCCGTGGCCAGCGCGGGCACGCCGCCGAGCGCGAGGGCCAGGCGGGCGGCCAGCTCCGGGTCGAAGGTGACGGTGCCGGTCCAGGACTCCTCGACCACGGTCGCGGCGCAGCCGGAGTGCGGGGCCTGCAGCCGGGCGGTGATGTCGCCGACCACGGCGCGGGCCTGGTCGTCGGTGTCCGCGCGGGCGTCCAGCCAGGCGGTGACGGCCGAGGGGATCACGTTGGTGCCGCCGGGTATCGCCTCGATGCGGCCGACGGTGGCACGGGCCCCCGGGTTGGCCAGGGCGGCCTGCTGCACCGCGACGATGGCATGTGCCGCGGCCACCATGGGGTCGCGGCGGCCGGACATCGGGGTGGCGCCGGCATGGTTGCCCTGGCCGGTGAAACTCAGCCGCCAGCGCCCGTGGGCGAGGATGGAGGAGGCCACCGCGACGGGTTCACCGAGGTCGATCAGGCGGCGGCCCTGCTCCACATGCAGTTCCAGGAATATGCCGATGCGGTCGAGGGCGGCCTGGTCTCGGCCCAGGTGTGCAGGGTTGAGCCCGGCCGTTTTCGCCGCCTCGGCGAGGGTGATTCCCGCCCGGTCCGTCAGGGCACGGGCCGTATCGGCGTCGATCGCGCCGGAGAGCAGCCGGGAACCGAGGCAGGCCACCCCGAATCTCGAGCCCTCCTCCTCGGCGAACACCAGCACGGCGCAGGGCCGGCTCGGCACGAAACCGGCGGCCTGCAGTCGGGCGACGGCGTCGAGGGCGGAGACCACGCCGAGCGGGCCGTCGTAGGCGCCGCCGCCGGGCACCGAGTCGAGGTGGCTGCCGACCACCACGGCATCCGCGCCAGGTTCGCCCCACCAAGCCCAGGTGTTGCCGTTGCGGTCTGTCTCCACAGCCAGCCCGAGCCGCTCGGCACGTTCGGTGAACCAGGCCCGCAGCTCGTGTTCGGCCGGCTCCCAGAGGTGCCGGGAGTAGCCGGCGGCACGCCGGTCCCTGCCGGTGTCGGCGATCTCGTCGAGGCCGGCCAGCAGGCCGTGCGCGATGAGGTCAGGCATGCGGCGCATCCGCGACCGAGCCGGCGGGCGCATCCGTCTCCCACATCGGCACCCGCAGGCCGCGTTCGCGGGCCACCTCTTCGGCGCGTTCGTAGCCGGCGTCGACGTGGCGCATGACGCCGGTGCCCGGGTCGTTGGTGAGCACCCGTTCGATCTTCTCGGCGGCCAGCGGGGTGCCGTCGGCCACGATCACCTGGCCGGCGTGGATGCTGCGGCCGATGCCGACCCCGCCGCCGTGGTGGATCGAGACCCAGGTGGCGCCGGACGCGGTGTTCAGCAGGGCGTTCAGCAGCGGCCAGTCGGCGATGGCGTCTGACCCGTCTTTCATGGCCTCGGTCTCCCGGTAGGGCGAGGCGACCGAGCCGGAATCGAGGTGATCACGGCCGATCACGATCGGGGCGGACAGTTCGCCGGAGGCGACCATCTGATTGAACTTGAGGCCGGCCAGGTGGCGTTCCTGGTAGCCGAGCCAACAGATGCGGGCGGGCAAGCCCTCGAAGCGCACCTTCTCGCCGGCGGCGGTGATCCAGCGACGCAGGTGCTCGTCATGAGGAAACAGGTCCACGATGGCCTTGTCGGTGGCCGCGATGTCGGCCGGGTCGCCGGAGAGCGCCGCCCAGCGGAACGGGCCCTTGCCCTCGGCGAAGAGCGGCCGGATGTAGGCGGGCACGAAGCCGGGGAACTCGAACGCCCGCTCGCAGCCGCCGAGCAGCGCCTCGGCGCGAATGGAGTTGCCGTAGTCGAAGACCTCGGCTCCGGCATCCTGAAAATCGACCATCGCCTGCACCTGCTTGGCCATCGCGGCGCGGGCCCGGTCGGTGAACTCTTCGGGTTTGTCGGCCGCGTAGGCGTGCCAGTCGGCGACGCTGACGCCCTCGGGCAGGTACGCGAGCGGGTCGTGTGCGCTGGTCTGGTCGGTGACGATATCGATGGGTACCTCGCGGGCGCGGAGCTCGGCGAACACCGTGGCGGCGTTGCCGACCAGGCCCACCGACAGTGGCCGGCGATCGGCCTTCGCCGCCAGCACCCGGGCGATGGCGTCGTCGATGTCGTCGGTCATCTCGTCGAGGTAGCCGCGCTCGACCCGGCGCTCGAGCCGGGACGGGTCGACGTCGACGATGAGCACGACGCCCTCGTTGAGGGTGACCGCCATCGGCTGGGCGCCGCCCATGCCGCCGGCGCCGCCGGTGAGGGTGAGGGTGCCGGCCAGGGTGCCGTTGAACCTCTTGGCGGCCACGGCGGCGAAGGTCTCGTAGGTGCCCTGCAGGATGCCCTGGGTGCCGATGTAGATCCAGGATCCGGCGGTCATCTGGCCGTACATGGTGAGGCCCAGGGCCTCGAGCCTGCGGAACTCCGGCCAGGTGGCCCAGTCGCCGACGAGGTTGGAGTTGGCGATCAGCACCCGGGGCGCCCACTCGTGGGTACGGAACACGCCCACCGGCTTGCCGGACTGCACAAGCAGGGTCTCATCCTTCTCCAGCGTGGTGAGGGTGCGCACGATGACGTCATACGCCGCCCAGTTGCGGGCAGCCTTGCCGGTGCCGCCGTAGACCACCAGCTTCTCCGGGTGCTCGGCGACCTCGGGGTCGAGGTTGTTCATCAGCATCCGCAGCGGGCCCTCGGTCTGCCAGCTCTTGGCGGTGAGGGTGTTGCCGCGGGCGGCGCGCACGACGCGCGGGGCGTGCGGGTCGGTGGCCGGCACATCCGCGGCTGCTGGCGCCGTGCTGTCGGTCAGGTCGGTCATGAGCGGGTCTGCTTTCTCGAGAGCTGAGCGTGCGGATGCGGTTAGTACAGCGAGCCGGTCATGGTCTGGGCGGCGTCGAGTAAGGCGCCGCTGCGTGCGGATGCGGCGACCGACTCGATTTCGGGGGAGAGGAACCGGTCGGGGCCGGGGCCGGCAACGCCCCGGCGCACCTCGGCCAGCACGGCACCGGTCGCGGGCCCGGGCTTCAGCGGCGCGCGCAGGTCGAGGGCGCGGCTCGCGGTCATGATCTCGATGCCGAGCACCCGGGCGAGGCCGTCGATGCCGGTGCGGAGCTTGCGGGCGGCGTGCCAGCCCATGGATACGTGGTCCTCCTGCATGGCCGAGGAGGGGATCGAGTCGACCGAGGCCGGCACGGCGAGGCGCTTGAGCTCGGAGACGATGCCGGCGGCGGTGTACTGGGCGATCATCAGGCCGGAGTCGACCCCCACGTCGTGGGCGAGGAAGGCCGGCAGACCGTTGTTGCGGGCCGGATCGAGCATCCGGTCGGTGCGGCGCTCGGACATGCTCGCCACGTCCGCGACGGCGATGGCGAGGAAGTCGAGCACGTAGGCGACCGGGGCGCCGTGGAAGTTGCCGTTGGACTCGACCCGGCCGTCGAGAGTGACGACGGGGTTGTCGATCGCTGAGGCCAGTTCGCGGTCGGCGATGCGGCCCGCGTGCTCAACGGTGTCCCGGGCGGCGCCGTGCACCTGCGGGGCGCAGCGCAGCGAGTACGCGTCCTGCACCCGGGTGCACTCCGGGGTCTGGTGGCTGGCCACGATCGGCGAGCCGGCGAGCAGGTGGCGGAGGTTCTCGGCGGAGGCCTGCTGACCCAGCTGCGGGCGGAGGCCGGCGAGGTCGGCGGCGAAGACGGCGTCGGAGCCGAGCAGGGCCTCGATGCTCATCGCGGCGGCCACGTCGGCGGTGGAGAACAGGGTCTGCAGGTCGTGCAGGGCCAGGCTGAGCTGGCCGAGCATGCCATCCGTGCCGTTGATCAGGGCCAGGCCCTCCTTCTCGGCCAGGAGCACCGGCTCGAGGCCGGCGGCGGCCAGGGCGTCGGCGGCGGGCAGCTCAGTACCGGCGCGGTCGCGCACGGTGCCCTCGCCCATCAGCGCCAGGGCGCAGTGCGCCAGCGGGGCCAGGTCGCCCGAGCAGCCGAGCGAGCCGTATTCGCGCACGATCGGGGTGATGCCGGCGTTGAGCAGGCCGGCATACGCCTCCGCGGTCGACAGACGGATGCCGGTGCGCCCGGTGAGCAGGGTGGACAGGCGCAACAACATCAGGGCGCGCACGGTCTCCCGTTCCACCTCGGGGCCGGAGCCGGCCGCGTGTGAGCGCACCAGGCTCTGCTGCAGCCGGGTGCGATCGGCGGCGTCGATGAAGGTGGTGGCCAGGGCGCCGAAGCCCGTGGAGATGCCGTAGTGCGGCGCCGTGTCGGTGGCGAGCACCTCGATGGTGGCCCGGCTGGCGGCCACGGCGGCGCGGGCGTCATCGCCGAGCAGCACCGGGGCGTCGTGGCGGGCGACGGCCACGACATCCGCCACGGAGACCGGGCCGGTGCCCACTGTGACGGGGGACGGGGTGATGTTGGTGGCGGGCAGGACGGTGTCGACGGTGTGCATGTGTCCATCTGACTCCTGCCCGGTCCTCGGCGCACGGGGCTCAGCCGACTTGGTGTCTCGGATACGAGACACTTGCCGGATCCCCACAGCGGGTTAGGGTGGCGCGTGAACGGGTCCTCGGGTGGGCCGGTCGTCGACCCACAGGAGGTACCGGATGCTGTCGACCGACCTGATCACGGATGCGTTCGGCCGTGTGCAGGGGGCTGTGCACGCCGCCCTCGTCGGAGCCGGCCCCGAGCTGCTGGGGTACCGGGCCGACCACGAGGCGAACACCATCGCGTGGCTGGTCTGGCACCTCACCCGGGTGCAAGACAACCACGTGGCCGATCTCATGGGCGAGCCCCAACTGTGGACGTCGGCGGGCTGGCAGAAACGGTTCAACCTCCCCTTCGCGCCGACGGCGACCGGCTACGGCCAGGGTTCCACCGAGGTGGCCGCGGTGCGGGCCGGTGCTGACCTGCTGCAGGGTTACTTCGACGCGGTGCACGAACGCACCCTCGGCTACCTGGCCACCCTGCACGAGGACGATTTCAGTCGCATCGTCGACACCCGCTGGACCCCGCCGGTGACCCTGGCGGTGCGGCTGGTCAGCGTGATCGCCGACGATCTGCAGCACGCCGGCCAGGCCGCGTACGTGCGCGGGTTGGCGCAGCGGGCCGGCCTGCTCTGAGCCGGGCCGATCGCCCGGCTAGGCTCGGTGTCAGCACCTCGACACTGGAGAGCCCGTGGCCCACTCGTATCCGCTGTATGTGAACGTGCTGGCGCAGTGCTTCTGCTGCCAGTCGCTGCAGCCGTTCCACTTCACCTCGGCGACCGACCAGGTCGTGTGCGGCCACTGCCTGCGCCACCTCGGGCCCGAAAAGGCCGAGCAGCGCGACGCCGACCACATCAAATTGTGGCTGGGGCAGTTCGCCGCGCAGCAAGAGACCCTTCAGGAGCTGGACGCGACGACCACCGCGACGATCGCCGAGCGGGACGCCGAGATTGCGGCGTTGGCCGCCCAGGTCGCCGACCTCACCGGCATCGTGGCCGGCCGCTTCGACCGCGGGCCCGACGCGGGCCTGCGCGGCCTGCTCGAGACCGAGGTGCTCAAGCGGGCCGAGCGCAAGGCCGAGCTCGGCCAGCGCCGAACGGATGCGGCCATGGCCGTGCTCTGGGAGATCGACAGCCTGCACCGGGTGACGCCCGCCGACCCGCAGCACTGCGGATGCGGCAAGTCGGCCGCTGCCTGCCCCGAAACACGTGCACTCAACCCGATGCGCCAGGCGCTGGGCGACTGGGAGAGCAAGAACCAGAAGCTGCACGCCGCCGGCCAGCGGCACGCCCTGCCCGCCGGGCATCCCGACCTCACCTGACGCGCTGCGCATCCACCCTGACCGCACCCGTACCAGCAGACAACTGTTCCCGGTGCGGACAATTGCGCCCGGTGTGCCGGGCGCAGATGTCCGAATCGGGCACAGATGTGGCGCTGGGCTAGCGGGCGACCGAGGACTGGCCGGGATCGCGCGCGCCGAGGCTCGACGAACCGGGGCTCGGCGTGAGGCCGAGGCGGCGCACGATCTCGGCGGCCTCCTCGGCGGGCTTCCGGCCGGCGTCGATGGTGATCGCGTTCTCGTCGGGCTCCGGCGGCTCGAGCGCGTCCACCTGCGAGTCGAGCAGCGAGGTGGGCATGTAGTGGTCGTGCCGGGTGGCCAGGCGGCGCCCGATCAGGTCTTTCGACCCGGTCAGGTGCACAAAGATCACGTTGTGCTCGCGCAGCACGTCGCGGTAGCGGCGCTTGAGCGCCGAACAGGTGATGATGCCGGGCACGCCCGCCATGGAGTGCTCGATGATCCACGAGGAGATCGTGTCGAGCCACGGCGCGCGGTCTTCATCGTTGAGAGGCTCGCCAGAGGACATCTTGTCGATGTTCTCCTGCGGGTGCAGGTCGTCGCCCTCTTCGAGGTCCCAGCCGAGCTGGCCGGCGAGGATTCCCGCCACGGTGGACTTGCCGGATCCGGAGATTCCCATGATCACGAGCACGGGTTGCTGATTCTCGAACACGGCTAGATCACGATGTTCAGGAGGAGGACGCCGGCCAGGCCGGTGACGGAGATGAGGCACTCCATGACCGTCCAGGTCTTCAGGGTCTGCGGAACGCTGGTGCCGAGGTACTCCTTGACCAGCCAGAAGCCCGCGTCGTTGACGTGCGAGAGGAACAGCGAACCGGCGCCGATGGCGAGCACCATGAGCGACACATCCGTGGAACTCAGGCTCGCGGCGACCGGGGCGAGGATGCCGGCGGCCGTGACCGTGGCGACGGTGGCCGAGCCGGTGGCGACGCGAACCAGCGCGGCGACGACCCACGCCAGCAGCAGCACCGAGACGCTCGAGCCGTTGACCGCGTCGGCGATGACGGTGCCGATGCCGGTGTCGATGAGCACCTGCTTGAAGCCACCGCCGGCGCCGACGATGAGCAGGATGCCGGCGATCGGGGGAAGCGAGTCAGCGAGCGACTTCGAGACCGCAGCGCGGTCCATGCCGCCGCCGCGACCGAACACGATCATGGCGTAGATCACGGCGATGCCGAGCGCGATCATCGGGGTGCCGAGGAAGTCTAGTGTGGCGTTGAGCGGGTCGGTCGAGCCGGGGTTGATCGCGTCGGCGATCGACCTGGCGAGCATCAGCACGACCGGCAGCAGGATTCCTGAGACCGTGGCGATGAAGCTCGGGCGCTTGATGTTCTCTTCGAGACCCTGGTCGGCGGCGGTGATGAACATCTCGGGAACGGGCACCTTGACCCAGCGGGCAGCGAACTTGCTGAACAGTGGGCCGGAAATGATCACCGTGGGGATGGCGATGAGCACGCCGATGGCCAGGGTGAGGCCGAGGTTGGCGTTCAGGGTGGTGACGGCCACGAGCGGGCCGGGGTGCGGCGGCACCAGGCCGTGCATGACCGACAGGCCGGCGAGGGCCGGGATGGCGATACGGATGAGCGACTGCCCGCTGCGACGGGCGACCAGGATGATGACGGGGATGAGCAGGACCAGGCCGACCTCGAAGAACATCGGCAGGCCGATGAGGCCACCGATCAGGGCCATGGTCCACGGCAGGGTGCGCACGCTCGAACGGCTCACCAGTGCGTCGACGATGCGGTCGGCTCCGCCGGAGTCGGCCAGCAGCTTGCCGAACATGGCGCCGAAGCCCACGAGCACACCCACGCCGGCCATGGTGGAGCCGAAGCCCGCACCGAAGCTGGTGACCGCGGCGTTGGGGGCCATGCCGGCGCCCACACCCACGCCGACGGCGCCGATGGACAGGGCCAGGAAAGGATGCACCTTGAGCCACGTGATCAGCACGATGATCACGGCGACACCGATGGTCGCCGCGAGAATGAGTTGCAGGGTGCTGCCGGCGGGAACCACTGGTTCCACCGCCTGAATCGCGCGGGTCACATTCATCTCGAGAATCCGTTCCGAGGCCGCGTCCCTGCGACCCCTTCGTCATGTGGTGAACACGTAAGTCGCCCTCTCGCCGCGGGATGCGGCATAGTGAAGGAGGAAGTACGTAATCTGATTAATCTGATTAATCGGATTTATGAAGTCTTACACAACGACGGCGATGCAGGCAACATCACCGAAGTGCAGAGTGCGATGACGCAGGCTGGGACGGATCGGTGCGACGGGGTCGCACCGGGTGAGTGAGGGTGTGACAGTGACTGCAGTGGGCGACGAAACCTGGCGGGACCGGGGATTGCACGCGCGAGTGGTGAATGCGCTCGGCCAGGAGATCGTCGACGGAACCTACGCGCCCGGCGACATCCTCAATCTGGACAGACTGAGCGAACGGTTTACCGTGTCGCGCTCGGTGCTGCGCGAGGCACTCCGGGTGCTGCAGTCTCTGGGCATGGTCGAACCCCGGCAGCGCGTGGGCACGCAGGTGCTGCCCCGGCAGTTGTGGGACCTCTTCAGCCCGCAGATCATCCAGTGGCGCGGCCAGGGAGACTACTTCGCCCAGATGCGCGAAATGCTCGAGCTGCGCCTGGGCATCGAACCCGTGGCCGCGCGGCTGAGCGCCCGCCTGATGACGACAGAGGAGCGGGAGGCCGTCGCCCGGGCCGCCGCCGTCATGGTCCAGTCCGACCAGGCACAGGACGGCCGGCGGTACCTCGAGGCCGACGTCGACTTCCACACCCTGATCCTGCAGGGCTCGGGCAACGCGGTGATGGGCCACTTCGCGAGCACCGTGGCGGCGTTGCTGCGCACCCGGGAGCAGGAGAAGCGCTTCACGATCACCGAGTACACGCCGCCGTCCGCCCATCGGCACAACGACCTGGCCGAGGCCATTGTCGCGGGCGACGAGGATGCCGCCTACTCCTGCGCGTATGCCACCCTCGAGGCCACCCTCACCGAGTTCGTGCAGGAGTCGGCCGACGCGAACTCCACCGCGGGCTAGTTCTCCGTAGCCGGGGCCGGCTCAGAGCCGCGCGAGCCGGTCGATGTCCTCGAGGAACTCGGCGGCCACCTGCGCCGACACCGTCGTGCGGGTGCCGCGGATGCCGGCCAGATAGTCCTGGGTGCCCGGCCCGCCGGGCACGGACTCGTCGGCGCCCGCGGAGAGGGCATCCTCCAAGGCCTGCTGGGAAGCCCGACGGGCGGCGTATTCGATGTCGGCTGGGGAGAAGCCGTCGCTGGCCGCGACGAGGGCCGCGAGGTCGACGGTGCCGGCCACCGCCGGGGGAATGTAGCGCTCCCAGATGGCCTGCCGGGCGGCGGCATCCGGCAACCCGATCGGCACCACGTAGTCGAATCGGCCGTGCCGCAGG
The DNA here is from genome assembly GCF_002909375.1 of Cryobacterium zongtaii. GTDB lineage: Bacteria > Actinomycetota > Actinomycetes > Actinomycetales > Microbacteriaceae > Cryobacterium > Cryobacterium zongtaii. The sequence continues at coordinate 105,020 of NZ_PPXD01000008.1, forward strand.
AACGCCGAGTCGAGGGTGCGGATGAAGTTGGTGGCGCAGACGAGCAGCCGCCCGGGCCGCTCGCGGAACGCCGGGATGAGCTTGAGCAGCTCGTTGGTCACGCCCTGCAGGGGCGAGGGCGGTTCGCCACCGCGCTGGGCGGCGATCTCCTCGACCTCGTCGATGAAGACCACCACGTTGTCGAGGTCGTCGATCTTGTGGAACGTCTCCCGCAGCGCCCCGGCCAGTCCTTGCGGGTCGCTGGCCAGCCGGGACGGGAACACCTCCACGAACGGCCAGTCCAGCCTGGACGCGATGGCCTTGGCGAAGGTGGTCTTGCCGGTCCCGGGCGGGCCGAAGAGCACCACGGCCTTGGGCGGCACAACGCCGTATTGTTCGGCCATCTCCGGCCGGGCCAGGGGCATCACCAGGCGCCGCTCGAGCAGTTCCTTCTCGCGCACCATGCCACCCACGCTCGCCCACAGGTCCCGCGGCAGGATGCGCCCGCCGAGGTCGGCCAGGGCCCTGATCGACTGGCCCTGCACCGGGATGCGGCGCTCGAAGTAGCTGAGGTGGTTCTTGATTTCGAACCCGCGGTTGAGGAACGCGTCGACCCTGGTGGCGGTCTCCGGCATCAGCGCCGAGAGCTTGGTCAGGCCGTGCGGTGCCATCCGTCGTTCGAGGGCGGCGAGCAGGGCCGAACCGATGCCGTGGCTCTGCCACGGTTTGGTGGTGGCGAGGAACACGATCCAGCCCTGCGCGTGGGCGGCCCGGCCGACCGCGGCGCCGACCACCTCGTCGCCGTGCACGGCCACGACGGCATCGTCCTTCTGGCAGGAGGCGAGCACCTCAGACAGGGCGTAGACAGGGTCGGTGCTGGAGGCGGTGATCTCCTCCCACAGGCGCAGGATGCCGTCGAGATCGTCGGTATGAAAGTCGCGGATACGCCACTCGGTCATCGGGCTCCCTCGGTGTGTGAGGTCACTATGCCACCCTCCCTACCGCGACCCGTGACTCAATCCCCACAAGTTTGCGATTTTTGGGGCTTTCCTCACGGTTCGCGGATGGGCGGGCCCGGCTACTGCAGGCCGTCGACCGAGACCAGGCCGTCGTGGCGGCGGCCGTCGAAGATGATCGTGGGGATCTTCACGGTGGCGATCTTCTCCTCCACGAGGGTCTTGTTGGCGGCGATGATGTCGGTAACCGTGTCCGAAGCGGCCTCGGTCACGACCGCGTCGATCTGGTCGGCGGAGAGGCCGAACTCGCCGAGCCAGTCGACCAGGGTCGCGGTGGCCTCGTCGGAATCCATCGAGTTGATGGTTTCCTGCCACGGCAGGCCGGTTTCGGCCTTTTCGGTGAAGATGCGCTCGAGCACCTGCCAGTCGACGGGGGTCTCGGCGCCGTCCAGCGGGTGCAGCCGCAGGGCCTCGAGGTACTGGGTCACCAGCAGCGAATTGGGGAACTTGTAGCCCTCGGTGCCCGCGATCGGGTAGGCGATATAGGTGAGGTTGTAGGCCGATTCGAAGCCTGCCTCCTCGATGTTCTGGAACAGCGCCTTGCAGAAGGTGCAGCCGGGGTCGATGACCTCGACGGCGACGGGGTTGGCGGTGTCCTCGGTGAGGTAACTGGCATTGGCGGGCAGGTAGTCCTCGGCGGTCCAGGTCTGCAGGCGGGCCGGGATGGCCGCGAAGGTCTCGCCGAGGCTGCCGAATTCGTTGCCGAATGCGCCGAGCACGTCGAACTCACCCAGCGACTCCATGAAGCCCGGCGTCTCATCCGGGATCGAGCAGGCCTCGGCGCCCAGGGTGCAGGATGCCGAATCCTGCTTGTTGCAGGTGCCGTAGACGTAGAGGTTGACGGCGCTTTTGACCACGGTGTAACCCGACCAGATGGTGGTGACCAGAACGAGCACGGCAAGGATCTCGAGGCCGATGCTGGCCGGACGCACGAGCCCCGGCCGGCGCACGGCGATCGGCGCGAGCAGGTGGTCCTTGATGTCCTGCTTGAAGGTGGTGTCGCAGGGCCGGAAGGTGACCCGGCGCCAGGTGCAGTTCCAGGCCTTGCCGACGTAGCGGCGGTACTTGGCCGAGAAGGCGGCCATGACGACCAGGACGATGAATGCGGCGATGCAGAACACTTAGGAGAGGCCTTTCATCAGCCGGGTGAGGGCCTGCGTGGCCGAGTCGATGTCCGACTCGGTCGAGTGCAGGCCGAGGGAGAGGCGCAGCAGCGGGGGTAGCCCGAGCTGTTCCTTCAGGTAGTGGTGGGCGCAGAAGTAGCCGCTGCGCACGGAGATCCGCGAGTGCGAGAGGAACACCGCGAGCCGGTGCGAGTCCTGCGCGGGCGCGTAGAGGCTGATCACCGGGCTGGGCTCGGTGTTCAGCAGTGTGAGTCCGGGGATCTCGGCGAGGCCGTCGTGGAGCCGCCTGGACAGGCCGGTGATGTGCTCGGCGGGGGTGAGCCCGCCGGGGCGGACGTCGCCGAGCCACTCGATCGCCCGGCCGAGCGCGATGATCTCGCCCCAGGCCTGCAGGCCCGGTTCGAGCAGCGCCGCCGGGTCACCCTGAACGAGGTCGAAGTCGTTCTCGCGCACGTCGGAGACCATGCCGCCGCCCACGAAGCCGAGCTCGAGGGAGGTGAGCAGCTCGTGCCGCGCCACGACGACGCCGAGACTTGCGGCGTACATCTTGTGGCCGGAGAAGCAGACCGCATCCGCCTCGGTCTTCTGCAGCAGCGCCCGGCTGTGGCCCATGGCCTGGGCGGCGTCGACGATGACGATGCCGCCGCGGGCGTGAGTGTCCCGCACGAGGTCGGCGAGGTTGCTGAGCTGGCGGCCGTCGATGTTGGACGTGGCGTTGACGACGACGACGGCCTTCTCCAGCTGCGCGGGCTCGTAGAGCAGGGCGCCGTCGGCGGCGCGACCCAGCACCAGGCGGTCGACGCCCAGCCGGCGGGCGGCGGTGATGGTGGGCAGGAACACCGAGTTGTGTTCGACGTGGCTGGTGACGACCCTGGTGAAGCGGCCAAGCGGCAGCTGCTGCAGGAGCAGGTTGAGGCCGTAGGTGGTGTTGAGGGTGAACGACACGGCGTGGCTCTTATTCGAGAGCCCGAGCAGGCCGAGCACGGCCTTGCGGGTGTCGGCCACCGCGGCATCGACCTTCAGGCCCCAGGCGTATTTCACCCGTCCGCCGCAGGCGTTATAGGTCGTGTAGTAGTCGGTGAGGGCGTCGATCACGGGCTGCGGGCGCAGGCTCTGGCAGGCGGCGTCGAGGTAGACCTCACCGGATTGCAGGTAGCCGAAATCGCCCGACCGGCCCGTGTCGAGTCGCTCGGCGGCGGGCCTGCGGAACAGCGTGCTGCGCTTCATAAGGTCTCAACTCCAGGCTCAGCTTAGATTCGCGGCTGTTCCGGGAATGGGGACCAAAGTCCCGTTTGACCGGGTGTAGCACCGTTTACACAGCCAGCTCCAAGCGTTGGGCGAGGTAGGGCGCCGTGCGGCTGTGCGGATGCGCCGCGACAGTCGCCGGAGTGCCCTCCGCCACGATGCGGCCGCCCGCGCTGCCGCCGGCCGGGCCCAGGTCGATGACCCAGTCGGCCGCGGCCACGACGCCCATGTCGTGCTCCACCACGACAACGGTGTTGCCCGCGTCGACGAGCCGGCCCAGCTGCGTCATCAGCAGCTCCACATCGGCCGGGTGCAACCCGGTGGTGGGCTCGTCGAGCAGATACAGGGTGTGGCCGCGGCGGGCGCGCTGCAGCTCGGTGGCCAGCTTGATGCGCTGCGCCTCACCGCCGGAGAGCTCGGTGGCCGGCTGGCCGAGCCGCAGGTAGCCCAGACCCACCTCGCGGAGGGTCGCCAGGCTGCGGGCGGCGCTGGGCACCTCGGCCAGGAAGTCGGCGGCCGCGTCGACGGTGAGTCCCAGCACGTCGGCGACGGACTTGCCGTTGTAGAGCACCGCGAGGGTCTCGGCGTTGTAGCGGGAGCCGTCGCAGGTCGGGCAGGGTGCGTAGCTGCCGGGCAGGAAGAGCAGCTCCACGGCCACGAAGCCCTCGCCCTGGCAGGTGTCGCAGCGGCCGCCGGCCACGTTGAAGGAGAACCGACCGGCGCCGAAGCCGGCGGCCTTCGCCGCATCCGTCGCCGCGAAGGTGGACCGCACGGCGTCGAACAGGCCCGTGTAGGTGGCCAGGTTGGAGCGCGGGGTGCGGCCGATGGGCTTCTGGTCCACGCGCACCAGACGGTCGATGGCCCCGGCACCGGTCACCGTGTCGACGACGGTGCTGGCACGGTCCGCACCGGTCTCGTCGTCATCCGCGTCCTGGGCAGCCTGCTGGTCGGCCGCGCCGTCTCCGGCAGCGCTGGCGGCGGGCCCGGCGTCGACCGGGCCCTGGCGCAGTTCCCGGCCCACGGCATCCGCCAGCACCCGGCTGACCAGGGTGGACTTGCCCGACCCCGAGACACCGGTGACGGCGGTCAGCACGCCGAGCGGCACCTTCACGTCAAGGTCGACGAGGTTGTGCCGGGTGACGCCGGTCAGGCCCAGCCAGGCGGCCGGCTCACGGTGCGCCGGCGCCGCCGAGTCGCCCATCGAGGGGAACAGGTAACCGCGGGTGACGGAGGTCTCGACCTCGGCCAGCCCCGGCACCGGGCCGCTGTAGAGCACCTCGCCGCCACCGTCGCCCGCGCGCGGGCCCACGTCGACGAGCCAGTCGGCGCGGCGCACGACGTCCATATTGTGTTCGACCACGAAGACCGAGTTGCCGGATGCCTTGAGCTGTTCGAGCACCACCAGCAGCGGTTCCGCGTCGGCCGGGTGCAGCCCCGCGGAGGGTTCGTCGAGCACGTAGATCACACCGAACAGGCCGCTGCGGAGCTGGGTGGCGATGCGCAGCCGCTGCATCTCGCCGGGCGAGAGGGTGGGGGTGGCCCGGTTCAGGCTGAGGTAGCCCAGGCCCAGGTCGATGAGCACCTCGAGGCGGCGCACCAGGTCGCCGGCCACGGTGACGGCCACCTCGGTGACCTCGCCGGACTGCGCGGAGCGGTGCGACCCGGTGGCCCCGGTGAGCTCGGCGGTGGGCCGCAGCACCTCGGCGAGGTCGCTGAGGGTGAGGGCGTTGAGTTCATTGATCGGCCGGCCGGCAAAATGCACCGCGAGGGCCTCGGCGCGCAGGCCGCTGCCGCCGCAGAGCCGGCACGGGCCGGTCTCCACGAACGCGAGCACCCGCTGGCGCATCTGGGCGCTCTTCGAATCGGCCAGCGTGTGCATCACGTAGCTCTTCGCGCTCCAGAACCGGCCCTTGTACGGCTTGGCCACCCTGTCTCGCTGCGGGGTGACCTCCACGACGGGCTGCTCCTCGGTATAGAGGAGCCAATCGCGCGACTCGCGGCTGAGCTGTGACCACGGCACGTCGATGTCGTGGCCCAGCACCCCGGTGATGTCGCGCAGGTTCTTGCCCTGCCAGGCGCCGGGCCAGGCTGCGATGGCGCCGTCGCGGATGCTCAGGCTCGCGTCGGGCACCAGGAGGGGTTCGGTGACGGTGTGCGAGATGCCCAGGCCGTGGCACTCCGGGCAGGCGCCGGTGGCCGTGTTGGGCGAGAAGGCGTCGGAGTCCAAGCGCAGGTCCGACCCGGCGGGGTAGGTGCCGGCGCGGGAGTAGAGCATCCGCATCGAGTTGGACAGGGTGGTGACGGTGCCCACGCTGGAGCGGGAGCTGGGCGAGCCGCGGCGCTGCTGGAGGGCCACGGCCGGCGGCAGCCCGGTGATGAGGTCAACGTGCGGGGTGTGACCCTGCTGGATCAGGCGGCGTGCGTACGGCGCGACGGACTCGAAGAACCGGCGCTGGGCCTCGGCGAAGATGGTGCCGAAGGCCAGCGACGACTTGCCCGAGCCGGAGACTCCGGTGAAGGCGACGATGGCATCGCGGGGGATGTCGACGTTGACGTCTTGCAGGTTGTTCTCCCTGGCACCGCGCACACGCACGAAGCCGTCAGCGCCGGGGTGGGCGGCGAGGTCCGCCGGAAGGGCCGGAGAAATGGGTGCCGAAGAAGTCAAGGGAGAGTGAGGCATTCGATCGACTCTAGTTCGGCCCCCTGACACTCGACCGTGCGCGGCACGCGTATCGTGGAGAAGTTGATCCTCGAAAGGCCCTGATGCGCCGCACAATGTTCAAGTCCAAGATCCACCGCGCCACCGTGACGCACTCCGCCCTGCACTACGTGGGGTCGCTGACCGTCGACCTTGACCTGCTCGACGCGGCCGACCTGCTGCCCGGCGAGCTGGTGAGCATCGTGAACGTCAACAACGGCGCCCGCTTCGAGACCTACCTGATCGCCGGGGAGCGCGGCAGCGGTGTGATCGGCGTCAATGGCGCGGCAGCGCGGATGGCACACGAGGGCGACCTGGTCATCATCATCTCCTACGCCCAGATGGGCACGAAGAAGGCCAGGGTCTACCAGCCCACCGTCGTGCACGTGGATGCGCAGAACGCGATCATCTCGGTCGGCACCGACCCGGCCGCTGCGGACGGCGATGACGACCTGGAGCGCCCGCCCCACGCTCTCTGAGCTTCGCTGCCTGTCGGGCGCCGAGGAGAATCATGGCACCCGGATCGGATGGCTGAGATCGTGTGAAAAAGTTCTCCACAGCCGTGGCTTCCACCACACAAACGTTCGATATTGAGCTATTCTCATCGCATGGTCACCATCGTAGCTGTCTCCGAACCCGGTTCCGCGCCGGATGGCACGGCGCCGACGGCTCCGCTGCCGGGGTCGTTGATCGCCGCGGTAGAAGCGGTGGAGCACCTCGGGGCGTGCAGCGCCGACTACGACGCGCTCTCCGACGCGGAGCTGATCGCCGGCCAGAGAGACCTGGCCAGGTTGCGTGGCTTGGTGGAGACCCGATCGGTATGGCTGGCGAAGACCCTCGCGCACCGTTCCCGCCGGGAGCTGGGCCAGCAGGGCCTGGCAGCACGGCAGGGGTTTCTGTCGCCGGCGGACCTGATCCAGACCCTCACCGGCTCTACCCGGGCCGACGCCCGCAAACTCGTTGACGTGGGCACGATGCTCAGCGAGACAGAGACGGCCCAGGCGGTGCGGGACGCCGAGGCCAACGACCGGGGGCAACAGGACGGCCGCGACGACGTCGACGGCGGTGATGTGGCCGCCGTTCCCGGCGCTGAGCCTGTCCCGCTGCCCTGGTACAGCGCCATTTCCGATGCCGTGGCTGCCGGAACCCTCTCGGTCGCCGCGGCGCACGCGATCCGCGCGGGCCTGGGCACGATCGACGTCGTCATCACCGCCGAAGTCCTCGGTGATGCGGTGCAGAAGCTCCTCACAGAAGCGAAGACAACCACCGTCGACGACCTCCTCAAACGCTCCCGCAGGATGCGGGACACCCTCGATGAGGCCGGCATCGCGAAACGCGAACAGAAGGCATGGGACGACCGGTACCTGCGGATCTGGACCGGTGACTCCGGCCAGGTCCACCTCAACGGCCAATTCCCGCCTGAGCAGGGCGCGTTCATTCTCTCCGTCTGCGACAGTGCCGCCGGTCCCCGCCGCGGCGGCGTGAGATTCGTCGACCCGGACCGGGCCGCCTGGGCCAAGGCGATACAGGATGACCCGCGCAGCACCGACCAGTTAACCGCCGACTCCTTCGTCGAGCTCCTCAGGGCCGGTAGCACCGTCAACCCGCACCGAATGCTCGGCGGTCGCAGCCCGGCGGTTCGGATCCTCACTCCCGCGCCCACCCCGGCGCCCACCCCGGTGCCAGCCGGGGACGGGGAGGCCGAAGCAGCGACTCCCTCACCCGCACCAGCAGGCGAACTCGCGCCGGCAGTCGACCCCGCCGAGGTTCTCGTTGCGATTCCCGACGGCAGCGGGCACGGCTTCATCGAGGGCAATCCCGCACCCGTGTGCCAGCAGAGCGTCGACAGGATCATCTGCACCAGCGGCACCGTCGAGATCACCTTCGACGACGACGGCCAACCCCTCAACCTCGGCCGCGAAGAACGCATCTTCACCGCAGCGCAACGCATCGCCCTGGCTGCCCGCGACGGCGGCTGCCGATGGGGCGACTGCGACAGGCCACCCTCCCGAACCGAGGCGCATCATCTCGAAGAATGGGTCCGCGATCACGGCGCCACCGACATCCGCGTCGGCATCCTGCTCTGCCCCCCACACCACCGGCTGCTCCACGCCCAGGGCTGGCAAATCTTCGAGAACCGGGGCGTCTATTGGCTGCGGCCCCCGGCCAGTGTTGATCCCGGGCAGTCGCTCATCAGGCTGAACCGTAAGAGCCCCATCGCTCCGGAAGGCCAACACCCCGACCGGGGCGACCGGCCCTGATGTGGTAGCGACGATCACCGGTGGTGGCGGCAGCATCCGCCGATCGTGAGAGACATCGCGAGCCGGAGGCGGGAGGGCTAGTGGCCGCCGTCGACGAGCTTCAGGCCGATGACGCAGCCGACGAGGCCCAGGATGAGCAGGATTTTGATGAGCGACGCCGGTTCGCCGCCGAAGATCATCGCGTAGAGCACAGTCAGCGCCGCGCCGATCCCCACCCAGACGGCGTAAGCGGTGCCGATCGGGATGGTGCGCATCGCGAACGCGAGGCCGGCCATGCTCAAGACCAGACCGGCACCGAAGATCACGGTGGGCCAGAGCTTGGTGAAGCCGACGGATTTGCCGAGGGCCGTCGCCCAGACGGCTTCGAGAACACCGGACACGATCAAAATGATCCACGACATGAGAACTCCTATGGCCAGTCTTGTCGCGTGCCGGGTACTGATCCGTCGTCCGGAACCGCGGTGAGCGGTCTCCCAGAAGACTAGCCCGGCGGCCTGTGCAGACACTGGGCAGGCCGCCGGGGACACTTAGGCTGCGGCGATGATGTCCACGACGAAGACGAGAGTGTCTGTTTCGCTGATGCCGGCCGTCTCGTTACCGCCCTCATAACCCAGCTCGCCCGGCGGGATGACAATGACCACCTGGGAGCCGACGGTCTGTCCGACCAGGCCCTGGGTGAAGCCGGTGATCAACCCGGAGACCGGGAACGACGTGGGGCCGACACCCCAGCTCTGGTCGAACACCTTGCCGGTGTCCCAGATGGCGCCGGTGTACTGCACGGTCACCGTGGAGGTCTCCGTGACGGCCGCGCCGTCACCCTTTTTGAGCACCTCGACCGCGAGGTCGGTGGGCGGGTCGCTCTTGGGCATGGTCACGGTGGGCGCGCCGTCATCGGCGAGCTTCACGGTGGGGAAGCCGTCCGTGGGCTCCTGGTCTTCCCCGGTGGCGCGGGTGGGCAGCTTTTCCTTGATGTCGATCACGAAGAGCAGCTGGTCGGTGGCGGCCACACCCAGGTCGGTGTTGCCGGTCTCGCCGAAGCCGTCGGCCGGCGGGAAGACCACGGCCACCCTGTCGCCCACTTTGGAGCAGGCCACACCCTTGAGGATGCCCGGGATGACGCCCTGGCCGTTGACGACGTTCACGGTGAGGCCGGCGGCGTCGCCGAAGCCGCCGGCGGTGAGCTTGGCGCCGGTGGTGGCGTTGTACGCGGCGTAGGAGATCGCCACGGAATCACCCTCCTCGATGGCGTCTCCGGTGCCCTCCGTGATGACGGTGCGTTCGGTCGCTTTCGTGGCCAGAGGGGCCTCGAAGGTCACGGTCGGTTCGGCTGCGGCATCACCGGCGACGGTGACGGCATCCGAGGTCGCACCCGGATCGGTGCATGCGACCGGGGCCGTCGTGGCCGACCGTGTCGGCGACGACGCGGGTGACGCCGCGCAGCCGGTCAGGGCGACGGCGGCGACCGCCGTCAGGGTGAGGAAAGTGGGAAGTGTACGCACGCAGGTGTCTCCAGTCAGATTCGGGCCTCGACCAGTCTGGTCCCCGCACCTATGTATGTGCTGAATCGGTGTGCTCCCAGCCGGCTCACAGACCCGCCGATTCGGGACCTTCGTCCCCTGACGGGGGGAAGTGCGGAGATCTAAACTGATTATTCGGCCCCGGGAATTCGTCAGGCCGAGCAGGTCGATGGTGACCGAAACCCACCGACAGTGGCGCCACGCTCATCACGGCAACCTCCTGATTGACGCCCTGCCCCACCCATCGAACGCCGCTCGATGTGGTGACAGCACGTCAAGAGAAAGAGCAATTCGTGTCCGACCAAAAGTCGACCTCAGTAAACGCCGTCAGCATGGACCGCTGGGAGAGCCTCAAGCGCGAGTACTTCTGGCGCACCCACCGCAACGTGCCCGCCGCCGCCCCGGCCGCCACGGTAGCCGACCCCAACGCGGAGTAGCCCGAAGCCCGGCCGTTTGCCGGCACCGGCGACGGGACCTTGGTCCGGGGTTATCCGCTGGTAGCGCGATATGATGAATTCATGGAACCGCTGAATGACGACCCGACCGGCACCTTCACGGATGCGAACCGTCCGCTGTATGAGGTGAAGGCCAACCTGTTCAAGGGGTTGGCGCATCCGGTTCGGGTGCGGGTGCTCGAGGTGCTCGCCCACGCCGACACCGACCTGTCGGTCTCCGACCTGCTCGCCGACACCGGCCTGGAGGCCTCGCACCTCTCCCAGCACCTGTCGGTGCTGCGCCGGCACAACCTGGTGGTGGCTGAGCGCCGCGGCAGCCTGGTCTTCTACGGCCTGGCCTACCCGCAGGTCGCCGATCTGCTCGCGGTGGCCCGGCAGCTGCTCGTCGAGATTCTCGAGACCACCCAGCAGCGCCTGATCAGCACGGTCGGCCGGCCCCGGCTCGGGTCGACGGATGCGGCGTCCAACGCTGCCGTGTCCAGTGACGCGGTGTCCCGGTGAGTGTGATCACCGTCGCCGCCGGCAGGACCGGCCGTTACCTGCGCGCGCTGTTGCCCAGCTGGCAGGATTACCGCGATGTGAAGCGCACCTGGCGCGGCGACATCGTGGCCGGCCTCACCGTGGGCATCATTGCGCTGCCGCTGGCCCTGGCCTTCGGGGTCAGCTCCGGCGCCGGCGCCGAAAGCGGCCTGATCACCGCCATCGTGGCCGGTGTCATCGCCGCGGTGTTCGGCGGCTCCAACATCCAGGTCTCCGGCCCCACCGGCGCCATGGTCGTGGTGCTCGGTCCGGTCGTGGCCGCCCACGGCGTCGGCGTTGTCGCGGTGCTCAGCCTCATGGCGGGCCTCATCGTGATCATTGCCGGCGCCCTCAAACTCGGCCGAGCGGTCACCTTCATCCCCTGGCCGGTGATCGAGGGGTTCACCCTGGGCATCGCCGTCATCATCTTCCTGCAGCAGGTACCCGCCGCGATCGGTTCCAAGGCCGGGCCGAGCAGCAATGCCTTCGTGGCCGCCGTACAGTCCTTCCAGACCGTCGACTGGTCCACCGTGATCGTGCCTGTGGCCATGGTGCTCATGGTGGCCGCGATCATGCTGCTGGCCCCCCTGGTGCACAAGAAGCTGCCGGGGTCGATCGTGGCCATCATCGTCGTGACCGTGATCGCCAACCTCGCCAACCTGCCGCTGGCCCGCATCGGCGAGCTGCCCAGCTCGCTGCCGTCGCCCGCGCTGCCGCAGCTTGATGCCGGCCTGCTGAGCTCCCTGGTCGGCCCCGCCCTCACCATCGCGGCGCTCGCCGCGATCGAGTCCCTGCTCTCTGCGCGGGTGGCCGTCACGCTGTCCGACACCGGCCCGTACGACGCCGACCGCGAGCTCGTGGGCCAGGGCCTGGCCTCGATCGCCTCCGGCTTCTTCGGCGGCATGCCGGCCACCGGCGCGATCGCCCGCACGGCGGTCAACATCCGCTCTGGCGGCCGCACCCGGCTGGCGGCGATCGTGCACTCGATCGTGCTCGTCGGCGTGGTCTACCTCGCCACCGGGGTGGTTTCGCAGATCCCGCTCGCCGCGCTCTCCGGGGTGCTCATGGTGACCGCGGCCCGGATGATCTCGATCGCCACCGTGCGAAGCATCATCGGCTCCACGGGGTCGGATGCCACGGTGTTCGTCATCACCGCCCTGGTGACGGTCTCGGTCGACCTCATCGTGGCCGTGGGCATCGGCATCGCCGTCGCCGCTTTCTTCGCGCTGCGGGCGGTGTCGGCCTCCAGTGGCGTGCACCGGGAGGAACTGCCCGGCACCCCGGTTCCCGGCGACGAGCGCATCGCGCTGTTCAGGCTCGACGGCGCCCTGTTCTTCGGTGCGGCCGAGCGGATGCTCGAACGGGTCAACCAGACCAGCCACATCACGGTGGTGATCATCCGGATGTCGCAGCTGCAGATCCTCGACGCCACCGGCGCCCGGGTGATCACCGAGATGATCCAGGCGCTCGAGCGGCGCGGCATCACGGTGCTCGTCAAGGGCATCCAGCCGCGGCACCTCAAACTCGTCACCCGGGTGGGCGTGATCACGTCGCTGCGGCACCGCAACCACCTCTTCGTCGACCTTGACGCCGCGATCGAACACGCCCGCAGCCACGTCACCCGGGCCGCCACGGCCGGCGGCGCGGATGCCGGCGACTACGGCTGGACCAGCGCGATCCGGTTGCCCAGGGACTAGCGGGCCAGCGAAGCCAGCTCGGCGCGGGTGGAGGCGCCCACCTTGCGCAGCAGGTTGGCCACGTGGAACTTCACGGTGTTCTCGCTGATCAGCAGCTCGCCGGCGATGGCCTTGTTCCGCGCGCCGGAGGCGACCAGCGCCAGCACCCCCTGCTCCCGCGGGCTCAACCCCCACTCGGTGGCGGGGGCCAGCGGGGCCGACGGTGGGTCCAACGGCAGCGACACCGTGAGCTCGGAGCCCCAGCCGGCGGTGGCCTGCACGCCGAAGGTGCCGCCGAGCGCGGCGACCCTGGCCGTGAGAGGGACGACGCCGGGGGAGTCCGTGCTGAGAACGCCCGCGCCGTCGTCGCGGATCTGGATCAACAGGTTGCTGCCGTCGCAGTCCCACTGCACGCGTACCCGGCTCACCCCCGCCTGCTCCACCAGGGCCAGCACGGCGCCGCGCACGATGGCGCGGCCCGCGTGCGCGACCTCACCGGGCAGGGCTGGGCCGTTCGCCGGCGGCTCGACGAACTGCACGTCGAGGTCACCGAACCGCACCAAGGGCCTCAGATCGTCCCGCAGCCTGGCAAAGGCCGCCGCCACCGGTTCCTGGGCGAGTGAGCGGTCCCGGTCCGACACCGCGCGCAGGTTCACCATGGCGCTCGCGGCGAGATCGGTGGCGGTCTGGCGGGCGGCCTCGGCGCTGACCGTGGGCGAGCGCAGCACCCCGAGCAGGGATTCGAGAGTGGTCGAATGGGCATCCGTGAGATCGGCGATGAGCTTGGCACGCTCGGCCAACGCGGGCCGCGAGTCGAGCAGGTGGGCGGGACTGGGCGCGGCCACCTGTTGGCGGATGCTCGTGGCCACGAGCTGCCACAACCGGCCGACGAGCGCGAGGGTCGCCTCGGGGTCGGCCGCGCCGGCCGGCGTGAGTTCGGGGTCGGCGAGCACCAGCAGGGCGCCGGTGGAAGCAGTCCAGGCCGTGATCGGGCGATCGGTGCCACCGAGCACGGCACGTCGGCCCCACGGGTCGGACGGTTCGCTGGTGAGCGAGCGGCGCACGGCGTCGAGCTCGACGAGGGTGACGTCGTCGATGATCGACGCCTCGCCGGCCGTCTTCCGCGGTCGGCCGGTGCAGTCGTCTGTGCAGTCGTCGGTGAGAATCAGCAGCGCGCTGTGCCCGATGAACGGCTCGAGAAGGGCCGAGAAGCCGCCGGCGACGTCGGGCGGGGAGCTCTGCACGACGCCGTGCAGGGCGTCGAGCAGTTCCATTGAGCGGGGGTTGGCGAGCGACTTCACCGCGTCAGCCTACCCGGATCTGGCCGTCCGGCCTGACTGCCCCTACCCATCCGGGTGGGCTCGTCATCTCCGCCCGGCCACGGATGCCCCCGCCGCGACGTGCGCCGAATCGCCGCTTCGCCGCCCGCAGAGGGACCATTTGCGGCAAGTCAGCAACCCGCGCGGTCACGACGTGCCGAAAAGTGCCCCATCACCATGCGTGAAGGGGCACTGTGCGGCAACTCGGCGCCGCGGGAAGGCGACGGGTCAGCCGAGGAGGAGCTTGCCGAGCTGGTCGGTGGAGTGCACCACGGCGGTGGCCAGGGCGGCCTCCGCGGGGGAGCCGTAGCCCCACTCGACGAGGATGGTGGGAACGCCGTTCGCGTTGGCGCCCTCGGCGTCATAGATGCGGTCGCCGACCATGACGACGGCGGAGGTGTCGACACCGACGGCGGCGAAGCGCACCAGGGCCTCTTCGACGATGTCGGCCTTGTTGCTGCGGGTCTCGTTCTCGGTGGCGCCCACCATGACGGTGAAGTACTGGGCCAGCTCGAAGTGCGTAAGGATCGCGATCGCGGTGTGCTCGGGCTTGCTGGTGGCCAAGCCGAGCGGGATACCGGACTCGTGGATGCGCTCGAGCAGGCCGGCGACGCCCGGGTACACGGCGGTGTCCAGCGACGCGGGGCCCTGGTAGTCGGCGCGGTACACCGCCAGGGCCTCCTGGGCCTCGTCGGGCGTCATGCCGGCGTACTCGCCGAACGCCGCCAGCAGCGGCGGGCCGACGTACTTCATCAGCTCGGTGTCGGAGGGAACCGGGCGGCCGAGCAGAGCGAAGGTGCGCGCCAACGAGTTCGTGATTGCCGGGGCGGAATCCGTGATGGTTCCGTCGAGGTCGAAGAGGATGGCGCTCCAGGTGCGCGTCAGAGTGGGGTTCACTCGCAATATCCTAGGGCCGCAGGGGGCAAACCCTTGCATGCGAGGTGGATACAAGGTATGCGCGCGACCCCGCGGTCGGCCGCATCGCTGCCGGCGAACGGATGCCGCCGGGTCGTGCCTCTCTCCGAGAACCCGGCCAACTGTGTCCGCACGGGGAACAGTTGCGGCGGCGGGGCCGGTCAGGCCGAGGGGATGACCGTGGCGTCGAGGCCGGAGACCCGCAATGTGGCGCGCGGCGCTGACCGTTCGATGAGCACGGCGTTGGCTCCGTCGACGTTCTCGGCCCAGTCCCGGGCGGCCCCGGGGCTGCGTCCGTGCCGCTGGTGCCGCGCCACCAGGCGCTGCAGACGCTCGGCGCCCGGGGTCTCGCAGAACCACACCTCAGCGGCCAGACCGGGCACCAGGTTCCAGGGTTCCCGGTCCACGAGCAGGTAGTTACCCTCGACGATCACGATGCGGGTGCCCGGCTCCACAACCAGGGCGCCCGCCACCCCCTCGTCGACCGCACGGTCGAAGCTCGGGGCGTAGACCGGGTGGTCGGTCTCGGCCCTGAGCCGTCGCAGCAGCGCCACGAAGCCCCAGCCGTCGAAGGTGTCGATGGCGCCCTTGCGGTCGTGCCGGCCGAGCCTGTCGAGGGTGGCATTGGCCAGGTGGAAGCCGTCCATCGGCAGGTGCACGGCCCAGGGAACGGCGGCAGTCGCCCCGGTCGCCGGGCCGGCCGCCGCAGCCGACCCGGCCGCATCCGCATCCACCCCGGCAAGCTCGGTGAGGCGCCGCGCCAGCCGCTCGGCCAGGGTGGTCTTGCCCGCGCCGGGGCTGCCGGCGATGCCCACAACGATGCGGCCATCGATGGGCAGTAGGCCGAGCACCCGCCGGGCGAGCAGGTCGAGCGGCGCGGTGTCGCCGGCCGCCTCGGAGGACAAGGCAGCGGACCGGTCAGGCACGGGAGCCTAGAAGAGCTTGGACGCGGTGTCGTCGAGCCCGCGCATGGCGTCGTAGTCGAGCACTAGGCAGCGGATGCCGCGGTCCTCGGCCAGCGTGCGCGCCTGCGGCTTGATCTGCTGCGCGGCGAACACGCCCACCACGGGCGCCAGGTGCGGGTCGCGGTTCATCAGCTCGAGGTAGCGGGTGAGCTGCTCGACGCCGTCGATGTCGCCGCGGCGCTTGAGTTCCACGGCCACCGAGGCGCCCTGGGCGTCCCTGGCCAGGATGTCGACGGGGCCGATCGCCGTCATGTACTCGCGGCGCACGAGGGTGTGGCCGTCGCCGAGCAGGTGAATGTGCTCGGCGAGGA
Source organism: Cryobacterium zongtaii (assembly GCF_002909375.1). Classification (GTDB taxonomy): domain Bacteria; phylum Actinomycetota; class Actinomycetes; order Actinomycetales; family Microbacteriaceae; genus Cryobacterium; species Cryobacterium zongtaii. The sequence goes on from NZ_PPXD01000008.1 coordinate 121,020, forward strand.
GCTTCTGCAGGTGCGCCTCGACGCCGTCCTTGATGAGGCCCGGGTCGATGCCGAGTTCGTGGGCGGAGTCGTGCTCAACGTCGTAGAGGCTCACGATGAGCTGGTCGGCGGTCTTGGCGTGCGTCACGGTCCACAGCTCGGTGATCCCGGCCTCGGCCTGCAGCTCGTCGGGCGCCGAGACGGCCAGGCTGCACGGCGGGCTCATCCAGTTGAGCGGCTTGTACGAGCCGCCGTCCGAGTGCACGAGCAGGCTGCCGTCGGACTTGAGCATGAGCAGGCGGGTGGCCAGCGGCAAATGCGCGCTGAGCCGTCCGGCGTAGTCAACTGAACATCTTGCTATTACGAGGCGCACTGAACGAGCTTAACCGGCGGCGGCGGTCTGCGCGCGCTCGCGGGCCGCCGGGGCGGCCAGCCCGGCGAGGGCCATGAGCACGACGATCACGAACAGGGCGTTCAGGATGCCCCACTGCTCGCCGATCAGGCCCAACACCGGTGGCCCGACCAGAAATGCGAAATAGCCGATCATGGCTACGGCGCTCACCCGGGCGGCCGCGTTTGCGGTGTCATCCGCGGCGGCCGACATGCCCACCGGGAAGCCGAGCGAGGCGCCGAGGCCCCACAGCACGGTGCCGACGATGAGCAGCCAGATGGCCGGCGCCAGGATCACCAGCAACAGGCCGGCCACGCCGAGAACCGAGCAGGCCCGCAGCACCGGAACCCGGCCGAACCTGTCCAGCACCGGGCCGCCGAGCACCCGGCCCACCGTCATCGCCGAGACGAACACCCCGAAGACCAGCGCCCCGGTGGCGTCGCTCTGGCCGTGCCCGTCGACCACGGCCAGGGCCAGCCAGTCGCTGGCCGATCCCTCGGCGAAGGTCATGCCCAGCACGATCACCCCGATCAGCAGGATGCTCGGGTCGCGCCACACCGCGAGGCTGGTGCGCATCCGTTCGACCCAGTTCGGCCGCACGACGGTGTGCGCGGCGGACTGGTCTGCGGGGTCGCCGAGGGCCGGGCGGAGCGGCACGAACCGGACCGCGATCGCGGCGGCGGCCAGCGCGAGGGCGGCGACGAGGCTGAGGTGCCAGACCACCGACACGGCGAGGGCGGCGGCCCCGGCGCCGAGCAGCGCCCCGGCCACGGTGCCCAGGCTGAAGCAGGCGTGCAGCAACGGCATCAGGGTGATGCCGAGTTCGCGTTCGACCGCTGCCCCCTCGACGTTCATCATGACGTCGGTCGAACCCATGCCGAAGCCCACCAGGGCCAGGGCGGTGAACGCGATCGGCGACGACCCCCACACCGTGGCCGCGGCGCCCACCAGGACCAGACCTGCCGAGGAGGTGGCGATGCTGATCACCAGGGCCCGGCGGGCGCCGAACGCCGACAGCAGCCAGACGGCCGCGACGAGTCCGAGAATGGATCCGGCGGAGAGCCCGAAGATCAGCAGGCCCACCTGGTCGGTGCGGAGCGCCAGGTCGTCGCGCACGGTGGGGATCCGGGACACCCACGACGCCAGCCCGAGCCCGCTCACAAAAAACAGCATGAAGATGGCGTTCCGCCAGCGGGTGAGTTCGCGCCGTCCGCGAGTCTTCGTCATTCCACCCACGCTACCGCCCCCGCGAACTGTGAGCTGAGCCCCGGAAATCGAGAGATCCCGGGGCTTTTCTCACAGTTCGCGGACCGGTCAGGCGCCCAGGCGCACCCAGTGGGTGCCTCGGGCGCGCACGGACAGGGTCACCGCTCTGGCGCCGAGGAAACCGAAGACGAACGCGGCCATCAGCCAAGCCAGCCCCGCGGCACCGGCGGGAGCGAAGAGCAGCACCAGGCCGGCCAGCGGGACGAAGGCGGCCAGGTTGACCAGGCCGGTGATCGCGAGATAGCGGGCGTCGCCGGCACCGATCAGCACCCCATCGAGCACAAAGACCAGGCCGCCCAGCGGCACGGACAGGCCGAGCACCACGAGGGTCGGCGGCAGCAGCGCGGTGACCTCAGCGGCGTTGGTGAATACCCCGCCGAGCACCCCGCTGGCGGCCACCACGACCAGGCCGAGCAGCACGCCGCCGCCGATGCCCCACTCCAGGCAGCGCCGCAGCACCTGGCGCACCTGCTGCAGGTCGCCGGCACCGAGACCCCGGCCCACCAGGGCCTGCGCGGCGATGGCGAGGGCGTCGAGGGCGAAGGCCAGCGTGGCGAACAGGGTCATCGCGATCTGGAATGCCGCGAGCTCGGGGGAGCCGAGGCTGGTGGCCACAAAAACCGCCAACAGCATGGCGGCGCGAAGGCTCGCGGTGCGCAGGAACAACCAGCCGCCGCTGGTGGCCCCGCGGAGCAGCCCCGCACGGTGCGGTCGGAGCGGCGCACGCTCGCGGCGGGCGTGCCGCACGACGATGACCAGATACACGGCCACCATGCCCCACTGGGCGAGCACCGTGCCCAGCGCCGACCCGATCAGGCCCAAGCCCAGCCCGTAGATGAACCACAGATTGAGCAGGATGTTGGTCAGGAAGCCGAGCCCGGCGACCCAGAGCGGGGTGCGGGTGTCCTGCAGGCCGCGCAGCAGTCCGGTCGCGGCGAAGACCAGCAGCATCGCGGGCACACCCAGCATCGACAGGGCCAGATAGTCGGCGGCGGCGCGGGTCACCTCGGGGTCGGCACCGAACGCGGCCACCAGCGCGGGGGCCGCGAACCAGCCGGCCACGGCGAGCACGGCGCCGAGGCCGAGCGCAAGCCACAGGCCATCCACCCCCACCGACACCGCACGGCGCCGGTCGCCGACACCGAGCCAGCGGGCCACGGCGGGGGTGGTGCTGTACGCGAGGAACACCATCAGCCCGATGATGGTCTGCAGCACCGCGCTGGCCAGGCCGAGACCGGCCAGTGGCACCGCGCCGAGGTGGCCGACCATGGCCGAGTCGGACAGCAGGAACAGGGGCTCGGCGATGAGGGCGCCGAGGGCAGGCAGGGCCAGCCGGCGGATCTCACGGTCGATGGGTTGCGGGCGTAGAAGTTCGATGCTTCGACTCTAGTTATCCGCACCGACGGGGGAGGACGCCGACCAAGGTTCGGGCGTAGTCTCACGGCTATGAGCCCCGTTGTTCAGACGCGTGACCTCACCAAGCGGTTCGGCCGGGTGCAGGCCCTCGCCGGCCTCGACCTGTCGGTGGCCGAGGGGGAGGTGCACGGTTTCGTCGGCCCGAACGGCGCGGGCAAATCCACCACCATCCGCATCCTGCTCGGCCTGATGCGCGCCGGCGGCGGCTCGGCCAGCGTGCTCGGCGGTGATCCCTGGGCGGATGCCTCCGCGCTGCATCGCCGCATCGCCTACGTCCCCGGCGACGTGAGCCTGTGGCCCAACCTCTCCGGCGGCGAGGCCATCGACCTGCTCGCCCGGCTGCGCGGGGCCCGCACCGCCGATCCGGCCTACCAGGCGCGGCGCCGGCAGTTGCTGGAGCGCTTCCAGCTCGACCCGACCAAAAAGGGCCGCACCTACTCGACGGGCAACCGGCAGAAGGTGGCCCTCGTCGCGGCGCTCGCCGTGCCCGCCGACCTGCTCATCCTCGACGAACCCACCTCGGGCCTTGACCCGCTGATGGATACCGTTTTCAGGGCCGAGATCGTCGCCGCGGCCGCCGACGGTGCCACGGTGTTGCTCTCCAGCCACATCCTCAGCGAGGTCGAGCGCCTCTGCGACCGGGTGAGCATCATCCGCTCCGGCCGGATCATCGAGACCGGTACCCTGGCCGAGCTGCGCCACCTCACCCGCACCGAGGTGGCCTTCGCCGCCGCCGGGCTCACGGATGCCCAACTGGCCGGCCTCGCCGCACGGCTGCCGGGCGCGCGTGACCTCTCGGTCGGTGACGACAGGGTGAGCTTCACAGTCGACGCCCAGGCGCTGCCCGGGATGCTGCCGGTACTCGCCGAGCTGCGGGTGCAGGGGCTCACCGTTGCGCCGCCCACCCTGGAGAGCCTGTTCCTGCGCCACTACGATGACGCGTCGGCGGCCCCGAACGGGCCGGAGAACGTCGATTCAGACCCGGCCGGCGCTCACTCTCCGCAGCACCGGCACCGGCGATGACGGCCCCGGCAGCCCCGGCACGCCAGGCCGCCCCGACGTACGTGCGAGCAGCGGTGCCCACCCTGTGGCCGATGCTGCGGCTGCGGCTGCGACGGGACCGCGTGCAACTGCCGATCTGGCTCCTCTCGCTTGCGGCTGTCGCGTTGCTCGCCGGTATCGCCGTGCCCGCCAGTTTCGGCACCCTCGCCGACCGGGAAGCTCTCGTGCAGATCGCCGTGGGCACGCCGAGCATCCTGATGCTCCGCGGCGAACCGAGGGGCCCCACCACCGACGCGTTGCTGTTCTTCAGCATGTTCGCCAACCTCGCCGCCGCCGTGGCGTTCATGAGCACGTTCCTCGCGGTGCGGCACAGCCGCGCGGAGGAGGAGGCCGGCCGCAGCGAGCTGATCGGCGCCACCGTCGCCGGACGGGTGGTGCCGCTGTTGGCCACGGTGCTGTTCGGCGTCGTCGCGAGCCTGGCCGCGGGAGCCGCGGTGGCGCTGGCCCTGGTCATCGCCGGGCTCGACCCGCTCGGCTCGCTCGTCACGGGAGCCGCTCTGGCCGCTACCGGCGTCGCGTTTCTCGGTGTGGGGGTGGTGGCCGCGCAACTGATGCGCACCTCCCGGGGTGCGAACGGACTGGCGGCCGCCGTGGTCGGTCTGGCCTATGTGCTGCGCGCCGCCGGCGACGCGGGCGGCACCCCGTCCGCCGACGGGCTGAGCCTGACGAGCGCCTGGCCGAGCTGGCTGTCCCCGATCGGCTGGGGCCAGCGCGCTCGTGCGTTCACCGAGAACAACCCGGCACCGCTGCTGCTGTCGGTCGCCCTAGCCGGCCTGCTCGTGGCCGTTGCCGTACTGCTGCAGTCCCGCCGCGACACCGGCTCGAGCGTCTTCGCCGAGCGGGCCGGCCGACCGGCGGCCGGCTGGCTGCTGCACGGCTCGCTGGGACTGGCCTGGCGGCTGCACTGGCCCGCGATTCTCGGCTGGGCCATCACCGGGCTGCTGTTCGGGCTTCTGGCGGGCAGTCTCGGCGAGACCGTGGTCGAGCTGATGGAGGGGAACCCGGTCTTCCAGAGTGTGCTGGTGGGCCTGGCCGGTGGCCGGGGCGCGATCATCGACCTGTTCACCGCGACCCTGTTCAGCCTGGTCGGGGTGCTGGCCACGGTCGCCGGGATCCAGGCGATGCTCCGGGCGCGTCAGGAGGAGGCCGCCGGGGTGGCCGAGGCCATGCTCAGCACGAGCCTTGGCCGCATCCGCTGGCTGTTCGACTACCTCATCGTCGGCCTGGCCGGGATCGTGCTGGTGCTCGCGGCCGCCGTGGCCGGTGCGGCTGCCGGGCTCCTCCGTTCCGCGAACGCCGGCGACCGCATCGACAGCGTGCTGGCGGCCGGTGCCGCCCAGCTACCGGCGGCGCTGCTGCTGCTCAGCGTCGCCGCGGTGCTCGTGGCGCTGCTGCCGCGCCTGAGTATCGGCCTGAGCTGGGGTCTGTTGCTCGCCGCGGTGGTCGTGGGTCAGTTCGGCGACCTGCTCGACCTGCCCCAGTGGCTGCGCGACCTCTCACCGTTCAGCCACACGCCGATCGTGGCGGCCGCGGAGGTGGACTGGAGCGGGGCCTGGTGGATGCCGGCGCTGGCCGTACTGCTGGCGGCCGTGGCGGCCGTGGGCATCCGCCGCCGCGACCTCGCGCTCTAGCTGGCCCTCAGTGTTGCCCATGCGGACACCTGCGCCCGGCGTACCGGCCACAGTTGTCCGCACGGGCAACAGTTACGTCTTACGGCAGGATGACGAGCTTGCCGCGCGCGCCGGACTCGAAGTCGTCGAATGCCTCGGCAACGTCGGCGAGGGCGTAGCTGCCCTGAACGGTCACGGAGGTGCGGCCGGCGGCGAGGCTCTCGGCCAGGCGGGTCAGCACCTCGGGGGTGGGGTCGGCGAGGATCGGGACCACGGTGACGGTGTCGGTGCCGAGCTGGTCGGGCGAGCCGATCAGGGTGGAGACCAGGCGACCGCCGGCTCGCAGCGCCGGCAGCACGGTGGCCGCGTCGCCGGCGAAGTGCAGCACCACGTCGACACCGTCGGGGTGGGCGGCGAGCACGGCCTCGCTGAGGTTCTGGGTGTGGTCAACGACCTCGCTGGCGCCGAGCAGGCGCACCTGGGCGATGCCGAGGGCGGTGCGGGCGGTGGCGATCACGGTGGCGCCGGCCGCGGCGGCGAGCTGCAGCGCCTGGTTGCCGACACCGCCGGTGGCGCCGACGACCAGTACGGTGCTGCCGGCGCTGAGCTCGGCGGCATCCACGGCGGCCTGCGCTGCCGTACCGGCCAGCCCGAGGGCGGCGCCGCGGGCGAAGTCGACCTGCTCGGGCAGCTTCGCCAGGCCCGTCGCGACGGGGACAACCACGAACTCGCCGAACGAACCGTCACCCAGGTGGGCCTTGGTGACGACGCCGAAGACCCGGTCACCCACGGCGTATGCGGTGACGTCGTCGCCGACGGCATCCACGATCCCCGCGAAGTCCTTGCCCAGCACCACCGGGAACCGGTGCTCCATCAGGCCATTGAGGTAGCCGGCGGCCACGGCCAGGTCGAACCCGTTGACGGATGCCGCGTGCACGCGCACGCGGACCTCTCCCGCAGACGGCTGAGGGGTGTCGATCTCGGTCAGTTCGAGGGCGGAGCCGAACTCGGGCAGGGTGATGACGCGCATGGGGATCTCCTGGGTCGAGGGCGACCCGTGTGGAGCGCCGTTGTCCTTATGCTCCCATGCCGCCGCATCGCCCACCACGGCCCATGGTCCCACGCCCGCTACATCCCCCACCATTTCACGGTGAGGTTTAGGCTGGTGCGATGACTGATCAGGCGACGGCATCCGGAATCGACACCGACGAACTCGACCCGGGCGTGCGCCCGCAGGACGACCTCTTCCGCCACGTGAACGGCAAGTGGATCGCCCGCACCGAGATCCCGAACGACAAGGCCCGCTGGGGTTCGTTCTACCTGCTCGCCGAGGAGGCCGAGAAGGCCGTGCGGGCCATCATCCTCGAGGCGCAGACCGCCGCCGAGGGCACCGAGGAGCGCAAGTTCGGTGACCTCTATGCCAGCTTCATGGACGAGGAACGCATCGAGCAGCTCGGCGCCACCCCGCTCGCGGCCGACCTGGCCACCGTGGACGGCATCAGCAGCGTGCCGGTGTTCCTCGCCACCCTCGGCCGCCTCGAGCGGTCCGGCGTCGCGGGCACCTTCCAGCTCTTCGTCGACAACGACCCGGGCAACCCCGAGCGCTACCTGGTCTTCGTCGAGCAGGCCGGCCTGGGCCTGCCCGACGAGTCCTACTACCGTGACGAGAAGTTCGCCGGCGTGCGCGAGGCCTACCTTGCCTTCGTCGAACGGATGCTCACCCTCGCCGGCGTCGACGACGCCGCGGAGCGCGCCGGTCGCATCTTCGCCCTCGAAACCGAGCTCGCCAGCCACCACTGGGACAACGTGCGCACCCGCGACAGCGAGAAGACCTACAACCTCAAGACCTGGGACCAGCTGTCCGCGCTCGCCGCGGGCGCCGACCTCGACCTGTGGCTGGAGGGCCTGGACGCCCCGGCCGTGTCCTTCGCCGAGGTCGTCGTGCGCCAGCCGAGCTTCGTGGTCGGCCTGGCCGAGATGCTTACCGAAGACCGGCTCGACGCCTGGCGGGACTGGCTGCGCTGGCAGGTCATCCGCTCGAGCGCGTCGTACCTGTCGAACGACTTCGTCGAGGCGAACTTCGACTTCTACGGCCGCACCCTCACCGGCACCCCGCAGATCCGTGCCCGCTGGAAGCGCGGCGTCTCGCTCGTGGAGGGCGCCCTCGGCGAGGCCGTCGGCCGCATCTACGTTGACCGGCACTTCTCGCCCGACGCCAAGACGAGCATGGACGTTCTCGTCGGCTACCTCGTCGAGGCCTACCGGGCCAGCATCTCGGGTCTGGACTGGATGACTGAGGAGACCCGGGTTCGCGCCCTGGAGAAGCTGGACAAGTTCACCCCCAAGATCGGTTACCCGGTGAAATGGCGTGACTACTCCAGCCTGGCCATCGAGCCCGGCGACCTGATCAAGAACGTGCGCGCCACCGGCGAGTTCGAGTTCCACCGTGAGCTGGGCAAGATCGGCAACCCGCTGGACCGCGACGAGTGGTTCATGACCCCGCAGACCATCAACGCCTATTACAACCCGGGCTTCAACGAGATCGTCTTCCCCGCGGCCATCCTGCAGGTGCCGTTCTTCGACGTGAACCGGGATGCCGCAGCGAACTACGGTGCGATCGGCGCGGTCATCGGCCACGAGATCGGCCACGGCTTCGACGACCAGGGCTCCAAGTACGACGGCGACGGCCGGCTCACCGACTGGTGGACCGAGGCCGACAAGGCCGCGTTCGAGCAGCGCACGGCGTCGCTGATCGAGCAGTACGACGCGCTCCACCCGGCGCAGGTGCCCGACCACCACGTGAACGGTGCCCTCACCATCGGTGAGAACATCGGCGACCTCGGCGGCCTTTCCATCGCCTGGGAGGCGTACCTGCTGTCGCTCGAGGGCGCCGAGCCGCCCGTCATCGACGGGTTCACCGGGGCCCAGCGGTTCTTCCTCTCCTGGGCGCAGGCGTGGCAGATGAAGATGCGCGACGAGGAGGCCATCCGGCTGCTCGCGATCGACCCGCACTCGCCGAACGAGTTCCGGTGCAACCAGATTGTGCGCAACATCGACGAGTACTACACGGCGTTCGGCGTGACCGAGACGGATGCCGCGTGGCTCGCTCCCGAGAAGCGCGTCACGATCTGGTAGCGGTCTCCTCCGGCCCCGCGACCCGTGGGTTAGGGTGTTCGCGGGGATGTCGCAGTACCGATAGTCAGAGGACAACGCAGTAGTGGTCGCGCCAGCACAGGAATCCGAACGCCGGTCCAGGCACGCGATCGAACGCGGCGGCAGACACCGGGAATCCTCGGTGCCGTCCAGTTTCGAGCGTGGCTTCCACTCGCTCGGCGAGCTCGCCATGGGCGGTGCGCAGGTGTCGGCTCGGGCGACCGACCTGGCCACCGGCCGGGTGCTGTTCTCCGTCGATGACCACGTCGTCATGCCCACCGCCGGCGTCGGCACGGTGTTGCTGCTCATCGAGGTGGCCTCGCGGCTGCGCGACGCCGATTTCGGCGCGTACACGATCCTCGACCGCACGGTGCGCGACTCGGTCGACGGCTCCGGACTCTGGCAGCACCTGCAGGCGCCGTCGCTGCCCGTCGCCGACCTCGCCGCACTGGTGGGAGCCACCAACGACAACCTGGCCACCAACGTGCTGTTGCGCGCGGTGGGCCTGGAGGCCGTGCGCCGTCGCACCGAGGAACTCGGCCTGAGCGGCACCGGCCTGCTCGACCTCGTCCGCGACGCCCGTGGCCCCGACGACGCCCCCAACCTGTCGGTGGGCAGCGCCCGCGAACTCACCTGGCTGTTCACGGCCCTGGCGCGCGGGGAGATCCTCGACGACGAGGGCAGCGAACGGGTTCTCGGCTGGCTGTCGCTGAACTCCGACCTGTCCATGGTGGCCAGCGCGTTCGGCTTCGAGCCGCACGCCCACCGGTCGGCGTCGCACGGCGTGCTGCTGGTGAACTCCACAGGCTCCGACAACGGGGTGCGCAGCGAGGTGGGCGTGTTGCGCGGACCGCGCGCCGGCGTCGCCTACGCCGTGTCGATTTTCTTCGATGACCACAACCTGTCCTCACGCCTCTCGGTGCTGGACGGCATGCGCTCGGTCGGCCTCGACCTGCTCGAATACGTGCACTGACCCCCCCCCCCCAAAGAACTGTGAGTTAAGCCCCGGAATCATCGGGTGTAGGGCCTTTTTCACAGTTCGCGGCGCTGGGCCGGGGGGACCCACTGGTGGGCGCGCTCGTTGCGCGCGGCCGCCTCGGCCGTCTCCCGGATGCGGGAGGCGCGGGTGGCCGGCCGCTTGGCCTGCACGATCCACTCCAGGATGCCGCGGCGGGGCGAGCGGGGAAAGGCATCCCAGTTCGCCCGGGCACCGTCGAGAGCGGCGAGGGCCACGGCCAGGTCGGGCGGCACGATCAGGTCCTCGACCTCGTCGAGCCGGGTCCAGGAGCCGTCGGCCTCGGCGGAGCGCACCGCAGCCTCCCCGGCGTCCCGCATCAGTCCCTCGGCGCGGAGCCGTTCGATGCGCTGCTTATTGGGCCTGGACCACGCGCTGCCGCGGCGGCGCGGCGCGAAGTAGAGCATGGTGCGCCGCTCGTCGACCTTGCCGCCCTTGCTGTCGACCCAGCCCACCGCGAGGGCCTCGAGCACGGCCTCCTCGTAGCCGAGCACCGGCATCCCGGAGCCTTGCCGCCAGGTGACCAGCCACACGCCGGTCTTCGTCGTGTGGTTCTTCGCCAGCCAGGCCCGCCACGCGGCCCGGTCGTCCGGGTGCACCCGTTCGGCGTCGTCACTCACGGCGCCACCATAGCCCGCGAACGGTGCGCTGAACCCCGCGCGCCGGGCGCACGCGGCTAGAGCGTCGCATCGTAGGCGTGCTTCAGCCAGGCGGCCACCTCGGAGTCGACCTGGCTGGCCGAGGTGAGCGGGATCCGGGCGGGGAAGTCGGCGCCGAGCTCGGTGGCCGGCCGCAGCCGGGTGCTCGGTGCCACGTCAGGCATCGGTATGCGCAGACCCAGGTCCACACGGTGCCGGGTGGTCGGCTGCACCACGGCGAAGGTGCGCTGCGGTCCGGACAACGCGACGTGCGTGGTGCGCGTCTGGATGCCCACCTCGTCGAGGTCGCCGGCGTACAGCAGCACGGCGTCCAGAATCGGCCGCAGCAACGGGCGGTCGGCATACTGGGCGTCGATCAGTTCGTCGGCGGCCCGCACCGTGGAGTCCGGGTAGCCGAACGTCTCGTGCACGAGAAGCGCGCGCGGGTAGCCGCTGAGCCCCTCGGTTCCCAACCACTCGCGCAGGGCGTGTTCGTCGGGTGGGTCCAACTCCTGGATGCGGGCCAGCCAGTGCTCGAGGCCGCTGCCGGTGGACTGCTGCAACATGCCGATCTCCCAGAGCCGGATCGCGGCCCAGGGCAGTGGCTGCTCGTCGGTCATGCAGGCAGGGTACGCCCGCGGCGCCGCCCGCGCACCGACTGTGCGCCGGCCGCGCCGTGGATTTCGGCTCGTCGCCTAGATGACGCCCAGCGCGAGCATCGCGTCGGCGACCCGCGTGAAGCCGGCGATGTTCGCCCCGGCCACGTAACTTCCCGGTGTCCCGTACTCGTCAGCGGTCTCCAGGCACCGATCGTGGATGCCGCGCATGATCTCGGCGAGACGGTCCTCGGTGTGCTCGAAGGTCCACGAGTCGCGCGACGCGTTCTGCTGCATCTCCAGCGCGCTGGTGGCCACCCCGCCCGCGTTGACGGCCTTCGCGGGAGCGAACAACACGTTGGCCTCCGCCAACAACCGGGCGGCGTTCGGGGTAGTCGGCATGTTCGCGCCCTCGGCGACGATCTGGCAGCCGTTGCGGATCAGCGCCGCGGCGCCGTCGGCGTCGAGTTCGTTCTGGGTCGCGCACGGCAGCGCGATGTCGCACGGAACGTCCCAAATCGACCCGCCGGCGACGTGCGTGACGCTTCCCGGGCGCAGGGTCGCGTACTCGGCGATCCGTCCCCGGCGCTCACCCTTGACCTCCTTTAGTAGGGCGAGGTCGATCCCGGACGGGTCGACGACGTAACCGCCGGAGTCCGAGCAGGCGATCACGGTGCCGCCGAGCTGGTGCACCTTCTCGATCGCGTAGATCGCGACGTTGCCCGAGCCGGACACGACGACGCGCTTGCCGTCGAAGCCCTGGCCGGCGGCTTTGAGCATCTCGTCGACGAAGAACACGGTGCCGTAGCCGGTCGCTTCGGTGCGCACCTGGGAGCCGCCCCAGCTCAGTCCCTTGCCGGTCATCGTGCCTGACTCGTAGCGGTTGGTGATGCGCTTGTACTGGCCGAACATGTAGCCGATCTCACGCCCGCCGACGCCGATGTCACCGGCCGGGACATCCGTGTACTCGCCCAGGTGCCGATACAGCTCGGTCATGAACGACTGGCAGAAACGCATCACTTCGGCGTCCGAGCGGCCCTTCGGATCAAAGTCTGACCCGCCTTTTCCGCCGCCGATGGGCAGCCCGGTGAGGGAGTTCTTGAAGATCTGCTCGAAGCCCAGGAATTTCACGATCCCGAGGTTGACGCTCGGGTGGAAGCGCAGGCCGCCCTTGTACGGCCCGAGGGCGGAGTTGAACTCCACCCGGAACCCGCGATTCACCTCGATCTTGCCCGAATCCGTCACCCACGGCACCCGGAAGATGATCTGTCGTTCGGGTTCGCACAGGCGTCGGATCACGGCCGAGTCGGCGTACTGCGGATGCTTGGTCACCACCGGTCCGAGACTCTCCAGAACCTCCCGCACCGCCTGATGGAATTCGGCTTCGCCCGGGTTCCGGTCGAGGACCTCCTCGAAAATTGGAACCAACTGCCTGTCGAGCACCGACATAGATCTCCTTAGTGCGTGGGGGAGCCGAAGGCAGCTCGGCAGCTGCGTGATGGGTTCGGCCTTTCCACCGTACCGGCTCCACCTGGCAGGGGCATTCGGGGGTGCCCGCCGCCCGCGCAGCGCGACGCTCAGTCGATCAGGTCGGCGGCGTGCAGACGGCGCAGCACCTCGACACCGGCCGGCGGGCACCGCTGGTGGTCGGCCGAGGTGGCCCAGTGCACGGCGCTGACCTCGGCGCTGGCCGCGGGTTCATCGGTGGTCTGAGCCCCGAAGACGCTCATCCGCACCAGCCGGCCGTCGGGTTCGCCGTGTGCCTGGATCAGCACGGTGAACAGGGGTTCGAGTTCGGCGGGGTCCAGGCGTACGGTGACCTCTTCCCAGGCTTCCCTGGCGGCCGCATCCGCCTCGCCCTCGCCGGGGTCGATCTTGCCGCCGGGCATGAACCAGACGTCCCTCCCGCGGGCGGTGACCATGAGCACCCGGCGGTCACGGATGAGTGCGACGGCGGCGACCAGGATGTCGGGGTGCGCGCCGGCGGGCGCGGCCGGAGCGTCGCTCACGCGCGGGCGAAGGCCGAGGCGTCCCGCACCTGCTCGGGGGTCGGCCGCACGCCGGTGTAGCGCTCGAACTGTTCGGCGGCCTGCAGGGCGATGACCTCGGCGCCGGTGATGACGGTCTTGCCGGCCGCCCGCGCCGCGAGGATCAGCGGCGTCTCCGCGGGCAGCGCCACGACGTCGAAGACGGTGTCGGCTGCGGCGATGGCCGCGGCCGTGAAGGCGGACTCGGTGGCCTGCGCGCCGCCGGCCATGCCGATCGGGGTGACGTTCACCAGCAGCGGCGCTGTCGCGGTGCCGGGCTCGGCCAGCCAGCTGTAGCCGAGCTCGTCGGCCAGGGCCCGGCCGCGGCTCTCGTTGTGGGCCACGATGGTGCCCGCGGCGAAGCCGGTGTCGCGGAGGGCAGCACCGACGGCCTTGGCCATGCCGCCGGACCCGCGCAACAGGAACGGGGTGGCCGGGTCGAGGTTGTTGGCTCTGAGCAGGTCGGCCGCGGCGATGTAGTCGGTGTTGTACGCCCGCAGGTAGCCGTCGTCGTTGACGATGGTGTTCACCGACTGGATGGCCGTGGCCGAGGCGTCGAGTTCGTCCACGAGAGCGATGACATCCTCCTTGAACGGCATCGACACCGAGCAGCCGCGGATGCCGAGCGCCCGCACCCCGGCGATGGCGCCGGCCAGGTCGGTCGAGGTGAACGCCTTGTAGACGAAGTCCAGCCCGAACTGCTCGTAGAGGTAGTTGTGGAACCGGGTGCCGAAGTTGCTCGGCCGCGCGGCCAGCGAGATGCAGAGCCGGGTGTCTTTGTTGAGCGGGGGCTTGGTCGGAGTCGTCAGCGGGGGCTTCGTTGTGTCAGTCATCGCCTCCAATGCTACGGCCCGCCCGGATTTTCACCCGGGCGGGCCGCAGTACTGAAGAGGAAGGGACGCGCTCAGCAGCACCGGCCCTGGGGATTGGTGTCCTGACGGTCGGTCTGGTCGCGCCAGAACTCCCGTTCGGTCAGCACCGGTGCCGAGGCATCCGTGCCGTGCACCGACTCGTGGTGCGCGCGGTACTTGTCGTAGGCATCCTCACCCATGACCCCTTTGACGTACCAGGCGAGCCCGGCCGCGGCCGAGCGCACCGCGGTGGCGACGCGCATCAGTGCTGGCCTGACATCAGTGCTCGCGCGCCTTGCGCTTACCGGTCTTCGGGAGGGCGTCCCAGAGGGCCTGGTTGGCCTTCTCGGCCGGCGTGGCCATGATGCCCGCCGGCGCGAAGATCCGCGACGGCACGGCCGGGTCCTCGCTGGTCGCACTGGCGTGGGTCTTCCACGCGTTCCAGGTGGCCTGCAGCGCGGTGAAGATCACGACCACGGCGAGGGTGACGAAGACTATCGAGAGGATGCCCTGCACCATGGTGTTGCGCACCACGGCCTCCATCGCCTCAACCGAGGTGGCCGTGCCGAAGCTCGTCTCCCCGGCGGCCAGGGCATTGGAGAACGCGGCGTTCTGGGCGAAGTAGCCCACCGACGGCACGGTCGAGAAGATCTTCAGGATCGAGGCAGTGATGGTCACGACGGCCGCGAAGCCGAGCGGCAGCGCCACGATCCAGATGTACTTGAACAGTCCGCGCTTGGCCACGATGGCCATACACACGGCGAGGGCGATCGCAGCCAGCAGCTGGTTGGCGATACCGAACAGCGGGAACAGCGTGTTGATGCCGCCAAGCGGGTCGGTGACGCCCATCACGAGCACCGCGCCCCAGGCTGCGACCATGATGCCGGTGCAGATCCAGGCGCCGGTGCGCCAGCTGGTGTCCTTGAACTTCGGGAAGATGTTGCCCAGGCTGTCCTGCAGCATGAACCGCGCGACGCGGGTGCCGGCATCCACTGCCGTGAGGATGAACAGCGCCTCGAACATGATCGCGAAGTGGTACCAGAACGCCATCATGCCGCTGCCGCCGGCGACCTGCTGCATGATGTTGGCCAGCCCCACCGACAGGGTCGGGGCGCCACCGGTGCGGGACACGATCGATTCCTCGCCGACGTTGATCGCGGTCTGGGTGAGCAGCTCCGGGGTGACGCTCACGCCGGTCAAGCCCAGGCCGTTCACGAACGCGGCCGCGCCCTGCACGGTGCCGCCGGTGAGGGCGGGTGACGCGTTCATGGCGTAGTAGATGCCCTGGTCGATCGACAGCGCGGCCACGAGGGCCATGATCGCCACGAAGGACTCCATCAGCATGCCGCCGTAGCCGATGAACCGGCTCTGGCGTTCCTTCTCGATCAGCTTGGGCGTGGTGCCGGAGGCGATCAGCGCGTGGAACCCGCTCAACGCACCGCAGGCGATGGTGACGAAGAGGAACGGGAAGAGGGTGCCGCTGACGACAGGGCCGGCGCCGCTGGAGGCGAACTCGGTGACCGCGGGAACCAGGATCTCGGGCCGCACGATGATGATCGCGATGGCAAGCATGCCGATGGTGCCGATCTTCATGAAGGTGGAGAGGTAGTCGCGCGGGGCCAGCAGCAGCCAGACCGGCAGGATGGCGGCGATGAAACCGTAGACGATGATGCCGATCGCCAGCGGCACCTTGTCGATGGTGAAGAGGGCCGCGCCCCACGTGGTTTCGCTGATCGCGCCACCGCCGACGATCGCGGCGATGAGCAGCACGAAGCCGATGATCGAGATCTCGGTGACCTTGCCCGGGCGCAGGAAGCGCAGGTAGCAGCCCATGAACAGGGCGATCGGGATGGTCATGCCGACCGAGAAGACGCCCCAGGCGCTCTCGGCGAGGGCGTTGACCACGACGAGGGCGAGGATGGCCACGATGATGACCATGATCGTGAGCGTGGCGAGCAGGGCGGCGGTGCCGCCGACCCGGCCGAGCTCGTCGCGGGCCATCTGGCCCAGCGACCGGCCGCCACGGCGCATCGAGAAGAACAGCACCAGGTAGTCCTGCACCGCACCGGCGAACACCACACCGACGATGATCCAGATCGTGCCGGGCAGGTAACCCATCTGCGCGGCGAGAACCGGGCCCACCAGGGGGCCGGCGCCGGCGATGGCGGCGAAGTGGTGGCCGAAGAGCACCCGGCGGTCGGTGGCGGCGTAGTCCTTGCCGTCGGCCTTGTACTCGGCGGGGGTCGCCCGCCGGTCATCCGGGTGAAGCAGGTGCTTCTGGATGTAGTTGGAGTAGAACCGGTACCCGATCAGGTACGTGCAGATGGCGGCGAAGACGAACCAGATGGCGTTCACGGTCTCGCCGCGGACGACGGCCAGCATCACCCAGCTCAGCCCGCCGAGCAGCGCGATGGCCACCCAGATCGCGATCTTCACCGGGGTCCAGTGGGCCTCCTCGGCCTCGTGGATTCTGGGATCCAGGGCCACCGGCGGAAGGGCCGGGTCCTGGGTCAGGTCTGGATCGTCGGTTGCGCCTTGCGGAATGCTGGACGTCGCGCCCATCGGTACTCCTCTTTGAGGTACACGGTCTATGAAAACACAGAGAAACTCACAGCATTTTGCCGGGTAACTCGGTAACGGTAACACTCGTCGCGCTCGGCAACGGTGCCATTGGTCCCCCTGGTGACGTGTCGTGAGGTGCGAATGTCACGGATGAGCCGCGCTGGTGAACACGTCGTTGAGGGTGACCGTGGTCAGCCCGCGGTCGTGCAGCAGCGCGCTCAACTGCGGGAAAACGTTGGTGACCGGTTCGAAGTTGAGGTGCCCGATCACGATGTGTTGAGGCAGGAACCAGGTGGTCGCGAAATCCACCACCTGTTGTTCGGTGAGGAGCCCCGAGTCCGCCAGCGACCCGTACCAGGTGGTCGGGACCGTGTAACCCAGCGCGGCGGCCAGGGCATCCACCCGATCGTCGTGCACGCCGTACGGCGGCCGGAAATAGGGCCGGGCGTCGACGCCGTAGGTGTCGCTGAGGAAGTCGTGGTTGCGCTGTAGTTCGGTGGTGACGTCGGCGTCACTGAGGGTGCTGAGGTCGGGGTGTGACCAGGTGTGGTTGCCCAGCTGGATCTGGCCGGTCTGCACGAGCGGCCGGAGCCGGTCGGCGTTGTCGGTCCAGGCGTCGTAACAGCCGGTGACGAAGAAGGTGAGCCTGGTGCCCGTCTCGGCAGCGAAGCGGATGTACCGGGCCAGCACCTCGCTGCTGGAACCGTCGTCGACGGTCCAGGCCAGCAGGGTGCCCTCGCCGGGCAGGTCGGACAGGGTGCCGGGCGGCACCGGAACCCGCACCAGACCGGGCGCGGGCTGGGCGACGGGCACGGGCGGCGGTACCGCGCCGGGCAACGGCCGGGGGAGCGGGCTGGGAGTCGGTGGCGTCGTCGTTGCCGGGACGCTCGGGCGCGGGGCGGCTGCGAGTGTCGCGCAGCCGGCGAGGGTGAGGGAAAGGCCAAGCGAGGCCAGCACGGTGCGCCGGGTGAGGGCGGGGTCCTGCCGCACGGCGGTCCTCCCCCCGGAGCCGGTCGTTGGAGCCGATGGAAAGCCAGAACAAGCCGGGCGTGAGTCGAACGAGTCGAAGATATCGCCGCTGCCGGCCGCTGACAACGCCCGTAATCGGGGGCCGTGCCCGCATCGCTAAAATGGACGAATCCGTACCCGGGCCTCTGCCCGGTATTTTGACCATCCTTTTGGACCATTGGAGCCACCGTGGCCGCACTTTCCCGTCTTGATTCCGTCATCGCCCTCGCCCGCCACCGCGGCTTCGTCTTCCAGGCCGGTGAGATCTACGGCGGCAGCCGGTCGGCCTGGGACTACGGGCCCCTCGGCGTGGAGCTCAAGGAGAACATCAAGAAGCAGTGGTGGCGGTTCATGGTCACCAGCCGCGACGACGTCGTGGGCCTGGACTCCTCGGTGATCCTGCCGCGCAAGGTCTGGGAGGCCTCCGGCCACGTCGAGGTCTTCTCCGACCCGCTGGTGGAGTGCACCAGCTGCCACAAGCGCTTCCGCGAGGACCACCTGGTGGAGGAGTTCGAGGAGAAGAAGGGCCGCGCCCCCGAGGGCGGCATCGACGGCATCGCCTGCCCCAACTGCGGCAACCGGCACACCTGGACCGAGCCGCGCGCATTCTCGGGCCTGCTCAAGACCTTCCTCGGCCCGGTCGATGAAGAGGCCGGTATGGTCTACCTGCGCCCGGAGACCGCGCAGGGCATCTTCGTGAACTTCGCCAACGTGCTGCAGGCCGCGCGCATGAAGCCCCCGTTCGGCATCGGCCAGATCGGCAAGAGCTTCCGCAACGAGATCACCCCCGGAAACTTCATCTTCCGCACCCGCGAGTTCGAGCAGATGGAGATGGAGTTCTTCGTCGAGCCCGGCACCGACGAGGAATGGCACCAGTACTGGATCGACCAGCGGATGAGCTGGTACACGGGTCTGGGCATCAACATCGAGAACCTCCGCCTGTTCGAGCACCCCGCGGAGAAGCTCTCGCACTACTCCAAGCGCACCGTCGACATCGAGTACCGCTTCGGCTTCTCCGGCAGCGAGTTCGGTGAACTCGAGGGTGTCGCCAACCGCACCGACTTCGACCTCAAGACGCACTCGGAGGCGTCGGGCAAGGACCTCTCCTACTTCGACCAGACCAAGAACGAACGCTGGGTCCCCTACGTGATCGAGCCCGCGGCCGGCCTGACCCGCTCGCTGATGGCGTTCCTGGTGGATGCGTACCACGAGGAAGAAGTGCCCAACGCGAAGGGCGGCGTCGACAAGCGCACCGTGCTCAAGCTCGACCCGCGCCTGGCCCCGATCAAGGCGGCCGTGCTGCCGCTGAGTCGCAACGAGGCCCTCTCACCGATGGCCCGCTCGCTGGCCGCGCGCCTGCGCGAATCATGGAACGTGGACTTCGACGACGCCGGCGCCATCGGCCGTCGTTACCGCCGCCAGGACGAGATCGGCACACCGTACTGCATCACGGTGGACTTCGACTCGCTCGAGGACCAGGCCGTCACCGTACGTGACCGCGACACCATGGCGCAGGAGCGGGTGCCCCTGGCCGAGCTCGACGCCTACCTGGCCGTGCGCCTGCGCGGAGCGTAACCCGCCCCATCCGGCGCCTGACCCGCTTGAGCGTTTCGCGGGTCGGGCGCCGCTGTGCGCGTGGCACGCCACCCGCAGAGCGGCGCCACACCCGCACAACCCCGGATGCTGCGCCTCCGGGCGACCGCGACGACCGGGTCAGGACGCGGCGTCGGAGAGGCCGGCCGCGCCGGGCAGCCCGACGGGCGCCGCTGCGGTCTCCGGCAGGGTCACCTCGATGCCGAACAGGGCGTCGAGCCCGCCGAGGAACGCTTCCTGATCGCCGGCGCGGGCCAGCTCGCGGGAACGCACCATGGGCGTGTGCAACAGCACCCCGGCGAGGTGCCGCAGGGCGGATTCGGTCTGCTCGCTGGTGTCACCGCGCCGCCTGGCCCGCTCGATCTCCCCGTCGAGGATGTCGAAGACGTGCGAACGCAGCGCCACGACGGCGGGCGCCAGGCTCTGCTCCTCGGCCACGGCCGAGAACTTCCTGGCGGCGCGGCCCACCAGCTCTCGCGCCTCGCTGGTGGCGTTGAGCTGTTCGAGCGGGGCGTGGATGCGGATGGTCTCGAGGTCCAGCAGCTCCACCCCGGGCACGTCGCTGACGTCGGGGTCGACGTTGCGCGGCAGGCCGAGGTCGATGACCAGCTGGCGGGCCGCCTCGGCCTCGGAACCGACGGGACAGGAACGCACGGGACCGGCCTCGGCAACCGACGCACCGACACCGGCGTGCGTCGCGGCGAGGAGCGCCCGGCCGGCGGTGAGGATGCCCGCATCGATGACGTGGTGATCGACGGTGGTGCAGGTGAGGATCAGGTCGGCCAGGGCGGTCTCGGCGGCCAGGGAATCGGCATCCGTCGACACGGCCGAGATGTCGTGGGCCACGGCGAACTTCTCGGCCCGGCCCGACGACGAGTAGACCCGCACGTCGGTGACGCCGAGTTCACGGAGGGCCGCCAGCGAGGCGCCGGCGTACCGGCCGGTGCCCACGAGCAGCACCCGGGTGTGTGCCCAGTCGGTGACCCGGCTCTCGGCCAGTTCAAGCGCCAGACGCACCAGGGAGCGGCCGGCGGCGCCGATGCCGGTGTGGTTCTTCACGCCGCGGGAGGTCTGCGAGGCGCGCTGGAACAGGCGCTCCAGCTCGGGGCTGGTGGTGCCGGCGGCGCGGGCCTCCTCGAGGGAGCGCCGCACCTGGCCGGCGATCTCGCCCTCGCCGACGACCACGGACTCGAGTCCGCTGGTCACGGCGAAGAGGTGCTCGGCCACGCCGTTGCCGTGCACAAGGTCAAGGGTGTCGCGCAGCAGCGCGGCGCTCACGCCGGTGCTCTCGCTCACGGCGTCGATCGCGGCGTAGACCGCGGGAAGCGGGGAGACCCCGAACGGTTCGTCGAGGTCGAGGTAGGCCTCGAAACGGTTGCAGGTGGCCACGACCACGGCCCCGCTGAGGGCATCGTGCCCCGTGAGCATCCCGCCCGCTGCCGAGTCGGCGCCCACAGACAGCTTTTCGAGCACGTCAAAGCTGGAGTTCTTGTGGTTCGCGGACAAACAAATCAACACCGCTTGATTCTACGGTGTGTGCAACAACACCTCGAATCGTTCCCCCGGCCGATGTAGAGGACAATCGAGAGTGATGAACCTCGCGACGACACACCCACTTTCTTCAGGCCTCACCGCAGACTCCCGGCTCGTGCGGGCATACCAGGGCACCCGTCCGGACGTGACTCCGGTCTGGTTCATGCGCCAGGCCGGCCGCTCGCTGCCCGAGTACCGTGAGCTGCGGGTGGGCACCCGGATGCTCGACGCCTGCCTGGACCCGGCCATGGCCAGCGAGATCACCCTGCAGCCGATCCGCCGGCACGGTGTCGACGCGGGCATTCTGTTCAGCGACATCGTGGTGCCCCTCAAGCTCGTGGGCGTGGACGTGGAGATCGTGGCCGGCAAGGGCCCGGTGCTCGCCAAGGCCGTGCGCACCGCGGCGGATGTCGACAGTCTCACCGCGCTCGACCCCGCCGTGCTCGACACGGCGTTGGCCCCGATCAGGGAGGCCGTCGCGCTCACCGTCGCTGCGCTGGGCTCGACCCCGCTGATCGGTTTCGCCGGGGCGCCGTTCACCCTCGCCGCGTACATCGTCGAGGGTGGACCGTCCAAGGACCACATCCACGCCCGCACGCTCATGCACTCGGATCCGGACGCGTGGGCCCGGCTGATGGCCTGGACCGCCGAGGTCACCGGCCGGTTCCTCCGCGCCCAGGTGCTCGCCGGCGCCAGCGCTGCGCAGCTGTTCGACTCCTGGGCCGGCGCCCTCTCGCTCAACGACTACACCCGCTTCGTCGCCCCGGCGTCCACCGCCGCGATCGCGCACGTGCGCGACCTCACCTACACGGAACCTGCCGCCGACGCGGCCGCCGATCCGGAGTCGATCCGGCGCAACGTGCCCGTCGTGCACTTCGGCGTCGGCACCGGCGAACTGCTCAAGGCCATGCACGGCATCGGCGCCGACGTCGTCGGGGTGGACTACAGGGTGCCGCTGGATGAGGCCAGCCGGCGCCTCGGCGGTGTCGTGCCGGTGCAGGGCAACATCGACCCCGCCCTGCTGAACGCGCCCTGGCCGGTGCTGGAAGCACACGTTCTCGATGTGCTCGAGCGCGGCCGCACGGCGCCGTCCCACGTGCTCAACCTGGGCCACGGCGTGCCGCCGGAGACGAACCCCGACGTGCTCACCCGGCTCGTGGAGTTCGTGCACAGCACGACGTCGAGTGCCTCCAGCGCGTCCTAGAACACCGCTCACTCGAGCACGTGCCGGCGGTAGCCGCCGGCGGAAAGCAAGGTCATGAAGGACGTTCTGGTCATCGGCGGAGGTGTCGCCGGTCTGGTGGCCGCCCGCGAGTGCGCCCACCTCGGGCTCAGCGTTGTCGTGCTGGAGACCGCAGACGCGCCGGGCGGAGCCGTGGCCGGCCACGAGGTCGCCGGCCTCCGGCTCGATGCCGGTGCGGAGAGCTTCGCCGTGCGCGGCAACACCGTGGCGGCCTTCATCGCCGACCTCGGCCTCACCGCCGAGATCATCGAACCGAACCCGGCCGGGGCCTGGCTGCACCTGCCGCCGCACCGGCCCGGCGGAGCCCCGATGTCGGTGCCGCTGCCCAAGGCCGGCGTGCTCGGCATTCCGGGCTCACCGCTGGCCGAAGACGTGCGCCGCGCGATCGGCTGGTCCGGCGCCCTGCGCGCCTACGCCGACAGGCTGATGCCGGTGCTCAAGATCGGCCGTGAGCAGAGCCTCGGTGAACTGGTCGGCAAACGGATGGGCACCAAGGTGCTCGAACGCCTGGTCAACCCGGTCGCCGGAGGCGTCTACGCCACCGCGGCCGCCGACCTCGAGGTCGACGTCGTGGCCCCGGGCCTCAACCGCGCCCTCACCACGGCCGGGTCGCTCTCCGGCGCCGTCACGGCTCTCCGCACCGCCGCACCGGCCGGTTCCGCCGTCCGCGGGCTGAACGGCGGCATGCACCGCCTCGTCGCCGCCCTCGTCACCGACCTCGACACCTACGACGTCGAGATTCGCACGAGCACCGCCGCGACCGGCCTCACGCCCGTTGACACCGAAGAAACCGGCGCCGACGGCACCGCGACGACCATTCGCACGTGGGCCGTCCGGCTTGCCCCGACCACGGATGCCGAAGCCGCGGCCGACGCCGAGCCGGGCACCCTCGAAGCCCGGCAGGTCATCCTCGCCGTGCCGGCGGCGGCCGCCCTGGCCCTGCTGGCCCCGCTCGGCGCCGAATTCGCAGCTCTCGCCGCCCTGGACTGGCCGGAACCGGCCGCCGTGGAGCTCGCCACGCTGGTGCTCGACGCCCCGGTGCTGGACGCGCATCCGCGCGGCACCGGCGCGCTCGTGGCGGAGGGGACCCCTGGCGTCACCGCCAAGGCGATCACCCACGTCACCGCCAAGTGGGCCTGGGTGGATGCCCTCACGCCGCCAGGCCGGCACATTGTGCGGCTCTCCTACGGACGCGCCGGCGCCCCGGTGCCGACCCTCGGCCTCAGCGACGACCAGCTGCAGCAGCTCGCCGTGCAGGACGCCGCCGCGATCCTCGGGGTGGACCTCGCCAACAGTCAGGTGGCCGGTTTCGCCCGCACGCTGTGGGCCGACGGCCTCTCGCCGGCCACGATCGGCGCGCCCGAACGCATCCGCCGGGTGCGGGAGGTCGTCGAGACAACGCCCGGCCTCGACGTGACCGGTGGCTGGCTCTCCGGCACCGGCCTGGCCTCGGTGATCCCCGACGCCCTCGCGGCGGGTATCCGGGTCAGGCGGGCAGTGCTAGACCTCTGATCAGGAGTCTTTTAGGTCCCGTACACATGTGCCTCCCCGGGCTGGGGGGCTACGCTGGCAACTCATGAACGTATAGGAATGGAGTCACAATGCGGGGAAAGCTTCTTTTCATCACGGGTGGCCTCGTGGGCTACGTGCTGGGTGCACGCGCCGGACGTCAGCGCTACGACCAGATCGCGTCGGCCGCCTCGGACCTGTGGAACCGGCCGCCCGTGCAGAGGCGCGTGAACGAGGTCAAGGACTTCGCCCTCGAGCGTGTCGGCGACGTTCCCGGCGCACTCTACGAAGCGGGCAAGAAGGTCGCTTCTGCAGTGTCGAACAAGACCGACAAGACCAAGGGCGCCCCGGCCACCGGCACGTCCGGCGCCGCCACCGCGGCCACGAAGGCCGCCGCATCCGCCACGAAATCGGCCAAAGCGGCGGCGGATTCTGCCACCTCCGCGGCTGATTCCGCGAAGGCCGCCGACGACACCTCGGCCGCGCAGTAATCTCACAGACGACAGTCCAAGGAAGGATGCCAGTGAGCAACAGCGGGTACAACCCCAAGAGCAAGCAGTCACTGTTCACGCTCCTCAGCGAGCTTCCCGGTCAGATCGTTGATCTGGTCAAGGCCGAGATCGACGCCTTCAAGGCCGACATCTCCGGCAAGGCCAAGAACGTCGGCATCGGCCTGGGCCTGTTCATCGGTGCCGCGGTGTTCGGCTTCTTCGCGATCATCGTGTTCATCGCCTTGGCCGTGATCGCCCTCGACCTCGTGCTGCCGCTTTGGCTGGCCGCCCTCATCGTGGCCGTCGCGCTGCTCCTGATCGCGGTGATCCTGGCCCTGATCGGGCTCAACCGGGTCAAAAAGGGCACCCGCCACGACCCGGATGGCGTGACCGCGAGCATCCAGAAGGACGTCGACGCATTCAAGGGAGTTGGCGAGTATGAGCACTGACAAGAGCCCGGAGACCACGCCGGAACACCGAAGCACCGCCGAGTTGCGCTCCGAAGCCGACCGGGCGCGTGCCGCGCTCGCCGGCACGCTGGACGCCATCGAGTACAAGCTCAATGTGCCCAAGCAGATCAAGATCAATACCCGGCGCTTCACCCTCGGGTTGCACAGGCTCGGCGATGACAACCCTCTCGCCCTGGCCGGCGTCGCCCTGGGTGCTGCCGCGGCAGCGGGAACAATCGTGTGGTGGGGCGTGAAAACGGTCCTCGACCGCCGCTGAGCGCGCGGGTGGGCGGGTCTACTTTTGGCTCTCCGGGCAAAGCGGTGGAGACTAGTACACATGACTCACCCGGCTGCCGGAGAGGCAGTAGACATGACCACGCCCACCCCCGCTACACACACCTCATCAGAGGTTGAACCCACCGAGGCCTCGCCCTCCGGATTCACCCTCTTCACGGTGCTGCGCAAGGACCCGGCCAACCCCGACGACCTCGACGGTCGCGACGTGCCGCGGTTCGTCGACGAACTCGACGACATCATCGCCCTGGTCGAGGCCGAGGGCGTGACCCTGCGCGGGATCTACGACGTCTCCGGCCTCCGCGCCGATGCCGACGCGATGCTCTGGACCCACGCTGATGAGGCTCAGACCTTGCAGTGGGCCAACCGGGAGCTGCGCCGAAGCCGCCTGCTCAAGAGCCTGCTGCCCACTTGGAACGCCATGGGCGTGCACCGCGACGCCGAGTTCAACAAAAGCCACGTGCCCGGCTTCCTGCGCGGCGTCGAGCCCAAGGCCTGGCTCACCGTCTACCCCTTCGTGCGCAGCTTCGAGTGGTATCTGCTGCCCGAGGCCGAGCGCAGCAAGATGCTCGCTGACCACGGCCGCAAGGGTGCCGCGTTCCGCGGCGCCATCGCCAACACAGTGTCGTCGTTCGCGCTGGGCGACTACGAATGGCTGCTGCCGATCGAGTCCGACGAGCTCACCGAGCTTGTCGACCTGATGCGGGAGCTCCGCGCCACGGAGGCCCGTCGTCATGTGCGCGAGGAGGTGCCGTTCTACACCGGACGGCGCATCTCGACCGCCGAGCTTGTGGAGGTCTTGCAGTAATGACGAACTACGACGCCATCCTGCTCGCCGGCTTCGGCGGTCCAGAGGGCCAGGACGACGTGATCCCGTTCCTGCGCAATGTCACCCGTGGCCGCGGCATCCCGGAGGAACGCCTCGAAGAGGTCGCGGTGCACTACCGCCACTTCGGCGGCATCAGCCCGATCAACCAGCAGAACCGCGTGCTGCGCGCCGCCCTGCAGGCCGAATTGGACCGTCGCGGCATCAACCTGCCGGTGATCTGGGGCAACCGCAACTGGGCGCCCTACCTGCCGGACACCATCGCCGAGGCGCACGCCAACGGCCAGGACCGCCTGCTCGCCATCGCCACCAGCGCGTACAGCTCCTACTCCGGCTGCCGCCAGTACCGGGAGGACTTTGCCCAGGCGCTGGACACCACCGGACTGACCGGCACCGTGCAGATCGACAAGATCCGCCAGTTCTTCGACCACCCCGGCTTCGTCACCCCGTTCATCACCGGCGTGCGCCAGGGCCTGGCCGACGTCGAAGCCGCGAACCCCGGCATCAACCTCAGCACCGAGGTCGAGGTGCTGTTCAGCACCCACTCGATCCCGTCCACGGATGCCGCCAAGAGCGGGCCCGCCGAGCGCGGCTTCGGGGAGGGTGGCGCATACGCCGCCCAGCACCTGGCCGTCGCCGACGTGGTCATGCAGGGCCTCGAGTCCCCGTGGCAGCTGGTCTACCAGTCCCGCAGCGGCCCGCCCAGCATGCCGTGGCTCGAGCCCGACATCAACGACGCCATCGCGCTGCTGCCGGCGCGCGGCATCCGCGCCGTCGTCATCGTGCCGCTCGGCTTCGTCAGCGACCACATGGAGGTCATGTGGGACCTCGACAATGAGGCCACCGAAACGGCGAAGGAACACGGCCTGTTCTCGGTGCGGGTGCCCACCCCCGGCGCTGACCCGGTCTACGTGAGCGGCTTGATCGACCTCGTCGAGGAACGTCTCAACGACGTGCCCGTTGAGGGCCGTCCAGCCCTGACCGACCTCGGCCCCTGGTACGACATCTGCCGGCCGGGCTGCTGCGAGAACGTGCGCCTCGGTTTCAAGCCGGCCGTCGCCGGTGTAGCGCCGTGAGCATCATCCGCGTCGGCACCCGGGGCAGCGCCCTGGCCATGGCCCAGACCACGGCCGTCGCCAACCGCATCCAGGCCGCGACCGGCGGCGAGGTGGAGATCATCCCGATCACCACGCACGGCGACGTGTCCCGTGAATCGCTCTCCAGCCTGGGCGGCACCGGCGTCTTCGCCAGCGCCCTTCGCGAGGCCCTGCTGAACGACGAGTGCGACGTTGTCGTGCACTCGTTCAAGGACCTGCCCACCGAGGAGTACCCGGGCCTCGTCATCGGCGCCACGCCCAAGCGCGCCGATGCCAGGGACGTACTCTGCGCCAGGGACGGCTACACCCTGGCCACCCTGCCCGAGGGTGCCACGGTCGGTACCGGGTCTCCGCGCCGAGCCGCGCAGCTGCGCGCCCAGCGTCCAGACCTGGAGGTCGTCGACATCCGCGGCAACGTCGGCACCCGGCTCGCGCTCGTCGCCGACGAGAAGCTGCACGCCGTGGTGCTCGCCGCGGCGGGGCTGGGCCGCCTGGGCCTGCTGGAGAACATGGCCACCGACTACCTGGAACTCTCCGACTGGCCCACCGCGCCGGGGCAGGGCGCCCTGGCCATCGAGGTGCGCCAGGGTAAGCCGGACCGCCTGCTCACCAAGGCCCTCGCCGTGCTCAACCACGCCACCACCCAGGCCACAGTGACGGCCGAGCGCCACGTGCTCGCCCGGCTCGAGGCCGGCTGCGCGGCCCCGATCGGGGCCACCGCTGTGCTCGACGACGGCCTGCTGTTCCTCACCGCCACCGTGTACAGCCCGGATGGCACCCGCCGGATCACCGCATCGCACGCGGCGACCCCCGAGTCGCACTCCGCTGTCGACCTGCAGGATGCCGCCCTCGACGTCGCCGAGCGCGCCGCCCGAGAGCTCCTCGCCGGCGGGGCCGCCGAGATCGCCCCGCTGTCGGTGACCCTGTGAGCGCCGTGCGGCACAATCCGGACAAGCCGTTGGCCGGCTGGCGGGTCCTCGTGCCCCGCGGCGGGCCCTGGGGTGACCAGGTGGCCGCGAACCTGCGCTCCCGCGGCGCCATGCCGATCGTCGCTCCGATGATCAACTTCGCGCCCACCGACGACGCCGCGGCCCTCGACACGGCCCTGGCCAAACTCGCCGCCGGCGACTTCGACTGGATGACCGTCACCAGCGCCACCACCGTCGATGTGCTCTCCTCCCACCGGGCCGTCGTGGCGCCGGGCACCCGCATCGCCGCGGTCGGCGAGACCACCGCCGCCGCGCTCGTGGCTGCGGGTTATCACGTCGACATCGTCCCGTCCGAGGACAACTCGGCCAAGGGCCTGCTCGCCGACTGGGAAGCCGCCACCCACGGCGTCATCCCGCTTCGCATCCTCACCCTGCGGTCCGAGATCGCCAAACCGCTGCTCACCGAGGGCCTGCGCCGCATCGGTCACGACGTCGAGTCCGTCGTGGCCTACCGCACCGTCGGGGTGCCGGTCTCCGACCGGGTCGTCGCCGACATCAAGGCAGGACGGGTGCACGCGGTCCTGGTCACCAGCGGGAGCGTCGCGCAGCAGGTGCAGGATCAGCTCGGCCCGATTCCCCGGACCACCCTGGTCGCCTGTATCGGCCCGCGCACGGCGAAGGATGCGGCGGCCATCGGTCTGCGCGTGGACGTGATCGCCGACGAGCGCAGCGCCGAGTCCCTCATCGAGGCTCTCGTGGGTCTCGCTCCCCGGGACCTGTAGAACAGCTGGGAGTGCATTGCACTTTGTGCGTCGTTGCACTTAGTGTAAGTATGTGATTCCGCCCCTCATCGCCCCCGATCGGCGTGCCGACATCAAGGCACGGCATCGTCGGGCGATCCTGGATGCCGCCGACGCGCTGATCCGCGAACGGGGCAAGCCTCAATTCAGTGTCAACGAACTCGCCGACCGTGCCGACGTCTCCCGGCGCACGGTATTCAATCACTTCACCTCGCTCGACGACGTGATCATGACGACCTGCACCCGGTTGCTCGGCGTCACCGTCGACGACTTCCGGGCGGCAACGCGGGCGACGCCAGCGGGCGATGGCAGTCGGGTGGCTCTCTTCGACGAGATCACCACGGCCCTTCGTGCCGTCGACCTGCCCACCGTGGTGTCCTACCTCTGGGGTGTCCTCGCCGCGGATGGCGAGAACGGCCGCTCCCAGCACGCTCTCACCGACGTCTTCACCCGCGCCACCGAGCAACTCTCCGCCGAGATCGCCGATCGCAGCACCGCCATCGACGCGTTCGAGGTGGCGATCCTGGTCAGCACGGTGATGAACGGCGTCGCGGTCGTGTCGGAGCACTGGATCGCCATGACGGGCGCCACGCTCGACGAGTCCTCCCGGACGGTGTGGGACGACCTGCTCAACCGCCTCATCGCCTCCATCCGAATGGGCTACTCGGCGTCAA
This sequence comes from Cryobacterium zongtaii, assembly GCF_002909375.1. Classification (GTDB taxonomy): domain Bacteria; phylum Actinomycetota; class Actinomycetes; order Actinomycetales; family Microbacteriaceae; genus Cryobacterium; species Cryobacterium zongtaii. The sequence goes on from NZ_PPXD01000008.1 coordinate 150,032, forward strand.
GCTGACCCACACCCTCCTCGAGCTTCTGTACCCACTCTCTTCCCGATGACGCGATGCGAGTTCCCCCTCCCGTCACTAGGCAAACACGAAAGAACCTGAGGATTATGGCATCCCTTCTCTACCGACTCGGTCGGTTCTCCGCCCATCGGGCCTGGCTGGTCATCGTCGCGTGGGTGGTCATTCTCGGCCTCGCCGGCGGCGCCTTCGCCCTCTTCGGCGGCACTCTCACCTCGGCGGTGAGCATCCCCGGCACCGCCACCCAGAAGGTGAGCGACGAGCTCGCCGAGAAGTTCCCCGCCGCCAGCGGTGGTCGGGGCTCCGTCGTTTTCACCACCACCGACGACACGGCGTTCACGGCCGAGCAGAAAACGGCGATCGGTGAGCTGCTCGCCGACACCGTCGAGCTCGACAACGTGACGTCGAGTACCAACCCCTTCGACACGCAAGCGCAGATCGACGGCCAGGCCCAGCAGATCATCGACGGCCGCCAGCAGATCGTCGACGGCACGACCCAGATAGATGCCGGGCAGGCGCAGATCGACGCGGCCACCGCCCAGCTCGCTGCCGGTCAGGCACAGCTCGACGCTGCCCGCAGCCAGGCGGAGGCGGCCGGACAACTCGCCGCCGCCCAGCCGGCGCTGGATGAGCAGCAGGCCCAGCTTGACGCGGGCGCTGCAGCCATCGCCGAGCAGCAGGCCACTCTCGATGCGGGCCGCACCGCCCTGGAGACGCAGAGCACCACCCTGGAACAGGGCTCCGACCTGCTCGACCTGGCCGCGGGCATCCGCCAGGTATCGGACGATGAGACGACCGCGGTCGCGAGCCTGCAGTTCGACACGTCGCTCAACCAGGTTCCGGCCGAGTCGAAGGAGGCGGTTGTCGAGGAGATGGAGAACGCCCAGATCGACGGCGTCGTCGCCGAGGTGTCCAACGAGATCGCCGCCAGCATTCCCGAGATCCTCGGCCCGGGCGAGATCGGCGGCGTGATCATCGCGGCCGTCGTGCTGTTCGTCATGCTCGGCACACTGATCGGTGCGGGTCTTCCGCTGGTGAACGCGCTCATCGGCGTCGGTGTCGGCGTGCTCGCGTCGCTCGCCCTGTCCGGCAGCGTCGAGATGCTCTCCGTCACCCCGGTCCTGGGCGTCATGCTCGGGCTCGCGGTCGGCATCGACTACTCGCTCTTCATCCTCAACCGGCATCGCACCCAGCTGCGCAGAGGGGTAGAGCTGCAGGAGTCGATCGGACTGGCGAACGGCACCTCCGGCAACGCCGTGGTGTTCGCCGGCGCCACCGTGCTCATCGCCCTGCTCGCCCTCAACCTCACCGGCATCCCGTTCCTGGGCCTGATGGGCACCGTCGGCGCCGTCTGTGTCTTCGTGGCGATCCTCGTCGCGATCACCCTGACGCCGGCGCTGCTGGGCCTGGTCGGCGAGAAGATCCTCACCAAGAAGGCACGCGCGCACATCGGCACCCCCTCCGCCAAGGTCTCGGCGCCGATCAAGCCGATGAACACCCTGCGCGCCGTCGTGACCGTGATCGCGGGCATTGCCGTGCTGCTGATCGTGGCGATCCCCGCGCTGTCCATGCGCCTGGGGCTCCCCGCCGGCTCGTCCGAGCCGCTGGACTCGAGTGCGTACCGGGCCTACAAGCTCGTCGACGACAAGTTCGGCGCCGGTGTCAACGGCCCGCTGCTCGTGGTCGCCGACCTCGAGACGGCCATCACCGACGACGAGCTCATCGCCGAACAGGTGCGCATCGGAACCGCGCTGAAGGCGGAGAACGACGTCGTCGCGGTCGCACCGATCGGTGCGTCCGACGACGACCTGCTGCTCGCCTTCCAGGTCATCCCCGGGGACGGGCCGAACAGCGAGTCCACCGAGCAGCTGGTGCGGGATCTGCGAGGCCTCGACATCGACGGGGTCAGCTCCCTCGGCGTCGCCGGCAACGCATCCGGCAACATCGACGTCAGCGAGAAACTCGCCGACGCTCTGCCGCTGTACCTGCTCGTGGTCGTCGGACTCTCGTTGATCATCCTGATCTTCGTGTTCCGCTCGATCCTGGTGCCGATCACCGCGACCCTCGGCTTCGTGCTGTCGTTGTTCGCCTCGTTCGGCGCGATCACGGCGGTCTTCCAGTGGGGCTGGCTCGGTGCGCTGTTCGGCATCCATGACCCGGGGCCCATCCTGAGCTTCCTGCCCATCCTGGTTGTCGGCGTGCTGTTCGGCCTGGCGATGGACTACCAGCTGTTCCTGGTCAGCGGCATGCGCGAAGCGTACGCCCACGGCGCACCGGCCCGGATGGCCGTGCAGCGCGGTTTCCACGCCGGCCGCACGGTGGTCATCGCCGCGGCGCTGATCATGGCCTCGGTCTTCTCCGGTTTCGTGTTCTCGAACTCGGTGATGATCCAGTCGATCGGCTTCGGGCTCGCCATCGGCGTGCTTTTGGACGCCTTCGTGGTGCGGTTGCTCATCATCCCGGCCGTGATGCACCTGCTGGGTGACGCGGCCTGGTGGCTGCCGAAGTGGCTGGACCGCATCCTGCCCAACGTCGACGTGGAAGGCGCATCGCTCGAGCGCACGCACCCGGTGCACCCGGCGGATGAGCCCGAGCTCGTCACCACCCCGCGCGTCTAAGCACGCACCCCGCTCGGCCCACGGCGCGGCTCGATCCCTCACGGATCGGGCCGCGCCGTTTCCGCACCCTGCTGGCCACGCCCCTTGGCCGCTCTCCCCGGCCCGCCCTCCCCAGGCCCGCGCACTCAGGCTGGAGGCCTAGGCTGGTCGGGTGATAAACCCCGTCATCCGCCCGCGACGACTGCGCAGCACCCCCGCACTCCGCCGCCTGGCCAGCGAAACCCGTGTCCACCCCGCCGAGCTCGTTCTGCCGCTCTTCGTGCGTGAGGGCAACGAGTCCACCCCGATCTCGTCGATGCCGGGCATCGTGCAGCACAGCGTCGACGGCGCCCGCCGCGCCGTGGCGGAGGCCGCCGCGGCCGGCATCGGGGGAGTGATGCTCTTCGGAGTCCCCGCCGTGCGCGATGCCACCGGCACCGGCGCCACCGACCCCGACGGCATCCTGAACGCCGCCACCCGCGCCGTGGTCGCCGAAGTGGGCGACGCCCTCGTGGTGCAGACCGACCTGTGCCTGGACGAGTTCACCGACCACGGCCACTGCGGTGTGCTCGCCGCCGACGGTTCCGTCGACAACGACGCCACCCTGCTGCGCTACAACGACATGGCGCTGGCGCAGGCCGAGGCCGGCTCGGCGCTGCTGGGCCTGTCCGGCATGATGGACGGTCAGGTCGCCTCCGTGCGCGCCACCCTCGACGCCGCCGGCTACGCCGACACCGCCGTGCTGGCCTACTCGGCCAAGTACGCCTCCGCCTACTACGGCCCGTTCCGCGAGGCCGTGCAGTCCACCCTCGTCGGCGACCGCCGTACCTATCAGCTCGACCCCGCCAACCGCCGCGAGGGCGTGCGCGAGGCCCGCATCGACATCGACGAGGGCGCCGACGTCGTCATGGTCAAGCCAGCAGGCAGCTACCTCGACGTGCTCGCCGAGGTCGCCGCGATGAGCGAGGTCCCGGTCTGGGCGTACCAGGTGTCCGGCGAATACGCCATGATCGAGGCCGCAGCCGCGCAGGGCTGGATCGACCGCCGCCGTGCCATCGAGGAGTCGGTGCTCAGTATCCGCCGGGCCGGCGCCGACGCCATTCTCACCTACTGGGCAGTCGAACTCGCCGCCTGGCTCACCGAAACGGATGCCCGATGACGCACACCACCCACAACGACGAGCTCTTCGCCCGCGCCCAGCTCTCCATCCCGGGCGGTGTCAACTCGCCGGTGCGCGCCTTCCGCTCGGTCGGCGGCACCCCGCTGTTCCTGGTGAAGGCGGCGGGCGCCTACGTCACCGACTCCGACGGACGCGAGTACGTCGACCTGGTCAGCTCCTGGGGTCCGGCGATCCTCGGCCACGCGCATCCCGCCGTCGTTGGCGCCGTGCAGGAGGCCGCCGCACTCGGGCTCTCCTTCGGGGCCTCCACCCCTGGCGAGACCGTGCTGGCCGAGCTGATCAAGAGCCGGGTCGGCGCGATCGAGAAGCTGCGCCTGGTCTCCACCGGAACCGAGGCCACCATGACGGCCATCCGCCTGGCCCGCGGCTTCACCCAGCGTGACCTGCTGATCAAGTTCGCCGGCCACTACCACGGCCACTCCGACGGCCTGCTGGCCGAGGCCGGCTCCGGCCTGGCCACCCTCGCGCTGCCCGGCTCGGCCGGCGTCACCGCGGCCACCGCGGCGCAGACCCTGGTGCTGCCGTACAACGACCTGGGCGCCGTGCGCGCCGCGTTCGAGGCGTACCCCGGTCAGATCGCCGCGGTGATCACCGAGGCCGCCGCCGCGAACATGGGCGTCGTCGCCCCGGATGCCGGCTTCAACGCGGCCCTCTGCGACCTCGCCCACGAATACGGCGCGCTGCTCATCGTCGACGAGGTCCTCACCGGCTTCAGGGTGCACCCGGGCGGCTACTGGGCGTTGCAGGCCGAGGACGGCGAGAGCTACACGCCGGACCTGTTCACCTACGGCAAGGTCATCGGCGGCGGCCTGCCGGTCGCCGCGCTCGGTGGCCGGGCCGACGTGATGGACTTCCTCGCCCCTGCCGGGCCGGTCTACCAGGCCGGAACGCTCTCGGGCAACCCGGTGGCCGTGGCCGCAGGCATCGCCACCCTCACCGCGGCCGACGGCCACGTGTACGAGCGCCTGAACGAGACCGCCGAGCTGCTCTCCGAGGCCGTGTCCAGTGCGCTCTTCGCCGAGGGAGTCGCGCACAGCGTTCAGCACGCGGGCAACCTGTTCAGCTTCGTCTTCGGTCAGGAAGCCGCGATCACGCCGCCGCGCAGCTACGCCGAGGTGCAGCGCCAGGAAACCTACCGGTACGGGCCGTTCTTCCACTCCATGCTCGAAAGCGGCATCTCCCTGCCGCCGTCGGTGTTCGAGGCCTGGTTCGTCTCCGCCGCGCATGACGGCGACTCGATCGGCAAGATCCTCGAGGCACTGCCGGCCGCGGCCAAGGCGGCCGCCGAGGCGCGCCCGGCAGCCTGAATCGGGAGCCACCCGCTGACTGAAGCGGCTCGTCTAGGGGCACTCCAGCGCGGCGGCGTTACGTCTTTGTGAGGTAGCGACAGGAGGTTTTCCAACCGGACCCGGCAGACTGGGGGAATGGCTTCCTTGCGCGTACATCCCGATCGGCTGGAGATTCACCTGACGGCCGCGGAAAAGACGCTGGCGTTCCGCCGAGAAGACGTGGTGATCCAGCGTGAGAACATCCGATCGGTGACGATCACGGATGATCCGTGGATTTGGGTGCGCGGCATCCGCGCCCCTGGCGCCCTCGTGCCGCTGGTCCTGGCCGTCGGTGTGTGGAAGTTCCACGGCGGCAAGGACTTCCTGGCCATCAAGCGCCGGCGCCAGGCCGTCGTGATCGACCTGATCGGCGACGACTTCGCCCGGGTGATCCTGTCGACCAACCACGCACCCGACCTCATCGCCTCGCTCAAGCTCGAGGCCACCGACGCGCAGGACGTGCCGGAGCTCGACGAGCCGGCCAAGCCGGTCAAGCCGGCCAAACGGGTGCGAACCCCCAAGGCCGTCAAGCCCGTCGAGACGAGTCATCCCGTGGACGCTGCTGCGCCGGTGAAGCCGGCCCGGCGGGCCAGGCCGGGCAAGGCCGTCGGAACCGTCGAACCGGCCGAGACCGCCGAGACGATTGAGTCGGCCGCTCCGGCCAAGCCCGCCCGGCGGGTCAGGACCGCCAAGCCCGTCACGGTCGTCGAACCGGCCGAAGCGGTCGAGCCCGCCGAACCCGCCGTTGCGGTCAAGCCCAAGCGCACGTCTCGCGCCAAGGTGGCCCCGGTCGCCGAGAGCGACGTTGAGGTGACCGCTGAGCCGGTAGATGAGCCGGTCGAGTCGCCGGAGGCCACCGCCTAGGTCGCCCGGCTCGAGAGGGGTCAGCGAATGGTGCTGGCCCGCACGTGGATGCGTTCGCCGGTCTGGCCGAACAGGCTCAGGATCTCCGTAGGCTCCGGCCCCGCGCTGCCGAAGGCGTGCGGCACCCGGGTGTCGAACTCCGCGACCTCGCCCACGCCGAGGATCATGTCGTGGTCGCCCAGCATCAGGCGCAGGCGACCGCTCAGCACGTAGAACCAGTCGAATCCCTCGTGGCTGCGCTGCTCGAGTTGCTCGTCGCCGGCGCGCCCGGGGATGGTCACCTTGAACGCCTGCAGGCCGCCGGCGGTACGGCTCAGCGGCACGAAGGTGCGGCCGTGGCGGGTGAACGGGCGTTGATCCAGCCGCGGGTCGTCGGTGGCGGGAGTGTGCACCAGGTCGTCGATGGTCACGTCATGGGCGCTCGAGAGAGCGAGCAGCAGTTCCAGGGTGGGCTTGCGCTGCCCTGACTCCAGGCGGGAGAGGGTGCTCTCGGAGATTCCGGTGGTCGCGGAGAGCTGGGCCTGGGTGCGGCCGCTCTGCAGGCGCAGCTCACGCAGCCGGGCGCCCACGGTTTGGGCCACGGATGGCGGGTCAGAGGTCATCCCCCCATCGTGCCACTACTCGCGAAAGCGGTCTTGTGGCTGCCACAGCCGGCGGAAGCAAGCGAGTGCCCGCTCTCGCGGCCGCACTCAGGCGAGGCGGTCGAGGAACTGGAGCGTGCGCGCCAGGATGAGCTCGGCGATTTCCTCGTCATATTCGTTCAGGCTGGGGTCGGCGACCAGGTGGGCGGAGCCTGGGTAGATGTACAACTCGGCCGCACCGGCATCCTCGGCGAGTTCCTCGACTTCGAGCAACTCGACCCAGTCGTCCTCCGCGGTCACGTGCAGTTGCAGCGCTGCCGTGGCTGGCCAGTCCGAACCGAACATGGCGGCCGGAACCCCGCCGTGGTACAGGATCGCGCCGAGAGCACCTGGGCGGGTCTGGGCGAGCTTCTGGGCCGGCAGGGAGCCGAGCGAGAAGCCGGCGTAGACAGTGTCCGCGGGCATCGCATCCGCTGCCCGTTCGCCACGCTCGATGATGGTGTACACGCCGGTCTTCTCGGCGTGCGCGACACCGGCGTCGAGGGTGTCGAAGGTGAGCCCGTCGTAGAGGTCGGGCACGACCACGTCGTGGCCGGCGTCCCGCAGGCGCTGGGCGAAATCTGCCACCCCGTCGGTGAGGCCCTGCGCGTGGTGAAAGAGGATGACGTGGGTCACAACGGTCCTTTCGGCACGGTCCGGCCCGGTCGGGAACCTAGGCGGACAGGAAGAGGATGAATCCGATCAGCGGCAGCGTACCCTGCGTGAGGGCCGACCTGACCCTGCCCGGCCCCGAGGTGGTGAGAACGATGGCGGCGACGAACATCGACGCCGAGCTGAACAGGATCAGGGCCGCGCCGGCCTGCTCGGGGCCGCCGAAGTACAAGAACAGCCCGAGGACGGCGCCCACCGCCAGAAAGAGATTGTAGAAACCCTGGTTGTAGGCCAGGACTCGGGTGGTCTCCGCCTCGGTCTGGCTGGCCAGGCCGAAGCGCCGCCAGATCTTCGGCCGAGTCCACCAGGCACTCTCCATCAGAAAGATGTAGACGTGCAGCACCGCGGCGAGAGCGATGAAAACGGATGCGATGATGGCCATTCCGTCAGCCTAGCTGGGCGTTTACCGTCGCGGCAGGTGCCAGCAGGTGTCAGCGCAATACGTCGACGACGGTGCGGCCGTGCACCCGGCCGGCCAGGATGTCTTCGGCGGCCGCGAATGACTGCTCGAGGGTGATGACCGAGGTCAGGCTGTCAAGCAGCTCGAGGTCGAGGTCGGTCGAGAGGTGCGCCCAGGCCTCCTCGCGAAGGGGCAGGGGAGCCTCGACCGAATTGATGCCGGCCAGGGTGACCGCGCGCAGGATGAACGGCATCACGGTGGTCGGCAGGTCGGCACCCTGGGCCAGCCCGCAGGCGGCAACCACCCCGCCCTGGTTGGTCTGGGCGAGGATGTTGGCGAGGGTGAAGCTGCCGACGGAGTCGATCGCGCCGGCCCAGCGCTGGGTCTGCAGGGGCTTGCCCGCCTCGTCGAGGGTGTGCCGGTCGAGGATCTCGGAGGCGCCGAGACCGCGCAGGTAGTCCCCGAGCTCGTTCCCGCGGCCGGTGGAGGCGACCACGTGGTAGCCGCGCGCCGCGAGCAGCGCGATGGCGATCGACCCGACGCCGCCGGCGGCGCCGGTCACGAGGACATCTCCGGAGTCGGGGGTCACGCCGCCGCGTTCGAGGGCGAGCACCGCGAGCATGGCCGTGAAGCCGGCCGTGCCGATGGCTGCGGCGCGCTGGGCGCTCACGGCCTTCGGCAGGCGCACCAGGGAGCCGCCGGAGACGCGGGCCCGTTCGGCGAGGCCACCGTGGTGGCTTTCGCCGATCCCGGCGCCGTTGAGGATGACGTGGTCGCCGGTCGCCCAGCGTGGGTCGTTGCTGGACTCGACGGTGCCGACCAGGTCGATGCCCGCGATCAGCGGCCAGACCCTGGCCACGCCGGGCTTGCCCATCAGGGCCAGGCCGTCCTTGTAGTTGATGCTGGAGAACTCCACCGCCACGGTGACATCGCCGTCCATCAGCGCAGCGTCACCAAGCGTGGTCAGGGCCGAGGACTGGGTGCGAGTGCCCGACTCATCCTCAGTGCGGGTGACGACGATCGCGCGGAATTCGGTAGCAGACATGCCTTCACCCTAGACCCGCCAGATGTGCCGGATCCGGTCCGGCACCGGGCCTTTCTGCCCGAAGCGCCCTCAGGTGACGTCGCGCTTCCAGCTGATGAAGTAGCCGCCTACGGTGGCGGCCAGCCCGTAGGCCAACAGCACCAGGCCGCCCTGCCAGCTGGTGAGCACGGCCATGCCCGGGCTGGTCAAGGCGTAGAAGCTCTCCCCCACCAGGGCGTCAGAGGCGGCGCCCGGCAGGAACTTGCCGATGTCGGCGGTCACCTCGGTGAACGTCGCGGCGAAGCGCAGCAGTGGCTCGACGAACTGGGTGAACGCGAGCACGATCACGATCGACGCGACCTGGCTCGGCACGAGCACGCCCAGGCCCACACCGATCACGGCCCAGAGCGCCATTGCGAGCACTGTACGGCCGATCAGGGCCCAGGTTTCGCCGTCGGCGAGCAGCGGGTCCACGCCGAAGCCACCGAGAACCAGCGCGCCGACTCCGACGGATGCGGCCAGGCCGACCACGCCCAGCGCCGCACCCACCACGAACAGGGCGATGGTCTTGGCGCCAAGCACCCGGCCGCGCTTCGGGGTGGCGAGGAAGGTGGGAGTGAGGGTCTGGTGCCGGAACTCGCCCGTGGTGGCCAGGGCGCCCAGCAGCACCGGGAAGACATACCCCACCGAGGAGGCGAAGCTGTAAATCAACAGGGGCACGCTGCCCAGGCTGGTCAGGTCGGCACCGCCGCCGCCGGCGTTCATGGCGTCGGGGGTGATGGCGCCGCTGTCCAGGCCGCCGAACAGGGCGGCGAGGCCGCCGGCCAGCAGGGTGATATAGCCGAAGAGCACCAGCGCAAGGATCCACCACATCCGGGTGGTCAGGATCTTGCTGAATTCGGCGGCCACGGGGCGCAGGATCAGGTTCACAGCGAGTCGCCTCCTTCGACGAGGGCGAGGAAGGATTCTTCCAGGCCCGCCTTCTGCCGGTGCAGTGCGTTCAATTCCACGCCCGCGGCGAAAGCTATGTGCCCCACCCGGCCGGGGTCCGGCACCGCGACGATCAGGCCGGTGCGGCCGGAGGTGAAGGGCAGGCCGGCCTCGGTGAGGGCCGCGATGAGGGCGTCCCGGTCCGGGGAGTCCACGATGACCTGCGGCGCGATGTTGGTGTCGAGGCTGGACAGCGGGCCCGAGTGCACCAGTTCACCCTTGGCGATGATGATCACGTCGTCGACACTCTGCTGCACCTCGCTGAGCAGGTGGGAGCTGACCAGCACGGTGCGCCCCTCTGCGGCCATGCTGCTGAGGAAGCCGCGGATCCATTTGATGCCTTCTGGATCGAGGCCGTTGATCGGTTCGTCGAGCACCAGCACGCCGGGGTCTCCCAGCAGCGAGTAAGCCAGGCCCAGTCGCTGGCGCATACCCAGCGAGTACCCGCCGACCCGCTGGCTGGCGTGTTCGGCCAGGCCCACCGTGTGCAGCACCTCGGCGACCCTGGTGCGGGGGATCCCGGCGGCGATGGTGTACACGCCCAGGTGATGGGCTGCGGTGCGACCCGGGTGGAAGCTGGCGGCTTCCAGCGCCGCCCCGACGGTGTGCAGCGGTCGGGGCAGGTCACGGTAGCGCAGGCCCCCGAAGGTGGCGGTGCCCGATGTGGGGGCGACGAGGCCCAGCAGCATCCGCAGCGTCGTGGTCTTACCGGCGCCATTCGGGCCGAGGAAACCGGTGACCCGGCCGGGCTCGACGGTGAAGGACAGGTCATTGACCGCCGTGACCTGGCCGAACTTTTTGGTGATGCTGGTGAATTCGATGACAGCGCCGATTGGCATCCGAGTCCCCTCTATCGCTCGATGCCCAGCCTATGGGGAAAACGAGCCGGTCCGCCGGGGTTTTTCGGGCGTGGGTGAGTCAACCTTGGCCGAATGCGGTCACCGGAGCACAAAATCCGTGATCGCCGCCAGCAGCACATCGATCTCGCCGGGGGTGCTGTACGGGGCCAGGCCGATGCGCAGGGCACCGGCCTCCCCCAGGCCCAGGTGCCTGGAGGCCTCCAACGCGTAGAACGAGCCGGAGGGCGCGAGGATCCCACGCTCGAACAGGAACTCGGTGGCGTCGGCGGCACTCCGGCCCGCGAAGCCCACCAACACCGTGGGGGTGCGCTCGACGGCCCGGGAATACACCGTCACGCCGGGCAGGGCGGCCAGCCCGGACTCCAGCCGGTCGCGGAGGGAATCCTCGTGGGCCTCGGCCAGTTTCAGCGAGGAGCGCAGCAGCGCCCGGCGGCTGATGCTCGGCCGCGCCGCCACCCCGGTGGTCAGCTCGCCGAGCCCCGCGAGGAAGTCGACGGCGGCGCTCACCCCGGCCAGGGTCTCGTACGGCAGGGTGCCGAGTTCGAAACGCTCCGGCACCACATCCGTCGATGGCAGCAGCTTGTCGGGGTGGATGCCGGCCAGCAGCGCCGGGTCCGCCGCGAGCACTCCGCAGTGCGGGCCGAAGAACTTGTATGGCGAGCAGACGAAGAAGTCCGCGCCGAGCACGGCGAGGTCCACGAAAGTGTGCGGCACGTAGTGCACGCCGTCGACGAAGAGCAGCGCCCCGGCCTCGTGCACCACCGCGGCGATCTCGGCGATCGGCGGCCGCGTGCCGATCAGGTTGGAGGCGGCTGTCACCGCCACGAGGCGGGTGCGGGCGGTGAGCACCGCGGCCACCGCGGACGCGGGCAGTTCACCGGTCTCCGGGTCGAAGTCAACCCAGACCACGGTGGCGCCGGCGCGGTCGGCGGCCTGCAACCAGGGGCGGATGTTGGCGTCGTGGTCGAGCCTGGACACCACGATCTCGTCGCCGGGCGCCCAGTCGCGCGCGAGGTGGCGGGAGAAGTCGTAGGTGAGCTGGGTGGCGCTGCGTCCGTAGACGATGCCGTGCGGGTCGGCGCCGAGCAGGTCGGCCATTGCCGAACGGAATTCGGTGACGGCATCGTCGGCGTTCCGCTCCGAGAGGCTGCGGCGGCCGCGGATCGACAGCGGGCCGGTGAGGGTGTCGAGGATGGCCTGTCCGACCCCGAGCGGGGTCTGCGTGCCGCCAGGGCTGTCGAAGTGCACGGTTCCGGCCGAGAGGGCGGGGAAATGGGCGCGGATCGATTCGACGTCGTAGGTCACCCTGCCATCCAAGCATTGATCCGGCGACCGCCGCCGCCGCCGCTGACGCCGACACCGACACCGAACTACCATGGCGCCATGCCAGAGACCCCGGCGGTGCCCTCCGGACGCCGGCGCGTCTCGCCCGGGGCGGTTCTCGACGGGTTTTTCTTTGTGCTGGCCGGCCTCGCGTCGGTGTGGCTGGCGGTGCTGCTGGCCACCGAGAGCCTAGGCCTGGGCTGGGGGCTGCTCTGGTTCGCGGTGCTGTTCTGGGCGCTGCTGGCCTATCTGGTGCTGCCGCGCCTGCACCGCATCCTTACCCGGCTCTATGTGCCGGACTACTTCATCGGCCGCACCCGCACCAGCGACGGCCTGCTCGGCGACCCGGTCAACCTCGCCGTCATCGGAAGCGCCGAACAGCTGCACGCGGCGCTCGCCGCGGCCGGCTGGAACCGGGCCGACGACGTCACGCTCGCCTCGAGCTGGCGCATCGTGACCGCCACGGTACGCCGGCGTAGCTATCTGCGGGCGCCGGTGAGTCCGCTGCTGCTCTTCGACAGGGTGCAGGACTTCGCCTATCAGCAGGAGGTGGCGAACAACCCGGCCAAGCGCCACCACGTGCGCTTCTGGCGCTGCCCGGACGGCTGGATGCTGCCCGGCGGGCACCGGGTGGACTGGGTGGCGGCGGGCACCTTTGACAGGGCGGTGGGACTGTCGCTGTTCACCTTGCAGGTCACCCACAAGATCGACGAGCACACCGACATCGAACGTGACCACGTCGTGGCGAGCATCCGGCGGGCGGTGCCGCAGACCCGCCTGGTGCTGATCCGGGACTTCGCCACCGGCTACCACTCCCGGAACGGCGGCGGCGACAACATCCAGACGGATGGCGACCTGCCGGTGATCGACCTGCGCGGGATGCCTCTGATCGGGACGCCGCCCGGCACGGCGCTGCCCGATGGGGGAACCGTCATCGAATTGACCGGGCTGTCGTGACGGGCACGGTCGCCCCCGGCAGGGTCGAGCGTCCCCCGTCGGTGATCGGCGGGGTGCTGCTGATGTGGGTGCGGGCGCTGACGGGTGGATTCGCCATCCTCACTGTCGTCCTGTCGTGGGACAGCTTCGTGGGTACGATCGTGGTCAACGGCGAGAAGCTCGCTCGGAGCGACCCGCAGGCCGCCGGTGCCGTGCTTGGCTGGCTGCTCGCGGCCTACGGGCTTTACCTCGTGCTCTACCTGGGTCTGGCCGTGCTGGTGTTCACCGGCCACAACTGGGCCCGTGTGGTGGCGATGTCGTTTGCCTCGGTGAGCATCCTGCTCTCGTTCGCCGACTACGCGCTCAACGGCGCCCAGATCACCCTGCGCACATCGCTGGTGAGCGTCACGATCGACATCCTGATCCTGCTCGCGCTCTCGAGCACCCAGGCGCGCCACTACGCCCGGGCCGCAAGGGCGTCCCGGGCGTAGCGGTGAAACAACTCAGCCGTTGAACTCGACCGGGTCCGGGCCGATCCGGGAGTCGGTGTTCAGGCCGTCGATCAGCAGCAGGTCGGCGGGGCTGAGATCGAAGTCGAAGACGGCCAGGTTCTCAATGATGCGGCTGGGCGTGACCGACTTGGGGATCACGATGCGGCCCTGCTGCAGGTGCCAGCGCAGGATGACCTGCGCGGGGGAGCGGCCGGCGCGGGCGGCGACATCCGCCACGACGGGGTCGGCCAGCAGGCCGCCCTGCGCGAGCGGGCTCCAAGCCTCGGTCGCGATGCCCTGCGCCGCGTTGGCGGCGCGCACCGCCGTCTGGGTGAGGCGCGGGTGCAGCTCCACCTGGTTCACGGCCGGCACGATCCTGGAGGTATGGGTAAGACGCTCGAGGTGCTCGGGGGCGAAGTTCGAGACGCCGATCGCTCGTACTCGCCCGTCGGTGAGCAGCTGCTCCATGGCGCGCCACGACTCGATGTAGTTGTCGTTGGCCGGTGCGGGCCAGTGGATCAGGTAAAGGTCAAGGTAATCCAGGCCCAGCGCGGCCAGGCTGGCCTCGTGGGCGGCAATCGTGCTCGCAAAGCCCTGGTCGCTGTTCCACAGCTTGGTGGTGATGAACAGCTCGTCGCGCGGGATGCCCGACGCGGCCAGGGCACGGCCGACGCCGGCCTCGTTGCCGTAGATGGCGGCGGTGTCGATGCTGCGGTAACCGGCGTCGAGGGCGGCGGTCACGGCCGCGGCGGTCTCGTCGTCCGGCACCTGGAAGACGCCGAAGCCGAGCTGGGGAATCTCGACACCGTTGTTCAGGGTGATGGTGGGGATGCTCATGCGGTGGTCCTTTTGGTTCGGGGTGCGGGGGATCAGGAGGCGGTGGTGACGAGGGGGGTGGCGCTCGCCGCGGGGTCCGGCGCGGCGCTGGGCGGGGTCAGCACATTGCGGCGGGTGGCGGCCACGATCATCACGATCGCGGCGGCCGCGGTGATCGCGGCACCGGCCCAGAGCGGCGAGGTGTAGCCGAGGCCCACGCTGATGGTGATGCCGCCGATCCAGGCGCCGAGGGCGTTGCCCACGTTGAATGCGGCGATGTTGGCGCTGGAGGCCAGGGTCGGCGCGGTGTCGGCGTAGAGCATGATGCGGGTCTGCAGCCCGGGCACGGTCCCGAAGCCGAAGCCGCCCATCAGCACGAGCGCAATCACGGTGGCGACCGGGTTCGCCGCGGTGAGGGCGAAGAGCGCCATCACCACCGTGAGCCCGATCAACAGCACCACCAGGGTGGGATCGAGCCGCCGGTCGGCCGCCTTGCCGCCGAGGATGTTGCCCGCGAAGAGGCCGGCGCCGAAGACCACAAGCAGCCACGGCACGGCCCCGCTGGAGAAGCCGCTCACCTCGGTGAGTGTGTAGGCGATGTAGGTGAAGGCGCCGAACATGCCGCCGAAGCCGAGCACCGTCACCACCAGGGAGAGCCAGACCTGGCTGGAACGAAAGGCGCGCAGTTCGCCGCGCAGGTTGCTGACGTGCGCGGTGTCGTCGGTGGCGCGGGGCACGAGGACCACGATGCCGGCCAGGGCCACAACGCCGATCACGGTGATCGCCCAGAAGGTGGCCCGCCAGCCGAAGCTCTGGCCGATGAAGGTGCCGAACGGCACGCCGAGAACGTTGGCGAGGGTGAGGCCGGTGAACATGATGGCGATGGCGCCGGACTTCTTGCTCGGCGGCACGAGGCTGGCGGCGACGACGGCGCCGATGCCGAAGAAGGCGCCGTGACAGAGAGCGGCGATGATGCGGCCGAGCAGCATGATCGGGTAGCTCGGGGCGAGTGCCGAGATCAGGTTGCCGATGATGAAGAGCACCATCAGTCCCACCAGAACGTGTTTGCGGGGCAGCCGGGTCACCGCGGCGGTGAGCAGGATAGCGCCGACGGCGACGCTGAGGGCGTAGCCGGAGATGAGCCAGCCGGCGGCGGCCTCGGTCACGGCGAAGTCGGCGGCCACCTCGGGCAGCAGGCCGGCGATGACGAACTCGGTCAGGCCGATCCCGAAGCCGCCGAGGGCGAGTGCGATCAATCCAATGGGCATGCGGAAATTCCTTCAAGGGTGCGGCGGTGCGCGGGCCGTTGGTCGAGCCTGTCGAGGCCACGCGCTGGTAGTTGCAGGCGCGTCATAAATGATTGCACACGCTAGGTAACTGCGCAAGCAACTACTTTTTGCGAGCAAGCGGATGCGTGGTCGGGCTGATCTGCTCAGGCCGCGTGTGCCGCGCAGGCCGGGGCGGCGACGGCCACGCAGTCCGGGCAGGCAACCAGCTGCTCCCGGCAGGACACGTCCCGGCAGTTGAGCATGTTCTTGGTGCCCGCGCCGCAGACCTGGCAGTGGCCGAGAACGGTGGCGTGGTCGCTGAAATCCACCGACATCCGCTGGTCGAACACGTAGAGCGAGCCGTCCCAGAGCCCGTCGTCGCCGTAGGCCTCGCCATAGCGCACGATGCCGCCCTCGAGTTGGTAGACCTCGCCGAAGCCACGGTCCTTCATCAGTGACGACAGCACCTCGCAGCGGATGCCACCGGTGCAATACGTCACCACGGGCTGGCCCTTGAGGTGGTCGTATTTGCCGCTGTCGAGCTCGGCCGCGAACTCGCGGGTGTTCGCCACATCCGGCACCACGGCACCCCGGAACCGGCCGATCTCGGCCTCGAAGGCGTTGCGGCCGTCGAAGAACACCACGTCGTCGCCGCGTTCGGCCACGAGGGCGTGCAGTTCGGCCGGGGCCAGGCGGGTGCCGCCGCCCACGACGCCGCCGGCATCCACGGTGAGGGCCTCTGGCGAGCCGAAGCTCACGATCTCGTCGCGCACCTTCACCACCAGCCGAGGGAAGTCCAGGCTCGCCCCGGACTCGTCGAGGCCGGTTCCCTCACTCCACTTGAAGTCGATCTGGGCGAACGGTGCGTACTGACGGGTCTTGCGTACGTAGCGCTTGAGGGCGGGCAGGTCGCCGCCCACAGTGCCGTTCAGGCCGTCCCTCGAGATCAGGATGCGGCCGCGCAGGCCCAACGACTCGCAGAGGTCGCGCTGCCACAGGCGGATGGCTTCGGGGTCGCTGAGCGGAGTGAAGACGTAGTAGAGCAGGATCTTCGGAATGGCCACCCCCACATTTTAGGCGGCGGCGAGGGGCGCGAGGCGGCCCACGTAGGCTGAGCCAACCAGACCGCCACCAGATCCTTGGAGTGTGCATGACCACGATCGATCCCTTCGCCCGTTTCGGCGAGGTGCCCCAGTTCAACCTGACCAGCTCGGTGATGACCGACGGTGGCCCGCTGGCCGCCGCCCAGTACGGCGTCGGCGCCGGCGGTCAGGATGTCTCGCCCGACCTGCACTGGAGCGGCTTCCCGGCCGAGACCCAGAGCTTCGCACTCACTGTGTTCGACCCGGATGCCCCGACCGGTTCCGGATATTGGCACTGGGCGGTTTTCAACATCCCCGCCGACGTTGACAGCCTGCCCACCGGTGCCGGAGTCGCGAACTCGGTGCTGCTGCCCGCCGGTGCCGTCGTCATGCCCAACGAAATCCGCCAGCCCACCTTCATCGGTGCGGCACCGCCACGCGGAACGGGCACGCACCGCTACCAGTTCGTGCTGCACGCCCTCGACGTTGCAGACCTCGGCGTCGACCCGCAGGCCACCCCGGCCGTGCTCGGCTTCAACGTGCACTTCCATACCTTGGCCCGCGCCGTGCTCGAGGCCACCGGAGTCGCCGGAGGCGCCGCCTAGCGGTACTGAGCCGACAGCCCTCTCTCTCCTCGGGCGGCAGATCGCTCGTCCGTAAGCCATCCTCGACTACGCGCCCATCGCTTCGGTCGAGCGTGTCGAGACCCTCGCGCCCGTCCCCTTTGGCCCAGAACTGTGTTCGATAATTGCTCAAGTTCTTGCTGACAATTCCTCGCATATAGTTACGATTCGTGAGAGAATGGGGGTATGGACGACGAGCTGGATAGTGGCTCCACCGCACCGACGGGATCCTCTCCCACCGGGTCGAACTTGCACGACTGGAACACGGGCCTGTCCGGTCCGGATCCCCTCACAGGCCCGGATGTCCACAGTCTGAGCGGCACCACCGATATGAAGGCCGCCGCTGCAGGTGGAACTGCCGGCCGCACTCGGGGCCGCTCGAAGCCGCGGCCCGAGTGGCGGGATCCGGCCGAGCTGCCGGGGGTGCAGCGCGCGTATACCGGTGCGTTCGGTCAGAAGCTCCAGGCTCTGGATGATGCGGCGCGGACGGTGATGGCGGTGATGGACTCCATTGACGTGAACGCGTTGAGTGACCCGGAGGTGGTCGCGTTGACGCAGATGGTCGAGCGCACCGGTCGGCCGGTGGATGCGGCCCGGGTGGCCACGGCGACCGTGGTGGGTTACCGGGCTCGTACGGGGTTGGGTTCCGAGTCGTTGGCGTGGCGGTTGGGCACCTCGCACCCCACGGATTTGCTGATTCGGTTGACGGGCATGTCGGTGCCGGAGATGAAACGACGCGTGGCCCTGGGTGAGAAGGTCTCCCCGCGGATGCTGGGCGGCACGGTCCTGGAGCCCGAGTTCCCGTTCGTGGCCGCGGCACTGACCGCCGGGGAGATCGGCATCGACGCGGCCGAGAACATCGTCAAGGGCCTGGCCGACTACAAGGTGCACGGCCGCTTCGATGCCGACCAGTCGCTGGTGGACGGCGGTGAAGCCGAGCTGGTGGAATCGGCAACCGGGTCGGTATTCGGCGGCACCCCCGGACCCGGCGACATCGCCACCGCCACCGCCACCGCCACCGATACCGATACCGATGGTGCCGGGCCTGCCTGCACGGGGCCGGTCCGCCGTCTGGGTGCGTCGGCGGGGTTCACTTTTCCGGCGGACCGGATTCGGGAGATGGCGGCGACGTGGCAGGCGGTGTTGAATCCGGACGGGGCCGCGCCCACCGTGGAGATCCTCGAGGCCAAATCCACGTTCTCGTTCGGCAAACTCAGCCAAGGCCTGCACCCGCTGCGCGGTGGGGTGACCCCGGAGCTTAAGGGCATCATGCAGAACCTGTTCAATACGTTCCAGTCCGCGCGCAGCGCCCCCGCGTTCCCGTCCGCGGACGAACAGCAGCGCATCGAGGCCGGCGAACTCGTTCCCGGCGAGATCCTCGACGAACGCGACGGCGGCCAGAAACGTGCCGATATTCTCCGCGGCATCCTCGTCCAGGTCGCCCAAGACCCCCGCACCCCGACCATGGGCGGGATGCCACCGACGGTGATGGTGCACGTGAACGCAACCGACCTGATCAACGGGGTCGGCGTCGGTTGGATCGACGGCGTCGAGGGCCCCGTCTCGATGAAAACGATCAACCAGATGGTCGACAACGGCGGCTTCCGGCCGATCTTCTTCGGCGGCACCGGCGCCGTCCTCGCCCTCGGCGACAAAGTCCGCTGCTTCACCCCGCTGCAACGCAAAGCGATCACCGCCCGAGACGGCGGCTGCATCATCCCCGGCTGCACCTGCCCACCGCAATGGACCGAAGTGCACCATGTGACACCGTGGCAAAACGGCGGCCCGACCAACGCCTCGAACGGGGTGCTGCTGTGTTGGTATCACCACCACAACATCGACACCTCCGGATGGCACATCCGCATGGTCCTGGGCATGCCCGAAGTCAAAGCCCCCCACTGGATCGACCCCACCGGAACCTGGCGAAAACCACCCCAACACCGCGCCCACGACCCCAAATACCGCCGGCAAGACGAGTAGCCGCGGCTGATGCAAGGGGACGGTCGATTCAAGCCAAGTGAGAGATTCTCAGGTCATCTCATGGTTGCGCGCCTATGTTCTACACGCGGCAAAAAACGATGCAAGCGCTACCAACGCCAGTCGGCACTTCGAAGCCGCTTCCGGTAGCGCCACGTCGGCAGTAAGGCACCATGTTTCACTCGTCCCCCCACTCCAGCACCAGCTTCGACCCCGCTGCCGGCCCCTCCGCGGACTCGCACCTCACGCACCGGGAAACCGGCCTGTCCAGGGTGCCGGTGTGGCTCTGGAAAGCGATCATGACGCGCATCGCGCCGGGCGAACTGCACAAGTTCAACGCCGACCCGATCGACGACGTCGACTACCACTTCGACCTTGACTACGTGGGCGACGGCATCCGTGATCACCGCCTCGACGTTCTCGTGCCGCACGAGCACCACGACGGTCATCCCGACAGCCACGACGTGACCACGCCACCGAGCCCGCTGCCCGTCTACATCTACTTCCACGGCGGCGGTTGGACGTCCGGCGACAAGGCGCCGCTCACCAAGTACGCTGCCAGCCAGGCGGTCGAGGGCATGGTTGTCGTCAACGCCAACTACCGCATGGCCACTCGATTCAAGATCGGCCACATGCTCGACGACGCCAACGCTGTGCTCACCTGGGTCCAGCGCAACATCGTCGAATACGGCGGCGACCCCACCCGCATCGTTCTCGGCGGCGACTCGGCGGGCGGGCACATCGCGGCCCTGCTCACCGCCGCGGCCAACGACGACACCCTCGCCGCGCACTACAACCTCGACCTGCCGATCGAGGCCGGCCACCTGCGCGGACTCGTGCAGCACTGCAGTATCGCCGACTTCTCGGTCATGTTCGAGCGCGGCTTCGTGCTCAGCCTCAACTTCCTGCGGATGCTGCTTCCCGAACGCAGCCCCGGAATGTCGCTGCGCGACGCCGCCCGATTCCTCTCGCCCATCGAGTGGCTCGACAAGGGCTTCCCGCCGGTCTTCATCACGACCTCCGAGCGCGACTACTTCTACCGGGCCAACCTCAACTTCATCGAGGCCCTGCGCCGACGGTCCATCCTGGCCGACACGGTGATCTACGGCCGGCACCGCACCAACACCCGGCACACCTGGCAGCAGGACGCCCGGCACCCCGAATCGCAGGAGGTCTACCGCCGTCTGGGTTCATTCGTGCGCAAGGTGGCGGCGCTGCCCACCCAGGCTCGGTACACGCCTGCTCAGGCCGAGCCCGCCCTGGCCTAGCTCCCCGGCCTGCGCGGTTCTGCCCGGGCATGGTAGACAAGTTCGACACTTGCCAGGCCATTCGGGCCGCGCCAGCCAAGAGGAGCACACATGAGCCAGGCCGACACGTTCCCGGTGACCGGGCTCCCCAAGACCGGGCTACCCACCCGCGCCCTCGTCGTCGGTGACCCGTTCCGGGCCGAGCAGATCTCCCACCTGCTCGACAACGTGCGCGAGGTCGCCCACCAGCGTGAGTATCGCTCGTTCGTCGGTGACTGGAACGGCAGCACCGTCGTCGTCTCCTCGCACGGTGTGGGCGCCCCCGGCGCCATCTGTCTGTTCCAGGAGCTGATGGATGCCGGCGTGGACACCATCATCAGGCTCGGCACCGCCGGAGCCCTGCTGCGTGGCATCGGCGACGGCGACCTGATCATCGCCGAGTCCTGCGTGCGCGACGACGGCGTCACCCACCAGCTGGTGCCGGAGAGCTACCCGGCCGCCGCGAATCCCGAGGTCGTGATCGCTTTGGCCGAGGCAGCCCGGCGGCACGACGCCCCCCACCACCGCGGAATCGTCTGGACCCGGGCGGCCTTCTACCCGGGAATCATCGATCTCAACCAGGCCGGTTACGTGAAGCTCGGCGTGCTCGCCATCGAAATGGAACTCTCGGCCCTGCTCGTGCTCGCCTCCACCCGCGGCGTGCGCGCGGGCGGCGGCCTCGTGATCGACGGCGCCACCGCCGACGACCTCGTCGACACCACCGGATACGACCCGCATCGCACCGTCGTGGCGGATGGCGTCAGTCGCGGCATCTCCGTCACCCTCGACGCCCTCGTCGCCCTGCCGGAGCTCGCCTGATGGCCACCGACCACGTCGACCTGATCCTCACCGCGGATGCCGTGCTCACCGTCGACGCCGCTGGCACGATCATCGAGGCCGGCGCCGTCGCCATCCGTGCCGGGATCATCGTCGGCGTCGGGCCGGCCGCCGACCTGCTCGCCCGGTACGACGCGGCGGAGGTGCTCGAGAGCCCGGGCTGCGTGATCGCCCCCGGCTGGGTGAACACCCACAGCCACTTGGCCATGAACCTGTTCAGGGGCGCGGCCGACGACGTCACCCTCGAGGTGTTCCTCGAGCGGATGGTCGGCGCCGAACTCGCCACCCTCAGCGCCGAGACTGTCGCCGTCGGCACCAGGGCCGGGATCGCCGAGTGCCTCTTGGGCGGCACCACCACGGCGCTGGACATGTACTGGTTCCCGCGGGCCAGCCGCGCTGTCGCGGCGGAGGCCGGATTCCGGCTGCTGAACGGCCCCACCTTCCTCGGCAACGCGGACCCCGAGGGCCGCGACTTCGCGGGCATGCTCGAGGAAGCCAGATCGATCCTCACCGACAACCGCACCGAGTCGCCCGACGACGACCTCTGGGTGATGCCCCACTCGGCCTACACCCTCAGTAGCGACCAGCTGGAGAGCATTCGGGAGCTGGCCGCCTCGCGCGGCGCCCGCATCCACACGCACGCCTCTGAGAGCCTCGGCGAACTGGCGCTGACGGTGCAGGTCAACGGTGACCGGCCGGTCGCCGTGCTCGATGCGGCCGGGCTGCTGACCAACCACACCGTCCTGGCCCATGCCGTGCACCTCACAGACGACGAGGTCACCCGCATCGCCGCCAGCGGCGCCGCCGTGGCGCACTGCCCGATGTCGAACCTCAAGCTCGGCTGCGGCATCGCCCGGCTGCCCGAGCTGTTGCAGCACGGCGCCGCCGTGGGCTTGGGCACCGATGGGGCCGCCTCTGCCGGTTCCCTCGACATGTACGCCGCCGTGCGGATGGCCGCGCTGCTGCACAAGGGCACCAGCAACGACCCCACCATGATCAGCGCCGAACGCGCCGTGCGGCTCGGCACCGTCGACGGCGCCCGCGCCCTCGGTCTGGCCGACGTGGGCACGATCGAGCCCGGCATGCAGGCCGACCTCCAGGTCGTGCGCATCGACACACTGAACAGCAGCCCCGGCCGTGACCCGTGGTCTGCGCTGGCCTACACGGCCACGGCCACCGACGTGCGACACGCCGTGGCCCGGGGCCGGATTGTGCTGCGCGACAGGGTGCTGCAGACCATCGACGAGACGTCGGCCCTGCGCGAGCTGTCGGAGGCCGCCGCCCGCTAGCATCATCGGGTGCACATGTTCTTTCGAACCCTGCTCCATAGCCTGCTGTCGCGCTTCGGCCCACGCCTCGGGCACTACGACGTCGCCCGCACGCGGTTCATCACGCTGCCCACCGACCAGGACATCCTGCGGCACATGAACAACGGCGTGTACCTGTCGATCATGGACATCGCCAGGTTCGACATGCTGCACCGCACCGGAATCTGGGCGATCTTCCAGGCCAAGGGCTGGTATCCGGTGGTGGTGGCCGAGACCATCAGTTTTCGCAAGTCACTGACACTCGGCCAGCGGTTCACCGTCGAGTCGCGCATCTTGGGTTTCGACGACAAGGCCGTTTACGTCGAGCAACGCTTCGTGCGGCCCGTTGAGGGCCCGGATGCGAGACCGGGCGACGTCGAGGTCTACGCCCGCGGCTTCATCCGCGGCCGGTTCCTCAAGCGCACGGGCGGCGT
Source organism: Cryobacterium zongtaii (assembly GCF_002909375.1). GTDB lineage: Bacteria > Actinomycetota > Actinomycetes > Actinomycetales > Microbacteriaceae > Cryobacterium > Cryobacterium zongtaii. Next base: position 172,962 of record NZ_PPXD01000008.1, read on the forward strand.
GGTCACCATCGACGAACTCACCGACGCCGTCGGTGCCGTGCCCGCCGAAGTGAGCGTGCCCGACTGGCTGCTCGAGTGGAGCGCCGACGTGGCCATGCCCGCTACCCGGGCGCCGGCCCCCAGCATCTGGGAGTAGTGGCTAGGCGCGGTCCTCGCTTGCTGGCGCAGGGGTGGGCTTGGGCACCAGGAGCTCTTGATAGTGACTCTGCAGCGCGGGGTAGTACTTGCTGAACGACGGCAGCGCGTGGTGGGTGCGGGAGGCGACGAGCCTATCGAGGTAGTAGTCCCAGACCGGCCCGAACGTGGCGGCCTCGGCGGGGGAGTGCAGCCGCAGCCCGAAGGTCAGCACGGTCTTGCCGGATCCGCCCGACAGATGCGCCATCACCCGCCAGGCATCCTCGCCCTCGCCGATGTCCAGCGCCAACTTCTTGAATTCGACACATTCCAGAATGCTCACGTACTCCCACTGCGAGTCGTTCTTCGATTCCATCCGGAACCGCACGGCCCCGGTGCGAGGGGACCCTGTGTAGGTGCCGATCCAGCCGTGCAGGCCCTCGGGTTTGGTCACGGCCTCCCACACCGACTCCGGGGCCGCCGGGAAGATGCGGTCGAAGAGCAGATAGAGCCCGTCCTCCCGGTGGGCGAACCGCCCTGTGGCGTGGGCGACGTCCGGCGGACCGGGCAGGGGCTGGGTGGGCATGGTGACCTCCACGTTGAGTGAAACACGAGCCTTCCCTCTGAGGCTATGCCTAGTTCGAGGCCGCCGCCAGAGTCCTCAGTCGCCCTCGAGCACGGCCATGGCGGCGTTGTGCCCGCCGAGTCCGCTCACCCCGCCGCCGCGCCGAGCGCCGGCTCCACAGAGCAGAATCCGCGGATGCCGGGTAGCCACGCCCCAGCGCTGGGCGGCGGTGTCCCTGGGCGCGTCATCTTCCAGGAACGGCCAGGACAGGAGCCCGTGGAAAATGTCCCCGCCGGGCAGGTTGAGCGCCGACTCGAGGTCCGCGGTGGTCTTGGTCTCGATGCACGGCCTGCCGGCGGCATCCCGGAGCAGCAGGTCCTCGATGGGTTCGGCCAGCACCGAGTTGAGGGAGGCCAGAACGGCGGCCTGCAACTGGGCCCTGACGGCGGTGTTGTCCAGGCGGGTAAGCCGGTCGGGGGTGTGCAGGCCGAACACCGTGAGGGTCTGCGCGCCGGCCGCCACCAGTTCCGGCGAGAGGATGCTCGGATCGGTGAGGGAGTGGCAATAGATCTCACAGGAGACCAGACCGGGGACCCGGCCCGCACTGGCCTGCCGATACGCGTCCTCGAGCTGGCTGAGCGTCTCATTGATGTGAAAGGTTCCGCCGAACGCGGCCTCGGCCGACACCGACGCATCAAGCAGGCGGGGAAGTCGGCTGAGCAGCAGATTCACCTTCACCTGGGCGCCCTCGGGCTTCACGGTGTCCGGTGTGCGCTCACCAAGCAGGCCGTCCAGCACCCACGGTGCCACGTTCGCCAGCACGTGGCTTCCCACGGTGCTCTCGTCCCGGAGTTCGTGCCGGTAGCGCACGGTGCCGTCCGGATCGATGCTGGTGACCTCTGCGCTCGTCAGGATGCGCGCACCGGCCTGGCGGGCAACTCGCTCCAGCTCCCCGGTCACCGCACCCATACCGCCGACGGGTACATCCCAGTCGCCGGTGCCGTTTCCGATCGAGTGGTAGAGAAAGCAGCGGTTCGCATCCAGTGACGCGTCATTCACCGAGGTGAACGTGCCGATCAGGCCGTCGGTGGCCACCACCCCGCGCACGAGGTCGGAGCCGAATCGCCGGTTGAGCATGTCGCCGAGGGGATGCTCGATGAGCTCGTCCCACAGGGCGTCGTCGCCGACCAGCCGGCGGGCCTCTGACCGGGTGGGAAGCGGCTCGCACACCGTGGGGAACAGCGCACGGGCCAGATGCCCGAGGTCGCCACCGAGTTGCTGCCACCCCGCGATGTCCGCCCCGGCTCCAATCCGGTCGAAGGAGGCCCGCGTCGCCTCGGCATCGCCCGCATCCACCAGCAGGCCGGTCGCCGGGTTGGCCGGATCCGGGGTGTACGACGAGTACCGCCGCCGCGCCAGCTCGATCGACAGGCCGAGCTCGTCGATGATGCGGGCAGGCAGCAGGCTCACCAGGTACGAGTACCGGGACAGACGGGCATCCACCCCGGTGAAGGCGGCAGCCGATACCGCTGCTCCGCCCACGTGGTCGTCCCGTTCGAGAACCAGCACCCTCCGCCCGGCCTTGGCCAGATAGGCCGCGGCGGTGAGGCCATTATGGCCGCCTCCGACGATCACGATGTCGTGCGTGGAGTCCATGAAAGAGCCCTTCTCAAGCGCCGATGCTGGTCTGTCGACCCTATCCTCGCTAGGGCGACACGCCCGGGATGCGGATGGGATTTGCGACCCCCCCAGAATCCCCGTAATGTCATCTCTCGTCACCCCACAGGTTCGGAAAGCCGAAGAGCTACCGGCCTCAAGCGGGACCAAATCCAAGCAGAAAAGAAAGCGATTCTTCGCTTTGTACAGCTTGATGAAGTTTGCTTCGAATTCCCGAATAGGAATCCCAGCAGACAACAAGAACAAACATCGAAGTGCCCCGGAGCGACAGCCATTAGGCCTGAAGTCGGGTGCGTCCGATCCTTGAGAACTCAACAGCGTGCACAATGTCAAATGCCAAAAACCTCGGTCGTAGGGTCCCTTTCTAGGGGATACCGCGACAGAGAT
>NZ_PPXD01000026.1 GCF_002909375.1 Cryobacterium zongtaii
ACGCGATTTGGCGGGAAACCCGACTCATCGGGCGAGCCTCGACGGTCAAGAGCACCACCGCGATTCTGCTCTCCGGCGAATCTCACGAAACCCCCAGTCTCGGTCGCGGCATGGTGGAGCTGCCCGACGATCTCCGTGAAGGTGACCTGCTCGCCATCCCCTGTACGGGTGTTGTCGCCCTCCGCGATGTCCGCGCGAGGCCGCAATTAGAAGACGACACGGTGACACCCCCCGAGCTTGACACCGCTGAATTGACCTGGCTGGCACAACTCGCATGAATCAACCACTGCAACCACAGAATCACAGCACGGAGGAATCGTGACTCTCATGTCCAGCATCATGGCCCGGCGGACCCTGGCGCATCGGGCCTCGACGACCGAGTGCTGGCCGGCGGGCACGGTGCATACCGAAGATGACCTCATCATCAACGGTGCTTCGCTGGTGCGCACCAGCAGCGACCAGACGCCCGCCGTTCGCATCGGCCCGGCCGGTAGCCTCTGGGCGCAGCAGACCCCATCACCGCAACGATTCATCACGGTGCTGCTCACCCGGGTGGAAGAGACTGGTTTCACCGATTCGCACCGTCGTCTAGTCGTTTGGGTCGACGCCGAGCTCGACCGCTGCCGCCCGATTCTGTCCGCGGCCCGTGTTGTCGGTCGGCGCAGCGTGGTTCACACGAAGCGCATGCAACTTCGTCCTCGACCGAAGGACGACATGCAATGGGTGTGGCTACCGTCCGACGTGGCCGTCGGCGACCTCATCGCAGTTCCCTGCGAGGGAACCGTACCCCTCAGCGACGCCCGTCGACACAGCCGCAATCCGGGCCGGCTCGGAGAGGAGCGTTCAGACGATCCGGATGATGATCTCCCTTTGGCCCGCGCGTGCTTGAAATGAGACTCCACGCCGAACTGGTGGTGCCACCGATCACAGCGCCTTCGATCGTCCTCCGGGGCGACGAGATCGACACCCTGCGGGCCTTTGCACACATGCCGAACGTGCTTGCAACACCCCCGATCCCGGGCCGGACGTTCCGTCGCCGTGCAGTTAAAGCCGTTGCGACAGGCATCAATGCGACATCGCCCGAGCTAACAGTCCGAGGGTTGAGGTCCCGACTTCGATGGGAGCTGCTCCCAAGCCAGCGGCTGTGTGATTGGTTGCCCCACCTCAAACACATCATCCTCGTCGTTGCCGAACCGAAACACTTGCGGGAAAGCGTCATGCTCAAAGCTGCAGACGGGTTTGCTGAGTACGCCCACGCGCACTTGGAGCGTATCTGCGGTGCCTATATAACCGTGACGGTACTGTTGGTGACCGATTGTGACCAACCCGGGTTGCTCGCAGAACGTATCGACCAGCGCGCCTCACGCAGCCCGCTCGAACCCTACCTGGCCCTACCATGGCGTTCCGTGGCGGAACAACCGATTCACCAGTCGGCTATCGCCGCGTACTGCTAAACCATAGCCACCAGTCTTGATTCCACGAGAGCCTCCAGCTCCCGGGGAAAGAGAGTTGGTGGCTACCGGTCGTTGCTGGCCGCAGCGAGATGTACCTGGGCGTTCGTGAGGACGTCCCACCACCCCACCTCGTGCTCCGCGGGTGATGAAACCCCGCTGACAAGCGCCGCGTCAGCACTGGTCATCGTCGCGGCCAGCGTCGCCAGGTACTGGCACTCGAGAGCGTGCCCGGCATCGGGCACCAGGTTAGATCTCGCCGCCGTTAGCTCGAGCACCTGCCCGTGAACCGGGCCGGCACATCGGGCCACGGCGACAGTTCCAAGAACATAGGACGTGACACAGGCCATGATGATCACCAGCCTCGACGCACGAGCCGCACCGAGCGAAATTAGAAGTCCAAGAACACCCGCCACGCCCAACACCATCCAGCCACGCCACAGGCGAACCCAGCGACGTTGCGGCGCCGAAACTCCCGGCGGGTACAACACGAGACGTTGGCCCACGCTGCCATACCGGCTGACCGAGACCGTGTAGGCTCTCCATCTGCACTGCCCTTTAAGGACAGGGGAAAGTCATTGGCAAAGCCGGCTTTTCGAACGAAGCGTTCGCGCACTATTCACCTCATAACCCTCGACCCAGAATCGCGTGGCTTTAGCGACTCCTACGGAACCCGCGCACCGAATACGGAAATCCTGACGGCTTCCCTACAGGTCGTGCGGACGGCCACGGACGGCCTCTCCATTTCGGCGGAATGCCTGACAATCCCTAGCCCTTCGTCATGACGCAATCCCAGCGAATTACGTTACGGATGACTGCGCAGCACTCGCCCGCTGATTCAAGAGATATGTCAAATGATATGTCGCTGATAGTCGTGATTATGGCAACAAGTAGCCTATATCTTCGCATTTGAGTGTGAATACGACAGCTCGACCCCTCTCCAGCGGAACAGGTTTGGCGGTCCGAACGATGGCACTGTCAACTGGCGCCACCGTTCTGCGCGAAGTCGGGCTCTTCCCAGCTGCCGTTGGGATGACGGGCGGTATGGGACTTTCGGCGGGGGTGCGCGTCCCGCTGCGTCGATATCGTCAATCTCATGCTTGATGTCACGGACACCCTAATTCAAGAACGAATACGTACCTGCGAGAACGCGTGCGCAGAGCTGATTGCGGTGAGTGAACTCTGTGCTGCCGAGTGCTTAGCCTTGACCGGTGATGAAGAGATCACCGCGTGTTTCACGGCCGACCTAAACTGCGTGGAAATCGGGATAGTGACAACGAGAGTGTTGTCTTGGACGACGCGCCCTAATCATGCAGCTGCTATCGCCGCTCTGGAAGCGTGCGAGGAAGCTTGCATGGAGTCAGTCGTAGCATGTGAACGGATGGCTCAGCTCTTTAGCGGCTGGAAACTCTGCACCGATGTATGTCACCGCGTGAGCAACGCCTGTGCAGAACTACAAGTCGCCCTCTCCATGGCTGAGAGTGAAGGATAACGCCTCCATGAACGAGCGCAGTAGCGGTAGACCCATCGACGTCTTCACGGCGGATGCTCCCCACGGATCTTGTATATCACGACTTGGGTTCCCGGAACCGTTCTGGGAGAGTACGCAGTTGACCGGGTGGTCCTCGTTGCGAGGCACAGGTGGCGCCATCAAAGGTGCCCGTGCGTGATCCTCAGCACGGGCAGTTCCTCTACGCCTAGGACCGTTTCGATGCACCACGTGCATCATCCGGGCCATCCCCGGCCTCAACAGGCCCGACCTGACAGCGGCACACCAGGTGACCTATTGCTGCCCGGTGATGGTTGTGGCTATCGGAAATCCGCGCGCTCCGGCGCCTGCAGCAGGTGTCACCGTCGATTGCGGGCAGTTCGTCGGTTGCGGTGTTTTCTCTGTTCTCGTCCATTTGGCTGCGTATCCTCACCGGTCACTCCTGGCGGTAGGTGACCCGCGATGTTCGATTGTCCGGCCGGCATTCACACGGCACGGCCGACGCTGCCCCGCCGCTACTCCATCGAGAAGTCGGCGAAATCGAAGCCGGGTGATACCAGGCAGCTGACCAGAGCGTCGTGCTCGCTCGGGACTGTGCGCTGCCAGACGTCGGCGCCGATGATCACCTGGGTGCGTTCCCCGCGCAGCAGCCGGCCGCCGAGGATCGCGGTCACCTCGGTGTCGGGCTCGTCGCCGGAGCCGCCGAGCTCGAGTTCCACGGTGCCCTGGCCGTTCCAGATCCAGATCTCGGTCGACGACACCCGGTGCCAGGCGGAGAACTCCCCCGCCGGCAGGAGGAAGTGGATGAGGGTGGCCGCAGGCCGGATGCGCTCCGTCCCGTCGGCATCCGTGAGCGTCACCGGCACCGGCGAGGTCCAGGTGCGCCGGTACCACCCGCCCTCCGGGTGCGGTTCGAGACCGAGTTCCACGGCCAGCGCCGGGCGCTCCAAACGTTCAATGAAATCGCCGGAGGCCGTGCGGCGGATGGCGAGCCTGCTGTTCAGTTCGTGCGTTGCCATCGGATGTCTCCCGAGATAATCGTTGCCTGGTTGTGTCCGTCGCCCGCTTCGACGATGGCGGCGACCACGTCGTGGGCAGTGGGCGCAAGGGTATCAAGCACCGCGAAATCGGCGAGTGCTCCCAAAGCGAGGCTACCGATCCGATGCTCGCCTGAGTCCATTCCCATCGCCACGGCCCCGCCGAGGGTGGCCGCGCGCAGCAGCTTGCTGTGCAGGTCGGCGTCGGCGTAACCCTGGGTGCGGGCCAGCGTGTACAGCGCCGCGACGTCACCCATCAGGTCGAGCGACGGCGTTGACGAGAGCGAATCGGTGCCGACGGCGATGAGATTGCCCTCCCGCAGGTACGCGGCGACGGGTGCCTCGTCGAGGCCGATCACGGCGTTGGAGCGCGGGCAGAGTGCGACAGCGGTGTGGGTGCGGCGCAGGATGGCGCGGTCGTCGGCGTCGGCGTAGATGCCGTGCGCGATGTGGCAGTCGGGGCCGAGTGCACCGATCGATTCGGCGTAGGACACGGGTCGTTGCTGGGTGCCGCCGCCGCGCAGTAGCGCGAACTCGCCGTAGCCCCAGGTGCGCCACTGGTCGGCCAGCTGGCCGGTGCCGCTGAGGGTGTATTCGGCTTCCCAGGCGGACTCGGCTAGGTGCATGTGACGGCGCACGCCGAGTTCTTCGGACAGGGTCGACAGGTCACGGATGACGTCGGTGTCGAGGGAGTACGGCGCGTGCGGGGAGAGTCCGAGGAAGTCACGGGGTCTGGTGCCGAGCCGGGTGATGGTCTCGGTGCGGCCCCTGGTCATCCACTCGTCGGTGAGCCAGCTCATCAGTTCCCAGTAGGCGATGCCGTGCATCTGGCCGTGTTTGAGCACTTCGAGGGCTTCGGTGTCTGTGACGATGTCGCTGATGGCCGTCGTTCCCGCGGCGAGGGCGATGGCGAGGCCGTCTGCGGCGGATTGGCCCCAGTCGTGCGGCTCTTCGTAGACCACCTGGAAGGCGCGTGACCAGTCTTCGAAGCCGGCGTAGACGCCTCGGCCGACGTCGGCCATGCAGGTGTACTGCAGGTGCGAGTGCGCGTTCACGTGGCCGGGCATGAGTACGCCCTCCCAGGCGTGTTCGCCCCAGTCGGTTCCGATGCGACGCAGGTCGCTGGTGAGTTCTGTTGCCGGTCCGACGGCGCTGATGCGACCGTCGATCACGAGCACGGCGCCGTCGCGGATGGGCTCCCGGGTGACGGGCACCACCCAGGGGGCCGTATGCAGCTGCGGGCGGGTGCGAGGCCGATCGGTGGTGGTGGGCGAACTGCCGAGGCTGTTCAGAAAATCCATAGTGCGGGCATCCGTCCGGTGAGACTGGCGGTCGTGGCGAGCAGGGCGAGAAGGAGGAAGAACCCGACGACGAGGTAGTCGACGGCGCCGAACCGGAGTTGGCGCAGCCAGGTGCGTTTTTGGGTGCCGAAGCCGCGCAGGTCGAGGGCATCGACGACATCCTCGGCATCGATGAAAGAGTTGACGGTGACCGGCACCATCAGTGGGCGCAACTGCAGCACCTTCTTGATCGGATTGTGGGTGGGCGGCGGCTCGTAGCCACGCAGCCGCTGGGCGGCGATGGTCTCCGCCAGGCTCGCGGCGGTCGACGGCAGGAATTTGAAGGTGAGGTCGATGCCGTAGGCGAATCGGCTGGGCAGACCGAGCCTGGCGAATGCCACGGCGAGGTCGCCGGGGCGGATCGAGAACGCCAACGGGAAGCCGGTGGCCGCGATCGCCAGAAACCGCAGGGTGAGGTTGGTGGCGTAGGAGATGCTGCCGATGGTGACGGGCACGCCGATCAGCGGAATGGTGGCTAGGGTGGCGTTGTCATCCGAGGTGGCCGACGCCTGGGCGCCGACGATGATGCCGTTGATGCCGGCCATGATCAGCACGAAGACCAGCACGAAGGTCCAGTTAGAGCGAACTTCCCGTAAGGGGATGCGGGCGCTGGCGTAATAGGCGAAGGCGATCACCACGAGCGCCGCCATCACCCGCAGGTCTTCAACCTGCGCGGCGACGACCACGGTCAGCGCGGGAACACCGATGAGCACGCGGGGATCCCGCCGGCCGAGGAACGACCGGCCGGCGAGATACCGCGGGGATACCTCCACTAGCGCCCGGCGAGGTTCTGCAGGGGCTTCCAGGCCTGGTCGAGCACCGGCGCGATTATGACAACGGCGATCGAGGTGGAGATGACGGCCGGAATGTACGCGCCGAAGAACCAGTACTCGAAGGTGTTGCCCAGCAGCAGGTCGGTGGCGGTGAACAGCAGGCCGACGATCACGGCGACGAACGCGATGAGGGCGACGCGGAGGATCTGCGCGCCGGTCTTCTTGGGTTCGGGAGTGTAGAAGGCGATCAGGCCGGTCACGAGGCCGATGAAGCCGTTAGCCAGGCTCCAGTTCCAGTAGGTGAGAAAGCCGAAGCCCTGGATCTGGTCGACGAGCGCGTTGCCGACGGCGCCGGTGAAGAAGCCCGCGATCGGGCCGAACCGGGCGCCGACGAACGGGATGATCGCGATGGCCGGGCGGATGGCGACGTTGGCCGTGCCGGGGATAATGAAGCTGAGTACGCCGAGGGCGCCGTACAGGGCGGCACCGATGGCGCCGAACACGATGGTGCGGGAACTGACGATCCAGGGGGTGCGGTTGCGGCGCTCTGTGGCTGTTGCGGTGCTCATGGGTGGGTCCTTTCGGTCGGGGCGAAGCAGAGGGAACGATCGGTGGTGAAACGGTGCGGATGCTACGGGCGAGACGGGTGCGGGTGCTGCTGTCAGGGAGCGGGTACGGGTGGGGCGCCGGCAACCTGGCGGGCCAGGTCCCAGGCGCGGGGCATTCGGCCGCTGCGGGGGCCGTGTTCACGGGCGGCCCGCACATAGTCGGTCTCTCGCAGCACACCGGTGCCGCCGACGACGGTGTGCCACAGGCCCGTGTCGTGCACGATCGCGGCAGGAGTGTCGTCGGCCACGATGCATCCGTCGCTGACCACGAGTACGCGGTCGGCCCTGGACAGCGCCATGTCGATGTCGTGGGTGATGAAGTAGATGCTGTCGATACCAGGCAGGTCCCAGATGGCGTCCAGGAAGTGGGTGGCGCTGCGCTCATCCTGGCCCGCGGTGGGTTCGTCCAGAATCAGGGTGCGCGGCTGCAGAGTGAGGGCGAGTGCCACGGCGAGCCGACGCTGCTGGCCGAAGGAGAGGGTGCGCGGCGGCCGAGAGAGGATCTCGGGTTCCTCGTGCAGCAGCACCGCCTCGAGGGCCACCCTGGAGATCTCCAAGGTCTCTGCCTCGGTGCGGCCGAGGTTCTTCGGGCCGAAGGTGAGTTCGGCGGCGACGGTGTCACTGAACAACGCCTGGGCGGGATTCTGGAACAGGTAACCGCAGATGGCGACGAGGTCCTTGGCACCCAGGGTCTCCACGGGCACGTCGTCGAGCAACACCTCACCGGAGAGGGGTTCGACTAGGCCGACGGCGGCGCGCAGCAGGGTCGATTTTCCGGCGCCGTTGTGGCCGAGGATGGCGACCCGCTCCCCCGCGTGCAGCCGGGTGGTGACGTCGGAGAGGATTGTGGTGCGGCCGTAGCCGAGGTGAGCGTCGACGAATTCCAGCCGGGATGCGCCCGCGGTGGCGCAGTCGGGTTCCGGCACCACAGGCAGCCCGTCCGGTTCGCTGCGGTGCCGGTCGACGAGGGTTCTGAACGGCAGTTTGACGGCCTGCGGTGAGGCCACGGCAAGGAAGCCGGCCAGGTCGCCGCTGTACCGGGTGGCGCCCTGGTCGAGGTAGAGCACTAGGTCCGGCGCCAGGGCCACGATCTCGTCGACCCTGTGCTCCACGATGAGGGCGGCGCCGCCGCCGCGCACGTATTCCCGCACGGCGTCGAGCAGCCGGTGAGAGGCATCCGGGTCGAGATTGGCGAGGGGTTCGTCGACGATGATCAGCGCGGGCTCGAGAATGAGGATGCCGGCAAACGCGACCAGTTGCAGCTGGCCGCCGGAGAGCTCGTGCGGGGCGCTCTCGAGCAGATCTTCAATGCCCAGTCGGCGAGCAACGGCCTGGGCGCGGCTCAGGATCTCGGCCGGACGAACGCCGCGGTTCTCCAGGCCGAAGGCCAGCTCGGCGAGGACCGAGTGGCCGACCACCTGCTTGGCCGGGTTCTGAAGCAGGGTGCCGACGGTGTCGGCGATGCCGCGCAAGGAAACCGCGGTCGCGTCCTGTCCGTTGACCAGGACGTCGCCGCTGACCTCCGCCCGGTACGAGCGGGGCACAAGTCCGTTGACCACGCGCAGCAGGGTGCTCTTGCCACAGCCGGAGGGCCCCGCCACCAGCACGATCTCGCCGGCGGAAATGCTCACGGTGGCGTCGACCAGCGCGGGCCTGACGGCAGACCGGTAGGTGACGGTGACCCCCTGCAGCTCCACAAGGGCGGTCATGATCGCGCTCCGGTGATCGATGCGGCGACGGAGGACTCGGCCGACAACCGGGGATTGGTGCTCCGCCAGCCGCCCAGGAATTCTTGCTGGGCACGGCTGGGCACGTCGAGCCGTGCGCCCATGGCGGCCAGCTTGGCGCGGGCCACTCGGTCGTCGACGCTGGCGGGCAGGAGATGCACGGCGTTGGCCAGTCCGGCTCCGTGGGTGAGCAGGTGCTCGATCGCGGCGGTCTGCACACCGAAGGCGAGGTCCATGATCTCGATCGGGTTGCCCTCACCGGCGGTGCAGTTGATGCAACCGCCGTCGTCGAGAATCAGGATGTTGCGCCCGTTGGGCAGGGCGAAACGTTCCACCAGGGCGGCCGCCGGATGCCGGGTGGCGCCGGCTGCGAGCACGGCATCGAGGGCGATCTCCTGGTCGACGCCGCCGGACACGGCCACGGCGGCGCCCTCCGGCAGGGCGAGGAGGTGTTCGACGTCGATGGTGTGGGCGATGCCCGTGGCCGAGATGAGCAGGTCGGCGGTGCGAGCTGCGCGCGCGAGGGCATCGACCCGGAAACCCGCGAATGCGGCCTCGAGGGCCTTGACGGGGTCGACTTCGGCGATGGTGACGCGGCCGCCGAGCGCGGCGACTTCTCTGGCGACACCGCGGCCGACGTAGCCGTATCCGGCGATGACCACGTTGCGGCCGGCCAGCGGGCTGCCGAGCAGGTCGAGCATGGTCAGCACGGTGGACTGACCGGTGCCGTAGCCGTTGTCGAACAGGGTTTTGCAGAGCGCATCGTTGGCGGCGAGCACGGGGATGCGCAGCTCACCGGCGGCCTGCATTACCCGGAGCGGGCGCAGGCCGCTGGTGGTTTCCTCCGTGGCCCCGATCATGGTCTCCAGTGCGGCGGGACGGTCGGTGTGGGCGAGCCTGGTGATGCTCGAGCCGTCGTCGACGAGGATGTCAGGGCGCTGGTCGAGCAGATCGAGGGCGAACGCATGGTCCATGGCCGTAGTGGCGTCGGTGCGGGAGAACACCGTGACGCCGGCCCGGTCGAGCGCGGCGGCGGTGTCGTCGCGGGTGCTCGAGGCGTGGCACATCACCGACACGTCGGCGCCCGCCTTTGCCAGCTCGAGGGCCAGGTTGGCGGTTTTGGGCTCGAGCACGAGTACCAGGGCGATTTTCTTCCCGCGCAGCAGTCCGCTCTCGGCGAGTTGACCGCATAGGCTGCGGGTGACCGGCATGAACCGGGCGGCCCAGTCGATCTTGTCCTGTCCTTGCTGCCACAGGCCGGGGTCCAGGATGCGGCCGTTCACGATCGCACCGCCGACAGGGCGGAATCCACGACGCGGTCAACGGCGACCGCGCTGATGGTGAGAACGAAGACGTCCCTGGTGAGGGCGAAGCCGCGGATCCGGTCGCGGGCCGGCACGGCCGGGTGCGCGGCGAACGCGGCCAAATCGACGGCAGCCGTCTCGCCGGCAGGTGCGGCGTCGACGATGACGAGGGGATGCGGCGGGGGGCCTTCGTCTAGGTCCCCGACGTCGATCGCTCCGGGCCTGAGCGGAGCCTGCTCCTCACCGGTGGCGAAAACGAGGTCGGTCTCGGCGGGGATGCGCACTCCATCGGTGCGGGCCGGGTAGGTGTCGTGACCGTGGGACGCGAAGCTTGGCAGCGCTGCGGCGTCCGTACTTGTGACGGCGACCCTGGCCCCCATGATGCCGAGGGAGAAGGCGAGCTCGGCGGCCAGCGGCCCGGCTCCCACGACGAGCACCCGGCTGCTGGCCACGAGCAGGTTGGTCTGGCTGGCGAAGACGCGCACTGCGCGCTGGGACCATTCGGTGCGGGCGGGCTGGGCGTCCGGCATTCTCTGAACCTCGGTTCCGCGCAGATCTAAGCGCTTAGAACGGAAACACTATTGAGGTGATGTTACGAACGTTCGAGCTGTGATTGCGACTGTGTTACGTCGTGCGACGTCACAGGGCGGGGCGGTCCGGTCCAAGCGCCCGGTGGTCGCCATCCCGCGAAGGGCGCGCCGGTAGGCTGGCGACATGAGCGACGCGCCGAAACGGCCCACTCTGGCCGACGTTGCGCGGGAGGCCGGCACGTCGACCGCGGTCGTCAGCTATGTCGTCAACAACGGTCCACGCGCTGTAGCCGCCGCCACCCAAGTCAAGGTCGAAGCCGCCATCGCCAGGCTCGGCTACCGGCGCAACTCGCTCGCCGGGGCCCTCAGTGTGGGCCGCACCAACCTGGTGGGCCTGCTCGTGCCGGACTCGTCAAACGCGTTCTTCAGCGAACTCGCCCGCCACATGGAAGTGGCGGCCCATACGCGCGGCTATCTCACCCTGCTCGGAAACACCAACTACGACCGAGAGATCGAGCGCGGCTATGAGAGTGCCTTCTCCGACGTGCAAGCCGCGGCGATTTTCGTGGTCACAATCAACCCGGATGCGCCGGTGGTCGACAACACCCCCCGCATCTACGTGCACTCCGCGCCCGCCACCGGAAACACGTCGAGCGTGCACTTCGACGACGAGGCGGGGGCCAGGCTCGCGGTGGAACACCTGCTCGGCCACGGCCATACCGAGATCCACTGCGTCACCAGCCTCGACGACTACGGACCCACCGGACGCCGGGCGCGCGGCTGGGCCGCGGCCATGGATGCAGCAGGCCTGGCCACCCACGGCCTGCTGCACCGGGTTCCGATGGACCGGATCAAAGCCGAGTCCGCGCTGCGGGGGTTGCTGACCGCCGGCGCTCCCCCGGCGATCTTCGCCACCACCGACGAACACGCCATCGCCGTGATGCGGGCCGCCGTCCTGGCCGGCATCCGCATTCCGGAACAGAGCGCGCTGGTCGGATTCGACGGCATCAGGGAGGCCCTGCAGGGCAGCGTGCGCCTCACAACGGTGGCCGTGTCGCTGGCCGCGATGGCCGAGCGAGCATTCGACCATCTGGCCCGCTGGAACCCCGACGCCCCGCATCCGGTCACTGTACTGCCACCGACACTCGTGAACGGGGAGACCTGCGGCTGTCACGTCCCTTCTCCTCCGGCCTGATCAAACCGGTTCCGCCGCCACTGGCCAAGCTGCTTGCTAACGGCGACCAGCACGTTGGCCACTCCAGTTCCGAGCGACCGAAAATATCAGCCGGGTCCGCTCGTAGTAGCGAGGCGTGTCGGGCGTAGGCCCGGTAGCGGCCGCCATCTATTTAGCCGTCAGGCCGGGATCGCTAACGTCTTCTGCCTCACGGGACAGGCAAGCGATTCCGGGCAAATACTGGGACTCGGTGAGACGTGCTCACTGGTACCCTCTAGCTACGTGTCGGCACCGACACCCGTGTCGTTTCTGCGCCGCGCGACACACGGGGGAACGCAGTCAGATGGTCGCAGTCAGAGCATGGTCCACGACCCCGGAAGTCGCTCACATCGGATTGCGCGAGGCCTTTCCCACGCTGGTGCGGCGGCCGACCGGCGTTTTGCAAGGCACCAGATGGCTGTTCACCTGGCTGGCTCTTCTCTCCCTCTTGTTCAGCCTGCCCGGCGTAGTGGCTTTGGCTAGCGGAGATCGGGGGGCGTTGCTGCTTGCGGCAGGTGCCACCGTCACCCTCTGGGGTTCCTGGGTCTATGGCTTCCTGCGCCAGCGGGTGCCATTGGGCCTGGAGGTGCTCGACGCCTTCGCTATCGCCGCGTTCGCGTTTGCGAGCCGTTCGCCGGTTGCGGTGATGCCACTTCTGTTCGCGTCCATTTGGCTGCGCACCCTCTACGGCTGCCCATGGCGCTCAGCGGCCCGGGGCGTTCTGTACACCGCAACATTGCTGGCCGTCGGCGTCCTATCGCCGCTGGTGCGTGAGTACGCGACAGGACCGAGCATACTACAGGACGCCGGTGTTGTGTCGATCGCGTTGCTCACCCTCCTGGTTGCTGGGAAGCTGCGCGACGAATTGCGGGCACACGACTGGGCCATCGAACGCGATCAGGTGCTCACTCAGACTGGCGTGAAGCTGCTCAGCCTCAGCGACCCGGAAGACATCCGCGTTCTCGGCTGGAATACGGCGCGCAATCTGCTTTCCATCACACCCGGCCTACGGGTCGTCAAAGTCGTTCGCGACGGCCAACGTTTGCGGGTCGGGCCGAGCATTGGTCACTTTTCTTCCGAACTGCCGGCGGAACTGCCCGGGGCTGTCATCGACTGCGCAGGCCCCGCAGAGCAGGCACGCATGGGCGACGTTGGTCCACTCGACGAGGCCGTGGGTGGCATCCTCGCGTGGTCATGCACGGCCTTGGCCGAGGAAGATAACGCGGCCTGGCTCCTCGTGGGCGCTCCAGTGCGCCTGTCCGAAAGCATGACTATGTCGGTGCGCGGTCTAATGAACCAGGTTAATCTGGCATTGCGCAACAGCGATACTAACCGGCAGCTACTGGCGCAGGCCAAACACGACGCGCTCACCGGGCTCGAGAACAGGCCTTCCTTCACCCGCAAACTGGCCACCGAACTCAACCAGAGCACCTCAAACGCTTTGCATCTTTTGTTTCTTGACCTCGACGATTTCAAGGACGTCAACGATCAATTTGGCCACCGAGTTGGCGACAGTGTGCTGACCGAGGTCGCAAAGCGGCTCCGGCACCACATCCGCCCGCAAGACATCTTCGCCCGGCTCGACGGGGACGAATTCGCGGTGGTCCTGACAGGAACAACAGACGACGTCGCAGCGGCTATTGCACACCGAATGATCGCCTCCCTGGCTTCGCCATTCACCGTCGACGGGCAAACCGTGGCGGTCGGTGCCAGCGTGGGCGTAGTCTCGGCCAGCCCCGGCATCGACCTCGACGACCTCGTGCACCAGGCCGACGTAGCGGTGAATGCAGCGAAGGTTAGCGGCAAAGGCCAAGTGAAAGTGTTCTCGCCCGGCCTACTGCACAGCGAGTCGTCACTGGACTCTTTCGAACACCAATTGAGCCAGGCAGCGAGCCGGGGCGAACTCGTGGTGCACTACCAGCCGATCGTGTCACTGACCGACCTCCACTGCACGGGAGCCGAAGCACTCGTCCGGTGGCAGCACCCGGAGCGGGGACTCCTGTTCCCCGGCGATTTCGTAGCCCTGGCAGAAAGTTCTAACACCATCTTGACTATGGGCGCGTTCGTGCTGCGCCAAGCCTGCGCCGACGCGGCAACCTGGCCAAAAGCTCGGCGCGGCGTACCGCTGACGGTGGAGGTAAATGTCTCCGCCCGAGAACTGGAAAACGAGCACTTCGTCGACTCAGTCCTCATGTCCCTCAAAGACAGCGGTCTGTCTCCGACGTGCCTGGTACTCGAACTCACCGAGTCAGTCGTGCTGGAATCAGGCGCGGCAATGGATCGATTAGAGACGCTCGCCGCGCACGGCATCCGCATTGCCCTCGATGACTTCGGCACCGGATACTCGTCCCTGGTGGCCCTGCGATCGCTACCCATCTCCGTGGTGAAGCTTGACGCGAGTTTCGTAGCCGGGGCACTGCGCAACCCCGTGGATTACATCGTCGTGGAATCGACCGTGCACATGAGTACCAAGCTGGGCATCAAGACCATCGCCGAAGGCGTTGAAACACCCGACCAGCAACAGCTCCTCGCGCAGATGGGCGCCGACGCAGCCCAAGGCTACCTTTACTGCCGTGGCCTACCAGTGGAACAATTCCTCGAGTGGCTCGAAACTCAGAGCGCTTCGTAAGCCGCTAATAATCGAGCCATCCACCGTTCCCCACCCAAAAACCTGTGTGGTCCCTCATGTTGTCGGTGCCCGTCTCGACTCGGATCGTGCTGTGGATGATGCCGTCCATGATCGCGTTCGCGTGAACACCGGAGCCGAGGTGCTGGTGCCAGTCCTTCTGTGAGTACCCCCTCAGCTCCAGCAGCATGCAGCGCATCGATGCCGACGGCCAGTCCAGCAACCATTCGTCAATGACGAGCAGCGTGTACGCGGCGTATCTGGAGGAACTTGCCGCCGCCGAGAGGGGGGGGTCCTTGGGCGGCGACCCAGGCTTTCTCGACGGCGGGCATGCGGACCTAGTGGGCGCGGATGCCATGCTCGCAGGCGGGTTTCGCGATCGTGCCGCCCAAATTCGATTCTCCCAATCCGGTGAACCTCTGGAAGACCACGTTCTGTTGCCGGGTCACGAACGAGTCAGTGCCGAGCTGAGTCAGCAACGGCCCGTTCAGACAGCGCTCGTCGAGCGAATTGATGCGGCTCAAATCCGCGTTCGGAGAAGGCAGCCCCACCCATCGGGTCAGCCCGGTGACCTTGGATTGCGAGAATCACATGTTGACTCTAATATTGGCGACGGCGCGGGCCAGAAACGTTCATCACGGTTTAGCGCATGCTGCCAATATTGCACCGTCCGGTGCTGGCCAAAGACCGGTCGATGCGGCTCATCCGCCGCAGGAAGGCGATGAATCGATGCGTATACCTTCTGCCCCCCTTGATCGCAGACAGGAAGCTCCATGACCGTTACCGCTAATTTCGAATGCGAACTCGCCACAGAATTGGAATCGGTAGTGCGAGGAGTACCTGGTGTGAACACCCTGTATCCGACCGCTCCCCTCGTGGCGAGAATTGTCGGTGCCATTGTCAGTGGGTTTACACAGAGAGAAGCGGCATCTGACCTGGTCACCATCACAATGGGCGAAGCTGGGCTGAACGTGTTTGCCGCCGTTCGTGTCGTCGGCTCGGAGCCCGCCACTGAAGTGTGCCGGCTCGTATTTGACTCGATCGCCACGGTCCTAGCTGCCCACTCGCCGGTGCCAATCGACACCATCAAAGTGACGGTTGCTAGCATCGGCTGATGTGCACCCGCGTTTCGGCCGCGCGTCTCAACCGATGCGGGCATCCGTCTTCAGTTCCACCTCGTTGGGCCCTTCAGAACGGAAGGCCTAGCTAGGACCGTGACTCCACCGTCTCGGGGCACGAGCCGAAGCCCGTCGTGCGGCCGCCATAAACGCCGCCAACACGGCCTCGGTAGCGGCCGCAGCATTGAGCAGCGATCGCCATAGTCTTGTCCATCAATTTCTGTGAATTCACCCGCCCCACAAACAGCCAGTCATTGCCGGGGTTCCCGCCTCCCTCCGGGTCGGGTAGGTCCGAAGCTGGCAACGAGGCGATCTACTCTGTGAAGCGCACCCGTTTCGGTAGGGATCGCCACGGGCCCAGCATCCCCGTAGGGCCTCGTTGACTTCGAGTTCCCGGGCGCGGTGCACATTCTCTCTTGTGCTGTGCCCACTCGCTGGAGTCAGGGCCAGGGCAATGACGTGGGTCCTTAGAAGAGTTCTGTAGCGGTCGAGTGTGGGCTTAGGTGGCGGGAAGCGCGTCGACAAGTTTGCCGTCGACGAGGTGCACAACTCCATGCATGCGAGGGAGGTGGACGAGGTCGTGGGTGACGAGCAGGGTTGACGTGCTCAACTCATCGGTGAGGCGCAGAATAAGGTCGATGATGCTGGCGCCGCGTTCTTGGTCCAGTGCGCTGGTGGGTTCATCGACGAGAAGGACGCTGGGGTCGTTCATGAGTGCCCGCGCGATGTTGACGCGCTGGCGCTGACCGCCGGAGAGCTGGTGCGGACGTTTGTCGCGTTGGTCGGCGAGGCCGACCGCGTCGAGGAGCGCATCGGCCCGTGTGGCGGCTTTTGGGCGGTTCCGCCGGCTGCGCCGGGCACCGAGCTCGTTCATGACGGTCAATTGCTCCCGCACGGTAAGGGAGGGGATGAGGTTGGACTGTTGGAAGACGATTCCGATCTTGCTGCGGCGCAGTTCGGTCGCTTCGCCGGGGGTCAGTCCGGTGGCATCGATGTCGTCGATGAGGACCTGGCCTGCGTCTGGCCGGATGAGGGTTGCCGCGACAGCGAGGAGGCTCGATTTTCCTGAACCGCTGGGTCCGGTGATGCCGGTGACGGTTCCGGGGTGGGCGGTGAGGGTGACGTGGTCGACGGCGGTGACGCGGCTGTCGCCATCGGGGAAGGTGAGGGTGATGTTGTTCAGGCGGATCATCGGTTGCTCCCAAGTGCGGTGAGGGGGTCGGCGGAGGTGACGGAGCGCAGCGCGAAGGCGGCGCCCGCGAGGCCGAGCGTGATCATGATCACGCCGGGCAGAATCGTCGTGACCGGGCTGAGCAGGAAGGGCAGTGCAGTGCCGGCGAGAGTTCCCAGGACGGCGACGAGTCCTAAGCCGGATCCGATGCCGACGAGCAACACGATGAGTGCTTGGCCGAGAGCGTCACGAACAAGTGATCTGGTGCTGGCTCCGAGGGCTTTGAGAACGGCGATGTCGCCCTTTCGCTGCATGGTCCAGACCGTGAAGAACGCGCCGATTACCAGGCCGGAGATGCCGAACAACATGGTGACCATGAGCAGCAGCGATCCGATCTCGGAGCGGAACGCGCTGAGCGCCATTAGGGAACCCAGGGTGTTCTCGGACACTGTCGCGTTCGCCGAGTCGGCGGCATCCCAGTCAGGGTTTCCGGCGACGGCAAGGACTGTGGCATAGGCGTCCGGGTTCCCGGTGGCGGCGGAGTAGGCCTGCCAGTCGTGGAGGGTCATCTGCACGACGGGTGTGTGGCTGTACCAGCCGTCTCCGTCGATGGTCTCGACGGTATAGGTGGTGCCGGCGATCGTGACGTCATCGCCGGTTGTGACGCCGAGGTCTGTCGCCGCGGGATCGGACAGGCCCAGGCGGCCGTCGCGGGTGGGTGCGGCCTGGTTGAATCCAGGTTGCACACCGAAGACGGCGATCGCGGCGCGGGTGGTGCCGGCTTCGCCGCGGGTCTGGCTGATCCCGATGGGTTCCGCGGCGGTGACCGCATCGGTTGAAGCCCAATCCCTCGCCTGCTGCTCAGTGATGGTGGAGTCGGAGAAGGTGGCACTGGATTCCCCTGCAGCAGGGGCAGAGAAGACGATGCGTTCACCTGGAAGTGCGAGCACGGCCGAGATGTTCTGGGTTGCGAGCCCTCCCGTCAGCCCGCTGAGAAAACCGACGAGAACGGTGATGAGGCCGACGACGGAGCCGATGAGGACGAACCGGCCTTTGGCGAAGCGAAGATCGCGTAACGCGACGAACATGTGTGTGCCTTTCCTGCCACCGAATGTGATGACAGTTCCCACTTTCCCGTTTCGCGCCGGTTCCGTCATCGGCCGCCCGAACACCGTTTCGCACCCGGAGTGTGTACTCGCCCGTCGTACTTTCGAACGATGATCCTCAGACGGTGGACACGTAAACTCAGGCCATGGTCCACACTGCTCTGACCCCGGTCTTCGTGGGACTGCGAACTGGCCTGCACGCATTGTTCGTCGCCTTGACAATTCTCGTCATCGTCCGTGCGGTGGTCGCCCCAACCGACGCGAGCGTCATTGTCTTCGTCCTATCGGTGGCCCTCCTGGTGACATACGGCCTCGGGGCGGTCATCGGCCGTCCTGGTCGATTCCGCTCTCGCTTTCCGAGGCAGAGCTGGTTGGCTGTGCTCACCTTCGAGTGGGTGGCCCTGCTGTGGCTGATCCCGGAGGCCGCATACCTGGTCTTTCCCCTGTTCTTTCTCTACCTCCATCTCCTCGGCCGATGGCGGGGGTCCGCCGCGATCTTGGTTTCAACGATCGTGGCGATCTGCACCCTCGGGGTGCATGGCGGATGGACCGTCGGCGGGGTGGTGGGCCCCTTTATCGGCGCCGGTGTCGCACTCCTGATCGGCCTCGCCTACCAAGCGCTGGCCCGCGAGGCAGAACAGCGCGAGGCCCTCATGAGGGACCTGATCAATACCCGGGGACAACTCGCGGCGACCGAACGTGAAGCCGGCGTTCTGGCAGAGCGCGCCCGCCTCGCCCGAGAGATCCACGACACGCTGGCTCAGGGGCTCTCCAGCATCCAGATGCTGCTGCACGCCGCCGAACGCACCGACCCCGACCGGCCCGGCGTCGAGCACATCCGGCTGGCACGCGAAACGGCCGCAGCGAACCTCGCCGACGCCCGCCGGTTCATCCGCGAGCTCACCCCACCGCAACTCGACGACCAAGGTCTCGGCGGTGCACTCCGCAGGCTCGCTCATACCCAGTGGTCGACACGGGGTCTCGACGTGAACGTTCGGGTTTCCGACAGCGTCGCGCTGCCGATGCATCTACAGACTGCGCTTCTCCGAATCGCACAGGGCGCAATCGCGAACGTCATCCAACACGCCCACGCCACCACCGCGACCATCACCCTCGCCATCGACCGGGACGAGCTGTGCTTCACCATCGTTGACGACGGGACCGGATTCGACCCGCTTCTCCCCACGAGGAATACGCCCGAAAAGACGGATTCATTCGGCCTGCAGGCCACTCAAGAGCGTGTGCAACAGCTCGGCGGAACCCTCACCATCGACACCGCACCAGGCCGCGGAACTACCCTGGCCGTCAACCTATCCCGCACGGAGACCCCATGATCAGACTCGTGATCGCGGATGATCACCCCATCGTCCGTGCCGGACTTAACGCACTGTTTAGCCTCGAGGAGGACTTCGACGTCGTCGCCGAAGCGGCCACCCCGGACGAGGCCGTGCAGGCCGCCGAGCGCGAGAATCCGGATGTCGTGCTGATGGACCTTCAATTCGGTGCCGGTGAGGCTTCCACCGGCGCTGACGCCACCCGACGCATCCGGGTTCTTGATGCGGCCCCGTATGTGCTGGTACTGACGAACTACGACTCGGATGCTGACATCCTCGGCGCCGTCGAGGCGGGGGCGAGCGGCTATCTCCTCAAAGACGCGCCACCGCACCAGCTGATTGCGGCCGTCCGCGCCGCGGCCGCCGGGGAGAGCGCCCTCGCACCCGTGATCGCCTCTCGACTATTGAGTCGGATGCGCGCCCCCCAGGTCAGCCTCAGCGCCCGTGAAATGGAAGTGCTTGAGCTCGTCGCCCGCGGCAAGTCCAACACCGGGGTCGCAGCTGATCTCTTCCTCACCGAAACGACTGTCAAGTCGCACCTCGCGCATATCTTCTCGAAACTGAACGTCGGTTCCCGGACCGCCGCAGTATCCGCCGCCCGAGACCGCGGAATCTTGCGCTGACCGTGCTCCCTATCTGTCCAACTCCTCGCCCAACCCGTGTCCACTCTCCGGGCTCAAGGCCAGTATTAGCGGACAGTTCCGATTGGCCGTTAACTGGCTAGCCCCAGTACGCCATCTCTTGAGCGAGCGTATGACGAGATCGTGCGAGTGATCCGCTCACTGTTGATACGGGTACGCCGAACTCACCCGCGATCACCAAGTAACTAAAGCCGGAGCACCCACGCATCGTGCTTCCCGCGCCGGAAGGATAGATTCCAAAAATGGTGGTCAAGCGAATTGCGTTAGCGGCGCTTGTAGCGGGTGCTCTGGTCTTTGGCCTTGCCGGCTGTACAGGTCAGCTCGAGCTAGCCAACACGTTCACTGATGCCGCCGAAGACCACGGATTCAACTGCACTGACACCGTTCCTTCCGACGAAGCAGTAAGAGAAATGGTCACCTGCCAGGCGACTGACGATCGCGTTTTGCTCGTCACTTTTGATGACGGCGCAGCGCTCAGAGCCAGCGAAGGGGCCTTCACTTCAGGCGGCTCAGAGGCGCAAAGCTCTGTCGTCTACGGAGACCGTTGGGTGGTTGTTGGATCGAACGATTCCGACGTCACGGAGCTTGCCAAAACGCTGGAATAAGGTCCTGGCAAAGAGTAAACAGTAGACGATGCCCCGCCCCTCTCGGGCGGGGCATTCTCCGTCTCGGTACCAAAAACTGAGGGCCGATCCGGGCCTCATGGCCCCGGTGTACGCCGAATTGTGCCGGCCGCCTCGGACGCGCCTGCAGCCGCCGCTTTTCTCTTCGGGCTCTGGCCCTCACCGTCTTCCATCGTGTCCGTTTGGGGATCGTCTACCGGCCACTCCCCCGCCTGGGCAACACGCCCGGAATGACGCGGCCGCGGCGCGTCCGGTTGTGCCTGTCGGCCCTTTGCGGCGCCGTTCTGTGATCGCTATTTGGCGCATCGAGCTGGTTACTCGAGTCGGCTCAAAGCGAGTAGCCAGCTTCTTGTATCCCATGGGATATGAGGCGCTTGGGTTGCGGGACACTTTCAGGGCTCACGAGCGCTTTGTGAGGCTTGGCCGAAGGAAAAGTCCCTTCTTCCACCGCTACGGTGCGTTGGTTGTCGGATTCCGGCAGCCGCCATGCTGGCGATGATCCACGCCGATTTGGAATAACCTAGCCGCGAGTGGGCCGATCCACTCATCGACTGAACGGAAGTATGACTTGTGGACACCACTCTTGTAGGCCCTCGAATGCGTCGTGGCACCGCTCCCTTGTTGGCGGTCACTCATGAACGCTGAGATGGCGGCGGTGCTTTGGGACATGGACGGGACGATCATCGACTCGGAGTCAGTCTGGGGAGAAGCTCAACACCGATTGGTGGCACAATACGGCGGTCGTTGGACGGATGCCGACGTCACTGCACTAATAGGTTCAACAATGGAACAGACGGTAACGGCTCTGCGGTCGGCGGGGGTGGACCTAGATGATGACGCGATCGCTCACGCATTGGAGACCGCGGTCATCAACTCCCTCCGCGAGGAAATTGTCTGGAGGCCCGGGGCCCGCGAACTTCTCCGGAGCCTCGGCCACGCGGGCATCCGCCAGGCGATTGTGACCACGTCTTCGACGAGCCTCGTCGATGTCGTCGTGCGGGCGCTTGAAGCCGACCTAACCTTTTCCACCGTCGTGAGCGGCGACGACGTTGCGCACGGGAAACCTCACCCAGAACCCTATTTGACTGCGGCGGCCCGCCTTAGCGTCGATATCGCTGATTGTCTGGCAATCGAAGATTCGATCACGGGGCTTCGGGCTGCGATCGCTTCTGGCGCGGTCGCGTTAGGGGTACCCAACGACGTCGCGCTCGAGGAAGGAAGAGATCACGCGCTTTGGGACACACTCCACGGAAGAACCGTAAAAGACGTGTTACACCTATTTAGTTCCCGACGTGGCGTCACTGCACCCGGAATGTTCTAGCCGCGTCCGCTTTGCTTGGCGACTGTGATGTTTGGGCTGATCCGCTCGACAATTAACTCGTGCTCGCACTCTATACGGACGTGGCCAGCACCTTGAGCATCAGCCCGCCCATCGACGTCGCCTCGGCAAGGTGAAAGACCGACCGACGGGCTATCACTGCGCTGTTGAAGAGTGCATCTCCATGCCGTGATTGTCGCCGAGCTTTGCATTCGGGCTACGGTGCTTTTATGGCTCAGTTGATTTGGGATATGGATGGGACGCTACTGGACTCTACGCACGTAGTGCCCGAGGCATTCGTGACTGTCGCTCATCGGCTTGGAGCGCACGATATCGATCGCGATCAGGTCGTCGCGGCATACTCTCGTGGCGTACCGGAGGTGATACTTCCACACCTTGTCGGCCGACCGGTTACCGACCCGGAAATGAGCCTCTACTATGAGTGTCTTCGAGGCCAGCACATCGAGCCCTACGCTGGAATCATTGAGACTCTCGCTGAAGTTCGGCGGCTAGGACAACAGGTCGTGGTCTTCACAGGAGCCAGTTCCCGGGCTGCTCGCATCCTGTTTGATGCCGCAGGAATTGACGTCGACCTCCTTATCGGCGGTGATCACGTTCAGCACCCCAAGCCCGCACCAGACGGCGTAATTCGTGCAGCACAGGACGCAGGGGCCTCACTGGCCAACGTGATCTATATCGGCGACGCTCCCGCTGATCTTCAGGCAGCGCAATCGGCTGGAGCAGCGGGAGCTGCGGCCGCTTGGGGACACCTATACGACCCAAAGGCGCCGGCCACCGTCACGCTCCGACGACCTGAAGATGCTCTCTCCCTGATCGGACACAACACGGTCGCTGCCTCTCACCCACACGTGTCCCGCTGAGGGATCGTCTATCGTACGTTCGTCGACGCGTGACTTGGGTCCTTCTGTAGCTGGGCAAAAGCTCTCCGCCCATCTCCGATCTCGGCACCGATGAGCCGCGCAAGCCAAAGAGCCCCTGAGTACTAACCAGGTCCCGCTCGCCGTCCCACCGACGGTCCGGCTTACGGGGCGCTACATACATTCACGTGAGGCGGCAAAGATCCTTGATTGGATCTGCAGCAATGATCATCAGGATGATCCAGGCCATGATCGCTCCTCGAGGCGGAAGTCATCAGACTGGGCTGCAAACCAAGCAGTAGAAGCCGTCTCAGCTGCCCCCGACCAGATAGAAGTGACGGTGGCGGTCGCGCTACTGATTGCAACGCCAGTGCGTGCGAAAAATTGAGAGAGCGGCGTTCGTCGTGCCAGTCGACCGGTGCTCGGTGCAAGTTCCAGTTTCATTTTTTCGTACTCCTTATGCGTGGGCGAATCAATCATGTTGACGGTGTGCGGTAGGGCAATGAGCGTCTAGGCCATCGTTTTCCTCGAGCGCGAGAGACTTGGCGCGAGAAGAATAACCACTACACCGACCACGATCAGCACACAGAGGCCCCATCTGAGATCTGTGGCTTCCGTTAGGCCGCCAACGAGGGGGCTGGTGACGAGGAATCCGATCCGCATGAGCCAACTGACCAGAGTGACCCCGGCCCCCGCGCTGATTCCAGGAAGTGCGGCGGCGGCCGTCAGTGCGCTGGGGACGAGCGTGGCGGAGCCATAGCCGGCCATCGCGAGGCCGAGCAGCAGGGTTACGACCTGGTCATGCGTGCTGACGACAAGCAGCGCACCCGTCGCGATAAGGAGGCCGCCCAAGCGTGCGACTGCAGTCCGCCCGAAACGGTTGATGAGCAGATCGCCTGAGAATCGACCTACGCACTGGCTGCCGATGGTGACGGTGAACGCGAGGCCGGCGAGGGCTACCGGCATTCCTCCGATCTGGACCGCTGACATAGCTGCCCAGTTGTTCGCGACGTCTTCCAGCATCGTCCCGCAGATCGCAATTGCGATAAGCGGCAATGCGGCCACGAATGCGAGCCGCAGGCCCCCACGCGGCCGGGCGGCATCCGCGGCCGACGCCACGGGCGCCTGCGCGGCTGGCCCGACCAACCAACCACCCGCGATGACGAGCAGGAAGCAAAGTGCTGCAACCACCGCGAGGAAGACTCGCACGTCTACCCCTCCGGCTGCGGCCAGGGTGGCGACGGCGCCGCTGGCAACTCCGCCGAGGCTCCACAGCGCGTGCATCGACGAAAGAATTGATCGCCCGGCCAGATCCTGAACTCTGATCCCCGCAATGTTCTGAGCTACGTCCACGATGGCGTCGAAGAAGCCGATGAGAAAAATGGTCCCCGCGAGCATCCAGCCAGAGGTAGCCCAGGCCGCTGCGGCAACCGAGGCGCCCACGAGTGCCGTGCCGAGCACGGCTACGGGTATCGCCCCGAAGCGAGCTATGAGCGGAGTCGGCAGAGCCGATGAGGCAATCGCGCCGACAGCGAAAGCTGCCACGATCAAGCCGAACTCTGCTGCGCCGAGGCCCAGCCGCTGAGAGAGCAGCGGGTACCACGGGAGCAGCGCTGCGAAGACGGCCCCGTTGCTCGCGAACATGATTCCCACACCCGCTGGAGCCGCTCTTGATACTTTGCCTGTCTTCGTCATATCGAGCACTGTACGATCTAGAATGATCACGTGCAACGATCAGAACGCCACCGATTGATCATTCGCTCTGTTGATTCCGGTGTTCGTACCGTCGACGATCTGGTTACCCTCACGGGCGCCTCTGCCGTAAGCATCCGGCGCGATCTCGTGGAATTGTCCGAGCAAGGCGCCCTGAGACGTATTCGGGGTGGTGCCGCACCCTCGCTTAGCCGTGGAGCGCGGTATCCATTCGAGATTCGCCGTAGTGCTGACGCAGCCGAGAAGATGATGCTGGCTCGAACGGTCGCCGGCCTCATTTCGCCCGGCGATTCCGTGCTCATTGACAACGGCACGACGGCGCTGGCTGTTGCGGAAGGACTGTCCGGCCTTGGCATCACTGTAATGGCGCTGTCTCTACATGCCGCCGCCGCGCTGGCCCGGACGCCGGGAAATGAAGTGATCGTGCCGGGGGGTGTGGTCGGACCCGACGACCTGGCTTTCACGGGACCGGGTGCAGCGGAAGCGGTTCGGGCAATGAGGTTTGACTTCGCTATTCTCGGAGCGTGCGCAGCCGACCCGGAAACCGGCCTAACGGTAGCCGGATGGGGAGACGCTCAAGTTAAGCGGGCCGCCATCGAATGCGCCCGGCGCGTCGTGCTGGTCGCCACCCCCGACAAGTTCGAACGCACAGCCGCTCACCGATTTGGCAGCCTGAAAGACCTCGACACGATTGTCACCACCCGCGACGTGCCCGCTGAAGTCATATTCGACGCAAGGGAAGCAGGGGCCACCGTAATCGTGGCATCCGAAGAGCTCGCGTAGCGCGAGCAGGTAACTGGTAGTTCTCCCGGCGGCGGCTAAGGCCGGGATCACTTCTCGCCCGAGTGGTGCGAGGCGGATCGAAGCGATCCCAGAGGCAGTGCACGAGGGGGGGCTACCACGGGATAACTGCCCAAGCCGCACTCGCTTCGCGCTGTCTCGTATCCCATGGGCGGCTTCGAGGGGTCGTAGCAACATCGTCAGAGTGAGGTGTTATCGATGGCGTCGAGAGCGGCGGGCGGCACAGCGCCGCACACGCCAAATACCGGCATTGGGCTACTGCCCCTCCGCCGGATGCACAGAAGGTGGCTCTTACGACGCACTGTGGGCGAGGCGATTGGCCGGATGTTCCTGCCTATATCCGAGCTTTTTTGTCCTGGTGTTGTGTCGACCAGGGGGCGAGCACATCGAAGTCGACTTCACGCATGTGTTGTTGTGACTCAATATGTCTCCTCCGGTTGCAACGTTGGCCGGCGTGCGGCGAGCGGTGTGGGTCCGGGAACCTAACGAACCCGGAGTAGGCGGTGCAGTGCACGCGTCATGATGGGCGAGAGCTGCTCATCCGTGAGGTGCGGGAAGGTCGATATTGCCGCAAACGACATGAATGCGGCAGTTACTGCGAACACCTGTTCCGGGGTTGGCGTTTCGCTGTAGATCACCTTGGCGACGCGATCGAAGACGTCTGGCCGACCGTTGGCGGGACTCGGAAGGGCGCTTACAGCGGGATCGGAGACGAGAAACACGATCCGCAGTCTCTGATTGAGCCCAGCGGCCACCAGTGCCGTTATTGTCGCATCCATTCGAGCGGTTCGGGATTTGATAGCGCTAATGGTTTCTAGCGTCGCGAGGAACT
Organism: Cryobacterium zongtaii; assembly: GCF_002909375.1. Classification (GTDB taxonomy): domain Bacteria; phylum Actinomycetota; class Actinomycetes; order Actinomycetales; family Microbacteriaceae; genus Cryobacterium; species Cryobacterium zongtaii. Next base: position 25,634 of record NZ_PPXD01000026.1, read on the forward strand.
GTGACGTCTCGGCCTCAATGATCTCGCTCAGGATGTCGGCCTTCGACGAATAGTGATAGTACAGCGCGGCTCGAGTCAGCCCGAGTTCCGTTGCCACGTCCTGCATGGAAGTCCCGTCATAGCCGTGCTCGGCGAACATCGTGCCGGCAACCTCGAGAATGCGCTGTTTGGCCTGAGCGGTTTGCTCGGAACGAGTGGTGCGGGCGACTCGTGCCACGGTGAATGCTCCCTAATTCCTAGATGGTCTTAGTTACTTTACAGCTCGTACAGCACAAACCGACACCCTGTATGGTAATTGACTATACAGTGTGTATAACGAAAATGGTTCGTGATCTCACGACTTCCTCCCAACAGAACGGGTTCTCCACATGGCTGGTCTTCTCTATCGTCTCGGACGATACGCCGCACGGCGGCGGTGGAGCGTCATCACTGCCTGGATCGTCATTTTCGCGCTGTCCGGTGCCAATTATGCGCTGTTCGCGGGCGCGATCTCGTCCTCGATCACGATTCCGGATACCCCGACGGCGAAGGTGAGCGAACAGCTTGAGGAGCAGTTCCCAGCGGTAAGTGGAGGGACTGGAAGCCTCGTCTTCTCCACCACCGGTGGTCAACCCTTCACCGAGACGCAGAAGGCACAAGCCCACGCCCTGCTTACCGATATTGCTAAATTCTCGGGCATCAAGGCCGCAACGAATCCTTTCGCGATCGAGACGGAACTGGCCGATCATCGCCAGCAGATCATGGACGGGCGTGCACAGCTCGTTGCCGGAAGAGCCGAGCTCGACGCGGCGCAGGGCCAGCTTGATGTTGGCGTGCAGCAGCTCGCCGGCGCGCAAGCGCAACTCGACGCGGCACGCTCCCAAGCGGACGATTCCGCCGACGCTCAGGCGCAATTCGCGCAACAACAGCAACTCCTCGACGCCCGGAGGACGCTCCTGACTGCGCAGCAGGCTGACCTCGACTCTGCCGTTGAGTCCTTGACAGAGCCTGGTATAAAACTCGATCTCGGATCCTCACTTCTCGGAATGTCAAAGAACATTCGTTTTGTCTCAGAGGACGGCACGGCGGCACTTGCGACAGTGCAATTCACCGAGAATGCCTTCGTCGTACCGCCTGAGCTGAAGGCCCAGGTCGTTGCCGCGGCCTCCGATGCCCGCATCCCAGGTGTTAAGGTCACGATATCCAACGAGCTGGTTCAAGGCACACCCAACCTCGTCGGTCCGGGTGAGGCCGTTGGGATCGTCATCGCGGCCATAGTGCTGCTTGTGCTGCTGGGAACGGTATTGGGGGCAGCGCTTCCGCTCATCAGCGCGATGGTCGGACTCGGTGTCGCACTCCTTGCCGGTCTATCGTTCTCGGGGCTCGTCGAGTTCACTTCGATCACCCCACTCCTCGCCGTCATGCTGGGCCTTGCGGTGGGTATCGACTACTCCCTTTTCATCATCAACAGACACAGGTCCCAGCTCAACCGGGGAATACCGCTAGCCGAGTCCATCGGATTGGCCAACGGTACGTCTGGCAACGCCGTCGTCTTCGCCGGGACAACTGTCATCGTCGCGCTCCTGGCCCTGAACATCACCGGCATTCCGTTTCTGGGCCTCATGGGCACGGTGGGCGCTGTCTCCGTCGCGGTCGCTATCCTCGTCGCTATCAGCCTCACTCCCGCGATGCTGTCACTGGCCGGCATACGCATCCTTCGCAAGACGGAGCGAAAGCAAATAAGAGATGCCACCACCATCAAGGCCGCTCCCATGTCGACACGGCGCGCGGTGCTCACCATCGTCGCGGGAGTCGCGCTTCTCGGAGTCGTCGCCCTCCCCGCGCTGACGATGCGGCTTGGCCTCCCCGATGGATCATCAGAAGCGACATCCTCCAGCCCTTACAAGTCCTTCGCCACCATCGCCGACAAGTTCGGGGTCGGCCAGAACGGCCCACTGGTTGTCGTCGCTGATCTCCCGGAAGCAGCCACGGGCTCTGCCTTGCTCCAGCAGCAGGTTGCCATCGCCACAAAGATCGCGGCCCAGAACAACGTGAGTGCCGTCGCTCCCATCGCCACATCGCCAAACGGCACCGCTATCGCCTTCCAAATCATCTCCACCGGCGGCCCATCGAGCGTCGCCACTGAAGATCTCATTCACGACCTTCGCTACCTCTCCCCCGTTGAGACGAAGGATGGCGCAGTTACCCTCGGCGTTGCAGGTACCGCCAGCGCACAGATCGACATCTCCGAGAAACTGAGCGAGGTCCTCCCGATCTACCTCGCCGTGGTCCTAGCGCTGTCCCTGATCATCCTTATCTTCGTCTTCCGCTCGATTCTCGTTCCCATCATCGCGACCGCCGGCTTCGTGCTCTCGCTCGTAGCCACTCTCGGCGCCCTCACGGCCGTGTACCAGTTCGGGTGGCTCAGCGCGCTCTTTGGAGTCCACGACCCCGCCCCGATCCTCAGCTTCCTACCGATACTCGAAATCGGCGTGCTCTTCGGCCTAGCTATGGACTACCAGCTGTTCCTGGTATCCGGGATGAGAGAAGCATACGTGCACGGCTCCTCAGCACAGGAAGCGGTGCAACGCGGCCTCCGCCTGGGCCGGCCTGTAGTCACCGCCGCAGCACTCATCATGATCGCCGTCTTTGCCGGGTTCATCTTCTCGGAGTCAGCGACGATCCGACCGATCGGGTTCGGTTTGGCATTCGGCGTTCTCCTCGATGCCTTTATCGTGCGGATGCTCCTAATCCCCGCCGCCATGCACCTCCTCGGCGACGCCGCCTGGTGGATCCCAAAACGGCTCGACCGACTCTTGCCGAACATCGATGTGGAGGGCGTGTCGCTCCAGCGCCTTGTGATCACAGGCCCAAAACCACCCCACCCAGCCTCCCGACTCTAAAGATCCCGATGTCGACGGCTGCAATTGGTCTCGCCCTAGGAATGATGGTGTTCCACCAGACGGCAAACATCGGCCAAGTCATCGTCATCGTCATGACCGCGCGGGCGCAGGCGTGGAACCACGCTAACCTCACTCAAGTCAGCTCCCTGGCGAGCCTTGGCTACGCCCTGACAGGATTGCAGTCCTCTACCGCCGCATCCCGTATTCCGTCGCAGTACGCGCTCGCGGTAGCGCCGCTCTCGTGGTCGTGGCTGCGGGTGCCATATTCAGCGGCTCCCCTGGATTTCCCGCCGCTGCTGCTATGGCCATGATCGCGGTTCAATCGTTCGATGCAGTGATTTCGGGTCTGAGTCCGACCAAATCAAGACTTATGGACCTGCTTTCACTGCCCTGGCCGACACCGTCGCGCTGGTGTGGCTGCTTTCTTCATAACGGCGCCCGATCACCACACCAGAATATTGTGAGCAGGTGAGCCTGTCTTGTGACAGTTAGCGCTGTGCGCGGCATCTTTTCTAGGCTGGTTGGCCTCTTCTTGGTTCTTCGCAACGTCCCTGCATAGCGCTGAGCTCGTCGGGCCCCGGCGCCCGTCGAAAGGATGCGAACAGGACATCGCCAGGCACAGTACACACGCTGACCAATTCCAAGAGATACGAGGCACGTAGGTTTGCCTCTTTAACCAACCTGGTCGACTCTTGCTTGTTGGCACGGTGAAGGTCCGCGCTTGCACGCGAGGATGGTGCTGCTGTCGCGTTCTGTGTTAAGGCGTCGCTAATTGGCGGGAGCTTCCTCGAACTACCAACGAGTAGTCGCATTGACCGTCTGGGATTTTACTTGTGCCTGCGATGAGGCCGAGGAGTGTGTTGCAACGCGACCGGTGGCGTTTACGGGTGCCGCAACCGGGGAGTCGAGTTCGACTCCCCGCAATCGCGACGGTGTTTGAACTTGGTGGGCACCCCGTCACGTCGAGAGTTTCATCTGCTGACGGACCCACTTCGGTACCGGAGCTCCGCCCTCCTAACTCTCGCCACGCCGTTCAGGTGTCCTGGGGAATTGCAGCAGCGGCTACACCAACGACGGCTCCACCGACGCGGTCTCGGCCAGCAGGGCAACGAAGAGCGGGTGACTGGCCTCGATCCCAGTCACCCGGGTCACAAAGGTAGCCGGCGCTTCGCTTGCGAGAAGCGACTGGAGCTCAACCGACTGCGCGTCATCGAGCACGTCGAATCGAAGTGCTGCACCGTAAGCCCGGACGAGGGCAGCGGGATCACCCCCGGACTCGGCGATTCGCGCGGCGGGAGCGATGAAACGCTCGGTGCGTGAGATCTTGCGTAACGGTTGCCGGCCGATGCGTATACAGGTGTCTGGAAGATCCGGATCCTCGAATCGCTTGATCACTCGTGCGATGTACGCCGCCAGTTCCTCCCGATCGAAGCCGTGGCTGTCCACGAGCAGCCCGGAGTTCGCTGCGACTACCGCGTCGACCTCGGCGCGCACTGAGGGAAGTGCGAGTGCGTCCGCGATGCTCTCGGCCCCGGCGAGGAAGCCGTGGTAGGCCGTCGTGGCGTGGGTGGTGTTCACCGCGAAAAGCTTGCGCTCGATGAAAGGCGTGAGGTTGTCGACGTAATGAGCATCGGGAATCCTCGGCTCTGCACCCGCGAAGGGTGTGCGGTCGATGATCCACTCGAAGTATTCGCCGACGACGACGTCAATCCCGTCCGATGCCTGGCCAGGGACGATGCGGTCGACTGCGGTGTTCGCGAACACCGCCCTGTCGAAGAGAAGCGATGTGTCGATCCCCCCGTCGGTGAGGTGCTCGCGCAGCGTATCGGAAGCACCCATCGCGTTTTCGCAAGCGAGGACCGCGAGTTTCGGAGCATCCGATGCTCGCGCCAAGATTCCCGCATGAAGGATCGGCGCGATAAAGGGCAACACGGTTGCGCCTACCGCACAGGTGACGATGTCGGCTTTAGCGACGGCTCGTGCTGCCGCGTCCGGATCGGTCTGTGAATTGATCCCGGAAATGCCCTCGACGAGGTGAACAACGCCGTTCGGACCGATCTCGCGGACCACGTATTTCGACGCCGCGTTGATCGCGTCAATAAGTTCGGCTGACACGTCGACAAAGGTGACGTCGTAGCCAGCACGCTGCAGGGCGAGTGCGATGAAGCCGCGGCCGATGTTGCCGGCTCCGAAATGGACGGCACGCATTATTCGAGGTTCGCGTGGTTGCGCCACAGCGAGGGCATGTCGAGTTTGTCTTCGCGGACGATCATGAGCGCCACGGTGTCGCCGAGCAGCAGGAGGCATTGCTCGAACAGGCTCGTCATGGGTTGGATCGAGGGGATCTCGTGGGCGAGGTTGAGCTTGGTCTGCACGGGGATGCGGACGAAGTGATCGGCGTAATCGCGCATCGAGCTCTGCGAGTTGGAGCCAATGTGTACGACCCTCGCTCCGTGCTGCTTGGCCCGCGCAGCGATCGCGATCGGGATCGCGCTTTCGCCGCTCCCAGAACCCACGATCAGCACGTCGCGATCAGTGATCGCCGGCTCCGTGATTTGCCCGACAACGACCGTGTCGACGCCGAAGTGCGCAAGTCGCTTTGCGATCGCCTGCAGCGAAAGGAGAACACGCCCTACCCCGACGAAGTACACTCGGTCGGCCATGCGAACTTCTTTCAGCAACGTGTCGACGTCGGCGGCATCGATAGCAGCCATCGTCGCGGAAATTTCGACCGTGATGCCCTGCTGGGCCTGTCCGAACGCGCTCATGCCGCCACCCGCACAGCGCGGTCGAGGCCCTCACGGACGGCAAGGTCGAGCAACCGCTTGTTTTCCGCGAGCGTCGCACCCTTTCGGAACAGGCTCGTGCTCCCCAGCACGAGGTCTCTCGCGCCCGCGGCCACCAGGCCCGGCACGGACTCCAGCGAGACCCGGCCGTCGACCTGCAGGACGGCCTCGGAACCTGTCGTATCAAGGAGCGCGCGGAGCGCGGTGATCTTCTTCAAGGCGTATGGCACCTGCGCCTCGCTCGCATCCGTCGCATAACCAGGATTGATGAGCATCAGGCACACCTTGTCGACTTCCGGCAGGACCCAGTCGAGGACGTTGAGCGGCGTCGCCGGGTTCAGCGCGATGCCCGCCTTGGCGCCGGAGCGCCGGATCACGCGCAAGAGGCGGTCTACATGCCGGGTGCTCTCAAAATGAAACGTCACCGAATCCATCCCGATGCTGAGCATCTCTTGCACGAAGTAGTCGTTGTCGGTCGACATAACGTGGGCGTCCAGGGTCATGCTCGTGACCTCGCGGATGCGTTTGGCCGTCTCCAAGCCAATGGGCATGCTCGGGCTGAACCGTCCGTCGAGGATGTCGACGTGCAGCGTGGTAACCCCGGCTGCTTCTACGCCTTGAATGGTTGATTCGAGATTTGCCAGATCGCCAGTCATGACGGATGCCGAATATTGAACGCTCATGAGCGCTCCCTTCAATAGGGGTCGTCCGCCACTTCGATTCAATTCGTCGGGTTGACAGAACGACTATTGATCGGGAGACTATCACATGAGCGCAGTCGCTCATATGAGAAAACTGAGAAGATGAAGCAGCACAGACGAAGGAGTCTCGATGAATACGGCCAGTGATCCGGTAGCAGAACGCGCTGCCGATGTGCGGCAAGGCGCTCGCCGATGAGCGCCACCCCGACTACCACGAAGCCCTTGGGAGGCGGGGTCCGCGCACGCATCCAGGCCTTCGGCGGCTTCCTCACCGCCATGGTGATCCCTAACGTCGGCGCCTTCATCGCCTGGGGCTTTGTTACCGCCTTGTTCATCCCGACGGGCTGGATGCCGAATGAAGAATTCGCGCAGCTCGTCGGCCCGATGATCAGCTACATGTTGCCGCTGCTCATTGCGTTCACGGGAGGGCGTCTCGTCCACGGCGCCCGCGGCGGCGTGATCGGCGCAGTCGGTACCATCGGCCTCATCGTCGGCGCCGGCATTCCGATGTTCCTTGGCGCGATGATCATGGGCCCGCTGAGCGCCTACCTGCTTAAGCGGGTCGACAGGTTCTTGGAGCCCCGCATGCGCGCCGGCCTTGAGATGCTTGTGAACAACTTCAGCCTCGGCATCCTGGGCTTCGGGCTGTGCCTGCTCTCCTTCGCCGCGATCGGACCCGGAATCGAAGAGCTCAACAAGTTGCTGTTGGCAGGAATCAACGCGCTTGTTGCAACAGGCGTCTTGCCGTTGCTCGCACTCCTCAACGAGCCGGCGAAAGTTCTCTTCCTCAACAACGTCATCGACCAGGGCGTCTACTACCCACTCGGCCTTCAGCAAGCCGCAACCCAGGGCAAGTCCATCTTCTTCATGGTCGCCTCCAACCCTGGTCCCGGACTAGGGCTCCTCACGGCCTTCCTCTTCTTCAGCAAATCGAAGTTGATCCGCCGCAGCACACCCAGCGCGATCCTGATCCACTTCATCGGCGGTATCCACGAGATCTACTTCCCGTACGTCTTGATGAAGCCGCTTACGATCGTCGGGATGATCGCAGGTGCCGCGTCCGGGATCGCAACGTTCTCGCTCTTTGACGTCGGACTCGTTGCTGGGCCGAGCCCGGGGTCGATCGTTTCCTATCTGCTGTTGACCCCCCGTGGCAACTACCTCGGCGTTTTGACGGGCGTACTCGTCGCTGCGATCGTGACGTTCGTCGTGACGGCCGCGATTCTGAAGTTCGATCGGTTTCGTAGTGGCTCGACACTGGACGAGGAGGACGAAGGCCTCGAAGCAGCCCAGAACAAGAGTTCTTCGATGAAGGCGGAGGGTCGGAGCCTTCTCGCCGGCGCCCTCACTCAGACCGACGCACGCCCCACCTCCATCGTGTTCGCGTGCGACGCCGGCATGGGAAGCAGCGCGATGGGTGCCTCGGTATTCCGTAAGCGACTCACCAAAGCGGGCATCACCGGTATCGCGGTAACTCACGCAGCAATCGAAAACATTCCTATCGACACAGGTCTAGCGGTCATCCAGCAAAACCTCGTCGAGAGAGCACGGCGAGTGCACCCGCACCTCACGATCATCCCGATCGCCAACTATCTCGGCGACCCTGCCCTCGACGAACTGCAGGAGAAGCTCGCGGGCACCCCCGCGCCTGAGGCTTCGCAGGATACTCTGAACGGCTGACCTAGCGGTGACCCCGGGCAGGACGTGAAGCACGCACTCACGTCCTGTCCGGCTTTCGTTACCTACGCATATGCGCCGACGCCGCCGGGTCTTCGCGCTCGGAACGCGCATAGGATCACAGCTAGGCTGCTTGTGCCGCTCGGTTTCCGGGCCGAAACCATAAAGCCCACGAACTCCGCGAAGCAAGGACGAGAGATGGTCGAAGAATTCAGCCGCGACACGTTGGCTACCGTCGCTCGTCGTTTCTATCTCGAAGACGTCTCAAAGGTGGAGCTCGCTGCCGAATACGGGATGTCCCGCTTTAAGATCGCACGGATTCTTCAGATCGCGCGCGAGTCCGGCGTTGTTACGATCGAAATTCACAACCGTGACGACCAGCGGCGCTCCCTCGGGGAACGGCTCGCGACCCATCTCGGACTCGATGAGGTCCTTGTCGTCCCGAATGGCGACTCGGACGACGCAGACCGCCAACGCATCGCTTTCGAGTCCGCCCGATACCTCTCCCGAATCACCCGGCCTAACGACACGATCGGTGTCTCGTGGGGACGCACCGTATATGCGCTCACCGAGTACCTTCAGGACCTCCCCCCCTGCACTGTCGTCCAGTTGACGGGAACGGTCGGCAACGACGTCTCCCAGTCGCCCATGGTGGTTCTCCACCGCATCGCTGCCAGGCACCCGCTGTCGACAATCGGAATTTTCGCGCCCCTTTTCACCACGACCCCCATCGCCGCCCAGGTTCTGCGCTCAGAAAAGAGCATTGCCGACGCACTCGCGACCTACGACCGGCTGACCACGGCCGTCCTCGCGATCGGCTCCTGGAATCCTCCGATCACTCAGATCAAGCCGCTTCTCGATCCCGAGGAGCTCGTCGCCCTCGACGCTGAACACGCTGTCGCGGAAGTCGTCGCGAGTTTTCTCGACGCGGACGGGCGAATCATTGATCTACCGTTCAATCAACGACGAATTGCCATCGAGGTCGAACAGTTACGTTCCACACCCCGGGTCATCGCTGCCGCTGGTTCGGTCGCGAAAGTACCCGCGATACACGCTGTCGCCTCGTCGGGGATACTCACCATGCTCGTCACGGATGAAGCAGCCGCGCGTGAGCTCCTCCTGCTTCCGAAGATAACCGCACACACCCGGCCCGCTAACAACTCTCCCCTCGAGCACTCCGCGTAAGGTAGCGGCATGAATCGGCGGCGATCCACGGTTGAAAGGCGGGTGATTTTGTGCTTGAGCCCTGGGCTTTGAACTGCTTTCAAGCGGTTACAGGAACCGTTGTCGGTAATCACTCGTAGGACGGTGAAGCCGTGGCCGGCGAAGAGCGCGGTTGCGTGCTGCACCCTGAGTGGTCCGGGGCTCAGCGCCACGCGACGCGATTGGCTCCCATGGCGATGAAGTTCTTGCCACCTTTCTGCTGGGTCCAGGGGCGCCGATGATGGCGGAGACCACAAACGCGACGTTGCCTGAACCAGACAACGCCGAAGCTATCGAGTACACGCGGAACGCTCAGAAACGTCACCCGGTCATGTCCGCAGAGGAAGAGAGTGACGTCCTCGGCTCGCTGGACGACGGCTACGATTCAACACAGACACCCAGGACTCACAATGAAATACTTCTTAGCGATTCGTATGGGACATTCGACTAGGTAATTGCTGACCATGTCGGGGTTCAGCTTGCTGACACCCTATTTACCCTGGGAAGCGTTCTACGCATCCCGCCTTCCGGTGCGATTTAACAATCCGCCCAACGAAGACGAATAGACGCCGAAAAGACCCCAAACCACGCCGAGCCCGCCCAAGCGCATCCTGAGGACCAGGGCTAACTGATCATCTTTTGCTGGCCATCACCGAATGGCCGGACGGCGATTTTTGCTGCGGTAACGCGCAGGCTCGTATGCATCTTGCGAGCCTCGGCCCGCAGCAGGACCAAACGCCTGATCCATGGGCACACCGTAGCGCTGGGCGAGGACGCCTTTGGCTTGCTCGATAAGCACTCGATCCTCAAGCATCACTTGCATCTGGTCGCGAACGGTGGCGTGCCTTTGGAGCTTCCTGTGCCGCTCAACACTGTTAGCGGCATACAGGGCCATCGCCTCTGCCAGGTCCGCATCTCGGCCACTCAACCCGCCGGGCTCTGCCAAGAACAGATTCAACGCGCCCAACCTCTGCGAGCCAAATCGGATGGGAACAGAGTGAACAGCCCGATAACCGCGGGCCTCCGCGATAGCGCTGAAGGCCGGCCAGGTGCCTCGAGCGTCGGCGATGTCAGGAACTTCGATCGTGGTTCCCGGCCGGTATGCGTCCAGGCAAGGACCCTCGTGGGCGCCGAGCTGTTCCTCTTCCGCATCGGCGGCCCGCTCACTGCTGGACGCAGCAACATGAAGGACTTCACTGCTATCGGACAGGAGGATACCCGCGGCAATAGCAGCCGTGAACGTTGTGCACCCCCGAACCAACACGTCCATCGTGTCGATCACGTCATGGCTCGTTTGCATGGTGTCCGCAATAGCTACGAGCACTTCAACGAAGCTCTCCCCCCTCATTTGCGAACATCTCTACAAGCTACAACGCGCTTCCCCATTCGCGCACCTCCCAGTTCACCCAACCTTGCTCGTCGTGCGCCCGCCTCCCAGGCAGTGGACGCAGCTCGTCGCCACACCCCCATCGTTGTGCGGCGCCGGCAACCTCGACGCCACGAAGTTGATTCGTGCGAAAAATTCCGTAAGTGTCATGTCTCGGAAATCTACAGCTTTCCAAGACACCAGGCTCGTCTGAAACTCGCCGCTCACTCCCCCACAATTCCGGGACGGCCGAACGTCTCGGAAAGTCGTCGCACCCCGGTCGTCATTCGACTATGACCACTGTCTGCCCTGGGTTGACGAGCCGGTCCGAGGTCTCCATCGTCTGAGGGCCGGAGCCCGAAGGACTAATCTCGCTCTACCTGGGTTTGCATCTGTAGCAGTCCGGCCAGCGGCCGAAGCTGGAGCGCTACGGCGACCTGCGCTTCATGGTAGTGAGCTCGGCGCGGTGCTTGGATCGGGCGGAAGGCGTCGAGGCTCAGTTCGGAAGCGGTGCTATATCACCTGCTTGATTGACGCAAACCGGATCGTCGGATGGCACCGTCCACGTCGGTGACACCCAGAGCGTGCGACTGATCCGGTGGCTGTCCGACCTCGGGATCCTAGTCGACACCCCGACACCGCGGCGCTGTCAACGCTCTTCGCCGCTACCTCGGGCAATACCCAGGCCAGCCGCTTCTAGGGGCCGAAGGGGTACGGCCGTACCAGCGGTGCACCGGCGGAGCAGAAGCTGCACTCGCGGCTGCGCAGCGAAGACGAGGCGCGCCGGGTCTGGCAGGTGTCGGAGGCGTTGACCGTGGCTGTCTTCGTCACGGCTCGAGCTCCGCCCTGGTGATCCGCCGGCGCAGGGCACTGTGCTCGCCGACCGCGGGGAGCCGGGCCGCGCCGTCGAGCGGATCGGAGCTGCCGATCCCCACCTGGGCAGCGGGCAGCTCGGCGTGCACACGCTGCTCGAAGGCGCGCGCCAGCGCGGTGGACCGGAACACCCCGCCTATTCCCCGCACTTGCGGCGCCTCGACGGTGTCCTGACCTACTCTGCGCAGCCCGGTCAGGGCAGCGTGGGCGAGTTCTTCGGCGGCCGCGGCGATGATCCCCGCCGCCACGGCGTCGGTCGCGGCGAGCTCTGCCACGCCGGCCGCGTATCGGGCTATCCGCCGCACCCGTTCGTCGTCGGCTTGCAGTTCGATGTAGGCGTCTTCGAGCGCCGGGAAGTCGGCGAGCACCACCTGCACGAGTTCGGTGTCCGGCCCGCGTCCGTCATAGGCGCGCATCACCGCCTCGAGGGCGGCTCGTCCGATCCAGTATCCGCTGCCGGCATCGCCCATGAGATGGCCCCAGCCGTCGATGCGCGCAACGTCGTGCTCGCCCACGGCGAGCGAGACGACCCCGGTACCGGATGCGACGACCACGCCGCACCCGTCGTTGAGGGCGCCGAGATAGGCCGTGATGGAATCGTGCGCCAGAGTCACCGAGTGGGCGCCGAGCGGAGCCGCGTCGGCGAGGAGCGATTGCGCATCCGAAGCCCCGTCGGTGAGTCCGGAGACACCGATGCCGATCGTGGTGGCCGCGCCGCCGCGCCGCGCCGCCTCGGCGAGCACCGCCGAAAGCTGCGGCATCAGCGGCAGGTCGGTGCGGATGCCGGGTTCCGCCCAGTGGCGCATGGTGCCGCCCGCGACGTGGCGAACCTTGATGCCCGACTGGCCGGCATCGATGGCGAGAATACTGCTCATGAGGGGCATACACCTATCGTCTCGTGGATCGTTCGTTGAAGCAGAAACCGTGCGGGAGTCACGGTTAGGTGTACTGACGCGAAAACCGGCCGACCCCGCAGGGCCGGCCGGTTTTCAGGGGGACCTTCGGTTCGCTACTTAGTGAGCGCGGACAGGTCGGGGTTCTCGGCGTACGCCTCTGCAGCGTTGTCCTTGGTCACAATCACCGGGGTCAGCAGGTCGGCCGGCACGATCTTGTTGCCGTTGTCGTAGGACTCGGTGTCGTTGACGGTGGGCTCGTCACCGGCCTGGAGAGCGGTGGCCATGGCGATGGCTTCCTTGACCAGGGCACGGGTGTCCTTGTAAATGGTCGAGTACTGCTCGCCGGACATGATCAGCGGGATCGATGCGGCTTCGGAGTCCTGACCGGTCACGACGGGGAGGACGGCCTGTCCGGCATCCTTCACCGAGGTGATGATGGCGCGGGCGAGGGTGTCGTTCGGCGACAGGACGCCATCGACCGCTTCGGCCTGGTAGGTGCCCTGCATCAGGGTGTCCATGCGGCGCTGAGCGTTCTCCGGCTTCCAGCCGTCAGTGGCCGTCTGGGCGATGTCGGTCTGGCCGGAGACGATCTTCAGGGTGCCATCGTCGATCTTCGGCTGCAGGATGTCCATTGCTCCGTCGAAGAAGACCGCGGAGTTGGAGTCGTCGGCGGAGCCGGAGAAGAGTTCCACGTTGTAGGCGGTCTTGTCCGGGAACTTCGCCGCCATGCCGTCGAGGAGGGCCTGGCCCTGAAGCTGGCCGACCTTGAAGTTGTCGAAGGCGACGTAGTAGTCAACGTCGTCGGTGTTCAGGATGAGACGGTCGTAGGCGATGACGATCGCACCGGCGGCCTTGGCCTCTGCCACCTGGGTGCCGAGCTGCGCGCCGTCCTTCGCGCCCACGATGATGACCTTGGCGCCGTTGGTGACCATGGTCGAGATCTGCTGCTGCTGGTCGGCGACAGCGTTGCTGGCCCCGGCGTACTGCACGTCGCCCTCGAATCCAGCGTCGGCGAGCCCCTCTTCGAACAGGCTGCCGGCCAGAACCCAGTTCTCACTGGTCTTGTCGGGCAGGGCGACACCGATGAGCGAACCGGCGTCGAAGCCGCTGGCGGCTTCCTCCGTGCCGGCCGCGGCACCGCGCCCGGTGTCGGAGGAACAGCCGGTGAGGCCGAGTGCCGCGACTGCCATGATGGCGGTCGTGGCAAAAAGGATCTTCTTCATTGGGATCTCTTTCTTTTCTGTGTGTGGTGCTGTGAGTGGTGCTGCGGGGTGGTGCTGAGTGCCCGCCGAGTGACTCGGCGCGGCAGTTCAGCGTGGAAATGATTCAGCGCGGACGCTAGTTCTTGAGATCGGCCGGAACCGCGGTGTCCGGGGTTCCGCCGCCCGGGGTGACCTGGGACGTTGTGCGCTCTTCGGCCAGAATCTGGCCGCCGCCACCGCCCTTGTTGCGGGTCATCAGTCCGATGATCGACGGGCGTCCCTGCGACTTGTTGAAGACGTCGACGCCCACGGCAATCAGGAGCACGAGGCCCTTGATGATCTGCACGAGGTCGGACGAAATGCCCTTAAGCGCCAGGCCGTTGGAGAGCACGGCCATCACGAGTCCGCCGATGATGGAGCCGGCGACGGTGCCGATACCGCCCGAGACCGCCGCTCCGCCGATGAATACGGCGGCGATCGCGTCGAGCTCCCAGCCGGTGCCGTCGAACGGGCCGGACGCCTGCGATCGGGCGACGAAGATCATGCCGGCCAGCGCGGCCAGCACCGACATGTTCATCATCACGAAGAAGTTGACCCGCTTCGAGTTGACGCCGGAGAGCTCCGCGGCGTGCTTGTTGCCGCCGACCGCGTAGATATGGCGGCCGACGGTGGTGCGGTTCGTGAGGAACGAGTACGCCACGACGAGCAAGGCGAGGATGATGCCCGAGACCGGGAAGCTGGTGCCGACGCGGCCGGTTGCGAACAGGTAGGCGGCCACCAGGACCACTCCGCCGAGCACGATGACCCGCAGGATACTGGTCCAGGCCGGTGCGGATGCCGCACCCATCACCGCGCGGGTGCGGCGTCCACGCACCTCGAGACCGATGAGGATCAGCACGACGACGATGCCGAGGAGCATGGTGAGGTTGTTCACGCCCAGGTTCGGGCCGAACTCGGGCAGGTAGCCCTTGCCGATCACCTGGAAACCGGCTCCGACCGGCACGGTGGCCGAGTCGCCGATGAATTGGTTGCCACCGCGCCAGATGAGCATTCCGGCCAACGTCACGATGAAGGCGGGGACCCCGATATAGGCGACCCAGAAGCCCTGCCAGGCGCCGATGAGCCCGCCGACGATGAGGCCGAGGATTATGGCGGCCCACCACGGGAAGTTCCAGTCCTTCATGGCGAGGGCCACGATGATGCCGGTGAAGGCTGCGACCGAGCCGACCGAGAGGTCGATGTGGCCGGCGATGATCACCATCACCATGCCGATCGCCAGGATCAGGATGTAGGAGTACTGCTGCACGATGTTGATGATGTTGCCGGGCTGGAGGGTCTTACCGCCGGTCCAGATCTGGAAGATAATGATGATCGCGACGAGGGCGCCGAGGATGCCGAACTGCTTGAGCGAACCGCCGCCGCCGAACAGGCTCTTCAGGTCACGGATGTCGAATCCGCCGCGCTTGTCTATACCGGGTGCGCTCATTACGCGACTACTTTCTGTGAGGAGGAGGTCATGCTCCGCATGAGGGTTTCAGGATCGGCCTGGGCGACAGGGAGCTCGTTGGTGATCTTGCCTTCGAAGATCGTGTAGATGCGATCGGAGACACCGAGCAGCTCAGGCAGCTCCGATGAGATCATGATGATTCCGGTGCCCCGCGCGGCGAGGTCGCGGATGATCTGGTAGACCTCGGCCTTGGCGCCCACGTCGATGCCGCGGGTCGGTTCGTCCAGGATCAGCAGGTCGGGATCGGTGAACATCCACTTGGCCAGCACGACTTTTTGCTGGTTTCCCCCGGACAGCTTGGTCACGCCCTCCTCCACGGTGGGGGTCTTGATGCGGAGGCTGGTGCGGTACTGCTCGGAGATCTGTGCCTCTTCGAGTTCGTTCACGACAATGCCGCGGGAGATCTTGCCGAGCTTGGCCGACACGATGGACCGTTTGATGGTGTCGAGCAGGTTGAGGCCCAGCGACTTGCGGTCTTCACTGACGTAGGCGATGCCGTGGCCGATCGCTTCGGCGACAGTGCGGAGCTTGATCTCTTCGCCGTCCTTGAAGACCTGGCCGGAGATGAACTTGCCGTAGGACCGACCGAAGAGGCTCATCGCCAGTTCGGTGCGGCCGGCGCCCATCAGGCCGGCGAATCCGACCACCTCACCGCGGCGCACGGTGAAGCTTGAGTTCTTCACCACCTGGCGCTCGGCCGTGAGCGGGTGCTGCACGGTCCAGTCGCGCACCTCGAAGAAGACCTCGCCGATCGTGGCGGTGTGCTCCGGAAAGCGGTTACCGAGCGTTCGGCCGACCATGCCGCGGATGATGCGGTCTTCGTCGACCCCGTCAGCTACCACGTCGAGGGTTTCGATCGACTTGCCATCGCGGATGATGGTGATCTGGTCGGCGATCTGCTCGATCTCGTTGAGCTTGTGCGAGATCATGATCGACGAGATGCCCTTGCCCTTGAGGCCGCGGATCAGGTCGAGCAGGTGCTGCGAGTCGCTCTCGTTGAGGGCGGCGGTGGGTTCGTCCAAGATGAGCAGCTTCACGTTCTTGTTCAGCGCCTTGGCGATCTCCACCAGCTGCTGCTTGCCCACACCGATGTTCTTCACCTGGGTGTCCGGGTCGTCGTCAAGCCCGACCCGAGCGAGCAATTCGATCGCCCGGCGCTGCGCGTCCACCCAGTTGATGATCCCGCGGCGGCCTGGCTCGTTGCCGAGGAAGATGTTCTCGGTGATCGAGAGCTCGGGGATGAGTGCGAGTTCCTGGTGGATGATGACGATGCCGGCGGCCTCGCTCTGCTTGATGTCGCGGAAGCGCACCACGGAGCCCTCGTAGACGATGTCGCCGTCATATGTGCCGAAGGGGTAGACGCCCGAGAGCACTTTCATCAGGGTGGACTTGCCGGCACCGTTCTCGCCGCAGATCGCGTGGATCTCCTCGGCTCGTACGGTGAGTGACACCTTGTCGAGCGCTTTGACGCCCGGGAACTCCTTGGTGATGGACTGCATCTCCAGGATGGTGGGGTGCGCGCTGTGAGCCGTCTCCACGTCTGACCTCCTCGTCTAACTGGGCCGGCTTGGCGACCCTGGTCTGACGGTAGACCTCCAATCCCTTATCGTCAACTTGTTAACGCAAGAATTTGGCAACGATCAGCTAACGGCGGTTTTGATCCCCGCTTGCTGCAGCACGAGAGCCGCCCCGCCGAGGGCTTCGGCCCGCTCCCCCAAGGATGACATCACCAGATCGGTGGTCTCCATGATCATCGGCACGGCGTAGCGCTTGAGCGCGCTGCGGATCGGACCGAGCAGCATTTCACCCAACCCCGTCAGCGGCCCGCCCACGATGATGGTGTGCGGGTTGATGAGGTTGGTGATCGCCGCTATCGATCGACCGACGGCCAGGCCGGCCTCTTCGACCACGCGGATAGCCCGCTCGTCGCCCTCGAGGGCCATCCGCACGATATCCCGGGTGCGAACCGGACGGTCGAGGGTGCGTGAGAGCAGTTCGATCATGATCGTGGTGGACGCCACGGTCTCAAGGCAACCACGGTTTCCGCAGCGGCACAGCAGTCCATGTTCGTAAATGGGAGTGTGACCGATTTCCCCGGTCAGCCCGATATTTCCGGAGTAGGGCACGCCATTGAGGATGAGCCCGGCACCGATTCCGGTGCCCACCTTGACGAAGACGACGGTGGGGGTTCCGGCGTGCGAGCCCCAGGTGACCTCGGCGAGCACGCCAAGGTTCGCATCGTTCTCCAGGTACACCGGCAGTTCGAAGATCTCCTCGACCATGCCCACCGTCACGCCCACCCATTCGGGCAGGATAGCGCCGTCGACCACGGTCCCGGTGCGCCGGTCGATGGGACCGGGCACGCCGACGCCGACGCCGAGCACCGACGAACGCGGCACCCTCGCGTGGTTCAGGGTCGAGGTGAGCAGGTTGGCCGCAATGTCGAGCGCTTCGGCGGCCGTATACCCGGCCGGGATCTCGACCTCTTTTTCGGCGATCACCCGGTAGTCGAGCGTGGCCACGATGATGCGTACGTGGCGGCGCCCGAAATCGATGCCCACCGAGACCGCGCCGTCGGTCGATGACAGGCTCACCAGTTGTGCGCGCCGTCCTGAGCTGGTTGTCGGCGAGGTCGCGACCAGACCGAGCTCAACGAGCACCTTGACAATGTTTGAGACTGTCGCGGTAGAAAGACCGGTGGTGCGCGCAATATCGGCCTGCGTCGTTGGCCCTCCGGACACCGTGGAGAGAATTCGTCGCTGGTTGGAGAGCCTCAGGGCGCTCTGCGACCCTGGCTTGCTTCGTTCGCGCACCGGCATGTATTCAAGAGTGGCGCAAAGCAATCACGCCGTCAACAATTGAATACAAACAAGCGGTCCAACGAAGCCGTGTCCACGAAGCCACTGGCGCGAGCTGAGCGGCACCCATTCGCCGACCGGATCCGCCTGCCGGTACGGGAAACCGGATCGACCCCAACCTGTGGCGACCTCTGATCATGAACATCCGGCGCTTCTACGGCCTCGGCCCGGAAGTTCACCAATCTCGCCTCGCTGATACAAGCCCATGGGGCGGAGAAGGTTAGGGGATATTGGCAGGCGGATCGGTCTGATTCGCTGGACCCAAATCGGCGAGGCTTGCGTGCCGGAGATGGTGGCGGGCGTCGTTGTCAAACACGCGGACGGGGTCTGGCACCTCGATTCGAGTGGCGAGACTCGTGCACTGAATGAGTCCGACTGGACTATGTACGAGCCCAAACGCACCCCGTTCGCCTGGGGTGCCATGGGGCAGGCCGCACCCGACGATAGATAAGTCCGGTAGGGATCCCCTCGCGGACGGCTACTCCTTCCCTGAAAAGTGCTGCTTGCGGCCATTCAGCGCCAGGAGAATCTTGCCTTGGGGATCAATCAACGCATTCTTGCGGAACCTGATTTGCGTTCATCCTGCAATATTGGAGCAACGACGCGAATTCTCGCCGCAGCGGCGCATGTAAGCATTCGACCATCTCCAGCACTATTTTCCCGCCCGCTCGGACCTCCTGCAGGCCGTGCTAAAGCGCGTGCTTCACCGATCCTTGGCGTGAATGCGGGAAACCACCGGGATTGACCTGGACGCCGGCAGCAATGGCCCGTGTCACACACTGCCAGTAACAGGCTCGACGCCGCCATCATGCAACAGCAAACCGATCCCACCGTCGTGCGCCTGTACGTGGAAATATGGGCGATGGCCGCTTAGGGCGAAGAGATCGCCGCGGTGCTCCGGGAGTTCTACAGCGAGTAGGCATCTGCTCAACTTGGGGCCTTGAACATGTTCAGCATCCACGTGGGTGACCTGGCCCCCACCGATGTCGCTGATGCACAGACCTTGGCCGACGTTGGCACCATTGGGCTACTGCAGGAGCGAGGAGCAGAGAGAAGGGACTCATCGCGGCACAGTTGCAACACGCCCTTAACTCCCGAATTCTGATCGAGCACGCGAAGGGCGTTGTAGTAGAAAGCGCTGAGCCAGCCATGGACGAAGCATTCGTGGCTTTGCGGAAAACATGCGCGCCACCACAGGCTCACCCTCATCACCGTGGCCACCGCGGTTATCGACCGCAGCATCGGGCCGAAAGGCGAAGCCGGCTCACACGTCAGAATCCTGCACGGCGAAATGGTTGTGTCCCTGATGACGACAAGAACTGACTCATGGGCATTCTCCGCCGTAGGGTCTAACGGACCTCGCACGGCTTGCATCGGCCATCTCGCTCGCCGGGCAATTAGCCTCGAGAATATTGGGAGAGCTCCGGTCCCGGATGAAGCACCGCGTTGACGACAGCACGGATAGCGAACTCACTGGCCTCGGCGAGCTCGATCTCCTGCGGGTGCAGGAGCCATTGCAGTTGTAACCCGTCCATTACGGCCAGAATACTGGCTGAGGCAGGACCAATCATCGCAGTCTCCGTGACGCCCTCCTGCAAGCACAACACTTGAAAGGCGTCGGCGACTTGGCCTCGTAGCGTCGAATACCGACTCTCGAAGTAGGGGCGTGCCGGGTGATCATCGGTGACGGACTCGGCCGAAAGTACTGTGTAGACCTGCACCACACCAGCGCGGCGCGAGTTCACGAGGGCCGTGCGCACCAGGTGCAAGAACAGGTCCGGCCCTCCTGGGATGTGCTGCTCGTCGAGATCGGCGACGTCTGTGTGGTCGCGGTAGGTGAGCATCTCAAGCAGCAAATTTTGCTTGGACCCGAAGTGATGAAGCACTCCGGCGTGGGTTAGATCCACCTGGTCGGCTATGTCGGCAAGGGTGCCGTTCGCGTAGCCCTTATTGCCGAAGATGTCGATGGCAGCGTCGAGGATCCTCTTGCGCTTACGCAGCGTCGCTGGGCGAGTGCGCGGCGAGATGCTCTGGACGTCGTGTGTCACGGTGCCCCCTTCAGCGGCGACGATGAAGTCTGAATTGTTACTTGTCATTATTACCTACCTGTTGGTAGCCTACGCAGAAGATCACTTACCAGCAAGTAAGTAATTGCGAAGAGCGCACCGATGACGGTGCTGCATCACAAAGGAGAAGCAATGAGGCTTAGAACAACCTTTATCGGCGCTGGACTGGTGGCGGCTCTCGCCCTCACCGGCTGCACCGGAGGCGCCGCCCCCAGCCCACAGCCTGAGGCCGGGGCAGCACTGACCATCGCGAAGCCAGACGGCGCCATCGCCACGGAGTCGAATAACCCCTGGGTCGGTGATTCGTCCGCGAACAAGCTTGGCTATAAAAACGTCATCTTTGAACCCCTCGCCATGGTGAACCTCGTCGGCGAGAACGAGACCACCCCCTGGCTGGCAGAAAAAGTCGAATGGAATGACGACTACACCCAGCTCACCGTTACCCCGCGCACCGGGGTGACCTGGAGCGACGGTGAGGAGTTCACCGCCGATGACATCGTCTTCTCCTTCAACCTAATCCGAAACACTCCCGCGCTGGACACGGGCAACTTGCAGCTGACTGACGTTGTGAAGGACGGCGAGAACGTGGTCCTCACCTTCGCTGAGTCGAAGTTCGTCAAGCAGGCGCAGGTGTTGCACATCCCGATGGTCCCTGAGCACGTTTGGGCCGACATCGCCGACCCCACTACGGAGACCAACCCCGAACCCGTCGGTACCGGTCCGTACACGCTGGACAGCTTCAGCAGCCAGTCAGTCACGTTGCAGGCCCGTGACGACTACTGGGGCGGCGAGCTCGCCGTGCCGACTCTGTACTACGTCTCGTACAACGACAACACGGCGCTGACCACAGCACTCGCGAAGGGCGATGCCGACTGGGCGCAGGCGTTCATCCCCAACGTGCAGAGCGCGTTTGTAGACAAGGACCCTGAGCACAACAAATTCTGGGCCGCGAACGTCATGGCGCCCGACGTCCTCTTCCTCAACCACCAGCAGAAGCCGTTCAACGATCTCGCCTTCCGCCAGGCGGTCAACATCGTCATCGACCGTGCTGCGCACACCGAGATCGCCCGAGAGAAGGCCGGCCCCGAACTATCGTCGGTTACCGGCCTGCCGACTCCCGTCGGCGAGCAGTACATCGCTCCCGAGTACCAGGGCGAAGAACTCGCCATGGATGTCGAGGCCGCTCGCGAGATTCTCACCGACGCGGGATACACCTGGGCCAAGGACGCCCTGATCGACCCCGATGGCGAGCCTGTTTCGTTCACCCTCGAGGTCCCGCAGGGCTGGAACGACTACGTCACCGGCATTAGCCTCATCGCCGACCAGGTCACGAAGACCCTCGGCGCCGACGCGAAGGTGAACACGCCGGACGCCGACACATGGTGGGCGAACAAGCGCTCGGGAAACTTCGACGCCATCATGCACTGGACCGACAGCGGCACGACGCCGTACGACCTCTACTCCGACACAATGGACGGACGCTGGTTGCTGACGGGCGAGAACGTGGACTACAACTTCGGTCGCTACGACAACCCTCGTGCCACCGAGCTGCTGAACACGTACGCGACCGCGGCAACCGACGAGGAGCGCACCGCAGCGCTTGAAGAGATCCAGAAGGTGTTCGTCGAGGACGTGCCGGTAATCCCGGTCGGCACTCACCCGGTGCTGGGTGAGTACAACACCCGCAATTACGTGGGCTGGCCAAGTGAGGAGGATCAGTACGCGACAGCTGACCCTGTGCAGGTCACCGTCCCGCTGATCCTCACGAAGCTGACACCGGCCGAGTAGTTCGAATCGAAGGAGGGGCGGATGCGACAGCATCCGACCCTCCTGCGCCGACCCTCACGAAAGCGACGAAACCCATGCCAGACCCCCTGCTCAGCGTGCACGACTTCTCCATCGTGTACGACGTCGATCCGCCCGTCGAGGCAGTGAAGAACGTCACCCTCGAACTGCAGCGCGGCGAGATCCTCGGACTCGCCGGCGAGAGCGGATGCGGCAAGACCACCCTTGCCTACGGCCTGCAGCGCCTGCTGCGTGCACCCGCGGTTATCACCAGCGGAAGCGTTACCTTCCACGACGCCTCCGGTGTTGACATCGACGTCAACGCGCTCGACATCGAAGAGATGCGACGCTTCCGTTGGGACAAAATCTCTATGGTGTTCCAGGGGGCGATGAACGCGCTCAACCCTGTCACCACGATCGGCGCACAACTCGACGACGTGTTCCAGGTTCACCGTCCCGACCTCAACCGGCGCGAACGCCGCGCCGCGTGCGAGGAGCTGCTCGAGCTCGTCGCCGTGGGGCGCGAGCGCATCCGTTCCTATCCGCACGAGCTCTCCGGCGGCATGCGCCAACGCGTGATGATCGCGATGGCGCTCGCTCTGCGCCCTCAGCTCATGGTCATGGACGAGCCGACCACGGCACTGGATGTACTCGTGCAACGCGAAATCCTGCGCCAGATCTCGCAGCTGCGCCACGAGTTCGGCTTCTCGGTGATCTTCATCACCCACGACCTCCCTCTGCTGCTGGAGATCAGCGACCGCATCGCGGTAATGCGCAACGGAGAGATCATCGAACTCGCACCCGCGCGCGAGCTCTGGGAGCAACCGCAACATGAGTACACCAAGACGCTGCTGGCGTCGTTTCCCCGCCTAACCGGCGAGAGGGGAGTGTTGGTCCGATGACCACACTCGAGTTTGTGAACGTTTCCAAACGCTACCGGGTGCGCGGAGCACCGTCGATGCTCGCCCTCGACGACGTCAGTTTCACCCTGCACGACCGCGAGACCATTGCCCTGGTCGGCCAGTCCGGCAGCGGCAAGTCGACCATCGCGAAGATCCTGACCCAGCTGGAGACACCGACCAGCGGCGAGGTTCTGTTGAACGGCAAGCCGATCCCGCGCCACGGACGAGGCCTCCGCAGCTACCGCCAGACGTTGCGGATGATCTTCCAGGATCCCTTCGCTTCGCTCAACCCGTACCACTCAATCCGCTACCACATCGAACGCCCACTGCGGCTGGACAACGTCGTCCCCAAAGCCGAAACCGAGAGAGAGGTCAGACGTCTCCTGGAGCGGGTACGCCTGGACGCGGATTCGGTCATCGACCGCCGCCCGCACGAGCTTTCCGGCGGACAACGCCAACGAGTCGCGATCGCCCGAGCGCTTGCGTCCCGGCCGTCGCTGCTCGTGGCCGATGAACCGGTGTCGATGCTGGACGTGTCGATCCGCCTCGGTGTGCTGAACCTTCTCGCCGACCTGCAGAGAGAAGAGGGCCTGGGTGTGCTCTACATCACCCACGACCTCGCCACCGCGCGGCACTTCAGCGACCAGATTATGGTGCTGCACCACGGTCGCGT
Organism: Cryobacterium zongtaii; assembly: GCF_002909375.1. GTDB lineage: Bacteria > Actinomycetota > Actinomycetes > Actinomycetales > Microbacteriaceae > Cryobacterium > Cryobacterium zongtaii. The sequence continues at coordinate 49,011 of NZ_PPXD01000026.1, forward strand.
GGTCGAGCACGGTTCAGCCGACGACGTTATCCTGAACCCCCAGCACGAATACACCCGGGAGCTCCGATCGGCGTCGCCCGACCCGGAGAAGCACTTCGCGACGACATCGGCCCACCCCCAGGGCGGTGTCGCATGAAGATCCCAGTCCGCTTCATCGCCAGCCGTTCCGCGTTCTACCTGTTCACGGCGTTCGCGGCGATCACCATCAATTTCTTCCTGCCGCGCATGATGGCGGGTGACCCCGTCACCGCGTACATGCAGCGGAACGCCGGGCAGATCACCCCGGAAGCCGAGCGGTCGCTGCGCATCCTCTTTGGCCTCGACCAGGACAGCAGCGTCTGGGAGCAGTACTCGGACTACTGGCAACTGTTGTTCAGCGGCGACCTCGGACGCTCCTTCTCCAACGGCCTCGCCCCCGTCGGTGACGTCATCTCCTCAGCTCTGCCATGGACGCTCGGGCTTGTCGGGATCGCCACGATCGTGTCATTCGTGCTCGGCACCGCAACTGGCGCCCTGATCGGCTGGCGTCGGGGAAGCAAGGCAGACGTGATCGTCCCGATTTCGACCTTTTTTAGCACGGTGCCGTACTTCTGGCTCGGACTGATCGCGATCGCGGTCTTCTCGTCCACCCTCGGTTGGTTTCCCGCCTCGCACGCTTACGACAAAGGCTCGTCGCCCGAGTTCACGGCCGACTTCATTGGCCAAGTTATCGCCCACGGCGCATTGCCGGCGATCACGATCGTCATCGCGTCGCTCGGAGGATGGATCCTCGGCATGCGCAACATGATGCTTACCGTGCTCGACGAGGACTACATCACCGTGGCACAGGCTAAGGGCATGCCGAACCGTCGCGTGCTCTGGAACTATGCAGCCCGCAATGCGATGCTGCCGCAGCTGTCCAGCTTCGCGTTATCCATCGGATTTATCGTCGGCGGCACGATTGTGATGGAGATGGTGTTCTCTTATCCCGGCATCGGCAAGCTGCTGCTGGACGCGACCACCGCGAAGGACTACCCGCTAATGCAAGGCGTGTTCCTCATCATCACGATGGCGGTGCTGTGCGCGAACATCCTCGCAGACGTCGCCTACGCCATCCTCGATCCCCGCACACGCCAGACGGAGGCCTGAGATGACAACCCCGCTAAACCTCACCAGACCGGCAAGCGCCGGCAGCCCCGAAACGGCGACATTGCGTTCGCCGGCAGCGAGCATTCCGCCCAAGGAAAAGACGTTCCTGTCGCAGCTCGCGTCGTCGTTCGCAATGTTCCGCAACCCAAAGTCGCTGACTGGACTCGTCATCCTGGGCGTCTTCGTCGCGGTTGCGCTCCTCGGCGACGTCCTAGCTCCGTACGGCGCGCTGGAGAAGGACTTCACGGCGCTACGTCAGGCACCGTCCTGGGCCCACCTGCTCGGCACGACGCACATGGGAGAGGACATCCTTAGCCAAATTATCTACGGCACCCGCGGTGTGCTCATCGTTGGGTTCCTGGCCGGTATCATCGGCACGGCGATCGCCGTGGTCATGGGCGTCGTCGCCGGGTACACCCGGGGCTGGCGCAGCGAGTCGCTGTCCGCGATCACGAACGTGTTCCTCGTCATACCAGGGCTGCCGCTGATCATTATTGTCGCGTCCCAGTTCGAGAACCCACCGCTCATCCTCATCGCCGCCGTGCTGGCGGCAACCGGCTGGGCCTGGGGCGCCCGCGTCCTTCGGGCGCAGACGATGTCGCTGCGCAACCGCGACTTCATCCAGGCCGCTCGCGCGAACGGTGAGCCGCTGCATCGCATCATCCTCGTGGAAATGCTGCCGAACCTCATGGCGATCATCGCCTCGAGCTTCGTCGGCACCGTCACTGCAGCGGTGCTGGGCCTCACCACTCTCGCCTTCATCGGCGTGATCCCCATCACCAACCTGAACTGGGGAACGATCCTGTTCTGGGCTCAGCAGAACGGCGCCTTCCCGGACTTCTGGTGGTGGTACATCCCGGCTGGACTCTGCATCGCCATCCTCGGCGTCGCACTGTCACTGATCAACTTCGGCATCGATGAGTACGTCAACCCACGCCTGCGTTCGGCAGGCGAGCGTGCCCGGGCGATGAAAAAGAAGGGTCTCGACATCAACGAGACGATGACCATCGTGCGCACCATGACCAAGACTTCGACACCGAGTAAGCAAGAGGGCCCGAAATGACCATCTCCGAAACATTCACCGCTTCCCGCGTGTACCAGGATCCCGCACGCGCGATCCCCGAACGCGTCGCCGACCTCCTCGCACGCATGTCGCTGGAGGAGAAAGTGGGGCAGATGCTCCAACTCGACGCCCGTCAGGGCCTCGACGACCACGTGCTTACGAAGTATGTCGGATCGGTACTGCACACCTCGCCGGAGCTGATCGTGCGTGCGAACGAACTCGCCGCCGACACGCGGCTGCGCATACCGCTGCTTGTCGCTGAGGACTGCATCCACGGTCACTCGTTCTGGGAGGGCGCGACGATCTACCCGACGCAGCTGGGTATGGCGGCGTCCTGGAACGCCGACCTCCTGGAGCGGGTCGCCCGGGCGACAGCGATCGAGGTGGCTGCCACGGGCGTGCACTGGACCTTCTCACCCGTGCTGTGCATCGCTCGCGACCTGCGCTGGGGGCGGGTGAACGAGACTTTCGGCGAGGATCCGTTTCTCATCGGCGAGCTGGCCTCGGCGATGGTGCGGGGCTATCAGGGACACGGTCTGGCCGACCCGACGGCGATCCTCGCAACCGCCAAGCACTTCGCCGGGTACTCAGAGACGCAGGGAGGGCGTGATGCCAGCGAGGCAGACATCTCTCGTCGCAAGCTCCGCTCGTGGTTCCTGCCGCCGTTCGAGCGGGTGGCCAAGGCGGGCTGCCGGTCCTTCATGCTCGGCTACCAAAGCATGGACGGCGTGCCCATCACCATTAACGACTGGCTTCTGAGCAAGGTCCTCCGGGGCGAATGGGGCTATACCGGCACCCTCATCACCGACTGGGACAATGTCGGCCGGATGGTCTGGGAACAGCGTGTGCAGCCCGACTATGCGCACGCGGCCGCCGCTGCCGTGCGGGCCGGCAACGACATGATCATGACGACCCCCCAGTTCTTCCAAGGCGCGCTGGATGCCGTCGACCAGGGTCTCCTCGACCCGAACGCGTTCGACCCGGCCGTCGCCCGGATCCTCACCCTCAAGTTCGAGCTCGGATTGTTCGAGAACCCCCGGTTGCCGCGCGCTGACCTGGACGAGATCGTCGGTAACGCCGCACACGCTCAGCTAAACCTGGAGGTGGCTCGACGATCGATTGTGTTGCTGGAGAACGACGGAGTGCTGCCGTTGTCGGCTGCGCGCCCGACCCGGGTCGCCGTTGTGGGGCCGCTGGCCGACGATGCTCAGACTCAGCTGGGCGACTGGGCCGGCGGATCGGGTCAGGTCGGTTGGCTCGCCGGGCAGCCGCGCGAAATGATCACCACCGTGCTCGACGGCATCCGGCGGATCGCGCCCGATGACTGGGCAGTCACCTATGCGCGCGGCGCCGACATCCTTACTCTGCAGCCGGATCCCATCGGCGCGACATTCCCGGATGGACAGCCCCGCCCGCCGCACGTCCTGGCGTGCGACCCCGACCCGAAACTTATCGCCGAGGCCGTCTCCGCGGCGAACAAGGCGGATGTCGTGGTGGTCGTCGTCGGCGACAGGATCGAACTCGTCGGTGAGGGGCGGTCGACGGCGACGCTCGAGCTCATGGGTGGACAGAACGCCCTTCTAGACGCGCTAATCGCGACGGGGAAGCGGGTGGTCGTCGTGCTGCTCGCCTCCAAACCGCTCGTGCTGCCGATCTCCGTTCAGCGGGCCGCAGCTGTTCTTTGGACGGCGAATCCGGGCATGCAGGGCGGGCGCGCACTCGCCGAGATTCTCCTCGGTGAGGTACAACCGTCCGGGCGCCTGCCGATCTCCTTTGTGCGGCACGTCGGGCAGCAGCCGGCGTACTACAACCAGATCCGCGGCCAGCACGGCGACCGCTACGCCGACCTCACCCAGTCACCCGCCTGGGCCTTCGGTGAAGGGCAGAGCTACACCACCGTCCAGTACGAGGACCTCGTACTGGAGGCGACGGCGCTGACAGCATCCGAGACGATCGTGGCGCACATCACGGTGCGCAACACCGGCGCCCGCCCGGCACTGGAGACAGTGCAGGTGTACGTGCGGGATGTCGTCACCTCGGTGAGCTGGACCGACAAGGAACTCAAGGCCTTCCGTCAGATCGAGTTGGTACCCGGCGAGACCGTTCGCGTGCGGTTGGAATTGCCCGTCGCCGAGTGCACCATCGTGGATGCCAAAGAACGACGAGTCGTGGAACCGGGCGAGTTCGAGCTTTTGGTCGGTCCGTCGTCACGAGACACCGCGTTGCTCGGGGCGGGGTTTACGGTGACAGAAGAGTAGCGGGCGGGGCAGCCAATAAAGTCGCCCGCTCGAGTGCACCGACTACCACCGGTGGCCTTGACCCCGGAGAGTGAACACGGGTCCAGGCCATACGGACGGCTCTATCGGTCAGCCCGCGCCCACGTCACCCCACGCGTTTTGCTCAACCGGGGGGGTGGCCGCTGAGCGATCCCCCGTCCGACTGACGTGCCGGCCGCAAGGTAAGCAGCCCTGGACTTCTATTCCAGGCGAGGGCGTTCAAGCGGACGTCTCAATCGTTCCACCTAAAACGAGAGCCCGTGATGCACGACATCATCAGCGATGTCGTGCAGCTTTGAACTACTTGTGCGGGCGTAGGTGCGGAGCAAGGAGAAGGCGGCATCAATGGGCGCCCCGTGGCGCTGCGCCAAAACACCCTTAGCTTGCTCGATGAGTATCCTGCTCTTCAGCGCTTGCTGTAATTGTCCGTTCGCTGTGCCTTGATTGTGGATGATTTGGTACTGGACGAGGCTGATCGTTGCCACTTGAGCAAAGGCCAGCGCCAGAGCTGCGTCCTGGTCGCTGAACGGTTCGCGGACGGAACTAAAAAGGTTCATACTCCCAAAAGTGTGACCACGCAGGCACAATGGGAAAGAATGCACGGCATCGAATCCTCGCGAGAGGGCAATCGCAACAAACTGAGGCCACCGTCCGGATACTTCGGAGAGATTAGAAATCTCTACAGGTTCCCCGGAAGCGAAGCAGTCCAGACACGGGCCTTGATCGTGACCAAGCTGGGCCTCTTCGACCTCGCTCGTACGCTCGTTGGAAGACGCCACAATGTGAAGAACACCACCGCTATCGGCCAGAAGAATTCCGGCGTCTGTCGCCGCTGTAAATTCGGTGCTGGCCTGGACGAGGATGTCCATGGTGTCGACGACGTCGCGGCCCGCACTAAGTGAGTCGGCGAGGAGCACAAAAACGTCTGCAAGATCAACTTCACGTTGAGAGGACACCATGCACCCAGAGAATAGAGCGCGATCACACCGGCCGCAAAGGGGTTGCACACCGTCATGCGTGTCCGATAGGGGCTCGTCTACTGGCCACTCCCCCAGCCCGGCAACACACCCGGAATGAGGGGGCCGCTACGCTTCCGGTACGGGTAGTCAGCGTCTTGTAACCCGTGGGTTGCGAGGCGTCTCGCCCACCCGGTCGAAGGCTGATCAAATGATGGCTTGATGCGCGATGGTGATCTGTTGCGTCGCGTGATCGCCGCGTTGGTACCACGGTGCAGCGTGTTCATCGACGGCATCTCGTTAGTTGCCAGATGACCGAATATCGTGCCGTTTTCGACGCAGAGATCATCTTCTCGAACGAGGGCGGTCTTCAGGCCCAGGGGTTTCGTGACGACGTGCCCGGCCCTGATGTGAGCCAAGAAGAAATCGCCCGACTGTTCGTCACGTCGCTCGATCTGCTCATGACCGAAACTGCCGTTGTGGATAACGTCCGGATTATCGAGGAGGCACACAAGGGCACGAGGGGTGGTCCCGGTGACCCGCGACGCCGCGTCTGATCCATTGAGGCTAGCCAGATTCACCGTAGTGATGCCGTGCGCTTCTGAGGTCGAGATGCCTCTACGTCGCAGACCTCCTGGGTGAACGGTGATTACGCATTATTGGTTATGAGGCACCCAGGAGCGCCCAGACGAAGCAGCTCATCGACGCATTCGGGAGCACCGTATAGGCTTCCTCGAACTCTGGTAACCCCAATTCGTCGGGGAACGACTGCGCCTTTGGAGCAGCCAACAGGGATGCTGTAGCCATCTGACTGGGCCGGCTCGGCAGTGTTTCGTCGTGTTGCCTCTGGTTCCGCTGGCAACCTTCTCAAAAAATGCCGCCAGCCACGGCGGCATTGTGGGAATCAGACATACGACGTCGGGCACGGCATCCTGTTGTCTCGTATCCCTACGGATGCGGGACAGGTCCAGATATGAGACAAGACACCTGCCGCTCGTCGCGTGAGCAGGCGAACTTGCACGTCTCGTAACCCATGGGATATGAGGCACTTAGGTTTCGAGACGCCCTGCCGTGGCCAATGCGACGGCCAACCACATACTTTTCCTCGTCAGCCGGGCAGGGTGTAATTCTGATCCACGGGTCACCGCGGCTGCCCCGGCTTGGCACAGTGCGGCGCGTGCGTCGCTGTGGGAGGCTTGCGGTGTGAGCGGAAGACTGCACAGCGAACTAATCGGCGGCGCCACTTCATCGTGGTATTTCAGCGTCGTGTGTGCGGCGCTGGCGTACAATTTTGGCGCGTTCGTGATCTTTCTCATCAGGATTCCCGCAGTCGGGGGCGGGAGCCGTGTCCCCGACAATTACTTCTACCTCGGCTCTGCGCACGTGCTTGCGTTTCTCGCCCTTGGCGCGGTCTGCAGAATCCTGAGCAGCTCGGTCCTTCGTACGCGCGATTCGACTTCCGGAGTCGTGCTCGGCGACCTCTGCGTCCTGCTGCTCGCCGTCGGGGTAGTGGCCACAATTGTCCTTCCCCTCGACAGCTCAGGAGCAGGAGTCTTTGGAATTATGGTCTATCTCTTCTGGGGGGTTCCCGTCACAGCCTTACTCAGCGGTTTTTCGATCATCGTCGAGCAGTACGCCTGGCTGCAGATTCTGCTGACCGTAACCCTGATAGTGCACGTCGCCTTGTATATCGTGGGACTGGCTTTTCAGATCGCGAGCTAAGTCGAATTCATAGGCCGACCTGGTAACGGATAGCGAGCGTCAACATCCCGGCGGTGGGCGCAGCGGTACTGGCGGTTGCCCAGTTTCGACTGGGTGCGCCGAACCTCGCAAGTGGCCGTGGCCGTATGGGGTGAGCACCAATGGTCTAGGCAGCTAAACCGGACGGCGCGACAGCTCAGCGTCTCGTATCTCATGGGTTTCAAGACAACTGGGTTACGAGACACCGGAACGAACAGGGACTACCGCACTACCGCACTGGCGCCCGATAGCCGATCGTTCGGCGGACCCTCTCTCTCTTACTTGGCTTGCTGGGACAGTGTCCGCCAATTAGGTCCAGATGTTGCCCAGTTCGCGGAAGGGTGGGTCGCGGCCGAGGGAGTGCGATTCTCGGATAACCGTCGTGCCTTCAGGCCACTTGCGCAGGGGGTGCACTTGGGCTGTTGCAGGTTCATGTGAGTCACCAGACCGGGAAGTCGACGCCGTGTTCGGATTTCGCGCGTGGTCCGAAAATGCGCCGCTCAGCCTCGATGATGCGGTGGTCGTTGATGGATGCCTCGCGGCGGCCCATGAGACCGTTGGATTCGAACTCCCACAGTTCGTTGCCGTAGCTGCGCCACCACTGGCCGTGGTCGTCGTGCCACTCGTATTGGAATCGGACGGCGATGCGGTTGCCGCGGAAGCCCCACAGTTCCTTTCGAAGTGCGTAGTCCTGCTCACGCTGCCATTTCGCGGTAAGGAGGTCGATGATGGCGGGACGGCCGATGACGTGCAGGTCCCGGTTCCGCCAGACCGAGTCCGGTGTGTAGGCGAGGGCGACCTTCTCAGGGTCGCGGCTGTTCCCCCGTCCTCAGCCGCCTGCACTTTCTGCAGGGCCAACGATTGGTCGAATGGAGGGAAGGGGGGTCGAAATTCTGTCATCGGGAATGTCCTTGTCAATCGGTCAGCGCGGGGTTGCGCGGATAGGGGTTGTGAGCGGTCTCCCGGGCCGGGAGGAGACGACCGGCTACCGACCGCTGCAGGGTGAACCGGGCGATGCGACCAGTGTGTCCGTCGTCTCCGAATCGGCCACGTTCCCCCCATTCGATCTCGGTCGTGCCGGACAGATGCAGTGTCTGGCCGGTCGCGAAATCAAGGAACAATAGGGAGGCTTCGGGGTTGACGGCGATGTTGCCGAAACTGTTGAACAGGTTGTTGCCCTTGTAGTCAGGCCACCACAGCCCTCGCTCATCGACGCGGACGAACCCAGAAGGACCGCCGCGATGGGACGCGTCCACTCCCCGCTCGGGGTTTGCGGTCCCGAGGAAGAACGTGTCGGCAGCACGGATCAGCCCACGGTCATCCGCGGAGAGTGTGCTGCCGTGTCGGACGCGAACGCTGCCGAGCGCGCCGGATCTGTCGCGTGCGAGAAGGCGTTGCTGAATATACTGCGGGCAGTTGGCGTAGGCCTGCTCAACCTCTATGAGAAGAACGTCGCTGACACTGAGGGTGCCGTTAATGCGCACCCGACGCCGTGTGGCGAATTCGATAGTTACTATTCCGATCTTCTGACCGGTGGGAAGCCTGTGGAGCGGGTCCCCTGCGGGGAACACGGCACGAACCGCAACGGTAGTGTCGGACTGCGCCTTGAGGAACCCGGGAGGACCGGTCAGCGCGGACGTCCAGAGGCGGCTTGCACGATCCCTTCCGGAGATGACGAGAAATGTTCGGTCGCTGAGGAATCCGGCGATACCGCCGGTCAGGGCCGCGGGGTCGAGCATGCAAGACAAACGGGCCGCGTTCTGCTCGACCCCGGCCCTGCGCTGCACAGCGAGCTCGCCGGCGTGGAAGCCCACGTCGGCGAGCTGGTGTGTTCCGTTCATCGTCACGATCTCCTTGAGAGACTGAAAGAGGATTACAGCCCGACGACGGGCCAGTCGTTCTCCACGTTGGCGAGCACGTTGAAGTAGTTGGTCAGGATGTTCAGCGCGAGGTTGGCGACGACCTCACCGATCTCTGTGTCGGTCACGCCAGCGGCGCGGGCTGCGCCGATCGCGTCGTCGCCAACGTCACCGGCGTTTTCGGCGATCGCGTTGGAGAGCCTCAGCAGCGCGGCAACATGCGGGTCGCTCGACTCCGCGCGGCGCGCGGCGTCGAGTTCGACGGCATCCACCTTGGCGATATTGCTGCCGATGTAGGTGTGGGCGGAAAGGCAGTACTCGCAGCCGTTCAGCTGTGCGGTCGAGATCGCGAGGCGCTCACGCACTGCAGCGGGAAGACTGCCCGACCCGACCGCGGCGGAAAGCGCGAGGTATCCCTTCAGCAAGGCGGGGCTGTTTGCCATCACCTTGGTCATGTTCGGCACGAGACCCAGTCCCTTCTGGACCTGGTCGAGCAGATCCTTAGCAACGCCCGTGGCTGTTTCAGGCTGAATGGGGACGATGGTGGCGGTGGTGACGATCATGGTTTTGTCTCCTCGATTTCTAATGCATGAACACTCGTTCATCCGTGATAAGTATTAGCACGGTTGTTCTAACGGATGCAAGGCAGATCTTCCGTGATAGTTTGTCCGTATGGGAAATGAGAGTTCGGACCGCACGTGGGTACTCCCGGAGGAACCGATCCCCGTTCGACTCATGGCGACGATCTGGGCGGACGCGGATGGTCTGCACGATGACTTAGCCGCCCCGGCGGACCTAGACGCCTGGCTGGGTTCCGTGGGCGTTCAGCTGAACGGCGTGGGTGCGACGCAGGAGGAGTCCCTGCGCGCACGGGCGCTACGGGATTCGGTGCGCAAGCTGGCCGCCCACGTCACGGGCGACAAACGCCCGGGTGCCGCCTCACCCGTGACCACCGTGGACGACGCCGCCCGAACCGTCAATGCCGCTGCCAGCTGGCGTCCGATTGCCCAGCTCCGTCTGGATGACGCCCGCCTCGTGCTCGGCGCCGATGCTGCGGCGTCTTCAGTAGTTGCAGGCCTGGCCGACGTCGCTTGTGAAGCCCAGCAGTTGCTGAGCGGGGACCCCTCCCAGTTGCGGGCGTGTCACGCACCAGGGTGCGTGCTCTACTTCACCAAGACGCACCCGCGGCGGGAATGGTGCTCGGTCACCTGCGGCAACCGCGCCCGTGCCGCACGGCACTACCAATTAGTGAGGTCCGCGCGCGGCGCTCGAGAGCACACTGAGCGCTAAAGCACTCAGACGCTTGTTACAGTTCGCCTGCATCGCTCAACAGTCCTGCAGAGTCGGATGCCTGAGTTTCTCGGGTCCGTCTCCTACGTCTCGTAACCTCGGGCTTCGATGGGCTGAAACGAAGCCAACGTGTCGCTTGGGCTACGCCTGGCTCTGTGGACTCAGTTGATCCGGACCACTGTCTTTCGGGTCCCGTGACCATTCGCCTGTTCGACGTGTGCCGTGATTGCGTCTTCCCAAGGGACGATCCTGGGAACGGGGGTAACGAGGTCCTCCTCGGTGAGTGCGAGTACGCTCTCGATGAGATTGCGGGTTGCGGTCGGAACTGTGCGGCTGAGGTTGATGATGCTAGACCCGGCGAGCGAAACGTTCCGGGTTCGCAGTTCGCCCGGAGTCGGCGTGACGGCGTCCTTTTGGGCGGCCGCAGCTCCATAGCTGATGACAGTGCCGCCGGACGCGACTTCTGTAAGGGAGTTAGCCAGCACATCGCCCCCGATCGATTCCAGGATGATGTCAAACATTGACCGCCCGCGGCGTCCTTCGCTCGAGCGAAGAAATTAGTGCCGCGCTCGACCCCAATGACCCCGTCCGCGAGACCTCCCGCTTTGGAAGCTGAACCGAGTCCCCCAACGATGTGATCGACCCGATACCGGCGAAGGAGCGCTGCTAACGCATACCCCACTCCGCCGGCGGCACTTGTGGTGAGGACGTTGCTTCCCAGCCCGGGTGTGGAGCGGCGCACGAGGCCACTAGCCGTTGCCCACGTCAAGGGGATGCTTGATGCGGTTGCTCCATACCGCGGACGAAGGGTCACCCAGAGGCGTAGCCAGGGGCGCCCCGTCGAGCAAGCGCATCGGTAAAGTTCAGCCCCGCATACTCGACCTGGATCAGGACCTGGCCGGGCTCCAACTCCGGCACCGAAATGTTTGTGTACCGAAGCACTTCGGGACCGCCGGGCTCAGTCATTTGCGGAGTTCTCATGAGTGCTGATCGTCCAATGGGTTGGCACGAATCAGATCGACGATGCCACTCCTCATCGCTGAAGCTGCGGCGCTAGTTGGTTTTCGCCGACTTTGCGCCTCGAAGCATCGGATGAATTGCGCGCCTAAATCCAGGCGGGGCACTTTGCCGAGCACGTCATTCACGGTCTCAGGGTTCCAGTGGTGTGCATTTCGTCCTGATATGTCGAGTGAGGTCGCAACCCTGAGCAACTCGCTCTCCGAACCTGGCTCAACCTCGTCGTCGGTCATGTGAGAAACGATGATCTTATACAGCTCGTTGCGTCGTTCGATCGTCCAGTCAGCGCCTGCCGCGAAGGCCCAAGCGACATGCCCGCCCGCTTTTTCAAAGGCGACGTTTTCGCTGTCGAATTCCGGTACCAGTCCCAGGTCGTGAAGCAGAGCAGACACGTAGAGCAGCTCAGCGTCAAATGCGATGCGGTTGCGGTCCGCATGATCCACCGCCCAGGCATACGAGCGGATGCTGTGGTTGAGGAGTGCGGGGGTGAGGTACTGTCGCGCAACTTCCAGAGCCAATGCACTTACCCGGCTCGGGGGATCGATTGTGGGTGTGATTCCCATTTAGGATGCCCGCTCGATGGTTGCACGGTGGTAGATCGGCGTTTGGATCGACCTGGCGATGAAGCAGTAGTCGCCAACGCGCGTATGCAGCTCCTCGGCGAGTAGAGCGTCGCTGTCTGAACTGATGGTGACTTCCGGGTGCAACGTGACGCTCTCGAACTGTCCAGCGCCATTGTCTTCTTCGATCATGTGGCCGGTGGCACGATCCTCATAGTTGAGGACGGTGACACCCTCCTTTGCGGCTAGAGCGAGGTACCAGAGCATGTGACATTGGGCGATGGACGCTAGGTAGAGCTGCTCAGGATTCCAGCGTGTGGGGTCGCCTCGAAACGATGGGTCGGAAGAACCAGCAATCGTGGCCAAGCCCTCACCCGTTACCTCGTGATTTCGGGAGTAGGAGCGAAGGGTCTTCGTCCCCTCTCCGGTATTGCCAGTCCAAGTGATGGACAGCGCGTAGTTGTGGTCGGTCATTGTTGGGGTCCCTCATTCAGTGCAAGAAGTGTTTCGCGGGTATTGAGGATGTGCTTTTCGACAGCATCGCGCGCGGCCGCGGCGTCGCCTCCGAGCACGGCGTCGATAATCACCCGATGCTCGCGATCGACCTGCTCCACCCGCTCAGGTGTGTGGAGAGTGTGTTTCGTGCTGACGGTGATGCGATCCCACCAAAGCGCCAACGTCGCACTTATCGCTGCGTTGCTCGCGAGAGCGGCTGATCGCTCGTGGAACAGTCGATTGAAGTCAACGCCCTGCTCGAGGTCTCCGGCCCGAGTGTGCGAGGCGGCGCTGTCGGCAAGCTGCGCCAGCTCGGCAAGAGCTGCGGGCGGAAGTTCTCCCGCGCTCACTCGTTGAGCTGCTTGGAAGACAGCCCACCCCTCAAGCCCTGCACGTGCGGATAGCAAGTCGGCAAGTTCCGGGATCGCCATGACCTTGACTCTTACCCCTCGACCCTGGGCGATCACTAAGCCGTCGCCCTCAAGCCGGTGCAGCGCCTCTCGTATCGGCGTGCGACTCACACCCAGACGTGTGGCCAGGTCTGCTTCGGCAATGCGAACTTTTGGATCTAGTTGTCCCGACACCACTAACCGATGTAACTCCGAATAGATTGTCATACCGATTATTGTATGCAGTAACACATAGTGCATGCAATCCGCCCTTGCATCCCTCCGCGCCGCGATCTTGAACTGCTAACCCGCACCGGCCAATGGAAGCCAACATGCTCAACTGTCTCGCAACCCTAGGGATATAGGACGTCTCACGGCCTAGACCTGGTCTTTCGCATTTCTTGGGTAATCTCGAGACCCGGCGAGTCTCGTAACTACATCGCATATCCTCCGGCAGAAATTTCGGTACTCGTCTTTGGTTATGAGACACCATCTTGCGAGGCCCAATGCGGCTACGACTGCTCAGCTATCGGCATGGAGGCGGCGACATCCTCTCCTTGCGCGGTACGAAGACATGGCACTTGGCGCGCAGCGGACTCATCGCTCTACAGCAGCCAAAGCCTTGTCGATGGTGAGCGCGGACTCAGCGCCCTTGACGCCATCGAACCAACGCACGACGCCGTTAGCGGTTTGAGCTCGTGGGACGAGGGCGGTGGACTCCGCCGCCATTTCGAGCAGTCCGGCTACCTGTCCTGCCGGGCCCACGGCGTGAAGACCAGGCGCACCCGTGCCGTCTTTGCCTTTGTAAGGCGTGCCGTCAATCGCTTCCACGTGCCAGGCGGCCAACTGCTCGAACACCTGCGCGAGCGCGTCTTGGGCGGCTTGGAGGTAGCACAACAGGTCGTAGGAGTCGGATGGGCGCAGAACGGTACGAATGGAGTGTGCAAGCTTTTGCGTCATAGCGAGTAGCTCGTCTGCGAGCTCGGTTTGTGGGCCTCTTCATTGACTACGGTGGCATCTCCTGGCCTGTCGGTCGTGGTTCGTGAGTTATGGATGCGTGCCGAGGTTCGGTGTATTGTTCGCGCGGTGTCGACACCGAGGAACTGCGAAAGCTCAGCCGCGACTCTGAGAAAAACACAGGCTCCTCGAGTCGCTCCTGCTCGCCGCCATTGAAGTGTCCGGCAGTAGTCGCCCGACATCGCTCTTCCCGACCGCGCACGCGAACCAGTGTGATCAAGGTTGCGGGGCCTGCAACGAGGAACTTCAGCGAGTTCCACGCAAACAGCAACGCAAAGAGGTTCAGCCAGCCCGCGCCGCTATTGTCAGCCAGACCAGCACACAACACCATCGCGAATGTGTATGGGACCGCAAGAAGTGTCGCAGGCAGGCCCCACTTCAGACCGCGGCGAGTGTGGATGGCAGCGAGCGCGATGTTGGTCGGCATGAACCGCCGCACGACGTAGTAGGCGCGGGCCGTTACGCCCAGGATAAGTCCGAACATGCTTGAGCCTTCGTGATGTTCGGCGACGAGAACCTGGAAGGACTGCCTATTGGAGGGATCGTCGTGCCGTCACTGCAAGTGGCGGCGCACATGAGGTCGCTTGATTCGAGTTTAGAACTGGATGCCTGATGTCGGAAGCCCCAAGCTGACGCGCTGATGAGGTGCATCGGAGGCCGGGAGCCGATCCGCGAGGCGCTGAGCTCGTCTGAGCGCTGCGTGAGCGCGATCCCTGTCGAGCTGTTGGGCAGTCGATTGCGGTGGCGGGCCAAGAGCACTCGCGCTGACGATCTCGTATCGGTCCCGGTAGGCCGCGACGGTGCGTCCGAACTGGCGCCAAGCGCCATCCTCGGATTCCCGTGGTGCCGCCCCAAGGTGTTTCGTCCACGCCTCCGTCGCGACCAGCGAGGCTGCCAGGCATGCCGCTGCTCGGGCCTCCATCAGGTCGCTGCGCTCGGTGAGTGCTCGGTGAAGGTCAGCGCGCATCGGCCCGGAGGCTCGCGGAATGAGCCCGGCGATTAGTCGCGGCGTTTTGCTCGAGCGACCCGCCCCGGTTTCACGGGCGGTCACCGACGACACTCGGGCCCGAAGAACGGCAGCAATGTCTTGAGCATCCTCGACACCGCGAACCGCGACGACGTGCTTGATTAGGCGCTCGATGTCGAAGTGGTGTGCCTCGGCGCGACGGAGTTCGGCGGTCAGCGGGCCGAACGCATCCGAGGCGACAACGCTATCGGCGTGCACCTGCGGTAGCCCACTCTCGCGCACCATAGACACCCACCTGTCGTGCTGAGCGGCCGCCGCGATGGTCTCGTACTCTGCAGCAAGCTGGGCGATCGATCCCCACGAATCCTGCTCCCCCGCGATCGTCTCATGTGCAGACAGTTCAGCACCCACGTGCTGCAGAACACCATAGAGGATGCTTTGCGCCGTGGCTTCGGGGTTATCGCCAGGTCGAGGTCCGACGTGAGCATCATCGGGTCGATCCACGGCCACATACGCGGTATTCGCCTTCCGGCCACGCGTCATCGCCACATAGAAGTTCTCCCTCGTCATGCCCGACGCAACAACAGTATGAGCGGTGTCCGTCGTCATGCCTTGGGCCCGATGAGAGGTGACCGCGTAGCCGAGTTCCAGGTGTCGCATGGTGTACTCGGCAGGGAGGAGAACCGTGCTCCCCCACCGTCGGCCGTGCCGTCGGACCTCAGCGGAGCCATTTCGGTGCACACTGATCACGGTCCACCTGTCGCCGTTGCGCACCCAAGATCTTGCCGCGCAAAGACGCCGTTCATTCCGGCGCGTGATTACCGTGTCACCGACCGCCGCGCGGGTTCCGTTATGCAGGGTTATTTCCCGAAGCGCATCCACGCGCCCCTCCAGGATTAGTTCAGTCCGGGCGCGGACATTCAACGTGGCAACTGCCTCGAGCGAGTCACTAATGAGCACCGTGGTCTTGCCGGCTCGAGCATCGGTGCGCCAGGCCTCAAACGCAGCATCTGCCATTGACTCGGTGTTGCCCTCACGCACGCGATCGTGCCCGACGTAGAGGTCGATCGACTCCGGGTCACCGTGACGCAGGCCGAGTGATGCCGACTTCTCCCATTCATGGACGAAGCGGTGAACGTCAAGAAGTTCAGGCGCATCCGCTCGATCGTGAACCAGCAGGGACAACGCCCCTCCCGCATCGACCGACTGGAGCTGGGCGTAGTCGCCCACGAGGAGAACTTTCGCGCCAGCGCCCGCGGCGAGCGCGGTAACCCGGTCCAACGGCAAGGTCCCCGCCAACGATGCCTCGTCAATGATCACCAGCTGGCCAGCGCGGAATGTCGCTCCGTGCTCGAGATGGTTCTTCCACCACTTCGCCAGATTTTCGGTCGTAATGCCCAAGTCATCCGCGAGCACCTGAGCGGCGGAAGCAGAGGGTGCCAGCCCGACCACGCAACCCGCACCGTGCGCCGATTCCCATGCCCGCCGGAGCGTGTTCATCGCTGTCGTCTTACCCGCGCCAGCCGGCCCCACCAGGACGTCGAGTACCCGCCCGGATTCAACAATCGCGGTCAGCGCCTCCATCTGATCGGCGGCAAGTACCCCGCCAGTGGGCAGAACCCGTCGCTCAGAAGATCGGAGTGTGGTCGCTGGTATCCGTGGGCCAGTCGTATCACGAGCCCGGTTGAGCAACCGACTCTCGGCGTCCAGCAACTCCGTGGAAGTGAAGACCGCGGAGTGTTTGGGACGGAAGACAGTCGTGCCGTCACCCCGTTGGAATGGTGCTGGGCTCGACGCCATTTCCGGAGGCGTGATCTGCAATGACGCGAACTCGGCGGCATCCACCACCAGGCCGACAACAGTTTCTCGATCGGATGCCGATGCGAAACGGTACTGCATGGTCTGGCGGGCGGCTTCGGCCAGGAGATTCCAGTGGCGCCAGGTCGCACGCCTTTCGCCGACCGCACGCACCACCTTCAACCCGAGTGCGCCGATGGTGTCAAGGGGCACGTCGGTCGCGTGAAGGACCACCGGTGACGACCCCACCTCCGCTGCACTCGCCTGGGGCACGGCCTTATGCCCCAATACACGCTGGGCGCGTTCACGCCACTCTGCGGTGAGTTCAGCCAGAGACCGCACCGTTTTAGCAGGCCGAGTGGACAGCGTGGCCTGCGCGCGAAGCCTGGTGATTGTGACCGGGTTGGGACGCTGACCGTGATTACCCACATACGCCTCGATCAACCGGTCCGTCTCGAGATCTATGTGTCGGGACCTCGTGGAGAACTCCGAAACGAGCACCTCGGGAACTGAGCTAATTGCCCAGGCTGGGTGACGGTCTCTGCCTCGCTCGCGCGTTTCCCACCTCACGCCAATCGAGCGCGTAAGGGCGTCCGCAAACAAGGTCTCGTGCAATTCGGATAGGGCCACGACAGCCGCATGCATCGGTCGGCCGTCGAGGGAACGCCACTTTCCATCCAGCACGGCTTGCACCTTGTTGCTGATTACAACGTGCGTGTGCAGGTGCGGATCACCCGCCCTACTGTCGAAATGATCGAAGGCGGTCGCGATTAAGCCGCTCACGCCTACCTGGGCAACGGCGCCGTCGTGGACCGCTACGCCGGTCCTCGTGACGGCAACCTCGCGCTCCATGTACGCGACAACCTCGGCGACCGCCGCATGATGCGCATCCACGATCTGCGCTTGGGTCGCTGCGTCTGCGACACCCCAGAGGATGCTCGCCGACTTGGGGATTGAAAATGTGAAGTCGTACCCGGCGACTGCGCGCCGCCGACGTGCTACCTGGTCGCTTCCCGCCGGGGTCACGTCCGACGCGACCGAGGTTTGATAGACGGGATACGCGCGTCCCAATGGTGCGCCAGTGACCGGGTCCCTCCCCCTACCAACCAACAGCTGTAATTCCGCCTCTGTGACTTCGGCGCCTTCGACAATGCGCCCCATCCCGAGGCTTGGGATGCCGCTGCCCATCCATCGTCCTGGCGGGGTGCCCTTCGCGCTGTAGTACCGGGTCAATGGCGTTGACAACGACCGATCGCCGTCGCCAGCAGCGATGGTGCGGAGCAGGTACTTGTAACCCTCACCAGCGCTCATCACCCGCATAGACACCGTCATTGAAACACACCGCCTCCGGGAGAGAGGTGCGCCGCCTCGATCTGCAAGAGGCGTGGCAATTCGGGATCGGTTCGCGAGGGCGTAGAACTTTGTATCGGTGGTCGTCCGCACGCGCGGTTGCTCGTGGATTCCATCTTGTGATGCATGTCAGCAGGGCTCGCGGTTGGCTTTGACGAGCTGACAAGAGACGATCTAACGTATGCACACATCAGCAACGTCCGCCCGCATCGCAGTTGTCGCTGCCATGGCATGCTCTGTCGTACTGTCGGGCTGCAGCGGAGCCGCTGTTAAGAACGATTCCTCTAGCGGGCCGCGAACACCTGTATCGCCGACGGCCCAGAGCTATGACTGCACCGCTCCCAATATCGGGGAGGAGTTGGGCTTGTCCTCTGACGCGGTCAGCGGTTCCCCAAACGCGCCTGCACCCATTCGCCTTCCTGCGGAGTTCAAGCCCGTCGGGGTGTACCGGTGCACCATTGAGCTGACACCTACTGAATCACTGCCTAAGGGAGGCATCGTCGCAGAGCACTTGGTCGGGGACTTGTCCGCGTTGTTGCAGGTCCTTGTCACTCCGAACTCACAGGATGCGGATGGAGTCAGCGAGAACGGTGAGGAATTGTGTGCGGCAAACATGGAGATAGTTCCTGTTCTTTGGCTCGTGGATGAACTCGACCAGGCCATCCGAGTCCAATGGCCCACGAACGCCTGTGGCAAGAGCCTCACCGGGAGCCTTGAGGTTCTCGACACCCTCGCTGCCACCCGAGTTGACGTGCGGGGGCCGTAATGCTGCCTCGCACGCGAAGGGGTGCGGCCGCGCTACGCGCCGTCCACATGAGCGGGTCTTACTTGAGATGGCTCAGCCGAGTGCACCCAGCGACGTCAGCCAGCCGCGGACTGCTGTCCTCCAACGCTCGCGATCTGAGTTCCAGCTCATCGTGTGGTCAGCCTCGAATTCCTCGAGACGAACGATGTCAGGGCGCAGTTCTCTGAGTCGACTCGAGACTTCGAACGGCGATGAGCTGTCGTGGGTGCCGTGCAGGATGAGTGTCAGCACGGTCAGCTCGTCAGCTCGCGCAATCCAGTCAAATCTTCGCAGCGGGACGGGATTAGGGAGACCAATCAAGCGAGCCAATGGCCAGGAGTTGAGCCAAGGCAGAGCGAAGGCTCCGGCCCATTCAGGCAGGCTGGCCCGTGAGCAGTTCGCTCTGATCGTCGACACCCAATCGAGGACAGGTGACTCAAGCACGAGGCCATTCACTACCACCCCAAGCTCTGGGTCCTTAGCAAGCTGGAGTGCGATGCCAGCGCCCATAGACCATCCGAACAGGATGACGCTGCGTGCGCCGTTCTCGCGGGCGAACCGCACAGCAGCGCGGACGTCATCCGTTTCGGCAGCACCGAGCTCGGATCGTCCAGCTCCTACAGTGGGGCCTCCGCCGTCATTGCGGTACGTCACGACAAGCGAGGTCAAACCCGCTTCCGCGGCGACTTGCACCCCACGAAGCGTTCCAGCGCGCGGGCTCCCGAGACCGTGGATATGGATGGCCCACGTCGTCGATGGGCCGGCTGGCGGGCGGATGAGCCACGCTGGCGCGGGCCCAACATCGGTCGGCACCCAGACGTCCATCGCCGTCAAACCGGCATCCGCGGGGCTCGAGAAGAAGATTCCGCTCCAGGAGGCTTTGTCGCCTGCTCTTAGCTCTCCGCTCAGGTCTTCCACCACGCGGCCGACGCGCCCTGTCCCACGGTCCACTATGCCCTTCGACAGCCGAACCCAGCCGCCGTTCTCGAGAATGAGGCAATAGATGCCGGATGCGCCGGTGTGAGTCGTCCGATCGAGAACGACGATGGTCCGCTCCCCCGTTTTCTCGACCCCGCGGACGGTGAGGTCAAACGTTCGATCGCCCGCGGGCGCGGTCAGGTTCCTCGCGATTACGAGTCCAAGCCAGGCGAGCGTTCCACCAACAGCGGCCGCCGCGCTGGCCATCGCCCAGCCGGCTTTCATCGCCCCAACTTTTCATCTCCGGTTGTCGTGGGTGAAGTGGCGGCTGATGAGATGGCCGGCCCCGCCCCAACAAGGTGGAGCTCGGCGCGCTCGATCAGCTCTCTCTCGGGCTCGCTGACTGCAAAGTTCACCCGGGTATCGATCATCGCGTCACGGATCTCGACGACCTGACGGTGGAGCACAGTGTCGGGTTCGTCCACAGGGACCGCGACCTGCTGGTTTTGGCTGATTCCTGGGCGCGCCTTAGTCGCCTCTGCCCAGATCGGCCTGAGATCGTCGACCAGCTCCCGGGTCCGTCGTTCGCGAGAACGGGCCTGCAAAGTGCGAGCAGCCGGTTGGCCAGCGAAGCCGAGACAGAGAAATAGAAATGCCAGAAGTCGTAGCGGTTCGTATGTGACGGCGATCTCCGCCATCAGGTCCAGCTCGCCGGAAACGTGGGCGAGGTCCATGGCGATGACGACGACGCTCAGAATCACCCCAAGGATGCTTCCGATGAATAGAGAAGCTGGAGGCAACTTCTGGACACCCTCGATGTTGCGGAACTGCCGGGCAGCGAGAACTGCCATCGCGGCGAGGACGATCCCGTAGTAAACGAATTGGATCATTGAGTAGACAGCAGCCGCGGGTTGCTCACCGAGTTCGAGCATGAAGTTCGTGGTGGTCCCGCCAAGGTCGATGAGAGTGAAGGCGACGACCGCACCCAGAATTGCGGTTACCAGGGCGACCCGCCCGAGCGCGAGCCTGACCGCCTTCGGTTGGCGCTCGGATGCTTTCATCACTCCGCGACCTAAGAAGAAGACACCGATCATCAACGCAACGTCTGCCACCAGGGTCACAAGGTTATCGCCGCCGGCCAGTTTGTCGAGAAGCCGATAGACAGGGTCGGTGTTTAGCGTCATTGCGACTGCAATCGTCAGCGCAGCGTAGGTAATGTTCCGTTCGGCACGACCACGCCGCAGGATAAGTAGACTCGCAGCGAGTAACCACATGGCTGCGGCAACGAGGACGACAGTCATCCGAAGGTCTCCAAATACCGAGAGTTGTGCATCGCCGACCCACGGATTGCCGCGGCGAGGCGGTCGGCAAGCGTCTCCGCAATGACCTCCTCGGCGGTGTCTAGATCCTGGCGCCTGAGTAGCCGGGCCCGAATCTGAGGCGGGATGTCAGGCAATAGGAAGTCCGGGGCTTCGGGATCATGGTTGGCATCGTGACCGAGAATCATGTGCGCCAATTCGTGAAGCACGAACTGCTGCCGATGCAGCGCCGAGTCACTGCTGGCGTGAAGGATCAAGTCTTCCCCGTCCGCCACGAGCCAAACCGCACACAAGCCGTCCTGATCGCCAAGGTCCGCGAGTTCAACGATTCGCAGTCGACGGCGCCGGCTCCTCTGCACGGCGCCGACGAGTTGATCGAATGTGAAGTTGTCCCCAAGATCGAGTTCGTCAACAGCCGTCGACACGCTCACGTCCTTGTTCACTGCGTCTTCACCTCAATTCATGGGCTATCTAGGGCTCATCTCCGGCACGATGCTCGTACGCTTCTGGAGATTTCGGAGAGATCTCCGCATCCAAGAACCTGCTGATCGCTTGCAGCGCTCCAGGAGAAATGTCTCCTAGGGTGCGTGCCGCGTAGGTCTTGATCCTGGCGGCTCGCATTGCGCGAACGAGGTCGAGTTGAGCGCTCACCTTTGCGGGAATGTCAGCGTCGGCGGCACCCGTGATGAACGCGGGATCGACGGCGAAGAATGCGGCCAGGCCGTCGAATAGTGGAAGGTCTTGTACATACCGGTGACCGTTTACCATGTACGTCCATCGCGACCGCGAGAGGTTCGTGCCGCGCTCTTCGAGGTACGCGGCGATCTGGGCGAAGGTCGGCTCGCTCCCCGTCTCCGCGGTCGCAACGTCGAGCAGCAGCCGGAGGCGTTTTGCGAGATTCTCGGCGGCTGTTTGGTCATCTTCATCGGTCATAGACAGACCCTCTCGCCCTGCGGCCTGGCCCGGTCGTTGTCGGCGGTCACTCGAGGCCTTGGAGTGCTCAATTTAGTCTTTGAGCATGGCCAACGCAATGGTTGCGCATGCTCAAATGTGGTGCTAAAACGAACCTGAAACCAATTGAGCATGCTCAACGGAGACGACTCGCTAAGGGCGCTGGCATGGCGAGGCGCACCTCTGTGTCAGCCACACACCAGTGTTGGCAGCCACTCGGGAAGGTGATTGACGTGTCAACGGAACCGCAAGCGCGACAAGACTGGGATGCGAAGCTCGCGAGCCTTCACGAACGCCTGGTTACCTCGGTTGAGGAGCTCGTCAATGGAAATGAGTGGCGCCGCGCCCTTGAGTTCTCCGTTCGCTTTCGATCCCGGTCTTTCAACAACTCACTGTTGATCTGGGCGCAACATTCCGCTGCGCACGAACGTGGATTAGTCCCGACTGCACTCCCGAGCTACGTGGCCGGGTTCAGACACTGGCAAACGTTGGGGCGACACGTGGTCTCCGGGCAAAAGGGCTACATGATCTTCGCGCCCCTCACCGCGCGTTTCGCAAGCCCCTCCCCCGTCGACATGAGTTCGTGGCGACGGCTTAGCCGAAACGAGCGACCTCGAGCCGGTGAAGTCGTACGCCAGCGAATGGTCGGAGCTCGACCCGCATACGTGTGGGATATCTCCCAGACCGAAGGGACGCCGATTCCTGAACGACCCACGCCAATGCTGCTCCGCGGCGAGGCGCCCAAGGGGCTCTGGGATGGCCTCCGTGCGCTCATTCAAGAGTCGGACTTCGCTGTCGTGGTGGTACCGGATGCCGCCGCGATCAATGACGCAAACGGCCTGACCGACTTCGAGCACCGAATCGTCTCGGTGCGAGCGGACATGGATCCTGCGGCTGGGGCGAAGACCCTAGGCCACGAGCTGGCGCATATCAGAATGCACAATCTCGACGCTGGCCTGCTGTCGCACCGCGGGGTGGGTGAAGTAGAAGCGGAGTCGGTCGCGCTAATGATCGGCGCGGCACACGGGATGGATACCCGCGACTACACAGTTCCGTACGTGTCCGCCTGGGCCAGCTCCGTGCCCGGCAAGACGGAGATTGAGGTTATTCAGGAGACGGGCGAGCGCGTGCGTCGGGCGGCCGTGGCGATCCTTGACCAGCTTTCGACCGACCATATTGGGGCCGGCGATCCTTCTGCGTCAGGCCTGTCTCAACCGGTCGGGCATTCAAAAGTCACAGTGCCGAATACCCTGAATCACCGGTCGGAGCGGCTCGGAGTCAGGACACTCTGATGGATATCGTCGACGTGCTGCTCGACACGAGACAATCTTCGCTGGGAAACGCGGCTCTCTCGTTCGCCCGGGCAGCCATCCCGATCTTCCCGTGCGCCAGTGGGGGCAAACGTCCGCTCACTCATGCCGGTTTTCACGACGCAAGCTCTGACTTAGACCAAGTGCGGGCTTGGTGGGTCCGCTGGCCCTCTGCAAATATCGGGATGCCGACGGGCAGCCCGTCCGGTTTCGATGTGGTCGATATCGACGTCACGGTCACGAGTTCGGGTTTCGTCCCTTACGCGCGTGCGAGTACCGCCGGGCTCGTCGACAGTGAACTGGCCCGGGTGCGTACCCCCTCCCGCGGAATGCACGTCTACTTCCCCGCGCTGATGAGCCGCCCTCAACGCTGCTGGCAAGCTGCAGCTGCGCACATCGACTTTCGTGGCGACGGCGGCTACGTCATTGTGCCTCCCTCGAGACTGGCGACACCCAACGGCCAATTCAGCTACCGCCTCGACTCGCTATCAGCGGCAGGCTCGAAGCCGGTCGACGCCATCGCCCTCCGGGAGTTCTTGGCACCCAGACCGCCTCGGGCGGTATCGAGGCCGGAGGTGCTCGCTTCGGCTGAGCCTCAGCGACTGGCGGAGTGGGTCAGCAACCTCGCCGAGGGCGAACGAAACAGAGGATTGTTCTGGGCGGCCTGCCGACTTGTGGAGGCTGGGTTAGTGCCCGCGGACATTGACGCAGCGCTGGCTCCGGCCGCAGAGTCCGCGGGGCTGCCGACTGCGGAAATTACAGCGACTATTCGGTCAGCGAGCCGGCAGGCCGCCCCACATGCGTCCGGCGCTCGGAGTGAGCAATGGTATGACCCGACGACTCCGATACGCGGGCGAGGTGACGCGCCATGCCTTGGTTGACATGCGCGTTCGCGGCGCCGTCTGGCATTCCTCGGCGCGTTGACTTCCAGGTAAGTGCCGTCACTCCTGTAGTTCAAACCATCGAAATGAGGGAGTACCAAAGCCATGGCTAGGAATGAGTTCGACGAGGTGGGCGAACCATCAACTCTCGAGACCCTCGACGCAAAACAGGCGCAGCTTCCATTGCCCGCGGAGGATCCCGGTCGCTCTGATGTAGCGGCTTCACACGAAGGAGCGGACAGACGATCACTCTTCACCGGCAAGGGAAGGCGCTCCCCAGGTGGCGACGTCAACTGGGTTCGCGCTTCGGAGCTACTCAGCAGCAAAACTGGGCGTATGGCCGGTCGCGGTATCGACTTCGAGGCGGAGCTCGCACGCCGGATGCGCAGGACCCCGGCCACTGCCCGCCGCGCAATACGCGACCGCGCGAGCAAGCTTCCCCCGCTCTCCGAATTTGGGCAGCGGAACGACCAGCCCCAGGTCTCACGCCCCGGGCTCGGTCGACCCTGATCTGAACGGCAGCCAGTGCGACGACGCACACCGATCCGAAGGGAGGTGCCGTGATGGAATGGACCACACACCGAGGAGCAGATTCGAGGGCGTTCCACGACTCCGAGGGACTGCGAACGGTGCTCACCCGGCTGCAGGCTGACGGTGGTCTGGGCTGGCGAACTGACCCCGAGGCATCCGAGCTCATGCGATACGCCGCCAAACGTTACGCAGCCCTGGCGCACCGACACGGACTGGATCCCTGGGAGGCAGCCGCCGCGGCGTACGACGCCATGCGAGCACCGTCGGCGTTGCGCGCCGACGATCCCTGGGCAATCGTGACGAGAGCAGTGCAGGTGACCTGTATTGCGGAGGAACGCGCTCAGGGTCTGCTGTGCTCGGTGCACCAGGCACGCCGACGCAAGATCTCGGGGTACCACGATGCCGAGCGCTTCAGTGATCGGGAGCACCCTCTACCGGAGTATCACCCGGCATTCCGCACGGAGTCGGCCGACCCGCATACTGATGCATCGCCGCGACCCGAAGTAGAACCGGCTGTCGAGGATGCAATCATGCTCTTCACATTGCTGGGCTGGGAGTCTGACCGAGCACGAAGCTGCGTTGAGTACATCTGTAGCCGGCTTGCCGACTCCCAATCCCGACCCTCTGCCTTCGAGTCTCTGCGCCGCGACTACTCCGCCCGAGCGCACCTGGACGTTCCACAACGGGCGTGGATGTCCATGCTTCGAGCCCTTTTAGGGAACTGCGATCCGCTGCAAGCACACACGGCGGCCAGCCGCGGCATCCTGCTTCGGTTACTTATCGGTGAGCCTCTTCGTACTCTCCTTCGCGACGACGACCTCGTTTCCGACATCGCGGCGAACGCACCCGGAGTGCGGGTATGACCAACACCCCAGGCCACATCGAGCTGGAACGGTCGATCGACTCGATCCGGATTGGATCGCGGCATCGCACCGACCTCGGCGACATCGACCTGCTCGCGGCCTCTATCGAGCGGCATGGTCTCCTACAGCCCATCACGGTCACACCTGACGGCACGCTCGTGTGCGGAGCGCGCCGGCTCGCCGCACTTCGGCAGTTGGGGGTGCGCAAGCTCAACGTCTGGGTTCGCTCCGGAATCTCAGAGCGGCTCACGCAACTGCTTGCGGAGCAGGACGACAACGCTCTACACAAGTCGCTGAGCCCAGCTGAGGCGGCCACCCTGTATCGCGAGGTCAAGGTGCTTTTGGCCGAGGACGCGAAGCGCCGCCGCGAAGCTTCACGATTCGGCTCGGAGCAAGAAAAACCCCGGTCGGACGGTTGGGCCACCGTGGCCCCACCGGTGTCCGCCACAGATGGCCGCACCCGTGAACAAGCGGCTCTTCTCGTAACCGGTCGACGCTCGTATACAACGCTTGAACGTATCGGAGAGCTGCAACGGATCGCGGCTGACGAGAGTGTCGACGAGTCGCTGCGTAATCGCGCGGCTGTTGAACTTGACTTGATTCACAACGGAGGATCGGTTACTTCTGCACTCCGACGAATGAACACTCAGGTTGCAGTCTCCGAACTTGAGCGGATGGCCGCCGACCCAACAGAGCCCGCGGGCATCCGAGAAGCCTCGTCAATGGGTGCGACACGGGTTCACGCCGCTGCCCCCACAGCGACGGATGCCGACCTCGAACGCCTGGCTCAAGAAGCGCTCGCACGCGCCAAAATCGCAACCAAGTCTAAGAAGATCCGATCGACTGCCACCGCCGACGCGAAACTGCCCGTTCGTTCGTTCGTCTTCCTTTGGCACGACCTGGGCGGATGGTGGCTGCGCTACGACGTCGCGGAGATTGCGGCCCAGCTCACGGATGAGCAATGGGACCACATCGAAGAGACGCTTGCAGGCACCATCGCTTTCGCTGAGCAGCTACGCCGGATGCGCGACGTTTCCCTCGGCTCAAGTCAGCTATCGGCAAGCCGATGATCCGGCACAAGACGCACTCCGTCACCCGGACCTGAGGGCCTGGAATGCCCCTCGTTCACCAGCGCCGCTTCATCATTGCGGTCATCTGCGGCGGCCTCACGCTGATTCTGCTCATGGCGATCGGCGTGTACGGCCTGATCCGAGGCCCCGAGAAGGCGAGTGACCCGGACCGGCCCGCGGTCGAGACATCCGCCCCGACGGTCTCGCCTGAACGCGCCGGTGAACCTCGGCCGGTACTCGTGACGTCAAACGCCGAGCACTTCGCCCGCAGCGTGGCTCGTGCTCTGTTCAACTGGGACACCCGGCACGAGGGTGGCCCTGCCGAATGGGCGCAGGTTCTACTCGACGTCGCCGACGCTGAAGAGGCGCCAGCCCTGGCATCCGACGTTCGCGGCTATCTGCCCAGCCCTGAGATGTGGGTGCGCCTGAGCGCTTACGGGACCCGACAACGGCTTGACGTGGAGTCAATCGCTATTCCCAAGTTGTGGTCCACAGCACGGGACCAAGCCACAGCGGGACAGCTTCCACCCGGTGCAGCGGCACTAACGATCACGGGAACCAGTCACCGAGTGGGTACGTGGAATACCGAGGTCATCCGTACAGAGCGTCCGTTAGCGTTCACGATTTTCGTTGCGTGCAAGGAAGGACAACCGTGTGTACTCCTTCGGCTTTCGCAGCTCGACCGTCCTTTGAAGTGATTGAGCGATGAAAAAGCTCATAGTCCTCATCGTGGTACTCATGCTCGTTGGCCCCTCCATCGGGCTGTTGAGCGTGGCCACCCTGATGAACCCGGCGGCGATTTCATGCGGTTCGGGATCCCTCGCCGTCGGCAGCGTGCCCGACTCGCTGACAGCCCAGACACGCGATGGCCGATCGATCACTCTGAACAAGAACCAGCTCACCCATGCCGCGACAATCGCCACGGTAGGGGCACAAACACCCGGCGTCGGCCGAGAGGGCGCCCTCGTCGCGTTGATGGCCGCGCTCACGGAGTCAACGCTCCGGATGCTCGCGAACACCAGCGCCTATCCGGAGTCAGGGAATTATCAAAATGACGGACTCGGCTCCGATCATGATTCCCTCGGCCTGTTTCAGATGCGATCTGTGTCAGGTTGGGGAACCGTGGCCGAGCTTATGGATCCGGACTACCAGGCGCGGGCATTCTTTGGTGGGCTCTCAGGGCCAAATGCCGGGTCACCTCGCGGACTGCTTGACATCCCGGGTTGGCAATTGCTCGATCCGGGACAGGCCGCGCAGGCCGTCGAAGTCAGCGCCTATCCGGACCGCTACCAAAACTTCCAGCCCGTCGCAGAGTCGATCCTCGCCGCGTTGACTCGACCGCAGTCGGCGAGCGCCGCAAGTTTCGACCAGATAGTTCCCGAGACATCACAGGTGGCGTTCCCGCTCCCCGACGGCACGTATACAAAGACAGACACCTTCGGAATGCGGACGGACCCCTACAGCGGTGAATCTAAGTTCCACGCCGGAAGTGACCTCGCTGCGCCCGCAGGCACGCCCATCCTCGCGGTCGCCGACGGCATCGTCAGCTTCGCCGGGCAACGCGGTACCTACGGAGGGCTGATCGTCGTCGACCACACTGTCGGCGGCGAGCGCGTCGCCTCGTACTACGCCCACATGTACGATGCGGGCATCCTGGTGGCTGAGGGTGACAGCGTTGCAGCCGGCCAGCACATCGGTGATGTCGGCTCAGCGGGCAAATCGACCGGTCCCCACTTACACCTCGAAATCCACCCGGGCGGAGTAGACCAACCTGCTGTCAATGCGGAGCAGTGGCTCGCCGAACACCGCGCCGCAGGTGTCGCCGGTGCGGCGGTCACCACAGCAGGATGCACACCAGAAAGGGCGGTATGAAATGGATGTCTTCCCCGACTTCGGAGCCGTCGGTGGCGCCGAAGAATTGCAGAACATCGTCGGAGCTCTGCTCACCTTTGTGCTCATCATCTCGGTGCTCATGATGATCATCACTGGCGTCACCTGGGCGCTCGCCTCCGCGAGCGGCAACTTCCAAACAGCTGTCCGCGCCCGCACCGGGCTCTGGGTCGCGTGCGGTGCAACTGCCCTAGCTGGCGCCGGTGTCGCTTGGGTCAACTTCTTGATCGGCGTCGGTTCAACTTTGTAGCGACCGCAGCTCTCACGGGACGCAGTGCGCTCCTGTCTGTCGTACGTCCATCGACCGAGGGAGCTGATCGTGATCGACATTGATCCAAATGGGACGGGCCTACCCGGCATCGACCAGCTGCGCACCATTGTGGGCGCGGTCATGACCATCGGCCTGGTCCTGAGCGTGCTCGCCTTGATCGTCGCAGCAATTGTCTGGGGCTTCGGAGCAAACTCGTCCAACCCCCACCTCGCTTCGCGCGGAAAGACCGGTGTGCTCGTGTCCTGTGGTGCGGCCATCATCTGCGGCGCCGCTGTGACGCTGGTCAACTTCTTCTGGGGCGTCGGCCAAGCCGTCTGACCGTGATTCCGACATGATCGGGGCGAGCCAATGAGCGTGTGCGATGTACCGGTGATCGCGAGCGTGTGCGACGCTGTCGGCGAAGGAACCGCCTCTCTGGTCGCGGCACCGTTCGATTGGCTCGCAAACGCGATGGGCTCTGCCGCCGCCTGGCTGTTCGAGTCAGTGTGGGCGGCCTTCGACACGACCACACTCGTCGACGTCACCGACCCTGGCTACATCGACGTCTATAACGTGCTCTTCGGCGTCGCGATCTTCGTCACCCTCGTGCTCTTTTGCCTGCAACTCATCACTGGGCTTATCCATCGCGACCCGACCGCGCTTGCCCGCGCCGCCACCGGCCTCGCGAAGTCAGTGCTCGGTGCTTTCGTTCTCATCACCATCACAGCGTTGCTGCTCGAGATCACTGATCAACTGACGATCGGGATCGTTCAGGCGAGCGGGAACACCATGGAAGGGATGGGCGACCGCATTGCGCTGCTCCCGGCCGGCCTCACAGCGGTCAATATCGCTGCTCCGGGCGTCGGCGCGATCTTGACGATTTTCCTGTCTGCCCTTGCGATCAGCGCCGCGGCGATCGTCTGGTTCTCACTCCTTATCCGCAAGGCGCTACTGCTGGTTGCGATCGTCTTCGGGCCGATTGCCCTCGCCGGCGCGACCTGGGACGCCGCCAAGGGATGGTTCGCGAGATGGGTCGCCTTTGTGATCGCGCTTATCCTGTCGAAGCTCGTGCTCGTCGTGATCTTCCTCGTTGCGGTCGCGCAGGTCTCGGCGCCGATCAACGCCGATCTGGCCTCCATCAGCGATCCGATCGCGGGGATCGTGTTGATGTTCGTCGCCGCGTTCGCGCCATACATCACCTACAAGTTCATCAGCTTCGTCGGGTTCGACATGTACCACGCCATGTCGAGTGAGCAGGAAGCGAAGTCGGCCCTGAACCGTCCAGTGCCCGTGCCTGCCGCACCAATGGCAGACAGCGCCAAGAAGATTCTTGGGCCGAGCGGAGGCGACGAGAAGGGGGCGACGGCTCCAACCGGTCAGACAGCGAGCACTTCTCCATCTGGGCCAGGACCCACCACCGCCGCGCCGACCGGGAGCCCGGGCTCCACTCCCGGAGCGTCCAGCCCTGCATTATCAGGCACCAGTGCTGGAGCCGGAGCTGGCGGTGCGGGAGCAGCAGCCGGGGTGGGCAGCGCAGGAATCCTGGTTGGAGCAGCAGTCGCCGGCGCCGCCGCCGAGGCCGGACCAGGACTCGGCAACGCGCTCGGACAGACTGCTGACACTCACACACAGGCAGTCGGTGACGTCGCCGGACCGATCGCACCTACGCCGAAACCAGAACCCATTCAGCCAAGAACTCCCACGCCCCTAGCCGAGGCACCCGCCCCGGCATCCGGACTCGGCCGTAAGGACGTTTAGTTATGGACGCCGACGAGAACCGCGCCAAATACCAGCTATCCCCCGTTCAGTTCTCCCGGCTCACCAAACGCGGCATCGTCCTGAGCCTGTCGCTGCCGCAGTTAATTGCACTGTCGATCGGGATGCTCACTCTCGTGACAGCGCTGTACACAGCTGGCGCCTCCGGCCTCGCGTGGACAAGTCCCGTCTGGGTGACCACCGCGGTGATCGCGGGTGTCTCGATCCGCGGTCGCAAGCTCGTCGAGTGGGTGCCGGTCGGCACACGGTGGATGTGGCGCGTCGCTTACCGCCAGCTGACGTACCGGCGTCGCATCATCCGGCCGCGCCCCGTTGGAACGCTGTCCCTTCCCGGCGACGCGGCCGCCCTTCGCGAATGGAACGATCCCGAGACCGGGGCGGTCATGATCCACGATCCACACGCCAAAACCCTCACCGCGGTGGTGGCCGTGTCGCACCCGGCATTCGCCCTGCTCGACCCCGGTGAGCAGCACCGGAGGGTGACCGGGTGGGGGCGTGTACTCGCGGGTGCGTGCAGATCAGGACGCATCGCTCGTCTGCAAGTGTCGGAACGCACACTGCCTGATTCAGGCACCGGACTCGCCGAGTGGTGGGAACAACATGGCATCGATGACGGTGGGTGGGCTGCGGTCACGTACCGGGATCTCATCGGAAGGGCCGGTCCGGCCGGCGAACGTCACGCGACCACGATTAGCCTCTCTGTCGACCTTGCTTCCGCGACGCGCCAAGTCCGAACTCAGGGCGGCGGCATGCGCGGTGCAGCAGCTGTACTCCGCCAAGAGATGACGGCCTTGACGGGAGCCCTGCGGTCCGCGGACCTCTCCGTCGGAAGCTGGCTCACCGCCGACGAACTCGCCAGGATACTGCGAACCGCTTACGACCCCGCCGTGGCCGTCGACCTGGAACGGCATCCTGATGTGGGGCGATCGCTCGCCACTGCCGGTCCGGTCGCCGTCACCGAAAGCTGGGATCGTCTGCGCACAGACAGTGCCTTCCACGCGGTGTTGTGGATCAGCGAATGGCCCCGATCACAAGTATTCCCCGGCTTCCTGTCGCCCCTCGTCTTCACCAACGGTGTTCTCCGCACGCTTTCGCTGCACTATCTCCCCGTTCGTGCGGATCAGGCCGCCCGCGACCTCCGCAAGAAGAAGACCGAGCTCATCAGCGACGCCCACCAACGCAGGCGCATCGGCCAGATCGAGGATGCCAGTTCAACCGCGGAGTACGAAGACGTGCTTCAGCAGGAGGCAGAGCTCACCGCCGGCCACGGCATTGTTCGCGCAACCGGGCTCGTGTGCGTGACCGCATCCACTGCCGACGAGCTCGACGCCGCGGTGGCGTCAATCGAACAGGCAGCCATCCAGAGCTCGTGCGAGACGCGCCTTCTCGTCGGTCAACAGGCACAGGCGTTCACCGCCGCAGGGCTGCCCCTCTGCCGAAGCGTGTGAGCGGTGCGCACCTGTCCTGTAAAGCATTCGATTGGAGTTGAGATGTTTGACGAAGGACTGAGGACAGCCGAACCTCGTTGGATCAGTGTCGTCTTCTTACAGGGAGATGAGGCCCACGCAGTGCTCGGCATGATCGACCTCAAGGGCGCCATCGCGGCGATCGAGCACCTACAACAGTGGGACTACGGAGACGAGACGATTGACGCTGCACTCACCAACGGATATGTCTACGACCGCATCCCGGCCGGGCGGACGGATCGGATTATCGAAGACGACGGATCACCCTACGCACTGACCTACAGCAAACCGTTCAGCTATGTGTCGCTCTTGCGCCGATATCCCGAAGAACCTGAACCGAACCTCGTCCGGACGTCAAGGGTGACATCCCCTCAGCCGGCCCAATCCCGCCAGCCCGCCGCAACCTGGGCCAGTACTCGAGTCCAATCGAGCGCCAATGCGGGGCAGGCGGTCTCGCTGTGAAGAACTCAACGGACGAACACCTGCACGCAAGTCACCTGCTTGAGCCGCACGGCGAAATCCGGCGCGAGCGCCAGGCGCGCAAGCGCTCAACAGCACAGATCGTGGCTACTGCACGGCGGGTGAAGCACCTCGAAGCGCGCACGCAATGGCAGGCAGAACGGGACGAGGCACGATCAGCCGAATACCTTGCCGCCGGCGGCGAACCAGGCCGAGCCCAATTACGAATGCCCGGACGACTCCGGCTCCCCAAGCACCAGGACACCTCCGCCACTCTGTCGGGCCACTACCCTTTCCTCGCCGAGGCCGGACTGGGCTCGGCAGGTGTCTTCGTTGGGCAGGACCTCTATTCGGGTGGCTCCTTCGTCTACGACCCATGGGTGCTCTACCAGCGTGGAATGATCACCGCCCCGAACATCGTCCTCGCCGGCATCGTCGGGTCGGGCAAGTCATCACTGGCGAAGTCGCTCTACACTCGCTCCCTCCCATTCGGACGCCGGGTCTACGTGCCAGGTGACCCGAAGGGTGAGCACACCGTCGTGGCCGAGGCCGTCGGCGGCAAAGCGATCATTCTCGGCCACGGGCTGCGCAACCGGCTGAACCCGCTCGACGAAGGTCACCGGGCGGCATCCGCTACGGACGCCGAGTGGGCGGCACAGCTTGCGTCCCGGCGCCGCGAGCTCATCGGTGCGCTCGCGGAGACGGTACTCGATCGAGTGCTGAGTCCACTTGAGCACACCGCCATCGACCTCGCCCTGGCCGATGCCGTTCGAAGCGCCGAGGTACCGATCCTTCCGATGGTCGTGGATCGCATCCTCGCCCCAAACCCGGAAGACGACGAGGGCCGTCTCGCAGAAGATGGACGCCTCGTCGGCCATGCACTGCGTCGGCTCGTCGCGGGCGACCTCGCCGGGCTTTTCGACGGACCCTCCACCGTGCGCTTCGACCCTTCACTGCCGATGGTCTCGCTCGACCTTTCACGGGTGGCCGAGAACTCGACACTCATCTCGGTGCTCATGACCTGCTCATCCGCATGGATGGAAGCCGCACTTGCCGATCCGGCCGGCGGCCAACGATGGGTCATTTACGACGAGGCCTGGCGCCTCATGGCCTACCCATCCCTCCTGCGTCGCATGGACGCCCAGTGGCGCCTGGCCCGGCACTTCGGGATCGCGAACATGCTCGTCTTCCACAAACTCAGCGATCTCGACAACGTCGGCGACTCCGGGTCCGCGATGCGCGCGCTCGCTTCGTCGCTGCTGGCGAACGCCGAGACTCGCATTGTCTACCGCCAGGAACCGGACCAGCTCGGGTCCACGGCGAGCGCACTCGGGCTCAGCGGAACAGAACAGCAGCTGCTCCCCGCGCTCGGGACGGGCCAAGGACTCTGGCGCGTCAAAGACCGCAGCTTCGTGGTGCAGCACCAGCTGCACCCCAACGAGCTTGAGGCATTCGACACAACCGCTCGGATGTCCGCGGGGCGGTAACCGTGCATCCCTCAGCGGACCTTCCGCCCAGAACAAGGAGTCATTCCGATGGTTAAGAATGTGAGTGAAGAGCGAGAAGCGAGGATGTTACTTGCGGCGCTTTCCGAGCCGAGTGATGTCATCACGGGGGCCCTGGTCGCCCGTCTGGGCGCCGCTGCAACGCTCCAGCTCATCACTTCCGGCGATCGGCTTCCGAATGGCGTCGAACCCGCCGAAGGCGAACTTTGGCGACGGCGGCTGGCTCCCCGTATCGACCCCGGTCAGATCGACCGCATTAGCGTCGACATGGAGCACCACGACATTCGGCTTCTGACTCCGGAGGATGTCGACTGGCCCGGCGAGCTGCAGCAGCTCGGCGCTACCGCGCCCATCGCTCTGTGGCTCAAAGGCGACCCGAGTCAGCTCTCGGCTCCCCTGCCCGGCCGCGTCACCATCGTAGGCTCTCGTGCCGCAACGGCGTACGGCAGCCAAGTGGCAACCGAGCTCGCTTCGGAGCTCGCTTCGCAGGGCAGAGTGATCCTTTCTGGCGGTGCGTACGGCATCGATGGATCAGCCCATCGAGCAGCCACGGTGTCCTATCCCGGGTCCACGGTCGCCGTACTGGCCGGCGGGCTCGACCGACTCTACCCAGCGGGCCACGAGCAACTCTTTGAGCGCATCGAGCAAAGCGGCGGTCTGCTCCTGAGCGAACTTCCACCTGGCTCCGCCCCGACTCGGTGGCGCTTCCTCCAACGGAATCGGATCCTCGCAGCCCTCTCGGGCGCGACTGTCGTCGTTGAGGCTGGGCATCGATCTGGTTCGTTGAACGTGGCTGCGCAAGCCCATTCCCTGGGTCGACCGGTCGGCGCCGTCCCTGGACCCGTCACTAGCCCGGCGAGCGCAGGCTGCCACCGGCTGATTCAGGAAGGGGTCGCAAGCCTCGTGGTCGACGCACAAGACGTGACGGACCTGCTGGATGCCTCAGCCGGCTTCTCAGGAGATCGAACGTTCACCTACTCCCCCACGCGACGATTCAGTCGAACTGATATTGGTCTCCGCCTCTAGGCGATCTCTAGATGAACGGAGAGCGCCGGTGAGCACACCCCGAACTCAGGGCTCGCTCGGCGACGAGCTCGCAAACCTCGGCATCGGACTCCTGATGTGCTCAGCAGTACTTGCGCTACTCCTCCGCCTGTCGGGAACCATCGCAGCCTGGGCGACAGGTATCGCGCAACCGGCTGGCGGGCCCGAAACCGGCCTCTCCGTCCTTCTTGACCCGGGCAACCCATCAGCCGCCATGCAGGCTCCCGGGCTCCACCCGCTTGCCTACTGGCTGACGGCCAGCATCATGGTCGTTGTCGTTGGCGCAGCCGGGACCTGGCTGTGGCGGATGCTTCACGATCCGCAACGAGCAGCACAGATCGATCCATACCGCATCCCCGGAATCGCGACACGGAACGATGTACTGCGAGCGGCATCCAGCAAAGCGCTCATGCGTCGTGCTGCGCATCTCCGTCCAGCCCTATCGAAAGCGAAACCTACGGACGTTGGCTACCGCATCGGACGATCACGAGGTACCGATGTCTGGGCCAGCGTCGAGGACTCCATTCTCGTCATCGGACCACCGCGCTCCGGGAAGGGCGCACACATCGTCATCAACGCCATCCTCGACTCCCCCGGGCCAGTCGTGACCACGTCCACCCGTCCTGACAACCTCACGGCCACACTCCGAGCACGCCAACGGAACGGTCAGGTCGCGGTGTTCGATCCTCAGCAGCTCGCCCTCGGCGTGCCCGCGGGCCTGCGCTGGTCGCCGATCCGCGGCTGCGAAGACCCGCTCACAGCGATGATCCGCGCAACGGGATTGGCAGCCGGCACCGGACTCGCGGCCGGCGGCGTCGACGGGGGCGGGTTCTGGGAGGCAAAGACACGCACGGCCCTACAGGCGTTGCTGCACGCGGCGGCACTCGACCACCGGATGCCGTCCGAGCTCTTCCGCTGGACCCTCGACCCAGCCGCGGCCCACGACGCGGTCGCCATCCTGCTCAGCACTCCCGCAGCCGCCACAGGATGGGGTGACTCCCTGCAAGCAATGCTGGAAGCCGACCCACGAACACGCGACTCAATCTGGCAGGGCGTTTCCCTCTCGTTAGGAGCCCTCGCCGACCCACGCGTGCTGGATGCCGTCTCACCGGGAGAGGGAGAGAGCTTCGACCCGGAGGGTTTTCTGCGCAGCAACAGCACCCTGTACTTGCTCGCAACAGGTGCGGGCTCCAACAACTCCGCCGCGCTTGTCTCTGCTTTCGTTGAGGACCTCGTCGAGACCGCCCGTCGCTTAGCCGCGCGCAGCGCGGGCGCGCGACTCGACCCGCCCCTGCTACTCGCGCTCGACGAGATCGGCAACCTGGCGCCCCTCCCCTCGCTCCCCAACCTGATGGCGGAGGGCGGCGGCACGGGCATCACCACCATGCCTGTGCTGCAGTCACTCGCGCAGGCACGAACGAAGTGGAGCGAGAACGCAGCCGGCACCATCTGGGACTCGTCGATCGTCAAGGTCGTTCTCGGCGGAGCATCTAAC
This sequence comes from Cryobacterium zongtaii, assembly GCF_002909375.1. Classification (GTDB taxonomy): domain Bacteria; phylum Actinomycetota; class Actinomycetes; order Actinomycetales; family Microbacteriaceae; genus Cryobacterium; species Cryobacterium zongtaii. The sequence continues at coordinate 85,427 of NZ_PPXD01000026.1, forward strand.
TCCCGAGACCTGCACGATCTCTCGACACTAATCGGAGAGCGCGACGAGCCGACTGACTCGACCACCGTCGGCGATCGGGGTTCACGATCAGCGCAGCGGTCCATCCGCCGCGTCCCGATCATGCCGCCCGACACCATCCGCACTCTCCCATTCGGAACCGGTCTCATCATGCTCCGCGCGGCCCCACCCGTCATCGCAAGCTTGCAGATGTGGACCGGGCGTCCCGAGGCGAAAACTCTGCTCGCGAACCGGGCAGACATCGAAGCGTTGATGCGCAGGCCTCCCCTCGCGGAACCCACGCAACCGTCGGACAGCCAACCGGAGTGACAGCGCCGTCCCACACAGCTTCATTGACGAGGGTGCCGCGGTAGAAGTTCTTTCTCAATCGCCCTCGTTGTGTAGGCGACGGCATACCTAGTTGTGAGCGCGGATCAATATGGTCCGCCCTGTTACAGGAGGTCAAGTCCCATGACATTTCACACGCAGCAGTCGCTGTCAGGTTTCATCGCCTCGGACCCGCAACAGTCGGTCACAGAGAACGGCGACACACGTTTCTACGTGCGCGTCGGCCAACCCCACTTCCGTCGCGAAGGAGGAGGCTTCACCCCACTCGAGCCAAGCTTCCATGACCTCGTCGCCTACCGGGCCACCGCCGAACGGGCACTCACTCGGTTCGCGAAGGGCGACAGCTTCGTCGCCGAAGGCTACGTTCGCACCTTCCAAGTGGAGCGCGAAGGCAAAGTCGTTGAGCGGGAGGAGTTCGTCGCGAAGAAGATCGGCCACGACCTCGCCCGCACGAACTACGAGGTCGACCGTGCCCGCCGCTCGGCGCCCTCAGAGGAGTTGAACGCACCCGCTGCACACATGGTCATGCGGCGAGCGCCACTGCTCCCCCAGGCTCACTCGGCCGCGCTCGGGACGTGAAGGCGACCATGTCAGCTTCACTGGACGAGTGGGTCCCCGAGGATCAACACGCCGCGTTCGCCGAGGACTCATTCGAAGATCTTGATGGCCCGCTCACGGCAGAGCCTCCACATCCCATCAACTGGAATCTACTCACCGCCGACGAGGCCGAGGTCGAATGGATCGAGCTCAACCGGTGGGTGAATTGGCTACGTCGTACGTACGGACTCCCAGCCTCCGTCGTACCGCCTCTCTGGCACCGCCACCCGGAACTTGTCTGGGAGCTCTCCGCGCTGCACTTACATTGGCTCTGTGCCTACGACCCCGATCAACACGGCTCGGCACCCTTCGGCTGGCATCGTGACTTCGCCGACGCCCGTCAGCGTCTCCACGATTGGGTTGCGACCTCGGGGACTCGCCTCGATCGCGATCGACCGACGCGACAGACTGCCTGGCCGGGCGAGCCACCCGCACATCAAGTCGATGACATTCTGATCAATGACCGCGACGAAGACTTTGCAATATTCGTCTCTACTGACATCGTCAAGCGCCGGTCAGCCGAGGCCGAGTTCATTCTTCGGTCGGAGCCTTCTCCGCCTCACAACTGAAAGCCTAGGACGGGCCAGCACTTTCATGCGGATCTGCGCACTACCGCTGGAACAATTGACTTTTGACTTGCAACTTCGAACACGGGTACCGTCGCGACTCGCATCCCACACCGCGTGGACGACGGGCACCAGCCCGGCGCTGAGGAGGATGGGCGCTTGCTGGACCCGTAGAGTTAGCATGCATCGCATTGGCATGCGCCCCATGAAGGGATTCAAGAACCGTGGAGACACCCCTGGCAATCCTCGCCACCCGTCGGTATGGAACCCTCTCCCCGCTTCGTTACCCGGGCGGCAAGGCGGCGCTCGCTGGGCTATTTGCTGACGTAATTCTCGAACTTGGACTCGAGGGCGCCACCTACGTTGAGCCATATGCTGGCGGTGCAGGCGCAGGTGTTGCTCTACTGCGTGAAGGAATTGTCGATGAACTCGTCATTAATGACTTCGACCCAGCTGTGCACGCATTCTGGCACAGTGTCGTAGAGCAGAACGCAGAGCTGCTGCGCCTAATCGAAATGACACCTGTGACCGTCCCAGAGTGGAGACGGCAGCGAGAAATCTATCGAGAACGGAACACCAGCGACTTACTGGCTCTCGGGTTCGCGTTTTTCTATCTGAACCGTACGAACCGTTCCGGCGTGCTGACCGGCGGCGTCATCGGTGGGCTACAGCAGACAGGGACGTACAAGATCGACGCCAGATATAACAAGGAGACTCTCCGGAGTCGAGTGGCGGCTCTCGGCACTCTCGGCGCACAGATTACTGTCCGAGGAGACGATGGTCGGACCGCTATCCGTGATTACGCGGGCGACCCGAACGTATTCATGTATATCGACCCGCCCTACGTCCAAGCAGGATCTCAGCTCTACCTCAATGCCTTTGACGCGCGTGACCACACCAACCTTTCAGTGGTCGTCAGGAATGTTATTAGCGCGCATTGGCTAATGACTTACGATGTCGACCCACTCATCGAACACCTGTACCGCGGCTTCTACATGCAGCAGTACGAACTCAATTACTCGGCACGCCATCCTGGTCGAGCCTCCGAACTGATGATCACGTCCCGGAGCGTCGAAGCTGCCTTGGCGCGGTCCAGCGCAGTCCGCCCTGTCGAGAGCGCCTCCTAAGCCGCATAGCCGCAGGCACTGGCCCGGCGGGGACTCGCCACAAACGAGTCCGTAACAAATCCTGAGTGGCGGCTGAGCAGCGCCGCGCGTTATGCCGATCTGGGCGGTTCGTTCAACAAGAATCGCACGAGCGGCAAAACGACTAGCCAAGCTTGCTGCACATGCTGGCCGTTGACATCTACGTTCACGCTGTGAGTGATCATGTTGAACCATCGACCTGTACCCGGCACGTGGGTTGCGTCGTTGCCGAATCGAGTGATGTTGTTGATTGCGTTGGAGAGCTGACCGTTCCGGCCGTAGTCAGTCTTGACCTGTCTCATGACAGCCCCCAGCTCTCCGACCGCATCAATGCCGTTTGACTGGCCGTAATGCTCTTTAACCGAGGCCTCGAGGACTGAACGCATGAGCATGGCCGCCGCAGACGGGAACTCAACGACGTTGATACGACGCAGTTCGCGAAGTCTTCGTTGCATGGTGAGTGGGTGGGCCGGTTCATCAATCCCAGTTAGCGTCAGGTTTGCTCTCAGAAGGGGGTCGTTCGGTCCCCGCAGTTTCGAACCGGTAGCGTCCTCGGCATCGGACTTTGTAGAACTTTGGTGGGCATCTGACCCCGTGCCCGGCACGGTCTCGCTGTCCGGCGCGGACGAGGGTGGTGTCACAGTACCGGGCGTGATGCCCAAACTCGATGCCCCAACCGCGGGAGAGTCGGATTGGTCGACACCGGCGACGTTCGACGCGACGGCGGGTTTGTGTCCATTTACCGGAATCGCGACCTCTTGGTCAGTTTTGAGCATTTCTGCGAGCAATAGCTTGTACGCTGTCGTGTCCGGCTTAAGTCCACGGCGGGTGTTCAACTCTCCAGACTTGAATCCATTGAGCAACCGTTCCAGAGCAAACAACTGTGTTGGCGTGTGGGCCCAAGAAATCACCTGGGCTTGACCATCGAACTTTAGACCAATCAGATCCTGAATCGCGGTCTGCCGGTATGCATACTCGAACGATGACATCTTCAGGCGTGAGCCGCGTGCGTATCGTGCGAGTGACTCGTCCGTGTACTTGGTCGCTCGTAGCGCTTCACGAATACGTCCCATCCGCACCACGCGCGGGACACTCTCGATTCCGGGCAGCATCGCACTGAGCTGCTCAACTGTCATATCCTCGCCAAGCTGCGCGATGACGAATTTGGCCTGTTCGTCTAGGTCCCATCGCTTCTTGGACACGCCAATGTGAAGGCGGGCAAGAATAGAAGCAGCAGCCGCGCGGCTGGGCAGCACCATCACCCTGATCGACTGTGGAATATCTTCTGCCTCAAGAGCGAACCTCCGAAGCAATCGCTCAATGTCGGCCTGATGCGCCGGCGCCAGTGACGGATCATTGAGTGCCATCAACGCCGACACTCGCCTGTTGCCTTCGAGCACAATGTAGCGACCGTTTTCGTTAACGATCAAGGGCTGCTCGATGTCTACGTATCCGTCGCGAAGGATGAGCTCCGCAACTTCCGAGACCTGCTGTTCAGCCCAAAGGTAGTTCAGTGCGGCCATTTCGGACGGCTGATCCGCAGCAAACCGATAGTTGCTGACGTCAAGATGCAGTGAGCGAATGTCCATGTGCTCGATCGGGTACTCGGCATACGCCATTTGCTGATTCCTTGGGACTCGGGGCGACTGTGCTGAAACAACGCTGTGCCGAACAAAACCAGTCGCGACCGGATCATTCTCCTTCAGAATAGGCCCTGCCGTGGCTGCCAGATTCACGAATCCCGATCGGTCAATGGCGGACCCTGAATTGATGTTCGGTGATGTTGGGGCCCGATGGCGAGGCGATCCTTGGAAGAAGGTCTACGTACTCACCTGTTTTGGCCGGACCCACTCAAGCACTCTTGCCAGCAATGGCGGCAGTTTTGATCCTCAAAGAGAATGGCTCTTCCGGGTCTCGGCAGGAACATCCGGATTCAAGGAACGAACTCGCTGAAGTCCTCAAACGTCTTGACATGCTTGGAGATGTGATTCGACTGACCCCACCAGTGGGGGTTCTTAGTCATGATTTCTCTAACGGTTGGCTGGTCAAAACCAAACGCCACAAGCAAGCGTGCCTCGAACAAAATCATCAAGATGTCAAAACTTATCTGCAGGGGAATGACGTTTTTCAAGAAGAATGCAGACGAGGGCAACCCATGCACAACTGAGTTTCGGACCGAAGCGATGTCCGTTTTCCAATCCGCGTGAAGAGTGAGCTCCGTTCGCAAAAATGCGCCGGTCTGCTTGTCGAGGCGTGAAAGTCGACTAGCAAGTGTAGGGCGGTGCGCTTCCGACACTCCTGCAACAGCCTTTGAGGAGAACTTTTTCAGTGCCGGGTGGTCTGCCATGAGCGCTTTAACTTGCAGAACTGCTTCCTTCTGATCAGAAGGCGGCGCAGCGTCCGGGTTTAGTGACCGGTCGAAGGTCTCCACCATCTGCGCCAAGGTGATTAGCCTCACCATCGGCGTCGCTGGCGCCGCGTGCACATAGTCCAAGAACTGTTAGATGGCAGTCTCGTGGTCGTTGATGCTTGCCATGACAAGGGTACTTGCTTCGCGAAATCGAAGTGGCGGAGTTTATGTAGGAACATGATCCCTCGGGAATCCTCTACCTTGCGCACTGGGTTCCTGGGAATCACGCTCAACCAGGTGTCAAGGGGCGAGCCATCGACGTCAGATTCCCAGTGCGAATTGGTAATCGACATCCATTCAATTCCGGACGTTCGCCGAGTTCCCGACGAGACCCAAGCACTCATAGGCCGCATCCACCGAGTCATGAACTCTTTGAGGGACACTGGCTCATCGAAGGTGAAGTTGAAGACAGAATTCTGCTAAAGAGTCAGCGTCCCTTCGGTCGAAGAGTAGCGGCGCTGAGAATTGTCCTCTATCGAGATGCTCGCGTTGCCGACTCGCACGCTCAATCCAGGTATTGCCTTTAGTCACGGAGGGCTCCTGCGTGGTGCCGCCCTGAATATCCCACGAATGCCATTCTGCCCACTCATTCTGGTCCCAAAATCGGAGCTTCACCTCCGTGACCTCAAGCTCGTGTTCATGGAGGTCCCTTCACCGTGAGATAAGGCCTCAGCACTATGTCGGACAGGGCTCCCCCTCCCCATCGCCTTTTGCTCCGATATTCACGGCTATCGATGGCCGTGTATCCGCCATTCGCAGTTGTGCCGTGAATGATCGGGTAGACCTCGGCATCGGCCGCCCCAGTTAGGAACGAGAGCTCGTCAAAATCCTCCGCGAAGACGCCGCTGAGGTGAATGAGGTGAGTGGGGCTTTCATCTCGAACTTCGAGCCACCCGCCAACTGTCTCGACGATTCCAGTTTTGTTCTTCCGCGTCCAGCTAGCCGCATATGTTCCAGGGGGGGGCGATCATAAGTGGAGCCTACAAGCGTGCGTACCGCCCGACATGTAGGAGGCCACGAGCAAGGTGCACAAGGCTGAGAACCCCGCCGATCTCTGTTCCCGCTGAATTGACCTAAAACCCAAGTACCTCGTCGAGGATCTCGGCCGTCACCGGGTCGACTTGGTCAGCTGTCACAACGTAGCTGTTTCGAGTGGTCTGCTCATTCGCATGTCCGAGGAGTCGCGACGCCAGCGTTATACCCGCCGCCCGCTCGACGAGTGTCGCGGCCGTGCGCCGGTAGATGTGCGTGGTGTACTCGTCAACGTCGACTCCTAGCTTGATCAGGTTCGCGCGCTCGTCGGCGATGAATGATCGCAACAGGCGCTCGTAGTTACTGACACTCAGTGCGCGGCCGGTCTTAGTTGGGAATAGTGACGCCTCAGGGTCGGGTTCAGCGAGCGCCAGCCGTCGGCGCACCGCCGCTGCTGCCATCGATGGCAGAGCGATGCTGCGTCGCTGTCGGGAGCGCTTGGGTGTGTCCTTCCGATGAATGCCTTCCGCCTTTGTGCTGACGATGGTGCCATTGACGACGAGGGTTGGTGGCCTGGTGGTCATGTCCACGTCACAGCGGCGCAGGCCGAGACATTCGCCGACGCGAATTGATGTGCCCAGCATGATTTCCATGCCGTCGATTAGAATGCGGTAGTTGGGTCTAGGCCCATCAGCTCGGGTGATTCGCCAGCCTTGCATGAGCTCACGAATTGTGTTGATTTGCTCCGTGGTGAGCGTGGACTCCTTCTTAGGGGTTGTCGGTAGCCGTTGCACGTCACGCACTGGGTTGCTAGGCAGCGCGTCGTCGCGCACGGCGTAGCCGCAGATAAGGCTCAACACGGCGCGGGCGTGGCGTGCTTTGGAGATGGATTCTTCCTCGAGTATTTTTTGGAGGATGCGGTCACACCGACCGACAGTGAGTCGGTCGAGCTTGATCCCTCCGCAGCGGGGCAAAATGATGAGGCGCGCAGTTGTCTCATACGATTCGTAGGTGGAGTACGTCAGGCTGCCCGTCTTCGCGCGGGCGGCTATTTGAGAGAGCCAGAGTTCCACCACTTGGTTAACGGTGTTCTTGGACGAGAGAGCGCCGGTGCCGCCGGTACCGAGCACCGCTGCCTGCCGTCGAACGTCTGCGCGCGCGTTCTCGTCAGTGTGAGCAACCGCGGACAGACGATGCAGGACTCCGCCGTCGTCTCGGAGGGAAGCGCGGGCTCGGTACCGGCCGTTCGGCAGGACTCCCACAGTTATGGCGCCCAGCTCGCCGGCAGCGATCTGTGGCCTAGCCATGCCGGTGCTCCTGAGCCCAGGCGAGCACGTCCTGAACGTCGTAACGGACGTGACGGCCTAGCTTGAGGTAGGGCGGCCCCGTGTGGGTCAGTCGCCAGTCTTCCAGGGTGCGCTCGGGTAGCCGGAGTAGCTCGGCGAGTTCACGCTGGGTGAGGAACGTCGGGGTGATTTGTGTCGTCGCGTCCATACCCAGAAGGTGTGCGCGCCTTGTCGTGACAGTTCCGACTATGCCGGGACGGGTCCGTATCAGTCCGGGCGATAAGTGGTCACAGTAACCCTGCAAAGGGGTTTCTGGTCCATTTCTGGTCACAGCGGCCAATTTGGGCCTGGTCGGGAGGAGGGGCGATGGGCTGTTTCGCCGCGGAATCCTGCGCCTGTTATTGCTGGGGTACCTGGACTCGAACCAAGAACAAATGAACCAGAATCATCCGTGTTGCCAATTACACCATACCCCAATGGCGATGTCCGAGGACCGCGCCGAAAAGTAACTCTATCCCACTCCGGGGCGACCAGCCAAATTGAGCGGTGGGTGTGTCGCGAGCGGGCCGAGAAGTTCCCGGTTTATCGCCACCGCGGCGCGAGCTCCCTCTCCGGCCGAGACCAGCAGTTGCTCCGGGCCGGGCGGGGTGGTGTCCCCCGCGGCGTAGAGTCCGGGCACCGAGGTACGGCCCTGGGCATCGACGACGAGCAGGCCGGCGGCATCCGTTGTCGGGGTCAGCGACGCAGCGAACGTGGCGGCGGCCTCGTACTTGGGGCGCACGAACCCACCCTCTCTGGCCACGAACTCGCCGTCGGCGACCTGGATGCCGGTCATGGCTCCCCGCTCCCCCACCACGTCGGTGAGCGGGCGGCGGTCGACGCGGATGCCGCGCGCGGCCAGTGCGGCCTCGTCGGGGTCGGTGACCTGGCCGACACCGTTGGTGAAGACGATCAGGTCGTCGGTCCACTGCGAGATGAGCAGAGCGTGTTCGGCGAGGTCGTCGGTCTCGCCGATCAAGGCCAGGGCCCGGTCGGCCTCTTCGTAACCGTCGCAGGCAATACAACTGTGCAGGTTGGTGCCGTACCAGGCGCGAATGCTCGGCAGCGCCGGCAGCGTCTCGGCCAGGCCCGTGGCGATGAGCACGGTGCGCGCGGTGACCACGCGGTTCTTCTCGCCCCGCATGCCCTTGGTGGACACGGTGAAGCGGGCGGCGGCGGCGTCGGGCAACTGCTCGACGGAACGCACCAGACCCATGTGGAACTCGGCGGCCGGGTAGGCCTCGTACTCCTCGCGGCCGATGCGGCGCAGCTCCAGCGGCGGCACGCCGTCGCGGGTGATGAAGCCGTGCGAACGCAGGGTGGCGGAGTGCCGGGGCCGGTTGCTGTCGATCATCAGGGTGCGGCGGCGGGCGCGCACGAGGTTGAGCCCCGCGGCCAGGCCCGCCGGGCCGGCTCCGATGATGACGACGTCATACGGCGCCTCAGCGGTACCGGCAGCGGAATCGCTGCCGGCACCGGCGCTCAGCAGACCGTCCGAGCTCATGACACCAGGGTCGCCGAGAGCCGATCCAGGCGAGCCAGCGAGTCGGCACGGCCGAGGATCTCCATCGACTCGAACAGCGGCGGCGAGATCTTGCGACCGGAGACGGCGACACGCAGCGGGCCGAACGCGACCCGCGGCTTGAGGCCGAGGCCACCGATCAGGGTGTCGGTGAGGGTGCTGTGCACGAGTTCGTGGGTCCACTCCGCTTCGGGAATGTCGCGCAGCGCAGCTGTGGCGGCCGTGAGGATCTCGGCGGCGTTCTGCGGGAGCGAGGCGAGCGCATCCGGCTGGTGCTCGAGCTTGTCGGCGCTCTCGAAGAGGAATCCGAGCATGTCCGGCGTCTCACCGAGCAGGGCGATGCGCTCCTGAACCAGCGGGGCGGCGGCGGCGAGGATGGACTGCTCGGTGTCGCTGAGCGGCTCAGTGAGCACGCCTGCGTTCACCAGGTAGGGAACCACGCGGGCGGCGAAGTCGGCCGGCTCGAGCAGACGGATGTGGTCGCCGTTGAGCGATTCGGCCTTCTTGAGGTCGAAGCGGGCCGGGTTCGGGTTCACGTCGACCACGTCGAATGCGGCGATCATCTCTTCGATGGAGAACACGTCGCGGTCGTGGGTGAGCGACCAGCCCAGCAGGGACAGATAGTTCACCAGGCCCTCGGGGATGAAGCCCCGTTCGCGGTGCAGGAACAGGTTCGACTCCGGGTCGCGCTTGGAGAGCTTCTTGTTCTTGTCACCCATCACGTAGGGCAGGTGGCCGAAACGCGGCACGAAGGTGGTCAGGCCGATGTCGATCAGCGCGTGATACAGCGCGATCTGGCGGGGCGTGGACGAGAGCAGGTCTTCGCCGCGCAGCACGTGGGTGACACCCATCAGGGCGTCGTCGACGGGGTTCACGAACGGGTAGAGCGGATGGCCGTTGGGGCGCACCACGACGAAGTCGCTGAACGAGCCGGCCGGGAAGGTGATCTCACCGCGGACCAGGTCGTCGAAGGAGAGCTCGGTGTCCGGCACCTTGAGGCGGAGCGCGGGCTCGCGACCCTCGGCGCGGAAGGCGGCCTTCTGCTCGTCGGTGAGGTCGCGCTCGTAGTTGTCATAGCCGAGCTTGGCGTCCCGGCCGAGCTTGATGTTGCGCTCGGCGATCTCCTCGCCGGTGGCGAAGCTCTCGTAAATGTGGCCGGATTCGATGAGCTTGGCGATCACGTCACGGTAGATGTCGTAGCGCTGAGACTGGCGGTACGGCTCGTGGGGCCCGCCGGCCTCCACGCCCTCGTCCCAGTCCAGGCGCAGCCAGCGCATGGCGTCCAGGAGCTGGGTGAAGCTCTCCTCGCTGTCGCGGGCGGCGTCGGTGTCCTCAACGCGGAAGATGAACTTGCCCCCGTTGTGCCGGGCGTAGGCCCAGTTGAACAGGGCCGTACGGATCAGGCCGACGTGCGGCGTTCCGGTGGGCGAGGGGCAGAACCGCACGCGCACATCAGTGCCGGTTGCGGTCGAGAACGGGTGCGCTGTTGTAGTAGACATACGACATTCATCCTACCGAGCGAGCGCCGCGCCCGGGGGGTGTTCACGGTCTGCCCCCACGAGTGACCAGGGCGCCGCGTCGATCTCGCCGATGGCCCGGATGGTGGCAGCCACGGCCGGAATCGACTCCGCGCCCTCCGTTCCCACCAGGTGAATCGTGCGGAAGTCGCCGCCCGCGGTCGGCCGGGCGACGATCCCGGCCGGCAACGGCGACGCGGCGATGGCCAGGGCGGGCACCAGCGCCACCCCCAGGCCCGCCGCGACCATGCCGAACACCGCCACGACGTTGTCGGTCTCGTAGGAGATGCTGGGGCTGAAGCCGCTGCGGGTGGCGAGGTCGAGCAGGTGCGCCCGGCAGCGCGGGCAGCCGCCGATCCACTGGTCATCGGCCAGCAGGGCCAGGTCGATCCGGTCGCGGCCGGCCAGGGGGTGCTCGCGGGGCACAACCACGAGCATCTCGTCGCGCCAGAGCGGCACGACGGTGAGGCCCTGGGCGCTCTGCCGGTGCGGGTCGGCCTGGTCGCCCGTGTAGCTGAAGGTGATCGCGAGGTCGGCGGCCTGGTCGCGCACGGCCCGCACGGCCTCCGGCGGTTCGGCCTCGAGGTAGTTCAGCTGCACACCGGGGTGCCGCTGGGAGAGGCCGCGCAGCACCGTGGGGATGACCGTGGCCGAGGCGGAGGGGAAGGCGGCGAGGGTCACCCGGCCGCTCCGCAGGCCGGCCAGGTCGCTGAGTTCGCCCGCCGCGGCATCCAGCGCCTGGGTCACGGTGGCGGCGTGCCGGGCCAGGATGCGGCCGGCCTCGGTGAGCCGCACGCCGCGGCCGGCCTTGGCCACCAACGGCATGCCCAGGCGGGCCTCGAGCCGTTTGAGGTGCTGGCTCACGGCCGGCTGGCTGTAGCCGAGCGACCGGGCCGCCGCGGTGATCGAGCCCAGCTCGTTGATGCGGTGCACGATGCGCAGCGCGTGGGAATCTACGTCGAGTGCACGGTGAAGATTTTCGGGCATGCCCAAATCATAACCACTGGTTATCGGATTGATCGAGGACTGGGCGTTGCCGAATGGATCGAACGGGGCAACGCTGGATGGATGCGATCCACTGTTTCGTCCGTAGCCCCCGCTCCCGCCCCGACCATGCCCCAGGTGCGGGCCGCCTACGCCCCCACGAGCACGCGCTACCTGGCCGCGTGCACCTCGGGACTGCCCACCCTGGACACGGTGCGGGCGCTCCGCGAGGACGCCGACATGTGGGGCAGCGGCCTGGCCTCCCCCGCGCACTACCAGGCCGAAATCGACCGGGCCCGGGCTCTCTACGCCGGGCTGGTCGGGGTGGGTACCGACCGGGTGGCGATCGGGTCGCAGGCGTCGGTGATGGCAGCCGTGCTGGCCGCATCCGTGCCAGAGGGGCGCGAGGTCGTCTGCGTCGACGGGGACTTCACGTCGATGGTCTTCCCGTTCCTGCAGCAGGAGCACCGCGGGATCACGGTACGCCACGTTCCGGTGGCCCAGCTCGCCGCCTCGCTCACCGAGCGCACCTGGCTGGTCGCCTTCTCGCTGGTGCAGTCCGGCACCGGTGTGATCGCGGATGCGCCGGCCATCCGCGCGGCCGCAGCCGCGGTGGGTGCATTCACCCTCTGCGACACAACACAGGCCACCGGCTGGCTGCCCGTAAACGCCGGCGACTTCGATGCCACCATCTGCCACGCCTACAAGTGGTTGGGTGCACCGCGGGGCGCGGCCTTCCTCACCGTGCTGCCCGCGCTGGCCGAGGTGCTGCGCCCGGTGCAGGCAGGTTGGTTCGCGGGCGACGACCCGTGGGCATCCTGCTACGGCCCGACCATGACCCTGGCGACGGACGCCCGACGCTTCGACGTGTCACCGGCCTGGCCGGCCTGGGTGGGCACGCGGGTGGCTCTCGAGTTCTTCAGCTCACTCGACTCGGCCGCCGTGTACGCCCACGACACCGGTCTGGGCAATGCCCTCTGCGCCGGGCTGGGGCTGCCAGAGAACAATCAGGCCATCGTCACCTGGGCCGATCCCGCCGGAACCGACCTGGCCCGACTCACCGCCGCCGGCATTACCGCGTCCGGCCGGGCCGGCCGTGCCCGCGTGGCCTTCCACCTCTGGAACGACCCCACCGACGTGGCTGCCGTTCTGGCCGCCCTGGGGCGCTAGCCTCGCACGAAAGCGGCCCTGTGGTCGCCTCGGGATGGTGAGGCGACCATAGGACCGCTTTCGCGAAACTGCCTGGTACGGCTAAGCGCTGCTACTTCTGCGCGGCCACCGCGTCGATGATTGCACTGGCGAGCTTCACCGAGGAGGCCGGGTTCTGGCCGGTGTAGAGGTTGCGGTCGATCTCGATGTGCTCGGCGAACGAGGCACCCTCGACGAAGTCGGCGCCGAGCTCGACCAGGCGCGCCTGCACGAGCCACTTGGCCTTCGGGGCAAGTCCGCCCAGGGCCTCCTCGGCGTCCGTGAAGCCGGTCATGCGGTAGGCCAGGAACGGCCAGGTGCCGTCAGCGGCCGTGGCGGCCAGAAGTGCGGCAGGGGCGTGGCAGAGCACACCGAGAATCCGGCCGGATGCGATGGTGTCCGCCATGATCTGGCCGCTGGTCGTATCGACCGCGAGGTCCTCCATGGGGCCGTGTCCACCGGGGTAGAAGACCACGTCGTAGTCGGCGGCAGTGACGTCGTCGATCGAGGCCGGGCTCTTCAGCGCGGGGATCGAGTCGAGATAGCTGCGGAGTTCGGTGGAGCGTTCTTCGCCTCCGGTGGCCCCGGCGGCCAGGCTGCCCTCGTCGACGGTGGGCGCGACGCCCTTCGGGGTGGCGATGGTGATCGACCAGCCGGCCTCGGTGAAGAGCCGGTGCGGCTCGGCGAGTTCCTCGGCCCAGTACCCGGTGGGGTGCAGGGTGCCGTCGTTGAGGGTCCAGTGGTCAGCGGCGCTGACGACAAAAAGTACGGAAGTCATGTTTCTCCTAGATCGAATTCAGTGAATCGGTTGCGGCGGTTGCGGATTAGTGCCCGGCCGCGGCGGAGTCAGAGGTCTTGACCACCATCTTGCCGGTGTTCTCTCCACGAAGCATGCCCAGGAACGCATCGACCGAGTTCTCGATGCCCACAACGACGGTCTCGTCGAAGACGATGTCGCCGGCCGTGAACCAGGCGCCCATCTGCTCGGTGAAGGCCGGGAAGTGCTGCAGGAAGTTGCCCACGGTGAATCCCGTGAGGGTGAGCCCGCGGGTGACGATGTTGACCATGTTCTGCACGCCGGTGGGGCCATCGGTGCGGTTCATCTGCGAGATGGCGCCGCAGAGTGCGGCCCGGCCGCCATCCTTGAAGGCACCGAGTGCGGCGCTCAGGTGGTCGCCGCCGACGTTGTCGAAGTACACGTCGATGCCCTCGGGGGCGGCTTCGGCCAGCTGGGTGGCGAGGTCGCCGGTCTTGTAGTTGAAGGCCGCGTCGAAGCCGTACTTCTCGGTGAGCAGGGCCACCTTCTCGTCGGTGCCGGCGGAGCCGATCACGCGAGCGGCACCCTTGAGGCGAGCAATCTGGCCGACCATGCTGCCCACGGCACCGGCTGCGCCGGAGACGAAGACGGTGTCGCCTGCCTTGAACTTGGCCACCTCGAGCAGGCCCACGTAGGCGGTGAGAGCGGTCATGCCCAGCACGCCCAGGTACGCCGACGACGGCACATTGGGAATCTCGGGAACGACGCGGAAGCCCGCGGCATCCTCCTGTACGACATCGCGCCAGCCGTACTGGTGCACAACGAGGCTGCCGACGGGCACGGACTCCGCGGCCGACTCGACCACGTGGCCGACGGCGCCGCCGCCCATGGTCTCCCCGAGCACGAACGGCGGAATGTAGGACTTCACGTCGTTCATGCGGCCACGCATGTAGGGGTCGACGGAGATGAAGTCATTAACGACGCGCACCTGGCCCGCCGCCAGGTCGGGCAGGTCGATGACCGCGGTGATGAAGTCCGTTGCGGTGGGCCAACCGGTGGGCCGGGCGGCGAGCTGAATCTGGGTGCTGGTGGCTGTCGTCATGAAAAGAGTCCTTACTGTTCGCGATCGGTGCCGGGGGCGTCCCTGTTCTCAACGGATGGTTTTCTGCACCGATCGTTTTACTATAGCTGGGCTATCGTTTATATTGAAACGAGCGGTACAGAACATTCACAGCAACACCGCTCGTAACACCCACGGACCAGACGTCCGCGGACGGAAGGCAGACAGCTCATGGGACGGCTCCAGACGTTCGACAGCACCACGGTCGTGCAATCCGCCCGCGACGTCTTCTGGGACCGCGGCTACGACGGCGCATCCCTGGCCGACCTCGAGACAGCGACGGGTGTAAACCGGTCGAGCCTGTACCACGCGTTCGGCAGCAAACGCGGGCTCTTCGACGCCGCCGTCGCCGATTACCGCGACACCGTCATCCGGCCGCGCCTGCGCGGCCTGCAAGCGGATGGCGCCGGCCGCCAGGAGCTGCTGGCCTACTTCGACGAACTGCGGGAGGCCGTGGCGACGCTGCCACTGGACTCCCCCCGACGGGGCTGCCTCCTGGTCAACTGCGCCACGGGTCTGGCCACGCACGACGAACCCGCCCGGGAAGTGGTCGAGGCGTACCGAACCGAGTTGGCCGCCGCACTTCGCAATGCCCTCGCCGGCGGACCAGCCGAAAACACCGACGAGCGGGTGCGAACCCTCGCGTCGCTCTCGATGAGCGCGATGCTGCTCGCGAGGGTCAATGCCGCCGAGTCGGCCGCGCTTCTCTCCACGGCCGCCGACCAGGTCCGCGCCTGGTTCCCGCTCTAACTGTTTCCCGTCCGGACAATTAGTCCCGGTGCGCCGGGCACAATTGTCCGCTTGGGCAACAGCCGCTGCCTAGGAGCGGGCGATTCCCCACTCCGCCGCGAAGACCTCTGGCGTGAATTCGTTCAGCTCGCGGCGCACCGTCTCCAGCATGGAGTCGGCCAGCTGCGAGTCGTTCTGCCCGGAGCGGTAGACCTCGCGCCCATCGGCCCTGACCCGGATGACGAGGTCGGCGACCGCCGGTCCTATCGGGGTGTCTCCCATGCCGAGCAGGCTGACCGCCAGCGATGCCACGGTGCCGGCGAGCATCCCTGCCCGCCGGGCCATGGTGACCTCCCGCGGTTCCAGGTCGGCCGTGTACAGCTCGGCAGCGTTCATCGGTCCCCCGTCGGTCCGGTCGGTCAGGCCGGGCGGCGAACCGGGTTGGTGAGCACGCCGAGGCCCGGGATCTCGATGCTCGCGGTATCGCCGTGCGACACTCGCCGTGCGGCGCTGGACGAGCCGGTGAGGATCACATCGCCGGGCAACAGGGTGAACGAGTGCGAGAGGAACGAGACGATTTCCGCCATCGAGAAGGCCAGCAGCGACACCTCTCCGCTCTGGAACTCCACGTCGTTGACCCGGCCGAGCACGCGGCCGTCCGTGGGGTCGAACTCGGTGTCGATGACCGGGCCGAGCGGGCAGAACGAGTCGAAACTCTTGGCCCTGGCGCCGTGGCCACTGCCCTCGGCCAGGTCGACGGCGGTGACGTCGTTGGCAATCGTGTAGCCGAAGATGGCCCCGGGAGCGTCGGCGACGCTGAGATTCTTGGCGACCCGGCCGATCACGATGGCCAGCTCACCCTCGACGCGCACATCGTCGGAGGCCGCGGGCAGCACGATAGGGTCGTTGGGGCCTACGACGGTGGTGTTGGGCTTGAGGAAGAAGCGTGGCTCGACGGGCTGCCCCGGCGCGGCAAGCGCCGCGGCCTTCTCCGCGGCATCCGCGAAATAGGCGCCGGCCAGGCCGACGACCTTGGAGCGCGGAATCACCGGCGCGAGCAGCGCCACATCCACCAGCGGCAGGCGCGCGCCGGTGGGGTTGTAGCCGGCGAACATCGGGTCGCCGGTCAGGACGACCAGTTCATCGTCGTCGATGATGCCGAACGCGATGGTTCCGGCGTGGCTGAACCTGGCGATCTTCACGCTGTCACCTCCGCGTCCAGACGCATCAACCAGCCGTGCCGGTCGGGCAGACGGCCGTACTGGATGTCGGTGAGCTCCTGACGGAGCGCCAGGGTGATCTCCCCCGCGGCAGCGTCGGCGTCGCCGATGGTGAAACCGACGGCCTTGAGCTGGGCGATCGGGGTGACCACGGCGGCGGTGCCGCAGGCGAACACCTCGGTGATCTCACCGGATGCCACGCCGTCGCGCCACTCGTCCACCGTCACGTCGCGCTCGATCACGGTCATGCCGCGGTCACGGGCGAGCTGGATGATGCTGTCGCGGGTGACGCCCTCGAGGATGGTGCCGGTGAGGCGGGGGGTGACGAGGGTGTCGGTGCCGTGCACGAAGAACACGTTCATGCCGCCGAGTTCGTCGATGTGGGTGCCGGTCTCCCCGTCGAGGAAGAGCACCTGGGCGCAGCCGTTGTCGTAGGCCTCCTGCTGGGGCAGCAGGGAGGCCGCGTAGTTGCCACCGCACTTGGCGGCTCCGGTGCCGCCGCGACCGGCGCGGGAGTACTCGGTGGACAGCCAGATCTTCACCGGGGCGACGCCGTCGGTGAAGTAGGCGCCGGCGGGGCTGGCGATCACGTAGTAGCCCACCTTGTGCGCGGCCCGCACGCCGAGGAAGCTCTCGTTGGCGATCATGAACGGGCGCAGGTACAGGCTGGTCTCCGGGGCGTCGGGCACCCAGGAGCCGTCGACGGCGATCATCTGCTTGACGGATTCGAGGAAATCGGCCACTGCGAGTTCGGGCAGCGCCAGTCGGCGGGCGGAGCTCTGCAGGCGTTCGGCGTTCTTCTCCGGCCGGAACGTCCAGATGGAGCCATCGGCATGGCGGTACGCCTTCATGCCCTCGAAGATCTCCTGGCCGTAGTGCAGCACCGAGGAGGCGGGGTCGAGCAGCAACGGCCCGTATGGCGTGACCCTGGCATCGTGCCAGCCCTTCTCGATGGTCCAGTCGATGGTGACCATGTGGTCGGTGAAGTACTTGCCGAAGCCGGGGTCGGCGAGGATCGTTTCGCGCTCAGCGATGCTGCGGGCGGTCTGTGACGGCGTGCGCTCGAACTCGAGCGGGAAAGATGTGGTCTGCTGGCTCATGGGAGTCCCTTGTGTTTAGACGGGAGTGCGGTTAGGCGGGAGTGCCGGTCAGGCGGGACACGATCGCATCGCCGACGGCGCTGGTGGATCGTGGCTCCGCTGCGACGCTGCGGGCGATGATGTCGGCCGTGACGGCCGCGCTCACCCTGGCCGACGCATCCGCCAGACCGAGGTGGTTCAGGAGGAGCGCGACAGAGAGGATCGCCGCCGTGGGATCGGCCAACTGCCGGCCCGCGATGTCGGGTGCCGAACCGTGCACGGGTTCGAACATGCTGGGGAAGCGACCTTCCGGATTGATATTTCCGGATGCCGCCAGGCCGATGCCGCCGCTGATTGCCGCTGCCAGGTCAGTGAGAATATCGCCGAAGAGGTTGTCCGTGACGATGACGTCAAATCTACTCGGATTCGTGACCAGGAAAATCGTTGCCGCGTCCACGTGCAGGTAATCCACGGTCACGTCAGGGTATTCGGCGGCGACCTCGGTGACGATGCGCTGCCACAGGCTGCCCGCGAAGACGAGAACGTTGGTCTTGTGCACCAGGGTGAGCTTCTTTCGCGGGCGGTTCTGGGCCGCTTCGAAGGCGTAGCGCACGACCCGTTCCACGCCGAACGCCGTGTTGACCGAGACCTCGTTGGCGACCTCGTTCGGTGTGCCCTGACGGATGGCGCCGCCGTTGCCGACGTAGGGACCCTCGGTGCCTTCGCGCACGACGACGAAGTCGACGTCGCCGGGGTCGCCGAGCGGGCTGGGCACACCGGGGAAGAGGACGCTGGGGCGCAGGTTCACGTAGTGGTCGAGGGAGAAACGCAGTTTGAGCAGCAGCCCGCGCTCGATGTTGGCGTTCTTCAGCCGCGGGTCGCCAGGCAGACCGCCGACGGCGCCGAGCAGGATGGCGTCGTGGGCGCTGATCGCGGCCAGGTCATCGTCGGTGAGCACGTCGCCGGTCGCGAGGAACCGGGTGGCACCGAGTGAGAAGTGGGTGAGCTCGAACTCGACGGGGTCGGCGTGGGTCACGGCGTCGAGCACCTTCAGCGCTTCGGCGACGACCTCCGGGCCGATGCCGTCTCCGGCGATTACTGCGAGCTTGACTGAGCGGGACATGCGGCTCCGATTACGGTGAGGCAGCCGGTGGGCTGGCGATATTGGCGCGATATTGGCTTGGAGATACCCTGCAAATCAACCCTACTGTGCTCATTTGGCTGTCTATGCTTGAGAACCCTGACCGTGCGCGTCGCCGACGTGCATGTGCCACTGAAGAAGAAAGCAGCTACCTATGAGTATCGGATTGGGAATCTTCCTCTTCGTCGTCGGCGCCATCCTCGTGTGGGCCCTGAACATCCAGGTCGACTGGGTCGACCTCGACCTGGTCGGCTACATCCTGATGGGGGCCGGCGCCCTCATCTTCGTGCTCGGTCTGGTGTTGCTCACCCGCCGCCGCAGCAGCATCAGTACCACTCGCAGCGCCGTCGACCCGGTCAGCGGAGAGCGCGTCGTGCAGCGGGAGCGCTCGATCGACGACGTGTAACCCTCGCTTCACCAACGCTCCATCCACAAGAAAGCCCCGGATTCGCATCCGGGGCTTTCTTGTGTGTGCGGCCTGTGAGGCAGCGATGTCCTATTCGGTGATGTCGATGGCGACCATCACGTCGGCAGTGATGGCTTCACGCACCGAGGCGAGCAGACTGGCCGGCACCGGCGAGTCGACGGTCAGCACGCTCAGCGCGGGGCCGCCGGCCTCGTGCCGCGCGATCTGCATGCCGGCGATGTTGATCTCGGCGTCGCCGAACTCACGGCCGTAGACCGCGACGATGCCGGGACGGTCGGTGTACAGCATGACGATGAGGTGCTCGGCGAACGGCACCTCCACGTCGTAGCCGTTCACCTCGACGATCTTCTCGATCTGCTTGGGGCCCACCAAGGTGCCGGACACCGAGACCTGCGAACCGTCGGCGAGGGCGCCACGGAGGGTGATCAGGTTGCGGTACTCGGGTGACTCGGCCTCGGTGATCAGGCGCACCGCGACACCGCGCTGCTCGGCGAGCAGGGGCGCGTTCACGTAGGAGACGGTTTCGCTGACCACATTGGTGAAGATGCCCTTGAGCGCGGCGAGCTTGAGCACCGAGACGTCGAACTCGACGATCTCACCACGCACCTCGATGTCGACGCTGGTGAGCGGGCTGTGCGCGGCGAGTCCGGAGAACACCTGGCCGAGCTTCTCGACCAGCGGGATGCCGGGGCGGACCGTCGGGTCGATGATGCCACCGGCGACGTTGACGGCGTCGGGCACGAGTTCGCCCGACAGCGCGAGCCGCACCGACTTGGCGACCGAGACGCCGGCCTTTTCCTGAGCTTCGTCGGTGGACGCGCCCAGGTGCGGGGTGCTGATCAGGTTGTCGAGGCCGAGCAGCGGTGATCCGGTCGGCGGCTCGTTGACGAAGACGTCGAGACCGGCACCGGCGATGGTCCCGTCGACGAGGGCCGTGTACAGGTCGGCTTCGTCGATGAGTCCGCCGCGGGCGACGTTGACGACGTACGCGGTGGGCTTCATCAGCTTGAGCTGCGGGGCGCTGATCATGCCCGTGGTCTCGGGGGTCTTCGGCATGTGGATGGTGACGAAGTCGGACTGCGCGAGCAGTTCGTCCAGGCTCACCGGGTGCACGCCCAGCTGCTGCGCGCGTGCCGAGGTGATGTACGGGTCGAACGCGATGATGTTCACGCCGAAGGCCTGCAGGCGAGCGGCCACCAGGGCGCCGATGCGGCCGAGGCCGATGATGCCGACGGTCTTTTCGTACAGCTCGATGCCGGTGTACTTGGAGCGCTTCCACTGACCCTGCGCGAGGGCGCCGTGGGCCGGCGGGATGTGGCGGGCCAGGCTGAGGATGTGGCCGACGGTGAGTTCGGCGGCGGAGATGATGTTGGAGGTAGGGGCGTTGACGACCATGACACCGGCCGCGGTCGCGGCCTTGATGTCGACGTTGTCGAGGCCGACACCGGCACGGGCGATGACCTTCAAGTTCGGTGCGGCGGCGAGGGCCTCGGCGTCGACCTTGGTCGCGGAGCGGACCAGGATGGCGTTGGCGGAAGCCAGGGCGGAGAGCAGTGCGGCACGGTCAGTGCCGTCGACGTTGACAACGTCGAAGTCGGGCCCGAGGGCATCGACAGTGGCAGGCGAGAGTTCTTCGGCGATTAATACGACGGGCTTCGACACGAAAACAGATCCTTAGAAAGCGTCGGGCGAGGGAAGCTCGCGCCTCGACGGTGGGGCGCCAGATACCACAACACCTTACTGGCACCACAATGGAGCCATGAGCCCCGAGTCAGTGACCTACGTCCTAACCGTGCTGAGAATCGTCCTGGCGGTGGTGTTCGTCGTCGCCGGGATCAGTCATTTCGTGCCCGCGGTTCAGCGCACGATGTCGGCCATGATCCCGCCACGACTGCGCGTGCGGGGCCTGTTGGCCCCGCGGAACCTCGTGATTTTCACCGGTCTGTGCGAGATTGCCGGCGGCATCGGGCTGCTTCTCGAATCCACCCGTGTTACGTCCGGTGTCGCTTTGGCCGTGTTCCTCGTGGCCGTCTTTCCCGCCAACGCTTACGCGGCGCGGCACAAGGACCGGTTCGGCGCTGTCGCGATGCCGTTGGTTCCGCGGCTGCTCGGCCAGCTGGTGCTGATCGGTCTGGTGCTCGTGGCTGGTCTGGCCGGCTGAGCCAGCCGCCTAGGCCCTAGACGATCAGGCTGCCGAGGCCGAACACGAAGATGTCGAGGGAGATCGCCGAGACCAGGGCCAGCCCGGCCAGCAGCAGAAGCGCCTGCGGACCGGCTTCCCGGCGGCGACCGAGCCAGAACGCGATCCCGAAGACCACGATCGGGACGAGCACACCCGCCAACAGCAGGCCCCAGCCGAAGCCGCTCAGGGTGGTGTCGAGCGACTGGGCGGCGCTGTTGAGGCCCAGCAGGTTGCCCAGGCCCGACCACGCGCTGTACGCGTAGAACAGCCCGAACAGGATGGCGATGGTCGCGGAGAGCCACGCCGGCGTGCGACGGGTGCGCTGGGGTGCGGTGGGTGCAGTGCTCATCAGAGTCCCCCGGTTCCGGCAATGAAGGGCAGTGGGGCCAGCAGCACGACGCCCAGGATGAGCCAGGTCCAGCGCAGACGCGGCATGCCGCGGGTGAGCCAGTACGAAGCGGCGAACCAGACGAGCGGTGCGGCCACGGCCAGCCAGGTGCCCAGCGAGAACATGAACTGCGACAGCGGGTCGGTCAGCGGGTTCTCGATGCGCCCCACTCCGATGAACCAACCGATCGTGTAGAGCAGGTAGACGCCCGCGAGGATGCCCAGGCCAACGAGGGCCGGCGATGACAGAGCCGCCTTGCCCGCGGGAGCATCGACGTAGCCACCCGGTGATCCGGTGACGGCCCAGCCCTCGGGGAGGTCGGCAGCAGGCCCATCCGCGGGCTCGGGTGGGTTGGTGCTGCCGGACACGAGGGTGGGATCGTCGTCGCCGGCCCAGCCGAGCGCGTCGTCATCCCGGGAAGAAGTCATGCGCTCAGCCTATTAGTTCAGTGGCTGATCAGCACCTTGAGCGCATGGGTTTCGGCGGCGCGGGAGAACGTGTCGTAGGCGTCTTCCACGTGGCCGAAGTCGAAGGTGTGGGTGGCCAACCGGTCTGCGGGGATCTTGTGCTGGACCACCAGCTTCAGCAACATCGGCGTGGTGTTGGTGTTCACCAGGCCCATGCTGATGCTGATGTTCTGGATCCACAGGTTTTCAACGTGCAGCGGCACGGGCTTGCCGTGCACACCCACATTGGCCAGGTGTCCGCCGGGCCGCACGATCTCGGTGGCCATGGTGAAGGTCTCCGGGATGCCGACGGCCTCGATCGCCACGTCGACGCCGGCGCCGTCGGTGGCGGCGAGCACCTCGTCTCGCCACTCCGGTCGTCCGGAGCGCACGGTGTGGGTGGCCCCGAAGGTCTTGGCCTGTTCGAGCCGGTTCTCGTCGATGTCGACGGCCACGATCGACCCGGCGCCGTAGAGTCCCGCGGTGGCGATGGCGGCCAGGCCGACCGGACCGGCGCCGATCACGGCGACGACGTCGCCGGGTGCCACCTGGCCGTACTGCACACCGATCTCGAACCCGGTGGGCAGGATGTCCGAAAGCATCACGGCCTCGGCGTCGGTGACGGAGTCGGGCAGCGGGTAAAGCGAGTTGTCGGCGTAGGGCACCCGCACCAGTTCGGCCTGGGTGCCGTCGATGAGATGGCCGAAAACCCAGCCGATGCCCGAGCGGCCCTCGTCGCCGAGACAGTGCGAGTAGAGGCCCGTCTTGCAGTTCGCGCAGTGCCCGCAGGACTTGATGCAGGAGATCAGCACCCGCTGGCCCACGATGATGGATTCCACCGACTCCCCCACCGCGACGACGGTGCCGACACCTTCGTGCCCCAGGATGCGCCCGGGCGTCACGGCGGGCACGTCGCCCTTGAGGATGTGCAGGTCGGTGCCGCAGATCGTGGTGGTGTCGATGCGCACGATCGCGTCGGTCGACCGCACGATCTGCGGGTCCGGCACGTCGGTCCAGGATTTCACGCCAGGGCCGCCATAAACGAGTGCTTTCACGATGACGCTCCTTCGAGTCAGTTGTGCGCTGCCCCCGGTGATGCGCGCCATAGTACTCGCGGGGTAGTCTGGTGGGCTCGTTCGACCCCGGGCGAAAACAGGTTGATCATGCAACACCATCTCGATACCAACCGCGCGAACTGGGACGATCGGGCCGCGGCCCACGCGGTGCGCACCGGGTTCGGTTACGGAGTGCAGCGGTACGTCGACGATCCCGCGCTTCTGTCGGATGTCGTCCGCTTCGACCGCGAGCGGCTAGGAGATATCGCCGGGCTGACGACGGTGCACCTGCAATGCCACATCGGAACCGACACGCTCTCGCTGGCCCGGTTGGGCGCCCGGGTCACCGGGCTGGACTTCTCGTCGGTGGCTCTTGCCGAGGCCCGCGCCCTGGTCGCCGAAACCGGGGACGCCGTCGAGTTCGTCGAGTCCGATGTGTACGCGGCCCTCGCCGTTCTTCCGCAGGCCGGCTTCGACTTGGTCTACACGGGCATCGGTGCCCTGTGCTGGCTGCCGAGCATCGACCGATGGGCGGCCGTCGTCGCCGGCCTGCTCGTACCGGGCGGTCGCCTGTTCATTCGTGAGGGTCACCCGATCCTGTGGACCATGGACGAGCGACTCGCCGATGACCTGCACCTGCGATTCCCCTACTTCGAGCAGCAGGAACCGTTGGAGTGGGACGACGATTCCAGCTACGTCGTGACGGATCGGCCGATCACCAACACGAAGACCTACGAGTGGAACCACGGGATCGGCGAGATCGTCACGGCGCTCTTGAACGCCGGCCTCACCCTGACGATGCTCGTCGAACACGACAGTGTGCCGTGGGAGGCCCTGCCCGGCCAGATGATCGAGCGACCCGACGGCGAGTTCGCGCTCGGTGAGCGAGCCGGGGTCGCACCGCTCAGCTACACGATCCAGGCCCTGAAGCCGCTCGGCTGACGGGCACCGCGGCGACTCAGCGGTGCCGCACGGCCTTGACCACTGCGATGCTCACCGCGATGACCCAACCCAGCACCCCGGCCAGGCAGACCCGCTCGGCCAGGCCCAGCAGGCCGGGGGCGATCGCGGCGGTGATGCCCAGCGACACCAGGCCGACGGCGGCGACCCCGGTGAGCCACGCGGCGGCCGGGTAGGCGCCGGCCAGCTCGCTGCCGCGGAGCCACCTCGTCAGCAGGGCGAACGCCACCAGCGCGGCGACGAAGCCCGCGGCCGCGACGATCAGGTGCGCGGCGCCCGGCGCGGTGGTCGGGGCGAGCCCCGGCGCATCGGCGGGTGGGATGTCGGTGGGCAGAAATGCCAGCGCGGCGGAGCACACCCCGGCGAACAGCATCAGGACCAGGCCGGCCTGCCGCAGCAGTGACCGCGGGCCGAACGAGGAGAGCGCGGCGACGGCGCAGAGCGTCACCACTCCCCTGGCCAGGAAGTTCAGGTTCATGATCCACCCGTACGGCCCCACCGCGAGGTTGCTCTCGGCCTCCGAGATCACGCTGTAGTGCGGCGGTAGCAGCTGCAACACCACGTCTACCAGAACGTAGAGCACCGCGCCAACGAGGGCGACGGTCGCCAGCAGCCGGGTCCCGGGCCGGCCGGCGAACCGAGCCGTGACCGAGCTCTCGCCTCCGGCATTCATAGCGTTCACCTGCGGAAGCCTATCGGTTTGCCTGGGACGCTCGTAGACTTCCGCCATGGCTCGAGACGAGTCCCCCGGCGTCCCCTTCGCCATCCCTGGTGCTCCGGCCCCGACCGTGGGCCGGCACCACGTGAACGGATGCCGCCTGTACGCCGAGGTGCGCGGCGCCGGCCCGCCGCTGCTGATCATCGGCGCCGCCAGCGACGACGCCGAGATGTTCCGGCCGATCGCCGAGCGGCTGGCCGGGCTCACCGGCGTCGCCGGGTTCACCGTTGTGACCTGGGATCCCCGCGGCACCCGACGGAGCACTAGGGCGGGCTGGCCATGCGATTCGTATACCCACGCCGACGATGCCGCCGCGCTGCTCCAGGACCTCGGGCTCGTTCCCGCCGCGATCTTCGGCGCCAGCGCCGGTGGGATCGTGGCGATGCGGCTCGCCGTGCGGCATCCGGACCTGGTGCGACAGGTTCTCGTTTACGAACCGGGCTTCTTCCGCAGCACGGATTCGGGCACCGCGCTGCTGGCCCGCACCACCGACGCCGTGCGAAAGCACCTGCGGGAGCGCACCGACGACTGGGCCGGCGCCCTCGCCGTGGTGGCGCGCATGGCGGGGCGGGACCCGGCCGCCCGGCCGAACAGCCCCGACGACACCGCAGGCCGGGGTCCGCTCGACGCCCCGCCCGGGCTCGAGTGGTACACCGAGCGCGGGGCGGCCCTGGCCGAGAACTTCATTCGGGACGACCTGCCGCGCACCGGGGAGACCGTCGACCCCGCCCTCCTGCGCGCAACCGGCAGCGACATCCGTTTCGCGTTCGGCACCGACTCCGCCCCGGTGTTCCGGGAGATCGCCGAGACGCTCACCCGCGCCCGCCAACGCACCGGCGCAGATCCGCACCTGCCGGACGCGATCAATGCAGCCGCCCACCTCGTTTATCTCACCCCGGACCCGATCGCACGCTACATCCGCGCACGGTGCCTGCCCGAGGAAGAGGTCGACTAGCTCGCCGAGTCGCCGCAAACACCCCCTTCGGGGGCTCTGCGGGGGGAAGGATGCCGCAACTCGACGCGAGGCCGTTTCCGTGAGTTGCCAGTTCGTGCCCCCTGAGAGCGCGCGAAGTGGCGTCAAGAGGCCGGTCGGTGACTTGCCAGTTGGCGCCCCGTCATGGCGTCCGAAGGGGCTTCAACTGGCAACTGACGGCGCATTCACCTTGTTAGCGGCGCCGGCACACGCCGAAGGGGCCAGTCGATTCGACTGGCCCCTTCGGGTGAAACGGGTACGGAGTTAGCGGGCAGCTTCGCCGTCGACGTAGTCGTCGTCGTTCGAGGCGTTCCAGGCGAAGAGCTTCCGCAGCTCGCGGCCGGTGGCCTCGATCGGGTGCTCTTCGCCCTTCTTGCGCAGGGCCAGGAACTCGGGCGCTCCGGCATCCTGGTCGTTGATGAAGCGCTCGGCGAATGCGCCGTTCTGGATGTCGGCGAGAACGGCCTTCATGTTCTCCTTGACGCTCGGGTCGATGACGCGCGGGCCGGAGACGTAGTCGCCGTACTCGGCGGTGTCGGAGACGCTCCAACGCTGCTTGGCGATGCCGCCCTCCCACATCAGGTCGACGATGAGCTTGAGCTCGTG
The DNA here is from genome assembly GCF_002909375.1 of Cryobacterium zongtaii. Taxonomy (GTDB): domain Bacteria; phylum Actinomycetota; class Actinomycetes; order Actinomycetales; family Microbacteriaceae; genus Cryobacterium; species Cryobacterium zongtaii. Next base: position 111,799 of record NZ_PPXD01000026.1, read on the forward strand.
CAGCACCTCGAAGTAGGCAACCTGCGGCTGGTAGCCGGCCTCGGTGAGAACCTCGAAGCCGTACTGGATCAGCTGCGACGCGCCACCGCAGAGAACGGCCTGCTCACCGAACAGGTCGGTCTCGGTCTCTTCGGTGAAGGTGGTCTTGATGCCGGCGGCACGCAGGCCACCGATCGCCTTGGCGTAGCTGAGGGTCAGCGGCCAGGCGTTGCCGGACGCGTCCTTCTCGACGGCGACGATGACGGGAACGCCACGGCCGGCTTCGAATTCGCGGCGCACGGTGTGGCCCGGGCCCTTGGGGGCGACCATGACCACGTCGACGCCCGCGGGCGCCTCGATGTAACCGAAGCGGATGTTGAAGCCGTGGCCGAAGACCAGGGCCTTACCGTCGGCGAGGTTGGGGAGGATGTCGTCCTTGTACAGGTGACGCTGCACCTGGTCGGGAGCGAGGACCACGATCACGTCGGCCCAGGCGGATGCCTCGGCGGCGCTGAGGACGGTGAAGCCGACCTCTTCGGCCTTGGCACGTGACTTCGAGCCCTCCTTGAGTCCGATGACAACCTCGACGCCGGAGTCGCGCAGGTTCTGCGCGTGGGCGTGGCCCTGCGAGCCATAGCCGATGACGGCGACCTTCTTGCCCTGGATCAGGGACAGGTCGGCGTCTTTGTCGTAGAAGATTTCAGACAATGTGGTGTTCTCCTTGGTTTGTGTATTTGTCGGGAAAATTTTGTTTGGCGTTCTTGTCGAGAAGGTGCGCTGGTCGAGCTTGTCGAGAACCTAGTTTTTGAAGACGCGTTCGGTGATCGACTTGGATCCCCGACCGATGGCGAGGAGGCCCGACTGGGCGATTTCCTTGATGCCGTATGGCTCGAGCACCCGCAGGAACGCCTGGGTCTTGCCGGAGTCGCCGGTCACCTCGATCACGACGGCATCCGTGGACACGTCGACGACCCGGGCACGGAACAGGGTGACCGCTTCGAGGACCTGGGACCGGGTGGTGTTGTCCGCCCGCACCTTGACGAGCAGGTGCTCACGCTGGACCGACTGGCTCGGGTCGAGCTCGACGATCTTGATGACGTTGATCAGCTTGTTGAGCTGCTTGGTCACCTGTTCCAGCGGGGCGTCCTCGACGTCGACGAGGATCGTGATGCGCGACAGGCCGGGGATTTCGCTGTGGCCGACGGCGAGGCTCTCGATGTTGAAGCCGCGCCGGGCGAACAGGCCCGCGACGCGGGTCAGCAGTCCGGGCTTGTCCTCGACGAGGAGGCTGAGAACGTGGGTACTCATCGGTTACTCCTCTTCCCAGGTGGGGGCGTGGTCCTTGGCGTACTGCACGAAGCTGTTGCTGACGCCCTGCGGCACCATCGGCCACACCATGGCGTCGCGGCTGACGATGAAGTCGATCACCACGGGCCGGTCGTTGGTGGCCAACGCGAGCTTGATCGCGTCGTCGACCTGGTCGGCGCGGGTGACCCGGATTCCCAGGGCACCGTACGCATCGGCCATCTTCACGAAGTCGGGCACCATCGCGGTGCCGTGACCGGTGTTGAGGTCGGTGAAGGAGTGCCGGCCGTCATAGAACAGCGACTGCCACTGACGCACCATGCCGAGCGACGAATTGTTGATGATCGCCACCTTGATCGGGATGTTGTTGATCGTGCAGGTGGCGAGTTCCTGGTTGGTCATCTGGAAGCAGCCGTCGCCGTCGATGGACCAGACCGTGCGGTCGGGTTCGGCGACCTTGGCGCCCATGGCCGCGGGCACCGAGTAACCCATGGTGCCGGCCCCGCCGGAGTTGAGCCAGGAGTTCGGCCGCTCGTACTTGATGAACTGTGCGGCCCACATCTGGTGCTGGCCGACGCCGGCGGCGTAGACGCCCTCGGGTCCGGTGAGCTCGCCGATGCGCTTGATCACGTACTGCGGGGCGAGCAGGCCGTCGGCCGGTTCGCTGTAGCCCAACGGGAACTTCTCCCGGAGGCCCTTGAGGTAGGTCCACCACTCGGAGATGTCGGGGGTCGTCGTGCTGATCGCCTCGCGGTAGGCCACGGTGAGGTCGGCGATGACGTCCTTGGCGTCACCCACGATGGGCACGTCGGCGGCGCGGATCTTGCCGATCTCGGCCGGGTCCACGTCCACGTGCACGATGGTGGCATTGGGCGCGAATTCGGAGGCCTTGCCGGTGACCCTGTCGTCGAAACGGGCGCCGAGAGCGATGATGAGGTCGGATTCCTGCAGTGCCAGCACGGCAGCGACGGTTCCGTGCATGCCGGGCATGCCCAGGTGCTGGTCGTGCGAGTCGGGAAACGCTCCGCGGGCCATCAGGGTGGTGACGACGGGGGTACCGGTCAGTTCGGCCAGCTCGAGCAGTTCGGGTGACGCCTGGGCGCGGATGACGCCGCCGCCGACGTAGAAGACGGGCTTCGCGGCGCCGGCCAGCAGCGCCGCCGCGGCCTGAACCTGCTTGCCGTGCGCCTTGGTGATCGGCCGGTAGCCGGGCAGGTCGAGCTTGGGCGGCCAGATGAACGGTGCCTTCATCTGCTGGGCGTCCTTGGTGATGTCCACCAGCACCGGGCCGGGACGGCCGGTGTTGCAGATCAGGAACGCCGAGGCGATGGCGGCGGGGATGTCTTCGGGCCGCTTCACCAGGAACGAGTGCTTGGTGATAGGCATGGTGATGCCGACGATGTCGGCCTCCTGGAACGCATCCGTGCCCATCAGCGTGGAGAAGACCTGGCCGGTGATCGCCAGCAGCGGCACCGAGTCCATGTAGGCGTCGGCGATGGCCGTGACCAGGTTGGTCGCGCCGGGGCCGGAGGTGGCGATGGCCACCCCGACCCGGTTGCTCGAGGACGCGTAGCCCTCGGCGGCATGGCCGGCGCCCTGTTCGTGGCGAACCAGGATGTGGCGGATGTCGTCCTGGTTCATCAGCTCGTCGTAGAGCGGGATGACGGCGCCGCCGGGCAGCCCGAAGACGTCGGTGACGCCGAGCATCTTGAGGCTGCGCAGAATTGCGCCGGAACCGGTGAGAATTTCAGGCGTTCCGGACACGGCGTCGGCGGACGGCGCGCTGGGGGTCGGGGCGGATGGCACGGGCAAAGGTTCCGTGGTCATGAGAGCAAATCCCTAATTCGAATGACGGATGGTGTCGATTATCCCGTGGTCGCACCCAGGGCCGCGGACTGCACGAGCTTGGAGTACTTGGCGAGAACGCCACGGGTGTAACGGGGAGGAAGTGGAGCCCAGCCTTCTCGGCGGGCGGCCAGCTCTGCGGGGTCGACCAGTAGGTCAAGCGAGCGAGCTGCGATATCGACCCGTATCAGATCACCATCGCGCACGAAGGCGATCGGACCTGCGTCCACCGCTTCGGGTGCTATATGGCCGATACACAGTCCGGTTGTGCCGCCTGAGAATCGACCATCAGTCAATAGTAGTACATCGGCTCCGAGCCCAGCGCCCTTGATGGCCGCGGTGATCGAGAGCATCTCGCGCATGCCCGGGCCGCCCTTGGGGCCTTCGTAGCGGATGACGACGACGTCGCCCTTGAGGATCTCCCCCGCGGTGAGGGCGTCCATGGCCGCGCGCTCACGCTCGAAGACCCGGGCGGGGCCCTCGAAGATGTCGCTGTCGAAGCCGGCGGTCTTGACGACGGCGCCCTCGGGGGCGATGGAGCCCTTGAGGATGGTGATGCCGCCGGAGGCGTGGATCGGGTTGTCCAGGGTGCGCAGGACCTTGCCGTCGAGCTCGGGCGGGTCGATCTCGGCGAGGTTCTCCGCCACGGTCTTGCCCGTGACGGTGAGCGCGTCGCCGTGGATGAGACCGGCCTCGAGCAGGGCGCGCATCACGGCGGGCACGCCGCCGTGACGGTCGACGTCGTTCATGACGTACTTGCCGAAGGGCTTGAGGTCACCGATGTGCGGCACGGTATCGCCGATGCGGTTGAAGTCGTCGAGGGTGAGCTCGACCTCGGCCTCCTGCGCGATGGCGAGCAGGTGCAGCACCACGTTGGTGGAACCGCCGAAGGCCATGGCCACGGCGATGGCGTTCTCGAACGCCTTCTTGGTGAGGATGTCGCGGGCCGTGATGCCTAAGCGCAGCAGGTTGACCACGGCCTCGCCGGAGCGGTGCGCGTAGTAGTCGCGGCGGCGGTCGGCGGAGGCGGGCGACGCGGAGCCGGGAAGGCTCATGCCCAGGGCCTCGGCGACGCTGGCCATGGTGTTGGCGGTGTACATGCCGCCGCAGGCACCCTCGCCGGGGGCGAAGGCGCACTCGATGCGCTTGGCGTCTTCCACGCTCATGCGGCCGGCCTTGACGGCGCCGACGGCTTCGAACGAGTCGATGATGGTGATGTCCTTCTCGGTGCCGTCGCTCAGCTTCACCCAGCCGGGTGCGATCGACCCGGCGTAGAGGAAGACGCTGGCGAGGTCCAGTCGCGCGGCGGCCATGAGCATCCCGGGCAGCGACTTGTCGCAGCCGGCCAGCAGCACCGAACCGTCGAGGCGTTCGGCCTGCATGACGACCTCGACGGAGTCGGCGATGACCTCACGGGAGACCAGGGAGAAGTGCATGCCCTCGTGGCCCATCGAGATGCCGTCGGAGACCGAGATGGTTCCGAACTGCAGCGGGTAGCCGCCGCCGGAGTGCACACCCTCCTTGGACGCCTGCGCGAGGCGGTCCAGGGACAGATTGCACGGGGTGATCTCGTTCCAGGAGCTGGCGATGCCGATCTGGGGCTTCTCCCAGTCCGCGTCGCCCATTCCAACCGCTCGGAGCATGCCGCGGGAGGTGGTGGCCTCGATGCCATCGGTAACGTCGCGGCTACGGGGCTTCATATCGAACTCAGACATGCACCGAGTCTAGAACGTCGCGGGCGGCACACCCGTCATGACGACCGGTGGCACGCCCGCGACGCGGGACCTACTGCTGCTGCGTGGCGGCGGCGCGGAAGTCGGCCAGGAGCGCCAGCACCTGGGTGACCTCCTTCGGGCCCCGCACCCGATAGCCGGCCTGGGTAGCGCCCGGGCCGATCTTGAGGCCCAGGTCGCCCTCGCCCAGCACCGTGAAGGCGTCTTCGTCGGTGACATCGTCACCGGCATAGAGCACCCTGTCGGCACCGGTGTGCGCGCGCAGGCGTTCGAGGGCGTCGCCCTTGGTGCTGGAGCGCACCGAGAACTCGAGCACGTTCTTGCCCTCGCGCACGGTGAGGGCCGGCAGCAGCTCGGCCAGCTGGTCGCGGGCCTCGCGCTGCACGGCCTGGCCGTCCTGCGCGGTGGCCAGGCGGGTGTGCAGCGCCAGGCCGGCCGGCTTCTGCTCGATCCAGGTGCCGAACACCGGGCCGGAGATGCGCTCAAGCACCCGGGTGAGGGTGTCGAGCTTCTCGACCTCTTCGGGTACCAGACCCAGCTCGATGCCGTTTGCGTCCAGCTGCACCTCGATACCGTGCGATCCGGTGAGCAAAACCTCGCTCTGCGGTTCGGCCACATGCTTGAGGCTCACCAGGGCGCGGCCGGAGACGAACGCGACACGCACGCCGGGCAGGTCGAGCAGCCGCTGCACCACGTCGTGGGTGCCGTCGACCGCGCGGGCGTCCTCGGGTTCGTCCACGTGCGGCGCCAGGGTGCCGTCGAAGTCGAGGGCCACCAGGATGGTCTCGGCCGAGCTGATGTCCTTCAGCGCCGACACGAGGTTCTCCGGCACGCCGCTGGGCACGGCGGCCCCGCCGGTGAGGGTCTGCAGGAACGAGGCGGACCAGGTGGCCACGTCGTTGTCGAAGACCTTGCGGCGGAGGGCCCGCATCCGCCGGGTGCGTTCGCGCTTGGGCATGGTGACGGCCTTCATGATCGACGCCTTCATGCCGTCGATGTCGTGCGGGTTGATCAGCACGGCCTGCTTGAGCTCGTCGGCAGCACCGGCGAATTCGCTGAGCACGAGCACGCCGTCGCCGTCGTAGCGCACCGCGACGTATTCCTTGGCGACGAGGTTCATGCCGTCGCGGAGGGCCGTGACGAGCATCACGTCGGCGGCCAGGTAGAGCGCCACCATCTCTTCCCGCGGGTAGCCATGGTGGTGGTAGCTGATGGCGGTGTGGCTGATGGTGGAGTAGTCGCCGTTGACGCGGCCGACGGCGAGTTCGATCTCGTCGCGCAACTGCATGTAGGTGGCCACGCGCTCGCGGGACGGGCTGGCCACCTGCACGAGCGTGACGTCCTCGACGCTCAGCGTGCCGTCGGCGAGCAGCTCACCGAAGGCCTTGATACGGTGACCGATGCCCTTGGTGTAGTCCAGGCGGTCGACGCCGAGCATGATCGTCTTGGGATTGCCGAGGTCCTCGCGGATCTGGCGGGCGCGTTCCTGAATCTCCGGTCGCTTGGCCATTTCCTCGTAGGCTTCGGCGTCGATCGAGATCGGGAAGTGCTTGGCGATGACCCGGCGGTGCTGGCCGTTCTGGCTGGGCACGTCCACGGCGACACCGCGGGTGGCGTAGCCGAACAGGCGGCGCACGGCGCGGGAGAAGTTGCCGGCATCCGCCAGCCGCTGGAAGCCGATCAGGTCGGCGCCGAGCAGGCCGTCAAGGATCTGCTTGCGCCAGGGCAGCTGGGCGAAGATGCCGTACGGCGGAAACGGGATGTGGTTGAAAAAGCCGATCACCAGGTCGGGGCGGGCGTCGCGGAGCATCCGCGGCACCAGCTGCAGCTGGTAGTCGTGCACCCAGACCGTGGCGCCGGGCGCTGCGGATGCCGCGGCCGCGGTGGCGAACCGGCGGTTGACCTGCACGTAGGCGTCCCACCATTCGCGGTGGTAGCTGGGTGAGGCGATCACGTCGTGGTAGAGCGGCCAGAGGGTGTCGTTGGAGAAGCCCTCGTAGTAGAGCTCGAGATCTTCGGTGCTCAGGCGTACGGGCACGATCGAGATGCCGTCGTTTTCGAAGGGCTCGAATTCGCGGTCGGCCACGCCGGGCCAGCCCACCCAGGCGCCGTCGGAGGCGCGCATCATCGGTTCGAGGGCGGTGACCAGGCCGCCGGGCGAGGTGCGCCAGCTTTCGGTGCCGTCCTCGGCTACTTCGTAGTCGACCGGAAGCCGGTTGGAGACCACGACCAGGTCGAAGTGACCGGGCGCGACCGAATCGGGGCCGGGCTCTGCGCCGGCCTCTCCGGTTGTGTCGGGTGCGCTGACTGATGCGGTGGTGTCTGCTGCGATTTCGATGACTCATCCATTCCGGTGCCCGCCTGTGCGGCGCACCTGGCTGCACCTCGAGGTTACCAGCGAAGGCTATGCTGACGCCGTGATTCGCATCGGCATGAGCTCCACCTGCGTGTACCCGCTGGGGTTGGAAGACTCTTTCAGGTTGGCGAAGCAGGCCGGGTTCGACGGCGTTGAGATCATGGTCACCCGTGACGAAGCCACCCAGGATGCGGCGGCGCTGACCGCGCTATCCGAGCGGTACAGCCTGCCGATCTTCTCGATCCACGCACCGGTTCTGTTGCTCACCCACTTCGTCTGGGGCCGGGACCCCCGGGTGAAGTTGGAGCGGTCCGCCGAGCTCGCCGGGCTGGTCGGCGCATCGACGGTGGTGGTGCATCCGCCGTTTCGCTGGCAGGCCGGTTATGCGGAGGACTTTCTCGACATCGTGCGCGAGCTCGGCGCGGGCACCGGCCTTCAGATCGCCGTCGAGAACATGTTCCCGTGGAAGATCGGCGGGCGAGGGGTCAAGGCGTACTCCCCCGGTTGGGACCCCACGGTGATGGACTGCGCCGCGGTGACCCTCGATTTCTCGCACTGTGCGCTCAGCGGCCAGGACAGCCTCGCGATGGCCACGGCCCTGGGCGAGCGTCTGCGCCACGTGCACCTCTGCGACGGCACGGGCTCCCTCGACGAGGGCCGGGTCTTCGACGAACACCTGTTGCCCGGCCGCGGCACCGAGCCGGTGGCCGAGGTACTGCGGAACCTCGCCGCGGTGAACTGGGACGGCACCATCGTTGCCGAGGTGAACACCCGGACCGCCCGCACCGAGCCGGAGCGCCTGGCCCTGCTCACCGAAACCCTCACCTTCGCCCGCGACCACACCCGCGAGCTGTGACTCAAGCACCTAAAACCCGAGTTTTTTGGGGCTTTTCTCTCAGTTCGCGGGTTGTCGGCTAGCGTGTAGCCATGCGAAAGTTCTTGTTCAACACCGCAATGATCAGCGTCGTCGTCGGCGGCTGGCACATCCTGCAGGCCACCAAGAACGGTCCGAGGGACTGGCGCCTGGTGCTCACCTGGATCGGCTGGGGACTCAGCGTCGCGGTCGCCGTCGGCAACGTGGTGAAGGACGCCGACGAGAAATCCGTGCCGGGCGCCACTGCCGTGAAGGTTAATTAGCGGGCATCCCCCCGCCAGTCCCCGTTCTGCGGCGTGTCCCCCGTGATTTCGGGGTGGAGAAGGCGAAACTGGTCTTCTCGCGTTGTTAGTAGGAAGGGGCTCACGATGTTCGGTCGTCGACGTCGCACCGCACCCGTCATCCAGGCCCCGGTTGCTCCCGCTCCGGCAGAACTCAGCCGCGCCGAGGTCTTTGAACATCTCCACGCCGCGCTGGCCGATCTCGTCGGCGCCGAGGGAGCCTGGACCCTGGTCCCCCGCCGCTCCGATGACACCGACGTGATCTTCCACGGGCTCAAGGCCCACCAGATCGCCGAGACCCTCACCGAGCTCCTGGCTGCCGAGACCATGCGCCTGCGCACCGACACCCCGGCAGCGCCCCGCAACATCGCCGAACCCCGCACCGACACCCCGGTTGACGGAATCACAGCCGTCAACACCGGCGCCCTCCTGGTGTCCTCTGGTGCGGAACCGACCGCTCTGCCGTGGAACCCGGCTCCGATCTCGGTGTGGGCAGAACCGACGTCCGGCGCCCGCGCCGGATCGGCCACGATCAGTCGCCTCGTCGCCTAAGCACCACCCGCGCTGCAGATCAGGTCGAGCTGCTACTCCCGCGGTTGCGGGTGGCCGCGCCGTAGATGAGCAGCACGATGATCGACCCGAGAATGGCGATCACCCAGGTGCGCAGGTCGAAGAACGATCCCATGTCGACCCCGAAGATCAGGCCGGCCAGCCAGCCGCCCAGCAACGCGCCGACCACACCGAGCAGCAGGGTCACGAACCAGCCGCCACCCTGCGTTCCGGGGAGGATCAGCTTGGCCAGGGCGCCGGCCAAGAGGCCGAGCAGGAGAAATCCGAAGAAACCCATGAGAACTGCCTTCCGTGTCCCGGCATCGGTGAACTCTCCGTCCGGCTGCGACGATCATAAAACCGCACAGGTCCGACGGATAGGCGTGCCGATGGCAGCGGGAAACCGGACCGGAGGCCTCGACCGGGACCCGTGACCAGCGTTCCGCCGGATTCTTTGTAGGTATTCCACTGCGGCGCCCTGCCGGGGAAATCTAGATTGAAAACCATGACAGCCCCCACCGTTCCCGCCCGTAGAGTCACGGCCCGCCTCAGCGTGCGCGACCTGGCCCAGATCGCCATTTTCGCCGCCCTCATCGCCGCCCTCGGGTTCCCCGGCGCGCTTTCCCTGGGCGCCAGCACCGTGCCGATCACGTTCCAGACCCTCGGCGTGATGCTGGCCGGCGCGATCCTCGGAGCGCGCAAGGGTTTCTTGGCCGTGCTGCTGTTGCTGGTCCTCGCCGCGGCCGGGCTGCCCCTGCTCTCGGGTGGGCGCGGCGGCCTGGTCTGGTTCACCACCTCCCCCTCCGCCGGCTACCCATACGGATGGCTGCTGGGCGTCGTCGTGATCGGCGCCCTCACCGCGTGGCTGCTGCCGCGCTACCCGTTCTGGCCGGCACTGGGCGCCACCGTTCTCGGCGGCATCGTGGTCGTCTACCTGATCGGGGTGCCCGTCACCGCCGTCAACCTGGGCCTGCCGCTGTGGGCCGCCGCCGTCGACAGTGCGAAGTTCCTGCCCGGCGACCTGGTGAAGGTGGTCGTGACGGTCCTCGTCGCCAAGCAGGTGCACCGGGCATACCCGGGCCTGATCACCCCGCGCCGCACGGTTCCGGTCTCCGCGCCCGTCGACGCCCGGGCGTGAGCGTGAGCGCCGCCGGCATCCGTTTCGAGGACGTCTCGCACGGCTTCGACGACCAGCCCGTGCTGCGCGGCATCGACCTGCACCTCACCGAACGCCGGATCGGCATCGTCGGCGCCAACGGCAGCGGCAAGTCGACGCTGGCGCGCATGATCAACGGCCTGGTCACCCCCACTAGCGGCACCGTCACGGTGAACGGCCTGGACGTGCGCCGGCAAGCCAAGCTCGTGCGGCGCGAGGTGGGCTTCATCTTCACCAATCCCGACAACCAGATCGTGATGCCGACCGTGCAGGAGGATGTGGCCTTCACCCTGCGGCGCCGGGGCCTGGCCGCCGACGAAATCACGGCGCGCACGGCAGAGGCGCTCGATAGGTTCGGTCTCACCGCTCTCGCCGAGCGCCCCGCGCACCGTCTGTCCGGCGGTCAGAAGCAGCTGCTGGCCCTCGCGGCGGTGCTGGTGGCCGGGCCCAGCATCGTGGTGGCCGACGAACCGACCACGCTGCTGGATGCCCGCAACACCCGTCTGATCACCGGGCTGCTGGTGTCGCTGACCCAGCAGGTGATCGTGGTGACCCACGACCTGGAGGTGCTGGACGGGTTCGACAGGGTGATCGTGATCGACGAGGGCCGGGTCGTCGCCGACGACGTGCCCTCCACCGCTCTCACCGCGTACCTGAGCATGCTGTCATGACCGGGCCGGCATGATCGGGCTGTACCGGCCGGGGACCTCGCTGCTACACCGCGCGCCGTCGGTGCTCAAGCTGGCCGTGCTCGCCGTCGCCATGGTGCTGGTCGGCCTGGCGGCCGATCCGCTGGTGCTCGCGGGGGAATTCGTGGCCGTGGTCGCCCTGTACGCGCTGGCCGGCATCCCGCCCACGGCGGCCTGGCCGCAGATCGGTCCGATCCTGTGGATCCTGCTCTTCGCCGTGCCGGTGCAGGTGCTGGTCGCCAATGGTTCGGCGGAGGGCTGGACCACGGCCGGTCTGATGGCCGGCCGGCTGCTGGTGGCCGTGGCCCTCGCCGCCCTTTTCACCCTCACCACCACGGTCACCGCGGTGCTCGAGGCGTTCCAGCTGCTGTTGCGGCCGTTCCGGCGCTGGGTGGATGCCGACAGGGTGGGGCTGCTCGTGGCCCTGACCATCCGGTGCATCCCATTGGTGGCGGAGATCGTGCGGGAGGTGCTCGACGCCCGGAGGGCGCGCGGCGCACAAGGGTCGATCATCGCCCTGGCCGTCCCCGTCGTCGTACGCTCGTTGTACGCCGCCGATGCGATCGGAGAGGCCCTCGCCGCACGCGGATTGGACGACTGATCGAATTGACGACTGACAGCACCCCTCGAACCGTTCTGCGCACCCGCGTCAGATTCGCCGGCTGGACCGCGCTCACCGCGCTGGCCCTCGGGATCGTGGCCGTCCTGTTCTGGACGCAGCTCGTGATGCCCGCCGACCGCACGGCCGCCCAGGCCGTGTTCGACGACCCCGCCGTCACGGTGACCGACACCGACGTCTCCGTCGTGATCGCCCCGGCCGAGGAACGCTCGGTCGCCGGCCTGGTCTTCATTCCCGGCGCCAAGGTCGACCCGTACGCGTACCTCGCCACCCTGGCTCCCACCGTGGCGGAGACGGGGATGACCGTGGTCATCACCAAACCGGTTCTGAACCTCGCCTTCTTCGACCAGCGTCCGCTGGACACCTTCACGGCCACCGCGCCCGATGTGGCGGCGTGGTTCGTGGGCGGCCACTCGCTCGGCGGCGTGCGGGCCTGCATGTACGCCGAGGACAACGAGGTCGCCGGCCTCGTGCTGTTCGGCAGCTACTGCGCCTCGGCCGTCGACGACGAGCTGCCGGTGCTGAGCCTCAGCGGGAGCGAGGACGGCTTGAGCACCCCGGCCAAGATCGAGGACACCGCCGCCTTGCTGCCCGCCGATACGACCTTTGTGCGGATCGAGGGCGCCAACCACGCCTCCTTCGGAGCGTACGGGGCTCAGCCCGGCGACGGCGAGGCCACGCTGACCCGGGCGGCATCGGAGCGGGCCATCACCGAGGCGCTGTCGAGCTTCATCGCGCTGCGAGCTCCGCAGTCGGAGTGACCCGGCAGTCGCGGTGACCCGCGGGACCTGCTGCTCTTGTCGGTCGTCGGGGCCGGGGCCACTATGACTCGTGTCGGCCAACGTCGCCACGACCCGGGAGGACTCATGCACGCACTCGTCGTCTATGACACGAACTATGGCAGCACCCGCACCATCGCCGAGGTGATCGCCACCGAGTTGGGCCGGGGAACCACCACCCTCAGCGTGTCCGACATCACCGAGGCAAGCCTCGACGGCGTCGACGTCCTGGTGGTGGGATGCCCGATCAACGGCTGGAAGCCGACCGATCGGATGCGCCGGTTCCTGCGCACCCTCGCACCGGGCTCCCTCGCCGGTGTGCGGGCCGCCGCGTTCGACACCCGCATCAAGTTATTCATCCACGGGGATGCGGCGGCCAAGATCTCGCACGCCCTGCACGCCGCCGGCGCCACTATCGTGGCCAAACCACACGGCTTCGTTGTCGACGGCACCGAGGGGCCGCTGGCCGCCGGAGAGACCGGCAAGGCCGGTGCCTGGGCGGCGTACATCGGCGCCGAACTGCGCGCCAGCGCCTGAGACGACACAGAAACGGCCCGTGCCGAGGCACGGGCCGTTCATAGACGGGGCAGTCGACTACGCGGTGAGCGAGTCCACGTACTCCTGGTTGTCTTCGATCCACTTCGCGACGATGGGGCCGTAGTCCTGGCCGTCGTAGTCAACGAACATGGCGGCTTCGAGCGACTGGAGCTTGTCGAGGTCCATGGTGTAGTCAGCGATCCACTTGGTGGCCTGCGGGAAGTCGGTGGAGAAGTCCTTCTTGCCGTAGGCGTGGATGGTCTCCGAAGCGCCGAGGGTGCCTTCGGGGTCTTCGAGGTTCTTCAGGTCGAAGGTGTCGTAGGCCCAGTGCGGCGCCCACAGGGTGACGGCGATGTTCTCGCCGGACTTCTCCGCAGCGGTCAACTCGGTGAGCATCGCTGCGGTCGAGGAGGTCTGGTAGTCCATGTCCTCGAGGCCGTAGGTGGGGATGGTGTTGTCGGTCACGGCCTCGGTGAGACCGGCGCCGGGCTCGATGCCCACGAGACGGTTGTCGAACAGGTCGGCGTTATCGGCCAGCTCGGCGAGGGTGTCGATCGGTGCATCGGCGTTCACGGCGATGGTGTTCTTGGCCTCGTCGTTCCAGGCCCCGAGTTCGGTGATGTCGTCGCCGTACTCCTCGAGGTAGGACTTGTGGGTGTTCGGCAGCCAGACGTCGAGGTTGAGGTCGTAGTCACCGGTGGAGAGCCCGGCGTAGACCGGTGCAACGTCGGCGTACTCGAGTTCGACGTTGTAGCCCTTCTCGTCGAGGATGGCCTTCCACAGCTCTGATGCCGCGATGCCCTCGTCCCAGCCGTTGAACACGGCGATGGTGAGGTCCTTGTTGTCCGAGTTGCCGTCGCCGACGGTCTCGGCTTCGGCCGCGGTGCAGCCGGCCAGGGCGAGCATGCCGATGGCACCGGTGGCGAGGATCTTGAGTGAACGGTTCTTCATGTGTCTGCCTTTCGTGTCACCTGCTGGTGGTGACCGGGGTTGAAGCTGCGGGGGTTGAAGCTACGGGTGGAGCTAGACGCGGGACGGCTCGCGCTCGGCGGCCTGCGTCGGTGTCACGGCCGGGGCCACGGTCGGTTCCACGGCGACGGCCGCGGCCGGAGCGTGGACCGGGTGGGCGCGGCGCTTGCGAGCGGCGAGCACCCTGCTGATCGGGGTGTTCCCGTTGCCGAGAGCCGCGGTGAGCCGGTCCAGGAAGATCGCGAGGATCACCACGGAGAGGCCGGCCTCGAAGCCGAGCGACACGTCGATGCGGTTCAGGCTGGCCACGACCTGCTGGCCGAGACCGCCGGCGCCGACCATGCCGGCGATGACGACCATCGAGAGCGAGAGCATGATCACCTGGTTGATTCCGGCCATGATGGTGGGCATCGCCAGGGGCAGCTGAATCTGACGCAGGATGCGCCACGGTGACGCACCGAAGGCCTGGCCGGCTTCGACCACCTCACTGTCGACGCTGCGGATGCCGAGTTCGGTGAGCCGAACCCCGGGAGCCATGGCGAAGATGATCGTCGCCACGATGCCGGGAACAACACCGACGCGGAACAGGATCAGCGCGGGGATCAGGTACACGAAGGCCGGCATGGTCTGCATGAAGTCGAGGATCGGGCGGATGATGCTGGACGCCACGCCGGACTTGGCCGAGAGGATGCCAAGCGGCACGCTGAACAGGATCGCCAGAACGCTCGCGACGAGCACCAGGGCGAGCGAGTCCATCGCGTTCTCCCACTGGTCGACACCCACGATGACAACGAGGCCGACGACGGTGCCCACGGCGAACTTCCAGCCGCGGATCATCAGTGCCAGCGCCGCGGCCACGAGGATGATCACCCAGAACGGCGGTGTGGCCAGAATGAGGTCGACGAGGTCGTAGGCGCCGCTGAAGATGGCGCGCACGAAGTCGAAGAAGAACCCGAAGGTGTCGGTGATGAAGTCGATGAAGGTATCGGCCCAGGAGCCGAGGGGAATCCGGAAGTCGTTCACGGCTGTACTCCTTCCGACGCGGTTTCGCGCAGGGTTTCGGTGATGATGCTCATCGAGATGGTGGCCGGCGGTTCCATCACCGGCAGCTCACCGGTCGTCGGACTGACATTGCCGAGAGCCGCGAGCAGGGTCACCCGGGGGATCACGCCGAGCAAACGGTTGCGATCGTCGACCACGGCGATGGGCAGGTCGCTCTCCACGGCCAGTTCGACGAGGTCGACCAAGGCGGTGTCGGCGGCCACCGCGGTGGCGTCCAGGATGATGGCCCGCAGGTCGCCGTCGCCGGCCTTGACCTGTTTGAGCACGTCCCGGTCGCGCACGACCCCCGCGAAGCTGCGGTCACGGCGCAAAACGAAAGTGGCCGAGGTCTGCAGGTCGCGCATGGTGCGGAGAGCCGCACGCGGGCCGGCGGTGACGGTGACCACCGAACGCGCCGGCTCCATGACGCTGCCGGCGGTGAGCACCCGCGCCCTGTCGACATCCTGCACGAACTGGGCGACGTAATCGTTGGCCGGGTCGGTGAGGATCTCTTCGGGCGTGCCGATCTGCACGATCCGGCCGTCGCGCATCACGGCGATGCGGTCGCCGAGGAACATGGCCTCGTTGAGGTCGTGGGTGATGAAGATGATGGTCTTGCCGAGTTCGGCCTGCAGCTCGATCAGCTGTTCCTGCATTTCGCGGCGGATCAGAGGGTCCAGGGCGGAGAACGCCTCATCCATCAGGAGAACGTCGGTGTCGGCGGCCAGGGCCCGGCCGAGGCCGACGCGCTGCTGCATGCCACCGGAGAGTTCGGAGGGCAGATTGTCGGCCCATCCGTCCAGTCCCACCAGGCGGATGATGGTGCGCGCCTTGGCGAGGCGCTCCTCACGGGGCATGCCCTGCACCTCGAGGCCGTAGGCGACGTTATCGATCACCGTGCGGTGGGGCAGCAGGGCGAAGTGCTGGAAGACCATCGAGATGCTTTGACGGCGCACGTCCCGCAGCTTGGCCGCCGGGATGCCGGTGATCGGGGTGTCTCCGACGGTGACAGTGCCGCTGGTGGCCTCGAGCAGGCCGTTGAGCATGCGGATGAGGGTGGACTTGCCCGAGCCGGAGAGGCCCATCACCACGAAGATCTCACCACGCTGTACCTCGAAGGAAGCGTCGATGACGGCGGCCGTTCCCAGGTGCGCGAGCTCGTCACGGCTCGCGCCGCTCTGGAGTTTCTTGACGATGTCGTGCGGTTTGCGGCCGAAGGCCTTGTAGAGCCTGTCCGCCTTCACGGCGATTCCCGGTGCTACTGCTGCTGCAGTTTCTGTCTGCTCCGCCTCGCTGGCGGGTACTTCTGCCTTGACGGCGATGATTTCGGTCACGGATTCTCCGGAGCACGCCGAATAGACCGCCTGAGCGGTCGACAACACGGGGCTCGCTGTGTCGGACGGGTAGGCCGAGACCGGCCTCGACACCGAGAAACGGCGTGGGCTGGAGCGACCATGGGATCGCGTCCGTCTGGGCCTCACCGTACGTACGCGGCCGTCCCAGTCGAGCTGGGGGCTACGCGTTCGCGTCCTGGTGAAGGGTCGGAAGACCGTCACCGAGCCTACCACGGTGGGGCGCTCCAGACCCCTGGACCCCCGACTCGCCGACCACAACGTGCACTCTCAAGTGCTGGTCAGCAGGGATAAAGCGCCCCGACTCAGATCAGCACGCCAGGGGCACCGGCCCCGGCGCGGCGGTCTGGGCGTACGTTCTCCCTAGAGGTCAGGATGGTCACGACGACGTGGCCCAGTGGTGCGGCCGGGAAGGATGGGTGCGAACGATGCACGGGTGGAGCATTACACGCCGGCTGTTCGTCGCTCACTCTGTGTTCATAGTGTCTTTGGCCGTGTTCGTGAGCACTGCCGCCTTCGTCGACGCCCGGGACCGCGGCTACTCCGAAAGGGCCGACCGGCTGCTCGCGGTAGCGGCCGCGA
Organism: Cryobacterium zongtaii; assembly: GCF_002909375.1. Taxonomy (GTDB): domain Bacteria; phylum Actinomycetota; class Actinomycetes; order Actinomycetales; family Microbacteriaceae; genus Cryobacterium; species Cryobacterium zongtaii. The sequence continues at coordinate 128,445 of NZ_PPXD01000026.1, forward strand.
TCGCCGACAGCCCGTTCGTGGTGACGGCGGCGACATCGCCGGATCCGACGGCGGCGCTGCAGCCGTACACGCTCGAGGTCAACCGGGACGCCGCGCTGGACTTCATCACGATCATGAGCCCGGCGGGGGTCAGTTGGACGCACCCGGACCCCGCCGAAATCGGCCGGCAGTATGTCGGCCGCACGGGCCCCGCCACGGCCGGAATGTCGTTCACCGACGTCACGCCGGGCACCCCCGGCCCGTCGGTGCGCGCCGTGGTGCCGATCCTCGACTCCGATGGCGAAGTGGTGGGCATGGTGGCCGCCGGCGTGAGAACCAGCAACCTGCAGATCGCCCTCGACGCCCGGCTGCCCGCCATCCTGGCGATAACGCTCACCCTGCTCCTGGCGGGTTCGCTGGCCACCTGGGTTCTGCGACGTTACCTGCGCCGGGTCACCCTGGGCTGGGGGCCGGAAGAACTCGCCCGACTGTTCGTCCATAACGACTCCGTGGTCAACTCGGTGCCAGAGGGGCTGATTCTCGTGGACGGCGCCGGCGATCTGGTGCTCTACAACGATCGAGCCGCAGAGCTGCTCGGGCTGCCGCCGCGGCCCGCTTCCCGCGCCGCGGGCGCCTTCTCGCCGGGCATCGACGACCTGGACCTGCCGCCCAGCCTCGCCGACCTGTTGCGGAGCGGCCGCACCGTGGTAGACGAGATCCACCTGTGCGGGTCCCGGGTGCTGGTGGTGAGCCAGAACCCGGCAGAGCCCACCCCCAGCCGGCTGGGTACGCGGGCGGCGCCGGTGGGAACCGTGGCGACGCTCAGGGAACGCTGAGCCCGGTCAGTGCAGGCGCCGCGCCCGCACCACGACGTCTTCGGTGTGGTGGGCACCGGCACCGGTGGCCACGTGGCGGGGCCGGGTTTCGTCGACCTCGATCCGCCAGGTGTCGTCCAGCAGGGCCGCGACCTGGGCCGGGCTCACGTACAGGTCGGGATCAAAACCGTGCGCGGCGGCCTCAGCGGCGGTGGGCGTGGGGTGGTGCACTATGAGCAGCACACCCCCGGGCGCGACGGCATCCAGCAGGGCGCGCTCCGCGATATTCTCGTCCGTGCGCAACAGGGCGGGGTACTGCGCGGAGACCAGGTCGAAGCTCGCCGCCGGCAGGGCCGCCTCGACGAGTCCGGCGTGCAGCCAGCGCACCGTGCCGCCGACCAGGTCGGCTCGCACGAGGTCGGCCTGGCGGGCGGCGCGCTCGAGTGCCACTCGGGAGACATCCAGCGCCGTCACGTCCCAGCCCTGTGCCGCCAGCCAGAGGGCATCGGCGCCCTCGCCGCAGCCGACGTCGAGGGCCCGCCCCGGCCGCAGGTGGTGCGTCTCGCTGACCAGCGCGGCGTTGGGCCGGCCGCTCCACAGGGTCTCATTTCCGGCGTAGCGCTGATCCCAGAAGTCTCCTATTGCGTCGGGCTCCTGGGGTTCACGGGCGGTGTCGTTGGTGTGCATGACTGCATCCTCCCTCGTCGGCGGCACGGCGACAAACTGGCTTGCCGAACCGGCAACCGGCCTGCGCCCCGGGGGCTCGTCGAAACGATAGCCTCGTCGCATGACAGCTGAGCCGGGGCGCCGTGGACGTGCCTGCTGAGAGCCGGGCGGCGCCCACGAAGGCCGATGTGCCCGCCGCCCGCCACACCCTGCAGATACTCACCCACCTGGCCGCCCAACGCGGGCCGGTACCGGCGTCGACCGTCGCGCAGACGCTCGGGCTCCCCCGGTCCACCGTCTACAGGCTGCTCGGCGTGCTCACCGAGCTCGGCTTCGTGCTGCACTTTCCCGAGGCCCGTCGGTACGGCATCGGCCTGGCCGCCTTCGAGCTGAGCAGCGGCTTTGCCCGGCAGGAGCCCCTGGCCCGGCTGGGCCGGCCGATCCTGGCCGCGCTCGTCGACACCATCGGCGAGAGCGCGCATTTGGCCGTGCTGCACGGTCGCGATGTGATCTACCTCGTGGAGGAGCGCGCTCCCCGCCGCCCCGCCCTGGTGACGGATGTCGGTGTGCGCCTGCCCAGCCACCTCACGGCCAGCGGCCGGGCGCTGCTCGCGACGCTGCCGGTCGCGCAGGTGCGGGCCCTGTTCCCCGACCCGTCCGCCTTCGTGCAGCGCGACGGCGGCGACACCCCGGCGCCGGGCGGCGTGAGTAGCTATCGCGAGCTGAGCCGGCTCCTGTCCGAGGTGCGCGCGCAGGGCTACGCGGCGGAGGACGGCGACGTCACCCTGGGTCTCGCATCCGTCGCGGTGGCCGTTCGCGACCACAGCGGCTGGCCCGCCGCCGGCATCGCCGTGACCTTCGCCCGGTCCAGCGTGCCGCCGGAACGCTGGCCGGAGCTCGCCGCCGCCGTGGAGCACGCCGCGGCCGAGTTGGGCCGCCGCATCAGCGGTCGAACCGGCTAGTTTTTCGAAAAAGTGAACCGGTCTGAACCTTTTGGCCTGCCGTCTCGTTGTACAGAGTGGATGACCACCATCCGCTCGCCAATTACACGCGAAGACCATGAACGAGGGTGACATGCAGAAAAAGACGAAGATCGGGCTGTGGATTGCGGGCGGAGTTGTCGTCATCGGCGGTGCCGCCCTGGCCTTCGGGCCTGCGGTCTATGCCGACTACGCCAACAGCACCGTCGAGGCGGCCCCCACCATCGCCGCGGGCACCCCCGGCCCGACGGATGCCGGCGCGGCCACCGAGGTCAACGCGGACGACCTCTCCGGCACCTGGAGCGTGGCCGCGGACTCCTTCGCGGGCTACCGGGTCGACGAGGTGCTGCAGGGCAACGACGTGACCGTGACCGGTCGCACGACCGACGTTTCCGGTGAGCTCACCGTCGACAACCTCTCGCTCACCGCCGCCACGATCACGGTGGACGTGGCGAGCATCGCCACCGACGAAGGCGCCAGGGATGCCTACTTCCGGGACTCCGCGATGGAAGCCGACGACTTCCCGACCGCCACCTTCACGCTTACCGCACCGGTCACCCTCGAGGCCCCCGTGGCCGGTGTCGCGCAGACCCTGAGCGCCACCGGCGAACTCACCCTGCACGGCGTCACCCAGCCGGTCACGGTGGAGCTGCAGGCCGCGCTCACCGAGGCCGGCGGCCAGGTTGTCGGCAGCATCCCGATCACCTTCAGTGACTACGGCGTCGACGCCCCCGACCTCGGCTTCGTCTCGGTCGAAGATGCCGGCTCCGTCGAGTTCGAGCTCTTCGTCGCGCAGAATTAGTCCAGCAGAGCCGTGTTCATTGTGGGCATCGGGCAGACCGGGAGGTGACCGTGGCAGAGCCACACGCGGAGCTCCTGCGGGCGCTGCACGACGCCCACGGGCCGGCACTGTTTCGGTACGTGGTGCGTTTGACCGGGGATTACGGGTTCGCGCAGGACGTGGTGCAGGAGACCCTGTTGCGCGCCTGGACGCGGCCGGCGTTGCTGAACCGGGATGACGACGCCGCTCGCGCCTGGCTGTTCACGGTGGCCCGCAACCTCGTCATCGACGACAGGCGGAGCGCTCGGTACGCCCGTGAGATCGCGACCGATGACCTGCCGGAGAGGTCGTCGACCGACGCCACCGAGGCCATCCTGGATCGCTGGCTGCTCACGGATGCCCTCACCGCGCTCACTCCCGAGCACCGCACCGTGCTGGTGAGCGCCTACTACCTCGGGCAGTCGATCGCGGAAATAGCCCTCCACCAACAGGTGCCGGAGGGCACCGTGAAGTCCCGCCTGCACTACGCCCTGCGAGCAATGCGGCTCGCCCTACAGGAAAGAGGGGTCACCGAATGACCTCCGACCGCTTCCGCGAGTGGGACGCCGCCTACCTGCTCGGCGCGCTCAGCCCCGAAGACCGGCACGCCTTCGAACGCCACCTGCCGACCTGCCCCGCCTGCGCCGGCGCCGTCGCCGAACTCGCCGGGCTGCCCGGCATCCTGGCGGCCCTGCCCGCGGCGGAGGCCGTGGCGCTCACCGAAACCACGCCCACCGAGATCGCCGCCTCTGCACCCCTGAGTGACGCGCATCTGCGCGCCGCACCGCACCAGCCCGGAGCTGTGCAGCGGCTCGCGGGGGCGGCCGTCGCCCGCACGCGGCGCAACCGGCTGCGTCTGGCCGTGGCCGGCACGGCCGTCGCTGCCGGCCTCGCCCTGGGCGGCGGGTTCCTCGGCGCCACCCTGGGCACGCCGGCGACTCTCGAGGCCGCACCGCCCTCATCCGCACCGTCCGCCACCGCACCGCCCACACCCGCCGACCCGGCCCCGACGATGGTCGTTGCCATGGAGCCAGTGGAGGCCGACGCCCTCACCGCGGCCCTCACCATCACCGACACCGACTGGGGCACCCGGTTCGACTGGTCGTGCGTGTACCTCAATCAGCTCTGGAAGGACAACGGGCCCCAGGACTACGACATGGTGATGACCGATCAGGACGGCACCGCGACGGTGCTCGCGACCTGGACGGCGACGAGCCCGAGCACCGAGAACCTCGCCGCGTCGACCGATGTGACCCTCGACCAGATTCGGAGCGTCGAGATCCGGGCCAGCCTCAGCGGCCTGCCGCTGGCGCACACGGACCTGTAGGGCCGTTCGGAGGGTCAGACCGTGAGCGGCCGCAACGTCCGCTCAGCCTGAACGCGCACCGCGGTCGAAACCGCGTCGAGCAGCGGCGACGACAGGTTCCAGCGCTGCCAGTAGAGCGGCACGTCCACCGGATGCGCCGCCGCCAGCTCCACCAGACGGCCGTCGGCGATCTCGTCCAGACACTGCTGCTCGGGCAGCACTCCCCAGCCCATGCCCAGCAGCACTGCGCGGGCGAAATCGTGGGAGGTGGGGATGACGTGACGGGGTGGGGCACCGGGCCCGCCGGCGTGCGCCCGCAGGAAGGCGTCCTGCAGGTCGTCGTTGCGGTCGAAGGTGACCACGGGCGCCTCCGGCAACGCGGCGAGTCCGTGGGCGAGCCAGCGGGTCACGAAGGCCGGCGTGGCGACTGCTCGGTAGCGCATCCGGCCCAGCGGCTCGGTGACACAGCCCTGGATCGATTCGCGGTCGGAGGTGACCGCTGCCATCACGGCGCCGGAGCGCAGCAGCGAGATCGTGTGCTCCTGGTCCTCGCGGTGCAGGTCGAAGGTGATGTCGAGTTCGTCGGCCACCCCGGCGAGCGCGCCGAGGAACCAGGTGGCCAGGCTGTCCGCGTTCACGGCGAGGGAGATCTGCACGGACCGTTCGGCGGACCCGTCCTCGCGCAGCGCTCGCTCGGTGTCGGCCTCCAGGAGTTCGACCTGGCGCGCGTAGCGCAGCACCACCGCACCGGCGGCCGTGAGGCAGACCGGGGTGGTGCGCTGCACGAGGACCCGGCCGCAGGACTGCTCCATGGCCTTGACCCGCTGCGAGACCGCCGACGCCGTGACGTGCAGCCGGCGGGCGGCCTTCTCGAAGGTGCCGTCCTGTACCAGGGCGCGCAGGGTCTCCAGCTGGTCGAGGGTGAAGCGTTGCATAAGACCAGCTTACTCATCCTAAGAAAACGTAGCTGGACTGAATCACCGCGACTCCCTAGCGTTGGAGGCATGACACCTGCGACAACCCTCCTCCCCGCGCTGTTGGGCCTGGTCACGGGTCTGTCCCTCATCATCGCCATCGGCGCCCAGAACGCGTTCGTGTTGCGGCTGGGCATCGAAGGCCGCACCCGGGTGATCGCGCCGGTGGTGGCCATTGCCGCTCTGTCCGATGCGGCTCTCATCCTCGCTGGCGTGCTGGGAATGGGTGCCCTGGTGGCGGCGGCACCGGCGGTCATGGTGGTCGTGCGACTGGTCGGGGCCGCTTTCCTGGTCGGTTACGGCCTGTGGGCGGCGCGGCGGGCCATCCGTCCGGGCGCGCTTCTGGTGACCGGGTCCTCGGGCAGCACCGGGATGCGGGTCGCCGTGGGCACGGTTCTCGCCCTCACCTGGCTCAACCCGCACGTTTACCTGGACACCGTGGTGTTCCTCGGCGCCGTGGCCAGCCAACAGGACCCCGCCGAGCGCTGGTGGTGGGCCGGCGGCGCCATCACGGCTAGCATCCTGTGGTTCACCGGCCTCGGCTTCGGGGCTCGTCTGCTGCGCCCGATCTTCGCGCGCCCCGGTGCCTGGCGGGTGCTCGACGGCGCTATCGCTGTGCTCATGCTCGCCCTCGGCGCCCGGCTCGCGTTCGACCTCTGACCCCGGTCGGCCGGCGGAGCCGCGGTACGCTTGCCCCGTGCTTTCCAAGGACCTGATCCGCCTCTACCCCGAGCTGTACCACGTGGCAGCGGATGGGTCGTGGCCGTCGATCGAGCGGCACGGACTGCTCAGCACGGCCGCACTGGTCACCCGATGGGGCGTGCGGCAGGGGGCACCGCAGGCCGCGATCCTCACCAAGCGGCGTGGTGAGTCGCTGGAGTTGGAACATCCGGACTACGGCACCGCCGTCATCCGGCACCAGAAGGCGATTCACGAGTCATCGCTGGCGGCCGCGCTGGAGGACCTCTCCCCCAGCGGGTGGTACACGATGCTCAACGACCGGGTGTTCTTCTTCCTGCAGAAGCCGCGGCTGAACGAGCTGCTCGCCGCGCGCTCCTACCGGGACGACGCCCACACCGTGATCACGGTGGACACCCGCAGCCTGGTCACCGCGCACGAGGCCGACATCGAGCTCACCAGCGTGAACACCGGCTTCGCGCAGCGATTCAGCGCCGAGCCGCGCGGACGGGACAGCTTCCAGTCGATCGAGGAGTTCGCGCATCCGACCCGGTCGCACGCTTCGACCAAGGTGGTGGATGTTGCCGAACTCGCGGTGTATCGCGGGGTGCGCGACATCACCAAGCACGTGAAGCGCGTCGAGCGCATGCGCGAGGGCACGGTGCTCGAGCGCTTCGTCTAGCCGCGCGGCATCCCGCCTAGCTGTTCCCGTTCCGGACAATTGCACCCGGCGCACCGGGCACAATTGTCCGCATCGGCAACAGTTGCAGGGCAGGTCAGGCGGCGGGGGCGACCGACGGCTCCAGGCCGTTGCGGCGGGCGACCTCGCCGAGCCAGCTGGCGCTGGGCTTGGGGGTACGCGCGAAGGTCTGCTTGTCCCAGCCGATCAGGCCGAAGGTCGGTGCGAAGCCGGAGGCCCACTCGTAGTTGTCCAGCGCTGACCAGTGCAGGTAGCCGAGCAGGTCGATGCCGTCCTCGATGCAGGAGTGCAGCCCCTCGAGGGCGCCCTGCGTGTAGGCAATGCGGCGGCTGTCGTCCTGGGTGGCGATGCCGTTCTCGGTGACCATCACGGGAACGTGGTCGGTCAGCTCCCAGGCGGCGCGCACCCCGATACCGGCGGCCGGCGGGAAGAACTCCCAGCCGGTGAGGGTGGTTTCCACGCCCTGGGCGACGGGCCGGGGACCCTCGGGTCCGATGAAGGTGCGGGTGTACGCCTGCACGCCCACGAAGTCGTCACCCTTCACGTTCTCCAGGTACCAGTCCTCGCGCGGGTGGCCGTACTCCACGAGCTTCTCCGCTGCGCCCTCCTCGTCCACGGCCACGAAGGCCTGGGTGGCGACGGTCCAGCCCGTCTTGAGGTGCGGTACCTGGCTGAGCACCTCGCGGGAGCGCTGGTGCGAGAGCAGCAGGGCATCCGCCACCTGCAGGTCAGGGTTGGCGAGGCCGTGCGCCACCAGGTTGGCGGCGTCCTCTCCGCCGGCGAGCATCGCGGCGATATTGGGCTCGTTGATGGTGCAGACGTAGTTGACGCCCTCGGCCACGACGGGCAGGGCGAGCTCGGTGTACCGGGCGAACAGGTCGGCGGCATCGGGAGCCCGCCAGAAGCCGTCGTTCTCGAACCAGCGCGGCACCGTGAAGTGCATCAGGGTCACGACCGGCTCGATGCCGAACTCGTGGCAGGTATCGACCATCCGGCGGTAGTGGTCCACGGCCGATCGGGACGCGAAACCGCGCTCCGGCTCGATGCGGGACCACTCGATGCTGAACCGGTAGGAATCCAGGCCCAGGTCGGCGAGCAGCTTGATGTCCTCGCGGTAGCGGTGGAAGCTGTCGGCGGCGTCACCGGACGGTTCGACCATGGTGGTGCCCTCGGCGTGTTCCTTGGGCCACCAGTTGCTGTTGACGTTGTTGCCCTCGATCTGGTGGGCGGCGGTCGCGGCGCCCCAGAGGAAGCCTTGGGGGAAAGTGAGCATGGAGGATCTCCTTGGGTAGCGGTGGTGCGGTGTAAAGATGAAGAATCAGCTGGTGGATGCCCAGAAATCGTCGAGCATCGCGGCGGTGAAGCCGGGATTGTCGAGGTTGGGCAGGTGCCCGGCCTGCGGGATCACCCGGTACTGGGCGCCGAGTTGCTCGGCCATCAGCCGCTGCGACGGAATCGGCCAGGCGTCGTCGGCGTCGCCGTGCGCGACCAGGGTGGGCACCGTGCTGGCCCGCACGGCGTCGGTGGTGTCGGGGGTGCTGTCCAGGATGCGGGCACCGCCGAGGATGTTGTCGACCGAGGAGGCGATCAGGCGGTCGCGCACGAAGACGTCGTCCGCGGTGAGCGGGCTGCCCTCCGGGTGGTCGAGCGCCCAGACCGCCAGGGTGCCCTGCTCGGCCACCAGGGCGGCATTCGCCGCATGTACTCCGGCCCGGCCGCCGGGACCGGAGCAGAGCATGGTCAGGTCGGTGAACAGGGCCAGGCTCTGCGCCTGGGAGATGCTGTGCAGAAGCGCGGCCCGGGCGACGAGGCCGCCCAGGCTGTGGCCGACCAGGTGTACGGGGCCGCCGTCGCCGACGAACCGGGCGACGGTGATGGCATCCGCCGCGAAGTCCTCGAGCCGGTAGTTCTCGATGCCCACCGGGGCGGCCGAGTCGGCCTGGCCGCGCTGGCTGTAGCTCACGGCCTCCCAGCCGTGCGCCGCGATCAGCGGCAGCAGCAGCCTGAAGTCTTCCTTGGAGCCGGTGAAGCCGGGCACCAGCAGGGCCACACCGCGGCGCGGGCCCGCGGGCAGCACCCGGAACGCGGTGAGCGGCCCGGCCGCGGTGTCGACGGTGAAGTGCTCGAGCTCTGGGGCCAGGGCGAGGCCGCCGAACGGCGCGGTCACGCGACGACCTTACGGGGGTTGGGGATCGCGTCCAGCAGCCGGATCGTGTAGTCATCCTGGGGGTTGCGCAGCACGTCGGCTGTGTTGCCGGTCTCGACCACCGCTCCCCCGTTGAGCACCATGATGTTGTCGGTGACCACCCGGGCCGAGAGCAGGTCGTGGGTGATGTAGAGCAGACTCACCCCCCACTGTTCGCGCAGGTCCTCGAGCAGGGCGAGCACGCCGGCGCGCAGCGACACGTCGAGCATCGAGACGGGCTCGTCGGCGATGATCACCTGCGGGTCGCTGGCCAGCGCCCTGGCGATGACCACACGCTGGCGCTGCCCGCCGGAGAGCTGGTGCGGCAGCTTGGCCGCGAACTCCTCCACCGGGTTCAGGCCCACGATGTCGAGCAGTTCCAGCACCCGGCGGCGGGCGTCGGTGCCGTGCAGCCCGGTGAAGTTGATCACCGGCCGGGTGAGCGCATACTCCACGGTGTGCAGCGGGTTCAGCGCGGAGTACGGGTCCTGGAACACCATCTGCACGTCGCGGTGCAACCGGCGGAAGTGCCGCCGGTTCAGCGAACCCACGTCGAGGTCACCGAAACGGATGCGACCGCTGGTGGGCTTCTCCACCGCCGTGATGAGCTTGGCGATGGTGGACTTGCCCGAGCCGGAGGCCCCCACCAGCGCCAGCGCGGCACCGGGTTCGAGGGTGAACGACACGTTGTCCACGGCGCGCACCGGCGCCTCGCCGCGGCGAGGGGCCGGGTAGATCTTCGAGACGTTCTCGACGATCATGGCGTGCTGGTCGGCGCGAAGGGTGCGCGGCGAGACCGTGGGCGTGTGGGTGGCCGCCTCTGTGCGCGAAGCCCCCTCGGCCTTGCGCTGCTGCCGGTCGGCGAAACCGGGCAGCTCCACCACCTCGGCCCGCGGGTCGGCGTAGTGCGAGAGCAGCATCCGGGTGTAGTCGGCTTGCGGGTTCTCCAGGATCTGTCGGGCCGGGGCATCCTCGACGATGCGGCCCTCGTGCATCACCATCACCCGCTGGGCGGATTCGAGGACGATGCCCAAGTCGTGGCTGATCAGGATGGCAGTGAAGTTCTCGGACTTCTGCAGCTCGATGATGGTGTTCATCACGGCGTGCTGCACCAGGACGTCCAGCGCCGTGGTGGGCTCGTCGAAGACCATCAGCTCGGGTTCGAGCGAGAGCGCCAGGGCGATGGAGACCCGCTGACGCATGCCGCCGGAGAGCTCGCCAGGGAACCTGTCGAGCACCTGCGGGGTCAGTTCGACCTTGCCGATCAGCTCGGTGGCCCGGGCGGTCCAGCGGGAGCGGTCGACGTGCCCGTGGGCGCGGAAGATGTCGACGAAGTGGTTGCGGATGCTGCGCACCGGGTTCAACGCGTTCATGCCGGACTGCAGCACCATCGCGATGCCGCCGTGGCGCTGCTCGCGCAGCTGTTCGGCGTCGAGGCTGGCGATGTCCTTGCCGCCGAAGAGGATACGGCCCTTCTCAATGTGCGCCGGGGGCTTGCTCAGCCCGGTGAGCGCGAAGCCGAGGGTGGACTTGCCCGAGCCGGACTCCCCCACCAGGCCGACGAACTCGCCGTGGGCCAGGCGGAAGGACACGTTCTGCACGGCCTTGGTGGCGCCGGCACCGTAGCCGTAGTGCACCGACAGGTCGTGCACCTCGAGCAGGGTCGTGTTGGCGGCGGGCGGGGTCTGTGCGTACGGTGCGGGGGTCATCGCTTGGTTCCTTCCCGGAGGCGCGGATTGCTGATGCCGTCGACGCCGAAGTTGATGAGGGTGAGGGAGGTGGCCAGCAGCGCGATGCAGAGGCCGGGGGCGAACAGCAGTGCCCACTGGCCGGTGAGCAGGGCGTTGGAGTTCTGGGCCCAGAAGAGCATCGTGCCCCAGCTCACCACCGTGGAGTCGCCCAGGCCGAGGAATTCGAGGCCGGCTTCGGCGAGGATCGCCGCGGTGGCGGCGCCGAAGAAGTTGCCCACGATGAGTGAGGTCATGTTCGGCAGGATCTCCCGGAACACGATGCGGAACGGCCGTTCGCCGCTGAACACGGCCGCCGTGACGAAGTCGCGGGAACGCAGCGACTGGGTCTGGCTGCGCAGCACCCGGGCGCCCCACGCCCAGCCGGTGATCACGACGACCACGATGATCATGCCGATGCCGCCGCCGGAGAGGTAGGCGGCGATGACGATCATCAGCGGCAGGCCGGGGATGACGAGAAACAGATTGACGATGAAGTTGATCACGTCGGCGCCGAACCCGCGCACGTAGCCCCAGCTGAGCCCGATCAGCACGGCGATGATGGTGGAAAGCAGCCCGGCGACGAGGCCGACGAAGATACTCACCTGGGCGCCGTAGAGCAGCTGGCTCAGCACGTCTTCACCGGCGGCGGTGGTGCCCAGCCAGTGTGCGGCGCTGCCGTCTGCGCTGCGCTCGAAGCCCGTCTCGCTGGCGCCGTACGGCGCGATCAGCGGGGCGAAGATCGCGAGCAGCACGAACAGGGCGAGCATGACGAGGCCGATGCGGGCCTTGCCGTTGCTCCACACCGTGGAGGCGACACGGACGACGACCTTCCAGGCTGAGGGTGCCTCGCCGATCGCCGTGATGGGTGCGCGAATGGCAGCGGTTGTGGGGGGCAATGAGGTTGTCATCGTCGGGTCCTCGGGTCCAGCACGCCGTACAAAATGTCGACGAGGAAGTTGGCGATGAGCACGCTCACGGTGATCATCAGGAAGAGTGCCTGCATGAGCGGGTAGTCCTGGTTGGTGACGGCGTTGAAGAGCAGGTAGCCGATACCGGGGTAGCCGAAGACCTGTTCCACCAGGATCGAGCCGCCAACGACACCGCCGAGGGCCAGGCCGAAGGAGGTGAGGTTGGGCAGGATGGCGTTTCGCGCTGCGTAGCGGAGGGCGATGGTGCGGGGCTTGAGCCCGTTCGCCTCCGCGAAGGTCACGTAGTCGTCGCCGAGGGTGGAGATCATGGTGTTGCGCATTCCCAGGATCCAGCCGCCGAGTGAGGTGATCAGGATCGTCAGCGCCGGCAGCACCCCGTGGTAGAGCGCGTCGCCGAAGAACTCGAACGAAAGGTTCGGCTCGGCCGTGGGCCCGTAAGCGCCGGATGTGGGGAAGAGCCTCAGCACGTAGCCGGCAAAGAAGAGCAGCAGCAGCGCCGTCCAGAAGTACGGGAAGGCGCTCATGAACGACCCCACCAGGGTGGGCACGCTGTCGAGCCAGGTGCCGCGCTTCCACGCCGCCAGCACGCCGAGAAGGGTGCCGAGGACGAACGCGACCACGGTCACCAGGCCCACCAGCACGAGGGTGTACGGCAGCGCGGCCGAGACCAGCTCCCCGACGCTCTGCGGGTAGAAGGTGTACGAGATACCGAAGTCCAGCGTGACCACCTGGTGCAGGTAGGCCAGGTACTGCTCGAAGATGTTGCCGGTGGGCACACCGAGCTGGGCCTCGATGGCGGCCTTGGTGGCCTCAGAGACGGGGCCGTTCTGGGCGAGCTTGGCCAGCGCGGCATCCGCCGGCGTGCCGGGCATCAGCCGCGGCAACAGGAAGTTGACCGTGACGGCCGCCCACAGGGTGAGAGCGAACAGGCCGAGCTTGCGGGCGACGTAGCCCAGGGACGTGGCGATCGGGCTCGGCGCGTGCGCCGCATCCGTGGGGCCTGGCCTCGTTGGAGGGCGGCTCTCGGCGCCGCGGGGCGCCGCCGTGGTGCTAGTCATCATTGACCTTCTTCAGATTTGTGAGAACGAGAAGCGGAGTGGACTCGTAGGTCTTGGGCGAGGCGTACGGTTCCGCGGCACTGGGCCAACCGGTGAATTTCGCGTCGCTGAACAGGCCCCAGGAGCCGCCGTAGTAGAGGCTGATGGAGGGGATCTGGTCGTAGACGACCTGCTGCAGCTGGTTGGCCAGGTCGGCCTGCACCACGGGGTCCAGCGCAACCTTGTAGTCGGCGAGGATCTCGTCGACTGCCGGGTCGCTGAAGCGCTCGAAGTTGTTGCTGGCCTCCTCGCCGACGGGCTTGACCCACTCGCTGGAGAGCAGGTTGTTGAAGTCGCGGAAGGTGTTGCCGGTGCCGCCGGTGGCGCCCATGGCGAAGTCGTACTCGCCGTTTCGGAGAGCCAGGGTGTAGGCGGCGGGCTGCGGGGATTCGACCTTGACGTCGACGCCGATCGCGCCCCACTGCTTCTGCACCTCCTGCACACCCTTGAGCCAGTCGTTGTAGCCGGCCGCGGTGGTGATGGTCAGGCTGAGCTGGACGCCGGATCCATCGAGCAGCTTGCCGCCCTGCTGGGTGTAACCGGCGGCGGCGAAATACTCCAGTGCCTTGGCGGTGTCCTGGGTGATCAAGCCGGAGTCGGGGATGTCGGGGTTGAGAACATCTTCCTGGTTGGGCAGCAGGATGTTGGTCTGGCCGGCCGGGTCCATGTAGCCCTCGGCGGCGGCGTCACCGACCATGCCGCGGTCCAGCGCCGTGGACAACCCCTGGCGCACGTTGACGTCGTTGAACGGCGCCTTGGTGAGGTTGGGGAACAGGGCGATGGTGCCGCCCGGCGGGAACCAGTAGGTGTTCTGGTTGCCGGCATCCACCCAGGCGCCCTCGACATCGCTGATGAAGGAGTAGGCCCAGTCATAGCCCTTCGTGGCCACATCGAGCTGGGTGTTCGTGGCCGGCAGGATCAGGTGCTCGGCCGCGACGGTGTCGGCCTGCCAGTACTCCTGGTTCTTGTCCACGGTGTACTGCTGCGGCGCGAAGTTGCCCAGCGTGTACGGGCCGGTGCCGACGGGGTCGGGGTTCCGCCAGGTGGTGGGGTCCTCCACCTTCGCCCAGATGTGCTCGGGCACGATCAGGGTGGTCGAGGCGATCAGCTGGGCGGCGGGCACATCCGGTGCGGTGAGGTGCACGGTCACGGTGTCGGCGCCGACCTCGAAGGTGTCGATGTAGCTCCAGATACCCTGCAGGTCCAGGGACGGGTTGTCCTTGAGCAGCTGGAAGGTGAAGCCCACGTCGGCGGCGGTGAAAGCCTTCCCGTCGGACCAGGTCACGCCCTGGCGGATGTCGAAGACGATCGTGGACGGGTCCGGCTGGGTGTAACCGGTGGAGAGCCACGGGTGCTCTTCGGCGTTGAGGTTGTCGAGCACGATCAGCGGCTCGTACATGTAGAACGCCGCGACCCGCTTGTTGATCATGAACGGGTTGAAGTTCTTCTCGAAAAGCGGTGAACCGTTGTCGGCCGCGACGAGCATGGTGTCGTCGGGGATGGACGGGTCCGGCGCACTCTGGATCTGGATACTGCAGGCGGCGAGGGTGGAGGCGACGACGGCCAGGGCCACGGCGGCCACTGTGCGCCGTGCCAGCGTCCGCCGCGCCGGGGAGTGACGGAGAGGCCCTGATCGGGGCCGAGATCGAGTGGGTTGCATCATTACTACCGGGTTTCCTCAGTCATCGTTGAGCTGATCGCGTCGGGGAGGCGCGAGATCTGACTCGAGTGTATGCGCATACATTGTGGGAAAGCAAGCACCTTTTTTTGTCGCGGGGGCGCCACGGCCCGGTCAGACGCGAGGGCAACTCTCCCGCAGCACGACCTCGACCGGCAGGGTGAACGCCTGCGGTTCCAGATTCGGGTCGTCGAGCCTGGCCGTGATGGCATGCACGGCGGCACGGCCCAGCTCCACCATCGGCTGGTGCACCGTGGTCAGCTTCGGCCGGGAATGCCGGCCGGCCGTGATGCCGTCAAAGCCCGTGACCAGCACATCCTCCGGCACCCTGATGCCGCGCTGTTCGAGCACGTCGAGCACGCCCAGGGCGGTTTCGTCATTGGAGCAGAGGATCGCGCGGGGCCGTTCCGCAGCGAGGATCCGCGCGGCCGTGGCCCGGCCGCCATCCCGGGTGAAGTCGCTGCGCAGGATACGAACGTTGCGTTCGGCGACCCCGGAGTCGGCGAGGGCGTTGCGGAACCCGGTCAGCCGTTCCGCGTCGTCGGGGGAATCGGTGGGTCCGGCGATGTAGACCACGTCGTGCACGCCATGGTCCTGCAGCACGTAATTGGCCAGGGTTCGCATACCGGGGCCGTTGCTGGCGCTCACGTGGTCGAAGTCATCGGCGCGCTGGGCTCCGGCCAGGATCACCACGGGGATGCGGCGGGCCACGTAGGCGAGCAGCTCGTCGGGCACGGTACGGGCGAGCACGGCGAGGCCGTCCACCCGGCCGGCGATGTCGGTGACCAGGGCTTCACGGCTCGAGCCGCGCCCTGCGGCCACCATCAGGGCGAAGCCGCGGCGCCAGGCCTCGATCTCGGCGCCGCGGAGCACCTCGTCGAAGTAGAGGTTCTCGGTGTCGGAGGCGGTGTCGGAGTCGTCGTCGACGATCGGCACGGTGTCTCCGCGCGCCGAGTCGACGGGCTGGTCCGGCACGGTCTCGTCATGTCCGGGGAAGAACAGTCCGATCACGTTGGTACGCCGGGCGGCGAGGCCCCTGGCCGCGGCGCTGGGCACGTAGCCGAGTTCCGTCACGGCGGCGAGCACGCGCTCCCTGGTGTGCTCGCGCACCGCAGCCGGCGAGCGCAGCACGCGGGACACCGTCGCGATGGAGACGCCGGAGCGTTCGGCGACGTCGTAGACGGTGGGTGCTTTCGCCACGTCGTCGTCTCCTCGCGTCCGTACCGCTGCGGTGCCGCCGCTGCTGCGGGGCGTCCTGCCATCGTACGGCGGCTATTGTTCCCGTTGCGCAACAATTGCGCCCGGCGCACCGGGCACAATTGTCCGCTTGGGCAACAGTTGCAGCCGCGGAGGCGGCTCAGACGCCCTCCCGGGCCTCCAGCCAGCCGGTGTGCACGGCCTCGAGGAAGGCCTCGTAGTCCTTCTCGTTCTGGTCGGCATACCGGTTGGAGAAGTCGGTGACCGCGCGGTCGAACGTGTCGCTCTTTCCGAGGTACGCCGCGATCGCGACGGGGTCGCCCGACCTGGCGTGGGCCCGGGCCAGGGTCCAGCCGCAGGCGTGCGCGTAGAAAGTCATCCCCATCGGCACCATCGCCTCCACGATCGCCGAGCCCTTCATGTCACGCAGCTGACGCCAGTACAGGTACCGGTCGGCCTGCACTCCCTTGGTCCAGCCCAGGAAGATGTCGCTGGCGGCCTGCATCATCCGCTGCCCCTGCACCACCCGCTCCCCCGGCTGCTCGTAGACGCTCTTGGGCAGGTGGTCCTCGAGCACGGATGCCGTGGCCTCCTTCACTTGCAGGAACAACGGGTCCTGCTCGTCGCGGCCCTGCAGCAGGGCGATAAACGCCCGGTTGCCGACGCTGCCGACACCCACCACCTTGTGGGCCACATCCACTACCTCGAAGCGTTCGAGCAGCCGGCGCCTGTCGTCCTGCAGGCTCTCGCGGTAGGACCTCAGCTGTTCCAGGACCGCCGCCTGCACATCGTCGGACGACAGGCCGAGGGACTCCGCGAGGTCGCGGACCGGTATGACGATCGGCGGTTGGCTGATGATCCGGTACTGGCCGTCGACGAGTTCGGCGAGCTTGGACAGTGCCTGCATGCTGTCGCGGGAGCGTGCCTTCGCGGCGTTCTTCAGCGCGGTCTTCTCCAGCCCCTTGGCCGCCTTCCGCGCCGCCTTGTCCTTCTGGGTGGCCCTGGCCATGTCCATGGCCTTGAGCATCTCCTGCTCGGTCATCCGGGCATACCAGATGTCCATGGTGCGCATCGCGGCGAACTGAGCCATCCCCTCCCGATACGAGCGCACGGCTTCAAGCGTCACACTCCGGATGTCCGCGGCATTGAACCCGTTGTTGCGGGCCGCGATCGTGAAGCTCGCCGTCATGCGCAGCACGTCGTATTCGAAGGGACCGGGCAGGGTCTCATCGAAGTCGTTGAGGTCGAAGAGCAGGTTGCGCTCCGGCGACGCGAACACGCCGAAGTTGGAAAGATGGGCGTCACCGCAGAGCTGGACGATGAGTCCGGCGCGCGGGGTGTCTTTGAGGTCGGTCGCCATGATCTTGGCGGCGCCGCGGTAGAAGGTGAACGGCGAGACCATCATCCGCCCGTGCCGCACCGGCACCAGATCGGGCACCCGGGTGCGATTCTGCTCCTCGATCAGAGCGACGGGGTCGGGGCGGTCTGCGGCCGGCTCCCACCCGTTGTGGCTGGCGCGGGGGGTCTCTGCTCGCGCCGCCTTGCCTCGAGCGGCGCGCGCGACCACGTTCGGGTGCTCGACGATGTGGGGCGCGCTGGTCCGACGCTCGGTGCTCGACCGCGTGGTGGACGGCTTCTTGGCGGGGGCCTTCTTCGCGGGCGTTTTCTTAACGGGTGCTTTCTTGACGGGCGCTGTCTTCGCGGTCGCTTTCCTGACGGGCGCTTTCTTCGCGGTCGGTTTCTTCGCGAGCGCTGCCTTGACGGGCGCTTTCTTCGCGGGCGCTTTCTTCGCAGGCGCTTTCTTCGCGGTCGCATTATTTGCCATGATGGCGGCTCCTCTGTGGACGACGCTGGAGCCCTCGCGAGCGGCGAAACCCACCGGCGGGCGGAAAGACCCTGTGAAGGGTCCACGATTGCCCGGGGGTCGGCGGCTGTCAATGCCCGCCGAGGCGAAAGGTGTTCAGCCGGTGGGGTGCCAGGACACCACGCGTTGAGCCTGGACGTCGAGTCCGTCGATGCCCAACTCGAGGCCTCGCCACTATGACGGCAGGGGCTCGACGGTGGCGCCCTCGCTAGGGATACCGACGTCCCGCAGTACTGGATGCTTCGCGCCGGCCGGCCACTCCCGGTAGCGCCGAAAGGCCAGTGGCAGACCTCGCGCGATAGACAGGTCCGGGCTGTCCATCACCTGCAGATGCAGGTGCGGCTGGGTCGAGTTGCCGGAATTCCCGCATTCGGCCAGAGGTTGCCCCGGGTTTACGGTGTCTCCCTGACGAACGCGAATGGAACCGGCCCGCAGATGCACGAGAGCCAGAAACCCGGCACCCCCGACGAGTTCGATGACGATGTGATTGCCCGCGATGGCTCCCACTCCGGCCCGGAGCCGCGCCGCCTGGCCCAGGGCGTATGGCACGAGCGCCAGCTGAGATCGCCGAGCGGGGTGGTCGACCTCGCCATCGAACGCCTCGACGACGACGCCGGCGGCCGGTGCCAGGATCGCCCGCCCGTAGGCGAAGAACCGCTCCGGTGGTTCGGTGCCGACGTAGGTGACCCAGTCGCGGTGGGCGGCCGTGCGCCCGCGATCGTCCACCCCGGTGAAGTCGATCGCGTAGCGCTCGCCGAGCAGGTCGGTGCCATGGCTCGGCACGCGTCGGGCCGGGCTGTTGCCCGCCAGCCACCGGCCCGCGAACGGCAGTGCGAGCACGACCGGGCCGCGCGCCGGGGGCTGGTTAGCTGGCGGCCTGCTCACGGCGCGGCAGGACCCAGCCCGGCCGCACGAAGTGGCAGGTGTAGCCGTTGGGGTAGTTCTGCAGGTAGTCCTGGTGCTCGGGCTCGGCCAACCAGAAGTCGCCGACAGGTTCCACCTCGGTTACGACGGGGCCCGGCCAGATACCGGATGCGTCGACATCCGCGATGGTGTCGCGGGCGACGCGCTCCTGCTCGGCATCCGCGAAGAAGATCGCCGAACGGTAGCTGCGGCCACGGTCGTTGCCCTGGCGGTCCTTCGTCGACGGGTCGTGGATCTGGAAGAAGAACTCCAGCAGTTCCCGGAAGCTGGTGCGCTCGGGGTCGAAGGTGATCTCGATCGCCTCGGCGTGGTCGCCGTGGTTGCGGTAGGTGGCGTTGGGAGTGTCGCCACCGGTGTAGCCCACCCGGGTGGAGAGAACGCCCTCGCGCTTCCGCACCAGTTCCTCGACGCCCCAGAAACAGCCGCCGGCCAGTGTCGCCTTCTCAGTGGTTGTGCTCATAGTGTCTCTCCTCGTGTCGTGGACATTCTCTGGGCACAACGTGTCGGCGTACCGGCCTGTTCCGGCGCTCCCGTCACACACAGCCCGCTCACAGCTTAAGCGGTCGTTTGAGGGTACAGAAAAGCCCGGCCGCACACTCGCGGCCGGGCTTGTCTTTCGTGTGGTGCACCCCCCCGGACTTGAACCGGGAACCCGCTGATTAAGAGTCAGCTGCTCTGCCAATTGAGCTAGAGGTGCGTATTTTTGTGCATATCGTTCAGGCGGGGCATCCCCGCCGACATGAGACATTACCATCAGTTTCTGCGCTCGCGCCAATCGAGAGCTGACATCGGCGTGTCGCGCCCCAGTCACTATTCTGGGGAGCGTGACCGAGACCCTGCCGCCCACCCTCGCCGATGATCTCACGCTGGCCCTCGAGCTGGCCGATGCGGCCGACGCGATCTCGATGGCCCGATTCGAAGCCCTCGACCTTGTTGTCACCACCAAGCCGGACCGCACCCCGGTGACGGATGCCGACCAGGCGGTCGAGCGCGCCATCCGGGCTCTCCTGGCCGAACGGCGCCCCGGCGACGGAATCCTCGGTGAGGAATTCGGCACGGCGGGGTCGACGACCCGGCAGTGGATCATCGACCCGATCGACGGCACCGCCGGCTTTTTGCGGGGCATCAGCATCTGGGGAACCCTGATCGCCCTCGCGATCGACGGGGTTCCGGTGCTCGGTGTGGTCAGCTCCCCCGCCTTGGGTAAGCGGTGGTGGGCCGCGACCGGCGGCGGCGCCTGGTCGACCGATGCCCGCCGTCCCGCGGCCGCGCCCACCCGTCTGCACGTCTCCGGCGTCGAAACCCTCGCGGACGCGTCCCTCAGCTACGGCAGTATCCAGCAGTGGGATGCGGCCGGCCGGCTCGACGGGCTCGTGTCGCTGACCCGGCAGGTCTGGCGCACCCGGGCCTACGGCGACATGTGGTCGTACATGCTGCTCGCCGAGGGACACCTTGACATCGCCGGCGAATTCGACCTGCAGCCGTACGACATGGCGGCCCTGGTGCCTATTGTGCAGGAGGCCGGTGGCGTGTTCACCTCGGCCGATGGCGCGGCCGGCCCGTGGCACGGCAGCGCCCTGGCCACCAACGGCCTGCTGCACCAGCCGGCGCTGGACGCCATCGCCCCACCGATTCGCTGAGCCGACCCCACTGGGCAGACGGCGCCAAGAGCCCGGACCTACGGCCCCAGGGTGTCGGCTCGGTCGACGGCGCCGGCCGACTGCCAGAGCTCGTACTGCAGCAACAGCGCCAACTCGCGCAACAACACCAGGTCAACGTCCTCCTGGGATCGGGGGTTCTGGTCGTATACGCAGAGCGCGCCGATGCGTTCGCCCGAGGGCGATTCGATCGGAAAACCGGCGTAAAAGCGCAACCGGGGACCGGAGACGACCAGGGGATTGTCCCGGAATCTCGGGTCAAGCCGCGCATCGGGAACAACCAGAGCCGCCGACTCGAGCACCGTGACGGTGCAGAACGACTCGCTGCGGGGAATGTCGAACACCGCGAGGCCCACCGTCGCCTTGTGCCACTGCCTGTCACCGTCGATCACCGTGAACGCGGCCGCGCTGGTGCCCAGCGACGAGCGGGCCAGCGCAACAATCCGGTCAAACCGCGCCTCCGGTGCGGTGTCGAGCAGGTTCAACGCCATCAGCGCCCGGTGCCTGGCCTGTTCGATCTCCTCGGGTGTGCGGCCCTGCACCTCGGGTGCCGGCACCCCATCGGTGCGTCGCAGGGGCTCCAGCGGGCCGGCCATCGGCTCGGCCAGCACCTCTGCCCAGAGGTCGTAGTCGCTCGCGGACCGGAACCGGCCGGACCTGGCGACCGGCGTGCCGGGCAGCCTCACGAAGGTCAGCCGGTCGACAGCGGCACAGACGTCTTCGCTCACAGCGTTGAGCTCCAGCGCCTGCCGGCCGGCCAGTGCGCCGAAGGGGCCGCTGAAGGCCGGAATCAGCGCCACCGGGGCGATCCCGGCGACGAAGACCTCGGTGCCGAGGGAGCTCGAGTGCTGGATCTGCTCAACCAGGCTGGCGAGGTCCCGGCGCCAGGCCCGTGTGGACGTGAGCCGGCCCGCGTCGAACAGGCCGAGGGTGAGCACCACGGCGTCGTATCGCCACAGGTTGGCGAAGTCGATGTGCTCTGGCGCGTTGCGCGGCGTCATGTTCGACCGGGCGATCACGTCGACATCCACGCCGCGACCGGTGCGGGCCGTTAGCGCCCTGGCCAGAGCGCCCGGCAGTGCGAGGGTGTGGCTGAGCACACCCCAGCCGATGGCCGGTCCGCCGCCGACGATGAGGATGCGGTCACTGTCGATTCCCGGCGAGTGCGCCTGGGGAGCATCGTCCGGCACCGGGATGCCGCGGAACTTGCGCTCGAGAGTAGCCAGCCAGGCGAGCATCACGGGGACCATCGCGCACCGCAGGGCTTCGCGCACGTGACCCTCCAACTCGAAGTTGTTGGTACTGGACGGTCGTAGGCGTACATTGCATACAACTGGGTCTCATCATACGCATCCGCCGGTGTCATAAGATTCTGTAGTGTCCCCTGTTACAGATCCCCTGCGTATCGCCCTGGTTTCCCTGCACACCTCCCCCGGTGCCGAGCCCGGTTCGGGGGACGCCGGCGGCATGAATGTCGTGGTGCGGCACCAGGCCGAGGCCATGGCCGCGCTGGGCCACCAAGTGGAGATCCTGACCCGACGGTCCTCCCCCGAGATGCCCGCCGCCCGGAGCCTGGGCGCCGGCGTCACCCTGCGTTACCTCGACGCCGGACCGCTCCGCTCGGTGCCCAAGGGCGACCACGAGGGGTTCATCGACGAATTCCGCGCGCAGGCCGCCGCGCTGGGTCCGTGGGACGTCATCCACTCGCATCACTGGTTCTCCGGCATGGCGATGCTGCCACTGGCCCGCGAGCTGGGCGTGCCGCACGTACAGAGCTTCCACTCCATCGCGGCCGACGAGGCCACCCCGCTGTCGGCGGGCGAGCGGCCCGAATCCGGCGGGCGGATGGCC
The DNA here is from genome assembly GCF_002909375.1 of Cryobacterium zongtaii. GTDB lineage: Bacteria > Actinomycetota > Actinomycetes > Actinomycetales > Microbacteriaceae > Cryobacterium > Cryobacterium zongtaii. Next base: position 150,476 of record NZ_PPXD01000026.1, read on the forward strand.
GGCGAAGCCTGGCTGGCCCGGGAGTCGGACCTGATCGTGGCCGTGAGCGCCGCCGAGGCCGACACCGTCGTGCGTCGGCTCGGCGGGTCGATGGACCGCATCGCGATAGTCCCGCCCGGCGTGGACGGGTCCCTCTTCCATCCCGTCGCGCCCGCTGCAGCCGGAGCGGACCGGGCCACGCCAACGGACCGCGGTTACGCGGTGGTCGCCGGGCGCCTCCAGCCACTCAAGGGCCTCGACCTGGCCATCGAGGCCATCGCCGCCGTGCCGGCTCACCTGAGGCCGGAGCTCGTGATCGCGGGTGACGCCTCGGCCGACTACGACGGCTACATCGATGAGCTCAACCGGCTCGCGGCCCGGCACGGCATTGAGAACGGGGTGCGCTTCGTCGGTCCGCGGTCCCGCGTCGACCTGGCGGCCCTGCTCCGCGGCGCCCGGGTGGTGCTGGTTCCCTCACACTCCGAGACCTTCGGCCTGGTGGCGCTGGAGGCCGCGGCCAGCGGTGTTCCCGTCGTCGCCCAGGGCACGGGCGGACTGCGCGAAGCTGTGCTCGACGGCGACACCGGTCTGCTCATCGAGTCGCGCGACCCGCAGGTCTGGGCGGATGCGCTCACCGACGTGCTCGCCGACCCCGCCCTGGCGCGGCGCCTGTCGCTGGCGGCCCGCGCGCGCGCCGAGACCTTCGACTGGTCGCGCTCCGCCGCGTCCCTGCTCGACGTTTACTGCGCCCTGCTGCCGGTATCGGTCTGCGCGTGAGCCTGCTCGACGGCCAGCGGTCGGTGCTGTTCGTGCACGCCCATCCCGACGATGAGACCATCTCCACCGGCGCACTTATCGCCGAGTTCGTCGCCAGGGACAGCCGGGTGTTCCTGCTCACCTGCTCACGGGGCGAACGCGGCGAGGTCGTCGACGGTCCGCTCACGGCCCTGGCCGGCACCGAGGAGCTGGCGCGCGAACGGGAACTGGAGCTCGAACGGGCCACCGGCATCCTGGGCATCACCGAACGGTTCTGGCTCGGTGAGCCGCCCGCCAGGGTCGACGGCCTCGAGCCCCGCCGCTACCGCGACTCCGGCATGGTCTGGATTCGCCCCGGCCTGGCCGGGCCGGCGGACGACGCCGCCGACGACGCCCTCTCGGTGGCGCCGCTGGCCGAGGTCACGGCCGACATCGCGGCCCTGATTGTGCGGCTGCGACCGTCCCTGGTGATCAGTTACGACGACGGCGGCGGTTACGGGCATCCCGACCACGTGCGCGCCCACGATGCCGCCCGCGCCGCGACCACGGCTACCGGCACCGCCTTCGCAGAGGTGCTCGAGGCACCCGCGGGTGACGAAGAATGGTTCGATCTGCCCCAGCACCTCGCGGTGGTGACGGATGCGTTGCGCGCGCACGCAAGCCAGCTCACCGTGCACGGCACCGAGATCGTGCACTCCGGCGGTCAGCGTGAGGCGATCGGCACCTCGGCCGGCCTGCGGCTACACCCACACCCCGCCGTCTGACCGTGACGGGCGCTCTCAGCCGAGGATCGCTCCAGCGGCCACCGTCACCCTCTCGGCGCGCCGAGCCGGGGTCATCGTCCTGGTGAGCAGCCGGCGCAGCTCGGGCCGGCCGCCCCGGCTGAAGGCGGCACGCTGCTGTGCCGCACCGGTGCCGTCGACTCTGAGCCGGGCCACCGCCTCTCGCACCAGTTCGACGTCGCCCAGTTCTACGAGCTCGGGCTCGAGCATCCGCACGAATCGGCGGAGGCAGCCGTGAGCCGGGGCCAGCCCGCCGCGCAGCGGATCGAAGACCTGCCGGTCCATTCCGTGATGGGCCGAGTGCAGCAGGGCAGCGGAGAGGAGTTCGGAGGGCATCTGGGCGGATGCGCTCGCGGCGGCGGCCTGCGCGGCCGGCACCCCGAGTGAATGCGCCACGAACGCCCGGCACAGCGCGGTGATGAACAGCGTGGTCTGCGCGTCGAGCTGTGCGTCTGCCACCCGGAACTCGATCGTGGGCAGGTGCTCCGAGAGCCGCACGTCCCACATGATCACGCCCAGGTCGACGGTGCCGCCGATGCCCAGCAGTCGTGCGATGCGTCGGTCGTAGTCCGCGGCGTCGAGGAAGGCCGGCGGGCAGCCCGAGGTCGTCCACCGGCGCAGCAATACCGTGCGCCAGCTGTCGTGCCCGGTGTCCTGCCCCCGCCACAGCGGAGAGTTCGCGGCGATGGCCGTGAAGAGCGGCAACCAGGGCCGCACCGCATTCAGGACGATCACCCCGGCCTCCCGGCTCGGGATGCCGACGTGCACGTGCAGACCACTCACCTGATGGTCGGCGATCACGGCGTCCATGGTGCGTACGATGCGTTGGTAGCGCTCGGTGTCGGTGATCGTGGGGAACGCCGTCGTGTCGGGCGGGGTGCCGATACTCGCCACGATCACACCGAGTTCGGCCGCCTGGTCGGCGACCGCGCGTCGAAAGCCCGTCATGGCCGCGTGAGCGTCCTCCATCTTTTCGAACACCGCCGAAGCGTGCTCGATCTGGGAGGCCAGGAACTCCCGGTGCGTCACGCCCTGCCACTCGGGCATCGTCGACAGGTGCTCGAAGGCCTGGGCGCCCACATCCACGGGGAACAGGGTGTCAGGATCGAGGAATTGGAACTCCTCTTCGATGCCAAACGTAGCCACGTTGACCTCTTCCGTCGCCGTCGGATCACGACAGTGTGAACCGTCTGCGATGAGTGTGACCTGTAGCCGGATAGCGGTCAAGGGTCTTGCATCACCCTGCTGGGGGAACCGGACCGCCCTCGGTGGACGGGTGCACAATGGTCGCGTGCGCGCCACCGCGGCGGTGCCGGATGGGAGATGGACGGATGTGCAGATGGCTGGCGTACCTCGGGGAACCCCTGCAACCCTCAATGATCGTGCTCGACGCTAAGCACTCGATAGTCGCGCAATCGCTGAACTCCCCGCTGGGAGCCGAGACGGTGAACGGGGATGGCTTCGGCTTCGGCTGGTACCCCACGGGAGCCCCGATGGGCACCGCACCGGCGCTTTTCCACAGCATCGAACCCGCGTGGAACGACGCGAACCTGAGCGAGCTCACCAGGGCTCTCACCAGTCCCCTCTTCTTCACCCATGTTCGCGCGGCAACCGCACCGCCGATCCAGCAGACGAACTGCCATCCGTATCGCTATCAGAACTGGATGTTCATGCACAACGGCGCCATTGCTGGGTGGCGCGAGCTCAGACGCGACCTGACGTTGGCGATCGACCCGTCGCTGTACCCGAACGTGCTCGGCACGACGGACTCAGAGGTGCTCTTTCACCTCGCGCTGACCTACGGGCTCCGTGATGACCCGATCGATGCCATCGGGCGCGCCATTCGCACCGTCGAGTCTGTCGGCCACGATCACGATGTGCGTTTTCCCTGGCAGGGCACCGTCGCCGTCTCCGACGGCTCCACCTTGTGGGCCTTCCGTTACTCGACCCAGGGACGCACGCGCACGTTGTTTCATTCGGCGGACATCCGCACGCTCCGCCAGATGTACCCCGACCAGGAGCGGCTGGCCGCCTTCGGTGATCATGCGAAGGTCGTGGTCTCCGAGCCGCTCAACGACCTGCCCGGCGCCTTCGTCGAGGTACCGGAATCGTCCGCACTCATTCTCGAAATGGACGGGTATCGGCATCAGCCCTTCCTGGTCGACTGACCACGTCGGGCCGGCCGCTCCTGAATACACAAAACGCCACCTCGAGAGGTGGCGTTTTGCATGTTGGTGGTCAACAGCGTGTGGCAACAACCCAATGGTGGAGATGCGGGGAATTGAACCCCGGTCCATTGCTGTGGTCATGTTTCTTCTACGGGTGTATCCAGTGAAGGCGTTCTACTCGGCTCCGGAACTTGCCACTGGCAGCTGATCCGACGAGCCCAGCCCTCGTTTAAGTCCCCCTATACCCCGAGGCTCAGGATAGGAGCAATCTCTCTAAATGACGTCAGGATCCGAGTAGAGAGCATTCCCGGTCTGACGGTCTCAATGTGGTTCTACTTAGGCCGCGAGGGCGAAAGCGGAACGCGAGACAGTGCGGTTTGAATTGGCACTTATTGTTTTGCAGAGATCGTTTACGAGATAACCCTGCATCCTCGACCCGCTTCTCACAGTTACGCAGGCAATGTCGAAACCGATCATCCCCATGTTCACGTGCTGCCGACTCGAATGAGTTGCGCAGAACGCGGTTGTTGTCACACGCTGTTGAGTTACCAATCCTGTTTCCAGAACCGCAGTGGCGAACATTGCAGCTCACCACCACGGCCTTTCAGGATACAACACTTTCGCGCCACCCCGGTAGCGACGGATGCCGCAGGCCGTCCTCGACAACGCGATCCGTCGGAGATCCCGGGGGTGCAGCGCGCGTTCACCGGCGCCTTCGGTGAAAAGCTCCGGGTCCTCGCGGATGCCGCGGGGATGGTGCAGGCCGTTCTGGAGTCGACCGACCTCGACGCGCTCAGTGACGCGGAGGTGGTGGCGTTCACCCAGACGGTCGAGAATGCCGGCCGGCCCGTGGACGCGGCCCGGATTGGCGCGGCGACCGTTGTCGGATACCGGTCCCGCCCCGGGTTGGGCCGGGATTCGATGGCGTGGCGGTTGGGGGCGTCGCATCAAAGCGACCTGCTCACCCGCCTCACCTTGGCGTCTCGGCAGGAGATGAAACGGCGCCTGGCGCTGGGTGAGAAGGTGGCCCAGAGGGTGCTAACGCACCGGCGGGGAGAAGCGCGCCGATATTCTCCGCGGCATCCTGGTGCAGGTCGCCCAAGACCCCCGCACCCCGACCATGGGCGGCATGCCACCGACGGTGATGGTGCATGCGAACGCGGCCGACCTCCTCAAGGACGCCGGCGTCGGTTGGATCGACGGCGTCGACGGGCCGGTCTCGATGAAGACCATTACGCAGATGATCGAGAACGGCGCCTTCCAGCCCGTCTTCTTCGGCAGCGCCGGTGCCGTCCTCGGCCTGGGCTCCAAGGCCCGTTGTTTCTCCCCGATGCAACGCAAAATGATCACCGCCCGAGACGGCGGCTGCATCATCCCGGGCTGCGACTGCCCACCCCAGTGGACCGAGGTACACCATGTGGTGCCGTGGCAGGTCGGTGGGAAAACCCATGCTTCCAACGGGGTACTGCTGTGCTGGTACCACCACCACACCATCGACAGCGGCGGGTGGAGAATCCGGATGGTCGGCGGGAAGCCACAAGTGAAGGCCCCGCACTGGATCGACCCGCCCGGGACATGGCGCACACCCGAGCAGCACCGGGCGCACGACCCGAAGACCCGACCACAAGACGAGTAGCGGCCAGATTGAGCGGGCGACTCGGGGCGGGTCGGGTCGGGTCGGGGCTAGTCGCCGAGGTTGCGGCGGGCGGAGATGGCTCGGTCGGACTCGCGCTTGTCCTGGCGTTCGCGCAGGGTCTGCCGCTTGTCGTATTCCTTCTTACCCTTGGCCACCGCGATCTCGACCTTGGCCTTGCCGTCGCTGAAGTAGATCTTCAGCGGAATCAGGGTGTAGCCACCCTCTTTGGTCTTGTGGCTGATCTTGACGATCTCCGCCTTGTGCAGCAGCAGCTTGCGCTTGCGACGGGGCGGGTGGTTCGTCCAGGTGCCGGCGGTGTACTCCGGAATGTGCACGGCATCCAGCCAGGCCTCCCCGGACTCGATGAACGCGTAGCCGTCGACGAGGGACGCCCGTCCGGCGCGGAGGGACTTCACCTCGGTGCCGCTGAGCACCATTCCGGCCTCGTACGTATCCTCGATGAGGTAGTCGTGGCGCGCCTTGCGATTGGTCGCGACGACCTTCTCGCCTTTTTCCCTGGGCACGGCATTCTCCTCGATCGGTTCAGTGAAGCGGCCAGGCATCCGCCGGGCAGCCCATTAGTCTAGTGGTTCTGATCAGACCTTCAGATAGCGGGTGATCGCGAAGTTGGCCGACGCCGCGGCCAGCGCCGCACCGAGCACCAGCAGGATCGGCACCACGGTGAACGCGTCATCGAGGCCGACCAGGGCGAAGCCGGTGAGACTGGCACCCAGGTAGCCCTGCACGAAGTAGTGCACGATCGCCACGATCGCCCCACCGGCCAGCAGTGAACCCAGCAGCGCCGCGAAGACACCCTCAAGGATGAACGGCGTTTGGATGAACCGGTTCGACGCACCCACCAGTCGCATGATGCCCAACTCCTTGCGCCTGGAGAACGCCGACAGCCGGATCGTCGTGGCAATCAGCAGGGCCGCCGCCACGAGCATCAACGATGCGATGCCGATGGCTGTATAGCTGGCCACGTTCAGCACCGAGAAAATCTGATCGAGGTACTTGCGTTGATCGGCGACATTCTCGACCCCGGCGACGCCGGACAGGCTCTCGACCAGCACCTCGGAGTCCTCGGGGTTGTTGAGGTTGACCCAGAAGGTCTGGTTGAGCTGTTCGGCTGTCACGTAGTCGGCCACGGGGTTGCCCGCGAACTGCGTCTTGAAGTTCTCGAACGCCTGCTCGTGCGTCTCGAAGTAGTACTTGTCGATGAAGGTTGCCAGGGTCGGGGACTCCAGCTGCGCCTCCACCGAGTCGATCTGCTCCTGGGAGGCTTCGCCTGCGGTGCAGGTCTCCCCCGGCGAGATGGCGGTGCACATGTAAATGCCCACCTGAGCGCGGTCGTACCAGAAGTTCTTCATCTGGCCGATCTGCATCTGCATCAGGATCGCCGCGCCCACGAAGGTGAGCGAGATGAAGGTGACCAGCACGACCGAGACGACCATGGAGGCGTTGCGGCGCAGGCCGTTGGATGCTTCGGAAAGCACAAGTCCGAGTCTCATCGGGTGGGTCCTACGTTCTGCTCACTGGTGGGATCGGCTTTTTCGCCCGGAGCCCGCAGGCCGAGCTTCTCGGCCAGGGTGAGCTGTTCTGGTTCGTCATGCTGGGTGACCGGGAGCACCGGCCTGGACATCGTGGAGGTCGGCTGCTCGACCGGCGGCGCAGCGGCCTGCTGGTCGGGTTCCGGCTGAGGGGTTTCCGGCTGACGGTCAACCGCTGCGGGCTGCTCGGCCATGACCGGAACCGGCGGGATGGGCGCCACGACAGGGACCGGCGGGGTGGAAGCCACGACCGACAGGGGCTCGGCCCGTTCGATCACCGGTGCCGGTTCGGGCGTCGGCTCCACCGGCAGCGCGGTGCTCACCGCAACGGCGGCGGCCTCGACCTCGGCCGATGCCACCTCCTGGGGCAGCACCTCCGGCGCGGGGTGAGTCAGCGGCGTGGCCGGGGCGGCGCCCGTGGCCGGCATCCGCGAGGACCTCGACGCGGCCCGCTCGCCGGGGGGCAGCACCATCGGGATGGCCGCCGTGGCGTAGCCGCCCTGACGCTCGTCGCGCACGATCTGGCCCGCGGAGAGTTCGATCACGCGGCGCTTCATCTTGTCGACGATGCCGGCCTCGTGCGTGGCCATGATCACAGTGGTGCCGCCGGCGTTGATCCGGGCCAGCAGCGACATGATCTCCGCACTGGTGGTGGGGTCGAGGTTTCCGGTCGGTTCGTCGGCGAGAACGATCTGCGGTTTGTTCACGATCGCTCGGGCGATGGCCACGCGCTGCTGCTCACCACCGGAGAGTTCGTGTGGCAGACGCTGCGCCTTTTCAGCCAGGCCCACCATCTGCAGGGTGTCGGGCACGGCTTCCTGGATGTACCCACGGGACTTACCGATGACCTGCAGGCTGAACGCGACGTTGTCGTAGACGGTCTTGTTCGGCAGCAGACGGAAGTCCTGGAAGACCACCCCGAGGTTGCGACGGAAGTAGGGCACCTTGCGGTTGGAGATGGAGCGCAGGTCCTGGCCGAGCACGTGAATGCTACCGCTGGACGGCTTCTCCTCCTTCAACATCAGGCGAAGGCAGCTCGACTTTCCCGAGCCCGAAGCCCCGACCAGGAAGACAAACTCGCCGCGAAGAATTTCGACGTCGATTGAGTTCAGGGCCGGTCGGTTCGTACCGGGATATTTCTTGGTGATGTGATCAAATCGGATCATGGCGTTTCGAGCCTAGGCAGCCATCCGGGATTTACCTACTTGCGACATGCCTCAAGCAGCAAGTCCAAAGGTTGACACGCCTAGTCGGTGGGGGTCTTGCGCCAGCGGATGCCGGCGGCGATGAATCCGTCCAGGTCACCGTCGAACACGTTGGACGGGTTGTTGACCTCGTACTCGGTGCGCAGGTCCTTGACCATTTGATACGGCGCGAGCACGTAGCTGCGCATCTGGTCGCCCCAGCTCGCCGTGATGATTCCGGCGAACTCCTTCTTGGTGGCCGCCTCCTGCTCACGCTGCAGCAACAGCAGCCTGGACGCCAGCACCCGCATCGCCGCCGCGCGGTTCTGGATCTGGCTCTTTTCGTTCTGGCAGCTCACCACCAGTCCGGTGGGCAGGTGAGTGATGCGCACGGCGGAGTCTGTGGTGTTCACCGACTGCCCGCCGGGGCCGCTGGAGCGGAACACATCGACGCGGATGTCGTTGTCGGGAATCTCCACGGCCTCGGCCTGGGCGATCAGCGGGACCACCTCGACGGCGGCGAAGGAGGTCTGGCGCTTGCCCGCGGAGTTGAACGGGCTCATCCGGACCAGGCGGTGCGTGCCGGCTTCGACGCTGAGGGTGCCGAACGCGTACGGCGCGTTCACCTCGAACGTGGCGGACTTGATGCCGGCCTCTTCGGCGTAGCTCACGTCGAGAACGTTGGTGGTGTAATCGTGCTGCTCGGCCCACCTCAGGTACATGCGCAACAGCATCTCGGCGAAGTCGGCGGCGTCCACGCCACCGGCCCCGGCCCGGATAGTGATCACGGCAGGGTTCGGGTCGAACTCACCGTTGAGCAGGGTGTGCACCTCGAGGTCGCCGAGGACCTTCTGCACGCTGCGCAGTTCGGCCGTGGCCTCATCGGCCGATTCCTGGTCGCCCTCGGCGTTGGCCAGCTCCACGAGCACCTCGAGGTCGTCGAGGCGGGACTCGATGCTGTCGATGCGTTTGAGCTCGCTCTGGCGGTGGCTGAGCTCGCTGGTCACCTTTTGGGCGTGCTCGGAGTCGTTCCACAGGTCGGGGGCACCCGCCTGGTCGCTCAACTCGGCAATGTCCAGCTTCAGCCTGTCGATGTCGATCACCGACCGGATGTCGTCAAACGTGGCCCGCAGCGCGGCGATCTGCTCAGAGAAATCCAGCTCAATCATTGTGGAATCCAGCCTACCGGGCGAGAGGTAACATCGAACGGATGAGCACCGAGCGCCCCTTCAGCCTCCGGGGAGTGGCTCTGGCCGCGTTTCTACCCACGCTGCTCTTCTCCATCGGCGAGGGTGCGATGATCCCGCTCATCCCCTTGGTGGCGGACGGCCTCGGCGCGTCGCTGGCCTTCGCCGGCTTCATCGCGGCCATGGTCATGGTCGGTGAACTCGTCGGCGACATCCCCAGCGGCGCGATAGTGTCCCGCATCGGCGAACGCAACTCGATGATCGGGGCGTCGCTGCTGGCGATCATCGCCGTGCTGGTCTGCATCGTCGCCCCCAACCCGGTCGTGCTGCTGGTGGGCATCTTCCTGATCGGCCTGGCCACGGCCGTGTTCGCTCTGGCCCGGCACGCCTTCATGACCAGCTACGTGCCCGTGGCCTACCGGGCCAGGGCGCTGTCGACCCTCGGCGGCGTCTTCCGCGCCGGCTGGTTCGTCGGACCGTTCCTGGCCGCCGGGGTCATCCACCTCACCGGCAGCACCACCGCCGTCTTCTGGGTGTTCATCGTCTGTTGCGTGGCCGCCGCCGTCGTGCTGATGCTGCTGCCGGATCCGACGATTACCTTCGCGAAGCCTGCTCCCGTCGCCGCCGTGGAGACCGCGGGACTGTTCAGCACCATCTGGCGCTACCGGGGTGTGCTGCTGCGGCTGGGCACCGGCGCGGGACTGGTCGGTGCGATGCGGGCCACCCGCACGGTGCTGCTGCCGCTCTGGGCGGTCAGCATCGGCATCAACGAACCCGACACCGCCCTCATCATCGGCATCGCCGGCGGCATCGACTTCGCGCTCTTCTATGCCAGCGGCCAGATCATGGACCGCTTCGGGCGCATGTGGACCGCGATCCCGTCGATGATCGGACTGGGGGTCGGCATGCTCGCCCTCGCGTTCACCCACGATCTGCCCGAGAACGTGGCGTGGTTCATCGCCGTGGCGATGTTCCTGTCCGTGGCCAACGGTATCGGCAGCGGATTGCTGATGACCCTCGGCGCCGACCTGGCGCCGGCCGGCGGCCCGGCCCCGTTCCTGGGCGCCTGGCGGTTCACCGCCGACTTCGGCAGCGCCGCCGCTCCCCTGGCCGTCGCCGCCATGATCGCACTGTTGTCGCTGTCGGTGGCCAGTGCTGTGATGGGAGTGGTGGGCCTGGTGGGAGCCGGCGTGCTCTGGCGCTACATTCCGCGGTACGCCCCGCGCCACCCCCGTTTTCCCCCGAGAGAAAGATAGCCAGCATGCCCCTGCTCGGAGAGTACGAGCCCAGCCCCGAGAAGTGGGTCCGCGACCAGGTCGAACTGTACGAGACCTCCGCCGGCACCAAGGGCACCACCATGCGCGGGATGCCCGTGATCGTCCTGAGCACCCTCGGCGCCAAATCCGGCAAGATCCGCAAGGCTCCGCTCATGCGCGTCGAACACGACGGCCGTTACGCCGCCGTGGCGTCGCTCGGCGGCAGCCCGAAGAACCCGGTCTGGTACGCCAACGTGCTCGCGCATCCGCTCGTCGAGGTGCAGGACGGTCCGGTGCGACGCGACATGCTCGCCCGGGAGATCACCGGCGACGAGAAGGCCCTTTGGTGGGAGCGGGCCGTTCTGGCGTACCCCGACTACGCCGATTACCAGGTCAAGACCGACCGGGTCATTCCGGTGTTCCTGCTCGAACCCGTCGCCGAGCCGGCCTCCTAGTGGCCAAGCCACCGGCCCGGTCGAAGCGGCGCGGACCCCAGCTGGACCGGATCCTGCTCGAGAACCTGCTCGACAACGACGGCGCGCTGGTGGGCCGCGGTGACGACCGTGAGGCCGAACGCTACAGCCGGGTGGACTTCTCCGGCCGGGACTTCACCGGCACCCGGTTCGCGGAGTGTGAGTTCCACGGCGTCGACCTGAATACCACGGTGCTGCGCGGCAGCACCTGGAACGAGTGCGTCGCCACCGAACTGCACGCGGCCGTGTTCAGCGCGCCACGATCGAGCTGGCGGGACGTGCGCATCGAGCACTCCAGGCTCGGCTCGGTCGAGCTCTACGACTCCGGCCTGCGCAGCGTTCAGCTGGACGGGTCGAAGCTGGACTTCATCAACCTGCGCAACGCCACCCTCACCGACGTGCTCATCTCCAACTGCATCATCGACGAGCTCGACCTCTCCGGGGCCACCGTGCAACGGCTGGAACTCCGCGACTGCCGGATCGGCACCCTCGACGTGGCCGGCGCACGGCTGACCGACGTGGACCTGCGCTCCAGCGACTTCTCGGCCATCCACAGCCTGGAAGGGCTCAGGGGCGCCACCATCGACGACGCCCAGCTCGCGCTGCTCGCTCCGTTGCTCGCGGCGCAGCTGGGCATCCTCGTTGAATAAAAGTAGGGCTCTCTAGAGCCACTTCTCGGCAAGGTGCTCCGCCACGACCCGGCGGATGGTGCCGGTACTGCCGCGCAACACGATGCTCTCGGTGCGGATCTTCGGCCCCATCTTGCGCACCCCGCCGACCAGCTGGCCGTCGGTGACGCCGGTGGCGACGAAATAGGTGTTGTCGCTGGTGACGAGGTCGTTCACGCCCAGGATGCGGTCAAGGTCGTGGCCGGCGTCGATGGCCCGCTGTGCCTCGTCGTCGTCCTTGGGGTGCAGCTTCGCCTGGATGAAACCGCCCAACGCCTTCAACGCGCAGGCGGTGATGATGCCCTCCGGGGTGCCGCCGATGCCGACGCACATGTCGATCCGGGTCTCGGTGATGGCCGCGTTGATGCCGCCGGCCACGTCGCCGTCGAGCATCAACCGGGTGCCGGCGCCCGCCGCGCGCACCTCTTCGATCAGGCCGGCGTGCCGCGGCCGGTCGAGGATGGCGATGGTCATGTCGGACACATCCTTGCCCTTGGCCTTGGCCAAGGCGCGAATGTTCTCGCCGATCGGCTGGCGCAGGTCCACGACGTTGTGGCCCTCCCATCCGGTGACGATCTTGTCCATGTAGAACACGGCACTGGGGTCGTACATGCTGCCCCGGTCGGCGACCGCGATCATGCTCAGTGCGTTCTGGCGCCCGTTGGCGGTGAGTGAGGTGCCGTCGATGGGGTCCACCGCGATGTCGCAGGAGGGCCCGCGCCCGCTGCCGACGTGCTCGCCGTTGTAGAGCATCGGCGCGTCATCCTTCTCGCCCTCGCCGATGACGACGACGCCGTCGAAATCGACAGTGCCGAGGAATTTGCGCATCGCGTCGACGGCGGCACCGTCTGCGGCGTTCTTGTCGCCGCGGCCGATGAACGGCACAGCGCGGATGGCGGCGGCTTCGGTGGCCCGCACCAGCTCCATGCCGAGGCTGCGGTCGGGGTGGAGGTAGAGAGAATCGTGTTCAGTAGTCACTGTGTATTGGTGTCCTTCGAGGTCGTATGTGGGTTGCTGAGGGACGCGCCGGAACTACGCCGGTACGGGGCCAGCATACCCAGCGTGCCTAGAGCGGGACCTTGTACCCCGAGCGCTCACACAGAAGCCCTCGCTAGACTTGACGGACACCCCCGCTCGATTTCGAGGAGAAGCAATGCCCATCGCAACCCCAGACCAATACGCCGAAATGCTGAACAAGGCCAAGTCGAAGGGGTTCGCGTACCCCGCATTCAACGTCTCCTCCTCGCAGTCCATCAACGCCGTTCTCCAGGGCCTGACCGAAGCCGGCTCTGACGGCATCATCCAGGTCACCACCGGTGGCGCCGACTACTTCGCCGGTCACACGGTCAAGAACCGTGCCGCCGGCGCCCTCGCGTTCGCCAAGTTCGCGCACGCCGTTGCTGACAACTACCCCGTCACCGTGGCCCTGCACACCGACCACTGCCCCAAGGGTGCGCTGGACGACTTCGTACTGCCCCTCATCTCGGCCTCCGAGACCGCCGTCGCCGACGGCTTCAACCCGATCTTCCAGTCGCACATGTGGGACGGCTCGGCCATCGCGCTCGACGAGAACCTCGAGATCGCCAAGGGCATCATCACCCGCACCAAGGCGATCAACGCCATCCTCGAGGTCGAGATCGGCGCCGTCGGCGGCGAAGAAGACGGCGTTGAGGGCGACATCAACGACAACCTGTACACGACCTTCGACGACACCGTCAAGATGATCGAGGCCCTCGGCCTCGGCGAACAGGGCCGCTACATGGCCGCCCTCACCTTCGGCAACGTGCACGGCGTCTACAAGCCCGGCAACGTCAAGCTGCGTCCGGAGCTCCTTGCGGAGATCCAGGCCAGCGTCGCCGCCAAGTACGGCACCAGCGCACTGCCCCTCGACCTCGTCTTCCACGGTGGCTCGGGATCGACCGATGCCGAGATCGCCGAAGCCGTCGCCAACGGTGTCGTGAAGATGAACGTCGACACCGACACCCAGTACGCGTTCACCCGCGCCATCGCCGACTACATGCTGAAGAACTACGACGGCGTGCTCAAGGTCGACGGTGAAGTCGGAAACAAGAAGCTGTACGACCCGCGCGCCTGGGGCAAGGTTGCCGAGACGGCCATGGCCGCTCGCGTTGCCCAGGCCACCCGCCAGCTCGGTTCCGCCGGGCACTCCAACAGCTAGTTCAACAGAAAACACCGGATGACGATGGCAGAGAACGCTTCAGACCAGACCCCGGCGGTCACCCCGCCGGTGGACTACCGCCCCCAGCCCCGCTACGGCGAGCTGGCTCCGGAGGGCTGGACCTGGACGCCGCCGCAGGACGAACCCGTTCCTGCGGCCTCTGCCGCCGCATCCACCACGGTGACGCCGGCCCGGGCGACGCGGGGATCGGCCGAACGGCCGGCCTCCGCGGCGCCAGGTGCGGTGCCGGGAACGGCGCCTGCCTGGGACCGACCCCTCACCATCAGCCTGCTGGTCTTCGGGCTGCTCGGCGCCTACTTCACCATCTCGATTCTCGGCAGCCTGCCGCAGGCCCTGGCGATGCTCTATTCGCAGGCCGAGCTGGGTGAGTACACCGTGACGGACTCCGTCAACGCGATCATCACCGGCGGCAGCATCGGCCAGGCCGTCGTCTGGGTGGCCGCGGCCGTCTCGTCGATCCTGCTGCTGCTGCGCGGACGACGCGCGTTCTACGTTCCGATCATCGGCGGCGTCGTCGCGTTTGTCCTGCTGGTCGCGGCCGTGGCCGTCGTGCTGGCCGGCGACCCGGCGTTGCTCGAGTACCTCAGCCAGCCATAAGGCCCGGCCAGCCGCCGACTACTCCGGTCGACTGACCCTGCCCCCGAGCGCACGCGCGTCGGTCTTGCCCTGCAGGTCTTTGCGCAGCTCCTTGGGCAGCGAGAAGAGCAGGTCTTCCTCGGCGGTCTTGATCTGCTCCACGTCGCCGTAGCCGGCGCCGGCCAGGTCGCGCAGCAGTTCCTCGACGAGTTCCTCGGGCACGGATGCTCCGCTCGTGACGCCCACGGTGTTCACGCCGTCGAGCCACTCCTGCTTCACTTCGTTGGCGTAGTCCACCCGGTAGGCGGCCTTCGCGCCGTACTCCAGCGCCACCTCCACCAGGCGTACCGAGTTGGACGAGTTCGCCGACCCCACCACGATCACCAAATCGGAGTCGCGGGCGACCTTCTTGATGGCCACCTGACGGTTCTGGGTGGCGTAGCAGATGTCGTCGCTGGGCGGGTCCTGCAGGTTCGGGAACCGGGCCCGCAGCCGGCGCACCGTCTCCATGGTCTCGTCAACGCTCAGCGTGGTCTGCGACAGCCAGACCACCTTGTCCGGGTCGCGCACGACGATAGTGTCGGCCTCGTCCGGGCTGCCGACGAGCGTCGTGTGCTCCGGCGCCTCGCCGGCGGTGCCCTCGACCTCTTCGTGGCCTTCGTGGCCGATCAGCAAGATCTCGAAGTCGTCGCGGGCGAAGCGCACAGCCTCGCGGTGCACCTTGGTGACGAGCGGGCAGGTGGCGTCGATGGCCGACAGGCCGCGGGCGGCAGCGGCGTTGACCACCGCCGGCGACACGCCATGCGCGCTGAAGACGATATGCGAACCGGTGGGGACCTCATCCACTTCTTCGACGAAGATGGCGCCCTTCTTCTCGAGTTCGCTCACCACGTGGGTGTTGTGCACGATCTGCTTGCGCACGTAGACGGGCGCCCCGTACAGTTCGAGGGCCTTCTCCACCGCGATGACGGCCCGGTCCACGCCGGCGCAGTAGCCGCGCGGGGCCGCGAGCAGCACCTTTTTCGGCCCGACCACCGGGGTATCCTTGAGCCTGTTGCGCAGGCTGGGAATTCTGGGCATGCCAAGGCCGATCACGGGCGCATTAGTACTGGTACTCACCCGAACAGTCTAAGCGGGCATGTCTGAACGGACCGTGCGAGCCCTCAGCAGACCAGGAGACCCATGAACGCAGTCACGATGCCCGCCGCGGGCGACGAGCCGCCCACTGTCGACGCCCCCTGGCCCGTCGCCGTGCTCTCCAACAAGATCCGCGGCTACATCGAACGGCTCGGCACCGCCTGGGTGGAGGGCGAGATCGTGCAGTGGGGCACCAGCGGCGGCAACGTCTACGGCAAGCTCAAGGACCTCTCCGTGGATGCGACGGTGAGCTTCACGGTCTGGTCGTCGGTGAAGGCCCGCCTGACCGGTGACTTCAAGCAGGGCGACAGGGTCATCGCCCTCGTCAAGCCCAACTACTGGGTCAAGGGCGGCTCCCTCACGATGCAGGTCTTCGAGCTGCGCCACGTGGGGCTCGGCGACCTGCTGGAACGGCTCGAACGCCTGCGCGCGCAGCTCAAGGCCGAGGGCATCTTCGACGCGTCCCGCAAACGATCGCTGCCGTTCCTGCCGCACCGCATCGGGCTGGTCACCGGCAAGGACTCCGACGCCGAGAAAGACGTGCTCCGCAACGCCCAGCTGCGCTGGCCGGCCGTCGACTTCAGGGTGGTGCACGCCGCCGTGCAGGGCGACCGGATGGTCGGTGAGGTCACCGCGGCCATCAGGGCGCTGGATGCCGACCCCGAGGTGGACGTCATCATCGTCGCCCGCGGCGGCGGCGACTTCCAGAACCTGCTCGGCTTCAGCGACGAGTCACTCGTGCGCGCCGTCGCGGCCTGCACCACCCCGGTGGTCAGCGCCATCGGCCACGAGGCCGACCGGCCGCTGCTCGACGATGTCGCCGACCTCCGCGCCTCGACTCCCACCGACGCGGCGAAGCGGGTGGTGCCCGACGTCTCCGACGAACTCAACAGGGTGCAGCAGGCACGGGCGCGGCTGAGCAGCCGGCTCACCGGTATCCTCGCCACCGAAGTCGACAGGCTCGGCCAGTTGCGCAGCCGACCGGTGCTCGCCGGCGCGGACTGGATCATCGACAGTCGTTCGCAGGACCTCACCCGGTACGTGGCGCGCGGCACCGAGCTGATGCACCGTACTCTCGAACGCGCCGGTTCCAGCGTGGTCGAGTTGCGCTCCCAGCTGCGCGCCCTCTCCCCCCAGGGCACCCTCGACCGCGGCTACGCCATCGTGCAGCTGCCGGACGGCCACGTGCTGCGCTCCAGCGACCAGGCCCCGGCCGGCACCGAGCTGCGCATCACCGTGGGCGTTGGCACCGTGCCCGCGGTCTCGAAATAGATGGAAAGAAATAGGATGGATGACATGACTTCGTCCGCAGCCCCGACTCCGACCACCGCCGGCACCGTCCCGGCGGTCGACTCGCTCAGCTACGAGCAGGCCAGGGACGAACTGATCCGTGTCGTCTCAGTGCTCGAGCAGGGTGCGTCCACGCTCGAGGAATCCCTGGCGCTCTGGGAGCGGGGCGAGGCCCTCGCCACCCGCTGTGAGGAATGGCTGATCGGCGCCAAAGCACGCCTGGATGCCGCCCGCGGCGCGGCCACCGCGGAATGAGCCGCAGTCCCCGCCCACCGCGCGTCGTCGCGGAGCTCGGCCGCCCGGAGACCGCCGAGGAACGCGCTAGGCGGCTGGCAACCAACTCCAAGAACTACCGGTCCCGCAAGACCATCAACAACCTCGTCTACTCGCTGTTGGCGACCCTCGGCGCGGTCATCGTGCTGGTGCTGATCGTGCCCCGCAGCGACACCCCGATCAATCGCGAGGTCGACTACACGAGCGTCGCCGAACAGGCGCAGTCCGGCGTCGAGGAACCGCTCGTCGTGCCCGTGCTCCCACCCGGCTGGAGTGCCAACGCCGCCCAGTGGCGCCAGGGCGGCAACGACGGTGTCTCGAGCTGGTACCTCGGCCTGCTCACCCCCGAGAATGAGTTCATCGGGCTCACCCAGGCCGTCGACGCCAACCCCACCTGGCTCGCCGACCAGCTCGAAGACGTCGAGCCGACCGACACCATCACCATCGCCGGTCTGGACTGGGCTGTCTACCGCAATCCCGCGCCGGCCGCCGACCGGGGCAACTTCGAATCCGCCCTCGTCACCGAGGCCGGCGACAGCAGCTATCTCCTGATCGGCACCGCCACCGACGAAGAGCTGACCGTGCTCGCCGCCGCCGTGGCCGAGCAGATCAGCACCGAACAGAACGGCTCCAGCGAATGACCGACACACCGACTCCGACTCCGACACCGGCCCAGGTCTGGAACGACCTCGCCGCGGGCAACGAACGCTTCGTGGCGGGCACACCGCAACATCCCCGGCAGGACGTCGACCGTCGCGCCGAGACCGCGTTCGTGCAGAACCCCATGGCCGCCCTGTTCGGCTGCAGCGACTCCAGGCTCGCCGCCGAGATCATCTTCGACAAGGGCCTGGGAGACCTGTTCGTCGTGCGGAACGCCGGCCAGGTCATCTCCGATTCGGTGCTCGGCTCACTCGAGTACGCCGTTGCGGTGCTCAAGGTGCCTTTGATCCTGGTGCTCGGCCACGACAGGTGCGGCGCGGTACGAGCCGCCATCGACTCGCAAGCCGAAGACGCCGAGGCCCTGCCGCCGCACATCAACAGCATCATCGAGAAGATCGTGCCGGCGGTGCGCCGCGTCAATGGACCCGAAACCGGTCCGCTCGACCCCGACGATGTGGACGCATCCGCCGTGGGCCGGGAACACCTGCGCGACACCGTGGCGGAGCTCGTGCAGCGCTCCGAGATGATCAGCGCCGCGATCGCAGAAGGTACATTGGCTATCGTCGGTGCGAACTACAGGCTCCTCGAGGGCCGCGCAGATCCTGACCTCGTCGTCGGCGTCGTCTAGGAACTCTCGACACCGACCGGCAACCCGCATGAATCGAAAGGTATGACACACCGTGGTGGACATTTCAGCTGAAACAGAATTCCGGATCGAACACGACACGATGGGCGAGGTCCGGGTTCCCGCCGACGCGCTCTACGGTGCGCAGACGCAGCGGGCGGTCGAGAACTTCCCGATCTCCGGATCCGTGCTCGAGTCCGCCCAGATCGCGGCCCTGGCCCGCATCAAGAAGTCGGCGGCCCTCGCCAATGCCCGTCTCGGCGTGCTCGACTCGAACATCGCCGACGCCATCGCGGCAGCCGCCGACGAGGTCATCACCGGTCGATACGACGCCCAGTTCCCCATCGACGTGTACCAGACCGGCAGCGGAACCTCGTCGAACATGAACATGAACGAGGTGCTCGCCACCCTCGCCACCCGCCGCCTGGGCAGCCCGGTGCACCCCAACGACCACGTGAACGCGTCGCAGTCCTCCAACGACGTCTTCCCCACCTCGGTGCACATCGCCGTGACCAGCGCCCTCATCGACGACCTCATCCCGGCCCTGGATCACCTCGCGGTCGCGTTCGAGGCCAAGGCCGAACTGTGGGCGACCGCGGTCAAGGCCGGCCGCACCCACCTGATGGACGCCACCCCGGTCACCCTCGGCCAGGAATTCGGCGGCTACGCCCGCCAGATGCGCCTGGGCATCGAACGGGTGCGCACCGCGCTCCCCCGCGTCGCCGAGGTGCCGCTGGGCGGCACCGCCGTCGGCACCGGCATCAACACGCCGGCCGGTTTCCCGCAGCTCGTCATCGAGCTGCTCTGCGACGAGACCGAGCTGCCGATCACCGAGGCCATCGACCACTTCGAGGCCCAGGCCAACCGTGACGGCCTGGTCGACGCCTCCGGTGCTCTGCGCACCATCGCGGTTGGCCTCACCAAGATCTGCAACGACCTGCGCTGGATGGGCTCCGGCCCCAACACCGGCATCGGTGAGCTGAGCATCCCCGACCTGCAGCCGGGCTCGTCGATCATGCCCGGCAAGGTCAACCCGGTCATCCCGGAGGCCGTGCTCATGGTCTGCTCCCGCGTGATCGGCAACGACGCCACCATCGCCTGGTCCGGCGCCTCCGGCGCGTTCGAACTCAACGTGGCCATCCCGGTGATGGGCACCGCGCTGCTCGAGTCGATTCGGCTGCTCACCAACGGCGCCCGGGTGCTCGCCGACAAGACCGTCGACGGCCTCGAGGCCAACCTCGACCGTGCCCGCGCTCTGGCCGAATCATCGCCGTCGATCGTCACCCCGCTCAACCGGGTGATCGGCTACGAAGCCGCCGCCAAGGTGGCCAAGCACTCCGTGGCGCAGGGCCTCACGGTGCGCGAGTCGGTCATCGACCTGGGCTTCGTGGAACGCGGCGAGGTCACCCTCGAGCAGCTCGACACGGCCCTGGACGTCCTGAGCATGACCCGGCCGCCCCAGGCGCGCTAACCCGTACCGCGAAAGCGGCGAACCGGTTGCTTCAGCTTCGCTGAGGCAACCGGTTCGCCGCTTTCGTGGCCCTATGCCAGCTCGTTTCCCTCCAGCATCTCGGTGACCAGGGCGGCGATGGCGCTGCGCTCGGACCGGGTGAGGGTCATGTGGGCGAACAAGGGGTGGCCCTTCAGCGTTTCGATCACACTCGCGACACCGTCGAAGCGACCCACGCGCAGGTTGTCGCGCTGGGCCACATCGTGGGTGAGCACCACCCTGGAGTTCTGTCCGATCCGGCTGAGCACCGTCAGGAGCACGTTCCGCTCCAGCGACTGCGCCTCGTCGACGATCACGAAGGCGTCGTGCAGGCTCCGACCACGGATGTGGGTCAGCGGCAGCACCTCAAGGATGCCGCGCTCGACGACCTCCTCCAGTACGTTCTCGCTCACCAGTGCCCCGAGGGTGTCGAACACCGCCTGGCCCCAGGGACCCATCTTCTCCTGCGCGTCACCGGGCAGGTAGCCGAGCTCCTGGCCGCCCACCGCGTACAGCGGCCGGAACACCATGATCTTGCGGTGCTGCTGCCGTTCCAGCACGGCTTCCAGGCCGGCGCAGAGGGCGAGCGCCGACTTCCCCGTCCCCGCTCGACCTCCCAACGACAGGATGCCGATCTCCGGGTCCAGCAACAGGTCGATCGCCAGGCGTTGCTCGGCCGAACGGCCGTGCAGGCCGAACAGGTCGCGGTCCCCGCGCACCAGGCGCAGCTCGCCCCGCCCGGTGACCCGGCCGAGGGCCGAGCCGCGGTCGGAGTGGATCACCAGGCCCGTGTTGACCGGCATGTCCTGCACCAGGCGGGTCTGCAGGGACTCCTTGTCGTAGAGGTCGTTGACCTGCTCGGCGCTCAGGGTGATCTCGTCCATGCCCGTCCAGCCGGAGTCCACAGCCAGCTCGTGCCGGTACTCGTCTGCGGTCAGTCCGATCGAGGCGGCCTTCACCCGCAACGGCAGGTCCTTGGACACCACGGTGACGGCGAGTCCGTCGTTGGCCAGGTTCATGGCCACCGCGAGGATGCGCGAGTCGTTGTCGCCCAGCTGCAACCCGGAGGGCAGCACCGACATGTTCGAGTGGTTCAGCTCGACCCGCAGGCTGCCGCCCTCCCCCACCGGGATGGCGAAGTCGAGTCGTTCGTGCTTGACCCGCAGTTCGTCGAGGTAACGCAGCGCCTGCCGGGCGAAGTAACCGATCTCCGGGTCGTTGCGCTTGGACTCCAGTTCGGTGATCACCACCACCGGCAGTACGACGGAGTGTTCGGCGAACCGGAAGATCGCCTTCGGATCGGACAGGAGAACCGAGGTGTCCAGCACGAAGGTGCGCTCGGTTTGGTCGACCCCTGACGATGTGTGTTCTGCGTTCAGGTAGTCGGTTCGATTAGCGGTCACAACCACTCCCACCCCGCACCCGGGGGTGCGGATTTGTTGGCGAGCGGCCACAAGCTTTTTCTCGAGCCGTACTTATGTGGCCGTCTCGATCAGGTGCCATACCTGATGAGATGAACGTACGTCGAGTGGCTGGGAATTGGAAAAGCGACACGCCCAACGTCACGAGACGTTAACGTTCGTCGGACGGGTGCCGGCTAGGTCAGTATCCGGCGGCGGCGGCGTACGCCGTGAAGGCGCCGCGCAGCATGTCGACGGTCTCGTCGGCGAGGTGCGCGTGCACGCTGAGCCGCACCGTGCCGCCCCGGGTCGTGACCGTCACGCCATGGTTGTGCAGCGCGGCACCGAGCGCGGTGAGACGTTCCGCGGGCGGTACGAGTACCACCAGGCCGGCCCGTTCCCTGGCGTCCCTGGCGGAGAGCACCGGAATGCCGAACTGGTCGGCCAGGTCGATCAGTCGCTCGACGTTGGCGCACACCAGGGCCTCGATGGCGGGCAGGCCCGCGGCCTGGATCTCCTCCAGCGCCGTCGCGAACCGGGCCTGGGCGATGCCGTCCCCGTTAGTCACCCCGAACGCCGACGCCGCGTGTGCCGGCGGCGGCACCTGGTCCCACGGCTCGGTGACCTCGGTGCCGGTGAATCCGGAGACAACCGGGGTGAGCCGTTCCACGGCGCGGTCGCTCAGGGCGAGGAAGCCGGTGCCCCAGCCGGCCCTGACCCACTTCTGGCCGCCGGAGGCGACGACATCGGCCGCCTCGTAGGCGGCATCCACGACCCCGAAGCCCTGGATGGCGTCGACGATGAGCAGCCTGTCACCGATGACCTGCCGGATGCCTTCCAGGTCGGCCCTGAAGCCCGTGCGGGAATCGACGAGGCTGACGGCGACCGCGACGGTGGTCGGTGTCAGCTGGTCCCGCACCTGCCCGGGAGTGACCGCTCCGGCGCTGTTCTCGCCGCCGTCGGTCGTGAGCCACTGCGGCGTCGCCACGTGCAGGGCCTCCGCGGCACGGCTGGCCGCGAACGGCAGGCTCGGAAAGTCCGCCGGTGACAGCAGCACGTCACCGGTCAGGCCGAACATGGCGTGCATGAGGCCCATGCTGGTGTTGGGTTGGGACACGATCTGGTCGGCCCTGAACCCCAGGCCCGCGGCCACGGCGGTGCGCATCCGTTGATCTTGCTCGCCGAAGTGGCCGAGGCTGCCGTGTCGGGCCCTGGCCAGGATCTCGGTCTGGCCGCGCGTTTCGGCGACGACGGCGCTGGACATGGGGCCGATACGGCCGTAGTCCAGGTAGCCGGGGTCTTCGGTGAAGCCGTTCAGGTAGGCGGCGAGGGGCGTCTCGACCGCGCTCACCCGCCGAACCTGCGGTGCCGTTTGGCGAAGTCGCGCAGGGCCCGCAGGAAGTCGACCTGGCGGAGGTCGGGGCCGAGGGCCTCGACGAAATAGAACTCGCTGTGCGCGCTCTGCCAGAGCATGAAGTCGCTGAGTCGCTGCTCGCCCGAGGTGCGGATGACGAGGTCGGGGTCGGGCTGGCCGCCCGTGTACAGGTGCTGGCCGATGAGTTCGGGGGTGAGGGTCTCGGCGAGGTCCTCGAGAGTGCCGCCGTGGGCATGGTGGGTGGCGACAATGCTGCGCATCGCGTCGGTGATCTCGGTGCGGCCGCCGTAGCCGACGGCGAGGTTCACGTGCAGGCCCGTGTTGGCGTGCGTGCGGGCCTCCGCGGCGGACAGGGCGCCCTCCAGGGGCCCGGGCAGGCACTTCTTCGACCCGACCTGCTGCACCTTCCAGTCGCGGTAGTGCGACAGGTCCTCGGCGAGGTCGGCGATGATCTCGAAAAGGGCGTCGAGTTCCTCGGTCGGACGCTGGGTGAGATTGTCGGCCGAGAGCAGGTACAGCGTGACGACGGAGATGCCGAGATCGTCGCACCACTCCAGGAATTCGCGCATCTTCGCGGCCCCGGCCCGGTGGCCGTGGGCGGCGGAGTCGTAGCCGAGCTGTTTGGCCCACCGGCGGTTGCCGTCGATGATCATGGCCACGTGCCGCGGCAGGACCGCCGCGGTCAGCCCGCGACGCAGCCGACGCTGGTAGACCCTGTAGAGGAGTCCGCGTCCGAGGGAGAATTGCCGCATCTGCACACAGTTACGCTAGCTCAATCCGGCCCGCGTTCGCGCCGCGGCGCCGCCGAGGCTGCCGTATCCTGACAGCATGGCCGCTACGGATGACATCCCGAATCTCCCCCTCCTCGAAGACGAGATCGAGCATCCGGTTCCCGAAAAGCCCACCTGGCGGGGCTGGATCCACGCCGGCACGTTCCCGGTCACCATCGTCGCCGGCATCATCCTGCTGCTCGCGGCGGACGGCCCGGCTGCTAAATGGAGTTCGGCGGTCTTCGTGGCCAGTTCGATGCTCCTGTTCGGCAACTCGGCGCTCTACCACCGCTTCAACTGGCAACCGCGCACCCGCATGGTGCTCAAGCGCATCGACCACGCCAACATCTTCCTGCTGATCGCCGGATCGTACACGCCCATCACGGTGCTGGCGCTGCCGCCGGACAAGGCAGTGCTGCTGCTGACCCTGGTCTGGGGCGGCGCGATCCTCGGCATCGCGTTCAGGGTGTTCTGGATCAACGCCCCGCGCTGGCTGTACGTGCCGCTCTACCTCGCGCTGGGCTGGGGCGCGCTGATGTTCATCGTCGACTTCTTCCAGGCCGATGCCCTGATGATGACCCTGATCATGGTCGGCGGACTCTGCTACTCGGTCGGCGCCGTCGTCTACGGTCTCAAGAAGCCCAACCCGATTCCCGGGGTGTTCGGCTTCCACGAGATCTTCCACTCGCTGACCGTGGTGGCGTTCCTCTGCCACTGGTTCGCGATCCTGATCATCGCCACGCATCCGCTGTACCCGTAGGCGGGTACCCACGAACTCAGGCTTCCGGCGTGTCCTTCTTCTGGGCGGCCAGCGCGTCGCGTTCGGCGACCTCGGCCTGCAGCCGTTCCTGCATCTCCGCACGGTACGTGGTGCGGCGGATGCGGCGGGCCAGGTCCATGCCCAGCAGCAGGGTCACGGCCGCGACGAAGAAGATCGCGAAGAAGCCCCACGGGCCCGGCGTGACGGTGTCGGGGTTGAACTCGGGCGCCGGGGTGTTGGACAGGATGAAGCTGACCACGGGAGAGTACATCCCGCTCACGCGTCGTCCCTCACACCACTGAAAAGATCGGATTCGGGCATGTTCGTGTCAACTTTCGATTCGACGAGTTGGAAGTCCTCGTAGGGCCAGGCCTTGCGCACCATGTCGTTGGGCCAGAAAAAGAAACTGCTCGTCGGCGACACCTGGCTGGCGTGTGACCGCAAGGCATCATCGCGCACCTCCAGGAAGTCCCCGATCGGCACGTGCGTCGTGGCCAGGTTCGGGTACTCGCTCATCCGTTCCCTGGCGCTGGCCAGCGGTTCGAGCAGATCGGAGTCCGGTTCGGTGATGCTGAGCTCGAGGTACATGGCGTCCATGCGCTCGAGGTTGAAGATGCGGTCGTAGTACAGCTTGTCGATCTGCCACGGCGCGCCGGCATCGGGATACCGGTCGGCGTCGGCCGCGGCGCGGAACGCCTCGACAGAGACCTGGTGGCAGCGAATGTGATCGGGGTGCGGGTAGCCGCCGTTCTCGTCGTAGGTGATGAGCACCTGGGGACGGAAATCGCGGATGATGCGCACCAGTGGTTCGGCCGAGTACTCCAGCGGCACGTCGGCGAAGGAGTTCTTGGGCACCCCGCCGTCGTCGGCCATGCCGGAGTCCTGGTAGCCCAGCCACAGGTGTTGGATGCCCATCGTCTGCTGGGCCGCCGCCATCTCCAGGCGGCGGAGGCCGGCGAGGTCGCGCTCGGCCATGGCCACGTCGGCCAGGTCCTCGTTGAGGATGCTGCCGCGTTCACCGCCCGTGCAGCTCACGATGAGAACCTCGGCGCCGAGGCTTCGGTAGTACGCGTACGTCGCGGCGCCCTTGCTCGACTCGTCGTCGGGATGGGCGTGCACTGCCAAGAGCCGCAGGGTCATGAAACTCCTCAGAAATGCCAGCTAACCTAAGGTACAAGCCTAATCGTTGAACCGTGAGTGTGGAGTCTGAGTGGCCGTGAGCAGCAACCTCGACGAACGCTATGGGCGAACCCCCGGAAGCACCCGCCGCGACCGCCGGGTGCTGTGGGTCGTTGCCGGCCTCTTCGCCCTGATCCTCACCGGATGGGTCGTCTGGGCCGGCCTGGACGGCGCGGGCCCGGAGATCGAAGCCAGGGACACCAGGCACCAGATCATCGACGACAACAGCATCAGCGTGACCTTCGAGGTGTCGCTGCCCCCGGAGAACGCCGCCAGCTGCGCTGTGCAAGCGCTCAACGAGTCGTTCACCGTGGTGGGCTGGAAGGTCATCGATCTGGCGCCGTCCGCCGACTACACCCGCTCGTTCACCGAGATCGTGAAGACGACCGAGTTGAGCAACACCGGATTGATTTACCGCTGCTGGTTGACCTAGAATGATGTATTCGCCCTGACAGAAGTCGGGGCGTCCGCTGTATGTCGTGACGTACTAGGCCGCGATGTTCTAGGACGTGACGTGTCAGGCCGTGACCTGCCCAGCGACGAACGGCCGCTTCCTGCGGCACCATCGGCGCACTATCTGCCGGCGCACCACCGATCAGCACGAGAAGGAGAGAACCATGACTACCGAAACCTCGGTCACCTGGCTAACCCAGGAGGCCTATGACCGCCTCGCTGCGGAGCTGGACACTCTCAGCACTGTTGCTCGGGTGGACATCGCCAACAAGATCGAGTCCGCGCGGTCGGAGGGCGACCTCAAGGAGAACGCCGGCTACCACGCGGCCAAGGAGGAGCAGGGCAAGATGGAGGCGCGCATCCGCACCCTCACCCTGCTGCTGCGCACCGCAGAGGTGGGCCACGCCCCCGAGAGCAAGGGCGTCGTCGAGCCCGGAACCGTCATCACCGCCACCATCGCCGGTGACGAGAGCCGGTTCCTCATCGGCAGCCGGGAGATCGCCGGCGACAGCGACCTGGACGTGTACAGCGAGAAGAGCCCCCTGGGCGAAGCCATCATCGGGCTCAAGGTCGGCGCGAAGACGAGCTATGAGACCCCCAACGGCAAGCAGATCGCCGTGGAGATCCACCTCGTGGAGACTTTCACCGGCTAACTGCCCCTGTTGACACGAACGGCCGGCTGCTCACCCAGCCGGCCGTTTTTGTGTGCCCGGTCTAGTCGGTGCGGGGATCGTACCCGGCGGCGCGCAGGGTGTCGACGACGTGCTGGCGGTGTTCGGGGCCGCGGGTCTCGACGCTGATGTCCAGCTCGACCTCGCTGATCTGCAGGCCGGCGCCGTGGCGGGTGTGCAGGACCTCGATGACGTTGGCGTGCGCCTCCGCGAGCAGCTCGGAGATCCGGGCGAGCTGGCCGGGACGGTCGGGCAGCATGATCCGCAGCTTGAGGTACCGGCCGGATGCAGCCAGGCCGTGGCTGATCACGCGCTGCATGAGCAACGGGTCGATGTTGCCGCCCGAGAGCACCGCAACGGTGCGGCCGGTGTTCGTGATCTTGCCGGCCAGGATGGCGGCGACCGAGACGGCTCCGGCCGGCTCGACGACGAGCTTGGCCCGCTCGAGGAGCACCAGGATCGCCCTGGCCATGTCGTCCTCGCTGACGGTGACGATCTCGTCGACGGCGTCGCGGATGATGGCGAAGTTCAGCAGGCCCGGCTTGGCCACGGCGATGCCGTCGGCCATGGTCGGGGTGATGTCGATGGCGAGGGCCTCCCCCGCGGCGATGGACGGCGGATACGCCGCCGCGTTCTCTGACTGCACCCCGATGACCCGGATCCGACGGTTGTGCCGTGCCGAGTACTGCTTGAGCACACTGGCCATGCCGGAGGTGAGCCCGCCGCCGCCGATCGGCACGATCACGGTCTCGAGGTCGGGCATCTGGTCGAGGACCTCGAGGCCGAGGGTGCCGGCGCCGGCCACCACATCCGGGTGGTCGAACGGGGGAATCAGGACCGCGCCGGTCTCGCGGGCGTACTCGGCAGCGGCCAGGAGCGGCTCCGCGACCGTGTGCCCGCGCAGGATCACCTGGGCGCCGTAGTCGCGAGTGGCCTGCAGCTTGGGCAGCGCGACGCCGACGGGCATGAAGATGGTCGCCTCGATGCCGAGCTCTCTGGCGGCGAACGCCACCCCCTGGGCGTGGTTGCCGGCGGAGGCGGCGACGACGCCGCGAGCCTTCTCCTCGTCGGTGAGCTTGGACAGCCGGTGGTACGCGCCGCGGATCTTGTACGATCCGGTGCGCTGCAGGTTCTCGCACTTGAGGAAGACCGGTGCACCGAGGATCGCCGAGAGGTAGCGGGAGCTTTCCATCGGCGTGACATCGGCCACCCGCGACACCACGGTGCGGGCGGTCTCGAAGTCGTCGAGGGTGGGGCCGGCCAAGGTTGTGTCGGCACGGGCTGCGCCGGCGAGAACTGCGGGGGTGTCTGTCATGGACGGGTCTCTCTTACTCTGCTCTCGGTGACGGCGACTGTGCGCTGCGGCCGGAAGCCCGGCCGCTGCGGAATCGTCTGCCACAGAATGGAGCCGGGTGCAGCGCCGGCCGGCGGCACTCCCCCGCGCCAGGCACCGCTATGGATGTAGCTGATCATAACGTTCAGCACGGCAGCGACGGGAACCGCGAACAGGGCGCCGGGGATGCCGGCCAGCAGCGCACCGGCCGCCACGACCAGCACCACGCCGAGCGGATGCACCTTGACGGCGGTGCCCATGATCAACGGCTGCAGCACATGGCCTTCGATCTGCTGCACGAGCAGCACCACCCCGAGCATCAGCAGGGCCACGAACCAGTCGTTGAAGATCAGCGCAATCAGCACGGCCACGGCGCCCGTGGCCACGGCGCCGACGATCGGGACGAACGAGCCCAGGAACACCAGCACGCCGATCGGGATGGCCATCGGCACTCCCAGGATCGCGGCTCCGGCGCCGATGCCGATCGCGTCGATCGTGGCGACCAGGATCTGCACCCTGGCGAAGTTGCCCAGGGTCGTCCAGCCGGCCGCGCCGGCTCCGGCGACGGCAGGTCGCGCCCGGCGGGGGAAGATCCGGACGATCCAGTTCCAGATGCCCTTACCGTCGATGAGGATGAACAGCAGACTGAACAGGGTGAGGAGCGCACCCGTGGCCAGGTGCCCCAGCGACGACCCCAGCGACAGGGCGCCGCTGATGAAGATCTGGCTGTCGGCCTGGAGGGCGTCGACGGCCTGGCTGAGATAGCCATTGATCTCGGCGTTGCTCAGCTGCAACGGCGACGCCGCCAGGACCTCCTTGAGGTTCGCGTACGACGCCGCGAACCGGGCGCTCAGCCCCACCGAGCCGGCGGCGATCTGCGTGACGGCCAGCGTCACGAGACCGGCGATCACCGCGAGGGTGCCGACCAGAGCCGCCGCGACGGCGAGCCCCTTGGGCCAGTGATGCCGGGTGAGGAAGCCGACCAGCGGTACGAGCAGGGCGGACACCAGCACCGCCACGAGCAGCGGGATCACGATGAAGCGCAGCTGCACGATGAGGTACAGCAGCACGGCGATCACGGCGGCGATCACGAGAAGACGCCACGCCCACGCGCCGGCCAGGCGGATGCCCGCCGGGATGTTCTCGTCCACGCCGTTGGTCTCCGGCTGCACCGGCGTGAGGACCGCCGTGATAGGCGCGGTCGAGGGGGTCGTTCGGAGTTTACGCCGGCGGCCGAACCAGCCGGGACTTCCCGTGGGTGTGCTCACCGAACCAGTCTAGGACGGCGTGGGAGCGCGGCGGCGAGGTCCTGCACAGCTTCCACCGGGACGGGTGCGCCGGCAAAGCGCACCAGCACGCTCTCGCCCACCTGATGGCGGTCGCGGACGTCGTGTTGCACCACGACGGTGCCGCCCTGCTCGAGTTGCACGCTGGTGCGGCGCAACGAGCCGAGGAAGCTGGAGACCAGCACGATGCCGGCCAGGCTCATGCCTGCCGGAGCATCGCCTGGCGTCCCGGCCGTGACCAGCGTCAGGTCCTCTGGACGCACGAAAACCCGCACCGGCCCATCCGCGTGGGACGGGTCCAGCAGCGGCAGGACCACCCCGTGCACCTCGGCGAAGCCGTGCCGCACCGCTCCGGGCAGCCGGTTGCTCAGCCCCACGAAATCCGCGATGAACGGCGTCGCCGGCCTGGTGTAGAGCTCCTCCGGCGTGCCCACCTGCTCGATCCGGCCGTCCCGCATCACCGCGACCCTGTCGGCGACGGCGAGGGCCTCGTCCTGGTCGTGCGTCACGAAGAGGGTGGTGATGCCCAGTTCGGTCTGGATGCGCCGGATCTCATCGCGCAGCTGCACCCGCACCTTGGCGTCCAGCGCCGAGAGCGGTTCGTCGAGCAGCAGCACCCGGGGCCGGGTGACCAGCGCCCTGGCCAGGGCCACCCGCTGCTGCTGGCCGCCGGAGAGTTCGTGCGCGAACCGGCCGTAGTGGGCGTCCAGGCCGACCAGGGCCAGGGCCGCCGCCGCCCGTTCGCGGCGCTCCGCGGCCGGCACCCGGCGCATTCGCAGTCCGAATTCGACGTTCTCGCCGGCGCTCAGGTGCGGGAACAGCGAGTAGGACTGGAACACCATGCCCATGTCGCGGCGGCTGGTCGGCAGCCCGGAGACGTCGTCGCCGTTGATCAGGATGCGTCCGTCGTCGCAGCTCTCCAGGCCAGCCAGCACCCGCAGCGCCGTGGTCTTGCCGCTGCCGCTGGGGCCGAGCAGGGCCACGAGTTCGCCGGGCTGCAGGGTGAGGTCGAACTCGGTCAGCGCCAGGTGGCTGCCGTAGCGCTTGGCCACGCCGGCGAACTCGACGACGGTCTTCTGCTGAACTGGGGGCGTTTGGATGTGACTCATGACTGGTCTCCGCCGGAGGTCGGGGTGGTCGGGGTGAGGGTGGTCGGGGTGCGGGCCGGCCGGCGACGTTCGGTGCCGAGCCGGCCGATGGCCAGCAACAGCAGGAACGCCGCGAACAGTGCAAGCAGCGAGAGGATCACGGCGCTGTACGGGTCGTTCTTGCTGACCACGACGAGCGCGGTCTGCAGGTTGACCCGGCTCAGTAGCGACGCGATGGTGAACTCGCCCAGCACCACGGCCACGGCGATGAACGCGCCGGCCAGGATGCCGCGGCGGAGGTTCGGCACGAGCACCCGCACCAGCACACTGGCCCAGCCGGCACCGAGGGTGCGCGCCGCCTCGCTGAGCGTGCGCACGTCCACACCATCGAGGTTGGCGTGGATCGCCCGGTAGGCGAACGGCAGCACGGTGATACCGTACGCGAATGCCAGCGTCCAGACGCCGCTGCCCGCGAACCGGGCCAGCACGCTGAACACCGGGGCCAGGCCCACCACGAGCACGATCGCGGGGATGGAGATGGGCAGGATGCACACGATCTCCAGCGTGCGGCGCAGCCGGGGAAACCGGATGTGCACGAGCAACATCGTCGGCACCAGCAGCACCAGCACGATCACGACGGTGCCGACGGCCAGACCCACCGAGTTGCCGAGGGCGACCAGAACCGGGGCGTACTCGCCGGTCAGCCCGTTCTGGAACAGCTCGATCCATCGCTGGAAGTCGTAGCCGCCGACCAGGCCGCGCCGCAGGGTGAACTCGATCATCGCGAGGATCGGCACCGCGAAGACCAGGCCGACCCCGCCGAGGATCAGCAGCCGGGTGAGCCGACCGGGCGCGTGCGCGACGCCGCGCACCGACCGGAGACCCGCCGTCATCGCTGCCACCTCGCGGCGCGGGACGCCAGCTTGGAGTAGCCGAACATCACGACGGTCATCACCAGGATCATGCCCAGCGCCAGCGCGCCGGCGAGGTTCTCCCGGCCGAGCATGGTCTCGCTGGTCAGCGCCGACCGGATCTGCAGCGGCACGATCTGCGCGCCCTGGCTGGTGAGGGTAGCGGCGGTGGCGTACGAGGAGAACGCGTTGGCGAACAGGAGCAGCAGGCCGCCCAGGAATGACGGCGCCAGCACCGGCAGCCCGATGCGCAGCCAGTAGGTGCGCGTGCTGCCGCCGAGGGTGGCGTTGGCTTCCGCCCAGGTCGACTTGAGCGACGCGAGCGCCGGCATGAAGGTGATGATCATCAGGGGCACTTGAAAGTAGATGTACGGCAGCACCAGGCCGGGCAGTTCGTAGAGCCAGACCCCGTCGGCGAAGATGTCGATGCCCAGACGCTCCTGCAGCAGCAGGGTGACCATGCCCTGGATGCCGATGGTCGCGGTGAACGCGAAGGCGAGCATGGCGCCGCCGAACTGGGCGATGACGCTGCTGAGGGAATCGACGGTGGAGCGCAACGCCCCGTCCGGGCGGGCGCCGAGCAGGGCGTAACAGACCAGGGCGCCCACGACGGCGCCGATGATCGCGGTCAGCGCCGACAACCAGATCGAGCTGCCGAAGGCGGCCAGCACCACGGGGTCGCCGAGCGCGGCAACGGTGTCGAGGGTGAAACCGCCGTCGTTGCCGATGAAGCCGGTGCCGACGGCGATCAGGGTCGGCAGGGCCAGGAAGAGCAGCACATAAACCGCGAACGGCAGCAGCCCGAAGGCTGCTGCCGGCACACGGAACCTACTGGACAGCCGCGGCCCACTTTTCGCCGAGCAGCGTTGCCGCGGCTTCGCTCTGCGCGGCGGTCGGGACCACTGTGGTGTCCGGCACGGCGGGCAGGGCGTCGAACAGGTCGGCGTCGATGGTGCCTTCCGCGGCCATGGCGTCGGCGCGCGCCGGGCGGGCGCCTCCTTCGAGCCAGAGGTTCTGCGCTTCGTCGCTGTAGAGGAATTCCTGCCAGAGGCGCGCGGCGGCCGGGTGCGGCGCATCCACGTTGATCGCCTGGTTGTAGTAGCCGGCGTAGCCGGTGCCGGGGAAGACCACGACCTCCCAGTTGCGCTCACCCTCCAGCTGGGCGCCGTAGCCGACGTTGAGGTAGTCCCAGTCGAAGACGACGGGGGTCTCGCCCGAGGCGATGGTGGCGGGGGTCGGGTCGACCTTCACGAAGTTGCCGGCGGCGTTGAGGTCACTGAAGAAGTCGATGCCGGCCTGGAAGTCGTCCACCGAGCCGTCGTTCTGGACGGCGGCCATGCCGACGGCGGCGAAAGCCGCTCCGGCCTGGGTCGGGTCGCCGTTGATGGCGACCTTGCCCTTGTAGTCGGCGCCGAGCAGGTCGGCCAACGACTCGGGTGCGGGAACGGCGTCGGGGTCGTAGCCCACAGCCATGTATCCGCCGTAGTCACCCACGTACAGGCCGCTCTCTTCCTTCAGCGCGTCGGGGATGTCGGACCAGGTGGCCACCTGGTAGGGGGCGAACTGGTCGGTGTTGGCCAGGGCAACGGCCAGGCCCAGGTCGAAGACGTCGGGGGCGGTGTCCTGGCCGGCCAGGTTCTCGGCGGCCTGGATTTCCTCGGCGCTGGAGCCGTCAGGGGCGGCCTCGGTGATGGTGATCTCGGGGTACTTCTCGGCGAAGAGGTCCAGAACAGCGCCGTAGTTGGCCCAGTCCCGCGGGAGGGCGATGACGTTCAGGGCGCCCTCCTCGATGGCGGCGGCCTCGAGGCCGGCCAGGTCGCCGAAGGCGGAGATGCTGGTGGCGGTGGCCGCGTCGACGGAACCGTCGGTGCCGGTCGCCTCGGCGGTGCCGCTCGCGCAGCCCGTGAGGGTGAGAGCGACGATGGCTGTCGCGGCGAGGGAAGCGGCCAGGGTGCGGGTGGTAAGCAAGGGTCCTCCGTATGAGAGAGCAGGGTGATGACCGGCTGTACCGGTCGCTGCGAGACTAGAAGCGGCGGGTTGCGCAGGCACACCGCAGGGTTGAACGCGGCGTGAACGTCGGATGTCGCCGGCCGCCGGTAGGGTCGAGGCGTGCTCCAGACGATCTCGCCCGCCCTCGCCCGCCGTGTCGCCCTCGCCGCGCAGGGCTTCGGCCGCCCGGCCGCGCCCACTCCAGGCATCCGCCAGCTCGGCGCCCTCGTGGAGCGGCTCGGATTGCTGCAGATCGACTCGGTGAACGTCTTCGAACGCAGCCACTACGTGCCGGCGTTCAGCCGTCTCGGCCCCTACGACAAGGCCCAGCTCGACAGGTTGAGCACCGGCGCCAAGCCGCGGCTCACCGAGTACTGGGTGCACGAGGCGTCGCTGATCCCGGTGGATGACTGGCCGCTGTTCCGCTGGCGGATGCAGGCGTACAGGGACAAGGCCGCCGCCGACGACACCCACTGGTCGCAGGAGAACGCCCCCATGCTGGCCTGGCTGCGGGCCGAGCTGGCCGCCAACGGCCCCATGCGCGCCAGCGCGATCGAGCACGACGCCAACAAACGCAGCGGCCCCTGGTGGGGCTGGTCGGATGTGAAGATCGGCCTGGAGACGCTGTTCCGCTGGGGCGACGTGGTCAGCGGCGGCCGCCAACGGTTCGAGAGGGTCTACGCGTTGCCCGAGCAGGTCTTCCCGACCGCGCTGCTCGACCGCGAGGTGCCGGCCGCCGACGCGCACCGTGCGCTCATCGCGCAGGCGGCCCGGGCCCACGGCATCGGCACTGTGAAAGACCTGGCCGACTACTTCCGGTTGCGCACCGAACCCGCCCGCGCCGCCATCGCCGAGCTCGAGGATGCGGGTGAGCTGATTCCGGTCGAGGTTCCCGGTTGGGGCCGGGGCGGGGCCGCCGGCACCGCCTGGTTGCACCGGGACGCCCGGCTGCCCCGCCGGCTGGACGCCGCGGCGGTACTCAGCCCGTTCGACCCTGTGGTCTGGGAACGGGCGCGGGCGCTACGACTGTTCGGCTTCCACTACCGCATCGAGATCTACACCCCCCAGGAGAAACGGCAATTCGGCTACTACGTGCTGCCGGTGCTGCTCGGCGACACCATCGTGGGCCGTGTCGACCTCAAGAACGACAGGCAGGCCGGGGTGCTGCGGGTGCAGGCCAGCTGGGCCGAGCCCACCGCGCCCGCCGACACCGCCGCACGCCTGGCCGAGGTGCTGCGGAGCACCGCGGCCTGGCAGGGTCTGTCCGACATCGAGGTGGTCCCCCGCGGCAACCTCGCGGCCGCTCTCGCCGCGGAGATCTAGCGCCTGGGATCTAGCGCCTGAGATCTAGGCCTTAGAAGGTGCTGCCCATCGCGTGCAGTCGCTCGATGCGCTCGGTCAGTGGCGGGTGGGTGGCGAAGAGCTTGTCCATCACGCCGGGTTTGAGCGGGTCGGCGATCCACAGGTGCGCCATCGAGGTGTTCTGCTTGCGCATCGGGCGGCCGTACTCGCCCAGCTTGGCCAGGGCGCTGGCCAGGGCATCCGGCTGACGGGTGGTCAGGGCGCCGGTGGCATCCGCCAGGTACTCGCGCTGCCGCGACACGGCCAGTTGCACGACCGAGGCAATCAGCGGGGCCACGATCATGGCGACCAGGCCGAACACCAGCACGATCGGGTTGCCGTTGTTGTTGTTACCGCGGCCGAAGAACGCCATTCGCAGGAAGATGTCGGAGATGAAACCGACGGCCACGACCAGGCCGAACACGATCATCGAGACGCGGATGTCGTAGTTGCGCACGTGCCCGATCTCGTGGGCCATGACGCCCTCCAGTTCGGCGTCGTCCATGATGTCGAGCAGACCGGTGGTGGCGGCCACGATGGCGTGTTTGGGGTCCCGGCCGGTGGCGAAGGCGTTGGGCGCCGGGTCGTTGATGATGTACACCTCGGGCATCGGCGTGCCCGTGGTGATCGACAGGTTCTCCACGATGCGCCAGAGCCGGGGGTGATCGGTGACGCTGTTCACCCGGATGCCCCCGCTCATGGCGATCGACTGCCGACCGGCCGCGAAGTACTGGATCAGCGCGTAACCGCCGGCGATCACCAGGGTGAGGATGAGCACGCCGGGACCCTGTACGCCGTAGGCAAGACCGGCAAGCCAGCCGAGCCCGGAGATGATCACCACGAACAGCACAATGATGAAGACGGTGTTGCGCTTGTTACGCGCGATCGCGCTGTACATGGGTCCTCTTCGGGGCTGCGGTTACAGGTGTGGCGGCTAGAACTGCACGCGAGGCGGTTCGGCGATGGCCGCGGAGTCGCTGACCTCGAAGAACTCGCGCTGGCTGAAGCCGAGGTTTTTCGCGAACAGGTGGTTCGGGAAGACCTGGATCTTGGTGTTCAGCTCGCGCACGCCACCGTTGTAGAACCGGCGGGAGGCCTGGATCTTGTCTTCGGTGTCGACCAGCTCGCCCTGCAACTGCAGGTAGTTCTGGCTGGCCTGCAGCTGCGGGTACGCCTCGGCGACCGCGAAGATGCTCTTCAGGGCCGTCTGCATGTGGTTCTCGGCCGCGGCGGCGTCCACCGGGCCCTGCGCGGAGAGAGTCTCGGCGCGCGCCTTGGTCACGTTCTCGAAAACCGACTTCTCGTGAGCCGCGTAGCCCTTGACGGTTTCGATCAGATTGGGGATGAGGTCGGCACGGCGCTTGAGCTGCACAGTGATGTCGCTCCACGCTTCATCCACCCGCACCTTGAGGGTGATGAGCGAGTTGTAGGTCGCCCACAGGTAGATACCCGCGATCGCAACGAGTGCGACGACGATGAGGACCGGGATGAGCCATTCCATGGCAGCGTCTCCTTGCGATTTGACCTGGGCGATACGTGTTCGAGCCCCATCATAACGAAGCCCGCTGGGGCTCCCATGTGCTTCCCATCACACTCCAAGGAATCATCCCGCCCGGGTCCGCGAAGTGTGAGAAAAGCACCCATCCGGGCCGGTTTTCGGGGCTTGTCTCACACCTCGCGAACCTATCTTGCGCTGAGGACTTCCTGGAGCCAGCGGTAGGAGAGTTTGGGGGTGCGCTTCCGGGCGGGGTCGGTGAAGTCCACGTGGACCAGGCCGAAGCGTTGGGTGTAGCCGGCCGCCCATTCGAAGCCGTCCAGCAGCGACCAGATCAGGTAGCCGCGAAGGTCAACCCCCTCGGCCGGTCCGCCGGGCGCGACGGCGTCCACGGCCGCCACGAGGTGCTCGGCCAGGTAGTCGATGCGGGCCAGGTCGGTCACCGCGCCACGGACATCCGCTGTGTCGGGATAGCTCGCGCCACCCGCGGTGAGGTAGACCGGCGGCAGGGCCTCGCCGTAGCGGTCCTGCAATTCGGCCAGCAGCACCGGCAGGTACTCGGGTGCGTTCGGCCAGCCGAACCCGGTGACCGGATGCTCGCGGAACTCGGTCAGGTGGAACGGCAACCGGCTGCTCATCGGGCGTTCCTCAGCGGGACGGTCCTCGGGCGCGCGTACCGGTTTGGCCGCTCCGGCCGCCACCCGGCTGGGCTGGAAGTACTCCACGCCGTAGAAGTCCAGCGGCTGGTGGATCGTGCGCAGGTCGTCGGGTTCGATCTCGTGCAGGTAGCGCAGCTCGTTCTCGAACACCCCGACGGGGTCTGGGTAGCGGCCGAGCAGCACCGGATCGGCGAAGAGCCGGTTGCGCAGCAGGTCGTAGAGGGCCGCGGCGTCGCGGTCGGCCTCCCGGTCGGTGGCGCTCTGCACCGGCGAGTGCACATTGGCGAGGCCGATCCCGCCGCGCACGTCGGCGGCGCGCAGCCCCTGCACGGCGAGGCCGTGACCGAGCAGCTGGTGGTGGCCGGCCGGTAACGCGTCGAACAAGAGGGCCTGGCCCGGGGCGTGCACGCCGATCATGTAGCCGTTGAACATCACCGTCGCCGGGTCGGCGATGGTGACCCACCGGTCGATGCGGTCGCCGAAGACCGCACCCATCTCGTGGGCGTAATCGCCGAATCTCATCGCGGTGTCACGGTTCAGCCAGCCGCCACGGAGCGCAGCGGGGGTGTCCCAGTGCGACAGGGTTGCCATCGGGCTGATGCCGTTGCCGAGCAGCTGATCGAGCAGCCTGTCGTAGAACGCCAGACCCGACCGGTTCAGCGTCCCACGACCGTCGGGTTGCAGGCGCGGCCAGGCGAAGGAGAACCGATAGCTGTCTGCGCCCAACTCCCGCAGCAGGGTGACGTCCTCGGTCAGCTTGCCGATGTGGTCGGCGGCGACCGACGCGTTCTGGCCGTCCAGGATGCGGCCGGGCTCGCGGGTGAAGGCATCCCAATGGGATTCGCCGCGGCCGCCGTCACGCGCGCCGCCTTCGATCTGGAAGGCCGAGGTGGCCGTGCCTATCTGAAAACCGGTGGGGAGCCGATCGCCCAGTTCGGCGGCCCGGTGCTGCCAGGCGCGGGACGCCGGGGTGTTGCTGCTCATGGCCCAAGAACTCTTTCCAGGTAACGGTTGGTGAATCGACGCTCCGGGTCGAGCCGGTCCCGCACGGCGAGGAAGTCGTCGAAGCGCGGGTAGACCTGGCGGAGCGTGTCCGCGTCCAGGTTGTGCATCTTCCCCCAGTGTGGGCGACCGTCGTGCGCGCGCATAATCGCCTCGACGTCGGCGAAGTACTTCTGCGGGTTCTCGCGGAAGTACCTGTGCACGGCGATGTAGCCGGTGTCTCGTCCGTAGCCGGTGGAGAGCCAGATATCGTCGGCCGCGCTCGAGCGCACTTCGAGGGGGAAGGAGATGCGCCAGCCGCGCTTCTGGATGAGGGCGCGCACCTCGCGGAGCGCGTCCGGCACCGCCTGGCGCGGCAGCGCGTACTCCATCTCGTGGAATCGCACGGTGCGGTTCGTGACGTAAACCCGATGCGAGTGGTCGGTGACGTCGCGGCGGCCGGTGAGCCGTTCCACGAGGCGGTTGACCCTGGGCACCAGCGGCGGCAGGACCACTCCCGCCGCGCAGGTGGCGCGGAACACCGCGTTGCCGAGCAGTTCGTCGTCGACCCAGCGGTTCAGCCGGCCCAGCGGGTCCCGGCCGGTGCGCGGCGGCAGCCGGGTGTTGGTCTTGGTGAGGGCGGTCTCGGTGTGCGGGAACCAGTAGAACTCGAAGTGGTCGGCCGAGGTGCTGCGCTCGAGGTAGCCGTCCAGAACGGCCTCGAACGGCTCCGGTGCGTCGACGGCGTGCAGGAGAAAGGCCGGCACGCACTGGATGGTGAGGTCCACGAGGATGCCCAGGGCGCCGAGCCCCAGTCGCACCGCGGGTAGCAGCTCGGGATTCTCGGTCTCGGTGACGCGCAGCACCGAACCGTCGCCGGTGACCAGCGTCACGGCGACGATCTGGGCGGCGAGGCCGGCGAAGGCGCCGCCGGTGCCGTGCGTGCCGGTCGAGGTGGCTCCGGCGATGGTCTGCCTGTCGATGTCGCCCATATTCTCCAGGGCGAGCCCGTAGGGGGCCAGCAGCGCGGGCAGTTGGTGCAGGCGGGTGCCGGCGGCGATGGTCACCCTGGCCGTGGCCTCGTCGACGTCGATCAACCCGCCCCAGGCCAGGTCCAGTTGCACGCCGGGCGAGACCGCGATGCCCGAGAAACTGTGTCCGGAACCGACGGCCTTGATCCTGACGCCCGATTTCACGGCGGCGAGCACGGCGCGCTGCGTGGCGGCCGCGCTGGTCGGCCGCTCCACCCTGACCGGCACGACGGACTCGCTGCGCGCCCAGTTCTGCCAGCGGGCGCCGCTGGCCGTCACAGGAAGGCCTTGCCTTCGCCTCGGTAGGTCGGCAGCATGTCGACCACGATACCGTCCTCGACCAGCGCGAATTCGTTGAGATGTTCGCTGAGTTCGCCGGACTTGGTGTGCCGCAGCCAGACACGCTCGCCGACCCGCAGGGCGGCGGCGGCAGAACCGGTGACCGGTGACTGCACCTCCCCCGCCATCTCGCGCGGCACCAGGCTCAGACCCTCCGGCCAGACCAGGCGCGGTGAGCGATCCGCCCCCGGCGGACCGGAGGCGATCCAGCCGCCGCCGAGCAAGGCCGCCGTCTGCGCGGTGGGCTTCCGCACAACCGACAGGGCGAAGGCGGCGGCCGGTGCCGGCCGGAAGCCCGAGTAGCTGTCGAACAGGTGGCCGCCGAAAAAGCCGCTCCCGGCCGCGATGTCGGTCACCGAAGTGTCGGCGTGGGTGCTCTCCAGCGAGCCGGTGCCGCCGCCGTTGACGAATTCCAGGTCGGCGACCTGCCGCACCGCGGCGACCGCCGCGGCGCGCCGGGCCGTGATGTCGACGATCGACCTGTTGCGCACCCACCGGTTCAGCCCGCCCTGCACGGGGTGGCCAGGGGGCCTGTCGCCGAGACCGGCGATCTGCGCCTCATACGCCATCAGCCCGACCAGCTCGAAGCCGGGCCTGGAGACGATGGCCAGGGCCAGGGCCCTGGCGTCCTCCGGCGTGTGCACGGGCGAGCGCCACACCCCCAGGTGGCCGAGCACCGGCGCGTTCCAGGACGCGTCCAGTTCGAGGCAGACCCGGATGCGTTCACGCTGCGACGGCGCGAGCACGGCGTCGACGATGTCGAGGTGGTCGATCGAGTCCACCATCAGGGTCACTCGGGCGGCCAGGTCGGCCGAGCGGGCCAGCGTGTGAAGCGCCGCCCTGTCGACGCTGGGGTAGCCGACCACGATGTCGTCGTGGGTCTGGGCGAGCCAGAGGGCCTCGGCCAGGGTGAAGGCGAGAATGCCGCGGTAGCCGGGCAGGGCGAGCACGGCGTCGAGCACGCCGCGTACCCGCAGCGACTTGCTGGCCACCCGGATCGGGGTGCCCTGGGCGCGGCCGAGCATGTCGTGGGTGTTGTGCCGCAGGGCCCCGAGGTGCAGCGCCCCCACGGGGGTGTCCAGGCCCCGGGTGGCCTCGGTCAGGTCCGGCCAGTACTGCTGCGGGTCGAGCCAGGGCGTGGCAGCCGGACCGGTCGGCCGCGGTGAGAGGTCGAGGCTCATGCGGGCCGGCCCAGCGCGGCGACGGAGTCCGCGGCGAAATCGAGCAGGGTGGCGGTGGCGGTGTCATTCCGATCCACCAGCCAGGCGATGGTGAGGCCGTCGGTGAGGGAGACGAGAAGGCGGGCCACCTCGCCGACGGGATGCAGCCAGACCGAGCCGCTCCGCCGGGCCGCGGTGTCCAGCGCCTCGGCCGCGAGGGCGTGGTAGCGCTCGTACTGGGCCACGGCGAGGTGGCGCAACTCCGGGGACCTGAGGGCGTACTGGGTGAGTTCGAGCATGGCCTTCTCTCTCAGGGGGTCGCGGCTCATGTGATCGGCGTAGCGTTGCAGTCCGTCGCGCAGGATCTGCCGCAGCGACTGGATGTCGTCCTGACCCTGCGATTCCGTGCTGGACGGCTCAGGTAGCACGGCGGTGGCTTCCTCAGCCACGACGTACCTGATGAGTTCGACCATCAGCTCGTCGCGGCTCTGGAAGGCGTAGTGGAAGCTTGCCAGCGACATACCGGCCTCGGCGACGATGGCTCGAGTGGTGGCCTGGGCCACGCCCCGGTCGGCGACGACCCGTAACGCGGCACGCACCAGGGCGCTGCGCCGGTCCGCGGCGGGGATGCGTGTCACCTGATCACCTTGTCCTGCGTCGTTAACGTCGAATAGTGGGGCAGTTGACCCAGTGCACATTATGGCGCAGGATCTCCTCGGTCGGGCGCGCCACATTGACATTCCTGGCCATGGCCCATGGAATGGTCTGAGGGAGTCCATTGCAGAGGTCACGCCGTTTCAGCGCGCACGGGTCGAACACACGAACCGGTCGGGGTCTTCGGCGACCCACACGCACGCGGGCGGCCTCGTTCGGGATCCTGCTCGCGGCTCTGGTCGGCACCGTGCTGATCGGCCCGCTCGCCGGTGCGGTCCCACCGGCCATGGCCGTCACGATCGAGACGGCGCCTGCCACCGCGACCGAACCGGCACCCGCCGAAACCACGACTCCCGACGCCTCGCTGGCGCCGTCGGAGTCAGACTCGCCGTCAGAGCCACCAGCGGAGACGCCGTCCGAGTCGCCGGCTCCGCCCGCCCCCGCCGCGCCCACCATCGACAGCCCCGGCGCCAACGCCTTCGTGGCCGGGAGCGTCACCGTCTCCGGTACCCGTGACCCCACACACGACATTCAGCTGCTCTCCCCCACCGGCGGCGCTCCGCTGTGCACCGTCGCCACCGACGGGTCGTCCACCTGGCAGTGCCCCGGAGTGGTCCTGCCCAGCGGACCCGCCGTCGACCTGCGGGCGGAGGTGCCCGGGGACTCCGCCCTCGCGGCGGTCCACACCGTACGGGTGCTGCAGGCCCCGACGGTCACGGGCGGCTCGACCGGCCATTCCTCCTCGAGCGGGATGGTGCGCGGCACCGGCTATCCCGGCGCCACCGTCACCGCCACTCTCGCCGCGGGAGCGAGCTGCTCGTTCACCGTCGACACCTCCGGGGTGTGGGCCTGCCTGCTGGAGGGCGCGGTGTCGAGCGGGGCGCAGCAGATCACTGCCTCACAGCAGACCTCGTTCAGCGCCCCGGAGTCGTCGCCGGCAAGCGATCCGATCAGCCTGACCTTCGACGTCGACGCCCCGGCCGCGCCCGTCGTGACGAGTCCCGCCGCCGACGCCACGCTGACCTCCGCCGCCGGGCCGTTCACCGGGCGGGGCGAGAACGGGGCCACCGTCACGGTCTTCGCCGGCGCCTACTCGGTCTGCAGCGCCGTCGTGTCCGGTGGCACCTGGTCGTGCACAGGGTCCGGCATAGCGAACGGCTCGTACGACCTGCGCGCAGTGCAGCAAGATGCCGCCGGCAATGTGAGCCCCGGCAGCTCGGCGATCCGGGTGACCTTCGGTGCCGCGACCGCGGCGCCCGCACCGGCCCCGACACCGACCGCCGCCCCGCCCGTCGTGCCTGCCCCGACGGCGACCGCACTGGCGACCCCCACGGCCACACCGGGCAGCGGTTCGCCCAGCCCGCTACCCGCCGCCCCCGACGACGGCGACGCCGCCGCACCGCCCGAGCTGACCGTGCCAGGAGGCGGCTGGAACGACCCCACCCAGTTCAGCACCGCGGTGATCCCGCCCTGGACCGTGGCGCAATTCCCTTGGCTGCAGGCGGCGATGCTCACGCTGGGAGCCCTGCTGCTGCTCGTGATTCCGGCCCGGCTGCTGGCCGGCACCATCACCCGGGCGCGAGACGGCCGGCCGCTCTTTCGCGGCCACCAGCTCGCCGGCCGCAACCGCGCCGGTGAGGAATTCGAGGTCGCCCCGACCCTGCAGGTCAACCGCTGGGTGGCCTACGGCGGCACCGTCGTCGCCGCCGCCGTGTTCGTCCTGTTGTCTGGCCCGGTGTCCGCCACGCCGGCCTATCTCCGGCTGCTGCTGGCCGTGGTTCTCGCCCTCGTGGTGGTGAACGCCGTAGCCGCCCTGGTGCCGCGGTGGTGGGGGTCCAGGGCGCTGCACATCGAGGTGACCACGACGATCCTGCCGCGGTACCTCGCGGTCGTCGCCGTCACCGCGCTCGCCTCCAGGCTGTTCGAGCTACAGCCCGCCCTGCTCTTCGGCCTGCTGGGCAGCGTCGTCGTTGGCGCGGGGCCCGGCCTGGCCCAACGGGGCCAGCTGGCCGCCATCCGGGCCGGCAGTTTGTTCGCCCTGGGACTGGCCTCGCTGCTGGTCGTCGGCACCCTACCGGCGGCCGACGGTTTCCTCAGCACCCTGGCCGCTGAGGTCGCGAACACCGTCGTGCTGGCCTCGATCGGCTCGGCCGTGCTCGTGCTCATTCCGATCGGGAATACGAGTGGACGCAGCATCCTGGCCTGGTCGCCGCCGATCTGGGCCGCCCTGACGGTGCCGGCCTTCCTCACTCTGTTCACGCTGCTCTCGCCCATGCTTCCGCGTTGGACGGGCACCGGCGCCGCGATGCTGCTCTGGGTGGTGGCGACGGGCTTCGCCGTGGTCAGCGTGGCCGCCTGGGCGTGGCAGCGCTTCGTACTGCCAGGCCGACGCTGAGACGCGCCGCGCCGGGTGATTCCTGGTGCCCCCGCTGGGATTCGAACCCAGACTGTGACGATTTTAAGTCGCCTGCCTCTGCCGGTTGGGCTACGGGGGCACGCCCGGTCTAGCCGGGCAGCACGAGCGGATGCCGCACCGGGGTGCGGCATCCACCGGTGACTTTACGGTGCTGCGATGGTCTCCGTGCCTGATTCGGCAGCGGCGACCTCGACGACGGGCTTCTTCACCGGGGCCTTGCGCGGTGCTCGCGGGGCCTTCACCGCGGCCGGGGCGACGACCGCGGGTGCGGCTGCCGGCGGCTTCGGACGGGACGCGAACTCCTGGAACACGGCGCGAGGCGTCTGCACGGCCTCGAGCGACACGATGTCGCGGCCCAGGAAGAAGTTCAGGACCCAACCTCCGACGACGCGGATCTTGCGCTCCCAGCTCGGCATGGCCAGGCCGTGGTAGCCGCGGTGGGCGATCCAGGCCGGGAAACCCTTGAGGGCGAATTTGCCGGACTGGAATGCGCCGACGCCGACGCCGAGGCCGGCCACGGCTCCGAGGTTCTTGTGGTTGTAGTCCGCGGGGCCCTCACCGCGGAGGACCGCGACGATGTTCTTGGCCATGAGCTTGCCCTGGCGCACGGCGTGCTGGGCGTTCGGCACGCAGAAGCCGCCGACGCCGCCGCCGGAGAGGTCGGGAACCGCGGTGATGTCACCGGCGGCCCAGGCGTCGACGACGATCTCGTCCTCGGTGCCGACACGCAGGTCGGCGCGCACGCGCAACCGGCCGCGCTCTTCGACCGGGAGGTCGGTGTTGCGCACGATGCCGGGGTT
This sequence comes from Cryobacterium zongtaii, assembly GCF_002909375.1. Taxonomy (GTDB): domain Bacteria; phylum Actinomycetota; class Actinomycetes; order Actinomycetales; family Microbacteriaceae; genus Cryobacterium; species Cryobacterium zongtaii. Next base: position 194,456 of record NZ_PPXD01000026.1, read on the forward strand.
CGCCATGACGCCGGCGGTCCAGACGATCAGGTCGGTCTCGAAGGACTCCCCGGTGGAGAGCTCGATCTTGCCGTCGACGGCAGAGGTGAGCTGGGTGTTCAGGTGCACCTCTGCACCACGCTCGGCGAGGTTCTTGATGACCCACAGCGCGGTGGTTTCGCTCACCTCCGGCATGATGCGACCCATTGCCTCGATGAGGTGGAAGTGCGTGTCCTCGAAGGCGATCTGCGGGTACTTGGTGAGCAGCGAGCTGGCGAAGGAGCGCAGCTCGGCGAACACCTCGATGCCGGCAAAGCCGCCACCGATGACCACGAAGGTCAGCAAGCGGTCGCGCTCGGGGCCGGCGGGCAGCTGGGCTGCCTTGTCGAAGTTGGTGAGGACGGTGTCGCGGATCGCGACGGCTTCCTCGATGGTCTTCAGGCCGATGGCCTGGTCCGCGACCCCGGGAATCGGGAAGGTGCGCGACACGGCGCCGGCGGTGACCACGATGATGTCGTAGTCGAAGACCCACGGTTCGCCGACCGGCGGCGTGATCGTGGCCTTCTTTTCCGCGTGGTTCACGTTGGTGACCTTGGCGGTGAGCACATTGGTCTTCTTGAGGTGGCGACGGTGGGCCACGACCGAGTGACGCGGATCGATGGATCCGGCGGCCACCTCGGGGAGGAACGGCTGGTAGGTCATGTACGGCAGCGGATCGACCATGGTGACCTCGGCCTCGCCGGGACGCAACCACTTCTCAAGCTTCCAGGCGGTATAAAAACCCGCGTAGCCGCCACCGACGATGAGAATTTTGGGCACGATTAGAAGGCCTCCTACAGGGATTGGATACGCGAAAGTTTAGAGATGAGAACGAATTCGCTTGAAATGCCGCGTGGCCCCAATGCCGAACAGCGTTACTAGGATAGCAAAACCCACCAGGACGGCGAGCGGCACGCTGACATAGGTGAGGGTGAGTGGGCTGGGCAGCCAGCCGGCGGCGCTGTTCTGCTCCGGCAGGGGCGGGTCGGCATCCGGGACAACGGGCACCGGAGTTCCCGGTGTGGCGGGCGTCATCGGCGCGGCGTCGGCGCGGCGGTGCAGGGTGATCCACTCCTGCAGGAGCTCGGCGGGCGTGGCGGAGGTGGACTTCGGCACGTACGCGGAGACCGCGGCGGCGGCGTCGATCAGGCCGTTGCCGTAGATCGGGCTCGGTACCGTGTGCCCGTTCGGGTTCGCGGTCTCGATGATCCGGTTCATCACCTCGGTGGCATCCAGCTTCGGGTAGGCCGAGCGCACCAGGGCCACCAGCCCGGAGACTATCGGCGCGGCCGCGCTGGTGCCGTTCCACTCCATGTAGCCGCCGCCGGGCGCGACACCGACGAGCTTCTCGCTGGGCGCGGCAACGGCGATGGTGATGCCCTGCGAGGAGGCGTCGAAGCTGGCCTCCTTGGACTGGTCGACACCGGCGACGGTGAGTACGCCGGGAATGGTGGCGGGGGCGCCGACCTCGGTCGTTCCGCTGCCCCTGTTGCCGGCCGCAGCGACAACCACGACGTCGTTTTCGAACGCGTACATGAACGCGTCATCCCAACTGGTCGGCCAGTCGAGAGTGTTGCGGGTGAGTGACATGTTGATCACGTCGGCGCCGTTGTCGACGGCCCACCGGATGCCCGCGGCGATCTGGTCGTCATTGCTGAGCACGGCGTCACTGGTGCCGAACGCCACCGAGACGGCGAGGATGGACGCCTCTGGCGCCACGCCGATCAGGCCGCCGCCGGTTGGCGTGCCACGGCCGGCGAGGAGGGATGCCACCAGTGTGCCGTGTTCGTTCTCGGCGCCGACCGGGGTCTGGCCGTTCGACGAGCCGACGCCGGAGACGTCGGTGCCTCCGACGACGGCGCCGTTGAGCTCGGTGATGCTGCCGTCGACACCGGTGTCGATGACGGCGACGGTGACGCCGGCTCCCTTGGTGGTGGTCCAGGCTTGGCTGAAGCCGTAGTCATTCAGCCAGTATTCGAGGTCGCGTACCTGGTCGGCGCGGGCGACGGAGGTGTCGCCGACGACGCCCACGACCGCGACGGCTGCCGCGAGGGTGATCGCGACGCCGGTGAGGATGCGGCGCGCGGCGCCGGTCACGCGTCGGCCGGCGGGACCGCCGGCGGAGCGTAGTCCAGGCACTCGCACACCTGGGGCGACCAGGCGGCCCGCAGCAGGGCCAGGTCGCCGATCGGGTTGACGCCGGGACCGGCCGCCAGGGCGTGCGCGGCCAGGGCGTGCAGGCACTTGACCCGCACCGGCATCCCGCCGGAGGAGACGCCGGCGAGCTCGGGGACCACGCCGATCATCTCGCGATCGGCCAGGAAGCTTTCGTGCGCGGCCCGGTAGTGGGCGCGCAGGTCCTCGTCGTCGGCGAGCATCTGGTTGTACTCGTTCATCACCTGGGTGGCTTCCAGGAACGACAGCGCGGCCGTGGCGGCAGGGTGCGATAGGTAGTACAGGGTGGGGAACGGGGTGCCGTCCTCCAGCCGCGGCGCCGTGGCCACGACGGTGGGCGCGCCGCAGGCGCAGCGGGCGGCGATGCCGATCACGTTGCGGGCGGGGCGACCGAGCTGCGCGGAGACCGTGGCAATGTCGGCCTCGGAGGCGGGGTCGAAGGGCGGTCGGGTCATTGTGCTGCCTCCTGGGGGGCCAGTGCGGATGTCATCACCGATCGGAAGACGGAGTCGACCCAGTCGACTTCGGTGTCCTGGATGGCGGTACTGATGGGTGCGGTGTCGGCGGCGTCGTCGACGCTGGCTCCGCTGTCGTTGATCACGAGAAAACTGATGTCACCGGGCAGCACGTAGGAGAGCCGGTCCCGCGCCTGGGTGGTCACGAAGGTGCGGTCGTTCCACCGTTCCCGCTCCGCCTTGAGGTCGTCGACCGAATCCTGTTGCGCTGCGACGGTGTCGCTCAGCTGGTCGATCTGTTTGCGCTGTTCGGCATAGGTGCGCACACTGGGCGCGAGCACGACGACAGCGAGCACCAGAAGACCCATCATCACGAAGGAGAATCCGCTCAGCCGCAGGCCACGGAGCCAGCTGCGCACCGCTGTCTCGTCTGTGGCGAGTTTGACCGCCCTCTGCTCCGTCCTGCGGGGCTCGGTCCGGCGGGGCTCGGTTCCGCGAGGCTCGGTTCCGCGGGACTCGGTACTGTGCGGCTTCGCCCGGCGCGGTTTGGGCAGGCGCGGTGGGGTCATGCCAGAACCGGTGAAGGTCACGGTGACTCCCGTCGGGTGCTCGGTGGGTGATGCTCGCCGGGGCACACAGAAATGCCCCGGTTCTAGAGTGCCAGATCTTTCGGCCCGCACCGTTCGCCACGGCCCGCGAACCCGGATCCTGTGCAAACCCGCAGCCTGGCGGTGGCGCACGCCCCAAAAAAAAGGCTCCCCGCCCCGGACGATGTCCGATGAGCGGGGAGCCCTGGTGGTTCAGAGGGGATTAGCCCTTGAAACGCGGGAACGCGGAACGGCCGGCGTAGACCGCGGCCTCGCCGAGTTCTTCTTCGATGCGCAGGAGCTGGTTGTACTTGGCAACGCGCTCGCTGCGGGCCGGGGCGCCGGTCTTGATCTGGCCGGCATCCGTGGCGACCGCGAGGTCGGCGATGAAGGTGTCTTCGGTCTCACCGGAGCGGTGCGAGATGACGGTCGTGTAGCCGGCGCGCTGGGCGAGGGCGACGGCGTCCATCGTCTCGGTCAGGGTGCCGATCTGGTTGACCTTGATGAGGATGGAGTTCGCTGCCTTGATCTCGAGGCCCTTGGCCAGGCGGATCGGGTTGGTGACGAACAGGTCGTCTCCGACGATCTGAACCTTGTCGCCGAGCTGAGCGGTGAGGTGGACGTAGCCTTCCCAGTCCTCTTCCTCGAGCGGGTCTTCGATGGAGACGAGCGGGTACGCCTCGAGGAGTTCGGCGTAGTAAGCGACGATCTCGGTGGAGGTCAGTTCCTTGCCCTCGAAGTGGTAGACGCCGTCCTTGAAGAACTCGGTGGCTGCGCAGTCGAGCGCCAGGCCGATGTCGGTCCCGGGCGTGTAGCCGGCCAGCGTGATGGCTTCGACGATGAGGTCGAGCGCCGCACGGTTGCTGGGCAGGTTGGGGGCGAAGCCACCCTCGTCGCCGAGGCCGGTCGCGAGGCCCTTGCTCTTCAGCAGGCCCTTGAGGGCGTGGTAGACCTCAACGCCCCAGCGCAGGCCCTCGCTGAAGGTGGGGGCGCCGAGCGGGACAACCATGAATTCCTGGATGTCGACGTCGTTGTCGGCGTGCGAGCCACCGTTGATGATGTTCATCATGGGAACGGGCAGGGTGTGCGCGTTCGGGCCGCCGAGGTAGCGGAAGAGGGGCAGGTCGGCCGAGCTGGCGGCGGCCTTGGCGACGGCCAGGCTCACGCCGAGGATGGCGTTGGCGCCGACGCGCTCCTTGTTGACGGTGCCATCGGTCTCGTTGAGGACCATGTCGATGATGCGCTGGTCGGCGGCGTCGAGGTCCTCGACGGCCGGGCCGAGCTCGTCGGTGACGGAGCCGACGGCCTTGAGCACGCCCTTGCCCAGGTAACGCTTCTTGTCACCGTCGTGCAGCTCGTAGGCCTCGAAGGCGCCGGTCGAGGCGCCTGAGGGTACGGCGGCACGGCTCAGCGTGCCGTCCTCGAGCAGAACCTCGACCTCGACGGTCGGGTTGCCCCGAGAGTCGAGGATTTCGCGTGCAACAACTGCGTCAATAAGAGCCACAACTATCTCCTGTGTCTGTCTGTGTATCGATTTTTGGATTCTAAGTCCGTGTGGATTTTGAGGAAGACGCCGCTGTGTTCCAGTCCGTAGAACAGTCTAGTGACCGGTTCGCCGGCCCGCTCAGGACTGAAGTCCCGTTCACCGCCGGAACATCAACCGTTCAGCGGGTGCTCGGTTCAGCCGGCCAGCGGCTTGAAGACCAGGTCGTCGGGCTCGACGGAGTCATCGGTCACGAACGCGAACCGGCCGTAACCCGCGGCACCGGCCCGTTCGAGTAGAGCCTTGAGGTTCTTGGTGCGCTTGTCCAGCCGCACCCGGAGGCCCTCTGCCACGAGGGCGGTCTTGAGCGCGACGAGGGCGGCCGGGTCGGCATCCTTCTCGTGAACGAGCAGGACGGCGGACTCGGTGTCGTCGTCGGAGCCGGCGAGCAGGTCGACGATGCGTTCGAACCCGATCGAGAAGCCGCAGGCGGGCACATCGGTGCCGAGGAACCGGCCGATCATGCCGTCGTAACGGCCGCCGCCGCCCAGCGAGTAGCCCAGGTCGGGGTGCTTGATCTCGAAGATGGTTCCGGTGTAGTAGCCCATCCCGCGCACCAGGGTGGGGTCGAACTCGAGCGCAACTCCGGGCAGCGCGGCCCGCAGCGCGGAAAGGTCGGCGTACGCGGCGGCGTCCAGCCAGGCCGGCGCATCCTGCGGGTCGGGCCAGCCGGCGTCGCTGAACCCGGCGAGGGTGTCGGCCAGGCCGGTGGTGTCGATTCCGAGGCCGCCGAGCTCGGTGACGACGCCGTCCACACCGATCTTGTCGAGCTTGTCGAGGGTGATCAGGGCGCGTTCGGTGAGGTTGCCGGCCACGCCCCAGGTGCTGAGCATGGCGGTGAGGATGCGGCGATCGTTGATGCGGATCGAGCAGCCGGTCAGGCCCAGGTTGTCCAGGGCTGCGACGGTGGCGGTGATCAGTTCGATCTCGGCAAGCGGGCCGGCCTCGCCGATGATGTCGATGTCGCACTGCACGAACTGGCGGTAGCGGCCCTTCTGCGGGCGTTCGGCGCGCCAGACCGGGGCGATCTGGATGGAGCGGAACACCGTGGGAAGCTCGGCGCGGTGGCTGGCGTAGAACCGGGCCAGCGGCACCGTGAGGTCGAAGCGCAGGCCCAGGTCGGCCAGGGAGAGCAGGTCGTCGGCCTCGGCGGCCGTCACAAGGTCGGCCGGGCCGATTCCGCGCTTGAGGACTGCGAAGCCGAGCTTCTCGTTGTCGCCGCCGAGGCCGGAGTGAAGCCTGATGGTGTCCTCCATCACGGGCGTTTCGATCTCGTCGAAACCGTGCGCGGCGAAGCTGGAGCGGATGATGCCCAGAGCCCGTTCGCGGGTGGCCTTGTCGGCCGGGAGGAAGTCGCGCATGCCGCGGGGAGGGGTCACTGCTGTTGCCATGCCCCAATTCTGTCAGGTCGCCCGGCCCGACCCCGCCGCGGCGCTAGATCGCGCCGCCGGCGGCTCCGGGCGCGCCGGCGTCGCCGCCGGCGTCACCGACCTGCTCGCGGGCGATGAAGTTCTCGATGTCGAACAGGTTGTCCTTGGCGCGCTTGGCGATGGTCAACAGGGTCGACATGGAGGCGACCTCCTCGACCTGCTCCTTGAGGAACCAGAGCATGGCCTGCTCGCCGAGGGCGTCGCCGTCGGTGCGGGCGGCCTTGAAGAGCGCCTCGATCTGAGCGGTGACCTGCTGTTCCTGCGCGAGGGCCAGCGCGATCGGTTCGACGATGTCAGCGAAACCGTTGATCACGGCGGGGATCCCGGGGATCACGACCTCCAGGCCCCGGTCGAGCCGGTACTGCACGAGCATCATCGCGTGGTTGCGCTCTTCTACGGACTGCCGGTAGAAGTGCGCGGCCAGCTGGGGCAGGTCCTGGCTGTCGAACCAGGTGGCGATGGCGATGTACTGCTGGGACGCGGCGAACTCGTTGCCGATTTGCTGGGTGAGAAGCGCGTTGAAGGTCGTTTCGGTCATGCTGCGACGTTAGCGGGCCGCACCGCCTGGCGCTATGCGGTGGGGAACGCGATAACGCCGGCGTCGGCCGGGTCGCCGTCGGCCAAGCCGAAGGACCCGTCGCCTATCTCCTGCTCCGCCGCGCGGATCTCGTCCTGCAGGTCGCGGAGCGCGGTGCGCAGCGCCCGCTCGGAGTCCAGCCCCTGGGCCTTGGCCGCGGACACGATGGCAAGCAGGATCGGGCCCAGCTCGGCCTCGCTGTCGATGGGCAGCAGGGCGGGCGCATCCGTCTCGAGCAGGCCGATCTTCTGGGCCCGGCCGAGCACCTTGTCGGCCAGCGCCAGCGCCGGCATGCCCTGCGGTATGCCGTCGAGCACGCTGGTGCGGTGCGGCTTCTCGGCGGCCTTCACGTCGTCCCAGCCGGCGATGACCTCGTCGGTGGTCTTCTGAGCGCCGCTCTCGGCGAAGACGTGCGGGTGCCGGCCGACCATCTTGCGAGTCATCCGGGCGGCCACCTCCTGGATGTCGAAGTCCTCCCCCGGTGTCTCGGCGGCGATGCTCGCGTGGAAGACCACCTGGTAGAGCACGTCACCGAGCTCTTCCAGCAGGTCGTCGCGGCTGCCGCTCTCGATCGCCTCGATCAGCTCGTGAGTCTCCTCGGTGAGGTACTGCACGAGCGACGCGTGGGTCTGCTCGGCGTCCCACGGGCAACCGCCCGGCGCACGCAGGCGGGCGACCGTGGCGACGAGCTCGTCGAAAGCGGATGGCGTGGGCTGGGCGTATTCGGTCACACTCCATCGTAGGCGGCGGGACTAAACTGAACGCTGGTGTGCCGGGAAGTCTGGTCGGCGGGCGAAGTGTTTCGCTCACGACGTACGACCGACCCGCTTTGACCGTGGGTGGACAGGATCTCCATGACTTTCATCCGTTCCGAACGCTACGCCGCCGGGTTCCTGCTTCTCGCCGGTGTGCTCGGCCTGATCATGGCCAACCTCGCCTTCGGTCCGGCGCTGATCGACGCGGCCAACGAACATCTTCACACCGGCCTGTTCGGGCTGGACCTGTCGGCCAAGCACTGGATCAGCGACGGACTGCTGTCGATCTTCTTCTTCCTCATCGCCATCGAGCTCAAACGCGAACTGGTGATCGGCGACCTGAACAGCTTCGGCAAGGCGGCGCTGCCCGCCCTCGCCGCGCTCGGTGGGGTCGCGGTTCCCGCCGGCATCTACCTGCTGCTCACCCAGGGCTCGGGGCTGGCCGCGGGCTGGCCGGTGCCCACGGCCACTGACATCGCGTTCGCGCTGGGGGTGCTGGCGGTGTTCGGCCGCGGGATCCCGACCCGGGTGCGGGTGTTCCTGCTGGCCCTGGCGGTGCTCGACGACCTCGTGGCGATCCTGATCATTGCGTTTTTCTTCACCCAGGACCCCGAGCTGCAGTACATCGGCTTCGCGGCGATCACGGCCACCCTCTTCGGGGTCACCAGCCGGCTGCTCAAGCCGCGTTCGCCGTGGGTGCTGGGCCGGAAGCCGGTCTGGCCGATCATCGTCCTGCTGATCGTCCTCGGCGTGGCCACCTGGTACTTCACCTATCTCTCCGGCGTGCACGCCACCATCGCCGGCGTGATCCTCGGCCTGGTGATGGCCCGGGTGCCCGGTGGCCGCACCCACCACGTGCTCGAGCCGTACTCCAACGCGGTGATCCTGCCGCTGTTCGCGTTCTCGGCGGCCCTCGTGGCCATCCCGCAGGTGAGCCTGGCCGAGCTCAGCCCGGCGTTTTGGGGCATTCTGGTGGCCTTGCCGGTGGGCAAGCTGATCGGCATCACCCTGGCCGGGAGCCTGGGTAGCCTGATCTCCCGGCGCCCCAACGGGTCCAGGTCCGGGCTCAAGTTCATCGACATCGTGATGGTCGCGTGCCTGGGCGGCATCGGCTTCACGGTGTCACTGCTGATGGGCGCGCTCGCCTTCGCCGGCAGCGTCGAGGTGGTCGACGAGGCCACCCTCGCCGTGCTGCTGGGCTCGGGCTTCGCGATCCTGGTCTCGGCCGTCGTGGTCAGTGCGCGGGCACGGCAGTATCGACGGGCCGCGGAAACACCGCGTCCAGCAGCGAGCCCGTCCACGCTATAAGGGCGGCGTCGGCCAGCGGCTCGCCGTTCAGGCGCGGCAGCGGCACGATCATCGACCCGGCCGCGGCCGAATACTTGGCACCCGGGTACATCCGCTGCACCCGAACCTGCATGGAGTCGGCCAGGTCGACCGGCGCCACCCGCAGGTTGGAGCCCATCGCGACGACCTCACCGAGGCCGGCCTGTTGCGCGTGCCTGCGCAGCCTGGACACGGCGATGAGGTTGGTGACGGCTTCGGGCGGTTCGCCGTAGCGGTCGGTGAGCTCCTCGAGCACGAGCCCGATCTGGTCGTCGGCGGCCGCGAGCCCGCTGGCGCCGGAGAGCTTCTGATACGCCTCCAGGCGCAGCCGCTCGCTGTCCACGTACTCCTCGGGGATGTGCGCGTCCACGGGCAGCTCCAGCCGCAGCTCCGTCTGGCCCTCGGCCACGTCACCGCGGAAGGTCGACACGGCCTCGCCGATCATGCGCAGGTAGAGGTCGAAGCCGACCCCGGCGATGTGACCGGCCTGCTCGCCGCCGAGCAGGTTGCCCGCACCGCGGATCTCGAGGTCCTTCAGCGCCACCTGCATGCCGGCGCCGAGTTCGTTGTTGGCCGCGATGGTGGCCAGCCTGTCGTGCGCGATCTCGGAGAGCGGCTTGTTCTCGTCGTAGAGGAAGTAGGCGTATGCACGCTCCCGGGCACGGCCGACCCGGCCGCGCAGCTGGTGCAGCTGGCTGAGCCCGTACTTGTCGGCCCTGTCGATGATGATGGTGTTCGCGTTGGCGATGTCCAGGCCGGTCTCGATGATGGTCGTGGAGACCAGGATGTCGAACTTGTTCTCCCAGAAGTCCACCACCACCTGCTCCAGCTGCGCCTCCGGCAGCTGCCCGTGCGCCACGGCGACGCGGGCTTCCGGCACCAGTTCGGCCAGCTGCGCGGCCACCCGGTTGATGCTGGAGACGCGGTTATGCACGAAGAAGATCTGGCCCTCGCGAAGCAGTTCGCGGCGGATGGCGGCGGCCACCTGGCGGTCGGAGTACGGCCCGACGAAGGTGAGGATCGGGTGCCGGTCCTCCGGCGGGGTGGCCAGGGTGGACATCTCCCGGATGCCCGTGACGGCCATCTCCAGGGTGCGCGGGATGGGCGTGGCGCTCATGGCGAGGATGTCGACGTTGGTCTTGAGCTTCTTGAGAGCGTCCTTGTGCTCGACACCGAAACGCTGTTCCTCGTCGATGATGACCAGGCCGAGGTCCTTGAAGATCGTGTTCTCCGACAACAGCCGGTGGGTGCCGATGACCATGTCGACGGTGCCGTCGAGCATGCCGGCCACGGTCTCGCGGGATTCCTTGTCGGTCTGGAACCGGCTGAGCGCCCGCAGGTGGATGGGGAACCCGGCGAAGCGCTCCTGGAAGGTCTCCATGTGCTGGCGCACGAGCAGGGTGGTCGGCACGAGCATGGCCACCTGCTTGCCGTCCTGGATGGCCTTGAACGCTGCGCGCACGGCGACCTCGGTCTTGCCGAAGCCCACGTCACCGGACAGCAACCGGTCCATCGGGATGGGCCGCTCCATGTCGGCCTTGACCTCCTCGATGGTGGTGAGCTGGTCGGGCGTCTCCGCGAACGGGAACGCCTCCTCGAGCTCACGCTGCCAGGGGGTGTCAGGGCCGAAGGCGTGACCCTTGCTGGCCATCCGTGCCGAGTAGAGCTTGACGAGTTCGACGGCGATGTCGCGCACCGCCCGCCGGGCCTTTGTCTTGGCGGCCGACCAGTCGCTGCCGCCCATCTTGGACAGCGCGGGTGCCTCGCCGCCGACGTAGCGGGAGACCAGGTCGAGCTGGTCGGTGGGCACGTAGAGCTTGTCGCCGCCGTGACCGCGCTTGGACGGCGCGTACTCGAGCACCAGGTATTCGCGGGTGGTCTTGACCGGGTTGCGGCCGCCGCTGGAGACCTCACGCTGGGTGAGTTCGAGGAACTTGCCGATGCCGTGGGTTTGGTGCACGACGTGGTCGCCGGTCTTGAGCTGCAACGGATCGACGACGTTCTTGCGCCGACTGGCGAGCTTCTTGATCTGGCGGGCGTCGTAACCGACGGTGCGGCCGTAGAACTCGCTCTCGCTGACCAGGGTGAGCTTGGTCTCCGGGATCTCGAACCCGTGAGTGATAGAGGCCTTGATCAGGTAGGCGATGCCCGGTTCCGGGTTCGCCGGGAACTCCTCCACGATGCGGGCGGGCAGTTCGGCGCCGGAGAGGACGTCGGCGGCGCGGTCGACGAGGCCGGCGCCCTGCGCGACCACGGCGACGGTCCAACCGTCCTTGAGGCGCGTGGAGAGGTGCCCGACGGCGCCCTCGACGCTGCCGGCGAAGCTCGGCACGGCGTCGCCCTCGATGCGGATGGTGAGCAGTTCGTCGATCTCGCGGTGTTCGGGCAGCACCGGGATGTCGGTGGGCGCGGCCTGGAAGGAGCTCAACGTCCACCAGACCCGTTCGCTGGCCCCGGCGCCGGGGGCCGAGTACCGCACGGCGTCGCGCAGGGTGCCCAGGGTGAGGAAGTCACCGCTGGCGAGGTCGATGGGGGCCTCGGCGCCGGCGGTGGCGGCGTTCCAGGCGGCGGAGAGGAACTCCCGGTTGGTCTCGGCGAGGCTGATGGCGCGGGAGGCGACCCGTTCCGGCGAGATCACGGCGACCGCGGCCTGGCGGGGCAGGTAGTGCGTGACGGGCACCAGCCTGTCGACGAGGGCGGGCGCGAGGCTCTCCATGCCCTCGACGGGGATGCCCTCGGCCACCTTGGCGAGCAGACCCGCCAGGCTGGGGAACTCGTGTTGCATCTCCCGGGCGCGCTGGCGCACGGCGGGGCTGAGCAGCAGTTCGCGGCTGGGCGGCAGGGTCACCGACTCGATGGGTTCGGGCATCGAGCGCTGGTCGGCGACCGCGAAGGCGCGGATCTGCTCGACCTCGTCACCGAAGAACTCGATGCGGTACGGGTGCGCGGCCATCGGCGGGAACACGTCGAGGATGCCGCCGCGCACGGCGAACTCGCCGCGCCGGGTGACCATGTCCACTCGGGCGTACGCCACGTTGACGAGGTCGACGGCGATGGCGGCGAGGTCGTGGCCGCGGCCGCCGGCGGTGAGCTCGAGCGGGTCGTAGTCGGTGAGGTTGTCGGCCACAGGCTGCAGGGCGGCGCGCACCGAGGCCACCACGATGAGGGGACGCCGGGTGGCGGCGTCCGTGGCCTCCCAGTCGCGCATCCGCCTCAGGGCGTAGAGGCGGCGGCCCACGATCTCGGCGCTGGGGCTGAGCCTCTCGTGCGGCAGGGTCTCCCAGGCGGGGAACTCGACGATCTCGGCGTCGTCGGAGAAGCAGCCCAAGTTCTCCCGCAGCGCCTCGGACTCACGGCCGGTGGCGGTGATGATCAACAGCGCCCGGCCCTTGTCCAACCTGTCGCGCTGCTCGAGCAGCGCGGCCAGCAGCGGGGCGCGGAGGCCCTCGGTAAGCGAGAAGTCGGCGTCACGGGCCGCAAAGGCGAGGGCGGCATCGAACGTGGAGGCACGCGAAAGCGCCGGAATCAAGCCCTGAAGAATCACCGCACAAGTCTACGGGTAGTTTTCTACGCGGGTGGGGCGTGGAACTTCTGCTGGGCGGCGGTGACACCCTCTGCGGCGATCATCTCGATCGCATCCGCAGCGTCCTCGAGCATGATCCCCAGGGTGGTGCGTTCGGTACTGGAGAAGTCGTGCAGCACGAAGTCGGCGGCGTTCTGCCGGCCGGGCGGGCGGCCGATGCCCATCCGGATGCGGGTGAACTCGTTGCTGCCGGTGGCCGCGATGATGTCGCGCACCCCGTTGTGACCGCCGTGGCCGCCGCCCACCTTGATCTTGAGGGTGTCGAAGGGCAGGTCCAGCTCGTCGTGCACGACGATGAGGCGGGAGACGTCCAGGGAGTAGAACCGGAGCAAGGCCGCGACGGGTCCGCCGGAAAGATTCATGAAGCTGTTCGGCTTGGCCAGGATCAGCTTGGGACCGCCGGGGAAACTGCGCCCCTCGGCGACGGCGGAATTCGCCTTGTGGTTCTTGAAATTCGCGCGCATCCGGTCGGCGAGCACGGCCGTGACCATGTGGCCGACGTTGTGGCGGTTACCGGCGTAGCCGGGCCCGGGGTTACCGAGCCCGACTACGAGCCAGAGATTCTCGTCCAGGGGGTTCCTTTACAAAAAGTTTCTGTCCGGCGTTGGAGGGGGAAGACTACTCGGCGGCAGCTTCCTCGGCGGGAGCTTCTTCGCCCTCGACGGTCTCCTCTTCCTCTTCTTCCTCGGCCGGCAGGTGCACGCCGACGACGACCATCTCGGGGTCGGAGATGAGCGACGCGCCGTCGGGCAGGGTGATCTCGCTGGCGTGGATGAGGGTGCCGTCTTCGAGGCCCTCGACGTCGACGCTCACGCTCTGCGGGATGTTGGTGGCTTCGACCTCGAGCAGCAGGGTCTTGGCGTCGAGGTCGGCCGTGGTGCCGGGGGCGGTCTCACCGATGACGTGCACGGCGACCTCAACCTGGACCTTCTCACCCTTGCGGATGACGATGAGGTCGAGGTGCTCGATGATCTGGCGAACCGGGTCCTTCTGCACGTCCTTGACCAGGGTCAGGTGGGTGGTTCCTTCGACGTCGAGCTCGAGCACGGCGTTCGCGCGACGCAGCAGCAGGCCGATCTCGTGAGCCGGCAGGGCCACGTGCACGGGCTCGGTGCCGTGGCCGTAGATGACGGCGGGGATCTTGCCCAGCACGCGCAGCTTGCGGGCCGCGCCCTTGCCGAAGCTGTTGCGTGCGTCTGCGGAAATCTTGTTGTTGCTGTTCTTGGCCTCGGCCATGATGTGTCTCCTTGCGGGCCTCGTGTGCCCGTATTGGTGTTGCGGGCACGGGGCCCGCAGTACGGATGCTGGTTCAACTCGAACGCATGTCAGCGTGAGGAAAGGCCTGAGAGGACTTTTCGCCGCGTCGATTACGGATTTCGCAGGCACCGGTTTCCCGGCTGGCGCGAATCCCTCGCCGAAGTTCAACTCAACAGTCTAGGCGATAAAGTGACGACCATGCCGCCCAGCTTGCACACCCGAGTGACCGAAGACGTCGGACGGTCCATCGTCGATGGGACGGTTCCAGCGGGAACCGTCCTGCTCTCCGACGAGATCGAGCGCCGGCAGGGGGTGAGCCGGTCGGTCATCCGGGAGGCCATCCGGGTGCTGGGGTCGATGGGCCTCGTCGAGTCCGTCAAACGGGTCGGCATCAGGGTTCTGCCACCGTCCAGCTGGAACGCCTACGACCCGACCATCATCCGTTGGCGCCTGCTCGGCCCCGGCAAGGGCGAACAGCTGCGCTCACTCACCGAATTGCGCTCCGCGGTGGAACCGATGGCTGCGGAACTGGCCGCTCGGCACGCGGCGGCCTCGGTCGCGGCCGAGCTGATGGACGTGGCCGACCTGATGCGGGCCGCGGGTGACTCGGGTGACCTGTCCTCGTTCCTGGAGCTCGACATCCGGTTTCACCGGCTGGTGCTGCGGGGCTCGGGCAATGAGATGTTCGCCAAACTCGACGGAGCCGTCGCCGCGGTCCTGTCCGGCCGCACCGACCTGGGCCTGCAGCCGGACCGCCCGCACGAGAACACCCTGCAGTTGCATGCCGAGGTCGCCGAGGCGATTTCGGGCGCACGACCGCAGAAGGCTCGGGAGGCGATGGAGCGGATCATGCGCCGCACCTACGCCGAGGTGCAGCCCACCTGGGCCGCCGATCCGACCTCCGCGCTATAAATATGATTACATGGGCTATGTAAGCCACTAATCTTGAACATGATCACAACTCACAGATCTAAGGGAGAACACGTGTCAGAAACCGGTTCAGCAAATATCGGCGTTGTCGGACTGGCGGTGATGGGCTCCAACCTCGCCCGTAACCTCGCCAGCCGCGAAGGCAACACCGTGGCCGTGTACAACCGTTCGCCCGAACGCACCCGGCTGCTCATGGATGAGCACCCCGAGGCCGGTTTTGTCGCCTCCGAGACCATCGAGGCATTCGTCGCCTCGCTCAAGACCCCCCGCACCGCGATCATCATGGTGCAGGCCGGTAAGGGCACCGACGCCGTCATCAGCCAGCTGACCGAGCTGTTCGAGCCCGGCGACATCATCGTCGACGGCGGCAACGCCCTGTTCACCGACACCCTCCGCCGCGAGAAGGCCGTGCGCGAGACCGGTATCAACTTCGTCGGCGCCGGCATCTCCGGTGGTGAGGAAGGCGCCCTCAAGGGTCCCAGCATCATGCCCGGCGGCTCCGCTGAGGCGTACGTCACCCTCGGCCCGATCCTCGAGTCCATCGCCGCTGTCGTCGACGGTGAGCCCTGCGTCACCCACGTCGGCACCGACGGCGCCGGCCACTTCGTCAAGATGATCCACAACGGCATCGAGTACGCCGACATGCAGCTCATCGGCGAGGCGTACGACCTCATCCGTCGCGGAACCGGCAAGACCCCGGCCGAGATCTCCGAGATCTTCACCAAGTGGAACAAGGGCGACCTCGAGAGCTACCTCATCGAGATCACCGCGGAGGTCCTCAAGCAGGTCGACGCGGAGACCGGCAAGCCGCTCGTCGACGTCATCCTCGACCAGGCCGGCAGCAAGGGCACCGGCGTGTGGACCGTGCAGACCGCGCTCGACCTGGGCATCCCCGTGTCCGGTATCGCCGAGGCCGTATTCGCCCGCTCCGTCTCCTCCAAGCCCGCGCAGCGTGCCGCTGCCGCAGCTCTCCCCGGTCCGAGCATCAACCCCGTCGAAGACGTGGATGGCTTCATCGAGGGTGTCCGTCAGGCGCTCTACGCGTCCAAGGTCATCGCCTACTCGCAGGGCTTCGACGCCATCGTCGCCGGTGCAGAGCAGTACAACTGGGACATCAAGAAGGGCGATATCGCGAAGATCTGGCGCGGTGGCTGCATCATCCGCGCCCGCTTCCTCAACCGCATCACCGAGGCGTACACCGAGAACCCGGGACTCGTCTCGCTCGTGACCGCCCCGTTCTTCACCGATGTCGTTGCCACGGCCCAGGACTCCTGGCGCAACGTCGTCGCCGACGCCGCCCACGCCGGCATCCCCGCGCCGGTTTTCGCGTCGTCGCTGGCGTACTACGACAGCCTGCGTGCTGACCGCCTTCCCGCTGCCCTCACCCAGGGCCAGCGCGACTTCTTCGGGGCGCACACCTACAAGCGCGTCGACAAGGAAGGCACCTTCCACACCCTGTGGTCCGGCGACCGTACCGAGATCGTCACCGAGGGCTCCTCGCACTAGAGGCTCCTCCCCCGGAGTTCCTCGCTCCCGCAGCACCCGCCCGGCAACTGTTGCCCGTGCGGACATTTGCGCCCGGCACGCCGGGTCCAGTTGTCCGTACGGGCAACAGTTGTTTGGTCGTTGGGCTGCCTGGCGAGCGGCACTCATCGGGTCCCGGACAACCCGGCAGCGACCAGAAGGCGACTCAGCGAACCCCGGTCGGCGAGCTCGCCAGGGCCCCACCGCACCACCCGGAATCCGTCGGCGCGCAGGTGGTCCTCGCGCACCTTCTCGGCGTAGACGACATCACCCGGTGCGCGCCCACGTAGGTACTCGTCCTTGAGGTACTTGCCCCGTCCGTCGAACTCCCCGATCAGCCGAAAACGCGGCCACTCGAAGTCGGTGTAGTACCACCCGCCTCGCGGATTCGGGTGCCGGCACTGCAACTCGGGATCGGGGAAGCCCAGCGAGAAAATCGCGACGCGGCTTATCGACTCCCCCGGATTGTCAGCGTTTGGACGCGCGAAGGCTATGGCCCGCTGCGCTTTGGTACTGCCACGCAATGACCCACACCGGGCGAGCATTTCGGACAGGTCGTCCGAATAGACGAGCACCTCCGGGGTGGCCCGCCGAGGATTGATGCCGTGGTCGAGTGCGACAACGGCATCTTCGAAGCTTGCCGTTCTGGCCAAGTCGAGCAGGGTGCGAGCCGGGCTGGTCACGAGCACGCCGTCGAGTTCGACGACCTCGGCCCAGTCGAACGCGGTGCGATGCACGAATACGCCGTTCTTGCTGCGCACCCGTGCCGCCGGCACCGCCAGGACATGCACGGCTTCTGGCCAAGCGCCACCCAGCGGGATACCCCACAGCGCCGCGGCGGACTGGTGGCTGACGACGGGGTCGTGCCGCCTGGTCGCCACAACGGCACGGATGTGGTCGACGTATCGGTCCCGTGACGCCAAGCCGCCCCAGCGGTCCATCGTCGTGAAGACCCCGCGGCGCAAGCGGGTGCCCTGCCCCCGATCGACAGATCGTCGAAACTGCCGGGCATCCGTGTCGGTCACACCGATGTTCTTGACAAGGAACAGGCCCGTTCGTGGGTCCAGCCGGTCATCAGTCATGTGGCGAGACTCTCAACCACCGTGTCAGCGATACCCGGCACCCACCCACCTGTGCACTCCTGACCCGGTGCCCCGACTGGGGAGGGACGGTGCCGCCAACTCGCTTCTGTTACCCCTGCGGACATGTGCACCCCGCGTGCCGGGGCCATATGTCCGCACCGGGACCATTTGGGGCGGGGCGGGGCGGGTCAGGGGCGGGGGCGGCGGGCGGAGCGGGACAGGCGCAGGGCGCGGCCGACGAGGCCCAGCGCCAGCCAGCCGAACGCGGCGACGACCCCCGGCCAGGGCAGGGTCAGGGCCAGGAGCAGGCAGCCGGCCACGCCCAGGTACTGCACCCAGCGCGGCAGCCAGCGCTGCTCGCCCGGCTGCCGCAGCGCGGCCAGATGCGCGATTGCGTAGTAGACCAGCACCGCGGAGGCCGAGAAGCCCACCAGCCGGGCGGCATCCAGCAGCAGCACGCCAAGCACCGCGACCAGGCCCATGGCCACCTCCGCCGACACCGGGGTGTTCAGGGTCGGCGACACGCGGCTGAGTGCGCCCGGCAGGTCGCCTTCCCTCGCCATCGCCAGCCCGGTGCGGCTGAGTCCGGCCAGGATGCCCGCCAACGAGCCCAGGCAGGCGATGGCCGCCAGCACCCGGACGATGACGGTCCACGGCTCCGCACCGCCGACGAGGTCGGCCAGCGGCGAGACTGAGTCCGCCAGGCCCGCCGGTCCGAGCACGAGCACGCAGAGCACTCCGATCACCGCGTAGACCACCAGGGTGACGCCGAGGGCGGCCACGATCGCGCGGGGCAGGGTGCGGCGGGGGTCCCGCACCTCCTCCCCCAGCGTGGCCATGCGGGCGTAGCCGGCGAACGCGAAGAAGAGCAGGCCGGCCGACTGCAGGATGCCCGCCCCGCCGCCGGCCAGCAGCGACCCGGTGTCGAACGAGGCCGTGAGCGACCCGCCGGCAAGCCCGGCAGCCACCACGACCACCAGCACGAGCAGCCCGCCGAGCACCAGGAACACCACCGCGGCGCTGAGCCTGGCGGTGCTGCGCACACCCGCCAGGTTGACGGCTCCGAGCACCAGGATCGCCAACACGGCCACCGGCCGGGCCTGCTCCGGCCACAGGTAGCCGCCCAGGATCGAGGCGATGGCCGCGGCCGAAGCGGTCTTGCCGGCCAGGAACAACCAGCCGGCGGAGAACCCCCACCACGGGCCGAGGGTCGCCCGCCCGAACACATAGACTCCCCCGGACACCGGATGGCTCATCGACAGCTGCGCCGAGCTCAGGGCATTGAGCGAGGCGACCAGCCCCGCCAGAACCAGCCCGATCAGCAGACCGGAGCCGGCGGCGGCGGCCGCGGGCACCCACACGTAGAACACCCCGGCGCCGATCATCGCGGCCAGGCCCAGCACCATCGCCCCGACGGTACCGAGGTGCCGCTGGAGGGCACCCTGGCCCTCCCGCCGATCCGTAGCGTGCATGCGGCAAGGATACGGCCGCAAGGTGAACCGCAGGCATCCGCGATCGGGCGCCCTCAAGCCGGCGCGATCTGATTTACTGGAGGGCACTCATGAGCGATTTTCACCCCGAACTCTCCGGTTACGAACCGACGGACTCCTCCCGGCCCCTCCGCGGCCGGCGGATGGTGCTGCTCATGCGCATCACCGTGATCCTCGGCCTCGTGGCCCTGCTCGTGCCCGGCGTGCTCACCACCATGAGCATCGCCTCGGCCACCGCCGCCAGGGCCTGCGCCGCGGCCGTGACGCGCTACTACCCGCTCTCCGAGGGCATCGACGCCAGGTTCGAGCTGGTCGGGGCGGGCGGCTTCGGCTGGCAGTGTTACGCAATCGACCAGAACGAACGCCAGACCTTCGTCATGCCGCTGGGCATCATCCCGGGCCCGTTCCGCCCGCC
The DNA here is from genome assembly GCF_002909375.1 of Cryobacterium zongtaii. Lineage (GTDB taxonomy): Bacteria > Actinomycetota > Actinomycetes > Actinomycetales > Microbacteriaceae > Cryobacterium > Cryobacterium zongtaii. The sequence goes on from NZ_PPXD01000026.1 coordinate 213,603, forward strand.
GGCCGCCGGCGTCACGACCTAGTCCGACGAAAGGCGCCCGATGGGACCCACCTTCACCTTCACGACGGCACTGTGGAACGCCGAGAGCATGAACGCGTGGGTGTTCGTCTCGCTGCCCGCCGACCAGTCCGACGAGATTAGGGAGCTCACCGACGGACTGCGGGTCGGCTTCGGCTCACAGCGAGTGCGGGTGGCTATCAACGGCTCCAGGTGGGCCACCTCGATCTTCCCCGAGAGCGCCACGGGCCGGTTTGTTCTGCCGGTGAAGAAGGCCATCCGCGAGGCCGAGAAGATCGGCGTGGGCGACACAGCGACGGTCACCGTCGAACTCGTGCTCTGAAACGCGAAAAGGCCGGCCCCGAAACGGGACCGGCCAACCGCGAAAGTGCTGAGTGCGAGCCTTACGCGGCGCCCTCGAACATCGATGTGACGGATCCCTCGTCGAAGACCTCGTGGATGGCGCGCGCCAGCAGGGGCGCGATCGGCAGCACGGTCAGCGTCGGGAAACGCTTGTCCTCGGGGATCGGCAGGGTGTCGGTGACGACGACTTCCTGGATGGCGTCGTTCTGCAGCAGCTCGAGCGCGGGCGGGCTGAAGACGGCGTGCGTGGCGGCGACGACGACACCGATGGCGCCGGCGGCCATGAGCGCCTCCGCGGCCTGCACGATGGTGCGGCCGGTGTCGATCAGGTCGTCGACGATCAGGCAGACCCGACCCTTGACCTCTCCGACGATCTCGTGAACGGTGATCTGGTTGGGCACCAGGGGGTCGCGGCGCTTGTGGATGATGGCCAGCGGGGCGCCGAGCTTGTCGCTCCAGATGTCGGCGACGCGCACACGGCCCATGTCCGGCGACACGATCGTGAGGGTGGACGGGTCCAGCTTGGCCCGGAAGTGCTCGAGCAGCACCGGCATGGCGAAGAGGTGGTCGACGGGGCCGTCGAAGAAGCCCTGGATCTGGGCGGCGTGCAGGTCGACCGACATGATGCGGTCGGCGCCGGCCACCTTGAACAGGTCGGCGACGAGGCGGGCTGAGATCGGCTCGCGGCCGCGACCCTTCTTGTCCTGACGGGCGTACGGGTAGAACGGCGCGACCACGGTGATCCGCTTGGCCGACGCACGCTTGAGCGCATCCACCATGATCAGCTGTTCCATCAACCACTCGTTGATGGGGTTGGTGTGCGACTGGATGACGAACGCGTCCGCACCGCGCACACTCTCGTCGAACCTGGCGTAGATCTCGCCGTTGGCGAAGGTACGCGCGTCGGTGGGGATCAGCTCCGAACCAAGTTCTGCGGCGATGTCGATCGCGAGTTGTGGGTGTGCTCGCCCCGAGATGAGCACCAATTTCTTCTCGCCGCTGCTCTTGATTCCAGGCACCTAGTCTCCGCTCTGTGACGCGGCTGTCGCCGCATCTGTTCCCGGCCGGTTGGTCTCTACCCAACCGACCATATTGCGTTGCGGAGCCACGTTGATCGCGAGCGCCCCGGCCTGCACGTCCTTACGGACCACAGTTCCGGCGCCCGTGTAGGCTCCGTCACCGATTCTAATCGGCGCGACGAACACGTTGTGCGACCCGGTGCGCACATGGGACCCGATCACCGACGGGTTCTTGGTCACGCCGTCGTAGTTCGCAAAGATCGTGCCGGCACCGATGTTGGAGTGCACCCCGACCGTGGCGTCGCCCACGTAGCTGAGGTGCGGCACTTTGCTGCCCTCGCCGATGACGGCGTTCTTGGTCTCCACGAAGGTGCCGATCTTGCCGTCGGCGCCGAGCCAGGTGCCCGGCCGCAGGTAGGCGAACGGGCCGACGGTGGCGCCGGCGCCGATCACCGCGAGAGTGCCGTCGGTGCGCTTGACCGTGGCCCCTTCGCCGATCTCGCAGTCGAGCAGGGTGGTGTCCGGGCCGACGATCGCTCCGGTGGCCACCGTGGTGGAACCGAGGATCTGGGTGCCCGGCAGCAGGGTCACGTCGTTCGCGAGCGTGGCCTTGAGGTCGATCCAGGTGGTGGCCGGGTCCTGCACGGTCACACCGGCCAGCTGCCATCCCCGCACGATGACGGCGTTGAGCTTGGCGGCGGTGTCGCTGAGCTGGGCCCTGTCGTTGATACCTGCAACGAGCCAGGCATCCGCCACCGGCACGGCGCGCACCTCTGACCCGGCGGCGCGCAGCAGACCGATCACGTCGGTGAGGTACTTCTCGCCCTGCACGTTGTCGGTGGTGAGTCTGGCCAGCTGGTCGCGCAGTTCGGACAGGCCGAAGATGTACACGCCGGCGTTGATCTCGTCGACGACGCGTTCGTCGTCGTTGGCGTCCTTGTGTTCCACGATCCGGTCGAAGCCGCCGTCGTCGCTGCGGATGATGCGGCCGTAGCCGGTGACGTCGGTCGGGAACGCCGACAGCACGGTGGCGGACACCTCCGCGCGTTCGCGGTGCGCCTCGATGAAGTTCGCCAGGGTCGCGGCGTTCAGCAGCGGCACGTCACCGCTGATCACGAGCACGTCACCGTCGAAGTCGGCGGGCAGCGCTGCGACGGCCTGCTCCACGGCGCGACCGGTTCCGGGGATCTCGTCCTGGTCGACGAGCAGGCTCTCCGGTAGGTCGAGGGCGACGAGCTCGGCCAGGCGCTCACGCTCGTGCCGGAGCACCGTGATCACGTGCGCGGCATCGAGGGCACGGGCCGTGGCCAGCACATGGCTGATGATCGGCAGTCCGGCGAGCGGATGCATGAGCTTGGGCAGGCTGGACTTCATGCGGGTGCCCTGGCCGGCGGCCAGCACGATGATAGCGAGGCGGGAATCGGTCACTGTGGTCCTCTCAACTGTGCTCTCACACATGAGCTCCGCCGCCAGGACTCGAACCTAGACCTAACAGCTCCAAAGGCTGTCGTGCTGCCATTACACCACGGCGGATTGCATCGGCTCGGGGCCGGGCAACGGAGTCAAGTCTGCCAGATGCGCGGACGCCCCGCGTCATCCGCGGTTTCCGGGGTCGATGAAAACCGGATAATGGACGGATGCCTGCTCATGACGAAGTCGACCGGATCGTTGATGCCTGGTTGCGGGAGCGCCCCGACCTGGATTTCGCGCCCCTTCAGGTGTTCTCCCGCGTCGCCCGGCTGAGCAAGCATCTGGACCGTGCCCGCCGCACTGCGTTCTCGCGGTCGGAGCTGGACTCCTGGGAATTCGACGTGCTGTCGGCGCTCCGCCGGGCCGGCGCCCCGTTCGAGCTGAGCCCGAAGCTGCTGCTGCAGCAGACCCTGGTGTCCAGCGGAACCATGACCAACCGTATCGACAGGCTGGTCGAACGGGGCCTGGTCACCCGCCGCACCGACCCCAACGATGGCCGCGGCATCTTTGTAAGCATGACCGCCGGCGGATTGACCCGGGTGGATGCCGCGATCACCCGTCTGGTAGACGCCGAGGCCGCCCTTCTGGCCAGCCTGCCCTCAGCCGACCAGGAGCGCCTCGCCGCCCTCCTGCGCAAGCTCAGCCTCGACTTCGACTGAGCGTCGCGCCGGCTATCCGAACCGGCCGTTGACGTAGTCCGCCGTGCGGCTGTCGATCGGGTCGCCGAACATCAGGTCGGTCGGCCCGTGCTCGACGATCCCGCCGGGGGTGCCCTGGGCGGCGAGGAAGAACGCGCAGTTCTGGGAGACCCGCTGGGCCTGCTGCATGTTGTGGGTGACGATGACGATCGTGACCTCGTGGGCCAGCTCGAGCATGGTCTCCTCGATCACCCGGGTCGACGTGGGGTCCAGGGCCGAGCACGGTTCGTCCATCAGCAGGATCCGAGGCGTCACCGCGAGGGACCTGGCAATACACAGGCGCTGCTGCTGCCCGCCGGACAGCCCGCCGCCGGGGGCACGCAACCGGTCCCGAACCTCGGTCCACAGCCCGGCCTTGGTCAAGCAGCTCTCGACCAGATAGTCCTTCTCGTCGTTCGAGGCACGGACGCCGGTGAGGGTGAGCCCGGCAATGACGTTGTCGTAGATCGACATGGCCGGGAACGGGTTGGGCTTCTGGAAAACCATGCCGATGTGCTTGCGGGCGTCGACGAGTTTGCGTTCCGGATCGTAAATGTCCTCTCCGTCGAGCAGTACCTCGCCGGCCAGGCTGGCTGCCGGCACGAGCTCGTGCATCCGGTTCAGGATGCGCAGGAATGTCGACTTTCCGCAGCCGGATGGGCCGATCAGGGAGGTGATGACGCCCGCCGGCATGGTCAGGTTCACCCTGTCGAGCACCTGCCGCTCGCCGAACCAGGCCGACACGTTGCGCCCCTCCAGGGTGGCCAGCGGTCGCGGCTCCACCGCGATGGGCAGCCCGACGGTCGGGGTTCGTGTGCCCATGCGGGCCGGAAAGGCGAAACCGCGGGACCGCCGCGCCCGACGGTCTGGCTGAGCCCGGTCGGCCGGGTGAGCGGGGCGAGGGGCCGTCGTCACGGCCGGCAGCACCTGCGTCAGCTCGGCATCCTGGGTGGACTGGGTCATGAGGACTCGTTTCGTTCGCTAGAGCAGGTTGGGGAGGAGCCGAACAGCCTGGTCGGCGACGAAAAGCCCACCGACTGCCACGACCGGGATAAAAACCGTCCAGGCCTTCTGCAGGCCGACGCGGCGGAAGGACCAGATCATCGCCAGTTCAATCAGGAGGAAGAATTGGAGAGCGAAGGCCAGCGCCCACACCGTCGTGGTGTCGGTTGCCAGTTCCTTGTGCGATGCCGGCAGGGTGACATAGCTGGTCTGGCGGATGCCCGCCGGCTGTGTCTCGCTCGTCAGAACGGCATCCACCCTGGCCACGCCGCCCGGCACGAAGGCCGCCCCTCGCGCGGTCTCGAGGATCAGACGGCTCTCCCCCGCGGCCAGCGGGGTCGGTGCCGGATCTCCGGCGTAGCGCACCCCGATCACTTCGAAAGTCTGCTCGCCCTGGCCGGTGAGCACGGTGAACACCTGGCCGGGCGCCAGTTCCTGGATTCGCGCGAACGGCCCGCCGTACGCGGCGGCCCGGCCCATGACCACGCTGATGCCGGCCTGGCCGGGCAGCACAGTGTCGCGGCGGTGCCCGGGACCCAGGCGGGTGGTCCCGGAATCGGAGCCCTCGACAATAACCTCGTGCACACCGAGCGAGGGGATGTCGATGATCGCGAGCGGGGCGCCGTCCGCCAGGAGCACCTTGTCAACGGTTCCCTCACTCACCGGCGCCGTTCCCTGGGCCAGTTCCACCCGCAGCGTGTCGGTGAGCTGCTGCTGGGAGACGAGGTGCTGCAGGTTTCCCAACACCGTGAGGTTGGCGAGGAAGCCGAAGATCAACGCGGCGACGATCGCCAGGATGGTGCGCAGCAGCAGGTCGGCCGGGGTGAGGACAAGCACGGTCGGCGGTGCCGGCATGCGGCGCGGCGGTTTCGGCGGCTGGCGCGGGCGCCATCCCCTGGGCGGCTGTGATCCGACGGGCGTTGGAGCGTCAGGCTGTTCGTATGACGGCTCAGGAGCCCGGCCTGGCTTCCAGCCGCGCGGCGGCCTGGTCAGGGTCACGATGCGGTTTCCGCGACGCTGACGGGAAAGAGCCTCTTGGTGAGGAGCGCATAGCGAGCGGCAACGGACAGGCCGACGACCAGAGCGGCTACCAGCAGTACGAAGTACGGCGGAACCAGAAGCAGTGCGTCCCGGGTGACCGGAGTCAGCGCGGTGCCGTCGACACTGTCCGGCGGGGTCAGGGTCACGTGGCTGTTGAAGACGCTCCACTGGCTCACATCGGTGAAGGTCGTGGTGACGGTGCGGGTTTCACCACCGGGCAGGTCGGTGAGCGAGGCGTCATCCGCGGCACGGATTTCTAGGCCGACGGCGTTGTCCACCCAGAACCGGAGGGACGAGCTGATCGGATTGTCGGTGAGGTTTTTCACCGTGAACGTGAGCACGATGTCCCCGCCGTCGGGACCCGCGGTCGGGTGTGCGGTCGCGGTGAGCCCGCTCACGGCGAGGACGCCGGCCAGCACGACGGGATCCGCTCCGAGGGCTGCCGTGGCCGCAGCGCCCACCGTGGTCACCTGGGTTGTTGCCGGGATGACCGGTGTGGTGGAAGCGCTGCTCGCCCGGTTGGTCGCTGCCGGGCTGGGCGATGCCGTGGAGCCGAGGACGCTGACAGTGAGGCCCACTCCGTCCGGATCTTCGTTCGCCGAGGCGCTCCCGGAGAGCCCCATCAAGCCGAGCGCGGGAACCAGTGCGCAGAACACGACGATCAGGAGGCGCCGCGTGGGGCGGGAGGTGAGCACAGTCAAGTTAGTCTGTTCCGGTTTTCTCTGGGCCAAAGCACAGGCAAACGACAGGCGAACGCGCCGGAAAGAACTGGCGTTGCCCGCGCGGATGACCGACCTCGGGAGGACTTTATCGGGATGAATGGACGGGGAGTGGTATCCAGTGGGGCGGAGCGTCCGCGCTCAGGCGGTCGCTTCGTCGCGGGCTTGGCGCCGGGCTTCCGCCTCGGTGTAAGCGATCCAGGCCGTGGCTCGCGCCGAGTCCCTGGACCGGCCGAGCCGCACAACAAGCAGGGTGAAGCCGATGAGGACAAGAAGGATCACGAATGCCCAGGGCACCACGAACATGTCACTGCTGCGCTCCGCGGTGGGCAGGACCCCCGCCTCCAGGGCATCCGGGTCGACCGTGGCGGCGAGGGAGACCTGCGGGTTGAGGTACACCCAAGGCCCCACCCCGGGTACAACGAGCGTCACGGTGCGGGAGCTGCCGGGAAGCATCTCGGGGATCTTGATCTTCGTCAGGCCGGAGAGGGGGATGCCGAAGATGCCGCGCACCTGGGCGACGGTATTGGCGCCCAAGGACACGTTGCCGGTGTTCTGCAGGCTGATGGTGAGGGAGGTTTCGCCGGCGAGTGGATTGAGCTCGCCGCGGTAGGACGAGACGATGCTGCTGATGGTGAGGCCGGGTTGCAGCTCTCCCTTCACCCGCGCGTAAAGCCGGATGGCCACCCGGCGGTCCACCGATACCTGGCCGGCCGGCGAGAGCGCGGAGACGATGATGCCGCCCGCGTGGTCGCCGGGAACGGCGTCGGCGGGAACGGTGACGGTGAAAGGGATGATTTGGGAGGCACCGGGCGCCAGGTCAACCTGTACGGTGTCAACCCCGCCGTCGAATGCCACCCAGTTGCCGGCGTCGACGGGTTCCGCGTCGCCTTCCAGCAGCGAATAGCTGCCGTCTTCTGCGTTGAAGGCATCGGTGGCGTATACGGTGACGGACTGCGCCGTCGTCCCGGAGTTGCGCACCAGGTATTCGTCCGAGATCTGCTGGCCGGGCTCCACCTGGTAGCTGAACCGGGACCGGGACTGGTCAACACTGCCGTTGGCTGCGGGCGCGGCGGCGATACCGTCCGAATCATCCGCCCAGGCGCCAGCGGCACCCAGGCCCAGGGTCATGCCCAGGGTGACGAGCACACCTGTAATAGCGAGGGCGGAGCGGCGGGAGGTGGTGCGACGGATGATCACGATCGGCGATCTCATTTCTCAGGTGGTGAGGGGCGGGTAGTACCGAGACGCGGCGGGAATCACGCAAGGGTGGGTCGGGGCGGGAGGGAAGGGACGACGCTGAACGCCGCCCCTTCCCCGGTTTGGGCGACTGCTACTTCGAGACGACCGTGAGGGTCAGCGTCGAGTTGTAGGTGCCGGCAGCCTTCGCCTGCGGGGCGACGAAGGTCAGGTCGGCGTTCAGTACGCTCAGGCCCGTGGTGTTGGCCGCGGCACCCGAGGCGAACGCCGCCGGGTAGGTGGCGGAACCGGCAACCTGGGGTGCGGCAGCGGTGACGCCCGTCGCCACGGTTCCGGCCGCCGTGACGGACGGTGCGATGCCCAGCTGGGACTTGCCGATGGTGCTGGTCGGGTCGGCGCTGTTGGTGAAGTCAACAACGTTCGCCGTCAGGTCCCAGCCTTCCTTGGTGAGGAAACGACCGTCGTTCACCGTGACGGCACCCAGGGTGCCGGTGGTGGTGGAGACGTTGTTCACCAGCGTCGGAGTGGCGAAGGTCGCCGCGGCGCCCGTCGGAACCTCGAGGCTGAGTACACCGTTTTCCGGGGCGAGGATGGTCGGGGCCAGCGCGATGTTCTGAACCGTCTCGGATTCCTCGGCCGGGACCTCGGGCACACCCGCGGCCTCGATGGGACTGAAGACGTAGTCGCCGGTACCGGCGGTCACGGTGACCGTGCGGTAGAAGGCGCCAACGACGGTCACACCGTTGTTGATCGTGCAGGCCACCCCGAGGCTGTAGGTTCCGCCTGCAGCCTTGATGCCGGACTGGCCGGGCAGGCCCAGGATCAACTGAATCGGGTTCAGGGTGGCAGCGACGATCTCGACGGTGCCGGGGTTGAATCCGTTGACCCTGAATGCCTGCCAGGCGGCGGCGGTGCGCTCGTCGCCGGGAGCAGACATGAACGTCCAGCCCTCGGTGGACTCTGCCGGGCAATACGTCGGGTTCGTGTAGCCGAGCTCGTCTGAGGCGCCGTAGGCGTCTGTCTCCCAGCCGAAGACCGTGGAGCCGTCGGTCACGAACTCACCGTTGGTGTCGTAGATGTACAGCCCGCCATCGGAGCCGTTCTTCTGCGGTTGGACTGCGGCGGACGCGCTCGTGGCACCGGCCATCAGGGCCAGGGACACCACGCCTACGGCAGCGATGCGTAATTTACTGTTGAGTTTCACTTCATATCCTTTTCGAGTTGAAGGTACGGGTGGGCTAGGCGGTCTTGGCGACGCGGTACGCGACGACGCCGGTCGTGGGCGCAAGGAAGCCGAACTTCTTCTTGACCGCGCCGGCCTTCGTGATCAGCGTCTGCGAGTTCGTCAGGCTGTTACCCTGCGCGGCGTCAAGGAGCTTGGCGAGGTTGACGTCGTACTTGGCGGAGGCCGAGTTGACGCGGGCGTATTCGACCACGAGGTAGGTGTCGCGGCCCCAGGTGGTGTCCGAGTAATAGGTGGCGTTGGGAACCATCGCGGTTCCGGTGCCGGTGACCGGGGAGGTGCCGGCGACCATCGAGCCGAGGGTGCCGGTACCACGCTTGTCGTAGCTGGCACCGGTGTTCATTGCGATCCAGCGGGACACGGCCATGGGCATGACCGAGTTGGTCGTGAGGGTCGTGGCGTCGTGCTCCTGGCCCTCAACGACGCAGCCGCCTTCAGCGACCGTGCGCATTGCGGTCTCAGAGGAGCCGATCTTTCCGAGCCAGTCCTTGCGGGTGCCCGAACCGTTCTGGGGAATAATCGGGGTGACCGTGACCCCATTCACGGTGGTGACCGAGCACTCGTAGAGGCTCTTCATCTCCGAGCCGGAGAGTGAGGAGATGTCCGTCGCCGTGCCGTTGTAGGCGTAGGCGATGGCGTCACGGCCGAACGGAACGTACATGAGTTCGCCGTTGGCGTTGGCGGTGCCTGCGCTGGACGAACGCGCGATGTCGACCTGGCCTGTGATGACGACGTTGACCGGGCTGCCTGCGGTACCGGAAGTGTACGCTGCGCCGTCGATGGAACGGCTGAGCGCCTTGACGCCGTCGCCCGAGCCGTTGGGACGGCCAAAGCGCACGCCGCTGGACTTGGTGGTGATGTAGGGGGATCCGGTCGCGTCGAACGACCCGATGGAAGCACCGTTGACCGTGGAACGGATGGCGGAGCTCGTGATGCTCGTGCCGTTGGCGAGGGCGCTGACGACATCTTCGAGGGTGTCAGAGCCCACGATGGAGTAGCTGTTCGAGACGGGATCGGCGTGAGCCGGAGCAGCGAGGGCAATGCCAGAGAGGGTGACGCCGACAGTCGCGCAGAACGCAATAGCCTTCTTCGAAATCACTGTGATGCCTTTCGGGTGTGGTGCAAGGAACGGAATCCGGACGGACCCGCTTGTCCCGACGTGCTCTCCCGTGGTCAATGCCTTGGGCGGAACCGTCAAGCTATGGCGCATCAGAGCTGTTTTCTTCTGATGCGCGAGATCATCGGGACCGCCCCGGCGGCCGCGAGGCCCGAGAGCAGCCCGGCCGGTACGGCGAGGGCCACCGGTCCAACCATGGGGTCGTCAGGTGTCGCCGCTCCGAGGAGTGGACCGGCCGCAGCGCCGGTCGCCGTGGGTGCGGTGGCTGCAGCGACAGTTACTGCTGCCGTGGCGACGGCGCCGGATCCGCTTGCCGTCACCGCCGCGCGGGTGGGGGTCACCGGAACTGTCGCCGCAACGGGTGCGGAGGTGGCAGGCGGTTTCGCAGTGGGGCTGATGCCCTGCTCGATGGCCGTGGCCGCGACCAGCGCCTGGTCGATCCAGCTCTGCGGCATGGGGGCGTACCCGGCCGGCAGCTGGCCGAGTTCGGTGCCGGGCTCCTGGCCCGTCGTGGCCGCGTAGCGGATCAGGTTTGCGAACTTGGCGCGCTGCGTGGCGTCGGTCTGCAGGGGATTGAGCGCGGCATAGACCGGCATCGTCAGCGGATACGCCGTGAGGGCGGCCCGGGTCGCGCTGGAGGCCGGGTCGAATTCCAGCACCTTGGGCTGTTGCGCCGTTGGCGTCATTGCCGCGGCTGCGGCGAGCATCGAGTCGGAATCGGGCGACACGTATGCGCCGGCCGGATTGAGCAGGGAGGCCGTGACGTTCTGGTAGCGCGACGCGGCCGCGGCCGTGCTGAGTCCGATGACGCCCTGCTCGCCGACCAGGGCTCGGGTACTCTTGAGGTACTTCGGCGGGGTGCTCGTGGAGTCCCAGCCGCCGAGCTGCAGCCCGTCGCCGCGCAGGGTGAGATAGGCGCCGTTCTCGAAGTCGGAGGTGTACGGCCGCCAGGTGACCAGGTTCACCGGCCCCACGTAGTTCGAACCCTCCGTCGCTTCCGTCTCGACGGGGTCGGCCTTGGGGAAGTTGTCACGGGGCAGTGCGAACGCCGCTCCAGTGGGGTTGATCGCGGCATTGGTGGAGTACCAGGGGTTCACGATCATGCCCCACTCGTCGGGGGTGCCGTCCAGGAAGGCCACGGCGTCGGCATCCGCCATCACATAGCGCCACAGCTGGGTGGCGAGGTCGGAGCGGCCCGACGGGCTCAGGGCATCAGACAGCGAGACGCTGTTGAGGTCCTGGGCGGCCCATTCAGGGTCGTTGATCTCGAGGAAGTCGGGATCGGTGGTGATGTTGCGCGCGTTGTCTCCGGGGTGTTCGAAATCGACGTAGTTGATGTGGGTGAGGTCGGCTCCCGGAGGCAGTGCCGATACGTAGGACGCGGTGAGCAGCTTCGCGATCAGGCGCGGGGTGAGATTGACAGATGTGAATGCCTGCGTTTCCCGGTCGATGTAGTCCTGGTCGATGCCGCCGATGGGCTTCACCCGCCGGTCGATCGCGAAGGAGACGGTGACGCCGGACATCCCGACCGGGGCGTATTGCAGGGGGTCCGCTGTGGTGGTGCTGGCGGGAAACGAGGTGAAAGCGAGCGGACTGGGGACTGTACCGGCGGCTTTGGCCAGGACGTCGGATTCGTTGCCGGTGCTCAGCACGAACGCCGACCCTGTCGTGCCCGCGCAGAGATTCGGCTGCCAGGAGGAGATAGCTCCGGCGATGAGTTCACTGCCGCCGAGCTGGGATTCGGCGCTGCCGATCTCGCAGCGCACGCCGACGGGCTTGAAATGAAGCTTCACGGCGACATGGTGTTGCCAGGCATCCCAGAACAGGCCGGGCCGGATGATCTGGCTCACGCCGGAGTCACCCGTTCCCCGGGGGATGACGACCAGCCAGCAGGACCTGCCGGTGGTGTCCTGGCCGGCAACTACGACGGGCTGGCCACAGCCGAGACCGGGAGACTGCATGGTTGTCTGTACCTCGAACTTGATCGAGCCGGCGCCGGTGTCGTCGGAACCGGCCCACTTCACCTCGTTAGAGGTGTACTGGGTGAAGAACTCATTGCTGTTGACGTCGACGCCCGTGTCGTGCACGAGGACGCCCTCCGCATTGGGCACCACGGAGGCAACGGTGCCGCCGTTGAGGGAGGTGAACGGTATGGAGGTGTATGGCGGGTTCGCGAATCCGGAGCCCGCGGACGTGTACTGCTCGTCCTCTGGAGCGATGTTCGGCGCCAGGCCGGTGTCGGGTTCGTTGGGATCGACCTCGACGTTCGCCTCGACGTTGGAGTCGCGGCCGGCATTCGGGAAAGCACCGTACTGGCAGGTCGTGCGGTCAGGGTGCCCTGGATGATCCGGATCATCGCCCCAGCACTGCGCGATCTGCAGGAAGTTCTCGCCGCCGACGTTGCCCTGTGGCCGCACAGACTTCTTGCCGCCGGTCCAGCTCACCAGGATGCCCTCGGACACGAGGTCGGTGGTTTTGGAGACCGTCACCGAGAGATCGGGAAACGGTGCCCCGGCCGGGTCGAGCTCGTAGTCAGCGGCGGTCACGGTGACGGCACTTGAGTTGTCGGCCACGGCGGGGATAGGGGCCAGTGAGGTGAGCGCGGCAACGCCGACGCCGACCAGAAGGCCCACGACGATGCCGCCGGCACCCGCCCGGGTCCAGAGCGAGGTTTTCACCGTTGCATGGCGGCTCATTTGAGGCCGTCCCTGCCACCGCGCGGAGCCAGGCGTCGCCAGAAGACCGGCGGCAGCACTGCCGCCGCCACCAGGAAGGTCGCGGCCAGGAGCATCAAGGATTGCTGTATCCCCCAGCCTTCGTCGGCCAGCGCGAAGGGCGTCGCCACGGCAGCACCGGCCAGGGTCGACCCGGCTGCCCCGCCGGAGATCAGGGCCCCGTTTGCGTCGTACACTGCCGCGGTACCCGTCGAGGCGGCAGCGCCGCCGGTCGCCGCGGCCGCCGCGGCGGCGGTCTCCGTGGTTCCACCGGTGGCGCTACCCCCGGTTCCCGAGCCGGAGACCGGGGTCTCCGCCGGGGCGCCGGCGGTCCCGGTGGTGCACTGATTGGGACCCACCTTGTCGCAGTCCTGCGGTTGAGCAGCCGTGAGGGCGAGCTGGTTGCTCGACGGTGAATCCCCGGGTTTAAATGTGGGGTTGTTGCACTTATTGATGTCCACACCCGTCGTGTCCGCCCCCGGGATGCGCTTGATCTGGTCGAATCCGGCCAGCACCAGGTTCATGGGAAGCGGCGAGTAGCCCAAATCGGCGGCCTGCTGCTGGCCCTCGCAGAGCATGTAATTCGCGAATGCGCCGAGGGTGAAACCCTTGCCGGCCGTGAAGACCCCGCCGACCTCAGTGGGAACGATCATGTACGAGTAGCTCGACAGCGGGTAGGTTCTTGCGTCGGCGCTGTTGTACACCCCGTCCAGGATCTGGGTGAGGTAGTTCGGACCGGGGGTCTGGTCGATTTGGGCTGTCGTCAGGGCAACGGCCACCGAAGAGGCCGTGGGCTCGACGTAGTAGCCGGCCTGGTTGAGCACCTTGGCCACGGGAAAGCCGGACTCGAGGGCGTACGAGTACTCGACGTAGGTGATGGCGCCTTCGCCGTAGTCCTGGCTAACGTAGCCGGCCACCCCTGAGGACAGGCTCTGGGCCTTGGCATTGCCGAAGGTGGGGTACTGGGAGGTCAGCCCGCAGGGTGTTGGACGGTTGACCGAGGTACAGAATGCGTTCCAAAGGTCGGGGTGCTGCTTGGACATCCAGAGGGTGAACTGGGCGGTGGAGCCGGAGCCGTCGGAGCGGACAACCGGCACGATGCCCTTGTCTGGCATGGCCAGGCCGGGGTTGTCAGCCTGGATGGCCGGGTCGTTCCAGTTGGTGATGACGCCGGTGAAGATCTTGGTGACGACCTCGCCGCTCAGCCGCAGGTTGGATACTCGCACCCCGTTGATCTTGAGGTTGTACATGAAGGAGGTGCCTCCAGCCACGATGGGCATGTACGCGTATCCCCTGGTAGGTACTTCTGGTGCCGTACCGTTTTCCGGGGCGAGCTGGAAGGGGACCTCGCTCACGGCGAAGTGGACGACGCCGGCGATGAAGTCACTGCGACCGGTCGAAGAACCGCCGCCGTTGTAGTTCACGGTCATCCCGTAGTTCGACGCCACGTTGGTGCGCCACTGGTCGAGGGCGTTCTGCGACCAGGTCGAGCCGCTGCCCGAGATCGGGTCGTAGCTGACAGCCTGCGCCGGCAGGGCGCCGGTCAGGCTAACGATCACGACGGCGCTGAGTGCGAACAGGGCGTGGATTGCACGAATCCACCGGGTTTTCGGCGTCACGAGGACGACTCCTTCTTCTTTGGGGCAGGCGGGAGCGGGGCAGGCTGGTGCGGATGGCGGAGGTCGCCCCGGATCGTGATGCGCTGCAGGTCACGCAACGAGGCCGCCACCACCCGCTGCTGCTGGCGGCGCGACAGGTCGCCCGGGCCGCGCCCACCGATCAGCCTGGCGATGGCGAACAGGGCGAGCACCAGCAGGATCAGCACCGCCGCCGCCCCGAAGCCGCGGGCGATCATGTTGGGCTCAGGTGACTTGACGAAGTCGAACACCTGAAGCGACAGCGAGATCATCGGGCCCTCGAACGGATTGAGGTTGACGACCGCAGTCACGCCGCTGGTGAGCAGGACCGGGCTGGTCTCACCGATCCCCCGTGCGGTGCCCAGGATCACGGCCGTGGCCAGCCCTGGCCGGGCAGTGGGCAGCACTACGTGCCAGATGGTGCGCCACCGGGTTGAGCCCAGGGCATATGCGGCCTCGCGCAGGTTGCCGGCCACCAGGCGCAGCACGATGTCGGAGGCCCGGATGACGATGGGCAGCATCATCACCGTGATCGCCATCGCTGCGGCGAAACCCGACCGCTGGTGGGTGATCAGTACGATGATCGCCGAGTAGACGAAGAGGCCGGCCACGATCGAGGGCAGCGCGGTCATGGCATCCGAAATCGTGCGCACGAACCGGGCGAACCGGCCGCCGACCTCGTTGAGGAAGAGCGCGGTGAGGATGCCCAGCGGAACCGTGATGATCAGCGCCATGCCGATCTGCATCAGGGTGCCGACGATGGCGTGCAGGATGCCACCGACGTCGAGTCCGTCGAGGGGCCCAGCCATCTCCATGCTCTCGGTGAAGAAGTTGAGGTGGGGCAGCGCCTCCTGCCCGCGCACCAGGGTGAAGGCCACGACGAAGACCAGGGCGCCGAAGAGCACTACACCGGCGCTGGAGAGCAACACGGCCATCACCCGGTCCTTCACCTCCTGGAAGTCAGCCGTGAAGCTCACCAGCAGCGCGTAGAAGCCGATGAAGGAGAGGAAGGCGACAATCGTCCATCCGATGCCGCCGGACAGCGGCGTGACCCAACCAAAGATCAGGGTGGCCAGGGCCATGGCCGCGGCGGCGGCGCCCAACACGTTGAAGCGGTCGCCCACCCGCGCCGAGCGCACCCGGCGGCGTGGACCGATCGCGATTCCGTCGGGTGACGGGATGTGGGTGCTGCGCGCAGCCGGCGTGAGGGTGGTCTCTGTCAGTGTCATGGTCAGTCGCTCTCTGCCCCTGAGCGGGACCTGGCCACAATGGAGGAGGCCGTGAAGTTGATGACCAGGGTCAGCAGGAACAGCACCAGACCGGCCGCCATCAGCGCGGAGAGGCCGAAGGCGCTCGATTCGCCGTAGCGCAGGGCGATAAGCGCCGACACCGAATTGCTACCGGTCTTGAGCAGCTGCCAGTTGATGGTGAAGATCGGCGAGATGATCATGTAGACGGCGATGGTCTCGCCCAGGGCCCGGCCGAGGCCGAGCATGGTGCCGCCGATAATTCCGCCGCGTCCAAAGGGAAGGACGACGGCCTGGATCATGCCCCAGCGGGTCGACCCGAGGGCGAACGCCGCCTCGCGTTCCCCGATCGGGGCCTGGGAGAAGGCCTCGCGCATGACCGAAGTCTGGGTGGGCACCACCATCAGCCCGACAACGATGCCGGCGATGAACGCCGAGGAGGTGAAAGCGCTGGCGTCGGTGAGGGCATCGCCGGACGCATCCGAGACCCTGAAGAACGGGATCCAGCCGAAGTAGGTCGAGATCCAGCTGGCCACCGGGATGACGTTGGCTTGCAGGAAGAACACTCCCCAGAGCCCGAAGACCACGCTCGGCACGGCGGCCATCAGGTCGACGAGGGTGACCAGGGTGGACCGCAAGCGGCCCTGGGCGACCTCGGAGATGAGCAGCGCGGTGCCCAGCGCGAGCGGCACCGCGACACACATGGCGATGAGGGCGATCGTGATGGTGCCGAAGAGCACAGAGGCGATGCCGAAGGACTGGGACTCCGGTGACCATTCCTGTTCGGTGAGGAACGAGAAGCCCGCGACGCCGAGGGCGTCAGAGGCCCGGATCGAGAGGAAGACCCCCACGGCGAGCATGATCGCGACGGTGATACCACCGGCGGCGAACGCCACCGAACGGAACACGGAGTCCGACACCGACGGCCGGGACACCAGCGTGCGCCGACGTTCCTTCTCGAAGGGGAACGCTTCGGTGTCCGGCGCGGGGCGCGTAGACAGAGAAGCATTGATCGTGCGTGGCATGGGTGTCCTCGGGAGCGACAGGGGGGGGAACGGGGCAGGGCCGTGCGGGCCGGGTAAGCGGCCGCACGTCCGAAACATATGTTTGGGTTGCCGGGTGAATTCGCGGAGTCGGTTTCGCTACCGAGCCATGGACACGGTGTGTTGACTTGGCGCCGGTCGACGCTCAGGGCGACGGAGCCGGCGGTGCGCTGTTCGTGGGCGTGGTGCTCGGGCCCGGCGACGACGACGGCGTGGCCGTCGGATGGACCGGGGCCGCGGCGGCCACGGTGATCGTCACGCTCGTTCCGAGGCGCAGCACCGCTGCCGGGTCCGGATGGCTCGCGAGCACCGTGCCAGGCACCGTAGCCCCGTCGATGCGGGTCTCGACGACAGCGACGAATCCCGCGTTCTGCAGGGCGGCCACAGCCTCAGCCGAGGCAAGCCCGACGGTGGCGGGAACGCTGTTCGAGCCGGACGCCACCACCAGGTCGACGGTGTCCCCCGCGTTCAGCCACGATCCTGGCCCCGGCTCAAGGGCGAGAACGGTGTCGCCGGTCCGCACCGAATCCGCCGGTGTCAGGCTGCCCAGACGGAGACCTGCGGCCTCGAGGGCAGCGCGGGCCTCGCCGAGCGGCATGATGGTGAGCTCGGGCACCTGGACCGATGGGGATGGGGCCTCGACCGGTGCTGGGGGTGCCGTCGACATGTCGGTGCTGACCTCCGCAGCGGTCGCCGATGGCGTGCTGCTCACGGCCACGAACGACCGGGCAGAGCCACCGGCGGCCGCCACCCAGCCGGCCGCGATCACCCCCGCAACGAGCACCAAGGCGACCCAGCCGGCCGCCCGCCCTCCGCCCGGCCGCTGGCGTCCGGGCCGAGGCACGGAGGGCGATCCGGCCGCCGAACCTGTGGCCGACCCGGCCGTCGCCCCACCCGGCGGACGTTGCGCGGTGCGCGGCAGCACGGTGGTGGGGCCGGGGTCGGTGACGGCGTGTGGCAGCCCGTCAACCAGGCGGTCGAACCGGCGAGTGCGGTCGTCGCCGATACCGGTATCGGCCGGCGCGGGCGGCGTCAGGGCCAGAATGGCGTTCCGCATCTCAGCCGCGGAGGTGAACCTGTCCTCCCGGTGCTTGAGCAGCGCCCGCACCACGATCCGGTCGACGCCCCGAGGGATGCCGGCCCGTGCCACCGACGGAACCGGTGGCGGTGCGAGCGCGTGGGCGCGCATCACTGCGGCCACGGTGTCGCGGACATAGGGCGCCTCCCCGGTCAGCGCGAAGTACAACACCCCGCCCAGCTGGTAGAGGTCACCGCGCTCGTCGACGGGAACACCGGCGGCCTGCTCGGGTGAGAGGTAGTTGACACTGCCCAGCACGCCGACGGGCCGGTCCTCATCGGCATCCGGATCGTGGCCGTCTGCCGGTTCGCTGCCCAGCACGTCCGACCCGACCGCCGCCCGGCCGGCCGCATCCGCCAGGCCGAAGTCGAGCAGTCGGACGCCAGCTATATCGAGTCGGCCGTCGCCGCCGGGGGCGATCATGATGTTCGCCGGTGACACGTCGCGGTGGATCAGCCCGGCGGCGTGGGCGGCGGCCAGCGCCTGCAGCACTGCGAGAGCGACCGTGAGGGCATCCGGGACCGGAAGCGGGCCGGTGCGGCCGACGTGCTCGGCGAGGCTCTCGCCCGGGGCGAGATCCAGGGCGATCCAGGCGAGCGGCTCGGCGGCATCGTCGTGCACACCCACGTCGAGGACGGCCACGATGTTCGGGTGCCGGACCCCGGCCGCCGCACGGGCCTCCCGGAAAAACGCCTCCCGGAGCCTCGGGGAGCTGGACAACACCGGATGCAGGATCTTGAGCGCGATGGTTTCGCCGGAACGGGTGTCGACGGCGGCGAAAACCGACGCGGATCCACCCGTGCCGAGCAGCGCACCCAGCCGGTAGCGCTCGGAGATCAGGCCGGCGACCGGGCCGGACAGCCGGTTCACGGCATCCGCGCTGCGTAGCCGTTCGCCGCCACGGCGACGGAATCGACGTAGCTCTCGACGTGGTTGTACGAGTAGACGGCCGCCCGCCAGGCCGTCGCGGCCGAGAGGTCGCCCGTGTCGCAGAGGTACCGGCCGGTCGCCAGCGCGGCGTCGTCGATCTGTTGGGGGTCGGCGGTTCCGTCGCCATTGCCGTCCGCACCCCACCGGTCCCAGGTGGCCGGGATGAATTGGAGCGGGCCGACGGCACGGTCGAACTCGGTATTGCCGTCCCAGCGGCCGGCGTCGGTGTCGACGAAGACGTCGTATTCGGACCCATCCAGCAGCGGCCCGTAGATCCCCGGCGCCGCGACGCCGTCGGCGCCGATCGCTGAGCCGTCGTGGCTGCCGTGGTCGGATTCGATCGATCCCAGCGCCGCGAGGGTAGTCCAGCCCAGGCGACAGCCGGGCTGTTCGCTAGCCAGCCGCAGTGCTGCGCCCGCGTACCCGAGCAGAGCTCTGTGCGGGATGCCGGTGGCCGATGCCGCCGCCCTGGCCCAGTCCGCCGACACCAGGCCGGCAGCGGGGACTCCGACCAGGACGGAAGTGCCGACGGCCACGTTCCCTGACTGGCTGACGGATGCCGTTGGCGCCGGGGCAGGCAGCAACACTGCCGGCGCAGCGGCACTGCTCGACTCGCCCGCACTGCTCGACCAGGCCGTCCTGTACTCCCCTGGCCCTCCCACCGATTGCAGCAGGGCTCCCCCGACCAGCCAGGCCGTCAGGACCAGGAACAGGCCGAGGGGTACCCAGTCGGCCCAACGCTCGCGGGCGCTCACCAGACGCCGGCCAGTTCGGCGTCGCCACGGGGCCGGCGGGAACGGCGGGCTCCGGGCTCGACCATGCGCCGAGGATCGGCCGTCACCACCGCGCTGCGCAAGGCGGCCAGGGCGCCCGCGCAGGCATCCCGGCTGGCCGACGTCGTTCCGTACCACCGTCCACTCGTCATCACGGCGACGTTGTCGACGGTGACAACCCAGCCGTGGGTTCCGGATACCGGCCCGGTCACGGCGCGCATGGCCATCCGGTCGACCCCAAGCTGCAACGCGAGCACGTGCGCCCGAGCCGTGGCGAAGGACGAATACACCGAGGAACTGCGCCCCAACTCCCGGCTGTTCGACGCGAGGAGACGCCAGATCCCGGAGTGTGCCGACCAGGACCCGTCGGTGGCTGACGTGCCGCGCGCGCCGCCGCGGCGTGGAACCGGCACGATGCGGGCAAGCCCGACCTCGCCCGATTGCAAGTGTTCCCTAAACGACAGCCAACCCTGCAATCGGGGGTCAGCGGCCGAGCTGAAGGCGCAAAAGATCACGCTGGCGCTCGTTGACACGCTGCTCCTCGAAACCCTGGATTGACTCGGTACGAGGACAAACCCAACGGGTGTCGGTGATGACAACGCTGACGTGGCCGGCCTCAGCGAGAACATTCGTGGGGCGAGGTGACCGTAGCCGGTCAGTTGACTGAACGAGCGGTGTACGCTCCCTGACCGAACGCTGTGCTATCGGCGCAGCGCCTTGCGGGCCAGTCGGTTGCCGAGGAACTGCACAACCTGCACGAAGATGACGATCAATAGCACCGCGGCCCAGGTGACGACGGGGTCGAACTGGCGCCAGCCGTAGAGCAACGCGAACGCACCCAGTCCGCCGCCGCCGACGTAGCCGGCTACCGCTGACATGTCCACGAGCGCGACGAAGATGAACGTGTAGCCCAAGATCAGCGGGCCCAGAGCCTCAGGCAGCAGCACCGTGAAGATGATCCGCACGGGGCCCGCGCCCACGCTGCGGGCCGCTTCGATCACGCCGGGCGTCACGGTGAGCAGGTTCTGCTCCACGATGCGGGCCATCGCGAACATGGCCGCGAGGGCGATCGTGAAGATCATCGCGTTGTTGCCGATCCCGGTGCCCACAACGGCGCGGGTGAGCGGTTGCACGGCGGCAAGGAAGATGATGAACGGGATGGGCCTGATGGTGTTGACCAGAACGTTGAGGACGCCGAACACCGCCCGATTGGACAGGATGCTGCCCGCCCGGGTGAGGTAGAGGCCGAGGCCCACTAGCAGGCCGCCGAACCCGCCCAGGAGCAGGGTGAGGCCCACGATGTACAGGGTCTCCCACGCGGCTACCCACAGCTGGGGCAGAAGATCGATGAGTCCGTCCATGGTCAGCGCACCTCGGTGACTGTCGTGAGCGCGCGCACCCTGTCGAGTGCGGCGTCGATGGTCGTGTCGTCGCCGGTCAGCGCGAGGGTGAGGTGCCCGAACGGGCGCCCCTGGATTTCGTTGATGCCGCCGTACACGACCTGGAAGGCGATACCGTCGCGGGACAGTTCGCCGAACACCTGGGTCTGGTCGACGGTGTCGCTGCGGAACGCGAGGGTCACGATGCGGCCGGTGTGCCTGGCGCGGAGCACCTCCAGCTCGGGCTTGGACGGCAGCCCCTTCACCACCGTTGAGACGAAACGAGCGGATGCGGCCTGCTGCGGGTTCGAGAACACGTCGAACACGTCGCCGCGTTCGATGATGCGACCCTGGTCCATGACGGCAACCTTGGTGGCCAGCGTCTGGATGACATCCATCTCGTGGGTGATGACGATGATGGTGACGCCGAACTCGCGGTTGACCCGCTTGAGCAGTTCGAGGACCTCGTGGGTGGTCTCGGGGTCGAGGGCGCTGGTGGCCTCATCGGCCAGCAGCAGCGCGGGCGACGAGGCGAGGGCACGGGCGATGCCCACCCGCTGCTTCTGTCCGCCGGAGAGCTGGTCGGGATAGGCGCCGGCCTTGTCGGCCAGTCCCACGAAGTCGAGCATCTCGGCGACCCGTTTGGTGCGCTCGGCCTTCTCTCGACCGGCCACTTCGAGCGGATACGCCACATTGCGGGCCACGGTGCGGGAGTTCAGCAGGTTGAACTGCTGGAAGATCATGCCGATACCCAACCGGACCGGCCGCAGTTCGCGTTCGGGCAGCTGGGCGACGTCCCGACCGTCGATGAGGATCTGGCCCGCGGTTGACCGCTCGAGCACATTCACCAAGCGCACCAAGGTGCTCTTGCCGGCGCCCGAGTAGCCGATGATGCCGTAGACGTCGCCGGCGTCGATGCTGATGCTCACGTCGTCGATCGCCGTCACATCCGGGGCTCCCTTGACGGTGGCCGGGTACACCTTGCTGACGTTGCGCAATTCGACGAGTGGGGTTGAAACGGTCATGCAGATCCTTCGGTTGGAACGGGGAAAGGCCGGCCGCGCCTCACGGGGAGGGGCGACCGGCCGGGACTGCCTACTTCTGTGCTGCGGTGTCCTTCTCGACCGTGGCCAGGGCGGCCTGCAGGTCGGCGGGCGACGTGGTGGCCAGGACCGCGGAGTTGCCGGAGACCTCGAGCAGGCCGTCGGTGACGGTCGTCGTGGTCTGGAACAGCTCGACGAGCTTGGCGTAGGTCTCGTTGTCCTTGTCGTCGGCGCGCACGGCGAACACGTTCACGTAGGGCAGTGCGGACTCGTCGGAGGGATCGTCCTTGACGAGGGCGTCCTCGAACTTGAGGCCGGCCTTCTCCACGAAGTCGTTGTTGATGATCGCGGCATCCACGTCGGGCAGCGACGTCGCGGTGAGGGACGGCTCGAGCGCGGTGACGGTGACGAGGGACTTCTCGGTGTCGACGTCGTCGAGAGTGGAGAAGATCGTGCCGCCGTCCTTGAGGGTCAGCAGGTCGGCGCTCTGCAGCACGAGCAGCGCGCGGGCCAGGTTGCTGGCGTCGTTGGGCACGGCGACGGTGTCGCCCTTGCCCAGGTCGGCCACGTCGGTGACCTTGGTGGAGTACAGGCCGAGCGGGTAAATGGCCGTCGCGCCGATGGGCGTGAGGTCTTCGCCGCTGGAGACGTTGTAATCGGCCAGGTAGACCAGGTGCTGGAACTGGTTCATATCGATGTCCCCGTTGGTCAGCGCCGGGTTGGGCTGGTTGTAGTCGGCGAAGTCGACGACCTCTACGGTGATGCCCTCTTCGGCGGCGGCCTCGGTGTAGTCGGCCCAGTATGGGTCGCTGGCCCCGACAACACCGATTTTCACGGTCTTGTCGTTGCCGCCGGCGCCACCGGCGCAGCCGGCGAGCAGGGTCACGCTGGCGCCGAGCGCCAGGGCTGCCAGGATGCTCTTCTTCGTTGTGATGTTCTTCACTCTGATGTTCTCCACGTTTCGTTCGCTGTGTGTGCGCCCGCGCACGACGATGCGTTCACAGGCACAGCGCAACCACGGAGTCATCGCGTGGGGGTTCTGTGCCGCAGCGTCGGGTGGCACTCTTCTACGGTAGCCGCAGCTCGGTCGAGCCGTGGGCCGCTCGGACACGAAACGTCACAGGAACTTCGACGAAAGCCGCCCAGTCACAGAATCTGCGAGCTGGGCGGCGGGTCGAGCAACCGGGGGTGCCGGTGGTGAGGGCGGTGACCTATTTTTCGAGCAGCACCGAGAGTTCGACCCACCGGGTTTCGAAGCCGGCGACGGCGTCTTCGGCCGCGGCAACCTCGGCCTGCAGTGTGCCCAGGCCCGTGTAGTCGCTCTGGTCGTGCGCGGCGAGGGCGTTGTGGAGTTCCTTGATCTTGGCCTGCTGCTTGGCGACCTTGCGGTCGATGGACGCGAGTTCCTTCTGGGCGTTGCGCAGCTCGGCGCCGCCGAGCGCCGGCTTACCGGAACCCTTGGCGGTGGCGGACGTCGGAGACGCCGCATCTGCCGTGAAGGAGCCGCCGGCGACCTGGCGCTTGCGCAGCTCGAGGTACTGGTCCACACCGCCGGGCAGGTGGTGGAAGCCGCCGTCGGAGACCGCGTACTGGTTGTCGGTGACGCGCTCGATCAGGTACCTGTCGTGCGAGACCACCAGCAGGGTGCCGGGGAAGGAGTCGAGCAGGTCTTCCATGGCCGCGAGCATGTCGGTGTCCAGGTCGTTGGTGGGCTCGTCGAGGATCAGCACGTTCGGCTCGTCCAACACGATCAGCAGCAGCTGCAGGCGACGCTTCTGGCCACCGGAGAGGTCCTTGACCTGGGTGGAGAGCTGCGCACTCATGAAGCCCATCCGCTCGAGCATCTGGCCGGGCGTGATCTCTTTGCCACCGGCCATGTACGAGGTGCGCTGGCGGGCGATGACGTCGCTGACCCGGTCATTGCGGATGTCATCAAGTTCGAACAGCTGCTGGGTGAGCACGGCGACCTTGATGGTCTTGCCGCGCTTGACCTTGCCGCTGTCGGGCGTGAGGGTGCCGGCCACGAGGTTGAGCAGGGTCGACTTGCCGGCGCCGTTGACACCGAGGATGCCGGTGCGCTCACCCGGCGCGATCAGCCAGGTGATGTTGTTGAGCACGGTCTTCTCACCGAAGGTGACGGAGACATCGACGAGGTCGACGACGTCCTTGCCGAGGCGCTGCATGGCCATCGACTGCATCGACACGGTGTCGCGGGGCGGCGGCTCGTTCTCGATCAGTTCGTTGGCGGCGTCGATGCGGAACTTGGGCTTGGCGGTGCGGGCGGGAGCGCCGCGGCGGAGCCAGGCCAGTTCCTTCTTCATCAGGTTCTGGCGCTTGCCCTCCATCACGGCGCTCATCCGGTCGCGTTCGACGCGCTGCAGGATGTAGGCGGCGTAACCACCCTCGAACGGTTCGATCAGGCGGTCGTGCACCTCCCAGGTCATGTTGCAGACCTCGTCGAGGAACCACCTGTCGTGGGTGACGACCACGAGGCCGCCGGAGTTCTGGGCCCATCGGTTTTTAAGGTGGCCGGCCAGCCAGGCGATGCCTTCGACGTCGAGGTGGTTGGTGGGCTCATCGAGGAAGACCACGTCGTGGTCGCCGATGAGGACCTGGGCGAGGGCCACCCGGCGGCGCTGGCCACCGGAGAGGTCGTCGACGAGGGTGTCCCAGGGGATGTCGCGCACGAGGCCCGCGATCACGTCGCGCACCTTCGAGTCGCCCGCCCAGACGTGCTCGTCGATGCCGCCGACGATGGTGTGCCCCACGGTCTGGCCGTTGACGAGGTCGTCGGACTGGTCGAGGACGCCGATGGTGACGCCGCGTCGGCGGGTCACCCGGCCGGAATCGGGCTCCATACGACCGGCGAGCAGGCGCAGGAGGGTGGACTTGCCGTCGCCGTTACGGCCGACGATGCCAATGCGGTCACCCTCGTTCAGTCCGGCGGTGACGCTGTCGAAGATGACGCGGGTGGGAAATTCAAGGTGCAGGGACTCGGCCCCGAGCAAATGTGCCATAGGGTTCGAGCCTATCCCCCGCAGCTGAGCGCCAGTACCGCGCGGGCGGGCTAGGAGGTGAGGATTCGGGCGCCGTGCACGGGGCCGGTGGCGCGCACCACGTTCAGGCGGGCGGCGCTCAGCGCCACCGTCAGTTCGAGGCCGGCGTCCAGGTCCGGCACGAGGAACGCCACGGTGGGACCTGACCCAGAGAGGATGCCGGCCAGCGCGCCGTTGGCCTCGCCGAGCTCGAGCACCCGGCCCAGACCCGGCGCCAGCTGCAGCGCCGGGGCCTGCAGGTCGTTGTGCATGGTGTCGGCGAGCATGGCCGGGTCCCCCGCGCGCAGGGCCTGCAGCACGTCGGCATCCACGGTGGGCTGCTGTGAGGCGGGGAAGATGTCCTGGGCGTGCCGGGTGCGGTGCCGGTCGAGCTCGTTGTAGACCGAGGGTGTCGACATGCCGAACTCGGCCAGGGCGAGCACCCAGTGGAAGGTGCCCTTGGCCAGGGCGGGGCTGAGCTGGTCACCACGGCCGGTGCCGATGGCGGTGCCGCCGGTGAACGCGAACGGCACATCCGCGCCGAGGGTGGCCGCGATCTTCAGCAGCTCGTCGCGGCTCAGCTCGGTGCCCCAGAGCGTGTCGCAGGCGAGCAGCGTGGCCGCGGCATCCGCAGAACCGCCGCCCATGCCGCCGGCGATGGGCACGTTCTTGTCGATTTCGAGGTGCACCCCGCCGGTGTAGCCGGTGGCCCTGGCCAACGCACGGGCGGCCTTGATCGCCAGGTTGCTGCCGTCCACGCTCAGATTCGACGTGTCGATGGAGCCGGTGAACTCGACGCTGAAGTCGTCGGAGGCCGAGGCACGCACGTCTTCGTAGAGGGAGACGGCCTGGAACGCCGTGGCGAGATCGTGGTAGCCGTCGTCCATCACGGCTCCCACTTTGAGGAATACATTGATTTTGCCCGGTGCCCGCGCATGCACAACCGGTGAGGTCGCCGTGTTGGTCATGTTCCTAACCTAGGCCAGCCAGGCCCGGGCGATCGCCAGGAAGTCGTGGACGGTGAGCTGCTCGCCGCGCTCGGTGGGGTCGATGCCCGCCTTGCTGAGCACCTCCGTCGCCTGGGCCGAGTCGCCGAGCACGCCGGACAGCGACTGGCGCAGCATCTTGCGGCGCTGCTGGAATGCGCCGTCGACCAGCGCAAACGTTGCCAGGCGCAGTTCCTCGGATGCGAGTTCCTCTGCACTTCGTTCGAAGGCGATGAGGATCGAATCGACGTTGGGGACCGGCCAGAAGACCTGCCGGCTCACCTTGCCGGCGGTGCGGAACTGGCCGTACCAGGCGGCCTTGACGCTGGGACTGCCGTAGATCTTCGAGCCCGGCGCGGCGGCGAGGCGCTCGCCCACCTCGGCCTGCACCATCACCACGCCGGCGCGGATGGAGGCGAAGTGCTCGAGCAGGTGCAGCAGCACCGGCACCGACACGTTGTAGGGCAGGTTCGCCACCAGGCGGGTGGGGTCGCCGGGCAGCTCGGCGATCTTCAGAGCGTCGGCACGGATGACGGTGAGCGCGGCGCCCGGCTGCATCAGCTGCACGGTCAGCGGCAGCTGCTCGGCGAGGCGGTCGTCGATCTCCACGGCCACGACGGCGGCTCCCACCTCGAGGATACCCAGGGTGAGCGAGCCCAGGCCCGGACCCACCTCCACCACGGTTTCGCCGGGCTTCACGGCGGCGACCTTGACGATCCGCCGCACGGTGTTGCCGTCGATGACGAAGTTCTGGCCGAGCTTCTTGGTCGGGTTCACCCCGAGCATCTCGGCGAGGTCGCGGATCTCGGCCGGCCCGAGCAGGGTGGGCGCGGTCGGTTCTTTGGCTGAGTTGTGGGCAGAGTCGGTCATGCGAGGCCTCCGGCCGGGCTGATGCGGGGGTCTCGGGGGGTGTCGGTCAACACCACGGGTTCCGCGTCCCAGCGGCCGTAGACGAGTTCGGTGTTCGAGGTGATCTGGGCGGCGAGCACCGCGACATCCGTCTGCAGGTGCTCTGCCATGGCGCGAAGGGTGTGCGGCAGCAGGTACGGCGCGTTGGGACGACCGCGGTGCGGGGTGGGCGTGAGGTAGGGCGCGTCGGTTTCCACCAGCAGCAGGGCGCGAGGGGCGACGTCGAGTGCCTCCCGCAGCGTGGCGGCGTTTTTGAAGCTCACCGGTCCGGCGAAAGACATGTACCAGCCATGGTCGGCGCACAGCCTGGCCAGTTCGGCGTCGCCGGAGAAGCAATGGAAGACCGTGCGCTCGGGGGCTCCCACCCGCAGCAGGGTCTCGACGACCTCGTCGTGGGCGTCCCGGTCATGGATCTGCAGGGCGAGACCGTGTCGTTTGGCGATCTCGATGTGCGCCTCGAAAGACCGGAACTGGGCCGCCCGGCCGTCGGGGCCGGTGCGGTAGAAGTCCAGCCCGGTTTCGCCGATGGCGACCACCCGGGGGCGGGCGGCGAGCTCGTCGATCACCGCGAGGGCTTCGTCGAGGGTTCCGGCCGTCTCCAACTCCGGTGTGTCGTTGGGGTGGATGGCGACGGCGGCGAGCATCCGTGGTTCACGGGCCGCCATCTCGGCGGACCAGCGGGAGGTGGCCACGTCGGTGCCCACCTGGATGACGCCGCGGACGCCCACGCTGGAGGCCAGGTCGAGGTGTTCGGCCACCGAGAGCGGCGTGATGCCGTCCGAGATTTCGAGGTGGGTGTGGTTGTCGTAGACGCCAACGACCAGCGGCACCGGCGCCGGCGGGTAGACCAGGTCGCGGCCGGCGGTGGCCTCGCGCGAGCGGATGTGGGTGCTGTCGGCCGAACCGTTAGCCAACAGCGGCCTCGATGCGCGGGAACAGGGCGGCCAGCGGCGAGACGTGGCTGCCGCCGGTCCATTCCCAGGCCCGGTCGATCTGCGCGTCCTGCACGTCGCCGGTGCCGCCGAGGGCGGCCCACAGCGTCGCGGTGGCCTGCGGGGTCACCGGGGAGAGCAGCACGGCGAGGGTGCCGAGGCCGCGGACCACGGTGTGCAGCACGGTTTCGAGGCGTTCGCGGTCGTCAGGGTTCTTGGCCAGCGCCCACGGTTCCTGGGTGGTGATGTACCCGTTGAGCTCGTCGACGAGCTCCCACACCGCGGCGAGGGCCTCGTGCAGGGCGAGCCTGTCGATGGCCGCGTCGGCGGTCTTGGTAACCCGAATTTCGGTGTCGCGGATGGCGGTATCCGCGTCACGCGGCGTACCGCCGGCCGGGATCTCGCCGTCGCAGTAGCGCACGACCATGGCGATGACGCGGGATGCCAGGTTGCCGAAGCCATTGGCGAGCTCGGACTGGTAACGCGCGGACAGGTCCTCCCACGAGAACGAGCCGTCCTGGCCGAAGCTGATGGCGCGCATGAAGTAGTACCGGAACGTGTCGGAGCCGAAGACGTCGGTGATCTGGTTCGGGGCGATGCCGGTGAGCTTGGACTTGCTCATCTTCTCGCCGCCGACGAGCAACCAGCCGTGACCGAAGACCTGGGTGGGCACCGGCAGCCCGGCGGCCAGCAGCATGGCGGGCCAGATGACGGCGTGGAAGCGCAGGATGTCCTTGCCGACGATGTGCGTGGCGGGCCAGAGCCGGCTGAACTTCTCATCGTCCTGGCCGTAGCCGGCGGCGGTGATGTAGTTGAGCAGGGCGTCGAACCAGACGTAGACGACGTGGCTGTCGTCCCACGGCACCTTGATGCCCCAGTCGAAGCTGGACCGCGAGATCGACAGGTCGCTCAGGCCCTGCTTGACGAAGGAGATGACCTCGTTGCGGGCCGATTCGGGCTGGATGAAGGTGGGGTTGGCCTCGTACATGGCCAACAGCTGGTCGGTGAAGGTGCTCATCCGGAAGAAGTAGTTCTTCTCGTGGAGCAGCTCGACGGGGATGGAGTGGATGGCGCAGACCTGCTGGCCGGTGTATTCGCCGGCGCCGGCCACGAGGTCGCCGGGCTGCTTGTACTCCTCACAGCCCACACAGTAGAAGCCCTCGTACTCGCCAGTGTAGATGTGGCCGGCGTCGAAGAGGTGCTGCAGGAACTTCTGCGCGTTCTCCTCGTGGCGGACGTCGGTGGTGCGGATGAAATCGTCGTTTCGGATATCGACGGTCTTCAGCAGCGGCTTCCACGCGGTCTCGACCAGCCGGTCGGCCCACTCCTTGGGGGTGACGCCGTTGGCGGTGGCGGTGCGCAGGATCTTCTGGCCGTGCTCGTCAGTGCCGGTGAGCAGCCAGGTGTCCTCCCCCCGCTGGCGGTGCCAGCGGGCAAGCACATCCGCGGCCACCTCCGTGTAGGCGTGCCCGATGTGCGGGACATCATTCACATAGAAAATAGGCGTGGTGATGTAAAAAGATGAGCCGTCGGACATGCTCATATCTTATGGGGGCCTGCGTAGGCGTCAGACCCTGTTACGCCGCGCGGCAGCTCGGCCCGGCTCAGCCCATTGCTCAGTCCAGCGGCAATTCGGGCTGCGGGGCGGCTTTCTGGCGCGGCGCGGCGGTCCCGGCGGCCTTGCCGGTGAGCGCGGCCTCGTACAGGTCGCGCTTGCCGAGCCCGGATGCGGCTGACACGTCGGCAGCTGCGTCCTTCAGGCGAGCCCCGGCCGCGACCAGCGCCAGAACCTCCTCGACGCCGGTGGCCAGGTCGAGCACCCGCGGCGTCGCCCCGGCGACGACGATGCAGATTTCGCCTCGGACGCCCGCCGCGGCCCACTCGGCCAGCTCGGCGGCGGTGCCCCGCTTGACCTCTTCGTAGAACTTGGTCAGCTCCCGGCATACCACCACGCGGCGGTCGCCGCCGAGCGCGACGGCGAGGTCGGTGAGCGACGCGGCAAGCCGGTTGGGTGATTCGAAGAAGACCATGGTGCGGCGTTCGGTGGCCACCTCGCGCAGCGCCTGCATCCGCTCACCGTGTTTGCGGGGCAGGAAGCCCTCGAAGGTGAACCTGTCGGTGGGCAGGCCGGAGACGGCCAGCGCGGTGAGCACGGCCGACGGTCCGGGCAGCGCGGTGACGGTCACACCGGCGGCGATCGCGGCATCCACCAGGTGGAAGCCGGGGTCGGAGACCGTGGGCATGCCCGCGTCGCTGAGCACGAGCAGGTCGGTGTCGCGGGCGAGTTCGACGAGTTCGGCGGCCTTGCCCCGTTCGTTGTGGTCGTGCAGGGCGATCAGACGGGGCCGGTTCTCCACGCCGAGGGCCTTGAGCAGGTGCACCGTCACCCGGGTGTCCTCGGCGGCGATGACGGTGCTGGTACGCAGCGCCTCGATCAGGCGGGTCGAGGCGTCCCCGAGGTTTCCGATGGGCGTGGCAGCCAGAATGATCATGGTCCCAGTCTCGCAGCACAGTCTTGCAGCACAGTCACGCAGCAGTGGCTCACTACGATGGTCAGGTGCTCCTCACCCCCGTTGCGACCGCCCGTGTGACCGAGCGTTGGAGTGCCCTGTGGGGCAATCGGTGGGTTCGCCTGGCCGGGCCGGCACTGGTGGTTCTGCTGGCCGCGGGCTTACGGTTCTGGAACCTCGGCCACCCCGGCACCCTGGTGTTCGACGAGACCTTCTATGTGAAGGACGCCTGGAGCCTGTTCAACAACGGTTACGAGTCCACCTGGCCGGATGGCGCCGACGCCCTGTTCGCGGCGGGGCAGAGCAATATCTTCGGTACCGCCCCGTCGTTCGTGGTGCATCCGCCGCTCGGCAAATGGCTCATCGCCCTGGGGATGGCGGTCTTCGGCACCGATAACCCGTTCGGTTGGCGGGTCGTCACGGCGCTGGTCGGGGTGCTCGCCGTCGTGCTGCTCATGCTCATCGCCCAGAAGCTGTTCGGCTCGGTGTTGCTGAGTACGATCGCCGGTTTCCTCTTCGCCATCGACGGCAACGCGATCGTGATGAGCCGGGTCGCCCTGCTCGACAACTACGTGATGTTCTTCGCCCTCCTCGGCTTCGGCGCGGTACTGATGGACCGGGACCACCACCGGGCCAGGCTCGGGGCGTGGCTGAACGAGAAACGGGACAACGAGGTCGACCCCACCTGGGGCCCCGCGCTCTGGTGGCGGCCGTGGGTGCTGGCCGCGGGCCTGGCCTTCGGGCTGGCCTGTTCGGTGAAGTGGTCTGGGGCCTATTTCCTGGCCGCCTTCGGCATCTACCTGGTGGTGGTCGACGCGCTCGCCCGCCGCCGGGCCGGGCTGCCGTTCTGGGCCAGCGGAGCGATCCTCAAGCAGGGGCCGGTGACCTTCCTGCTCCTGGTTCCCGTGGCGGTGCTGACCTTCCTGGCCTCCTGGACCGGCTGGTTCGTCACCCGCGGCGGCTACTACCGGGACTGGGCCGATCAGGCCGGACAAGCCTGGACCGGGTCTCTGGCCTGGGTTCCGCACAGCCTGCAGAGCTTCTGGCACTACCAATCGGCCGCCTACGGCTACCACGTTGGCCTGGTGACCCCGCATCCGTACCAGGCGAACCCGCTTACCTGGCTGCTGATGAGCCGGCCGACGAGCATGTACTACCAGGGCTCGTCCCTGGGCGAGAACGGCTGTGGTTATGCCACCTGCTCCGAGGCCATCACCGGCATCGCCAACCCGCTGATCTGGTGGGCGGCGACGGCCGCGATCCTCTATTTGGTCTACAGGTTGGTGCGGTACCGGGAGTGGCGCGTCGGCCTGATCCTGATGGGCATGGTCGCCGGTTACCTGCCCTGGCTGATGTACCTGAACCGCACGGTGTTCCAGTTCTATACGATCGCGTTCGAGCCGTACTTGATCCTCGGGCTGACCCTGGTGATATCTCTGCTGATCAAGAATGGATCCGGTCGGGCGATCGTGGCGGTGTTCCTGGCCCTGGCCACGATAGTGAGCGCCTACTACTTCCCGCTCTGGACCGGTGCCCAGGTTCCGTTCGCTTTCTGGCAGGCGCACATCTGGCTGCCGAGCTGGCGCTGACCAGCATTAACGCTGTGATTGCAACACATTCCCAGCCTCGAACATATGCCAAAATTGGAATACATCCCCTGTTAAAGGCGTGTGAATTCACGCTATTTTCGGGTCTCGAACCCGTAGGATGGCCGTTATCTGCTTGACGAGTGATTGCTCTACAACCGACTGAGAAGTCCAGATACAAACCAAAGGCCTCATGTCGGAAGCATCTGCCGCACCCACGGTGCGTATTGTCCGCACCCGCAAGGGTGGCGACTCCCAGAACCCCACCACCGAGTACTCCTCCCTGCTGCACACCGTGCGGAATCTCGGTCTGCTCGGCCGCCGCACCGGCTTCTACTGGGGCGTCTTCGCCGCCCTGGTCCTGATCACCGTCGGCCTCGGCGTCGGCTTCGTGCTGCTCGGCGACTCCTGGTACCAGCTGATCATCGCCGGCGTGCTCGGCATCATCCTCACCCAGTTCGCGTTCCTCGCCCACGAGGCGTCGCACCGCCAGGTCTTCCAGTCCGGCCCCGCCAACGACAGGGCCGGCCGTGTCCTCGCCAACCTCTTCGTCGGCATCAGCTACGCCTGGTGGATGACCAAGCACAGCCGCCACCACGCCAACCCGAACGTGGTCGGCAAGGACCCCGACATCGACCCCGACTTCATTGTGTTCCGCGAGGAAGACGCCGCGAAGGTCAACTGGATCACCTCGTTCATGACCCGCAAGCAGGGGTACCTGTTCTTCCCGATGCTCACCCTCGAGGGCATCAACCTGCACATCCAGGGCTTCAAGACGGTCTTCGGCAAGGGCAAGGTCGACAAGCGTTGGCTCGAGATCAGCATGCTCACCAGCCGCATCGTGATCTACCTCGCCGTCATCTTCTACTTCCTGCCGCTGGGCATGGCGTTCGCCTTCGTCGGCGTGCAGATGGCCGTGTTCGGCGTCTACATGGGCGCCTCCTTCGCCCCCAACCACAAGGGCATGCCGCAGCTGCCACACGAGAGCAAGGTCGACTTCCTGCGCCGCCAGGTGCTCACGTCGCGCAACATCCGAGGCGGCACCCTCATGGACACCTTCATGGGCGGCCTGAACTACCAGGTCGAGCACCACCTGTTCCCGAACATGGCCCGCCCGCACCTGAAGAAGGCGCAGGAGATCACCAAGGAATATTGCCAGTCCAACAAGATCCTCTACACCGAGACCGGACTGTTCGAGTCCTACGGCATCGTGGTCGCCTATCTCAACAAGGTGGGCCTGGCCGCCCGTGACCCGTTCGACTGCCCGATGGTGCAGCGCTTCCACCACCGCTGACCCTCCTCTCGACTGAGAGAGAAGCCCCGAGAATCCTCGATTCTTGGGGCTTTTCTCACGCTTCACGGGCGATGGGTAAAGTTGACCCAATGTGGATCTGGGGAGTGGGTGCGGCCGGGGTGGCCGCGCTGGTCGCGTGGGGCGTGCACTCCGCGCTTCCCGCGGTACCGCTGCTGACCGCGGCCGTGCTGCTCGGCATCGTGGTGGGGCAGCTGCCCGTGCTGCGTCCGGCGGTCACCGGGATGCTCGCGCCCGGCCTGACCCTGGCGTCCCACCGGCTGATGCGCCTGGGCGTGGTGTTGCTGGGCCTCAAGCTCAGCCTGGTCGACATCCTCGGTCTGGGCTGGGTCACCATCACCAGCACGGTCCTCATCGTGGTGCTCACCTTCTTCGGCACCCTGTGGCTCGGCCGCCGCGTCGGCCTACCCGGACACCAGCCGTTGCTCATCGCCACGGGCTTCGCCGTCTGCGGCGCGTCTGCGATCGGAGCGATGAGCGGCGTGGTCAAGGCCAAGGACCGGGAGACCGCCACCCCGGTGGCGTTGGTGACCCTGTGCGGCACCCTCGCGATCGGCGTGCTGCCGTTGCTCTGGCATCCGCTGGGCCTGACCGACCTCCAGTTCGGCCACTGGGTCGGCGCCGGTGTGCACGATGTGGGCCAGGTGGTCGCCACGGCGCAGATCGCCGGGTCGGCGGCCCTCGCCGTGGCCGTGGTCGTCAAGCTCACCCGGGTGCTGATGCTGGCGCCACTCGTGGCCGGCGTGGCGGTGTACGAGCGGCGGCGGGCGGGCACCGTCGATCGCACGGTCCGGCGGCCGCCGGTGGTTCCCCTGTTCGTCGCGGGGTTCCTGGCCATGGTGCTGGTGCGCACCTTCGTTCCGCTGCCCGCCACCGTGCTCGAGTCCATCGATCTGGTACAGACGGTGCTGCTGGCCATGGCGCTGTTCGGCCTGGGCACCGCGGTGCGCCTGTCCGAGCTCCTGCGCACCGGCGGCAAGGCCCTCGGCGTGGGCCTGGCCTCCTGGCTGCTGATCGCCCTGCTCGCTCTGGCCGCCGTCCTCATCAGCTGACGGTCGCTGCTGTGCAGGCCGGGCGGAGGTCATGTGGCGCACTGTTACGCCACTCCGCCCGCGGTCCCGCGCCGGGCCGGTAGCGTAACCGCATGGCAGATCGCGAGTACGGCTTCACCACCAGGGCAATCCACGCCGGGAACATCCCCGACGCAGTGACCGGGGCCCGGGCCCTGCCCATCTACCAGACCAGCGCGTTCGTGTTCGACGACACCGCGGATGCCGCGGCCCGGTTCGCGCTGCAGAAGTACGGCAACGTCTACTCCCGGCTGTCGAACCCCACCGTGGCGGCGTTCGAGGAGCGCATCGCGAGCCTCGAGGGGGGCCTGGGCGCCGTCGCCACGGCATCCGGCCTGGCCGCGCAGTACATCACCTTCGCCAGCCTGGCCGGGGCCGGCGACCACATCGTCTCCAGCGCCAACCTCTACGGCGGTTCGATCACCCAGCTCGACGTGACCCTGCGCCGCTTCGGCGTGGAGACCACCTTCGTGCAATCCGCCGACCCGGCCGACTACGCCGCCGCGATCACCGACAAGACCAAGCTGATCTTCGCCGAGACCGTCGCCAACCCGTCCGGTGAGGTCGCCGACATCGAGGGCCTCGCCGCGGTGGCGCACGCCGCCGGAATCCCGCTGATCATCGACTCCACCATCGCCACGCCGTACCTCTGCCGGCCCATCGAGTGGGGCGCCGACATCGTCATCCACTCCGCCACCAAGTTCCTCGGCGGCCACGGCACCACACTCGGCGGCGTGGTCGTGGAGAGCGGCCGGTTCAACTGGCACAGCGACAAGTTCCCGCTCTTCACCGAGCCGGTGTCCAGCTACGGCGGCCTGGAGTGGTCGGGTAACTTCGGTGAGTACGCCTTCCTCACGCGCCTCCGCGCCGAACAGCTGCGCGACATCGGGCCGGTTCTCGCGCCGCACTCCGCGTTCCTGCTCGCCCAGGGTGTCGAGACGCTGCCCTACCGGCTGCAGGCTCACGTGAACAACGCCCGCATCGTGGCCGAGTGGCTGGACGCCGACCCGCGCGTGGACTTCGTCAACTGGGCCGGGTTGCCCAGCCACCCGCACTACGAGCGCGGCCTCAAATACCTGCCCAAGGGCCCCGGCTCGGTATTCAGCTTCGGCGTCAAAGGCGGCCGCGACGCCGGTCGCACCTTCATCGAGTCCGTCGACCTGGCCAGCCACCTGGCCAACATCGGCGACGCCAAGACCCTCGTCATCCACCCGGCCTCCACCACCCACGCCCAGCTCAGCGAGCAGCAGCTCGCCGATGCCGGGGTTCTGGCCGGCCTGGTGCGCATCAGCGTGGGCATCGAGGATGTCGACGACATCATCTACGACCTCGACCAGGCGCTCAGCCAGGCCGCAGCGGGGGGACGCTCATGAGCACCGAGACAGTCCAGCTCACCAACGGTTTGAGCTGCAGCGTTCCCACAAATTCGCCGCTGGCCAAGCTGCTGCGCACCCAGCGCACCTGGGAGGGCCCGGACGCCAAGGCGCGCCTGGGCATCCTGCGGCGGGCACAGTCGATCGCCATCGTGGGTGCCTCCCCCAACCCGGCCCGGTCCAGCTACTTCGTGGGCACCTACCTGCAACAGTCGAGCGACTACAGGGTCTACTTCGTCAATCCGCGTGCCGACACCATCCTGGGCCAGAAGGCCTACCCCGACCTGGCGTCGCTGCCCGAGGTACCCGACATCGTCGATGTCTTCCGCAAGGCCTCCGACATCCCCGCCGTGATCGACGACGCCCTCGCCGTGGGCGCCACGACGGTGTGGGTGCAGCTGGGCATCTGGAACCAGGAGGCCGCGGAGTACGGCGAGGCGAAGGGGCTCACCATTGTGATGGACCGCTGCATCAAGATCGAGCACGCCCGCTTCCACGGCGGCCTGCACCTGCTCGGTTTCGACACCGGGCAGATCACGGCGCGCAAGACCATCAGGTAGCCGCCCGCGTACGATAGAGCGGGTGACTGCGTACGTATCGGCTCTCGACCTCTTCTCCATCGGAATCGGTCCATCCAGTTCCCACACTGTCGGCCCGATGCGGGCCGCCCTGGCCTTCGCCCAGCACCTCGCCGAGAGTGGGCGGCTGCCCGAGGTGCGCCGCATCCGCTGCTCGCTGTTCGGCTCGCTCGGCTCGACCGGTCTGGGCCACGGCACGCCCGACGCGATTCTGGCGGGCCTGGCGGGCCTCACCCCGGAGACCTGCGACCCCGCCGAGGTGCGCAACAGCTGGGTCAATCTCACCGACGGGTCCACCCTGCGCCTGAACGGCAGCCACCCGGTTGCTGTGCAGAAGAGCGACGTCGTCTTCGAACCGCGCACCCGACTGCCCGGACACCCCAACGCGATGACGCTGTCGGCCTGGGGGGACGACTCGAGCGGCACCGCGCTGCTCGAGGAGACCTACTACTCCATCGGCGGCGGCTTCATCCGCCGCGACGGCGACCCGGTCCGGCCCGCAGCCACGGTGGTCCAGCCGATGCCGTACGCCTCGAGTGCCGCCCTGCTCGCGCTCTGCGACAGCCACGGCATCGGCATCTGCGATGTCGCGCGCGCCAACGAGGAAGCCATCCACGGCGCCGACGGGTTGGATGCCGGGTTGGACGCGATCTGGGCCGCCATGCACGCCTGCGTCGAGGCGGGCCTGCGCGTGGACGGCACGCTGCCCGGCGGCCTCGGCGTCAAACGCCGCGCCTCCGCCATCCGTATGCAGCTGGAGGAATACGACGGTCTGCAGCAACGCGAGCGGGACACCTCGACCGAGTGGCTGCACGCCTTCGCCCTCGCGGTCAACGAGGAGAACGCGTCCGGCGGCCGCGTCGTGACGGCGCCCACCAACGGCGCCGCGGGCATCATCCCCGCCGTCGCCCACTACTACCTGCGTTTTGTGCCCGGCGCGAGCGCGGCCGGCATCCGTCGGTTTCTGCTCACCGCGGTGGCGATCGGCTCGCTGGTCAAGGCGAATGCCTCCATCTCCGGCGCCGAGGGCGGCTGCCAGGCCGAGGTCGGCTCGGCCTGCGCCATGGCCGCGGGGGCGCTCTGCGCGGTGCTCGGCGGCACGCCCCGCCAGGTGGAGAACGCGGCGGAGATCGCGATGGAGCACCACCTCGGCCTGACCTGCGACCCTGTCGGCGGACTCGTTCAGGTGCCCTGCATCGAACGCAACGCCATCGCCGCGTCGACGGCGGTGTCGGCGGCCCGGCTGGCCCTACACGGCGACGGCACCCATCTGGTCTCGCTCGACACCGTCATCGAGACCATGCGGCAGACCGGCCTGGACATGATGACCAAGTACAAGGAAACCAGCGAGGGCGGCCTCGCGGTCAACGTCATCGAGTGCTGAGCGCCCGGCCGTTCGGCGGGTCAGCGACCGCCGCCGCCACCGCCGCCGCCACCACCGCCGGAGAAGCCGCCACCTGAGGATCCTCCGGAGGAACTGCTGCCGCCGGAGCCCGACCAGGACGACCCCGAACTCGAACTCTCCGAGGGGGTGGTGGCGAAGGAGCCCGTGCCGATCGACCGAGCGAAGCCGGTGAAGTTCTGGCTGAACACTGCGGCGCCGCCGGCACCGGAGAACCAGTCCGGCGACGCATCCGTCGTGTCGTAGTAGTTGCCGAGCTCGCGCGCCCACTCCCGCTCGACGCCCCACAGCATCGCCCACGGCAGCAGCTTCTCGTGAAGCTTCACGATCAGGTCGGTGTCAATCGTGGCGGCGACCCGCTCCGCGCCCTCCGGACTCTGCAGCACCCGGATGCGGTCGGCTTCGGCCAACGCCAGATAGTCGCGCAGGCCCAGGAGGTAGTCGCGGTTCGCAGCGCCCTTCTCGGTCAAGCGATGTGGCATCTGATACATCACACCCAGCAGCACCAGGGCCAGGATGGTGCCAGGCATGAGCCAGCCGACCAGGGTGCTGCTGACCTCGTTCTGGCCGGCCCACCGGGTCACCAGCCAGGCGGGAGCGAGCAGCAGCGCACCAGCGAGCGCCAGATAGCTGGGAATGCGACTCTTGCCCCTGGCGCGGTATCCGGACGAGGTCACCTCGTCGGAGATGCTGCCGCGCAACCGCACAAGCCGGTCACCGAGCTTGGGGTCAGCGGTATCCAGCCGCAGCCTGGCTCCGCCCTTCAGTTTGGGCATCAGCGCAGCGAGGATCTGCCGATCGGCGCTGCTCAACCGGTGCGTGTCCACCACCTCGAGCGCGTATCGTCGGCTGGCCGGTTCGCTGGGCGACTCCACCAGGCGGGCGGCCCGGGTGACGGCGAAACTGATCACCTGCGCGGGCAGGCCCACCTTCTCTTTTCCCAGCATCGCGGCGGCCAGCATGACCGATAGCTCCTCCGGCGGGGTGTACTGCACCACGATGGTTCCGCGACCCCTGGCGTCGCGCCAGACGAAGGTGCGCAGGCCCAGCAGCATGAGCACGAAGAAGGCCGCGAAACCCAGAATGAGCCAGGGAGCCACGGTGACGATCCACGATTCCTCCGGGCCGGGCGGCTGGGTGAAGGTGCCGGGGGCGAAGCCGATCGCCACCGACATGTTCTGTCCGGAGACCAGGTTCTGGCTCGTCGAGGTCAGCACGCTGCCGGCAGCATCCGTGCTGGTCTCAACGGCGCAGGTGGCGTCACCGCCGTAGTATCCGACGTAGCAGGCTGCCTCGCCGGTGAGGGCCGCGGTGAGGTCTTCGTCGAGGTGCAGGCGTGCTGTCACCGACCCAAACGGCTGCGCCCAGCCGGTGCCGTTCACGTCCCAGTAGAACTCCTCGGCGGCGGTATCGGCGAAATCACCGATCACGTCGCGCTGGGTGTATTCGAGGACGTAGGTGGTGCGTCCGTGCACGAAGTCGTCGGTGCCGAGGGCGAGTTCGGTGAAGTCGTCCCTGCTGCTTGTCTCGTAGGGCACCGGGGCGCCGGTCTCGTCGGTGACGCTGATGACCTGCACATCCATGTCGACGTACCGGTAGGAATCCGGGATGGCCCGGACGATGCCGCGGTTCTGGTCGGCTGCCGGGAAGTCGGCCACGATGGTCTCGACCGTGCGCAGGGTGGCGCGGCCGTCGGCATCCCGGCCCAGATCGTAGTCGACCGTGAACGAGTCGAAGGTGAAGTCGTTCGCACCGGCGGGTACGGATGCCGCCGGTGCGGCTGCCGAGGCGGCGGATGCCCCGGCCAGGGCCAGGCTCGCGGCCAGGGTCAATGCCGTGGCCAGGGCCGCGGCCAGTGCACGCCGGCGCGGCAGAATCTGTCGGTGTGTCATGGTTCCCCCGGCTCAATGATATCCAGCGGGTGCCTGGCGACACGGCCCGGTGTCCCCCGTATTAGGCACAGCACGCCGGCTGCGCCGGGAGAATCCTGACCTAAACTGTCTTCTCGGGGGTACACCATCAACGATCTCACCAGTTCACCGCAGTCGGCCGCGCCGCGCCTCTCTGTTCCGCGCCCAGCTGCACCGCGTCGCACTGCCCAGACCCGGCCGACCCGACGGGCCGTCGTGCTTTCGGTGATGCTGGTCGGTGGCCTGGCCTTGGCCGGCTGCGCCGCCGCGCCCGCACCGGTGGTGACGGCGACTGTCGTGGTCACCCAAACACCGACCCCCACGCCGACGCCCACGCCCACACCGACCCCCACGCCGACGCCGGTGGCCGAGGCGCCCGCGCCGGAGCTCACCGGAAACCCCGAGGTGCCGGCCGAGCCCATTCCGGAGGGCCCCGCCGTTGACCTCGGCGCGATTCCCGGCGCCCAGGCCGCGCCGGAATACGACGGCGCCGGCAACCCGATCAGCTACACGGTCATCGAGGGTGATTCGTTCTTCGATATCGCCCAGCGCTTCGACCTGCCGATGCAGCAGCTCCTCCGCATGAACCCGAAGGTCGCCGGGCTCGGCGAGGACATCTACCTCCGCCAGGTCATCAACCTCGACTGGACCAAGACCGGCTGAGCCCGCGGGCCGGCGGCGACAAGCGCGGGTCAGCGCACGGACGCGTGAATGCGTTCGATCAGCTCGATGGTGTGTGCCGAGTCGACAGCGTTCACCGGCAATGGCGCTCCGCGCAACAGCGCATTCGCCAGGCCCTCGTAGAAGGCCGTGTACTGGCCGCGCTGGGTCGGCACGACCTGGCTGGCGCCGTCGGCGCCGAGCCGGCCCCAGGTGGCTTCCGGTTCGAGGCCGAAGTCGGCGTCGCTGGGCAGGTTGCCGGCCTGGATGGCGGCCTCCTGGCCGTCCACTCCCCATTTGGTGTACCCCGCGGCCGAGCCGAGCACCCTGAACCGTGGGCCGGTCTGGGCCGCGAACGAGCTCACCCAGAGGTGCGAACGCACCCCGGAGCCGTGGTGCAGCGACACGAACGAATCGTCGTCGGCGGCGCCGCCCGGCCGGCGGGTGGACAGTTCGGCGGTGAAGTCATCGACCGGGCCGAAGAGCAGCACGGCCTGGTCGATCAGGTGCGCGCCGAGGTCATAGAGCACGCCGCCGCCCGCGGCCGGGGTCGCCCCGGCCTTCCAGCTGCGCGGGGTGCCGGGCTTGAAGAACTCGAACCTGGACTCGAATCTGTAGACGTCGCCGAGGGCGCCATCGGCCAGGAGCGCTTGCAGGGTGAGGAAGTCACCGTCCCAGCGCCGGTTCTGGAACACCGTGAGCGGAAGCCCCAGGCTCTCGGCCCGGTTCAGCAGCGCCCAGCCCTGCTCGGAATCCACTGCGAACGGCTTGTCGATGACCACGGCGAGGCCCGCATCGAGGGCGGCGTTGGCCAGCGCCACATGGGTGTCCGGCGGGGTGCCGATGATCACGAGGTCGAGGTCGGCCGCCTGAGCGAACAGCGCCTCGGCGGTGGGTACGATCCGCACCCCCGGGTAGCTCTCGATGGCCTTGGCGCCCCGATCGGGGTCGCCGGTCACGATGGCCTCGAGCGAGAAGTCGGGGTTGGCCGCGAGGAACGGTGCGTGGAAGACCCGGCCGGAGAGCCCGAAGCCGATCACGGCCGCGCGGATCGGGCCGGTCCGCGGGGTAGGCGTTCCCCCGGTGGCCGCCGAATTCGGCTGGGCGCCGTGCTGCGGTCCCGGACCGGGCCGCGGGCCCGGCTTGGGTGCCGGCTTCGGCGTCATGATCGGGGTTTCCGGCTGGTTGTCTGAAGTGGCCATGGCCCGAGGTTACGCCGGTTCGGGCGCCCTCCCGCCCACAACTGTTCCCGTTCCGGGCAATTGCACCCGGCACACCGGGCGCACTTGTCCGCTTCGGGAACAGTTGGGCGCGGTGAGGAGCGGGCGAGGAGCGGGACCGGCGGCTAGAGCCGGTTGATCCCGGTCACCGTCAACGCCGGCACTCCCAGTTCGTCGGACTCGGCGAGGTCGATCATGGCGCTGATGCCCCAGTCGTGGTCGCCGGCCGGGTCGTCGAAGATCTGCCGGGCGGTCCACACGGTGGCACCCTCGTCGAGGATGAGCAGTCCGGCGCCGCGGGCATTCGCCCCGGCCAGCAGTTCGTCATGATCGGCGTAGTAGCCGTCCATGGCGTCGGCCCAGGCATCTGCCCCGAAACCGCTGTCGCGGTCGAGGTCGCCGAGGGCGTCGTAATTCTCCAGCGCGGCCAGCTGCACCCGGCGGAAAAGTTCGTTCCGCACCAGGATCCGGAATGCCCGGGTGTTGGTGGTGAGCCGGTGCGGCGCGGGCGGCACCACGGCGTGCGCCGTCGACTCGTGCGCGGCCAGGTCGGGGTGGATGAGTTCCTCCCACTCGTCGAGCAGACTGGAGTCCACCTGCCGCACGAGCTCGCCGAGCCACTCGATCAGGTCGAGAAGGTCTTCGGTCTTGGCCTCGTCGGGGATGGTCTGCCGGGCGGCCCGGTAGGCATCCGAGAGGTAACGCAGCACCACACCCTCGCTGCGTGCGAGCTTGTAGTAGGCCACGAACTCGCCGAACGACATGGCCCGCTCGTACATGTCACGCACCACGGTCTTGGGCCGCAGCGGGAAGTCGGCGATCCAGGGCTGGGACTGCTTGTAGGTCTCGAACGCGTAGCTGAGCAGCTCGTCCAGGGGCTTGGGCCAGGTGATCTCCTCGAGCAGCTCCATCCGCTGGTCGTACTCGATGCCCTCCTGCTTCATCGCGTTCACGGCCTCACCGCGGGCGGCGAACTGCTGACCCATCAGCACCGGCCGCGGGTCGTCGAGGGTGGACTCCAGCACCGAGATCATGTCGAGGGCGTAGGTGGGCGCCTCGATGTCGAGCAGGTCGAACGCGGCAAGCGCGAACGGCGACAGCGGCTGGTTGAGCGCGAAGTTCGCCTGCAAATCGACGGTCAAACGGATGCTGCCGTCCGCACCCTGCTCCACGATCCCGGCCGCACGCAGGGTCTTGTAGATCCCGAGGGCCCGGCGGGCGTGGGCGAGCTGACGTTTCCACGGCTCGTGGTTGTCGAACACCAGCGAGTACACGTTCGCGAAAGCGTCGCCGCCGCGGGCGATCACGTTGATCAGCATGGCGCTGGTCATCTGCATGCTCGAGGTGAGGGTCTCCGGCTCGGCGTCGACGAGGCGCCTGAACGACGGCTCGCCCCAGGATACGAACCCCTCCGGGGCGCGCTTGCGGATGATCTTGCGCTTCTTCTTCGGGTCGTCACCGGCCTTCTGGATGGCCTTGAGGTTCTCGGTCTCGTGGTCGGGCGCCTGGATCATCACGGTGCCGGCGGTGTCGA
This sequence comes from Cryobacterium zongtaii, assembly GCF_002909375.1. GTDB lineage: Bacteria > Actinomycetota > Actinomycetes > Actinomycetales > Microbacteriaceae > Cryobacterium > Cryobacterium zongtaii. Next base: position 256,312 of record NZ_PPXD01000026.1, read on the forward strand.
AGCCGGCCCGGCCGGCCCGCCCGGCGATCTGGTGGAACTCGCGGGCGTTGAGCTGGCGCATTTTGACGCCGTCGTACTTGGTCAGGGCGGTGAACAGCACGCTGCGGATCGGCACGTTGATGCCCACGCCGAGGGTGTCGGTGCCGCAGATCACCCGCAGCAGGCCGCGCTGGGCGAGCTGCTCCACCAGCCGGCGGTACTTGGGCAGCATGCCGGCGTGGTGCACGCCGATGCCCATCCTGATCAGCCTGGAGAGGGTCTTGCCGAAGCTGGTGGTGAACCTGAACTCGCCGATGAGTTCGGCGATGGCCTCCTTCTGCTCCTTGGTGACCACCTTCACGCTGGAGAGCGCCTGGGCGCGTTCCAGGGCGGCCGCCTGGGCGAAGTGCACGATGTACACCGGCGCCTGGCCGGTCTTGATCAGGTCCTCCACGGTCTCGTGCACGGGCGTGGTCTCGTAGAAGTAGTGCAGCGGCACCGGGCGCTCCACACCGGTGACCACGGCGGTGTCCCGGTTGGTGCGGCGGGACAGGTCGGCGGCGATGTCGGTGACGTCGCCGAGGGTGGCCGACATCAGGATGAACTGCACCCGCGGCAAGAGCAGCAATGGCACCTGCCAGGCCCAGCCGCGGTCGGGGTCGGAGTAGAAGTGGAACTCGTCCATCACGACCTGGTCGACCGGGGTGTCCTCGCCGTTCCGGAGCGCCAGGTTGGCCAGGATCTCGGCGGTGCAGCAGATGATCGGGGCGTCGGAGTTGACCGACGAGTCGCCGGTCATCATGCCCACGTTCTCGGCGCCGAAGATCTCCACCAGGGCGAAGAACTTCTCGCTCACCAGCGCCTTGATCGGGGCGGTGTAGAAGGTGCGCTTGCCGGCCGAGAGGGCGGCGAAGTGCGCCCCGATCGCCACCAGGGACTTGCCGGTGCCGGTGGGGGTGGACAGGATCAGGTTCGCGCCCGACACGATCTCGATGACAGCTTCCTCCTGCGCCGGGTAGAGCCGGAGGCCCGCATCCGCTGCCCACGCTTCGAAGGCCTCGAAAAGCTGGTCGGGATCGGTGTTGTGCGGGAGGGCGGTGAGGGTTGCCATGATCCCCCAATCCTCCCCTATCCGGCCGGAGGAGTCCTCCACCGCATCAGCCAGGCCATCAGGTAGGCGCGGCTGTTGCCGTCGTCGATCCGCTCCTCCGGCAGGCTCGCCGCCGCGGTCAGGGCGTCGGATGCGGCCTCCGGGCCGCGCAGGCCGGCGTACATCAATAGGTAGTCGCCGAACATCACGTCATAGTTGCCTCCCGGCAGGGCGTCGGCGAGGTTGGCGCTCACCCTGTCGGGGTCGCCGCCGAGGTAGCCGGCAACCGGGCTCATCGGCAGCACCAGGATGCCCAGCATGGCGCTGGGCTCGGCGCTGAACCAGGTGGCGTAGTCGCGCTTACCGCCCCAGACCAGCGACGTGACGGTGTGGTCGAAGCCCGCATAGACCGGATCGTCGAGGTCGAAGTCGGTCCAATAGGCACGGGACGAGGCCGCCTCACTGGAGAGCATCCACTCGGCCTCGGCCGCGAGGTCGGCCTGGTCGCTGGCGGCGGCCCAGAGCGCCAATCCGTTCCACGCGGTCACGGCCTCTGAACTGGATTCCTGGTTGTTCCCGTCGCCGAACGGCGAGGTGCCGCTGGCCCAGGAGTGGCCCGCGTAAGCGTCGAACACCCTTCGGTCCGGGAAGTATTCGCTGCCGCCGCTGGTGGCGAGGTCGGCGGCGAGCAGATTCAGCACCGGCGCCCAGCGCTGTGCGGCGTCGGGATCGTCGGCCGCGACCACCGCCGCGGCATAGAAGAAGTAGCCGTAGTGGAAATGGTGGTCGTTGAACTCCTCGGAGCCGAACGACGTGGCCAGGCCCACGATCCCCTTCGCGTCCGGGTCGTAGACGAAGCACCGTTCGGTGCGCTGGGCACAGGCGTCGGGGTCCATCCAGTCGTCGAGGGCGGTGCTGAGCCGGTCGGTGAGCGTGGCCACCGCATCATCGGCACCCACCTGCCGGGCCACCTCGAGCAGGTTCGCGGCCCGGTAGAGGGACTTGCCGCCGAAGTAGGTGTCGGCGGCGAAGGTCGTGGTGGCCGCCACATCAGCTCGCACCTGGTCGGCCAGCGCGGCGCGGTCCTCGTCACCGAGAGCCGAGAGGTCCAGGGCGCCGCTGGGAGTGACCGCGGGCACCGACCAGCTCAGCTGCCGGCCCTCGCACACCGTGAGCGCACCGTAGATGCTCGGGTACTCCCCCGCGGTGCACGACGCACCGTCGGCGAGACCCTGTGCCTGGTGCGGCAGCGCGGCGATCAGGGTGTCGCCGCCGTCGCTGGTGTCGTAGTGGATGGTCGTGGTGGCCGTATCCGTGCCGGCGCCGTACTCGACGCTGGTGCCGATGACCGGGTGCCGGGCCGCTTCGGCGAAGGCCGTGAGCGTGCCGCCGTCCGGCAGTGCGAACCAGGTCACGGATTGGCCGGCCGCGAGGGACAGGTCGGTGCCGGACGAAAGAGTTGCCGCACTGACCAGGCCGTAGGTGCTGCCGGCCACGTCGACACTCCACACGCCCTTTTCGGCTTCGTTGAAGGCTGTCGGCATGGTGAGGGCGACGTCCGCAGCGGCAGTGAAGGACACGAACGGCGACCCCTCGGCGATCACCGTGCTGCCGACCGTGGCGCCGTCGATGGACTGGCCGATCGTGACGGATGCTTCGTCGTAGGCGGTCACCGCCTGCTCCAGCCCGTCGCCGTCGCCGACCTGCACGCCGATCTGCCCGGCGAAGCCGCCCCTGATCACGTTGGTGTCCGCCGCCACCTCCGGCAGCCCGAAGGCGAAGCCGGAGTCGCTCAGTTGGAATGAGAGGGGCAGAGGGAACACCGGCATCGATTCCTCGCCGAACACCAGACCGGAGAACCACCGGTTGGTCGGCGGGATGAGCCCGTCGGATAGGCGCGCTGTCGGCAGGGCTTTCAGACTCTGCTGCGGAAGGGCGTCGACCAGCGGCGCGACCTCGTTGCCGGGGAAGATGGCCGCGCCAGGGGTCGAGGCCTCGGTGTCGACCGGTTCAACGGCATCCGTCGTGGTGCACGCGGTGAGCGCGGCGGCGATCACCAGGCAGGTGGCGACGGCGAGGGTGCGCGGTGTTCTCTGCACGATCACAGCCCGATCGTCCGGAGGAACCCGAACAGGCCGTCGCTGGCGCCGGCGAGGAGGCCGTCGTCGCGCAGTTCTATCGTCGCCGTGACCGGGGTGCCGGGGGCGATGAGCCCGTTCGCGGCGCCGTCGACCAGGTCCGGGCTCAGGACCCTGGCCGTGGTCTCGGCATGGCCGTTCGCCGTCTGCACGTCCAGGGTGTCCATGGTCCCGGCCACCCGGGTCTGGTTCGGCAGCACGATGTCGACGGCGGCGCCGGGTTCGATCCGCGCGTAGTCGCCGCTGGTGAGGACGAAATCGGCCGACACGAACAGGGACCCGGCCTGGTCGATGACGGCGAGCACCTGCCCGGCCTGCACGAAGGAGCCGCGCTCGGTGCTGACGTCGGTGAGGGTGCCGTCGACGGCGGCGGTCAGGGTGAGCACGCCGTCCTCGGCCACCGAGTAGGCCACGCTGTCGACGGTGACCAGGCCTTCGGCAAGGTCGGCCTGCAGGGTGGGGCTCTGCAGGGTGAACAGCGCCTGACCCGCCCGCACCTGGTCGCCGTCCTCGACGAGTCGCTCCATGACGGTTCCGCCATAGTCGGAGCCCACTGGATACTCCGCCGCCTGAATTGAGGCGGAGGCGCTCATCACCTGGGCCTGCCGCTGGTTGAAGACGAGCGTGAGGACCGCGACGACGCCGACGACGACGACGAGTCCGAAGAAGAGCTTGAACCGGTTGGCCCAGGTCATCAGGACACCATCCTTCGGGTCAGGGCGCGGGTGCGTCGTGCCAGGTGCGCCTCGTGCATTGCCGTGCCGACAAAAGTGCCCAGGATGAGAGTGTTGGTCACATTCCAGGCCGTGGCCAGGGTGAGGGTGCCGATCGAGAGGTCACGCCACACCGCCACCACCGAGGTGAGCAGGAGGAATACGAAGAAGAGCACCTGCGGGATCATGAAGTTGAACGGCGATCTCACCCGGGAGCGGTTGCCCGTGGCGCTCCAGTGCTGTTCCTTGCCGACCAGGACGTTCATCAGCGCGGCCACGTAGATGGGGAACGACGCCGTGGCGAGCATCAGGGTCTCCCAGCGGAACGAACCCATCGTGTAGAACGCCAGAAGCACCTGCATCAGGTAGAAACCCGCGTAGTACAGCAGCCAGGTCACCACCGTGGTGGAGAGGTTCATCGGGCGCAGGTCGAGGTAGATTTCCAGCGGTGGCACCAACAACAGCAGCAGCGGCGCGATCCCGGTGAGGTAGAAGGATGCCGTCACCAGGTACTGCAGACGCTGATCGAAGGTGAGACGGCGCCGAGGGCTGAGCGGGTTGCTGTGCAGCAGGATCTCGAAGCCGCCCGTGGCCCAGCGCAGTTGCTGTTTCGTGTACGCCTCCACGGTGTCCGGCGCGTGTCCGGTTGCCAGCACGGTGGGGATGTAGATGGTTTTCCAGCCCGCCTCGTGCAGCTTCAGCGACGTCCAGACGTCTTCGGACTTGGAGTCGGTGTACATGCCGCCGATGTCGTTGATCGCATCTCGCCGGAAGATCACGTTGGTGCCCACGCAGAAAGCGGCGTTGAATCGGTTGCGACCGGGTTGGATGAACCTGTAGAAGACCGCCTGCATGTATCCGGCGCCGCGGGAGATGACGTTGTGCAGGTTGCGGTAGGCCTGGGGGGTCTGCACGAAGGCGACCTTGTCGTCGATGAAAAACGGCAGGGTCTCGATGAGGAACTCCCGCTTGGGCACGAAGTCGGCGTCGAAGATCACGAAGTACTCCGCAGTGCTCGCCGTGAGCGCGTGATTGACGTTGCCCGCCTTGGCGCCGTTCGAGCTCAGCCGGCGCAGGTAGCGCACGCCCAGCTCGGCGGCCAGATCACGCACCTCGTCGGAACGGCCGTCGTCCAACACCCAGGTGAGGTGCTCACCGTGCATCGCCCGCACCGCGGTGACGGTCTCCCGGATCACGTCGATGTCCTCACCATACGTGGTGATGAACACGTCGATGGTGGCCGGGTGGTCCCCCAGGTGCAGGGGCCACCGCTCGGGCTGGTCCTTCAAGCCGTCCCGCGCTATTGATCTGCCGCGTACCAGAGTTGCCTGGGTACGGTGAAAGTCGAAATCCCGAGTATCTGTAGACCCGGACAGGATCGTCCACATCGACAGCAGCGCCTGGAAGATCAGGATCGACTCGGCCATGATCACGAGCGAGTATGGCAGCCAGTCGCCGCGGCTGGCCGGATTGAGCAGGAAGTGAGCGTAGGCCAGGATTCCTACCGTTGCGATCAGAACCAGCATGACGAGGGACGGCGAGTGCGCGTGCCCCGTCGACTTGGGTCGAACCGGGTGATCGTCGATCGCCAGTTGGTGGGTGGGGATCCGGTGCATAGCCTCGGGCGGCACTACTGAATCCACCGAGGATTCGGGTGTAGCGGGTATGCCAAGGCTGGGATGAAGGGAGGTCATCCGTCTCTCTTTCGGTACCGGATTCGGGTCCGGGGTTCGCGAACGGGATCTCGGGCGAGGTTCGCGTGCTGGTTCTGAGCGCGAGCATGAGCGGGTTCGACAGGGCCCTGAAACACGCGGCAACACCGACCGGGTCTGGCCTGGGTGTCGGCCGACCGGAGAGTGTGGGCATCGTCGTCCGGGTTCGCGGGATCTATCGGGATCGGGATCCGTGAGGGATCGGGATCCGTGAGGGATCGGGATGCGGATGGAGCGACGAGGTGCCGTAGGGTGCGGCGAAGACGACGGAACAGGGGAGGTCGGGTGCGACCGTTCGTCGTGGCGGGTAGGTTCACCATAGGTCCGTGGCGAGAGTTCTGACTATCGGTTCCCTCAACGTTCTCGTGTTCGTAACACGGCTGTAACCCGGTGCTCGGCCCCGCTCTCACCCCCAGTCTCGTAAGGGATTCGTAAGGGCGGGTGCGCCCGTCTCACAGGCGGTAAATCTAAGCTGATCCCATGTCCAGCCCCGCCTCCCCGACACCGGCTCGCGCGCTGCCCGCCTTGGCCGGCCTGGCCGCGGTCCTGGCCGGATTCGGTCTCGCCGAACTTGTCGCCGGGCTCATCGCGCCCGGTGCCAGCCCGGTGCTGGTGGTCGGTGCTCTGCTGATCGATCTGGCGCCGGTCTGGGCCAAGGAACTGGTGATCTCGCTCTTCGGCACTGCCGATAAGGTGGCGCTGGTCGTCTTCATCGCCCTGGTCGCGGCGGTCCTGGCCGCACTGGCCGGCATCCTCGAATACCGGCGTGCCCCGTTCGGCCGGTTCGTGATCGTGGCCGCCGGCCTGGTCGCGCTCGCCGCGGCGCTCACCCGCGCCGGGGCATCCCCGTTCGACGCCGTGCCTCCGGTGCTGGCAATGGTGGTGGCCGCCCTGGTGCTCACGATGCTGATCAACAGGCTGCGCGTCCGCCGGGCCCCCACGGCGGCGACGGCCGAGCTGGACCGTCGCCGGTTTCTCGTTTACACCGGCATCAGCGCCGGTGCCGGCGTGCTCGCGGCCATCGGCGGCCAGCTGCTCACGGCCGGCAGCCGGGCAGCGGATGCGGCCAGGGCACTGTTCCCCCTGCCGGCACCTTCCACGCCGGGCACCCCGCTTCCCGCCGGAGCATCGTTCGACATCGATGGTCTCACGCCGATCATCACCCCCAACGCGGAGTTCTACCGCATCGACACCGCCCTCTCGGTGCCGCGCATCGACCCGTCGACCTGGACCTTGAGGATCACCGGGCTGGTCGAGAACGAGGTGGAGATCGATTTCGCCGAGCTGCTGGCCCTGCCACTGGCGGAAAGCACCACCACGTTGGCCTGCGTGTCGAACTACGTGGGCGGCGACCTGATCGGCAACGCCGTCTGGCTCGGCTACCCGATCCGTGACCTGCTCGCCAGGGCGAAGCCGCTCGCCGACGCCGACATGGTGCTGTCGCGCAGCCAGGACGGCTGGACCGCCAGCACCCCGCTCGAGGCCCTCACCGACGACCGCGACTCGATCCTCGCCGTGGGCATGAACGGCGAGCCGCTGCCTCTCGAACACGGCTACCCGGTGCGGATGGTGGTGCCAGGCCTCTACGGGTACGTGTCGGCCACGAAGTGGGTCACCGAGCTGGTGGTCACCCGGTTCGACCAGGAGACGGCGTATTGGTCCACCCGCGGCTGGTCCCAGAAGGGTCCGGTGAAGCTGTCCTCGCGCGTGGACGTGCCCCGCGAGAATGCGAGCGTTGACGCCGGAACGGTGACGGTCGCCGGCGTCGCGTGGAGCCAACACGTGGGCATCTCGGCCGTCGACGTGCAGGTGGACGACGGCGACTGGAACCCCGCCACCCTGGCCGACGCGATCTCCGTCGACACCTGGCGGCAGTGGCGCTGGGATTGGGACGCCCCGAGCGGCTCGCACACCCTGCGGGTGCGCGCCACAGATGCCGACGGCTTGGTGCAGACCAGCAAGCTCGCCGATGTCGCGCCGGACGGCGCCACCGGCCTGCACGAAATCCGCGTGTCGATTTCGTGACCACGTCGAAGCAGGTGCCCGGGTTGAGCCCGAGCAACATCGCCCATTTCGAGGGTCTACTGCGCGGTCAACGGTTCGATCTCGAGCGGGAGCTGGGCCGGCAGGGCGACACCCTGAACGCCGTGCGCGCGGCGCGCAGCGGCGGGGACGCCGACGACGAGCACGATCCCGAAGGCCCGACCCTCTCCGACGAGTGGTCGCTTCGGGCGGGGGTGCACGCCGAACTGGCCGCCTCCCTGGCTGCCATTGACGCGGCCCTGGTGCGCGTCGAGGACGGCAGCTACGGCCGGTGCCTGCGCGGGGGTGAGCCGATCGGCCGCGAGCGGCTCGAGGCCCGCCCGGCTGCGGAGCTGTGTATCGACTGTGCTCGGGAGGCGTGACCGATTCGCTGGCATGGATGGCTCACCCCTCCTCCACAGGGCGGTCCTTTTCGACCCTCTCCACAGCTTGGTTTCTGGGCCGGGGAGTGTCGGTGGTGGGTGCTTCACTGACCCTATGGCCACCTCAGCTGCCACTCCCGATCACACCCCCGAAAACACCCGCGATGCCGCTTCGGACCCCGCGGTCAGTGCTGCGGTGGATCCTGTCGCGGCGGCGATCAGCGCGGTCATCGACCCGCTGATCTTGAACGAGAAAGTGATCGCGGCCGGCTACGCCTGAAACACCAATCCAGCTTCACCACCCGCCAAGGCCCCGGCGGCGCCCTCACCTGGACCACCCCAAGCGGCAAAACTTACACCTCAGCACCAGCCAACACCGACCCCACCACCTACGACCCCGCCGGCTACGTCACCGCCAACTACGACAGCCGCACACCGCGACTCGGAATCGATGACCCTCCCCCGTTTTGACCGCCGCCTCTGGCCGGATTCCGGTGCACGCGCTACAACTAGGGCATGAACGAGCCCGTTGATACCCCGGACGCCACCACCCGATGGATGCAGGGGTACCTCAAGGCCTGGTCCTCGAATGATCCCGATCACATCAACGCACTCTTCACCGAAGATGCCGAGTACTACACCGACCCGTTCGGGGAACCACGGCGCGGACGCCCCGCGATTGTCGCCGGGTGGCTGGATCACGCCGACGAGCCCGACAGTTTCACCTTCGAGTGGTCGCCGCTGATGATCACCCCCGAGATGTCCATCATCGACGGCGTCACGCGCTACGCGGCCGGTCCGGTCTACAGCAACCTCTGGGTGATCCGCTTCGCTCCAGACGGCCGGGCCCGGGAGTTCATCGAGTGGTGGATGGACCAGGCCCGGCCGACCGAAGACAGCTGAGGGCCACGCCCGACTGGAGTCGTGACACTGGTGAATCGTCCCGGCACACGCTACAACAGGGGTGACACAGGAACCCGCCGCAGAAAGGACACCATCATGGGAATCGTCTCCTCAGGCTTTTTCGGCCGCGGCCGCCGCGACGACCCGGCTCTCCCACCCGGCCAGCACCTCACCGACGGGTTCCCGGTGCTTTCGGCCGGCCCCACCCCGCGGATCACTCCGGAGGAGTGGGAGTTCACCATCACCACCGAGACCGGCCAGGTGCACCGCTGGAGTTGGACGGAGTTCCTCGCGCTCCAGCAGGATGACGTGAGCCGCGACATCCACTGCGTCACCAGTTGGTCGAAGCTCGGCACCAGCTGGCGCGGCGTCTCGCTCGACACCCTCTTCGAATCGGTCGAGTCCGACTGCGAATTCACCATGGCGCACTCCTACGGCGGTTACACGACCAACGTTCCGCTCGACGACCTGCTCGACGGCAAGGCCTGGATCGCGCACGAGTTCGACGGTGAGGCACTCGAACCGGCCCACGGCGGCCCGGCCCGCCTGCTGGTTCCGCACCTGTACTTCTGGAAAAGCGCCAAGTGGGTGCGCGGACTCGAGATGCTCCGGCAGGACGAACCCGGTTTCTGGGAGAGCAACGGCTACCACATGTACGGCGACCCCTGGCGCGAAGAGCGCTACTGGTGAGAACCGGCTGGAGAGTGGCGGAGGTGATCGGCGTGACCCCGGAGACCCGGACCGCCCGCACCCTGCGCCTGCGCTTGCCCGGCCTGACCGGGCACCGCGCCGGCCAGCATGTCGACGTGCGCCTCACCGCCCCAGACGGGTACACCGCCGTGCGCTCCTACTCGGTCGCGTCGGCGTTGCCCGGGGACGAATTCGACCTCACGGTGGAGGAGCTGGCCGACGGTGAGGTGTCGCCCTATCTTGTGCACCAGGTTGCCGTGGGCGACCAGCTGGAGGTGCGCGGCCCGGTCGGCGGCTGGTTCGTCTGGGACCCAGCCGATCCCTCGCCCGTGCAACTCATCGCCGGCGGCTCCGGAGTGGTGCCGCTGATGGCCATGCTCCGCGCCCACGCGGCCGCCGACCCCGCCTCCCCCGGCGCCGCCGCCCCGTTCCGCCTGCTCTACTCGGTGCGCGCACCCGACGCCGTCTACTACGGTGGCGAACTCGATGACCTGGCCCGCTCTCCGCTCGCGGATGTCTCCGTCGTGTACACCCGCCAGGCACCGGCCGGCAGTGGCCGGCCACCCCGGCGCCTGGATGCGGCGACCCTGGTGGAGAGCGTGCTACCGGCCGCCGACAACCCCGCCGTGTTCGTCTGCGGCGCCACCGCCTTCGTCGAAAGCGTCGCCGACTGGCTCGTGCAGGCCGGCCATTCCCCCGATCGGATCAAAACCGAACGCTACGGCGGCACCGGGACCAGACCGTGACCGACAACCTCGACGACCTCGACTACCTGGACGGCAACGCCGCCGCCGGTCCGCTCAGCGAGTTCTTCGCCATCGACGTCGTCAGCGCCCGCGGCCGCTGCGCCTCCTGCGGCCGCATCGATGCCCTGGCCACCGCCCGGTTGTACCCCAACTCCCACGGACTGCTGTTGCGCTGCCCAGGCTGCGCCGAGATCCTGATGCGGCTCGTCGACACCGGCGACAGCGTCTGCCTCGACCTGCACGGCCTGAGCTTCATCGAGCTGCGCCGCGGCTGACGCGCTTCCCAGCTAATACCCGCTTCCACCCGCTTAGGCTGAGGTCGGCGGTTCCTCCGCCCTTCGAGCTGGAGTGTGCATGCAGGGATCGGTCATTCTCGACGTCATTCTGGTCGTGCTGCTCGTCGCCAGTCTGGGCGCCGGCTACCGCAGCGGCCTGATCGGCAGCCTGAGCGGCGTGCTGGGCCTCGTCGCCGGCGCCGTCGCGGCGTACTTCGTGGTGCCGCTGGTGCCCACCTGGGTGTCCGCCGCCGAGTGGCGCACGCCGGCCTCCATCGCCGCGGCGCTGCTGCTGGTGATTGCCGGGCTCACCATCGGTGAGTCGATCGGTCTGGCCCTCCGCCGCCGCACCCCGCGCAAGCTGCGCGGCGTCGACAGGCTCTTCGGCGCCGTGATCGGCGTGGCCGCCGCCGCTGCCGTGATGTCGATGGTCGCGTTCAGCGTCGGCGCCCTGGGCATTCCCCCGCTCACCTCCGCCATCGCCTCGTCGGGGGTCGTGCGCACCATCGACTCGGTCACCCCCGATCCAGTGAAGAGCTTCCTCGCACAGCTGCGTTCCACCGTCGTCGACGACGGCCTGCCCCTGATCGCGGATGCCTTCGGCGGCCAGAGCCCGACCCTGCCAGAGGCCCAGCTCGACAGCGCCGCGCTCGACACTGCCGCGGCATCCGTGCTGCGTATCACCGGCAACGCCGTCGCCTGCGGCCAGAGTCAGTCCGGGTCGGGCTTCGTGATCGCCCCCGAACGCGTGATGACCAACGCCCACGTTGTGGCCGGGGTCACCGAAGCCGTCGTGGAGGTGCCGGGAGCCGGCGCCTTGACCGGCGAGATCGTCTACTTCGACCCCGTCGACGACCTCGCGATCATTGCCGTACCCGGTCTGGCCGCCGCACCGCTGACCCTGCAGGGTGACCTGGCCGTCGACAGCGAGGGCGTCAGCCTGGGCTACCCGTTCGGCGGGCCGTTCGACTCCGATCCGGCGAGGGTCATGTCGGTGGGTTCGGTGCTCGTCGCCGACATCTACGGCCAGTCCCCCACCGCCCGGGCCGTGTACACGCTCGCCGCGGACGTGCAGCAGGGCGAGTCGGGCGGGCCGCTGCTCAGCGCCGACGGCCGGGTGGCCGGCGTGATCTTCGCCAAGGCGGCCAACACCGCCAACGTGGGCTACGCCCTGGCGATGTCCGAGGTCGCCCCGGTCGTCGACCAGGCCGACGGCCTCTCCGCTATGGTCAGTTCCGGTACCTGCATCCAGGGCTAGGTCCGCCGGAAGCGGGGGTATGGTGACCGCATGACTTTTCGGCCAGAGGACTACCGGGCCCCACTCGAGCAGGCGGTTCGGTCCGCCGCCGAGTGGTTGGATTCGCTGCCGTCCCGGCCCGTGAAACCGGCGGCGCCGGTCGACCAGCTGGCGGCGGCCTTCGCCCGCGCCCTTCCAGAGGAACCTGCCGATCCCGCCGCGGTGGTGGCCGAGCTGGCCACGCTGGCCGAACCCGGACTGATGGCCATCGGCTCCGGCCGCTTCTTCGGCTGGGTGATGGGCGGCACCCTGCCCGCGGCCCTGTCGGCGGACTGGCTGGTGAGCGCGTGGGACCAGAACGGCGGACTGCGCTATGCGACACCGGCGACCGCGGCGATCGAGGAACGAGCCGGTGCCTGGATTCTCGACCTGCTGCATCTGCCAGCCTCGAGCGCAGTGGGCTTCACCACCGGCGGCACGATGGCTAACTTCGTCGGCTTGGCCGCCGGCCGAGGCGCGGTGCTCCGCGCGGTCGGCTGGGACGTCAACCGTGATGGCCTGACCGGCGCACCACGGGTGAGCGTACTGGCCGGCGCCGAGGTGCACAGCTCGGTGATCCTCGCCCTGCGCTACCTGGGCTTGGGCGAACCGACCCTCGTCGCCGCCGACCCGCAGGGGTGCATCCGTCCCGACGCCCTGGCGGACGCACTGGCGACGGTCACCGGTCCCAGCCTGGTCGTCCTTCAGGCCGGCAATCTGCACTCGGGCAGCTTCGACCCGATGCGCGAGTCGATTCGGTTGGCCCACGATGCCGGGGCCTGGGTGCACGTCGACGGCGCCTTCGGGCTGTGGGCGGCAGTGAGCCCCCGCTGGGCTCCCGCCCTGGCCGGACTGGACACCGCCGATTCGTGGGCGACGGATGCCCATAAGACCCTCAACGTTCCCTACGATTGCGGCATCGCCATCGTCGCCGACCCGACCGCCGCGCGGTCCGCGTTCGCGGCACACACCAGCTACTTCGTGCGGGACGACGCCGGCACCGCCGACCCGATGGATCTGGTGCCGGAGCTGTCCCGACGCGCGCGCGGCGTTCCGGTGTGGGCGGCGATGCGCTCCCTCGGTCGCAGCGGCACGGTGGCCCTCGTCGAGGGACTCGCCGACAACGCCAGCGCCCTCGCCACAGGGTTGGCGGCGCTGCCCGGTGTCGAGGTGCTCAACGACGTGGTCTTCACCCAGGTGTCGGTCTCGTTCGGCACCGATGACCGCACGGTCCGGGTGACGCAGGCCCTCATCGCGGACGGGGCGGTCTGGATGTCCGGGTCGGTCTGGTCGGGGCGGGCGGTGTTGCGCATCTCGGTCAGCAACTGGTCCACGGATGCCGCCGATGTGGCTGTGGCCGTCGACGCCGTCGCGCGCGCCCTGGCCACGGTCACCACCGCCGACCGGGGGTGACCCCACTCGCGCAGCTGGCAGACTGAATCCATGACTATCACCGCCGCCGCAGACGGCTCGGCCCTTGGCAACCCCGGACCGGCCGGCTGGGCCTGGTACATCGACGACAACAACTGGGCCGCCGGCGGCTGGAAGCACGCCACCAACAATCAAGGCGAGCTCAAGGCCGTCCTCGAACTGTTCCGCGCCACCGCGCACGTGGACGACGACCTGCTCGTGCTCTGCGACAGCCAGTACGTCATCAACGCCATCACCAAGTGGATGCGCGGCTGGAAGGCCAAGGGCTGGCGAAAGGCCGACGGCAAACCCGTGATGAACCTCGACCTGTTGCAGGAGCTCGACGAGGCCCTGGTGGGCCGCAAATACCGGTTCGAGTGGGTCAAGGGCCACGCGAACCACCCGCTCAACGAGGCCGCCGACTCCCGCGCCCGCGCCGTCTCCGAGGCGTACCAACGGAACGCCACGATCCCCACCGGGCCGGGCTTCGTGGCCGGCGGGCCGGTGCCGGCTGCCGCGGTTGTGAAGACGGCGGCAGCAACGACCCCGGCTGCGAAGACCGCGCCGGCGAAAATCGCCGCACCACGCGCATCCGCCGACCTCGGCCTGTTCGACTTCGAGGTCGAGCGCCCGCACACCGTGCAGGTCTCGCTCAGCGCCGAGGAACTCGGCCGGCTCAAGCGCCGGGCGAGCGGGCGCGGAGTCAGCCCGGAAGAGCTGCTCCGCGACCTGATCTGACTAGCGCCGCGGCTTGACCTTCGGCTTCGCGGCGTTCTTGTTCGGCAGCAGCGTATTGGCCTCGTCCAGCGACATCCCGTTGGTCTCCGGCACCTTGGTGAGCACGAATAGGAAGGACAGGCCGGCGAACAGGGCGTACATGCCGTAGGTGAGCGGCAGCGACCAGGCCGACATCGGCGGGAACGTCACGGTGATGAGGAAGTTCGCGATCCACTGCGCGGCCGCGGCCAGGCCGAGAGCCTTGGCGCGGATGGTGTTCGGGAAGATCTCCCCGAGCAGCACCCAGACCACCGGTCCCCAGGAGGCACCGAAGGAGATCACGAAGACGTTCGCAGCCACGAGAGCGATCGGTCCCCACGCACCCTGCAGCGCGAGCTCGCCATCGACCATGACCGACTGGCTGAACGCCACGGCCATAGTCGCCAGCGACACCGTCATGCCGATGGAACCGGTCAGCAGGATGGGCCGGCGGCCGACCCGGTCGACCAGCGCTATCGCCACCAGAGTGACCAAAATGTTCGTCACGGACGTCGCGACCGAGATGGCCAGCGAACTGGACTCTTCGAAGCCCACCGCGCTCCAGAGCGTCGTCGAGTAGTAGAAGATCACGTTGATGCCCACGAACTGCTGGAACACCGACAGGATGATGCCCACCCAGACGATGGGCTTGAGACCGAGCATCGGGCCGCGCAGCGACCCGGTGCGCTTGGCGCGGGTGTCGTCCTCGATCGAGGCCTTCATGTCGCGCAGCTCACGGTCCACGTCGCCGTGCGGCCACACCTTGTGCAGCACCTCGCGCGCCTTCTCCTCCTTGTCGTGCAGCACCAGAAAGCGCGGCGATTCGGGCAGCAGCAGCGCGATCACGCCGTACACGACCGCGGGGATGGCCGCGACCAGGAACATCCAGCGCCAGGCCTCCAGCCCCCACCAGAACATCTCGCTGGCGCCGCCGGCCGTCGACGCGAACACGGCGTCGGAGAGCAGGGCGGCGAAAATACCGATGGTGATCGAGAGCTGCTGCAGGGAGCCCAACCGGCCACGCATCTGCCGTGGCGAGATCTCGGCGATGTAGGCGGGGGCGACCACCGAGGCGAGCCCGATACCGATACCCCCGACGACGCGCCAGACGATCAGATCGACCACCCCGAACGCGAGTCCGGAGCCGATCGAGCTGGCGAAGAACACGATCGCGCCCACGAGCATCACCGGGATGCGCCCGAACTTGTCCGCGAACCGTCCGCCGAGGAAGGCGCCGGTGGCCGCGCCGAGCAGGGCACTGGCCACGGCGAACCCGGTGATGGCCTCGGTGAGGCCGAACTGCCCCTGGATGGCCTCGACCGCCCCGTTGATCACCGAAGAGTCGAACCCGAAGAGGAACCCTCCGAACGCGCCGGCGATGGCCAGCGCGATGACCTTACGATTTGTCGCTGGTTTGCCATCCCGGCCAGCCGATGTGCCAGCCGATGTGCCGGCCGGCGTCCGGTCCTTCTTCGGTTCTGTCCTGTTAGTCATCGCCACTTCCCCCGCATTCGCTGGTGTCTTCGCCGTCTGGGCAACCCGAAAATCCTACGCCTGCCTCGCACCAGCGGATGACACACAGCGGGATGCCGCCGTTCCGACGATCACCCGACTAACGCCGCAGCACCGGCTCCGCCTTCGTCGCTGCCTTCGGCTTTGCGGAGTTCTTGTTCGGCAGCAGAGTGTTTGCCTCGTCCAGAGACATCCCGTTGGTCTCGGGCACCTTCGTGAGCACGAACACGAACGACAGCCCTGCGAACAGGGCGTACACACCGTAGGTGAGCGGCAGTGACAGCCCTGCCATCGGCGGGAAGGTCACGGTGACGAGGAAGTTCGCGACCCACTGGGCGGCGGCAGCCAGGCCGAGGGCCTTGGCACGGATGGTGTTCGGGAAGATCTCCCCGAGCAGAACCCAGACCACCGGTCCCCAGGAGGCACCGAACGACATGACGAAGACGTTCGCCGCGACGAGGGCGATCGGTCCCCAGGCGCCCTGCAGGGCGAGTTCGCCGTCGATCATGACCGACCGGCTGAACGCCATCGCCATGGTGGCCAGCGACACCGTCATGCCGATGGATCCGGCCAGCAGGATGGGGCGGCGGCCGATCCGGTCGACCAGGGCGATCGCCACCAGGGTGACCAGGATGTTCGTCACCGACGTGACCACCGAGATGGTCAGCGAGCTGGACTCCTCGAAGCCCACCGCGCTCCACAGCGTGGTCGAGTAGTAGAAGATCACGTTGATGCCCACGAACTGCTGGAACACCGACAGCAGAATGCCCACCCACACGATGGGCTTGAGGCCGAAGACCGGGCCACGGAGCGAGCCGGTGCGCCTGGCCCGCACATCGTCCTGGATCGAGGCCTTCATCTCGCGCATCTCGCGGTCGACATCTCCGTGCGGCAGCACCCGTTCGAGCACCTCGCGGGCCTTGCGCTCCTTGTCGTGCAGCACCAGATAGCGCGGCGACTCGGGTAGCAGCAGAGCGACGACTCCGTAGATGAGGGCCGGTACCGCGCTGACCAGGAACATCCAGCGCCAGGCCTCCAGGCCCCACCAGAACATCTGGCCGGCGCCGCCGGCGGTAGCGGCGAAGATGGCGTCCGAGAGCAATGCGGCGAAGATACCGATGGTGATGGAGAGCTGCTGCAGCGAGCCCAACCGGCCACGCATCTGCCGTGGCGAGATCTCGGCGATGTACGCGGGCGCCACGACCGAAGCGAGCCCGATGCCGATACCGCCGACGACCCGCCAGAGGATGAGGTCGACGACGCCGAAGGCGAGCCCGGATCCGATAGAGCTGGCGAAGAAGATGATCGCGCCGACGAGCATGACCGGGATGCGGCCGAACTTGTCCGCGAAACCGCCGCCGAGGTAGGCGCCCGTCGCAGCTCCGAGCAGGGCGCTGGCGACAGCGAACCCCGTGATGGCTTCGGAGAGGCCGAATTGACCCTGAATGGCCTCGACCGCCCCGTTGATCACGGAGGAGTCGAACCCGAAAAGGAACCCTCCGAACGCCCCGGCGATGGCCAGCGCGATGACCTTACGATTTGTCGCCGGCGTGACCGTCGGTGTCGCTTCTCTCGTCAATTCCGTCGTGGCTTGCATAGAAACTTCCTCGTTTTCGCTGGTCATCGCCGTCTGGGCAATCCGTGAAGACTACGCCTGGCCCGCACTCGGGGGGACCAAGAGATGGAGTCCAACGTCCTAAATGTTGCGCGAGCCGCTATATTCGGTCATCTTTCGCGGGCGCACCGAGCGTGGTAGGTATGGCCCATGACGCGATTCCTCGGGGTGGATCTGGCTTGGGCAGAAGGCACGGCCGCGAAACCGGCCAATGAGAGCGGGCTCGCCTGCATCGACGAGACCGGCCGGGTGATCGAGGCAGGGTGGGCCCGCGGCATCGACGAGGTCGTCGACTGGATCCAGCGGCTAGGCGAGCCGGGCGCGGTACTCGCCATCGACGCACCGCTCGTGGTGAACAACCCCACCGGAATGCGGGAGTGCGAACGGGAAACCGGGTCTCGCTACGGTCGCTGGCACGTGGCGGCCAACGCCTCGAATCAGGCCCTGCCGCGTCTCGGCGGGGTCACCCTGCGCGGCCGGCTGGAGCAGCTCGGCTGGGCCTACACCGATGGCCTTGCCCCCGTCGGTGCACAGATGTGCAGTTTCCTGGAGTGCTACCCCTACACCACCCTGGTTGGCGCGCCGGAGTTCGGCTACGACGACAAACGGCCCCGATACAAGCGGATGGGGTCTGCCCTCCCGATCCTCGAACGTCGCGCCGAGCGTGCTCTGGTCTGCGACGACCTCATCGAGCGGATGTGGCGACTGCACGCGGCCTCGCCGCCACTGGACCTGGCCACCCACGCGGCCTCCGACAGCCTGGTCACCGAGCCGACACCGTTGGCCGACGCCGCCTACAAGCACCGCGAGGATCTCATCGACGCGCTGCTCTGTGCCTGGACGGCGTCGCTCTGGCACCGCTACGGCACCGCACGCAGCCAGGTCCTCGGTGCCGCTGACCCGCTGGTCGTGGACGGTCGCCGGGGCACCATCATCGCGCCGGCCCGTCTTGAGCAGCGCCGCGGCGACGACCGTGTCCGGGCCGCCGCACTCGCTGCCGCCGCGTTCAGCGCACCGGCAGCCAGCGCCCCTTCACTCGTTCGGTGACCAGCCAGCTCACCGGGGCGGCGACCTGCCCGGTCTTCGCAACGACGTGGTCGCCGATGGCCAATGCGGCGGTGCCGTCGTCGGCGGTGAAACGCACCGTGGCGCGGGCCGACCCGGCCACCACGGCCAGGTCGGAGGCCTCCACGGTGGTGAGCTCCGCGGCGGCGCCGGCGGCGGCGGGCAGTACGGCCTCCGGTCGCACCCCAGGCTGCAGGGCGCCGATAGACATGATCACGCGGTAGGACGGCATTGCCCCAGAGTACGGGGCCTCACTCAGGCGGCGGCAGCTGCTGCAACGACCAGGTGTTGCCGTCGGGGTCGGAAAAGTACACGAATCGACCCCAGTCCTGCTCGTCCACCTCGCTGGCCTCCACGCCCGCGGCCACCAGCTGGGCCCTCGCGGCATCCGCGTCGGCGACGACCATCTGCACGCCCCGCTGCGAGCCGGGCGGCATATCGGTCATGCCCTCGCCGAGCACGATCGAGCACGCGGATCCCGGCGGGGTCAGTTGCACGAACCGCATGGCCTCGTTGACCCTCTGGTCGTAGTCGGCGTTGAAGCCGACCTGGTCGACGTAGAACGCCTTGGCCCTGTCGACGTCGGTGACCGGGATACTGACGAGTTCGATCTTCATGTCCATGGCGAACCTCCGGTTATGGGCTGAGTGTCACTCGAACGGCGCCAGCCTACGACGGAGCGGGTGCTGCCGCTAGAAGCGGATGTCGCGGCGCGACCGGGTGACCTCGGCCAGCACGTCGGGCAGCACCTGCACCCCGGTGCCCGGGCCGGTCGGCACCCGCAGGTGCCCGTCCTCGAGTACGAACGGGGCGGTGAGGTCCTGGGCGTAGTAGCGGTCAGAGGCCGAGGTGTCCCCCGGCAGCACGAAGTTGGGCAGGCCGGCGAGGGCCACATTGGCGGCCCGGCCGATGCCCGTCTCGAGCATCCCGCCGCACCAGACCGGCACCCCGTGCGCGGCGGCGACGTCGTGGATGCGGCGGGCCTCGAGGTAGCCGCCCACCCGCGACGGTTTGACGTTGATGATGCTGCACGCGCCAAGGCTGATCGCCGCGGCGGCGTCCTGCGCCGACTCGATCGACTCGTCCAAGCACACCGCGGTGCCAATCAGCCGGGCCAGCGCCGCGTGCCCGAGCAGGTCCCGCTCGCCCAGCGGCTGCTCGATCAGGAGCAGGTCGAACGGGTCGAGCCGGGCGAGGTGCCGGGCATCCGCCAGCGTGTATGCGGTGTTCGCATCGACCTGCAGCAGCAGGTCGGGGCCGAACCTCTCGCGAACGGCACGCACCGGGGCGAGGTCCCAGCCCGGTTCGATCTTGAGCTTGATACGCAGGTAGCCCTGGGCGAGGTAGCCGGCCACGGCCTCGAGCAGCTCGTCGACGGTGTCCATGATGCCCACCGAGACGCCGGCCGGCACTGTGTCGTGCACGGCGCCGAGGTAGCCGCCGAAGGATTGGCCGCTCTGGCGCAGCTGGGCGTCGAGGATTGCCGCCTCCAACACGGCCTTAGACATCTGGTGGCCCTTGACCGGGGCGAGGGCGGAGCCCACTCGCTCGGCGGTGAGGTCGTCGCCGAGGGCCTGCAGCCGCGGGATGAGGTGGTCGCGGATCACCAGGTCGCTGGCATCGATGAACTCCGAGCTGTACAGCGGCCGCACCTCGGCGGCGCACTCCGCCCAGCCCTCGGCGTGGGCGGTCGACACGTGCACCAGGGTGATTTCCCGTTCGGTGATGGTGCCGAACGAGGTGCGGAACGGCCGCACCAGCGGCAGGCTCACCCGGCGCAGCTCGATATTCTCGATTCTCATGCGCCGGCGCTCTTCATGAACGGAGTCTAGCCACACCGGATTTCGGGGCGCATGCCCAGCCATCCGCACGGGATCGTCGATTAGGGTTCGAAGAATGAGCAGCCTCGTGGATGGATTCGTGAGCAGTTGGCGTTCGCACCTGCTTGTCACCCTCTCGGGCAACGACGAGGGTCGGCCGGCCTGGGTCGGCACCATGGAGCTGGGCGACGACGCCGGCTTCTTCGGGCCGGGTTCGGCGTCCTGGGCGGTGCACGGCGGCATGGCCACCATGGTCGCGGGCATCCGGGCGCTGCTCATGCAGACCCTGCACCCTGGCGCGATGGCCGGCGTGCACGACTGGTCCAGGTACCGGGAGGATCCGCTCGGCCGGCTCAGCGGCACCATCCAGTGGCTGGTCACGGTGACGTTCGCCGCCACGGAACAGGCCGAGCGTGAGTCGGGCCGGGTGGGCCGGTTCCACGAGCGGGTCGTGGGTAGCTACGTCGACGCGCAGGGTGTTCAGCGGCCCTACTCTGCCGGCGACCCCGAGCTGCTGTCCTGGGTGCACGTGGTGTTCACGGATGCCTTCCTGGCCAGCCACAGGCTCTGGGGCGGCCCGATCCCCGGCGGCGCCGACAGGTACGTGCGGGAGTGGGCCAAGGCCGGCGAACTCGTCGGCGTGCAGGACCCGCCCCGGTCGGACGCCGAGCTCGCTTCGCAACTGCGGGCGTTTTCCGACGCGGGTGTGCTGATGGGCGGCGACCGGGTCGCGGAGGCCGTGCGGTTCATCAGGCACCCGCCGCTCCGGCGCGGCATGCTGCCGTTCTACCGCATCATGTTCGCCGGCGCCGTGGCATCGATCCCGGTCGAATACCGACGGATGCTGGGCCTTCGCCGCAGCCCCCTACCCGTGGTCTGGGCCACCGGCGCTGTGCTCGGCCTGGTGCGGCTGCTGCTCGGCGCCTCCTCCACCTCGGAGGACGCGGCCCGGGCCCGTATCGCCCGCCTCGCCGTGTCCTAGCCGCGCGCCCGGCGGGACTCTCTGAGGAGGGTGCGGGTGATGGCTCCGAAGGTGACGGCGACCAGCGCCGCCGCGATGGCCAGGACCAGCGCACTCGGCTGCACGATCGACTGGCCGGCGAGGGCCTGGCCGGTCACCAGGGCCAGCACGCCCAGGTAGAGGCCGACCAGGGCGCGCAGAATGCCGCGGCGCGCGAGCGGACGGGCGAGGGCGGGCATCCGTCGGGCGAGGGCTTCGAGCAGCAGGGCCGCCAGCGGTAGCACCTGCAGGGCGTGCATACCCACGAAGTGCGGGATGCGCAGGTCGCCGGCCACGGTGCTCCAGCCCAGCAACGGCAGGCTCGGACCGCCGTCGGCGACTCCGACGGTGTGCGCGCCCACGATGCCCTGATAGTCGTCGAGCTGGGCCGCGGTGGGTCCGGTCATCAGGAACGCCAGGCCCATGCCAACCAGGGCGATGAGCAACCCGGAGCGGATCGCGAGGGCCCGGCCCGGGTCGCCGAGGTCGGCGCGGAGCAACAGGATGGCGATGGGCACGGCAGCGACCCAGACCGTGACGATGGATGCCGCCATGACCGACCAGAGGGCAGCGTGGAACCCCGTCGACACGTTGAAGTGACTGGTCAGGCCGGCCGCGGCCGCTCCCACGATGATCACCATCTCCACGACCAGGAACACGGCCGCGACGGTGCCGGCCCACCAGGCCAGCCGACGAGACCGAGCCTTAGCCGCTGGCAACAGCCCGATCAGCCAGGACAGGGTCACGGCGTAGACGCCCACCGAGATGGCGAACTTGAGCGGCTTGGCCCAGAGGGGCGCCCCGGTGACGGTGCGGGGATCGACAGCGAGGCCCACCAGAGCGCCGGCGGTGACCACGGCCATCGCGAGAGCGAGCCAGAGCAGCGGTCGGTGCCACCTGATGGTGGGCGGGGCGCCGGACGCGGGGCCGGTGAGCAGGGTGCTGCGAAACGCGGTTCTGGTTCCGGTGCGAGTACTGGCCATGATGACGGACTCCTGACGGGATGGGGGGACTTACGGGTTGGGCGGTGCTGGATACCGGCGGGCGGAGACGTGCTCCTGCGCCGCTCGGCGGAGGGCGGCAAAGAGGGCATCGCCGAGCACTGTGCCCACGACCACCATCTCCGTCTTGGATTCGCGGTCGGTGCGGGCGTCGATCTCGTCGAGGTCGGCCTCGGCCACGGCGAGCGCCGCGGCCGCGTAGCCGGGCACCCAACCGCTGAGGTCGGGTTGGCCGAGCTCGGCGAAGGTCTGCAGTACCCGGGCCGCGGCCAGGCGGCCGGGATTGTCCGGCGATACGTGCCATCCGCTCAGCACCGCATCGACCTGGGCCACGGCCTCGGGCGACAGGGCCGCACCGTCGATCTGGGGCGAGACCGTGCGCTGGGCGATGTCGAATGTGTGGGACAGGCCCAGGTCCGAGTCGATGGCATCGATCACCTGGTGGGCGGCGGCGATGCTGAGTCCGCCCACCTCCAGCAGGCCACGGATGACGCGCAGCCGGCGCAGGTGCTCCGGCCCGTACAACGACTGGTTCGGACCCTGCCGCTCCCCCGCCGGCAGCAGGCCCTCCCGCAGGTAGTACTTGATCGTCGCCACCGGGATCCCACTGGTCGTGCTCAGCTGCGCCATCCTCATGCAGATAGTTTAGCTATCGGATAGTGACACTGTCTATACCCGGGAGCTGCGGCGCGATCACAGTTACACCGCGATTACAGTTGCACAGTGTCCCAACGCCCCGCCATCCCCATCCCGCCGACCGTGCGCGCCACCCTACGTCGGCCGAAGGCCCTCAGCGTCGAGGTGCTCGCCGGTGTGGTCACCACCCTGGCGCTGATCCCCGAGGTGATCTCGTTCTCGATCATCGCCGGTGTCGACCCGAAGGTGAGCCTGATCGCCTCCGTGGTTCTGGCCATCTCGATGTCGTTCCTCGGCGGCCGCTCCGCCATGATCACCGCAGCCGCGGGCGCCGTGGCCCTGGTGGTGGCGCCGCTCGTGAAGGACCACGGGGTGGAATACCTGCTGCCCGCGGTGTTGTTGGCCGGGATCGTGCAGATCCTCTTCGGTGTCACGGGCCTGGCCCGGCTGATGCGGTTCATCCCGCGGTCGGTGATGATCGGCTTCGTCAACGCGCTGGGCATCCTGATCTTCGTCGCCCAGGTGCCGCACCTTCTGGATGTTCCGTGGCTGGTCTACCCGCTTTTCGCCCTAACTATCCTCATCGTGCTCGGGCTGCCCCGATTCACCAGGGTGGTGCCCGCCCCGCTGGTGGCCATCGTGGTGGTCACCGCGATCGCCATGACCTGGCACCTGGCCGTGCCCACCGTCGGCGACCAGGGCGACGTGTCCGGCGGCCTGCCCGGCATCACCCCGCTGCTCGTACCGCTGAACCTGGAGACCCTGCAGATCATCTGGCCCACCGCGCTGAGCGTGGCCTTCGTGGGGCTCGTGGAGACCCTGCTCACCGCCAAGCTCGTCGACGACATCACCGACACCCGCTCCCCCAAGGGCCGCGAGGCGTGGGCGCTGGGGATCGCGAACATGCTCGCGGGCCTCTACGGCGGCATCGCCGGCTGCGCGATGATCGGCCAGACCGTCGTGAACGTGAAGCTCGGCCGGGCCCGCACCCGCATCTCCACCTTCGTGGCCGGGGCCTTCCTGCTGTTGCTGGTCACCGCGCTCAGCGGCCTGATGGAGCAGATCCCCATGGTGGCCCTGGCCGCCGTGATGATGGTCGTGGCCATCACCACCGTCAACTGGCACAGTGTGCGTCCGGGCACGCTGCGCCGGATGCCCGTGCCCGAGACCGTCGTGATGCTCACCACGGTCGCCGTGGTCGTGGCCACCCACAACCTGGCCATTGGCATCGGCGCCGGCGTCGTGCTGGCCATGGTGCTGTTCGCGCGGCGGGTGGCGCACGTGGTGCGTGTGGACCGGGTACTCGCCGACGACGGCCAGTCGGTGCGCTACGCGGTGAGCGGACCGCTGTTCTTCGGCAGCAGCAACGACCTCGTCGAGCAGTTCTCCTACGGGGTCGACCCCGCCGTCATCGACGTGGACCTGTCCCAAGCGCAGATCTGGGATGCGTCCACCGTCGCGGTGCTCGACTCCGTCGAAACGAAGTACCGCCAGCACGGCGCCACGGTCACCTTCCACGGCCTGGACGAGCGTAGCCGGGCCATGCACGGGCGACTCACCGGGCAGTTGTAGCCCGGCCAGGGTGCCGCCACCCGCTCGTGGCATGTGACGTGCGCGGCGGCACGTGTTGTGCGTCGCGGCACACGTTGTGCGCGGCGGCACATGTTCTAGCGCGTGCCGCCGGAACTAAGGTGTGCCGCGGGAGCCAACGCGTGCCGCGAGCCGCCCCTACGCCCCGGCGAAGAACGCGCCGATCGCGGCGGACAGCGAGAACGGGTCGTTCACATGGGCAAGCTCCCGCGCGGAGTGCATCGACAGCAGCGGGATGCCCACATCCACGGTGCGGATGCCCAGCCGGGTGGCCGTGAGCGGCCCGATCGTAGAGCCGCAGGGCACCGTGTTGTTCGACACGAACTCCTGAAACGGCACGCCGGCGGCGGCACTGCAGCGCGCCCACAGGGCCGCACCGGCCGCATCCGTCGCGTAGCGCTGGTTACCGTTGATCTTGAGCAGCGGGCCCCGGCCGGCCAACGGCACGTTGGCCGGGTCGTGCCGCTCCGGGTAGTTCGGGTGCACGGAATGGCCGGCGTCGGCCGAGACGCACCAGGAGTCGGCGTAGGCGCGCTTCCGCTCCGACATCGTGGCACCGAGGTCATCGCCGATGCGGCTGAGGATGTCGTCGAGCATCGGCCCGCTCGCCCCCGACCTGGACTGCGACCCCAGCTCCTCGTGGTCGAACGCGGCGAGCACGTTGATGGTCTCCTCGCTGCCCGAGGACCGGATCAGCGCCACCAGGCCGGCGTGCACCGAGGAAAGGTTGTCCATCCGGCCCGCGGCGAAGAGCTCGTTGTGCAGGCCGAACCGGGCCGGCGGGTTGGTGTCGGCGGTGAGGATGTCGTAGCCGGCGACGTCCTCAGGCGCCACCCCGGCGAGCGCGGCCAGATGCCCGACCAGGTCGGCCTGGCGGAGGTCGCCCACCCCGAACACCGGGTTGAGGTGCCGCTGCCGGTCGAGGCTGAGCGCCTCGTTGGCGGTGCGGTCCAGGTGCACGGCCAGCTGCGGGATGCGCAGGAACGGGCCGGTGCGCACCAGGTGGGCCACCCCGTCGGTGCTGACCAGCCGGCCGGCGAGCTCGAGCTCACGGTCGAGCCAGGAGTTGGCCAGCGGACCGCCGTACACCTCGACGCCGGCCTGCAGCCAGCCGTAGGACCCGGTGGTGGGCTTGGGCTTGAGCTTGAAGCCCGGTGAGTCGGTGTGCGACCCGAGGATCCGGAACGGAGTGGTCGGCGTGGCCCCGGCCGGTTGCACCCACGCGACGATGGCGCCGTCCCGCACGACGTAGAAGCGGCCGGCGCTCGTGCCGGCCGTCCAGTCATCCGCCTCGTCGCGGCGCTCGAATCCGGCGTCGTCGAGCCGCCGGGCGGCCTCGGCTGCCGCGTGGTACGACGACGGCGACGCGGTGATGAAGCTGGCGAAGTCGTCGATGTATGCCGAGAGTGAAGTCATGACTCCATCCAACCACCCGCACCTCGACAAGCGCGGCCAGCGGTGCGACTCTCGGGACCAGACGAGGAGGCCACCGTGACCGAGACCGAGAACGAGAACGACAACCCGGTCGACCCGTGGCTGCTGCGCTTCGACGGGTTCGACCCGGAGGCGGAGGGCTACCGCGAAGCGCTGTGCACCCTCGGAAACGGCTACTGGGGCACCCGCGGCGCCGCTCCGGAGGCGCGCACGGATGCCGTGCACTACCCGGGCACCTACCTCGCCGGGGTCTACAACCCGTTGAGCACCGAGGTACACGTGGGCGAAGCCATCGGTGAGACCGTGGCCGCCGGCGAGCCCGGTATCCGCACCCCGTTCGAGCCCGCGCCCGGCGCGCCGACGGCGGGGGTTCCCGGTGAGCACGTGCGCGACGACGAACACCTGGTGAATGCCCCCAACTGGCTCTCCCTCTGGTTCCGCACCGGCAGCGGCAGCAGCAGAGTGGGCGACTTCACCGCCCCCGACACCGGCTGGTTCCATCCGGAGACCGCGGACCTGCTCGACTACAACCAGGAACTCGACCTGCGCCGTGGTCTGCTCACCCGGCTGATGCGGTTCCGTGACGCGCGCGGCCGTGTCACCCGGGTGCAGAGCCGGCGGTTCGTGTCCCAGGCGTCGCCTCACGTTGCGGTGCTCGAGACCACCTTCGTCGCCGAAGACTGGTCGGGGCCTCTGACCGTGCGTTCGGCCATCGATGGCCGGGTGGCCAACCGCAACGTGGCCACCGACAGGCTGCTCGCCCACCTGCACCTGATGCCTCGCACCACGCGGGAGCTGAGGGGGGACGCGGTGCTGCTCGAGGTGGAGACCACCCGGTCGGGCATCCACATCGCCATGGCCGCCCGCACCCGCGCCTATTCCGGCGACACCCTGCTCGAACCCGAGAGACGATTTCTCACCGACTCCAGCCGCTGGGTCGCCCACGAGTTCGACCTCACCCTCGAGAGCGGTGTCCCCCTCCGGGTTGAGAAGGTCGTCGTCGTGAGCACCTCCAGGGACCGTGCGATCCTCTCCCCCTCGATGGCGGTGGCCACCTGGCTCGGCCGGCTTCCGGAGACCGCCGAGCTCCTCGCCGCGCACGAGCGGGAATGGGAGATTCTCTGGGACGAATTCGCGGTGCACCTGCACGATGGTTCGCGGCAGTCGCTCGCGCTCAACGTCAACACCTTCCACGTTCTGCAAACCGTGGCCGCTGTGGATGCCGACCTCGACGCCGGTGTGCCCGCCCGCGGACTGCACGGTGAGGGGTACCGCGGCCACGTCTTCTGGGATGAGATGTTCGTCTACCCGGTGCTCACCCTGCGCCGGCCCGACCTCAGCCGCATCCTGCTGGGCTACCGGTACCGTCGGTTGGGCGAAGCCAGGGCCGCCGCGACTGCGGCCGGCCACGAGGGCGCCAGGTTTCCCTGGCAGAGCGGCATCGATGGCCGCGAGGTCACCCCCACCGAGCTCTTCAACCCGCGCACCAACCGGTGGATGCCGGACCACTCGGGCCTGCAGCACCACGTGGGCCTGGCGATCGCCTACAGCGTGTGGGGCTACTACCAGGCCACCGGAGATGTCGAGTACCTGATCGAGCAGGGCGCCGAGCTGCTGCTGGAGATCGCCAGGTTCTTCGCGTCCCTCACCGACTACGACGACGTGTTCGACAGGTTCGACATCGGCGGGACGATGGGGCCCGACGAGTTCCACGACGGGCTCCCCGGCCACCCCGGCGGGGGTGTGCGCACCAACGCGTACACCAATGTGATGGTCGCCTGGCTGATGCGCCGCGCCGTCGACACCGTCGCCGTGCTCGAGGGCCGGGCCTGCCGGCCGTTGTGGAACCGGCTGCGGCTCGGGCCCGACGAGGTGGACACCTGGGAAAGGATCGGCCGGCGCCTGCGGCTGGCCTTCCATGCCGACGGGGTGATCAGCCAATTCGACGGGTACGAGGCCCTGCCCGAGCTGGACTGGGCGCACTACCGGGACACCTACGGCAGCACTGACCGTTCGTTGGGCCGCCTGGACCTGATCCTCAATGCCGAGGGTGACAGCAGCAACAACTACAGGGTCGCCAAGCAGGCCGACGTACTGATGCTGCTCTACCTGTTCTCGGCCGAGGAGCTGCGCGACCTGGTCGAGGAGCTGGGCTACTCGCTCTCCCCCGACCAGATCCGGCGCACGGTCGAGTTCTATCGCACCAGGTCGACGCACGGCTCGACGCTGAGCAATGTGGTGCATTCCTGGGTGGATGCCCGCGCCGACCGCGAACGCTCCTGGGACTCGCTCTGCCGGGCGCTGACCAGCGACCTCGACAACGGCCGGGGCGGCACCACCCACGAGGGCATCCACCTGGGCGCGATGGCGGGGTCCGTCGACATGGTCGTGCGCTGCTACACCGGCCTGGAGATCCGCGACGACATGCTCTGGCTGCACCCCGTGCTGCCGGCCCGGCTCGAGAAGATCGCCTTCAGCATCAACTACCGAGACCAATCGGTGCACGTCGAGGTCACGCCGACCACCCTCAGGCTTCAGCTGCCCAGCGGCGGGGCCACGCCCATCCGGGTGCGCGTCGAGGGGCGGGAGGCGCAGCTGTATCCGGGGCAGACCCACGATTTTGTGCTCGGCACGGCGTGAACCGTGTCAGGGGGTCCCGTTAGCCTGAGGGAATGGCCAGAAACGTCGCAACCAGCACCACCGTCTCCCTGCCCGACCTGCTCGATTTTGTGCGGCCGCGGCACCGGATGCTGCTCGCCACCACCCGCAGCGACGGCCGGCCGCAGATGTCGCCGGTCTCCGGCGGCGTCGACGATGCGGGCCGCCTGGTGGTCTCCTCCTACCCGTCGCGGGCGAAGACCCGAAACGCCGAACGCGACCCGCAGACGTCGGTGCTCGTGCTCTCGGACGAGTGGGACGGCGCCTGGGTGCAGGTCGACGGCACCGCCGAGATTCTGCACATGCCGGCCGCCGGCGACGGGCTGGTCGATTACTACCGCTGCATCGCCGGCGAACACCCGAACTGGGCGGAGTACCGCCGGGCCATGGCCCTGCAGGACAAGTCCTTGATCCGGATCACGCCCACCCGGTGGAGCCCGATCGCGACCGGCGGGTTCCCCGCCGATGTGGCCGCCAGGCTCGACGCGCAGTGACGTCAGACGCCGTGACCATGGACGACGTGACCGACACCCGCGAGGCCGCCCTCGAGATCCTGCGCACCCTCGTGGGCCGGCCCGACGCCGACTTCCACGAGGGCCAGTATGAGGCCATCGAAACCCTCGTCGACCAGCGCCGCCGGGCCCTCGTGGTGCAGCGCACCGGCTGGGGCAAGTCGGCGGTCTACTTCGTCGCGACCCTGCTGCTGCGCCGCCAGGGTGCCGGCCCCACCATCCTGGTGTCCCCGCTGCTGGCCCTGATGCGTGACCAGGTGGCCGCCGCTGCCCGCGCCGGCGTGCGGGCCGTGTCGATCAACTCTGCCAACGCCCACGAGTGGACCGACGTGCTCGCTGCGCTCCGCGCGGACGAGGTCGACGTTCTGCTGGTCTCCCCGGAACGCCTGAATAACCCGTCCTTCCGCGACGAGCAGCTGCCCGCGCTGCTCGAGCGGGTGGGGCTGCTCGTGGTCGACGAGGCGCACTGCATCTCGGACTGGGGCCACGACTTCCGGCCGGACTACCGGCGCCTGCGGGACCTGATCGCGGCGATGCCGGCCGGAGTGCCGGTGCTGGCCACCACGGCCACGGCCAACAGCCGGGTGGTGACGGATGTGGCGGAGCAGGTATCGGTCGGGGGCAGTGACGTCGTCACCGTCCGCGGTCCGCTCGCCCGCGCGTCACTGCGCCTGGGCGTGTTGCGCCTGCCGGACTCCCGCGCGCGGTTGGCCTGGCTGCTCAGCCACCTCGCCGACTTGCCCGGCAGCGGCATCATCTACACCCTCACGGTCTCGGCCGCCGAGGACACCGCCCGGCTGCTGCGGGATGCCGGCCACGCCGTCCGCGCGTACACCGGCCAGACCGACACCACCGAACGCGAGGAGTCCGAGGGGCTACTCAAGGCCAACCAGGTGAAGGCCCTCGTGGCCACCAGCGCCCTGGGCATGGGCTTCGACAAGCCCGACCTGGGCTTTGTGCTGCATCTCGGCGCCCCCAGCAGCCCGGTCGCCTACTATCAGCAGGTCGGCCGTGCCGGCCGCGCCACCGAGAATGCCGACGTGTTGCTGCTGCCGGGTGTTGAAGACGAGGCCATCTGGCAGTACTTCGCCACCTCGTCGATGCCCAGCCAGCACAAGGCCGAGGCCGTGCTGCAGGCGCTACACGCCAACGGTGGCGCCCCGCTGTCCACGCCCGCCCTGGAGTCCCGGGTCGACCTCCGGCGTTCCCCGCTGGAACTGCTGCTCAAGGTGCTCGACGTCGACGGCGCCGTGCACCGGGTGACCGGCGGCTGGCTGGCCACCGGACAGCCCTGGGTCTACGACAGCGATCGCTACGAGCGCATCGGCGCGGCAAGGGTGGCCGAGCAGAACGCCATGCTCGACTACGAACGCATCTCCGGCTGCCGGATGGAGTTCCTCCAGCGCGCTCTCGACGACGACACCGCCGTGCCCTGCGGCCGCTGCGACAACTGCACGGCCCCCTGGTACCCCACCGACGTTCAGGCCGATGCGGCGGGCACCGCGGCCTCGGCCC
The DNA here is from genome assembly GCF_002909375.1 of Cryobacterium zongtaii. GTDB lineage: Bacteria > Actinomycetota > Actinomycetes > Actinomycetales > Microbacteriaceae > Cryobacterium > Cryobacterium zongtaii. Next base: position 286,763 of record NZ_PPXD01000026.1, read on the forward strand.
TGGACCGGGTGGGCGTGGCCCTGGAACCCCGCGCCCAGTGGCCCACCGGCGCCGACAGGCTCGGCGTGAGCGCCAAGGGCCGCATCGACGCCGGCGACAGGGTGCTGCCCGGTCGCGCTCTGGCCCGACTCACCGACCTGGGCTGGGGCAACACCCTGCGCGATACTTTCGCGCCCAACACCCCGGATGCGCCCGCCTCGCCGGCGCTGCTGGCCGCCTGCGTGCGGGTGCTCGCCGAGTGGGGCTGGGCCGAACGGCCCGTGGGCGTGGTGGCCATGCCGTCCCGCCGGCATCCGCTGCTGGTGGCCTCGGTGGCCGCCGAACTCAGCCGGGTGGGGCGGCTGCCGCAACTGGGCACGCTGAGCCTGGTGGGCGCGGGGCCCACCGGCGAATCCGGCGGCAACAGCGCCTATCGGCTCTCCAGCGTCTGGGGCGCCTTCGAGGTCGGCCCGGAGCTGGCCGCGAACCTGGCCGGAGCCGACGGGCCGGTGCTGCTGGTCGACGACCTCGGCGACAGCCGGTGGACCCTCACCGTCGCCGGCCGGCTGCTCCGCCGCGCGGGCGCGCCGGGCGTGCTGCCGTTCACGCTGGCGCTGCGGTCGTAGCCGAGCTACTTCACGGCGTGGAGCCGAAAACTCTCCCGCTCGCCGGCCTCGTTGGTGTCCTGGCTGTGCGCGGCGAGCACCGACAGACGCACCAGGTCGGCTCCGCGCAGGCCGGGCCAGCCCTGCACCAGTCGGCGCCATTCGCTGGGCACCGCGGCCAGGCCCCACTGGGCGGCGAGCAGCGCACCGGCTATGCCGGCCACAGCGTCGGTGTTGCCGCCGCCGCGCACGGCCGCCTCGATGCCCAGACGGTACTGGCCGGCATCCGCTGTCGCGCCGGGCTCGTCACGGGTGTGCACGATGGCCGACCAGGCACCCTGCACCGCCTGCACGACCCAGCCGTTGCGCGTGAAATCGCGGGGCTGGCGGCGTTCGGCGTGGTTGATGCGCGCCGACCAGAGTTCACGCCGGCCCGGCGACAGGGTGCCCAGACCCACCCGCAGGTCGAGTTCTCCGGTCAGGACGGTGTGGCGGATGGCCAGCCCCCAGAGCACGCAGGCGTCCCCGGCGTCGGTCTCGCAGTGGGTGAGCTCGCTCAGCCGGCGTGCGGCGTCGGCCAGGCCGTCGGGATCGTGCAGGAACGCCAAGGCCACCGGGGCGGTGCGGAGCAGGCAACCGTTGCCGGCGCTTCGGCCCACTCTGTCGTGCCGAGCGCGGGCGGCGGCCCGGACGGCGGCGGCCGTCCGGTCCGGTCCGGACAACGCGGCGTCGAGCTGGTTGCCGGCGTACGGCGCGGTGTCGGCCCAGTCCACCCACTCCGCGGTGATGAGGTCGAGAGTGGACTCCTGGCGCAGATCGAGTCCGTCGGCCACGGCGCGCGCCACCGGGACGGCCAGGGCCGTGTAGTCGGTCCACTCCCCTCGGGCCCAGGTCGTGCCGGCTCCGCCGCGCATCCCCACCACCGCGGTGGGCGGCAGCGGACCCGCGTAGGCGTATCCGGCACCCAGGGCATCCCCACAGGCCATGCCGAGTAAAACAGCGGCCGAACGATCGTGCTGAGCCGACGACAATTTCATGCGTACTCCTTCGGGTTGAGTGCGACGGCGGCAGCATATGCCGAAAGCCCCGGAGCCGACAGGTTCTCGAACGGGGGGGGGGCACGGGAGTCGTCACATCGTCATCCGGCGTCATCGGAATATTCAGAACCGGGCCGGGCTTGTTAACCTGGTACGTAACGCCCGCATCTTGATCAGCACATTGGATGAACACATACATGAAGCGCCACCTCGTCTCCGCCACCGTCCTCACCATTGCCGCCGCGGTGGCCCTGACCGGGTGCAGCGCCTCCGCCGGTGATTCCGGCAGCGACGGCGCCGCGGCCGGCACCGACGAGTCGCTGAGTTCGGTCCTCGAATCCGGCACCCTGACCATCGGCACCGAGGGCACCTACCGGCCGTTCTCGTACCACGCCGACGGTTCCGGCGAGCTCACCGGCTATGACGTCGAGGTGGCCCGCGCCGTCGCCGACCAGCTGGGCGTTGAGGCCGAATTCGAAGAGACCCAGTGGGACGCGATCTTCGCCGGCCTCGAAGCCGGCCGTTTCGACACCATCGCCAACCAGGTGTCGATCACCCCGGAGCGCGTGGAGGCTTACACGTTCTCCACCCCGTACACCTACTCCACCGGCGTCATCGTGGTACCGGAGGACAACACCTCCATCGCGTCGTTCGCCGACCTGGCCGGCAAGACCACCGCCCAGTCGCTCACCAGCAACTGGTACACGCTGGCCACCGAGAGCGGCGCCACCGTGCAGTCCGTTGAGGGCTGGGCCCAGTCCGTCGCCCTCGTCGAGCAGGGCCGCGTCGACGCCACCGTCAACGACAAGCTGACCTACCTCGACTACAAGAAGCAGACCGGCGCCGCGGGCCTGAAGATCGCCGCGGAAACCGAGGAGCGCTCCGAGAGTGCCTTCGCCTTCGCCCCCGAGGGCACCGCTCTGGCCGAGGCCGTGTCGGATGCCCTCGCCACGCTCAGCGAGGACGGTACCCTGGCCGCCATTTCCGACACCTACTTCGGAGCTGACGTCTCGCAGTGAGCGAGTCCACCTGGCAACTCCTGCTTGATTCGCTGTGGCCCCTGATCCACGGTGCCATCACCGGAACGATCCCGTTGGCCCTGGCGTCATTCGCGATCGGACTCGTGCTGGCCCTGGGCCTGGCGTTGATGCGCCTGTCGAAGCGCCGGTGGCTGTCCTCGATCGCACAGGTCTACATCTCCATCGTGCGTGGCACCCCGCTGCTGGTGCAGTTGTTCGTGATTTTCTACGGCCTGCCCTCGCTGGGCATCGTCATCGACCCGTGGCCCAGCGCCATCGTCGCGTTCTCGATCAACGTCGGCGGCTACGCGGCCGAGGTGATCCGCGCCGCCATCCTCTCGGTGCCCAAGGGCCAGTGGGAGGCCGCGTACATGATCGGCATGTCGCACCGGCGTGCCCTCACCCGCATCATCCTGCCGCAGGCGGCCCGGGTGTCGGTGCCGCCGCTCTCCAACACCTTCATCAGCCTGGTCAAGGACACCTCCCTGGCCTCGCTGATCCTGGTCACCGAGCTGTTCCGCGAGGCCCAGCAGGTGGCAGCCTTCAGCCAGCAGTTCATGGCCCTGTACCTCGAGGCCGCCCTGCTCTACTGGGTCATCTGCCTGGTGCTCTCCAGCGGCCAGGGCGTGCTCGAAAAGCGATTGGACCGCTATGTCGCCCACTGACCAGAAGCTGCTCACGGTTCGAGGCCTGCAGAAGAGCTTCGGGGACAACCAGGTCCTGAAATCCATCGACCTCACCGTCGCGCGCGGCGAGGTGCTCGCGCTGATCGGGCCGTCAGGCTCGGGCAAGACCACCGTGCTCCGCTGCCTGAACGGCCTGGAGATCGCCGACGGCGGCACCATCGAGATCATCGGAGCGGATGACGCGACTCACGCACCCGTGACCATCGACTTCGCCGCTGCCCACGGATCCCGCGCCGGCGTTCCGAAGAAGACCCTCGGCACATTGCGGGACCGCTCGGCGATGGTCTTTCAGCACTACAACCTCTTTCCGCACAAGACCGTGCTCGAAAATGTGATGGAAGGACCCGTCGTCGTGCAGCGGCGCCCCCGAGCCGAGGTAGAGACCGAGGCCCTGGCGCTGCTGGAGAGGGTCGGCCTCGGTGAGAAGCGCGACAGCTACCCGTTCGAACTGTCCGGTGGGCAACAGCAGCGGGTGGGCATCGTCCGGGCCCTGGCCCTCCGACCTACCCTGCTGCTCTTTGACGAGCCGACCAGCGCCCTGGACCCCGAGCTTGTCGGCGACGTGCTGCGCCTGATCAAGGAGCTCGCCGCAGAGGGCTGGACGATGGTGATCGTCACCCACGAGCTCGAATTCGCCCGGGAGGTGGCCACCGAGGTGGCTTTCGTCGACGGCGGCACCATCGTGGAGCACGGCGATCCGAAGGAGATGCTGCGGAACCCCCAGCACGAGCGCACCCGCCAGTTCCTGCATCGGCTGCTGTTCCCGTTCTGATCTGCACGTGCATTTTTGGGCCCTGCACTAACCTGATCAGGTGAATTCCGCTGCTGTGCCCGCCGGGCTCGACGACTCCCCGACCCCTTTCCGACGCGCCGTGGGGGTGCTGCGCATCTTGCTGGCCGCGCTCGTGCTGGCCGCTATCGTGACCCAGATCACCGACCAACTCCTGAACGACGCGTTCGACCCTGCCGCGTACTTCGGTTTCTTCACGATTCAGTCCAGCCTGATGAACGTGGTGGTGCTCTTCGTCGGCGGTGTCCTCGCGCTGCGCCTGGCTGCCGAACCCGAGCTGCTGGCGCGGGTGCGGATGTCGACGCTCGCGTACGCCGTGATCACCGGGGTGGTCTACAACCTTTTGCTGCGCAACCAGCCCGCCGACGGCACCTTCGAGGGGCTGACCTGGCCCAACGAGGTCCTGCACGTGTGGGCGCCGGCCCTGATCCTGCTCGACTGGCTGCTGGCACCGGGCCGCCCGGCGCTGGCCTGGAAGCGGATCTGGTTCGCGCTGATCTACCCGCTGGTGTGGCTGGCCTATGCGTTGTTGCGCGGCACGTTCACCGACTGGTGGACCTACCCGTTCCTCAACCCCGACGAGCCGGGTGGCTGGCCGTCGGTGTTCCTCTACGTCCTGGTGATCGCCGTCGTCATCGCGGGCATCTCGGCCATCGCGATCGGGCTGAGCCGGCTGGGTCGGCGCACCTCGCCGGATCTGGAGCCGGGATTGGCCTGAGCGTCACCTGCCGTTCACCTCGGCGACGGAGACTGCAGCATGACTAATCCCGTCACGCAGCGAGTACAGGACTACACCGACCTGGTCGCCCATGGCGGCCGTGAGCTGACGGATGCCGTGGCCGTTCTCGCTGCGGGCGACGGGCCGCTCGTGGCGCACGGCCCCGGCGGTGAACATCCGGCCGGCCTGGTTCTCGCGTTGACCCTGCTCGCCGCGGGACTGCCGCACGACGAGGCCGTGGCCGCCGCGCTGCTCGCCGAGCCGCAGCCGGACGCCCTGCGGGCTGCCCTGGCCACCATCGACGCTCTCGGCGGTGCCGAACCGTACCTACTCCGGCACGGACTGACCGTGTCGCACTTCCACGCCCTGCGGGAACGGTTCGCGGGTGACGACGCCGGCCTCGCGGCCGGCGATGTGAGCTGAAGCTCAGGTCGTCATCACCAGCCGGCGCTGCCGCATGGCCAGGAACAACGGGAACGTGAACGCGAACGCCGTGACCAACCCGAATACGACGTAGGCCCAGCCTGCGCGCATGCCGAGCCGGCGGGCCTCCACGATGATGAAGACGCTGCCGGCGATCGCCGCCACGAGCAGGTCGGTGGTCAGCGACGACACCGCCGGTCCGCTCATGGTCCAGTCGCCGATGAAGTCGCTGGCCTGCATGATCGCCTGGATGTTCCAGGTCCAGGTGCCGATCAGTCCCACGATGGCCAGGGCCAGGTAGACGAACGTCAGGGTCGTCCAGCCCGCGGCGGCGGACGAGGAGGCGGGTTGCGCGGCGGGCTCGGAAGGTGTGCGGCTCATGAACACAGTGTGCCGCGATCCGCTCGATCGCGGCGTGCCTACGGGATTATTTCGCTGTAGCCCTGCGCGGTCACCCTGATCGCGAGCTTCGCCGGGATCTGCTCCTTCATCGACTCGACGTGGCTGATCAGGCCGATGGTGCGGCCGCCGGCCCGCAGGCTGTCGAGGGTACTCATGGCCGTCTCGAGGGTCTCGGCATCCAGCGACCCGAATCCCTCGTCCACGAAGAGGGTGTCCAGCGCGATGCCGCCGGCCTGGTTGGAGACCACCTCGGCGAGCCCGAGTGCCAGGGCGAGCGACGCGAGGAAGGTCTCGCCGCCGGACAGCGAGTGAGTCGCCCGCGCCCGGCCGGTGTGCTCGTCCCGGATCGCCAGCCCGAGTCCGGCCTGGCTGCCACGGTATTGCAGGGCGTCGTCGTGTTCGAGCGCGTACCGGCCGCCGGTCATGGTGCGCAGCCGGTTGTTCGCCGCGGCGATGATCTCCTCGAGCTGCGCGGCCAGCACGTAGGTCTCCAGCTTCATGCGCTTGGTGTTCGGGTCGTCGCCGTGCACCACGGCGGCGAGCTGACGCACCTGGGCCTGGGTGGTGAGCAGGTCCGCGGCGAGGGCGAACCGGGCCCGGGCATCCCCCACCAGGGCGGTGAGCGCGGTGGCACGTTCACGCAGCGATTCCCGGCGGGCCAGGGCGTCGTCGCGGGCGGCGCCGGCGGCCTGAAGGGCGAGCCGGGTCGGGTCGAGGTCGATGGGGTTCTCGGGCAGCCCGGCCAGGTCGGCCTCGGCCAGCACCCCGCGGGCGCCGGCGAGGTCGTCGTCGTAGGCGCGGATGGCGGCCTGACCAGCCTGCATCTCGGCCGGGCTGAGCCGGGCGAGTCCGGCGGCGGCCTCGTCGGCGAAGCCCTCCTCGTGCAGCTGCGCCGCCAGCGCCTCGGTGCGTGCCTCGACCGCCCGCCGGGCCGACGCGGAGGTGGCCAGCGCGTCGGCCAGTGCGCGGGCGGCGTCGAGCTCGCTGTGCAGCCGGCCGGCCCGCTCGGTGACGCTGTCGAACCCGGCCCGCTGGGCCTGGACGCGGCCGGCGATGCCGTCGCGCTCGGTCCGGCGTTCCGCCAGGTGCACGGTGGCTTCGTCGCGCGCCAGCTGCAGCGGGGCCAGGGCGGCCTGGGCCTCGGCCTGGTCGGCGCGCAGGCGGGCCAGCTCGGCCTCGAGGGCGGGCAGCCTGGCGCGGTGGTCGGCAGCCACGGCGAGGGCATCCTCTGCCTGCCGGAGTGCCGCATCGAGCGTGTCGGAATCATCGTCGCCGGAGCGGGTGCGGGCGGTGGTGAGCAGGGTATCGACGTGCAGGGACTGAGTGCGGGCGGCGTCGACGGCCCCCTGACGGCGACTCATCAGGTCGCGGGCGTCGTCGAGGTCGTCGTCGGTGACGGGTGCGGCGTCGCCGGTCATGGGCGCCGGGTGTTCGGTGGCCCCGCAGACCGCGCAGGGCTCGCCGTCGACGAGACCGGCGGCGAGCTCAACGGCAAAACCGCCGAGCCGGGCGTCCACGAGCTGCTGATAGTGCAGGGCGGCCGCGGTGTTCTCCGCCACGGCCTCCCGTTCGGCGCGGTGTACCCCCACCAGTTCGGTTTCCAGCCGGCGCACGTCGTCGGCCGCGGCCAGTGCAGCCTCGGCCCGGGCCAGTGTCGCTTCGGCCTCCGGGGCGCGGGCGGCGCCGAGGGTCGCCGCGGCGAGGGCATCCGTTGCCGCGTCGATGCGCTCGGGCAGCGCGAGCAGCAGCAGCCTGGCGGCGTCGAGCGCCTCGATCTGGGCGGCCGTGCGGCGCTCGAGTTCGGTGATCTGCTCGTCGAGGGCGGGCAGCCTGCGTTCCTCGACGAGCAGGTCGTCGAGGCTGCCGAGCTGGCGCAGCCTGTCGTCGATCAGGGTGCTGAGGCCGGCGGCATCTGCTGAGTCTGCGTCGTCGTCGTCGGCGACAAGCCGCTTCCAGGCGGCCCGGGCGGCGGTCGCTGTGGCCTCGGCCGTGCCGACCGAGGCGTCGGCATCGATGCGGGCGCGCACCTGCGGCCAGACCCTGGCGGCGTGCTCGGCCAGGCGCAGGGCTTCCCGGCTGCCGAGCATCTCGTCCCCGCGCTCCTCGAGAGCGGTCAGCGTGCGGGCCGCCGCATCCCGGCGGTCCTGGCGTCGGCGCCGGTCCTCGGCGGCCTGGTACTCGGCGGTGGCCGCTGTCAGGGCCGCGGAGGCGGTTTCGGCGTGCCGGGTCGCGGCCGCCAGCCGGCAATCGAGGGTGTCGAGCGCCGCGTCGAACCAGCCGAGGTCAGGGTCGGCCGGGGACTCGGGTCGGGTGTCTTCGTCGTCGTCGCGCCACAGCTGGCGCAGGGTCGCGGCCACGATCCCGTCGATCTCATGCCGCACCAGCGTCAGCTCGTCGTCGAGCACCTTGCGCCGGGTGAGCAGCTCGGTCTCCAGCTGCTGGAACCGAAGGGTGCCGAACAGGGTGCGGAGCACGGTGAGTCTGTCGTCGGTCTTGGCCAGCAGGAAGCGCTGGAACCGGTTCTGGGCCAGCAGGATCACCTGCAGGAACTGGTCTTGCTTCAACGGCAGGATCCGGCTGAGCTCGGTGCCCACATCCACCGGGCGGGCGGCGATGCCCACCCAGTCGCCGGTGCCGTCGGTGCCGGCGCTGAGCCGCTCGAGGCGCGCATCCGGCTGCGCCGTGGTGGTGCCCACGCCACGCTTCTTGGCCTTCTCAAAGCGCGGGGTGCGGTAGACCCTGTAGGTGTCGCCCTTGAGGGTGAACTCGAGCTCGACGAAGCTCGGGTCGGCCGGGTCGCAGTGGTCGCTGCGCAGCCGCAGTTCGCTGCCGTCGAACCGGGGCACCGAGCCGTACAGGGCGAAGCAGATGGCGTCCAGGATGCTGGACTTGCCCGCGCCGGTCTTGCCGGTGATCAGGAAGATTCCGTCGGCGTCGAAGCGGGTGAAGTCCACCTCCTGCTCGGTCTTGTACGGGCCGAAGCCGGCGATGCGCAGCCGGGTGATCTTCATACGGTGGCCTCGGTGGTATCGCCCAGGACCTCGGCGACCAGCTCACGCTCGAAGGCGCTCAGGCCCACACCGTTGCGCACGAACTCCAGGAAGCCGGCCACGATTTCGGGGTCGCTCTTGTGCTTGACCCGGTCGGAATAGGTGGATTCCTCGGTCGCCTGCGTGATGGTCGGGCGGTGCTCGAGGGCCACACAGTGCGGAAAGCGCTTTTGCAGGGTGCGCATGCCGTCCAGCGGCCGCACCCGGTCCGTCAGCACCGCGGCGATCCAGTCGTTCTCGAACGAGGTGAAGGCGTCGTCGTGAGCAAGGGACTCGAGCTCCCCCGTGACCACCCGCAGGCGCCGGGGAATCGGCAGGTCGACCCACTCGGTCTCGGCCAGTCCGTTCGCATCGAGATCGACGAGCCAGCCGCCGCGGGGCTTGTCGGCCTCGGCGAAGGAGTAGTGCAGCGGGGCTCCCGAGTAGCGCACCCTGTCGGTGATCTGCGCGCGACCGTGGATGTGGCCCAGCGCGACGTAGTCGGGGCCGTCGAAGACGTTCACCGGAACGAGGTCCAGGCCGCCGGCGCTGATGTCGCGCTCCACATCGCTGGCGGCGACTCCCGCTGCGAAGCAGTGCGCGAGCACCACCGAGCGGCCGCCGCGGTCGGCGAGGTCGGCGCGCACCTGCCGCATGGCCAGGCCCAGCACCTGTTCGTGGGTCTTGAGGAGCTCGTCGGGGTAGTGGTGGCGCACCAGGGCGGGTTCGAGGAAGGGGATGCCGTAGAAGTGCACGGGGCCGTGTTCGTCGTCGATCGAGATCGGGGTGCGGTACTGGTCGAACCCGGTGACCACGTGGATGCCGGCGAGCCCCGCCCACTCCGACTGGAAGCCGAGCCGGGTGGCCGAGTCGTGGTTGCCGCTGGTCATCACCACCCGGGCGCCGGTGGCGTGCAGGCGCGCCAGGGTGCCGCTGAGCAGGGTGTAACTGTCGGCGGACGGTGTGGCCGAATCGAAGATGTCACCGGCCACGGCGACCACGTCGACCCCGCGTTCGCACACGATGTCCACGAGGGCGTCGAGCACGAGCGCCAAGTGGTCAAGGGTCGAGTGGGTGTGGAAGGTGCGCCCGATGTGCCAGTCACTCGTGTGCAGGATCTTCATATCACTCACGCTACCGTCGGCCACCGACAGTACTGGCCAGAGCCCCGCGCGTGTACATTCCCCGTCGAACTCGTTTGTCGAGGGTCGACTCGAATGGAGGAAACACCATGGCACGTGTCAGCGGCAAGGTCGCACTCATCAGTGGTGGAGCGCGGGGACTCGGTGCCGCGATGGCCCGTCGCCTCGTCGAGGAGGGCGCGCAAGTGGTTATCGGGGATCTGCTCGATGAGGACGGCAAGGCCCTCGTCGCCGAACTGGGCGAGGCCTGCCGGTACGTGCACCTCGACGTGACCCGCGCCCAGCACTGGGACGCCGCCGTCGCCGTCGCGGTGGACGACTTCGGCGGGCTCGACGTGCTCGTGAACAACGCCGGGATCGTGAACTTCGGTCCCATCGAGGAGTACACCCTGGAGTCCTGGAACACCATCATCGCGGTCAACCTCACCGGAGTGTTCCTCGGCATCAAGGCGGCGGTGCCGATGATCATCCGGTCGAAGGCGGGCTCGATCATCAACGTGTCCTCGACCGCCGGCCTGCAGGGCTACGAGGCGCTCCCCGGCTACGTGGCGGCGAAGTTCGGGGTGCGCGGGCTCACCAAGTCCGTCGCGCTGGACCTCGGCAAGTACAACGTGCGGGTCAACTCGGTGCATCCGGGCGCCATCGCCACCCCGATGACCGCCGGGCTCGATGTGCCGCAGAACCACGTGGCGCTGCACCGCATCGGCCAGGCCACCGAGGTGGCGAACCTGGTGCTGTTCCTGGCCAGTGACGAGTCGAGCTTCTCCACCGGAGCCGAGTTCCTCACCGACGGCGGCGAGCTGAGCGGCCTGTCGCACTACCAATAAGTCTCACCATCCCCGGGCCCGCAACCGCCGCGTGATCCGCGCCGCCAGGGCGGCCGGGTCCAGCAGGTCGTCGTCGGTGAACTGCAACAGCGTGTACTCGGGGTAGACCAGGTCACCCCTGGCCAGGAACCGGCCGTTCTCGTCGAACACGTTGTCATTGCATTCGGGTTCCGGAAGCCCGGCGAGCACGATGATCACCCGGAGCATCGATTCCCGCGGCGATTCCGAACGCGTGCGAAGGAGCGGGAGTGCGGCTCTGGCGCGCTGCAACCCCCTGCGACCCGAATAGCACTCCAACGCAGCCGAGAACCAGTACACCGCGCTCGACGAGGTCGTCCGGCGCGAGCCTGAGCCGATGCCCCAGAACGGCCGGTCGAGGACGGCACGGACATCCCGCCTTCATTTCGTCTGCGAAGGCGGGAAGTCCGCAACTCACCCCGGGAACTGTCGGCTTGCATTCAGGGATCTTTGTTTATCTGTGTTTGTGTTGACAAGCAAAAACAAACGGGTCTAAAGTCAGGAATACAAACTTTTGCGCGACTCCCCCCGGGCCGCGTTCTCACCGTCGAGGAGGCCCGATGTTCGCCGAAGAGCGTCAGTCGATGATCGCCGAGATGGTGTCCGACCGCAGCCGGGTCACCGTGAACGAACTGGCCGTGCGCTTCGACATCACCCCGGAGACCGTACGCCGCGACCTCTCCGCCCTCGAACTGAGCCGGCACCTGCGCCGCGTGCACGGTGGCGCCGTGGCCATCGACCGGCTGAGCATGTCCGAGGCCAGCCTCGAAGAGCGCCAGACCCAGCGCCACGACGAGAAGGCCCGCATCGCCGATGCCGCCCTGGCCATGATCCCCGCGAGCACAACGGGGTCGATCATCCTGGACTCCGGCACCACCACCGAACTGCTGGCCGACCGGCTTCTCGAGTGGACGCCGGCCAACCCCGGCGACCAGCTCCTGGTGATCACCAACGCCCTCCCCATCGCCTACAAGCTGGCGGGCAACGAGGCCATCTCGCTGCAGATCCTCGGCGGCCGGGTGCGCGGCCTCACCCGGGCCATCGTGGGCACCCGCACCACCCAGATGCTCGACGCCATGCGCCCCGACATCGCCTTCGTCGGCGCCAACGGCGTGGCCGCCGACTTCGGCTTCAGCACCCCCGACTCGGTCGAGGCCGCCGTGAAGACCGCGATCGTGCGTTCCGCCCGCCGCGTTGTCGCGCTGGCCGACTCCTCAAAGCTCGACCAGGAAACCCTGGTCAGGTTCGCTGCTCTGAGCGACATCGACGCGCTCATCACCGATGCTCCCCCTTCCGCTGAACTTGCCGCAGCCCTGGCCGCGGCGGATGTCGAGGTCGTAATCGCATGATCGTCACACTCACCCCCAACCCCAGCCTGGACCGCACCATCGAACTCGCCGGCCCGCTCGCGCGCGGCGACGTACAGCGCGCCCTGGACGCCCATCAGGAACCCGGCGGCAAGGGTGTCAACATCTGCCGCGCCCTGGCAGCCTCGGGCATCGAGAGCCTCGCGATCCTGCCCGGCGACGCGGATGACCCGGTGCTGCTCGCGCTGACCGCTCAGGGCATCCCGCACCTCGGCCTGCCGATCGGCGCGACCCTGCGAAGCAACATCGCGATCACCGAACCGGACGGCACCACCACCAAGGTGAACGAACCCGGTCCGGTGTTGACCAACGAGCAGCAGTCCGCCCTGGTGGAGCTCGTCCTCGAGAAGGCCGAGGGCGCCAGCTGGCTGGTGCTGGCCGGTTCGCTGCCACCCGGGGTGCCGGACACCTTCTACGCCGACCTCACCCGGGAGCTCAAGACCCGCTTCGGCGCCGCGGCTCCCAAAGTCGCCATCGACTCCTCAGGTGCCCCCCTGGCCGCGGCCATCAGCGCCGGCCCCGACCTGCTCAAGCCCAACGCCGACGAACTCGCCGAGCTCACCGGCATCTCAGACCCGGACAGCCTCGAGGCCGACCCGCACCTGGCCGCACGCGCCGCGCAGACCCTGATCACCGCGGGAGTCGGCGCCGTGCTGGCCACCCTCGGTTCCCAGGGCGCCCTGCTGGTCACCGCGGAGGGCTACTGGCTTGCCACTCGTCCCCCGATCGTCGCGGTTTCGACCGTCGGCGCCGGAGATTCTTCGCTGGCAGGTTTCCTGCTCAGCGACTTGGCCGGAGCATCCGCCCCGGACTGCCTGCGTCAGGCCGTCGCCCACGGCGCCGCTGCCGCATCCCTGCCCGGCTCAACCGTGCCGGCCGTGACCCAAACCGACCCCAGCGCCGTCACAGTGACGGCATTTGCTACACATCCAAAGGAGGATGACCAGTGAGTGCACTGATTACCCCAGAGCTCGTTGCTTTGGACCAGAACCTCGGTGCCGCGCCGGCGACCGTGATTCGGCACCTCGCCGAGCTCGTCGTCGGAGCCGGCCGAGCCACCGAGATCGACGGGCTGTACGCCGACGCCCTCGCCCGCGAAGCCAAGACCTCCACCGGCATCCCCGGCGGACTCGCCATCCCGCACTGCCGTTCGAGCGCGGTCACCGAGCCGACGCTGGCCGTTGCCCGTCTGTCCCAGCCGGTCGACTTCGGGTCGGCCGACGGACCCGCCGACCTGATCTTCATGATCGCCGCCCCCGAAGGCGCCGACCAGGACCACCTGAAGATCCTGTCGAAGCTGGCCCGGTCGCTGATGAAGGCCGACTTCACCGCAGCCCTCCGCGCCGCGAAGACCCCCGAGGAGATCGTGACCCTGGTCACCGACATCGTCGCACCGGTCACCGCGGCGACCACAGCCGGAGCGCACTCCACCTCCGCCGCCCCGCGCGTCACCGCGGCGCCCACCGGAGCCGGCACCGAGGGCACCCCGGCCAACGGGGCCCGCCGTCTCGTCGCCGTCACCGCCTGCCCCACCGGCATCGCCCACACCTACATGGCAGCGGACGCGCTCGTCGCGGCCGCCAAGGAGATGGGCATCGACCTGCAGGTCGAGACCCAGGGTTCCGCCGGAGCGACCCCGCTGGCCGCCTCGGTCATCGACTCCGCCGACGCCGTCATCTTCGCCGTTGACGTCGATGTGCGCGACAAGGGCCGGTTCGCCGGCAAGCCCCTCGTGCAGTCCCCCGTCAAGCGCGCCATCGACGACCCGAAGAAGATGATCCAGGAGGCTCTCGCCGCCGTGGACAACCCGAACGCCCGCCGCGTCAGCGGTGGCGGCGCCGCGGCATCCGACTCGGTGTCCGAGAACGAGCACATGGGCCAGAAGATCAAGCGTGCCCTGCTCACCGGTGTCAGCTACATGATCCCGTTCGTCGCCGGTGGAGGCCTGCTCATCGCCCTGGGCTTCCTGCTCGGCGGCTACGACGTCACCGACGTCGCCGACGACGTGGTGCTGCAGAACAGCCTGTGGAACCTGCCCGAGGGAGGCCTGGCCATCTACCTGGGCGCGGTCTTCTTCAAGATCGGTGCCCTGTCAATGGGCTTCCTGGTTCCGGCCCTGGCCGGATACATCGCCTACGGCATCGCCGACCGCCCCGGCATCGCTCCCGGCTTCGTCGCCGGTGCGGTCTCGGGCTTCATGGGTGCCGGCTTCCTCGGCGGCATCGTCGGTGGCCTGCTCGCCGGTATCGCTGCGGCCTGGATCGGCTCGTTCGACGTGCCGCGCTGGCTCCGTAGCCTGATGCCCGTCGTGATCATCCCGCTGCTGGCCTCGATCTTCGCCTCCGGACTGATGTTCCTGGTGCTCGGTGGACCGATCGCCTGGCTGACCGTCGCCCTGAACGACTGGCTCAGCGGCATGACCGGCGCGTCGGTTGTCATCCTCGGCATGATCCTCGGCCTGATGATGGCGTTCGACCTCGGTGGCCCGGTCAACAAGGTGGCCTACTCCTTCGCCGTCGCCGGCCTGGGTGCCGCAACGCTGGCCAACCAGGCGCCGTGGCAGATCATGGCCGCGGTCATGGCCGCCGGCATGGTGCCGCCGCTCGCGATGGCCCTGGCCACCGTGCTCGACCGCAAACTGTTCAGCCCGGTCGAACGCGACAACGGCAAGGCAGCCTGGCTGCTGGGTGCGTCGTTCATCTCCGAGGGCGCGATCCCGTTCGCCGCGGCCGACCCGCTGCGTGTGATCCCGGCGAGCATGCTCGGCGCGGCCACCACCGGTGCGCTGACCATGGCCTGGGGTGTCACGTCGAAGGCGCCGCACGGTGGAATCTTCGTGTTCTTCGCCATCGAGAACGTTTTGGGCTTCATCCTGGCGATCCTGATCGGCACCGTCATCTCGGCCATAGCGGTAATCGTGCTCAAGCGCTACGTCCGAAAGACCCCGACTTCGGGGTCCATCCAGCAGAACAACACCCTGGTGACCGCCTAACATTAGTGGGCACCATTAACGCCGAAGAATAGAGGAAGTTCCGTGCAGAGTTTCACAGGAGTAGGGGTCAGCCCCGGACGAATCGTAGGATCCGTCCGGCAGATGCCCAAAGCCGTGAGCGAGCCGCCAGCAGGAGAACAGCTGGCCTCGTCGACGACGGCAGAGGATGCCGCCGTCACACTGCGCGCAGCCGCGAAGGCGGTGCAGGCCGAGCTCAAGCAGCGCTCGGTCAGCGCCACCGGAGCGGGTAAGTCGGTTCTCGAGGCCACGGCACTGATGGCCGCGGACCCCATGCTCATCAAGGGCGCCGTGAAGTTGATCAACACCGGCACCTCCGCTGAGCGGGCGATCTGGGAGTCCGCGGCATCCGTGGCCGAAATGCTGCACAACCTCGGCGGCTACATGGCCGAGCGGGCCACGGACGTCCTCGACGTGCGCTCCCGGATCGTCGCGGAACTGCGTGGGGTGCCCGCACCGGGCATCCCCGCCTCCGACGAACCATTCATCCTCGTCGCCGACGACCTGGCGCCGGCCGACACGGCCACGCTGAACCCGGCCGTCGTGCTGGCCTTGGTCACCTCCGGCGGCGGACCGCAGTCGCACACCGCGATCATCGCCCGCGCCCTCGGCCTGCCGGCCGTCGTCGCCGCGGTCGGTGTGGAAGCCATCGCTGACGGCACCCAGGTCTACGTCGACGGCGCCGCCGGCAGCATCAGCGTCGACCCCGACGCCGACCAGCTCGAGGCCGCCACGGCTTGGGCCGCCAACGCCGCCACCCTCGCGGTGTTCTCCGGCGAGGGCGTCATGGCCGACGGTCACCTCGTGCCGCTGCTTGCCAACGTTGGCGGGGCAGCGGATGCCGTCAAGGCCGCCGCCGCCGGCGCCCAGGGCGTTGGCCTGCTGCGCACCGAGTTCTGCTTCCTCGACCGCGACGAAGAACCCACCCTCGACGAGCAGGTCACCGCGTACCGCGGCGTCTTCGACGCGTTCCCCGGCAAGAAGGTCGTCGTACGCACGCTCGACGCCGGCGCCGACAAGCCGCTCCCCTTCCTCACCGACGCATCCGAGCCGAACCCGGCTCTCGGCGTGCGCGGCTACCGCACCGACTTCACCTCGCCCGGCGTGCTCAAGCGCCAGCTGGCCGCCGTGGCGACCGCCGCAGAGGGCACCGAAGCGGATGTCTGGGTCATGGCCCCGATGATCTCCACCGCCGAAGAGGCCGCAGACTTCGCCCGCATGTGCGGCGAGGCCGGGCTCAAGAACCCGGGTGTCATGGTCGAGGTTCCCTCCGCCGCGTTGACGGCCGAGACCATCCTCGGCGAGGTGAACTTCGCGAGCCTCGGCACCAACGACCTCACCCAGTACGCCATGGCCGCCGACCGCCAGCTCGGCCCGCTCGCCGCGCTGAACACGCCGTGGCAGCCCGCCGTGCTGCGCCTGATCCAGCTCACCGTGGCCGGCTCCGTCGCCGAGGGCAACAACAAGCCCGTCGGTGTCTGCGGCGAGGCCGCGGCCGACCCTGCTCTGGCCGTGGTGCTCGTCGGCCTGGGCGTGAACACCCTGTCGATGACCGCTCGCGCCCTCGCCGCTGTCGCTGCAGTGCTGGCGAAGGTCACCGTCGAAGAGGCCCAGCGCCTCGCCGGCATCGCCCTGGCTGCCCCGAGCGCCCTCGAGGCGCGTGCCCGGGTTCGCGCCGAGCTGCCCATTCTCGACGAACTGGGGCTCTAAGCCCCACGCGTCAACCGCGCGATGTGCTGCCGCCTCATGGCGTGTGCACATCGCGCGGGCAATACAGTTGTAATCCGTACAGTTTCAGGAGGAACCATGTCAGAACGTACCGCCACCATCGCCAGCCGCGTCGGCCTGCACGCCCGTCCCGCAGCGATCTTCGCTGAGGCCGTCGGCGCACTGCCGATCGAGGTCACCATCGCGCTCGAGGGCGACCCGGCCGACGACGCCATGGACGCGTCGAGCATCCTGTCGCTCATGAGCCTGGGTGCCGCAAACGGCCAGGTCGTCGTGCTGCGCGCAGAGGGCGACGGAGCGGATGAGGCCCTCGAAGGCCTCGTCAAGATCCTCGAGACTGACCTCGACGCCGAGTAGAACCCGCGTCACCGAAAACAGCTCGCTCGCCTCCGGCGGGCGGGCTGTTTTCACATGTGCTGCCAGGTGCGCCGTGATTTAGGCAGATACCCAGTTACGCGCCGCCGGCCCCGGCTATCGTTTCCCCTATCCTCAACGACGAGCGAATAGGACCTGCCTCATGACCGATCTGCAGAATGACCCCGCGCCGGCCTCTGGACCAGACGCACACAGCATCCAGGACTGGACCGACCTGGGCAAGGAAATGTGGTCGTACCTGACCGGTAAGAGTGCCGTCATCGACTACAGCTTCATCGACATGACGGTCGAGGTTCCCCGCGATATCGGGCCAGACGCGCCACGGGCAATCTGGAAGCTCAATGGCACCCTGAGGGTGACCACGAGCGAGAATCCGGCCGACTAGACCCATGGGCAGCACCCGGCTCGATATCGATCTGGTCTTCTCGATCGACCCGGCCGACGGTGAACCGGCCGAGGACCAGGCCCACGGCACCATCCGTGCGAACGGCCTGGAGATCGAGGTGTTCCTCAGCGATCCCGAACGATTCGTGCGTGCTCGGATGTCGTCGCTGCCGGCCCTCCGCACCCTCGCCGCCGATCTGGCCGAACGCGGACTCGTGGTCTCGGTGAGCGGGCCCGACGGGGTGATCGCGCGGATGGGCGCCGTGCAGGCGCCGCTTGCCCAGCGTCTGGTCACGAAGTCTCCGCACCTCGTAGTGGGCAGCACCGCCGCGGTAAGCCCGTTGCTGCGGCGCTGGCGGCAGCCCGCCGCACCGGAGCGGACACTGCCGCTGCCTCCCCCGACCCCGTTCCCGCTGGTGCCCACCCTGGCCCGGCGCATCCGGCGGCGTGTCACAACCACGCACTACGCCCCCGGAGCCGGCCGGCCGCGCCTGATCTTCGTGGTGGGGTCGGAGTACTGGAATGGCCAGCCGCCGCGGGAATTCGACCTTTTGCCCGGCGTGACCCGGATCGGCAGCGCTGAAGACGCAGACCTGCGTCTGGAGGGGCTGGACGCGTTGCACGCCGAGATCCGGCACGACGAGAACGACGAGTATCTCCTCGTGGCACTCGGCCCAGTGGGCGGCGGTGCCCGGACGGATGACCCGTCGTCGGGCCAGATTCTGCGCACCGGCGCCCGCCTCGAGATGGGTAGCTGGCGCATGGGGTTCTTCCGGGAGGAATACGCCGACCACGGCCGGCCGTTCGGTGGCCGACTCGGCGGGGAGCTCTCGGTACAGAAACCGCAGCCGCCCCGGGACCGGACTACCCGGCGACCTCCGCCGTGACCGGCAGTTCTTCGCGTTCGAGGGGCCTGCCCGTCAGCCGCAGGCTGGCGAGAAGCCCCACAACCAGGAACCCGGCGGCCGCGTACGCCGAGTAGCGGGTGCCTTCGCTGAATGCCTCGCGGGCCGCGTCGGCCACTGCCGGGCTCTGGGCATCCAGCGACGGGATGGCTGCTCCCGCGCTGTCGACGACGACATCGACGATCTGCGCGCTCGTCGCCGCCGGCACCTCGAGTTCGGCGAGCCTGGCGTCCAGGGACAGCCCGACCGAGGTGAACAGCACGGTGCCGAGCACGGCGATGCCCAGCGCCGAGCCGATCTGCCTGGCCGTGCTCGAGGTTCCGGAGCCTTGGCCGCTCTGGTCGACCGGCACGTCGCCGAGCACGACGCCGGTGAGTTGGGCCGTGGCCAGGCCGACGCCCATGCCGTAGACGAACAGGAACGGCACGATCGACAGCCACGTCGCATCCACCGTGATGACGGTGCCGAGGCCCGCCACCCCGAGGATCTCGGCGACGATGCCCACCCGCACGATGGTGAGCGGCGAGACCCGGTTGCCCAAGGCCCCAGCGACGCCGCTGGCCACGAACGATCCGATGGCCAGGGCCAGCAGTACGAACCCGGTCTGCAGGGCGTCGTAGCCGAGCACGTTCTGCAGCCAGAGCGGCAGTGAGAGGATGATGCCGAATTCGCCGAGCGACACGATCAGCGCGGCGATGTTGCCGTTGCGGAACGACGGGATGCGGAAGAGCGAGAACGCCAGCAGGGTGGATTTGCCCTGCCGTTGCCGTCGGAGGCCCCACCGGATGAAGGCGGTGCCTGACACCAGGGTGACGAGGAAGGCAACCGGGATGATCGACAGGTTGAACGGCCAGGTCCAATCGCCCAGGGTCGGTGCCGTCTCGGTGAGCCACCAGCCGTACGTGCGGCCCTCGATGAGGCCGAACACCAGGGTGGCGCTGGTGATCACCGAGAGAACCGCGCCGACACCGTCGATCCGGCGTGGTTCGCCGGCGTCGCGCGATTCGGATACGAAGACCAGGATCCCGGCAACGATGAGGATGCCCAGCGGCACGTTGATGCCGAACGCCCAGCGCCAGGAGAAGTAGGTGGTGAGCCAACCGCCCAGCAGCGGGCCGACGGCGACCATACCGCCGATCGTGGAGCCCCAGATGGCGAAGGCGATGCCGCGGTCCCGACCGCGGAAGGTGGCGTTGATCAGCGACAGGGTGGTGGGCAGCACCATGGCGCCGCCGATGCCCTGCACCAGCCTGGCGGCGATGAGCAGGTCGCCGGTCTGGGCCATCGCGGCCAGCACCGACGCCAGGGCGAAGATCACTACTCCGGTGAGAAGGATGCGCCGGCGCCCGTAGCGGTCGGCGAGGGTGCCGAAGACCAGCAGGAGGGCGGCGAATACGAGGGTGTAGCTCTCCTGCACCCACTGCACCTGGGTGGAGGTGATGTCGAGGTCGTCGATGATCGAGGGGATCGCGACGTTGACGATGGTGGAATCGACGATGATCAGCGCGACGGCGATGCTGATGAAGACCAGGCCCAACCAGCGGCGGCGTGCCCCGGTCATGCGGTGGCCGATGCGGTGGTGTTCAGCCGGCGCGGCGCGCGGATGCGGAGGAACAGCGTGACGACGAGCACCACGACGACCGCCACGATCGCGGTGATCGCGGTGGGAGTGGAGAGCAGGTCGCCGGTGAGCCTCGCGAACGCCACCCAGCCAAGGCCCCAACAGAGGGCGAGGGTGGGGGTGAGCCTGCCGCGGCCGACCACGGCCAGGAGCACGCCGACGAGCCCGGCCACCGCGATGATCAGGACACCCCAGGCATCGGCGGCCAGGCCGAACCCGTCGAAGCCGGCGGCGACGAGGGCTGCCGTGATGTTGGCGGCGGTGGCCACGCAGACCCAACCGAGGTAGAGGCCCATGGTGCCGTCGACCAGAACGGTCTCCAGCAGGGACCGCGGGCGGGTGTCAAGGATGATGAGGAACGCCCAGACCAGCACGGCCAGAAGCAGGACTATCACCGGAACGCTCAGCCAGAGCAGGTCGAACTGCACGCTGAGGATCCAGGCCGCGTTCAGCAGCAGCGAGGCGGCCACTGGGTAGCCGAGGCGGCGCTGGCGGGGGTCGGTCTTCTGCCTCGGCAGGAACTGCCAGATGGCGTAGAGCACCAGCCCGGCGTAGATCGGCGTCCAGATGGCGAAGGCCGGTCCGCCCGGGGCGATCGGAGTGGCATCGGCGGCCAGCGCTCCCCCGGAGGCGTTCTGGATGGGCGTGCCGCCCGCGGCGCCCGAGCCGATGAACGATCCGACGAGGGCGAGGATCGCACTGATCAGGACGGTGCTCTGGCGGAGCAGATCGCGAGATGTGGACATGGGGTTCTCCTCCGTCGCGGCGAATTGGTCAGCTAGCTGACTAACCCACGGTAGCAGTACATTGAGGGGGTGACCACTCCCGATGCCATGGCCCAGTGGCCGAACGGTCGACTGCTTTCCACGGCTGCCCGGCTGGTGGAGCATGCCTGGGTCGAAGCCCTCGCTTCCCTCGGCCTCACCCATGCCGGCCTGATTGTGTTGCACCTGCTCGGCGACGGAGCCCGCAGTCAGACCGAACTGGCCCGGCAGGCACGGGTGCAGACTCAGACCATGTCGCGCACCCTGGACAGGCTGGAGCGGGAGGGTCTGGTGGCACGCATCCGGGACGAGCGCGACGCCCGGCGCCACCTGGTGACCCGCACCGACGCGGGCACCGCCGCGTGGCAACAGGCCCGCACCCTCGAGGCCGACGTGTTTCCCCCGCTCGAGAACGCCGACGAGCTGCGCGCAGCCCTGCTGCAGATCATCACAGCGTCCTCGGCGGAGCGCTGGTAATCCGGCTCGCTCTGTCCCTGCTGGCTCAGAGCCCGCCGACGAGTCGCTTGAGCTGCTGCACCGATCGGGCGGTGTCGTCGAGGACAACGGGGACCGTGGCGTCGCTGCGCTCGGCCCGGGCGACGAGCATGCCGTAGACCAGGGTATTCTCACCGCTTTCGTGGGCCGCCTCCGCGGCCTGGCCGAGCTCCTCGATGTAGAGCAGCCTGTCGTGCCGGTCGCCGAGCCGCTTCACCAGCGGTTTGGCCGCCCGGGCGACGTGCGCGTAGCGCCGACGGAGCTTCGCGAATCGGGCGGCAGTGTGGGCGCGCTTCGCGGCCGTTTTCTTCGCTGCCGTCCTGGCCGACTTCTTGGCGGCCGACTTCTTTGTGGGTGGCTTCGTCGCCGTCGCCTCGGCCACGGGGTCGGCTGACGCCACGGCGGCAGCGGCGTAGCGCAGCCGTCGGGCGGCCTTGCGCACCTCGTGCAACGCCGGCTCCGGCTCATCCGCGTCGGACACCGTGGCGGTGAGCTGCTCCAGCGCGGCGACGGCCCTGCCGAGGTCCCGCTTGATCTCGGCGGCGGCGGGACGGTCCGCCTTCGGGGTGATCGGCGGCCAGGCCGTGAAGCTCTCGAGGGCATCAAGAAGCCGGTAGTAACGCGTACTCAGGAGATACTCGCGCACCGCTGCGAGGCCCTCCGCGTAGTCCCGGCGGGCTCCACCGACGAGCCGGGTTCGCGCATCCTCGGTGGGGTATTCGGCGACGCCGGCGAGTTCTTCGACCAACCGGGCGGCGCGCACTTCGGCGTCGCGGGCTCGGCCCAGCTCGACTCCGAGGTGCTTGAGCTCGAAGCGCAGCTCCTTCACCGGGGCCTTTTCAAACAATCTCGCGTAGACCGCGAGGACGCTGCGCAGGCGGCGCACCGTGGTGCGCATGTGATGGATCGCGTCCGGGGCATCCGCTCGCGCCCGGGGATCGGCGTCGACGAGGGTCGCGGTCAGGTCGCGGAGCGCTCCGACAACGACGGCACCAGCGGAGTCCGGCTGCTGCAGGGCGGGGGCGGGGAGCAGTCCCGGCAGCACCTCGGCGCCGTCGAGCTCGGTCAGGGACTCCACGCCCACGGCACGAGCGATCTTGGCCGCACTCGTGGACGGGGTGGCTCCGGCGGTGAGCAACACCTGTTCGACGGAATCGAGCAGTCTGGTGCGCTTCTTGCGGGTGTCGGGGGCGCCATCCAGAAGCTCGAGCTCCCATTCGCGCCACTTGCGGTACGTTCCACCGCGCACATCGGAGGCGGAGACGAGGTCGTCGGCGATCTCGGCGAGGGCGTGGCCATCGGTGTCGGTGAGTCGCACCGTGGTGCGCACAGTGCTGACCCGGGCCAGCGGGGTGAGCGGCCGGTCGCGCACAATCGCGCGCACCGGCTCAAGCACCTCGGCGGGGATGTGTTCAGAACCGTCAGCGTCGCCGATGTCCAGTGGCCAGTGCACCTCCGTGCGCCCCTCGACAGCCGGCATCTTGAGGTGCCAGCCGGCATCGCCGCCACCCTCACGGCGGCGCAGAACGATGCGGTGGCGGGCCAGGTCATGATCGGCAGTGTCGTAGTACACGGCCGTGAGCACACAAGGCACCTCGGCCGGGTCGGCGGTGATGCCGTCGAGCCCCTGCAGCGACGGAACGGGCCGCAGCCCCTCGACGTCGTACTTACGCTCGATCTCGGTCTGCTCTCGCCCTGTCATGTGTCCTGTCTACTCCCTCGGCTGGGTCTGGAGAACAAAGACCACGCCGTGATCGTGCAGTTCGATGCTCAGGCGGTCGAGGCTGGACACAACGAGGTCGGCGTCCAGCTCGTCGGCCGAATGAGTGCCGACAACGCCGATCGTTGCGCAGCCGGCTGCGCGACCCGCGGCGAGTCCGGCGGGAGCGTCTTCGACGACCACGCACTGGCGGGCGTCGAGGCCGAGCCTGTCGGCGGCCTCGAGGAACGGGTCGGGCGCCGGCTTTCCCTTGACGGTGTCTTCGACGGTCACCACCGTGGCCGGGGCCGTGAATCCGGCGGATGCGAGACGGGTGTGGCACAGCTCCCGAGGACAGGACGTCACGATCGCTCGGCGTTCTTCGGGGATGACGGCCATCAGCTCAGCAGCTCCGGGCAGGATGGTGATGTCGTCGGTGTCGCTGAGTTCGAGCTCATTGACCCGGGCGAACGACGTCTCGACCTGGTGAGCCGGGACCAGATCGGCGATCATTTCGCGGCCCGGACGGCCATGCTGCACGCCGGCGAAGAGCGCACCAAGACCCATTTCGTCGGCCCACTGCTGCCAGGACCGGTTCACGGCCTTGGTCGAGTCGACCAGGGTGCCGTCCATGTCGAAAAGTACGCCCTGAAAGACCCGTCCGAGCACGGCGTGCGCCTCACTCTCGGCAGCAGGCTCCGGAACCGCCTGCAAAATGCTCTGGAGATCGGCCTCGATATCAGCGCCGGCCATCCTTTCGCCGATGGTGCCGGCCGAGTTTTCGGAGGTCGTCATGGTGATTCCATTTTCCGAAGCACCTTCGTGGTCACAGTCATGCTTCTCCTTCGACCCTAACGAAGGCCGGTTGGCGGGCGGTAATTGCACGCGTGCCGACAGGCTCACGCGACCGGCGGACCCTCGGGCGGTGGCTACTCGTCCTGTCGTCGGGTCTTCGGGTCGTGGGCGCGGTGTTGGGGTGGTTTTCGCCAGGTGGCGGTGGGGTCGATCCAGCGTGGGGCTTTGACTTCGGGCATGCCCAGGACCATGCGGATGTGCCATCCGGAGGTGTCGATGTTGTGGTGGTGATACCAACACAGCAAAACCCCGTTCGAGACGTTGGTGGGGCCGCCGTTTTGCCACGGTGTCACGTGGTGGACTTCGGTCCATTGCGGTGGGCAGGTGCAGCCCGGGATGATGCAGCCGCCGTCTCGGGCGGTGATCGCTTTGCGTTGCAGCGGGGTGAAGCAGCGGACTTTGTCGCCGAGGGCGAGGACGGCGCCGGTGCCGCCGAAGAAGATCGGCCGGAAGCCGCCGTTGTCGACCATCTGGTTGATCGTTTTCATCGAGACGGGGCCCTCGACGCCGTCGATCCAACCGACCCCGACCCCGTTGATCAGGTCGGTTGCGTTCACGTGCACCATCACCGTCGGCGGCATCCCGCCCATGGTCGGGGTGCGGGGGTCTTGGGCGACCTGGACGAGGATGCCGCGGAGAATATCGGCGCGTTTCTGACCGCCGTCGCGTTCATCGAGGATCTCGCCGGGAACGAGTTCGCCGGCCTCGATGCGCTTTTGTTCGTCCGCGGACGGGAACGCGGGTGCGCTGCGCGCGGACTGGAACGTGTTGAACAGGTTCTGCATGATGCCCTTGAGCTCCGGGGTCACCCCACCGCGCAGCGGGTGCAGGCCTTGGCTGAGTTTGCCGAACGAGAACGTGGATTTGGCTTCGAGGATCTCCGCGGTGGGCGCGGCACCGTCCGGGTTCAACACCGCCTGCCACGTCGCCGCCATCTCCCGAATCCGGTCCGCCGGGAAGGTGAACCCCGCCGACGCACCCAGACGCCGGACCGGCCCCGCGCAGACGGCGTCGTCGGCTGTGTCGCCGGGTCCGGGGGTGCGGGCGAACACGGACCCGGTCGCGGACTCCACCAGCGCGGCCTCACCACCGTCAACGTTGGCCTGGTCTGCGTCGAAGCGGCCGTGCACCTTGTAGTCGGCCAAACCCTTCACGATGTTCTCCGCCGCATCAAGACCGATCTCCCCGGCCGCCAAGGCTGCGGCCACGAACGGGAACTCGGGCTCCAGCACCAGGCCGCCCAACATCCGCGGTGCGACCTTCTCACCCAGGGCCACCCGCCGTTTCATCTCCGGACCCGACATGCCCGTCAACCGAATCAGCAAATCCGTGGGGTGCGAGGCGCCCAACCGCCACGCCAACGACTCGGAACCCAACCCCGTACGAGACCGGTAACCCACCACGGTCGCCGTGGCCACCCGGGCCGCATCCACCGGCCGACCGGTCCGCTCGACCATCTGCGTCAACGCGACCACCTCCGGGTCACTCAACGCGTTCACGTCGATGGAGTCCATCACCGCCATCACCGTCCGCGCCGCGTCATCCAACGCCTGGAGCTTCTGACCGAAAGCGCCGGTATGCGCGCCCTGCACCCCGGGCAGCTCGGCCGGGTCTCTCCACTCAGGCCGTGGCTTAGAGCGGCCCCGACTGGCCCGGCCGGCCCGGCTCGAGCCCGTCGCGGGGCCGGCCGCAGTGTCGCCTGCAGCGGCGGCCTTCGTGTCGGAGGTGCCGCTCAAGCTGTGGGCATCCGGTGCCGTGAGGGGATCTGGACCGGACAGGCCGGTGTTCCAGTCGTGCAGGTTCGACCCGGTGGGAGTCGTTCCCGTCGGTGCGGTGGAGCCACTATCCAGCTCGTCGTCCATACCCCCATTCTCTCACGAATCGCACCTATATGCGAGGAAACGTCAGCAAATTCCGGAACGGATATCGAAAACATTTCCGCACTGCAGAGGATGACTCGCGGGGTCCCGACAGGCTCGACCGACGGGACGGGCGCGTTGCCGAGAACGGGTTGCGGGGTCTCGACGGGGTCGCCCGACGGGATGGGCGCCCTGTCGAGGACGGGTTGCGAGGGTCTCGACAAGCTCGACCGACGGGATAGGCGCGTTGTCGGGGACGGGGTGCGGGGCTGGTCCGACGAGGCCAGCACGGCGTCGAAGGCGGTTCAGGGCACCCCCCGAACAGCAATCCCGCGCGCGCGGCGGCTGCTGCGGAGTTCCACGGGACATGGTCGGACGAGATGGCTACGCTGAGTTCATGAACCTTCCTCCCGTCGCCGCCCGGAAGCCCACGCGGCGTATCCACCACAACGATGTGTTCGTCGACAATTACGAGTGGATGCGCGACAAGGACGCCCCGGAGGTCATCGCGCACCTCACTGCCGAGAACGCATACACGGATGCCCGCACCAGCCATCTTGAGCTGCTGCAGGAGCAGATCTTCGAAGAGATCAAGGACCGCACCCAGGAGACCGACCTCAGCGTTCCGGTGCGCCGTGGGCAGTGGTGGCACTACACCCGCTCGGTGGAGGGACAGGAATACGGCATCCACTGCCGCGCGCCCATCTCGGGTCCGGATGACTGGACTCCCCCGGTCATCGAACCGGCGACCGGCACCGACTCGACCGGCACCGACTCGACCGGCGCACACGCGGGCGACACCGCCCCCGGCCTGCCCGGCGAGCAGGTGCTGCTTGACGACAACGCCGAGGCCGCGGGCCACGACTTCTACTCCCTCGGCAGCTTCGACGTGAGCGACGACGGCAGCACCCTGCTCTACGCCGTCGATATCGAGGGCGACGAGCGCTATACGGTGCGGATACGCACCATCGCCACGGGCGAGAACCTGGCCGACGAAATCCCGAACACCAGCGCCGGCGCGCTCTTCGACCCGAGCGGCCGATACGTGTTCTACACGACCGTCGATGACGCCTGGCGCCCCGATACGGTCTGGCGCCACGAGGTCGGCACCTCCGTCGAGGCTGACGTGACGGTGTTCACCGAGCCCGACGAGCGTTTCTGGGTGGGCGTCGGCCGTTCGCGCAGCAACCGATACCTCATGATCGAGGCCGGCTCCAGCGTCACCAGCGAGACCTTCCTTCTTGACGCCGCCGACCCCACCGGCGAGTTCACGGTGGTCTGGCCGCGGCGCGACAACGTGGAGTACGACGTGGAGCACGCCGTCATCGACGGCGAAGACCGCCTGCTGATCGTGCACAACCACAACGCCGTGAACTTCGAGCTCGTCAGCGTGCCGGCCGCCGATCCGAAGGACCCGGGCCGGGTGGTGCTGCCGCACAGCGAGCGCATCCGCCTGGAAAGCGTCGACGCGTTCCGCGACTTCGTGGTGGTCGAATACCGCAAAGACGGCCTCACCCGGGTGGCCTACGCCACCAAACGCGGCGGCGGCCTCACCGAGATCACCTTTGACGAGGAACTCTTCTCGGTGGGCACCGGCGGCAACCCCGAATGGAACCAGCCGACTATCCGTCTGGGCTACACAAGCTTTGTGACCCCTTCGACGGTCTACGACTACGTGGTCGCCACCGGCGAGCTGCGCCTGCTCAAGCAGCAGCCGGTGCTCGGCCACTACGACCCGACCCTGTTCGAACAGCGCCGCGAATGGGCCGTTGCCGCCGACGGCACCCGGGTACCCATCTCCATCGTCTACCGTTCCGACCTCGTCGAGCCCGGCGTCCCGGCCCCCACCCTGCTCTACGGCTACGGCTCCTACGAGATCAGCATCGACCCGTCCTTCAGCATCTCCAGGCTCAGCCTGCTTGACCGCGGCATGATCTTCGCGGTCGCCCACGTGCGCGGCGGCGGCGAGCTCGGCCGGCTCTGGTACGAAAACGGCAAGACCCACCAGAAGCGCAACTCGTTCACCGACTTCGTCGCCTGCGCCGAGCACCTCATCGACTGCGGCTACACCTCGCCGGACAAGCTCGTCGCCGAGGGCCGCAGCGCCGGCGGACTACTGATGGGCGCCGTGGCGAACATGGCGCCGTCACTGTTCTCCGGCATCCTCGCCGGGGTGCCGTTCGTCGATCCGCTCACCTCGATCCTCGACCCGAGCCTGCCGCTCACCGTGATCGAGTGGGACGAGTGGGGCGACCCGCTGCACGACGCCGAGGTGTACGCCTACATGAAGACCTACTCACCGCTGGAGAACGTGCACCAGACGCACTACCCGCGGATCCTCGCCGTCACCAGCCTCAACGACACCCGGGTGCTCTACGTGGAGCCGGCCAAGTGGGTGGCGAGACTCCGCGAGGTGGGGGCGGATGCGCTGCTGAAGACCGAGATGTCGGCCGGCCACGGCGGCGTCTCGGGTCGCTACGCCGGCTGGCGCGAGCGGGCCTTCGACTACGCCTGGCTGATTGACGCGGCCGGGGCGCATCCGTCTGGTGAGGGCGAATTCGCCTCCCTCAGCGGCGCAGACGGCGGTACTGCATAGCCTGCCGATGGCCGAATGGGGGGAACCTGGTCGGCGACGGTGTGTGACCCAGTAAAGTGAGCAGGTCGCGGCAGTGTGTCCGCAAGGTACTTGGTCTCGGAGGGGGGACTCGACAGTGACGTCTGTGTCGGCCATCCCGCGTCCTCGACCGCGGCTGTCGCGTGCCGATTACGTCGTGTTCGGTGGCATCGGCGTGGTGCTGCTCGTCAACCTCATCGGCTTGGTTTTCCACGGCGTCGGGTTCAACCCGCTCGTTGACGGCTGGTTGGCCGTGCTCAGCAACTGGGCAGCCGTGGTTCTGGTCTGGCTGGCCGTCAACCGGGTACGCCTCACCCGGCCCGACATCCTCCTCGCCGCGGCAGCGGTGACCGCACTGGCCGTGGGTGACACCGCGTACAGGCTGCTGCCCGACGATGCCGGCGCCGAACTCATACCCTCGCTCGCGGACACCTGCTATCTGATGTTCTACGTCTTCATGGTGGGCGTGCTCGCCGTGATCGCCCACCGTGGGTTGCGTGCGCAGGGCTGGCCGGTGCTCCTTGACAGCGCCGTCGGCGCGTTGGGCGCCGCCTCGGTGCTCGCCGTGCTGCTCTCCCCCGCCCTGGAAACCGGCGGCCCGTTTTCGGTGACCGTCTTCCTCAGCATGGCGTTCCCGGTGCTGGACCTGCTGCTCATCGCGGCCCTCGCCGGCGTCGCTGCGATCCCGGGCCGGGTGTTAGGTCGCTCCGGGCTACTGCTGACCGCCGGTCTGCTGCTCTTCGCGGGGGCCGACACCGTCTACGCCGGGCAGGCGCAGGTCGAGTCGGTGCTCATCGGATCGGCCCTTACCGGCGTATGGGCGATCGGCTTCGCTCTCATCACAGCGTGGGTGCTCGCCGCGGTGCGCCGCCGTACCGTGCCGGAGCACTCGTCGATCACCGCCGTCGCCGACGGCACCGTCTACACCGCCACCTCGGTGGCGGCCCCGATGTCGGCCACGGCCGCCGCCCTGACCGTGCTGCTGCTGGCCAGCCAGACCCACGTCTCGGTGCTGGCCGTCGGCCTCGCCGGCGGCACTCTGGCACTGGCTGCGATCCCGCTGGCCTTCAGGCAGCGCCAGCTGCACTCGCTCTCGCGTACCGACGACCTGACCGGCCTGCCCAACCGCCGCGCCCTGGCGGTGGATGTCGCCGCCCGGCTGCGCGACATCGACGCCCGGCCGAGCGCCCTGCTGGTGCTGGACCTGGACAGGTTCAAGGAGGTGAACGACAGCCTCGGCCACGAAGCGGGCGACCAGCTGCTCGGCCGGATCGGCGCCCGGCTGTCCGACGCCCTCCAGGCCGGTGATCTGCTCGCCAGGCTCGGCGGCGACGAATTCGCTGTTCACCTGCACCACGCCGACCGCAAACGCGCCACGGCCATGGCTCGCCGGTTACGCCTGGTGACCGCACGGCCCATCGTCATCGGCGGCCTCAGCCTCGAGGTCGGGCTGAGCATCGGCATCGCTCTGGCACCTGAGCACGGTTCAGACCTGAGCGGGCTGATGCGCAAGGCCGACATGGCCATGTACACGGCGAAGTCCAGCCGGGTAGGCCAGCACGTCTACTCCCCCGGCGACGACAGCAACGACGAGGCCCGCCTGCGCACCCTGCACGAACTGCGCATCGCGCTGGCCGAGAACCAGCTCGTGCTGCACTACCAACCCAAGGTGCACCTGGCCACCGACACCGTGCCGGGCGTCGAGGCACTGGTGCGCTGGAACCACCCCACGCGGGGACTGTTGTACCCCGCCGCGTTCCTGGATGTGGCCGAAAACGGTGGCCTGATGCGCACCCTCACCCGGGTGGTCCTCGAACTCGCCCTCGACCAGGCCATGCTCTGGCAGGCCCAGGGGCGCACGGTGACAGTGGCCGTGAACCTGTCGTCGCGGTCGCTGGCCGACTACCAGCTCGCCGGGGTGGTCACCTCGATGCTCACCGACCGGGGGCTGCCCGGCTCCGCCCTCATGCTCGAGGTCACCGAGGAATTCCTGCTGGTGGACCGCGACCGCGCCCGCAACATCCTGCTGCGCCTGCGGAACGCCGGCGTACTGATCGCCGTCGACGACTTCGGCACCGGCTACAGCTCGCTCGCCTACCTGCGGGACTTGCCGATCGACGAACTCAAGCTCGACCAGTCCTTCGTCATCCCGATGCTCGACGACGACAGGGCGTCGGCGTTGGTCGCATCCTCGATCCACCTCGGCCACAGCCTGGGCATGCGCATCGTGGCCGAGGGCGTGGAGACCGCGGAGGTGCTCCAGCAACTGGAACGCTTCGGCTGTGACGTGGCCCAGGGCTATCAGCTGTCCCGCCCGATTCCCGCGGCGGAGCTGGAACGCTGGCTCGACGCTCGCACGGCGCTGCCTGCCGGGATGCGGGCCATCCGGTAGCCGGCCGCTGCGGGTGTGCCCGGCGCGCGAGTGGGAATAGAGTGACCCCGAGCGAAGGAGCACACCATGCAGATCGACAGGGTCGAACTGGAACCGCGCACCCTGCTGGGGGTACACGAGAACGTGAAGATGGCTGACCTCACCGAGTACTTCGGGCGGGCCTTCGAGGTGTCCGCCGCGGCCATGGCCGCCCAGGGGCTGACGCCCGCCGGGCCGCCGCTGGCGCTGTATCACGGCATGCCCACCGACACCGTCGACGTCACGGCGGGCTTCCCCATCGCCGGGCCCGCCCACGGCACGGCCGATGTCGTCGTGACCGAGCTGCCGGCCGGATCAGCCATCGCGAGCGTCTACACGGGGCCGTACGACGGGATGACCCGCACCTACGACGAGATCGCCGCCTGGCTGCGGGAGCAGAACCTCACCCCCGGCATGGACATGTGGGAGGAATACCTCAGCGATCCCGAGACGAATCCCGACCCCGCGACCTGGCAGACCCGGATCGTTTTTCCGCTGACCTGAGCGGATGCCCCGGCCCGGCTGTCGGCGGGTGCGTGAGACCATTGAGCCATGCCGCCCACCCCGCCGTCGCCAGGCGCCGCCGACTGGAAGTCGGCCGTTGAGGCCCTGACCGGCCCGGCCGCGGCGGAGCCGACCCTGCCGCCCGTCACCGAGCCCGGCGACGGCGCCCGCACGGCCATGGGCCTGCTCTTCGAGTTGCGCGAGCAGACCCCGCGCAGCAACGACCGCTGGCGCGGGGCCACCGCCGTGCGTGCCTCGGCCGGCCGGGCCAGGACCGGCGCCATCCGGCTCGGCGTGCGTCCGGTCCTCCGCAGCGACTCCGGCAAGTGGGTGAAGTCCACGATCACCTGGAGCAACGTGGGCTACCAGCTCAATCGGCAGAACCTCAACGTGGCGCAGCACCGCTGGTTCTGCCAGTTCGTGCCGCTGCACAGGGTCGACCGGCCGGTCTACAACGGCCAGGACACCGAGTGGCTCTACCTCGACGAGTTCGAGAGCCCCCTGCTCTGGCACCTGCTCGCCGAGGCCCAGCGGCTCGGCATCGGCCTGACCGGCAGCCACAAGGACGCCGCCGTGACGGTGGCCGCCACGGCGAGTGTGCTGCTCGATGCGGTGCAGACTACTGAGGCCCTCACCCTCTCCCCCGTGCTCAGCATCGACGGGCACCGGCATCCGGTCGGCGACGCCGGCGCGCTCGGCGACCACGGCGTCTACGCGTACAGGCTCGGCGCCGACCCCGCCATCGTGCTGGCCCCGAGCCTCGAGCCGCTCAGCGCCGAACAGCGCCGGCTCCTCGGCGGCACCGGCGACCGGGCCCCGGTCCGGCCCGGCCTGGTGGTGCCGGCCGGCGAGGTCGACGAGTTCTTGCGCGAGTATTACCCCACCCTGCGCCGCAGCCTGCCGATCGTCAGCACGGATGCCTCCATCGAGTTCCCGCCGCCGCCCCCGCCGGTGCTCGTGCACACCGTGAGCTTCGAGCCGAAGCAGGCGGTGCGGCTGGATTGGCAGTGGCAGGGCGACCGCGACGAGCAGGCCGAGACCGAGGTGCTGGACCGGGTGACGACCGCCGTGCCCGAACTGTCGGCGCCGGCCGATCCTGACGCACCAACCGTGACCCTCAAGGGCCTCCCCGCCGCTGAGTACACCGACCGAACCCTGCCCAGGCTCGAGACGATCGCGGGGGTGCGAGTGCAGCTGGTGGGCGACAAGCCGGACTACCGCGAGCTCACCGGAGCCCCGCAGCTGATCGTGACGACGGTGGAGACCGAGAAGCGCGACTGGTTCGACCTCGGCGTGATCGTGCGGATCGACGGCCGCAGCATCCCGTTCAACCCGATCTTCACGGCGCTCGCGAAGGGGCGCAAAAAACTGCTCCTGGTGGACAACAGTTACCTCTCGCTCACCCAGCCGGTGTTCGACAGGCTGCGGGAGCTCATCGAGGAGGCCAGGGCGCTGTCGGAATGGGAAACCGGGCTGCGCATCAATCGGCACCAGGCCAGCCTGTGGTCGGACTTCGAGGACCTCGCCGACGAGACCGAGCAAGCCGTGTCATGGCGGGCCGCTGTGGGCGGGCTGCTTGCCCTCGACCGCGGTGCCGCGGATGCCGCGGCCCTGCCCAGGGCCACGCCGCTGCCGGCCGGGCTGACCGCCACCTTGCGCCCGTACCAGCTGGCCGGATTCGAGTGGCTGGTCTTCCTCTGGGAGCACGGCCTGGGCGGCATCCTTGCCGACGACATGGGGCTGGGCAAGACCCTGCAGGTGCTGGCGCTGCTCAGCCACGCCGTGCAGACCCCGGCCGACGAGCCTGCGGAGACTGCGGAGCCCCGCCGGCCGTTCCTGGTCGTGGCGCCCACCTCCGTGGTCTCCAACTGGCTCGCCGAAGCGGCCCGGTTCACGCCGGGCCTCCGCGTGCGCTCGGTGACCAGCACCCAGGCCACCAGCGGCCGCAGCCTGGCCGACCAGGCCGAGGGCGTCGACGTTCTCGTCACCTCCTACGCGCTGCTCCGCCTCGACTTCGACGCCTACCAGGCGCACGGTTGGTCGGGGCTGATCCTCGACGAGGCCCAGTTCGTGAAGAACCGCACCTCTCAGCTGCACCGCGCGGCCCGCGATCTGAACGTGCCCTTCAAGCTGGCCGTCACCGGCACACCCCTGGAGAACAACCTGCTCGAACTCTGGGCGCAGTTCGCCATCGTGGCGCCGGGCCTGTTCCCCTCGGCCCGCCGCTTCACCGAGGAGTACCTGCGCCCGGCCGAACGCAAAGTGCGCTCCCAGCGCGAGCTGATCGACCGGCTGCGGCGGCGCATCCGCCCGCTGATGCTGCGGCGCACCAAGGATGTCGTGGCCAGGGACCTGCCGGCCAAGCAGGAACAGGTGCTGCGCATCGACCTCGACCCCGAACACCGCGAGATCTACGACACCTTCCTGCAGCGGGAGCGGCAGAAGCTGCTGGGACTGATGGACGACCTCGAGGCCAACCGGTTCATCGTGTTCCGCTCGATCACCCTGCTCCGGATGCTGAGCCTGGATGCCTCGCTGGTCGACGACCAGTACGCCGGAGTGCCCTCAAGCAAGCTCGACGCGCTGTTCGAGCAGCTCGACGAGGTGATCGCCGAGGGGCACCGGGCCCTGATCTTCAGCCAGTTCACCTCTTACCTCGCCCTGGCGGCCGCCCGTCTGGACGCCCGCGGGGTGCGGTACAGCTACCTCGACGGATCGACCGCCGACCGGCCCGGCGTCATCGACCAGTTCAAGGCCGGGGACGCACCGGTGTTCCTGATCAGCCTCAAGGCCGGCGGCTTCGGTCTGAACCTCACCGAGGCCGACTACGTGTTCCTGCTCGACCCCTGGTGGAACCCGGCCAGCGAGAACCAGGCCATCGACCGCACCCACCGCATCGGCCAGACCCGCAACGTGATGGTCTACCGGCTGGTGGCCGCCGACACCATCGAGGAGAAGGTGATGGCGCTCAAGGAGTTCAAGGCCAAGCTGGTCGAGGCGGTCCTCGACGACGACGCGGTCTTCGCACAGTCCCTCACCCCCGAAGACATCCGGGGCTTACTCGAATAGGGTCCTCGGGGTTACTTGACGAGGGCGAAGCCGCCGGTCCAGCCGATGGAGGAGCCGGCCGCGAGGGTCAGCTGCAGGAAGCCAAGGGCTTCGAGCTCACGGGCGCGCTTGAGGGCGCCGGCGTCGAGGGCGAGTACACCACCGGCGATCAGCAGGGCGATCAGGGCGTCCTTGGCGGATGCGTCGTCGCCGGCGACGAGCACCGTGGTGGGGGCGACGCCGTTGACACCATTTGTGGCCAGGGTGGCGGCGAAGGTGGTGTTGAAGGCCTTGAGCACCCGGGCGCCGGGAACGGTCTCGGCGATCACCTGCGCGGCCGAGCCATCCGCCGGCACGACGAGCGAGTCGAAGGTGGCGAAGTCCAGCGGGTTGCTGATGTCGACCAGGATCTTGCCGTCCAGCTGGCCGGCGTACTGTGCCAGCACCCCGGCGACCGCCGGGTACGGCAGGGCCAGAACGATGATCTCACCGGTGAGGGCATCACCGGCGACTCCCGACGTGACGGATTCGCCGGCCAGAGCCGCCGCCGCCGCGGTCTTCTCGGCGTCCTGTGCCAGTAGCTGCACCGAAGCGCCGCCCTTCGCCGCGATCGTCGCGATGGCGGTTCCCATGTTGCCGGCTCCGATGATGCTGATGCTCGTCATGACATACTCCCTCTCGCCTTGCGGCGGATAATTAGTTGTTGGTACAAGTAACGTATCGGCTTTTAGTTGTCGCGTCAACCAAAGCGGGACCTGCTTGATAAGCTATCCCCATGGACACGAACGAAACGCCCGCCGTGCAGGGACTCAACCAGGCCCAGCTGCACGCCTGGCTGCGCTTCGTTGCGGTGGTGGAGCTGGTGCCCGGGCTGCTCGACTCCCAGTTGCAGCGCGACTCCGACCTGAGCCACTTCGAGTACTACGTGCTCGCGATGCTCTCCGAAGCGCCCGACCACACCCTGCGGATGACCGGGCTTTCCTCGATGACCAATTCCAGCCTGCCCCGGCTCTCGCACGTGGTGCGCCGGCTCGAAGACCGTGGCCTGGTCAAGCGCACACCGTGTCCGAGCGACCGGCGCGCGACGAACGCCAGTCTCACCGAGGAGGGCTGGGCCGTCGTGCAGGCCGCGGCGCCCGGGCACGTGCGCACGGTGCGGGAGAACGTGATCGACCCGCTCACCGACGAGCAGGTGGCGCAGCTGGACGCGATCTCGAACCAGCTGCTGATGAAGCTCGACCCCACCAACCGTCTCAACCCCGGGGCCCCGAAGGGAGTCTGAGCCATGCGGATCACCCGACTCGAACCCGGCGAGGTCTTCGTCTTCGGGTCCAACGCGACCGGGCTGCACGCGGCCGGTGCCGCCGCCCTTGCGCACGAGAGGTTCGGCGCGGTTTGGGGCCAGGGCCACGGGCTGCACGGTCAGTCGTATGCGATCGACAGCATGAGCGGGTTGGCGGTACTGCAGCACGAGGTGACCGGGTTCGTTCGGTTCGCGGCCGAGCATCCGGAGCTCAGGTTTCTGGTGACCGAGATCGGCTGCGGCATCGCCGGCTACACGCCCACCGAGGTCGCCCCGTTTTTCGCGGGGGTCGGCGCCAATGTCGTGCTGCCGGAGCGGTTCGCGGCTGAGCTCGAGCGCTAGACGGCGGGCCCCTCGACGAGGTCGATGAAGGCGCTCAGCTGCGCGAGAGTGCCCGCGTTGTGGGGCAGGGCATCCGTGAGCGCGGGCGAATAGAGCAGGTACGCCGCCCACTGCGCGCGGGAGATGGCCACGTTGAGCCGGTTGGCCAGGAGCAGGAACTCGAGCCCGCGCGGCACCTCCTCGGCGCTGGATGCGGCGAGCGACACGATGGCCACGGCCGCCTCCCGGCCCTGGAACTTGTCGACGGTGCCCACGCTGACCTCGTGCCAGCCGTCCCTGGCCAGCCGCTGCCGGATCACCTCGACCTGCGCGTTGTACGGGGCGACGACGATGAGGTCGTGCTGGCCGAGCGGGGTGCTCTCACCGTTCACGGTCCAGGGGCGGCCCAGCAGCGAGCCGATCAGCTCGGCCACGGCGTCGGCCTCTTCGGGTGACGAGGTGGAATTGAGGGTGTGCGGCACGGGCAGCGGATGCAGGCCGGGCTCGACGCCGTCGAGGTGCCGGGCGGCGGCCCGGGACTCGAGCTTGCCCTCGTAGGAAAGCCTGGAAACGGGCGCACACACCGCGGGGTGCATGCGCCAGCTCTTGGCCAGGAAGTAGCCGAACTCGGCCGGCAGCACATCGTGCCCGTCGGTGAGCCAGCCGAGCGCGGATACGTCGACGGGCTCCGGATGCGAACCCTGGCTCACCTGCGGCAGCTGCTGAGGGTCGCCGAGCAGCAGCAGGCGCCGCGCAGACACCGCGGAGGCGATGGTGCTGGCCAGCGAGAACTGGCCTGCCTCGTCGATCACGAGCAGGTCGAGCGAGCCCGGTTCGATGCGGGCGGCGTTGCTGAAGTCCCAGGCGGTGCCGCCGAGCACGAAGCCGCCGGCCTGACCGGTGAACTCGGCGAAGCCGGTGGGTGCGAGCGCGGTCCAGCCATTCTCCCGCGGTTCCTCCCCCGCCTTGGCCTTCTTTCCCACGTGCCCGGATGCGAGCCCGGCCTTGAGGACGGCGCTGAGCATGTTCTCCACTGTCGCGTGCGACTGGGCGACCACGCCGATCTTCCAGCCGTGATCGCGCACGAGCTCGGCGATCACCCGAGAGCCTGTGTAGGTCTTGCCGGTGCCGGGCGGGCCCTGCACCGCCAGGTAGGACCTGTCGATGCTGAGCAGGCTGTCGCGGATGGCGGTGGTGATGTCGCCGTTCACCGGTGGAAGCGATTCGTTGGTCGAGCTTGTCGACGCCGTGCTGAGCCTGTCGAAGTAGACCGAGCGCCGCGGCGGCACCCTCCGCAGAACGTCCAGCGCCGCATCCGGCAGCATGGCCGGCAGGGCGTCGAGCACCCGCTGCCCCCACTCGGCGATCGCCGGCACCTGCGTGCCGGGCGGTGGCGGCGTGGCCGGGGACAGCGCCATCGGCAGCTGGTCGTAGGCGTCGACGCCGCGGCCGAGCTTCTCGGTGACGTAGAGCACCTCTTCACCGGTGGCCTCGTCGACCAGGCCGGTGATCTCGGTGCGCTCGTGCGCCAGCCGGGAGCCGGGCTCGCCGGTCTGCGCGAGCGGCGGGTAGGGCGCGTCGTAGAGCAGGAACGGTTTCTGGCCGAGCTTGAGCGAACTGCCCGGCGCCGGCTCGCCCTCGATGCGCAGCACCCTGGACAGGTTGCGGTCACGGCCCACCAGCGCCCAGTCACGCTCGACCGTGACCTGCGCCACGATCAACACGTCGCGGGTGGCCGACCACTCGTCGACGGGGTTGCGCAGCCTGTCGAAGTGCTCCTGCCAGAACTTCTTGCCCTCCCGGCGGTGGTAGTCGATGGCGGCGGAGGCCAGGGCGATCGCGGTCTGGTCGGCCGTGCGGTCGCCGGGCCGAGCATCCGCCACCTCGGCCGCCAGCGCCAGGTAAACCGGGCTGGGCTCCCGCACCGGGATGGCCAGCTCCAGGTCGCGGGCGGCGGCGCGAGGGATGCCGGCCTCGTCGGCGCGGGCGAGCAGCCAGTCGCGCAGGCGCAGCGTGGAGAGGCAGTCGTATTCGTTGTAGTCGGCGATGGCGTCGAGCTTGGTCTGGGCGGCATCCGTCTGTCCGGCCCGGAACAGGTCGCGGGAGTCGGCGTATTCGGTGATCGAGTCGGCGGCGTTGTCGACGCCCTCGCGGTGGTCGTCACCCATGTAGAGCGGTTCGAGCTTCTTGATCGAATAGCTGCGGGAGCCCACCCGCAGGCTCTTCTTGACCACGGGGTAGAGGTCCACGAGCACATTGCTCTGGAGCAGATCGTCGACGGCGTCTTCGCCGACCCCGTGCCGGGCGGCCAGGGCGAGCAGGTGGGTACGTTCGTAGGCGGCGTAGTGGTAGATGTGCAGGGCCGGGTGCTGGACGCGGCGCTCGGTCACGTAGGCCAGGAAGTCCATCAGGGCCTGGCGTTCCTCGGCATAGTCGTGCGCCCAGAACGCACGGAAGGTGCCGTCGGTCTCGATTAGGCCGAAGAGGTAGTCCAGGCCCCAATCCGGGCTGTCGGTGCCCGCGGCGGTCTCGCTGTAGAGCGGGTCACCCTCGAAGTCGAAAAAGATGTCGCCGGGGTCGGGCTCCGGCAGGGCGCCGAGCGCCACCGGGTTGTAGACCTCGACCGCGGGGGCGTCGGCGTGGCCGGGCTGCCCGGTGGCGAGCTGGCGGGACTGCAGCTGCAGCCGGGCCTGGGCGCGCAGAGCCGCCACGGTGGCGTCGACCAGTCCGTCGACCGGCCCGGTGCTCGCCGCCAGGGCCTCGATCGTGGTCAGGCCGGCCTCCTGCAGGTGCCGGCGCTGGGTGAGCCGCATGCCGGCTACGAGCAGCACGTCCCGGTGCGCCTCCACCTCCACGGAGCAGGCCGCGCAGCGCCCGCAGGCCGTGTAGCGCGGGTCACCCCACGGGGTGGGCTCCGGGTCGGCGATCCGTTCGTCGATGAGGCGTTCGAGCCGCGCACGGCGCTTGCGGTACACCGGCAGGATGTCGCGCAGCCGGTGCGAGCTCGTGCGTCCGTCGCCGAGCAGCAGGTGCACCTGCTCGCCGGTGCGGATGCCGAGCCTGTCCAGCTGGTCGCTGTACGCGGCCACCTGCAGCAGCGCGGTGATCTTCGCGGAGCGCGCCAGCTTGGTGTCGTAGACCTCGTAGGCGCCGTCGTCTGTGCGCATGATGAAGTCGGCGAACCCGACGAAGCGGCCGTCGAAGAAGGTGGCCTGAAAGAGCACGTCGGACCCGGCCCGGAACGCGTCGGCCGTGACGGCGGCCGCCTTCGGCAGTTCCCTCATCGACGGGCGGGCGAACTCGACCACGTCGCGGCTTTGCCGCAGCCGTTCCAGGTAGCGCAGCTCGTGTGCGTCGCCGAGCGCGCCGGCACGGCGCAGCATGGCGTCACCCTCGTCGGGCACGGTGTCGATGCGGCCGAGTTTGCCGTCGAGCTTGCGCATCAGCGCCCACTCGCAGCCCGCGGCGGCGCCGAGGTCGCTCGCACTGAAGATGACTGTTTTGTCGAGCGTCGAATCGAGCAAGAACACTGGTGCGCCTCCACCTGCTGGGATCTGGTCAGGTTACCGGAGGCCACCGACACCGGCCCGCACCCCGCAGCGCGCCCGCCGGTCTACGCTTATCTGGTGACCACAGTTCTCGTGCACGAACCGGATGCCTCCCGCTACGCTCTCTACATCGACGGCGAGCTCGCCGCCCTGGCCGACTACCTCGTGCGGGGCGACACCGTGTCGTTCAACCACACTTTCACCGATCCTCGCCGCCGCGGGCAGGGGCTGGCCGGGCAGGTTGTGGCGTTCGCGATGGACGACGTGGAGGCGACGAGCACCCGGGCTGTGTCCCCGGACTGCTGGTACGTGGGCAAGTGGTTCGCGAAGCATCCGGAGCGGGCGAACTTGCTGCGAGTGCGCGGCTAACTGACCTGCCTGGGCCGTACAGCTAGCGGACTGGTCGGCGTCGTCACCGCGCTGCCGCCGTCGCGCTGCCGCGCTTCAGGCGCATCCGTGCGTCTCGCGGCACACCTTATGCGTCGCGGCACGCCTTGTGCCTCGCGGCACAGGAAACAACCTGTGCCGCCGGGACTAATCTGTGCCGCCGGGAACAACGTGTGCCGCCGGAACTAGCCTGTGCCGCCGGCACCAAACCGTGCCGCGAGACCCGGCCCGCACCGCCGAAACCGGCGCGGCCGGCGCGCAGTCGAGCGGATCAGGCCCCGGCGAAGCGGGCACTGGACAGCCGGGCGAGGGTGGCCTCGTCGACGATGGGAATGCCGTAGTCGCGGGCCTTGCGGGCCTTGCCGGAGAGTGAATCGGCGTCGGCCGCCACGAGCAGCTTGACCTTCTTGGTCACCGCCCGCCACGGCACCAGGCCGAGCTCGCGCAGCTCCCGCTCCAGTTCGCTGCGAGTGCGGCTCATCTCGCCCGTCAACACGACCAGATCGCCGGCCACCAGCACGAACTCGGCGCCGGCCGGCACCGCGACGGCCGGAGCCGGGGTCTGCTGTCGGGTCTCGTCGAGCGCCGCGGCGATGGTCGCGGTGGGAATCGCGAGGAGCATTCCCACGCTCACCAGGTCGGCGAGCTCGGCGCCGGTGAGGATGCCGTCCGACCAGGCGAGCGCGGTCAGCGCGGCGAAGTACTGCCGGTGCAGCCCCTCGCAGGTGGCCCGGTTCAGGCCGAGCTCGCCGGCCAGCCGCACCAGCGACTGGGCCTCGTGCACCGACAGCGCCCGGTCGAGCAGGCACCGATCGAGCAGGGCCAGATAGTCGACGTATTCGGCCGGGCCGGCCACATCCGGCAACCGGGTGGTGATGCGCTCGAGGAAGGAGTCCGCGGTCATCGGGTGCGACGAGACAGTGCGGGCGCACCACGCCGTGGACGACACCACGCCGGCCGGCCAGGCCGCAGCGGCGGCAGCGGCGAGGTGCGCGAACCAGAACTCCGGCGCATCCGCCGCCTCGATGTACGCGGCGAGCAGCCGGGCGGTGGCGAG
The DNA here is from genome assembly GCF_002909375.1 of Cryobacterium zongtaii. Taxonomy (GTDB): domain Bacteria; phylum Actinomycetota; class Actinomycetes; order Actinomycetales; family Microbacteriaceae; genus Cryobacterium; species Cryobacterium zongtaii. The sequence goes on from NZ_PPXD01000026.1 coordinate 327,692, forward strand.
AGCGTCGACGGAGGCCCGGTGGGCGCCAAAAAGATCAATGTCGAGGGCCGCACAGCAATCGGCGAGGGAGCGCCCCGCGCCGGGAAGGAAGTCACGGGCCAACTGCATGGTGCACAGGCTGACGATCTCGGCGGGCGCGCCATGGCCGGCGCGGCTCAGCTCGGCCAGCAGAAACCGGATGTCGAAGCTCGCGTTGTGCGCCACGAGCACGCGGCCGCGCAGCAGCTCGATGAGCCGCGGGGCGATCTCGGCGAAGGAGGGGGCGTCGAGCACGTCGGCCGCGCGGATGCCGTGGATGTCCTGCCGGCCGAGGTCCCGGCCCGGATTGACCAGCGTCTCCCAGCGGCCCTCGATGCGGCCCCGGTCGCTGACGTGCACCACGGCGAGCTCGATGACCCTGTCGTGGTGAGCGGGAAAGAGGCCGGTGGTTTCGAAATCGATCACGGCGAAACCAGGACCGGCCATGGGGCTCCTTCGCAATCTGTATGCCTGACTCTAGCCCGCGGGCAGGGTCGAGTGCGCCGCGGATGCGCGGCAGTGGACCGACCGGTGACCGGACGGGGTGTGGCGGGTGCCGGTTAGATCGAGAACTCGCCGTCGACGGGGGCCACGGTGGCCTCCTGTGAACGCTCGGTCGGTTCGTTGGAGTACGACGAGGTGACCAGGATCGGCATGTGGTCGGAGGTGCCGCGGGGCAGGGTCTCCACGTTGTCGATGGTGAGTCCCACCGAGGTGGCCAGGTCGAAGTGGCCGCGGAAGAACTTGTACCGCGTGTAGGTACGGCTGTCGCTCAGGGTGAGGTCGTAGCCGGACTCCTTGACCTCTCTGCTGAGGTGCTTCTTGAAGATCGGGTAGTTGTAGTCGCCCACCATCAGGGTCGGCAGGTTGGGGCCGAGCACCGCCAGTTCCTCGTGTGCCGAGCGGATCTGGTTGCGCCGCAGCGAGTTCAGCGCCGTCAGCGGTGCGGCGTGGAATGACGCCACGACGAGCTCCCGCTGCGCGGCCATGTCGAACAGGCGCGTGCCGATCAGGCGTTCGTGCGCCGGCGTGAGCACCAGGTCGTGCAGCGACTTCTTGAGCGCAAAGGTCTGCGTCTTCTGGGCGGTGAACCGGTCCCGCCGGTAATACACGGCCAGTCCCAGCCGGTTGCGGGTGGTGGAATCCGCCAGGTGCAGCAGCCCGACCTCTGCCGGCAGGGCCAAGGTGTCGCACTCCTGCAGACACAGCAGGTCGGGGTCGTACTCTTCGGCCAGGGCGATGAGTTCCCCGCTGGCACTGTTCTTGCGCAGGTTGTAGCTGATGACCTTCACGTCAGACCTATCTCTGAATCGGTGGTAGACATCCAGCCTACTTTCGCTCGGCGGCGATTACCGCATCGAGCGACCGTGCTGGGGCACGCTGCTACCGTGTAGTCAGGCCGGCGCCCGAAACTCCGACCGCCACAGAATGGACTTACCCATGAAATCCTGGTCGTTCACCACCTATACGGTCGCCGCGTTCGCGTGCAGCGGTTTCGCCGTAGCCCTCATGATCGTCAACGCCGCCACCGGCAACACCATGCTGACGACGCTGCTTCCCGTGGCGATCGGTGCGCTCGTGCTCGGCGGCATCCTCTCGGTTCGGGCCCGCGTGCTCCGCTACCGCGGCAGGGACATCACCAAGCGCTGACTCTGCGGCCATATCGAGGCGCCCGCAACCCTGCTACCGTCCCGAGCACGGATGCCTCGCGCGGCCGTTCGGCGCGCCCGGCGCCGTTGACCCGGGGAGCCTGCCATGACCGATACCTCAGCAGCGCCGACGCCACCGCCGACGCCACCGCCACCGGCCGGGAAGAGCCCGACTCCCCGGTGGCGCACCCTGCTGTACATCCTGATCCCGATCGTGGGGGCGCTGCTGCTTATCGCGGCGTTCGTGGCAGCCCTGTGGGGCCGCAGCGGTCCGGTCGACCAGAGCGCCGACCTCGAAGCGGGCACCAGCCTGAGCGTGGAGTTGCCCAACGCCGTGATCGTCCTCGAACCGAGCACCGACGACGAGGTGCACGTGCGCATGACGGGGTCCTACTTCGGCAACGAGCCCACCCTCTCCGCTCGCACCGACGGCGGCGTGACCGAGGTGCGCGGCGGCTGCCGCGCCCAGTTCTTCTCCAGATGCTCCGTGACCGTGACCGTGCAACTGCCCACGGCGCTGCCGGTCACCGTAGCGGGTGAGAACGGCCGCATCGCGGCATCCGGGCTCACCGGCCGGGTCACGCTGACCACGACCAACGGTGACATCGAGACCGACGGCACCGTGGGGCCGGTCGATCTGCAGAGCACCAACGGCGACATCCGGGTGACGGATGCCGTCTCCAAGTCCGTGGCCGCCGCCACCACCAACGGATCGGTCTCGCTGCAGTTCGTCGATGCCCCGGAGTCGGTCGAGGCCGGCAGCACAAACGGGGAGATCACCGTGTTGGTTCCCGTCGGCGGAGTCACCTACCGAGTCACCGCGCAGACCACCAACGGCACCGTGACCGACGACACCGTTCCCACCGACAGCACCTCGCGGCGCTCCATCACCGCGCGGACCACCAACGGCAGCATCACCGTCGAGGGCACCCGCTAGTGCGGTCGCCGGGCCGGATCTGGCAGGATGGCGGCATGAGCGAGCAGGCGGGCACGGCCCAGCGGGATGGCGGCACGAGCGAGCAGCAGACCGGCACGATTGTCGCGGTGAGCCGGGATGACAGGCACCGGTTCAGCAAGCCGGTGGTGCCCAGCATCCGTCTGGTGGCCGGCTACGGCATCGAGGGAGACTCGCACGCCGGGGCCACCACCCAGCACCGGTACCTGATCCGCACCGACCCGACGCGGCCCAATCTCACCCAGGTGCACCTGGTGCGCTCAGAGCTGTTCGCCGAGCTCGCCGCCGAGGGGTTCGACGTCTCCCCCGGCCAGCTCGGCGAGAACGTCACCACCGCCGGCATCGATCTGCTGGCGCTGCCGTTGGGCACCCGCCTGTACCTCGGCTCCGACGCCGCGGTCGAGGTCACCGGCATGCGCGACCCCTGCTCGATGATCGACAAGTTCCAGTCGGGCCTCAAGAAGACGCTCAAGCACACGGATGAAGCGGGCCGGATCCTGCGCAGAGCCGGAATCATGGCCGTCGTTGTCGCCGACGGCACCGTGGCTGCCGGTGACGAGCTGCGCGTGGAGCTGCCGGCCGGCGAGCCGCTTCCCCTGGGCGTCGTCTAGCGCCGGTTCCCCGCGCGCTGAGTTGCCGGAGAGTGCCGTTCACCGCTCCCGAAAGGGCGATGTGCGGCAACTCACGAGGGAACCCCGGGCGGCTAGAGCTCTTCGGTGGGGTGGAACCACGGCGGGTACACGGCAACCTTGGGCTTGTGACTCAGGGTGGCCAGGATCGGCTTGACCGCATCGCGCACGCGGTCGTTGGCCACGCCGATCAGCGTGATCAGGCCGAACGGGACCTCGCCGGGCACGAGCAGCTCGGCCTTGAGGATCGCGTCGGAGTCGAGGTCGGCGCGGAGCATCTGCAGCATCCGGTCGGCCGACTCGGCCGTGGCACCGAAGCGGGTGGCGGTGAACGCGGCGTCGCCATCCGTCACGGCGAAGTGGCTGGCGGTCGGGTCGGCCGCGGCGTCGATCTGCGCGTCGAGCACCTTCTTGACCGTCGAGACCAGGATCACGAAGTCGTACGCGGCGGCGTCGTGGGCGTCGTCGGACAGGCGCGGGTCGAGCGACTGCGCGCGGATGTTCTCCCAGACCAGGGCGTTGGGCGACAGGAAGAAGGGCACGTGGTCGGCAACGGCGAGGCTGTCGGCGCCGGAGACGCGGACGTCGCGTCGGGCACTGCGGTTTTCCGGCGACGAGATGTCGACGACGGGACGGTCGGTCCAGTCGGCACTGGTGTCGGCCAGCAGCCGGCCGGTGGCGAGAATACCGGGCAGGTTGCGGATGTGGGTGAGGTGGTAGATCCGCTGCTCACCGACCTTGTCGTCGTGGCGCTTGGTGCGAGCGGTGCCCGTGGTGATCGGGGCGACGATGGTACGCAACGCCGTCGGCGCTTCGGGGGTGCGGGCTCGGCTGGCACGCGGGGCGCGGGCAGCGGGCACGGTCGGTGCGACGGGGGCGGCGGGTGGGAAACACAGGGCGCACAGCTCCCCGTCCAGTCCGTGGATGCATTCCTCGTTCACAACTCAACCTTTCGTGTGCGCAGGCTCGACCACGTCGGGTTCGACGGACATGTGCCTACCTATCTAAGTTACGGTCATTTCGGCGGTCTCGGTGACACATCAAGGGCTATCCGGGGGTGATCCGGTGTCGATCCGGAACCAATCGGGTCACTGACGCCCTGACGAGGCCGCAGAACGGCTGTGCCGGCCCGGATCATCCCACCGGTGCAGGGAATCGTCCCTCCGACCGACGCGAGCGGGATCGGGCTCTCCCTACCGTGAGGACATGCCTGTTTTTGATGCCCTCAACGACCTGGTCCTCACCCTCGCCGGGTCGGCTTGGGTCTACCCTGTCGTGTTCGTCTTTGTGGTCATCGACGGCTTCTTCCCCCCGCTTCCCAGCGAGACGGTGGTCGTGGCGCTCGGCGCCCTGGCCGTCTCCACCGGCACACCGCACCCCGTCGGGCTCATCGGCGTGGCCATGGTGGGCGCGGTGCTCGGTGACAGCATTGCCTACCTGATCGGCCGCCGGATCGGCCTGACCCGCTTCGGCTGGCAGCGCCGTCCCGGCGCGGCGCGGATCGCCGACAGGGCGCGCGCGGCCCTGCTGAGCCGACCGGCATCGCTGCTGCTCACGGCCCGGTACATCCCGGTCGGCCGGGTCGCCGTGAACATGACCGCGGGCGCCACGGGCTTTCCGCCGCGCCGGTTCGTCTCGTTCGCGGCTCTCGGCGGGCTCTGCTGGGCCACATACTCGGTGCTGGTCGGAATGATCGCCGGAGCCTGGCTGCGGCACAACCCGCTGTTGGGAGCACTGCTGGCCGTGGCCGCCGCCCTGCTTCTGGGCGTTGTCATCGACGCCATCGTGCTGCGGATCGTGCGTCGGCGCACCGACCGGCGGGCCGGCATCCGCAGCGGGGGAACGCCGGCGCCGACACCACATCGAGAGCTACTCCATCGAGAAGTCGGCGAAGTCGAAGCCGGGTGACACCAGGCAACTCACCAGGGCGTCCTCCTCGCTCGGCACTGTGCGCTGCCAGACATCCGCCGGGATGATCACCTGGCTGTGTTCGCCGCGCAGCAGCCGGCCGCCCAGGACCGGGCTCGACTCGGTATCCGGCTCATCGCCGTCGCCGCCGAGTTCCAGCTGCACGGCGCCCTGACCGTTCCAGATCCAGATTTCGCTGGAGGACAGGCGGTGCCAAGCGGAGAACTCCCCGGCCGGCAGGAGAAAGTGGATGAGCGTGGCCGCCGGCCGCACCCGTTCGGAGCCGTCGGCATCCGTGAGCGTCACCGGCACCGGCGACGTCCAGGTACGCCGGTACCAGCCGCCCTCCGGATGTGGTTCCAGACCAAGTTCGATCGCCAGCGCCGGACGCTCCAGACGTTCGATGAACTCCCCGGCGGCCGTGCGGCGGGTGGCAAGTCGGCTATTTCGGTCCTGTGCGGCCATCAGAAGTCTCCCTGGTGTCGAGGGTGCGGAGGATGCATAACTCCTGCAATTCTCCCCGCCCGCCGACGTCCGCCGCGTCAGTCCACTGATGCCGGGTCGGCGCCTGGAATCCAGCAGGAGTTATGCTCAGCGCAGCAGCTGGCCGGCATACTCGCTGAGTCCGGCCAGCACCAGGAACACGCCCAGCAGCAACACCGTGATCACCGTGATCACCGGCATGTTGCGCACCAACCAGCCGCGCAGGCGCACCAGCTTCTCCCGCACCGCAGGGCCACCGAACGCGTACGCCAGCACCGGGCCGAGCATGGTGATGGACGCCAGCGCGGTGAACAGGGCCACCGAGACCACGATGCCGGTGGGGTCGCTGTGGGCGCCCAGGATCACCACCCCGGCGGCGGCCGCCATGACCAGGTTCTTCGGCCGGAACGCGGCGTAACCGACCCCGATGATGGTCGCCCGTGCCGGGGTCAGCCGGTCCAGCGCGCTCAGCCAGCGCGGCAGCGGTACCTCCGCGTCGGGCCGCGGGCGGTCGTGCCACTGCACCAGGCCCAGCACGATCAGGGCGATACCGAGCAGCAGCGGCACCGCCACCTGCAGGGTGCGGGTGCCGGCCGACCTGTCGTGCGGCAGCAGCGATGACAGCAGCGCCAGCAGGGTGGCCGAGAACAGCACCCCGAGAAACCAGCCGATGCTGAACCCCGCAGCCGCCTTGAACCCGTCGGGGGCGAGCAGGATCAGCAGCAGCCCCGCCAGCGGCAGCGGGCTGAGCGCGATGGTCAACGCCAGCGGCAAGAGCTGTCCCCACTCGTTCACCCGCGCTCCTCCCCTACTCCAGCTATTGCAGTGACGAGGTCAGCCGGGCCAGGTTGTCGAGCACCTTGGCGCCGGCCGGCCGGTGGAGCCAGTCGGCCAGCTCGACCTTGCTGCTGTTGGCCCGGTAGCCGTCCTGCACCACCCGCATCCGCTTCACGAATTCGGCGCCGTGCACCAGAACCGAGACCTCCATGTTCAGGCTGAACGAGCGGATGTCCATATTGCTCGACCCCACCACCGACACGTCGTCGTCGATGGTGAAGTGCTTCGCGTGCAGCACCGTGGGCTCCGCGTAGAGGTAGATCGACACTCCCGCCCTCAGCAGCTCCTCGTAGTAGGACCGCTGCGCGTGGTAGACCAGCGCCTGATCGCCGATGTGCGAGGCGAACAGCTCCACCTCCACCCCGCGCGATGCCGCCGTGACGATGGCCAGCATCGTCGATTCCTCCGGCACAAAATAGGGGCTGGTGATGCTCACCCGGCGCTCGGCCTTCTGAATGAGCATCGCGTAGAGCTTGAGGTTGTTGTCATTCTCGAAGCTCGGACCGCTCGGCAGCACCTGGGCGTCGAGCAGATCCGGGGCGGGGTCGAGCACGATGGGCGACGTGTCGAAGGGCAGCATCTCGTCGGTCTCGCTGAACCAGTCGGCGAGGAATACGGCGTTCAGCTCGCGCACCGCTGGCCCCTCGATGCGCATCATCAGCTCGTGCCAGCGCAGTCCGCGCTTGAGGTTGCCGGGCTTGAGGTAGGTGGCGTCGATCATGTTCTGCGAGCCGCTGAAGCCCAGCCGCCCGTCGACGACGAGGAGTTTGCGGTGGTTGCGCATGTCGGGCCGGCGCCACTGGCCCTTCCAGAACCGCAGCGGCAGCAGCGCATGCCACTCGGCGCCCATCGACGCAAACGCCGCGATGGTCTCCTTGCGGCGCGGCAGCATCAGGCAGGCGAGGTAGTCCGAGAGCACCCTGACCTGCACGCCGCGCTGGATGGCCCGGGCCAGGGCGTCGAAGAACGGCTGCGTGACGGTATCTAGCACCAGGATGTAGAACTGCACGTGCACGAACTCGGTGGCCTCGTCGACGGCCTCCACCATCCGCTCGATCGAGCCCTCATAGTCCGGCAGCAGCTCCACCCGGTTGCCGCCCACCATGGGCAGCGCCCCGAGGTTGCGGTTCAGCTGCACGGCCGAGCCGAGCCAGGGCGGCCACTCGTCGCGGTGGCTCACCAGGTGCAGGCCCTCGGTGCGGGCCAGGATCAGCTCGTTCACCTCGCGTTGCTTCTCCCGCCTCCGCCGCGGCAGCCGCCCCACACCCACCAACAGGAAGATCAGCACGCCGAGGTAGGGGATGAAGATGATCGCCAGCACCCAGGCGATGGCCGCGGATGGCCGCCGGTTGGCGGAGACGTACACCGTGGCGATGAGCACGAGAAGGGCGTGCAGCGCCACCAGTAGCCAGGCACCGAGCTGAAAATCCACCATCGTTCCTCCTAGTGCCATGTGGTGCGGTGCTGTGTGATGCGCGAGGTCACCAGGGTGGACTCGACGTGAACGTACACCAGCATCACGCCGTCGGGGGCCCGGGGTCCGCCGGCGTGAACCGCAGGGCGAGCTCGAGCAACAGCCGGGTGCCGAACCCTGTCGCCCCCTGGCTCCGCCAGGACTCGTCCTTGTCCGCCTGCATGGTCCCGGCGATGTCGAGGTGCGCCCACGGGATGTCGCCCACGAACTCGGCGAGGAACAGCGCGGCCGTCGTGGCCCCGGCGTACTTGCCGCCCATGTTCGACAGGTCGGCCACCTCGGAGTCCAGTTGCACCCGATAGCGCTTCTCGAGCGGCAGCTGCCAGAGCGATTCGTCGGACTCCCGCCCGGCGGCCACGGCCTGGTCAACGAGCGGCTGGCTGGTGCCGAACACGGCGGCGGTGTGCTGGCCCAGCGCCATCAGCGCCGCCCCGGTGAGGGTGGCAATGTCCACGATCGCGTCAGGCGCTTCCTCCCCGGCCAAAACCAGCGCATCCGACATCACCAGCCGGCCCTCTGCATCGGTGTTCTTGACCTCGACGGTGGTGCCGCCTCGGATATGCAACACGTCGCCGAGTTTCATCGCCGAGCCAGATGGCATGTTGTCAGTGCACATGAGGAACGCGGTGACCTGGCTGGTGCAGCCCAGGTCCTTCAGTGCCGCCAGGGCACCGAGCACCGCCGCGGCACCGGCCATGTCCATCTTCATCGCCAGGTGCATGGGGTCGGAGGGTTTGAGGGAGATGCCGCCGGAGTCATACATGATGCCTTTGCCCACGAAAGCCAGCCGGGCCGGCCGGGCCTGCGACGCCGCCAGGGCAGGGTCGGGCCGGTAGACCAGCTTGATGATGCGCGGCTCCTCGACGCTGCCCGCGTTGACGCCGAGCAGGCCGCCGCAACCCAGCTCGATGATCTGTGCTTTGTCGAAGATCGTCGACTCCAGGTCTCGGTTGGCGCCGAGCCGCACCGCGAGGTCGGCGAGGTCGGTGGCGGTGAGATGGCTCGGCGGGGTGTTCGCCAGGTCGCGGGCCAGGTTGGTGGCGCGGGCCAGGATCTCACCTCGGTGGGCGCCGGCGGCCACCGCGCCGGCCTGCTCCGGCTCGACCACGATGTCGAGCGAGATCAGGGGCACATGGCGGCTGGACGGCTTCACCGCGGTGTACCGGTAGCGCGCGAGCAACACGCCCTCGGTGATCAGTTGCCCGACGCGTTCGGCAGGCAGGGGCACCACGCCCGGGTGCAAACCGACCCGGGGGTGCCGGTGCGCGGCCCGGGCGAAGGTGGCAGCGGCATCCCGCAGGATTGCGTCGGTGATCTCGTCGGCGGGGCCTGTGCCCACCAGGTAGAGCTGCGGGCCGGACTGCTGCGGCACCAGCAGCGACTGCCCGGGTTCGGCGTCGAAGCCAAGACCGGCGAGCGCCTCGCGGGGCACCGTGACAGCGTCGGGCAGGTCCCCGGTGGGCCCGACGAGGAAGCCGACGGCGTCCAGACCCACCGACACGTCGCTGACGACCAGGACGCCCACCGCGTTGGCCGGGTCGAGGGAGGGTGTCGCGCTGAACGACTCTGGAATGAGCTTGTGCGATCCGAGGGACATGCGGGGCTCCTAGGGGTTGGGCCGGATGGTCATGGGTGGAAGGGCCAGAAGACGGGCACCAGCAGGGTCGCGACCGCGAGGAAGAGCGCCACCAGGGGCAGGCCGAGCTTCCAGTAATCGCCGAAGTGGTACGCGCCGGGACCGAGCACCATGGTGTTGGCGGGGGTGGCCACCGGGGTGAGGAACGACGCGGCCGCGGCGACGGCGACGCCCATCAGCAGCGGCAGCGCCGAGATACCCGTTTCGGCCGCGATGGCGATCGCAATGGGCGCCACGATCAGGGCGGTGGCCATGTTGCTGATCAGCTGGCCGAGGATCACGGTGACCACGGCGATGCCGAACAGCAGCAGCACCGGGCTCGGCTCCCCCGCCGGGCCGATCCGGCCCACCACGTCGACAAGGCCGGCGGCCAGGAGATCGGCCGCGCCGCTGACCTGGATCGCGGTGGACAACGGGATCATGCCGCCCACCAGGATCAGGGTGGTCCAGGCCATCGACCGGTGCGCCTGCGGCACCGTGAGCACCCGCAGCAGCACCATCGCGCACGCGGCGAGCAGCGCCGCAACCGCAGGCGGCACCAGCCCGGTGGCCAGCAAGATCACCATGCCGGCTAGCACGACCAGAGCCGGCCGGGCCCGCGGCCCCATCGGCACGGCCTGGCGGCGGATACTGGCTGGCTCGTCGACCACGACGACGTTGGGGTCGCCGGAGGTGGTCTCCAACGCGTCCCAGGTGCCGCGCAGCAGCAGCAGGTCGCCCGGCGCCAGCACCGTGTCGGTGAGGTCGTCACCGCTGCGCTGGATGGCCACCACCACGAGCTGGCCGCTGTCGGTGACCATACCGGTGAACACGTGTTCACCCACGAAAGGCGACCGCGGCGGCACCAGCACCTCGGTGAGGCCGACTTCCCGGTTGAGCAGCCCGCCCGGCGGGCCGTCGGCGGCGAGCCGATACTGGTCCGCGAGGGTCTGAGCGTGCGAGCTGAGGTCACGCGGGGCCGAGGCAGCGGTGCGAGCGGGCAGCAATCGGCCGCCGAACAGCACCGTGATCAGGATCGTGCCGGTCACCAGCGGCAGGCCCACCAGGCCGAACTCGAAGAAGCCGAACGCCCGCTCGCCGCTGTCCACCGCCAACTCGGAGACGAGCACGTTGACCGGAGTCCCGGTCAGCGCCAGCAGGGAGCCCGCGTGGGCGCCGAACGCGAGGGGCATCAGCATCCGTGACGGTGGCTCGCGGATGCGCATGGCCAGCACCACCACCATCGGCAGCAGGGCGGCGACGGCACCGTTCACGCTGATCAGTGCGGTAACCACAGCCACAAGCAGCATCACCAGCACCAGCAGCCGTCGCCGGCTGGTGCCGGCGCTGGAGACCAGCCGCTGGCCGGCCCAGGTAGTTACGCCGGTGGCGTCGAGCGCCTCGCTGACCACGAACAGTGCGGCGATGAAGACGATCACCGGGTCGCCGAAACCAGCCAGGGTCTGCTCGAAGGTCAGCACTCCTGTGGCGAAGAGGGCCAGCGCCACCCCGACCGCCACGATCTCCACCGGTAGCCGGTTCCAGACGAAGAGCACCACGGCGGCGGCCAGCACCACCAGGGTCACCGCGATCGGGTCCACGGGGCCGGCCTACTCCCCTGCGGCGCGGTAGGGCCCGGTACCGGCGGACTCTGCCGGGTCGGGTTCCGCACCGCTGGAGAGCACCGGCGGGATGTCGCCCGGCCGGTAGTCGGGCATCCGACCGGCGGGGATGATGGCGAGCAGTGCGATGCCGGCCAGGCCGAGCAGGGAGATCTGCAGCGCCCGCAGTCGGGCATCCGCATTGATGAGCACGGCCTCGTCGACCTGCTCCTGGGTGGCGGTGGTGTCGCTTAGCACCTCCTCCAGCCGATCGTTGGTGACGAAGTTAACACTGTCCAGCGGCACCTGCGCCGTGAGTTCCGCCGGCAGGGTGGGGCTCTCGGCCACACTCGTAGTGATCAGGGCACTGAGCAGGCCCACCGCGAAGACGCTGGCCACGGCGATGCCGACGCTGCCGGAGATGTTGTGCACCAGGCCCCGCCAGGCACCGACGTCGCCCGCGAGCCGTTTGGGCGCGGCCGAGAGCAGGGTATTGAAGACCAGGGCCACGATCGCGCCCTGGCCCAGGCCCAGGATGATGAGGCCGAGGACGACAACGAGCTGTTCCCACTCGTTGCGGATGGTGAAGGCGAGCAGCGTCAGGCCGAAGGCCACCACCACGAAGCCGACCCGGGCGATGGTGTGCGGCGGGTACCGGCGGTACAGGGTGGCGACGAGGGTGCTGGCGACGAAGATCGACAGGGTGTACGGGATGATCGCGATCGACGTTTGGAAGCTTGACCTACCCTGCACGATCTGGATGTAGAGCGGGATCAAGAAGTTCGCGGCCGTGCCGACGAAAAGCATCGCCGCCATCGCGAATGTCGTCGCCTTCTCGGACCCCGATTTGAGAACCTCGAGGTCGAAGATCTGCGCCCGGTGCGCGGCCTTCTGCCGGCGCAGCCAGACGAAGAAGGCCTGACCGATGATGGCCCCGAAGATGATCAGCACGGGCGCCGGCGAGACGCCGAGGATGTTGAACGGGGCCGCGTCGCTGGCCAGAACGACGCCCCAGGTGTTGAGCCCGCTGAAGCCGAAGCTGAGCAGGATGATCGACCCGGCCGCCAGCAGTGCCCCCACCCAGTCGATGGTGACCCCCGGCTGCGGTGGCACCACCTTGAGCCGGAAGCTGAGCAGCAGGTTCACCCCGGCGAGCACCACTATGAGGGCGAAGGAGTACCGCCAGCCGATGGTCGAGGCGAAGGTGCCGGCGATGAGCAGGGCGAGCACTCCGGCAGCCGGGATGGCGGCGGCCAGGTACCCGATCGCCTTGGCCTGCTGTTCGCCGTGGAAGTTCGCGGCGATGAACACCACCAGCGCCGGGGCGATCAGGGCGATCACCGCTCCGGAGGCGGCCTGGGCCACGAAGAGCATGGCCGGGGACACGCTCAGTGCCACGGCGGCCATCGCCAGGCCGTGGATGACCACGGCGATCTGGAACACCCGTCGGGAGCCGAACTTCGCCCCGACCTTGGCGCCGAGCAGGATGAACGCCGCCATCGCGAAGGTGCCGGCAGTGATGGCCGTGCCCACGCTCGTGGCGGGCGTGTCCAGTTCGGTGGTGATGCCCTGCATCGACACGGTGAGGGCGTTCACGGCGAACGACGCCTGGATCTGAGTGAGCACCACTACGACCAGTGGCAGCCAGGAGGTCGTCGTTGGGGGTGCCGGTGGGCTCTCCGGCAGGGTGTGTGCGGCCATGGCTGATGATCCCCTCGCTCGCCGGTCACTCACCCGGTCTGTATGGAAGTCACCCTAAGACCGGGAATCCGGCCCGCAGGGGATCTGTCGCGAGTCTGCCCAGACGCTGGCGCAAAATTGCTCTATCTCGGCAACCGACGTTGCCGGGACCGGTGTCTCGCAGTACCGTGCTGCGTGAATTCACGCCAGGCCCGGGGCCGCTGCTCGCGGCGCCGCTCAGACCAACCGGGGGGGCACCATGTGGGTACCGATTCCCGTCGGCGCCATGCAGCACATCATTGCCCAGGCCGGTCCGGTGCCGTTGCCCGACCGGGTGGTGACCGCGCTGGCCCGGCGGTTCTTCGTGCCGGAGTCCACGGTGTTCCACTTCTCCGCGAAGAGGCGCCTGGTCGGGCAGACCTCGGTGACCCTCACCACGCAGTCGCCATTCAGGTTCGACGGCAGCACCGACCTGACCCCGGGGCTCCTGCACGTGGTGTTCCTGCTCAACGGGCGGATGGGCATCCGGATCGGCGGCGGCCCGGTACGCAACCTGAGACCAATAAGTGGTTACACGGTGCCGGGTTGGGACGACGTGACTCTGGAGAGCACCGAAATGACCCGCGGTCTCGCCATCCAGTTGCCGCAGTCTCGGCTCGCCGAACGCGGAGTGCGCGTGCGCAGCGACCACCAGCCGATCGATGATTCCGGCTCGCTCGGCCTGCCGTTGCGGTTGTTCGCTCTGTCGATCGTCGACAGCGCCTGGTCGCCCAGCGGCGTGGGCACTCTGATGGTGGAGCGCACCCTCGAGGACCTCGTGGTGGGCCTGCTGCTGGAGGGTGACGGGTATGCGATGGACAGCGAGGACCTGCGGACGGGCCTGCGGCTACGGGCTCGCACCCAGATCGATGCGCGGCACCGGGACCCCGACCTCACACCGGCGACCCTGGCCGCGCAGCTCGGCGTCTCGTTGCGGCACCTGCAGCGGGCCTTCGAAGGCAGCGGCGAAACCGTGGCGCATGAGATCGCTAGGGCACGCGCCGAATCGGCCGCAATGTTGCTGACCATGCCGCATTCCACCGGCCTGACGATTGCGGATGTGGCGGCTAGGGCCGGGTACAGCTCGACTTTCGAGCTACGGGCCGGATTTAGGGCCCGGTATGCCATGCTTCCCTCGGAGTATCGGAGCCACCGACTGGTTCCTGGCGTCGAGCGCAATTCCGCGCCTCGGGGTGCGTGATTCCGCGTCAGCATCCCCTGCCGAGGTCCCGCTGCCTCCATAGTGAGCAGCACAGCAACATGCTCCACCGGCACGCACGCAGCGTGCAAGCTCCCCAGCCGAGAGGTCACGACATGGCACCCCATCCTTCCGCCCGGATTCTGGCGGCCGCGACCCTGCTCCTCGTCCTCGCCGGCTGCAGCATCCAAACGCCGAACTCGGCCTCCAGCTCGGGCACCGTTCAGGCCGGCGCCCTCGTGGGCACCTGGGTTCTCGAGGAGACCTTCGACAGCCCCGAACAGCCGTACATCTCCTTCGTGCAGGACAACACCTGGAGCGCCTCCGACGGCTGCAACCGGGTGCAGGGCACCTGGGAGGTCGACTCCGACGGCACCCTCACGACGACCTCCGGCCCGCAGACCATGATGGCCTGCCCCGGCGCGCAGCTGCCGCTGGCGGTCACCCGCGGCACCCGGGTGGAGGTCGACGGTGACACCCTGGTCATCCACAGTTCGTTCGACTCGACGGCGACAACCCTGGTGCGGTCCACCGACAGCACCGTCGGCCCGCAGGGTCTCCCGATCGGCTATTGGGTGGAGTCGAACACTCCGACAGCGCCGTTCCTGTCGATCGAGGCCGACGGCACTTACTCCGGCAACGACGGTTGCAACGTGCTCACCGGATCGTGGGAGCAGGCCGATGACGAGGCGATCCTCTTCACCGGCGGCGTTACCACGCTGATGGCCTGCGAGGGCGTGGATCAGTGGCTGAACCAAGCCGCCCAGGGCCGGGTGCAGGCCGGCGTGATGACCCTGCAAGCCGCCGACGGCACCGTGCTCGGCCAACTGACGGCCCGCTAGGGAAGAGGCAGCGTATGGGCACCTATCCGCTCACCATCGTGCTCATCGTGGGAGTCGCGATCGCGCTGGTCTTCCTGCTGCGGTTCGGCATCCGCCAGAACGCCGCCGCGGCCGCCGTCGACCCGGACCCGGATGCGACGGGCGCCCTGGCCGTGCTCAGTTTCATCCTGGCGCTGATCCTGCCGGTGATCGGGGTGGTGCTTGGCCATGTCACGCTGTCCCGCATCGCGCGCGGCCAGGCCAGCGGGCGCACCTTCGCCTATGCGGCGCTGTGGGTGGGCTACCTGTTGCTGGCCCTGGAACTGGGTGTGATCATCTTCCTGTACCAGAACAACTACTGGGCTTGACCGGCGCCGGGGCGCGGGCTGATCAGTACCAGTTCATCGCCTGCGAGTGCGACCAGGCTGCGCACGGGGTGCCGTAGGAGCCGTTGATGTACTCGAGTCCCCAGGCGATCTGGGTGCTCGCGTTCGTGGCCCAGTCCGAGCCGGCCGAGGCCATCTTGCTGCCGGGCAGCGCCTGCGGGATGCCGGTGGCCCCGCCGTTGTCGTTGTAGGCCGTGTACTTCCACTCGGATTCCTTCTGCCACAGCTGAGCCAGGCAGGAGAACTGGGATTCGCCCCAGCCGTACCGCGACGAGGCCAGGCTCGCGGCGGTGGCCTTCGCACCGGCGGGGGTGTTGCCGGCGGCCACGGCGTCGGCGGCGGCCTGTGCTTCGGCGGCGGCCTGAGCGTCGGCGGCGGCCTGAGCGGCTGCGGCCTCCACGGCCACCCGGTCGGCTTCCACGGCGGCGGCCTGCACTGTCGCGGTCTGCTCCTTGGCCTGGGTGGTGAGCTCGCTGACCTCGGACAGCGGCATCGAGTAGTAGCCGGCCAGGGTGCTGGACGTGGCCGATAGGGCCGACGCATCCACCTTGTTCGCGGCGGCTTCGAGCGCGGTGTCGGCGTCGACGAGGGCCACGGATGCGGCGAGGTGCGTCTTGCTGATGGCCGCGGCCTTGGCGGCGGCACGGTCGTCGCGCTCCTGCTGGGCCTGCTGCTGCTGGTCGGCGACGGCGGACTGCACGGTGAAACCGGTGCCGGTCACCACCCCGGCGAGCACGAGGCCTCCGGCGAGGAGGGTGAGGCGCTTGCTGCGCGAGCGGCGGTTCTTGCGCTCAGCGCGGGTGCTGGTGGTGCTGGGAATTTCGGGCGTGGCGTTCTGGGTGTTTTCGGGGCGCATAGACTTCCAGGTCGTGTCGGGGTGCGCTCCATCGGGCACGCTCACTGATGGGTGGGCCCACGCGCGCAGAATCGGCGCGGGCAAGCGGCCTAGCCTGCCTAAACTCCCTGAACGGAACCTCAGTTTTTCCTGCCAAAGCCATGTGAACGGGCGCCACACCGCCATGTGAAGGTGCCCATGTGGCGACCAGAATGCCCGGCCAGACGGTTATTCGCACCGCGCATTGCGGCGAGCGCAGGTTGTCCTGTGGGGTAGCGTAAAAAGATGCCCACCACAGACCACACTTCGCAGGCCGCCGCCGATCACTCCGCAGCTCCAACCGGGCCTCCCACCAGCGCCGACCGTCTCATCGCGGCAATCGAGAGCATCAACGACGTCGACGTCGCCAACTCCCCCGAACCCGACCGGGCGGCCGTGCTCGAGCTCATCGACATCATCAACGATGAGCAGCGCTCCAGCTTGCTGTTCGCCCTGCTCCTGGAGCGCATCCGCACCGGTGCCTGACCTCTCCCGGACGCCCGTCGAGCAGCGCGCCCTCGACCTGGAGAAGACCGCCGACTGGTACCGCCGCTTCCGGCTGTTCGAGACTCCGGGCCAGTCCGGGCTCTACGCCGACTGGGCCGGCGGGGTCGAGGACGATGCCGAGGTTCTGGCGCTGATCATCACTCTGCCCCGGCCCAAGCGCCAGCCGAACCTGGTCTTCGCCTGCGCACGTCTGCTCGGCGCACCGCTGGCGGGCTATCCGGTCTTCCGCCGCTGGCTTCTCGAGCAGTGGCCGGCGGTCGCCGCCGAGGCGCTGGTGCGCGCCACCCAGACCAACGAGCCCCGCCGCCTCACCGCGGTCATGCCGATCCTCGCCTCGATCGGCCCGCGGGTGGCCCTGATCGAGGTCGGCGCCAGCGCGGGACTCTGTCTCTATCCGGACCGGTACAGCTACGACTACTCGGGTCGGCGAGTGGATCCCGCCGACGGACCCAGCCCGGTGCTGCTCTCAGCCGAGACCACCGGGCCGGTGCCGTTGCCGGAGCATCCGCCCGAGGTACTCTGGCGCGCCGGCCTCGATCTGAACCCGCTGGACGTTCACGACCCTGAGGACGTGCGCTGGCTCGACACACTCGTCTGGCCCGAGCAGGCCGCGCGCCGCCGGCGACTGGATGCGGCGATCTCGATCGTGCGACGGGACCCACCGCTGCTCGTGCGCGGGGACGCCGCCCACGACCTCGAGGCGCTGGTCGCCCGCGCGCCGGCGGGGGTGCCGCTGGTCATCGTCAGTCCCGCGGTCCTGGTCTACCTGGCCCCCGAGCAGCGGGCGGCCTTCGCGGATGCCGTAACCGGCTTCGGCCGCTGGATCTCGCTGGACGGCGTCGGGGTGCTGCCCCGGGTGGACGCGTTGCTGCCCGAGACGCCGATGCCGGGCGACTTCACAGTTTCCCTCGACGGCCGGCCACTCGCCCGGTGCGGTGCGCACGGACAGAGCCTCGACTGGTTCGTCGGCTAGGTCTCCCCGCAGGGGGCGCTTCTAAGATGGCTGGATGCGTGCACTCGTGGTCCACACCGCAGGCGGCCCGGACGCCCTCACCCTCGATACCGTCCCCGACCTGGTCGTCGGCGCCGGCGACATCCGTATCGCGGTAGCCGCGGCCGGCGTGAACCGGGCCGATGTGCAGCAGCGGATGGGCCTGTACCCGTCGCCGGCCGACGCGCCCCAGTGGCCGGGTCTGGAGGTCTCCGGCACCGTCACCGAGATCGGAGTCGCCGTCACCCGCTTCGCCGTGGGTGACAGGGTCTGCGCCCTGCTGGCCGGCGGCGGCTACGCCACCGAGGCCGTGGTTCATCAAGACCTGGCCCTGCCGGTTCCCGACGCCGTGGACCTGATCGACGCCGCCGCGCTGCCGGAGGCGCTGGCCACAGTGTGGTCGAACGTCTTCATGAGCGCGCGACTCACGGCCGGCCAGACCCTGCTCGTGCACGGCGGCGCCAGCGGCATCGGCACCACCGCGATCCAGCTGGCCCGGCTGGCCGGGGTCCGCGTCCTGGTCACGGCCGGCTCCGCCGAGAAGTTGGCGGTGTGCGGGCAACTCGGCGCAGACGTGCTGATCAACTACCGCGAGCAGGACTTCGTGGCCGAGGTGCTCGCCGCGACCGGAGGGCACGGCGCCGACGTGATCCTGGACATCATGGGCGGCTCGTACGCGGCCCGCAATGTGGCGGCGCTCGCCCTGGGCGGCACCATCATGGTGATCGCCAACCAGAGCGGTGAGGACGCCGTCTTCAACCCGTTCCACCTCATGCAGAAGCGGGGCCGCTACTGGGGCACCACGCTGCGCGCCCGGCCCGCCGTGGAGAAGGCGGCCATCATGGCCGACCTGCTCAGCCGGGTGTGGCCGTGGCTGGACTCCGGCGCACTGAAACCGGTGATCGACAGCAGGTTCTCGTTCGCCGACGCGGCGGAGGCGCATCGCCGGCTGGAAGCATCCGCGCACGTGGGCAAGATCGTGCTGGTGCCCTGACCCGACGCCCGGTTCGGGTGGGGCTCATCGTCAGGTCCGGGCCGCGGCGAGCTCGACCCGGTTGCGGCCGGCGGCCTTGGCCTCGTACAGGGCGGCATCGGCACGGCCGAGCCAGCGGGAGACGCTCTCCCCCTGTTTGAGCAGAGCCACCCCCACGCTGGCGGTGCAGCGAAGCCCCTCGGTGACCGCGCCCCACGGATGGTTGCGCACCTCGCCGAGCAGGCGCTCACAAATCTGCGCGGCCTGGTCGAGGGTGGTGTCGCCGAGCACCAGCAGGAACTCTTCGCCGCCGACCCGCACCGCGAGATCACTGTCGCGGGTGGACTCGCCGAGGATCTCGGCCATGGTGGTGAGCACCCGGTCGCCGGCCGCGTGGCCGTGATCGTCGTTGACCCGCTTGAAGTGATCCATGTCGACCATCACCGCGCACAGTGGTTCCGCACGTTCCCCGGCGAGGCGCATCATCTCGGGCAGCTGCCGGTCGAGGGCCCGGCGGTTGGGCAGCCGGGTGAGCGGGTCGGTGTGTGCCTGCTGGTCAAGCTCCTCGGCACGGATGCGCTGCATCTCCGCTTCCAGCTGCGAACGCTGCGCCTCGTGGCGGGCCTGTTCGATTTCCAGCGAGTTGATCAGCATCCGCGACTGCAACCCGGCGGTCTGCCTAGTGAGTCCGAGAATCAGCACGTGCAGCCGTTCGTGATGGTGCAGGGCCTGCTCGAACCGGCCGGCGCCCCGGTGCATCTCGTAGAGCGACCTGTGCAGCTTCACGTTCAGGGCCGCGTCCTCAGCCACCGACGGGTCGGCGAGCTGGGCGTCCATCATGGCGCAGGCCAGGTCGACGCGACCCTCGGCCTGGGCCACCTCGGCCAGCTGGGAGTCGTTGTTCACGGCCAGGTTGCGGTAGCCATTGGTGACGGCGATGGTCTTGGACCGGCCGGCCTGCCGGCGCGCTTCGGCGTATTCGCCGCGCTCCATGAGGAACCCGACAAGGTTGGTGCGCGCGATGGTCTCGTCGAACGCGTGTCCCTGCTCGACCGCCCGCGCCACGGCGGCACGGATGATGGCGATCCCGTCGGTCAGGGCCACCTGGGCGTCTTCGCCCCTGGCCCGCCGCGCCCGGGCGATTTCCAGATAGCTGTCGCCCAGATTGTTGCGCGCCGCGAACTCGGCCTGAGAGTCACCGAGGGTGTCGGCCAGGGCGAGCGCCTGCCGGCCCAGCTCGATGCTGCGATCGGCGTCGCCGAGGGCCTGGTGCACCATCGACGAACGCGACAGCGCCCAGAACTCCGCCGTGTGGCTACCGCAGAGCCGCGCGGCTTCGAGGGCGCCGAGCACGTGGCCGAGCGCTGGTTCCTCCAGCGCTGTCTCGTGGAACGCGAGCGCGAGGGTGCAGTGCACCATCGACTGGCCGAGCAGGTCACCGCTGGCGGTGAGGTACTCCAGGGCGAGCAGACCGTGCCGCACGGATGCCTCGAACTCGCCCAACCGCAGCCGGTGGCCAGAGAGCAGCTGTCGGGCGCGGGCCTCCTGGCCGGGGGTGATGAACGGGTCGGCGAGCACCTGTTCGGCCTGCGCGGCGCCGGCATGGTGTTGGCCGTCCTGATTGGCCTGGGCGCTCTCGGCGAGCAGCCTCTCGATCGTGGACCGACGGGCGAGCGAGGCCGGCAGACCGGCCGTCCGCAGCGTCTGGTGCAGCTCATCGTCGGATGCCGGGTTCGGCAGGTCGACAAGCTCCACAAAACCGCCGGGCAGGGTCGTGTCACGCCCACCGTCGGCCAGACTCAGGTCGGCGATGCCATCGGCCACCGAATCGACGGCGGCCAGAAGGGCGTCGGATGCCGGCTGTTCGGACGGCACCGTGGCGCCGGCCGGAAGCGGGGCCACCAGATCATCGAAGGTCGTCATGACGACTCACAGGCCCGGACATTACCTGGAGACAGGCCGAGCGTCCTGCCCGCTCGTTTCAGCGGGAAGTGCTGTGTTGGTACGCCAGGTGCCTGCACGGCTCAGTCCCCAAACTGCTCGTATCTCCGAACCTAGCAGCGCCGCACCGGCCGCCGGGGCTGTGTCGCGCTGTCCTGAGCCCCCGTTCGCGGGTGATTTCACCGCAAATGATCGCGCTCTCACGAATGTCGGCACACGAGGCGGTGCCTGGACCGGTCCCGCGCTCCGGTCACCGCCAGCCCAGGCCGGGGGCCACGAAGCGCAGCACAGAATCGAGCAGCTGCGCGTTGTAGTCCACACCCAACTGGTTGGGCACGGTCAGCAACACGGTGTCGGCCGCCGCCACCGCGGCATCCTGCGCCAGCTGCTCGACGAGCAGGTCGGGTTCGCCGATGTAGCTCTTGCCGAACCGGGCGAGGCCACCGTCGAGGTGGCCGACCTGGTCGCGGTTGTCGGCCTGCGCGCGCAGACCGAAGAAGCGGCGGTCCTGCTCGGTGACCAGCGGCATGATGCTGCGACTCACCGACACCCGCGGGGTACCGGGGTGCCCGGCGTCCGCCCAGGCCCGTCGCAAGATTCCGATCTGTTCGGCCTGCAGGTCGCCGAAGTCGGCGCCGGTGTCCTCGGTGAGCAGGGTGGAGCTCATTAGGTTCATGCCCTGTTCGCCCGTCCACTTCGCGGTGGCGCGGCTGCCCGAGCCCCACCAGATGCGCTCGGACAGTCCGGGCGACTGCGGTTCGATGGCAAGCAGGTTGCTGTGCCCGGTGAACTGCGGGTTCGCGGCAGCGATGCCGGCCCCGCGGATGGCGCGGCGGAATTGTGCGGTGCGCTCGCGGGCGTCATCCGCATCGCTGTGGCCGGGGTCGGGCACATGCCCGAACGCCTCGGCGCCGCGCAGGGCGGTCTCGGGTGAGCCGCGGCTGAGGCCGAGCTGCAGCCGTCCGTTGCTGATCAGGTCGGTGATCGCGGCCTCTTCGGCCATGTAGAGCGGGTTCTCGTAGCGCATGTCGATCACGCCGGTGCCCAGCTCGATCCGGCTGGTGCGGGCGGCCATTGCGGCCAGCAACGGGAACGGCGAGGCGAGCTGCCGTGCGAAGTGGTGCACCCGCACCGACGCGCCGTCCACACCGAGCTCCTCGGCCGCCACCGCGAGCTCCACGGTCTGCAGGAGGGCATCGCGTGCGGTCCGCACGAGCGATCCCGGCACCGCCTGGTAGTGGCCGAAGGACAAGAACCCGATCTTCTTCATGGTTCGTGCAGCGTTCCCCGGCTGTGACGTATTCCCGATCTCATCCGCGGTTCTGTGCCGCGGGGACGGTGCTGTGCGGGGTAGGCGCCGGTGTGCGGGTGGCGCGCCACCCGCATACCGGCGCGTGACCCGCAGAACGGCGCCGGGTCGTTAGCCGGACGAGGCCCCGCACCCTGCCAAGCTGAGGACATGCGGCATCTGTTCCTCGACTTCTTCGGCACCCTGGTCAACTACGCGGACTCCCGCGCGGGCCAGGGCTACGCCGACACGCACGCGAGCATGCGGGCCTTCGGCGCGCGCGGCACCGAGCAGGAGACCGCCGATGCCTGGCTGGATGCCTTCCACCAGCTCAACACCGAGTCCGACGTCGACCACCGCGAGTTCACCATGGAAGAGCTGTCGCGGCGCGCGTTCGTGCGGCTGCTCGGCCGGGAACCCGACGCAACCGAGATCGCCGCGGGAGCGGCGAGCAACATGGCGGACTGGGAGCGCGGGGTGGTGCTGATCCCCGGTATGGCCCAGACGCTCCGGGAACTGGGCCAGAGCTTCACGCTGACCATCGTCTCGAACACGCACAGCGCATCCGTCGTGCCCCGCCAGCTGGCGGCCATGGGGGCCACCGACCTCATCGCCAACATTGTGACGTCGCTCGAGGTGGGTTTTCGGAAGCCCCATTCGGCGATCTACCAGGCGGCCCTCGACACGGCGGAGGCCGATCCGGCCCGGGTGATCTTCGTCGGCGACACCTGGGATGCAGACTTCGACGGCCCGCGGGCGCACGGCATGGAGGCCGTGCTCGTGGCGCCCGCCCCGCGCGACGGGGTGCCGGAGACCCGTCGGGTCACCTCGGTGCTCGACCTGCCCGACCTGCTCTCGTTCCGCTACCCGAGCACCCGCCCGATCAGCACCCGCGGGGTGGCATAACTCCAGCGGTTCCCGGCGCCGCGTCTACCCGCGCAGCGGGGCGCGACGGAGGGCGCCCCAGCCGAGGCCGAAGGCCAGCGCGGCGGGAATCAGCAGCGCGGCGAAGAAGCTGACGGTGCTGATCCCCATCAGCCAGTCGATGATCGACGGGGCCGTGCCGGTGAGGACCGCGAAGGCGATGAGTCCCAGCACCAGCAGAGCCACAGCCGCCCAGAGGACCAGCATTCCCAGTGAGCGCCAGCGGGCGTAGACGGCGGCGAACGCCGACGTGACGGCGAAGATCAGGATCTGCAGGGCGAAGAGGGAGAGCCACACCGCGCCGGCACCGACCTCGCCGAGCCAGAGCGCCGTGAAGTGGTGGAACACGACGCCGGACTCGTTGATCGCCCGCTCGATCTCGGTGAGGATGGCCCAGCCGGTGGCGTTGAAGGCCGCGATCACGACATAGGTGAGCAGCGTGCCCAGGGCGTATTCCCGGCGGGTGATGCTGAAGCCCAGCGCGAAGGGGAAGACCGCGCTCACGGCCTGAACGCCCACCACGGCGAGGTACCAGAGCGGCGAGAGCACCGCCCAGCTGTAGCTCATGCCCTGCAGGGCGTCTTGTCGGCCGGCCTCGGGCACCGCCGCGGAGATCAACAGCGCCACCACGATCGAGATGAACAGGGCGACTCCGGTGATGATCCAGGGGATGCCCACATAGGTGAGGCGATTGACCAGGTGCAGCCGCATCACCTTGACGAGGCGGTGCCGGCTTGCCAGGCGGGGCACCGGAGGTGCGGTACTGATGGCGGTCATGATGTGCTCCTCACTCGTGGACGACCGACGCGACGGCGGGCGCCGGCGCCGATCGGGTGCTCAGGTCGACGATCAGTTGTTGGAAGGACACCGGTGCAATCTCGAGGTTCGCAGCGGTGGCGGCGCGGTGGTCGGCGGCGGTCAGCCGGCCCGCGATGGTCACGGTGGCCAGGCCGCCGAGGGTATCGCGATGCAGAATCTGACGGCCCTCGACGAAGCTGTCGACGTCGCCGGCCCGTCCCGCTACCGCGGCGGCGCTGCCGCGCAGGCTCTCGGCGCTCTGGTCGAGCAGCAAGCGGCCCTCGTCGAGGACCAGCACGTGCTCGAGGAGGTTGCTCACCTCATCGATCAGGTGGGTCGACAGCAGGATCGTGCGGGGCCGCTCGGCGTAGTCGGCGAGCAGGGTGTCGTAAAAGGTGTGCCGGGCCACGGCGTCCAGGCCGAGGTAGGGCTCGTCGAAGATCGTGATGCTGGCCCGACTGGCTAGGCCCACGATGACGCCGAGAGCGGACTGTTGGCCGCGGGAGAGTTTCTTCACGTCTCGCTTGAGCGGCAGCCGGAACTTGCCGACCAGGTCATCGGCGAACGCGGCATCCCAGTCGGCGAAGAACCACGGGGCCCCGGCTAGAACGTGCCGGGCCTGGAAACCGTCGGGGTAGCGCTGCGCCTCCGACACGAAGCAGATCTGCTGCAGGACGGTGCTGTTTTCCACCGGATTCTCGCCGAAAAGGCGCACGCTGCCGGCGCTGGGGAAGTCCTGGCCGGTCAGCATCCGCATCAGGGTGGTCTTGCCGGCACCGTTGCGGCCGAGCAGCCCGCAGATCATGTTGGGTTGGAGGCTGAACGTCACGTCCCACAGCGCCGCGACGTCCCGGTAGCTGCGGCTGAGGCCATCCACCTGGATGACCGGGTTCTGGCTGTTCATCGTGTCTCCCTTTCGCTGAGCTGGTTCTCGATGAGCTGGGTGATCTGGTCGGGCTTGATGCCCAGGCTGGCGGCTTCGGCGAGCATCGGGGCGATGTACTCCAGCACGAAAAGTTCGCGCCGGCGCGCCGTGATGCGCTCCCGGGCACCGGCGGCCACGAACATGCCGATCCCCCGGCGTTTGTAGAGGATGCCCTGCTCGACGAGCAGGTTCACTCCCTTGCCGGCGGTGGCCGGATTGATGCGGTAGAACATCGCGAATTCATTGGTCGAGGGCACCTGGCCCTCTTCGCTGAGCGCGCCGGACAGGATGTCGTTCTCGACCCGCTCAGCGATCTGCTGGAAGATCGGTCGAGCCTCATCCATCACGACGATTACCTCCGTGGTTAGTTACCTAACTAATGAACCACAGGACCGCGGCGCGCGCAAGGCCCCGGCGCGGCGACCAGCGCGCGTGACTGGGTAAGCTCGGCGAATGATTACCGAGGGGTTCAGCATCCGCGCCACACGGGTGGACGACTGGCGTGAGGTGCGCGCGCTGCGCCTGGAGATGTTGCAGGACACCCCGATCGCGTTCGGCGAGACCCTGCAGGACGCCCTCGGTCACACCGACAGTGAATGGCGGATGCGCGCCGCCCGCGGCACCGCCGAACACGGCACGGTTTTGGTCGCGATCGACCCCGCCGGTCGCTGGGTGGGCACCATGGGCGGGTACGTGCCCGACGCGACCACCGGCGCATTGCTCGTGGGCGTGTATGTGTCGCCGGAGCACCGCGGCCGCGATGCCGGGGTCTTCGACGCCCTGCTCGTCGCGATCCAGGAATGGGCCCGAGGCGAGGGCGACCGGCTGACCCTGCACGTGCACGAGGACAATGCCCGCGCCCGCGCCGCCTACCTGCGCCGGGGATTCACCGAGACCGGGCACCGGGTGCAGTACGTCCTGGACTCCAGCGCCATGGAGATCGAGATGGTCAAGCCGCTCTAGCGGCCACCGCCGCCACCGCCCCCACCACCACCGCCGGAGAAGCCGCCGCCACCGGATCCGCCGGAGAAGCTGCCGCCACCGCTGCTCGACCACGAGGACGTGGGCGTCTGAGTGGTGTTCATCGAGTTGACCATGCCGCCGAGGGCCGTGGACAGGTGGATGCCACTGAAGGCGTTCTGCGAGAGGAACCAGTCCGGCGCGGTCGTGGCCTGCTCGTAGTGCACCTCGAGCTCAGCGGCCCACTCTTTCTCCACACCCCAGAGCACCGCGAACGGCAGGAGCTTTTCGTAGAGTTTCACCAGTTCCACGGTGTCGAGGGTGGATGCGGCGGGTTCCATCCCGGGCACGGTACGGGGCACGGTCACTCGCAGGGCGCCATCCGGGCTCTGCAGCATGCGGAACCTGTCCGCCTCGGCCAGGTCGAGATACATCTTCATGCCGGCGAGGTAGTCGCGCCGTTCCAGGCCGGCCGCGGTGAGCAGCAGCGACCGACTCCCCGCGACGATGCCCACTATCACGGCGGACGCGGCGAGGAGCAACAACGGAGACCACCAGATCGCGGGCGGGTCGCCGATCACGAGAACTGCCACGACCAGGGCGACCAGCGCGCCGAGACCGACGAGCAGACGGATCCTTGCCCGGGTCAGGGCCGGTCGAGCGCGCCAGCCGCGGGCGGTGTTGCGAACCGTCGCATCTGCTGTGGCGGCCTTGAGCCCGCGGGCGAGCGGGTCGTTGGTGACCCCGAGTTCGCACACCGCACCAGCCGGCAGCCCGGGGAAGAAGGTGGCGAGCACGGCGAGCTCCTGGTCGTCGACGCCGTCGGTGCGGAGAAGCTGCAGCGTGTAGTCGCCGCCGTCGGCGCTGACCGGGTAGTCCAGGATGCGCACGTTACCGCGCACCGCAAAGCTCACGATTTGCGCAGCCATGGCCGACTTCGGCCGACCGATGAGGTCGGCGGCCTCGAGGAGGTTGTAGCCGTCCGGAACGCTGTACTGGGCGATGATGGTGCCGCCCTTCGGGTCGCGGGGGCGCGCGAAGGTCCGGGCGAGAACGAACACCCCACCGAGCATGGCCATGCCCAGCAGCCCGAACGGGAACCCGCCGAAGCCGGACGAGGGACCGAAGCCGGGCGAGTTGTCGGCGTCGGACCTCGCCTCGGCGGGCACCTGCACGAAGGTGCCGAGCGTGAAACCGATGGCAATGGTGAGATTCTCGCCCGGGCCCAGATCGGCGGCCTCGGCGGTGAACATCTGGCCGGCCGGGGCGGCGGCATCCGGGTCAGCTTCCTGCACGATCTGGCAATCGCCGCTCTCCCCCTGAGCCCCGGTGTAGCAGGCGTTGTTGCCGGTCAGGAAGGGGGCGATCACCGGATCGACGTGCACCCGGGCGGCGACGGTACCGAACTGCTGGTCGAAACCGGTGCCGTTGGTGTCCCAGTAGAATTCGTCGTCGTTGGTGTCAGCGAACGCGCGCACCACGTTCTGCTGGGTGTAGCTGATGACGTACGTCTGGGTGCCGCGCACGAACTCGTCGGTTCCGAGCGCAAGCTCGGTAAAACCACCGTTGATCTCGGTCTCGAAGTACACCGGCTCGCCCTGAGCATCGGTGACGGACTCTACCGTCGTGTTCAGCGGCACACCGTCATAGTCGTTGGGGATGGCGCGGATGATGCCGCGGTTCTGGTCGAAGTCGGGGAACTCGGCCACGAAGGTCTCGACAGTGCGCAGGGTGGAGAGCCCGGCATCGTCGCGGC
Source organism: Cryobacterium zongtaii (assembly GCF_002909375.1). Lineage (GTDB taxonomy): Bacteria > Actinomycetota > Actinomycetes > Actinomycetales > Microbacteriaceae > Cryobacterium > Cryobacterium zongtaii. The sequence continues at coordinate 354,922 of NZ_PPXD01000026.1, forward strand.
CCAGGTAGTACTCCCCCGCGTACAGCGCGAAGGTGAAGTCCGAGGTGTCGGCGGGCACAGCCGCGCGCACGCTCCCGACCACGTTCGAATGCGCAGCCGGAGCTGCCGATGCCGCCGTTACCGGGCTCAGCGCAGTGGCGTTCGTCGCCAGCGGGGCGCCGACCGCCAGCACAGCAGCAACGACAACAGCGGACAGGACCTTCAGAAGACGCGTCACGCCCCCGAGCCTAGTGACCACCTCACATTGAGGTCGAAGGCATGCCGCTCCACGACTGTCCCCTCGGGCAGGTCCCCGGCCACGGCTAGCAGCCAATCGACGAAGTCAGCCACCGGAAAGTCGCTGCAGTCCGGGCACCGTCCCATGAGCTCGAGTCCCGCCATCGACGCGGCGAGGTACTCCTGCCGAGTGAGCCCGGGGATGTCCCGCACCAACGCTGTGGTCGTGTGCCTGGTAGAGCTCAGGCCGGAGAACGAGCGTCCGCACCCGCACGCTCCGAACGGGTTGCGCTCGCTCGAGGGTGAGTGAGTAGGTGACGTCAGGCTAGACGGAGCCACCGACATCCGCGGGCCTAGAAGCCCTCGGGCGTGTGCGGCCGGTACGGGGCGGCCAACCGGGCCAGCTCGTCGGCGGTGAGGGTGAGGTCCACGGACGCGACGGCATCCAGGAGGTGGTGCGCCTGGGTGACGCCCACGATGGGCGAGGACACGGCCGGCTGCTGGCGCACCCAGGCCAGCGCCACTTGGGCGCGGGGCACCCCGCGCTCTGCGGCCACCTGGGCCACGGCGCGCGCGATCTCGCGGTCGCCCTCCTCCTGCTGTTTGTACAGGGTCTGGCCGAAGGTGTCGGTTTCGGAGCGGTCGGTGGTCTCATGCCAATCGCGGGTGAGCTTGCCGCGGGCCAGCGGGCTCCACGGCAGCACGCCAACGCCCTGATCGAGACAGAACGGCAGCATCTCGCGTTCCTCCTCGCGGTTGAGCAGGTTGTACTGGTCCTGCATCGACACGAAGCGGGTGAAACCATGGAGATCGGCGGTGTACTGAGCTTTCGCGAACTGCCACGCGTACATCGACGAAGCGCCGATGTACCGGGCCTTTCCGGCCCTGACCACGTCATGCAGCGCCTCCATGGTCTCTTCGATCGGCGTCAGCGGGTCCCAGCGATGGATCTGATAGAGGTCGACGTGGTCGGTGCCCAGCCTGGTGAGACTGTGGTCGATCTCGGCCAGGATGGCGCGGCGCGAGAGTCCGGCACCGTTGGGGCCCGGCCGCATCCGCCCGTGCACCTTCGTGGCGAGCACGTTCCGGTCCCGCGAGCTGAAGTCCCGCAGCGCCCGGCCGAGGATCTCCTCGCTGCTGCCGTCGGAGTACACGTTGGCGGTGTCGAAGGTGGTGATGCCGGCTTCCAGTGCCTGCCAGATCAGCGGGCGACTGGTCTCCTCCGGCAGCGTCCAGGAATGATTGCCGCGCATCGGATTGCCGAAGCTCATACAGCCCAGCGTGATCGCCGACACCTCGAGTCCGGTGCTGCCCAGTCGCACGTATTTCATGGCGTTCCCTTCGTTGCGAAGCCGAGCCGCTTAGAGGCCGGCGCCCCTGCCGGTGTTCCGAATCTTCGGGCTCTGGGCCGCTTCGGTCTCGCTGCGGGAGTCGTGCTCGGCGCGCTGATGAGCGGAGAGCGGAGCTGAGCGAGGGCGGCGGGAGATCACGTAGAGGAACACGGAGACGGCGATCGCCACCGCCAGGATGAGGATCCCCAGGATCAGGCTGAACGTTTCGGACACTAGGTCCTCCAAGCGTTGCGGATGGGTCACTCGGGCCGGTTGGGCCTTCACAAAGGTCTACCGTCTGAGCGCGCCGGCGTCAATTGTGCCGTCGCGGATGACCCCCCGGTGCCGGCACTCCCGCGGTACGCTCCGTTCATGGTCGATCGTTATCGCTCAGTGGAGGAGTACCTCGCCGCGCAGCCCGCAGAACGACTGCCCGTGATCCAGGCGCTGCGGCAGCTCGTTCTGGAGGCCAACCCGGCCGCAGAGGAACACATCAAGTGGAACTCCCCCAGTTTTGTACTCGCCGGGGTCGACCAAGCCACGATCAGCGCTCAGGGCAAAAACGGGGTGCGGCTGGTGCTGCACCGGGGCGCGACCACCGCCGAGAACCCGGATGCCGCATCCGCTTTCATCGGTGACCCGAACGGCCTGCTCACCTGGCACTCTGATATCCGGGCGAGCCTGCTCGTCACCGATCTCGCCGATCTGGAGCACAAACGTGCAGCGGCCGTCGAAGTCGTGCGCGCTTGGCTCGCCGAGGGCACCGACTCCCCGTGACCGGAGGTCCCGGTGCCGTCACGGGCTGGGTTGGATAATCCAACCAAAGGTAGACTACGCACATGTCAACGGGACCCTCCGATGCTCGTGCGCACCCCGTCTCGTCGAAACGCTCCGGCGACGACCTGCGTTGCTCCATCGCGCGCACTATGCAGGTGCTCGGCGACCGGTGGACGATCCTGATCGTGCGGGAGGGTTTCCGCGGACACACCCGGTTCAGCGACTTCCGACGGGTGCTCGGCATCCCCACCGACATCCTCACCTCCCGGCTGTGCTCGCTGGTGGCCGCCGGGGTGTTCGAACGCCGCGGCTACCGCGAGCCGGGCGCCCGTGAACGTTTCGATTACCACCTCACCGCCGCCGGCGACGCGCTGCTCCCGGTGCTCGGCGCGCTTGCCCAGTGGGGTGACGACTACCGGCCGTCCGGTCACGGCCCCAGCCGGCTCTACCAGTACGCCGACACCAGCGAACCCACCTCGGTCGCGTTCGTCACCGCCGCCGGCGTCGTGGTGCCGTTGGCCGACATCGCCATCGTGCCGGGGCCGGGCGAGAACGACCCTGACATCGGCCCCACCCGCCCCCTCGCCGCCGCGCACCCCTGATCGCCGGGCTCGGCTGGGCCGCCGGCAGCCGGCGCTGCAGTCAGTTCGGCGGAAGGTTGACCGTGTCACCCTCGGAGGTGAGGTCGGCGCCTTCGCGCAGCTCCAGGACCTCGATCGTGGGATCGGCGACCAGCGCGTCCACGAGTGCCCGGGTGCCGGCGATCACCGTAGAGTCGAAGTCGATCTCGCTCACCAGCACCCAGGCGTGGTCGTCCGGCCAGATCAGGTTCGGCGACTGCGGCCACGTCGAATCGGTCCATGGCGCATCCGTCAGCCAGGCCGGGTCGACGAACCGGCGGATGCCCGCGTCGAACAAGACATAGTCCCGCCCGGGCAGTCGCAGCCGAGCACCGGACGACACATCGGCGGGCAGCAGGCCGGGGCCCCTCGAATCATCGGGCTCGACCATCGCGGCGAGCGCCGCCTGCCGGAGCCTCGCCTCGGCGGCCTCAGTCTCACGATCGGTCGCACGATCGGATGCGCGGTCGGCCGCCTCTTCGTCGCTCACCATGATCACGGAGACCCCGGTACCGCTGACGAGTCCACCCCAGCCCTCCCACACGGCCGCGATTCCGGCATCCGGGGTGCCGGTGTGGGCGGCCAGGTGCAGGGCCACGGCGGCGAGTACGGCCACGTCGAGGGTGCCCACGGCGGGTTCGGAGTACCGCCAGCCGTCGGCATCCACCAGTTCGTTGTACTCGTTGGGCACCCCGCGGTTCAGCCGGCCGAACTGCGCGAGCGGATGCATGGTGGCACCCCCGACCTCGGCCACCCGCGCCCACGGCACGCTCCGGTAGTCGATGCCGGACGCAAACCCCCGGTTTGGGCCCGACCAGGTGCCGGTGCCGGCTGGCCGGTCAATCGTGACGGGGTGGAACACCCGCGCGTACGCTTCGAAACCATGCGGCACCGCGGAGTGCATGTTTCGCCACCGCACGTCCAGCCGCTCGCGCAGCCACTCACCGCGCCCCACGTCGCCCACCCAGTCCATACCTCACCGTAGGACCTGCGCGGCCAGAACACACTCCCCCGATCAGCCGCGGGATGCACAACTCCTGCTATTTCTTCCGGCCGGCCGGTGGCGCCCCGGATTCAGCGGACGACTCGCCGCCGTCCCATGGCTCTGGAGGAGTTATACCCCCGATCGGGTGGTTTCGCTGGGGGTGTGGGCGCAACTCCCGGGCACCCTTCCCGGGTCCCGGCCGCGGCAGTACCGTGTCGGGCATGAGGCGGATGTGCCCCTCGCCGATGACACTGAATGGAGGCCTACCTTGAGCAGCACGCCCACCCGCCGCCGCGGTTACCTGCCGCCCAGCCGCTTCATGCGGCACGTCGTCAACCCGGTCGCCCGGGCCTGCGGCACCCCCACCCTCATCGTGCGTGGTCGCATCAGCGGCCGGGAGATCAGCACCCCGGTGGCACCGTTCCGGTTCGAGGGCGACCGGTATGTCATCGCCGGCCGCGGCGAGACCCAGTGGGTGCGCAACCTCCGGGTCGCCGGTCGCTGCGAGCTACGCATCCGGTGGCGCCGACACCCGTACCGGGCCACCGAGCTGCGGGGCCTCGAACACGACCAGGTCGCCGCCGACTACCTCGAGAAACTGGGCCGTCGGGCCAGGCCGTTCCTGGCCGAGCTGCCGGATCTGGTCGACCATCCGATCTTCAGGCTGGAACTCTGCGAGGCACCGGTGCGCAGCTAAACCCGCCGCTCACCGCACGGGCAGCCCCACCAGGCGCAGCCACGCGGCGAGGTGCGGTTCGTCGAGCACCGGAGCCCGCAGCCCGACGTAGCCGTCCGGTCGCACGACGAGCATGCCGGTGCCGGGCCTGTCGTCGAGCCGGTAACTGTGCACCAGCGGGCTCAGCATCCGGTCGGGCACCGGTCGCGCGTTCGCCTGCAACAGGATGTGCACCCCCGGCCGCGCGAGCAACGCGTGCAGGCGCACCCGACGGCCCTCGCAGCGCACCAGGGTGTCGGGCACCCGCGAGCCCGGCCGCAGCACCCGCCGGGCCAGCCCGCCGCGCACCGGGGTGAGTGACGCGCGCACGTCCATCGACAGCGGACTGTGCGGGTACCGCAGCCGGAACTGCGAGAGGGTGCGGATGCCCACCGCGGTCAGCCGGCGTTGCCGGGCGAGCCAGGGCAGCACCGGCCCGGCCACAGGCACCAGCACCGCCCGGCCGAGCTGGGCCAGCGGATGCAGACTCGCCTCGGCCCAATATATGGTGTGCGTCAGCCGCAGCACGGCCCGGTCGGCGGGGCGACGCTCCAGCGCGTACGAGTCCAGCAGCGCCGAACCGGGCCGGGCGGCCAGGGAGCCGCCCGGCCGCGTGTCACCCGGGGTGTCCGCCGTCTCGGGCAGCCGCCGGACGGCCGCGGCTGCGAACGCCAGCTTCCAGCCGAGGTTCACGGCGTCGTGGATGCCGGCGTTCATGCCCTGCGCGCCCGCCGGCGAATGCACGTGGGCGGCATCGCCGGCCACGAACAGCGGACCCCGGCTGAACCGGCTGGCGATCCGGTGTTGCAGCCGCACCTGGGCCGACCAGGCCACCTCGATGATCTGCGCCGGCAGCCCGGCCTCGTCGACCAGCCGCTGCAGTTGCTCCTGCGGTACGGGCGGACCCGGCTGGCCGAACGGCTGCCGGTCGTCGCCGGCCCGTCGGGTGGCGAGCATCCGCCAGGTGGCCCGTTCACCGATGTTGAACAGGAATACCAGCCCCTGCCGCCCGACGACCACATGCGCGACCCCGGTCTCGAGCATCACCGGCGCCACCGCCCGCGATCCGGCGCCGGCGGGGCCCAGCTCCACGTCCGCGAGCACCACCTCCTGGTCGTAGTCGCCACCGAGGAATCCGCCGACCGACCGGCGCACCAGGCTCGCCGGCCCGTCACAGCCGGCCAGGTAGCGGCACAGCACGTCCTCGTCCGGCTCATCGTCCGCGGTGCGCAGCACGGCCCGGGCGCCGCCCTGACCCAGCCGCGCCAGCCGCACCACCTCCGCACCGCGCTGCACCAGCACGCCGCGTTCGGCGAGCGCGGCGGCCAGCACGGCCTCCACGTCGGACTGCCGCACCAGCAGCGGGTGCGGGAACGCGGTGCCGGGCAGATCAAGCTTCTCGATCGACACCGACACCACCCGCGAGGGCAGGTGCAGCCGCACCGACGGTGCGGAGTCGCCGAGCGCGAGCAGGGCATCCGTCACCCCCAGCGGACGTAAGAGTTCGAGGGTGCGCGGATGCATCACCATCGCCCGCGACGGCCGGAACGCCTCCGGCCGGCGTTCGACGACACGCACCCGGGCGCCGTGGTCGACGGCCTGCAGCGCAAGGGTGAGGCCGGTCGTGCCGGCACCCACAATCAGAAGATCGGTGTCGAAATCGGTCATGCGGGTTCGCGCACCCGGCGCTTGGCGGACATCGGCTCGGCCGGACGCCACCAGTCCCCCGCAACGCCGACAGCCCCGGCCGAAAACCGGTACGGATCGCGCAGGAACTCGTCCCGGTGCACCCCGGGCAGTACCGCGTAGTGGATCGATCCGGGTTCGCTGCCCAGCGCGAGCACCCGCCACAGGGTGCGGGCGTAGGTTTCCGCGAGCTCCGGGCCGTCCCACTCGTAGATGCCCCGGTACAACCCGTTGATGTCGTGGGTCAGCCACAGCTTCGACACGTAGCCGGGAAAGCCGACGAACAGCGGGGTGTTCATGATGCTCTGCACCCGAAACCAGCGGTGCGCCCGGCCGCGCAGCAGCCGCAGGCGAAACCCCACCACCAACACCGTGGGGGTGCGGGCCGCCGCACGGTCCACCACTGTTTCGCGGTAGACCACCGCGCGGCTGCCGTCGGCGAACGACAGTCGCTTGCCGGCGTTGCCCCGCGGCAAGTGGATGCGCCGCTGCACGATCAGCAGACCGGTGCGCGCCACGCAGGCGGCCAGGCCCCGCACCGCCGGGCCCAGCGGAAGAGGCGGTTTCTCGCTCATCATGGTCGCTCCTCCCGATACCAGCGGCGGCCACCGTCGCCGGCGGCCGGTCCCCCGACGGTGCCAGCATAGGCAGCCGGTCCGTTTCGGGGAAGGCCCGGCCGGGGCACCTGGATGGGTACCGGTTGTGGCGCTGGAATCGCCGGGTAAGCAGATGCGCCTGCACAGTTGCGCCTCTTCGTGGGTCCGGGTGGCCGGAGGCGTCCAAGGGGCCGACGTCGGTGCACGCTTGAGCGAACTCCGGAAAAGTCCTCGAGAAACCCCGGCGCTGAGCGGTAGCCTCAGGTGCGCGTGCTCGGAGTGGCCACGGCCGCCGTCGATACCGCGTTCGCCGCCCGAACCACCAGGTGGCCCGTCCACCATCAGTCCCACCCGGCACGGCCCCGAAGGACCCATGATCTCTACCTCCTCGCTCGACGACCCGTGGCCATCCACCGTGGCGCCCAACGTGCACCTCGTGCAGTTGAGCCAGGTCACCATCGATGCCCTCGCCGAGGAGGACCTCGACCTGGCCAACGAGCAGGCAGCGGTGGAGCTGAGTCCCTTCTTCGTGCAGGCGGCCAGCGCCAACACCTGGCGGTACCGCAGCCGGCAGCTCGCCGCCTCGCCGGGCGACGCCAGCTGGATCACCAGGGTCATCTACGACCCCACCCGGCGGCTCGCCGTCGGTCAGTCCGGCTACCACGGCCCGCCGGACGACACCGGCATGGTCGAGGTGGGCTACGCCGTGGATGCCGCATACCGGCGGCAGGGCTATGCCCGCGCCGCACTCACCGCGCTGCTGGAACGCGCCCGCATCGAGCCGGCCGTCACGGTGGTCCGGGCCACCATCAGTCCCGACAACCTGCCGTCTCGGGCCCTTATCGCCCAGTTCGGCTTCGTCGAGGTGGGCGAGCAATGGGACGACGAGGACGGCCTCGAAACCATCTTCGAGCTGCCCCTCGGCTGAGCCGGGCCACCCAGGCACCGCCTCGAGGCACTCTCGCGGCACACCTTCGTTCTCGCGGCACACTTTGATTCTCGCGGCACACCTTTGTTGTCGCGGCACGTGCTCTAACCTGTGCCGCCGTGAACAATACCTGCCACGAAGCACAACACCTGCCGCCGCGCCGGATGCCCGCCGTAGCCACCCGGGTGCGGCGCCACCGGCATCCGTGCCAAGCTTGAAACCCGTGCCTCGCGCTCACCAACGGGACCCGCACGACCACTCACCGCCACCAGAAAGTCCGCTGACGCAATGACGCCTCCCGCCCGCTCCGCAGAACGCACCGCTGCCCGCCCCGACGTGGCCGTGCGCCGCGCTCGCTTCGCCGTTGCCATGCTGTTCTTCACGAACGGCGCCCTGTTCGCCAACCTGATCCCCCGGTATCCCGCGATCAAGTCCGAGCTCGGGCTCAGCAACGCCGAATTCGGTTTCGCGGTCGCGGCGTTCCCGCTCGGCGCCCTCATCGCCGGGCTCGCCGCGGGCATGCTGATCCGCCGGTTCCGGTCGTCGCGGGTCGCCGTGGTCTCGACGATGCTCACCGCGGTGGGCCTGATCCTGGCCGGAATCGCCCCCAGCTGGGCTGCCTTGGCCGCCGGTATCTTCCTGGCCGGAGCAATGGACTCCATCACCGACGTGGCCCAGAACTCGCACGGCCTGCGCGTTCAGCGGCTCTACAAACGCTCCATCCTCAACTCCTTCCACGCAGTGTGGAGCATCGGCGCGGTCACCGGTGGCCTCCTCGGCGCCGGCGCCGCCCAGCTCGACATTCCGCGCGGCCAGCACCTCATCGTGTCCGCCGTCACCTTCAGCCTGTTCGCGCTGTACAGCTACAGGTTCCTCCTTGCCGGCCCCGAGCCCCTCGAACCCGAAGCCACCGCCCCGGAACCGCACGCCGACGCACCCACCCGCTCGGCCGGCCGCTGGGGCAAGTGGCTGGTGCTCGGCGCGCTCGTGGTGATCGCCGCCTCCGGCGCCGTCGTCGAGGACGCCGGCGCGTCCTGGTCGGCCATCTATCTCTCCGACGCTCTCGGCGCATCCGCCCTGGTGGCCGGGCTCGGCTTCATCGCCCTGCAGGGCATGCAGTTCATCGGCCGGCTGCTCGGCGACGGCCTCGTCGACAGGTTCGGCCAGCGGGCTGTGGCCCGCACCGGCGGCGCGATCGTGTTCCTGGGTATGGGCACGGCGCTCGCGTTTCCGTCGATCCCGGGCACCGTCGTGGGCTTCGGCCTGGCCGGCTTCGGCGTCGCCACGCTGATCCCGGCCGCGATGCACGCCGCAGACGAGCTGCCCGGCTTCCGCGCCGGCACCGGACTCACGATCGTCGCCTGGCTGCTGCGCCTGGGTTTCCTGTTCTCGCCGCCCATCATCGGCGCCATCGCCGACCTCTCCCAGTTGCGCTACGGGCTGCTCCTCGTGCCGCTGGCGGGCCTGCTCGTGGTGTTCTTCGCACCGGTGCTGGCCACCCGGGTACGCACTCGGAGCGCGGATGCCGCCGCAGCGGATGAACCGGACCTCACCGCAGCGCCCGCAACGACGGCGCCCTGAGCACACTCTGAACGGTCGCCGGGGCGCCGGGGCCGGGGCCGGTCGCTCGGCGCGCGGGTGAGCGCGGCGCGCGGCCGGGCTAGACGCGCGGTGTCTCGTCGTCGGCCGGCATCTGGTCGCGCATCGGCTCAGCGGGCCGCAGCACCAAACCGAGGAACACCGCCAGGCCCAGCACCCCGGCGAGCAGTCCGCCGCCGCCCAGGTAGATCTCGGCCGGCGTGGCGAAACCGCTCGGCGCATCCGGTCGGAGGCCCACGTAGATCAGGTACCCGGTGAACCCGACACAAAATCCGGCACTGACGACCAGACCGATCACGGCGGCGCTCGGGCGCTTCATGGGGTACTCCTTCGGGTGGATCCTAAGCTGAGTCAACCACAGTTTCGCTCTGATCAGCGTATTATTTCGCACGGGGACTCGTGCGGGGTCTCCGCGACCCCCGGCACCCGGCATCCACTCAGCCGACACCCGCCTAAACTCGACGGATGACCGCACCTACCGCATCCGCCGCCACCATCACCATGTTCGGCGCCGAGTGGTGCCGCGACTGCCGTCGCTCGAAGAAGCTGCTCGACGGCCTCGGTGTGGTCTACGACTACGTCGACCTGGAGGCCGTGGCCGACGGCGCCGACCGGGCCAAGGCCATCAGCGGCCGCACCCAGATCCCCGTGATCGTGTTCTCCGACGACACCCACATGGTCGAGCCCAGCGACGCCGACGTGCGCGCCAAGCTCACCGAGCTCGGCACCGTCTAGCCTCCGGGCCGGAGGGCGTTCGGGCAGCACGCGGCGGTAGCACGCCGGGGCAGCACGCCGGTGGTCTCACCGTCGAGGCACCCCGAGCATCCCCGCCAGCGTCTTCAGTGCCGCGGCCACCTCGCCGCTTCCCCGCCTGCCTCTGGCACCCGGCGGCGCACCCTCCGTGGCGGTGCGCGCCACGTGCTCGGCCACCCGGAACAGCCAGGCCCGGAAGGCCGAGTCCATCGTCGGCGCCTGCGCCTCGACCAAGGCCAACGCCCGGGCCAGCTCGCCCAGCACCCGGGCCTGGTCATCGGCAGCGCCGTCGATCACGCCGAGGTCGCGGGTGAGTACCTCGGCCACCAGGTCCGCGTCGATTTCCTTGACGATGGGCAGCGCATCCGGGTGATGAGCCTCGAGCGTCACGGCCTTCTCCGCGGCCAGCATCTCCGTTACGACCACCATCGGCCCCCTGGGCGACGCCCCCACCATGTACAGTCCCACGAGAAACGGTGCGGCCCCCACGGCCTGCCATTCCTCGGCGGTGAAGGCCTCCCTGACGGCCATCTCAGTTCCTCCTCGAGCGCCGACCCCCGCGAGAGGTGCCCGAGCGGCACCAACCGCGCCCGGCCCGAGGAGGCTCTGTTTCATCCCACCGTCCCGCTGCGCCCACGCCGCGCCTTGCCCGCGCTTCGGCCCGGCTAGCGCTGCGCCAGGCCTCCCGGTCCACGCTACGCCTGCGCCGCTGGCGCCCGCTACGCCTGCCGGGCAGGATGCCGTCGACCGAGGTGCGCGGGCGGCGCGCCGCTGTGCGGGTGGCGCGCCACCCGCATAACGGCGCCTGACCCGCGTAACGCATCTCCCCGCCGCACACCCGCACCCGCCCCGCGTCACCACCCGGCCCATCCGCCCCCCACGCGCCGGCGCGCCGCCTCACCTGCCCGGCGCACCAGCCCCGTTGCACCCCACCCCTGCCGGGGGTACCGTAAACGCAACATCGCACCCGGCCGCGACCGTGGCCGGCTGACCTCCGTTGCCGCATGGAGCGGTAGCCGACAGCGCAACCTGAAAGCCAACCCGCCGCGCATCCCCCGGCCCCGGGTCACTCGTAACGACGTCCGCACCACTCCACGCACCGGTAGTCTTCCCCCCGGGGGTACAGATGGACACGACACAGCACAACACCGCAGAGCGGAACGCGCCGGAGGCCGACGGGCTGACGATCTTCGACGACGTGCACGAGGTGCGTGACGAGCCCGTCGCTTTTGTGGGATTGCAGCTGATGGCCGTGGTCCTCAGCTACTCCTTCGCGCTGGGCGTCCTGGTGATCATCCTGGTCCCGGTCGTGCTGGCCCTCACCCTGTTCTGGCCGTACCTGCCTGGAATGCTGTTCCCGGAGCTGGCGGGCCTGTAGCCACCCCTGACTCCGGACCCCGGGCCCACCCGGTCGGCATCCAGGCGCATCCGCCTATTTGACCAGCGCCGCCCGGTACCGCTCGTACCGTGACCTGCCCACGAGCCGCCAGAGCAGCCGCACCGGAGCGGGCAGGTGCTCGTGTTGCCAGTCGTCGCCGCCGTCCGGTTGCGCAGCGAGGATCGTGCCGAGCTGAACGAACATCTTGCCCTTGGGGGTGGCCTTCCGACCGTGTTCGGAGAGCGCGTCGATCTCCCTCGGCGTGATGACGGTCTCCATCACGGGCACGATGTGGGTCTCCTCGTCGGGCAGGTGCACGGCGAGCGCCGCATTGATGCCGGCCAGGGCTGTGGCAACGGATGCCGCATCCGTTGCCCGGCCGCTCGCCCGCCAGGCCGGCAGGGCCGCATCGAGTTCGTTGAGGTGCACGAGCATCAGCGCGTGCTGCTCCTTCATGCGCGTCACGTGGGCCGCGCAGGAGGGGGCCCGGCTCTCGAGCCGGCCCCACAGCATGGTGTCTTCGCCTTCGTGGTGTGCGTGCAGCCCGGTGGAGAGCATCGCTAGGTAGTCGCCGACGAGGTCGGCCTGCTCGGCATCGCTGTCGGGCACCCCACCGACCAACGCCGGGGCCTCACCGAACCCGGCCCGAAACATCCGATGGATCTCGACCATGCCGCGCCCGTCGCAAATCTTGACGGCACCGGCGCCGTCGTCAGGGTTGTCGCCGCTGGAGGGCAAGGCGGTGGCTGGCATGGGGCCTCCTTCGTGAGATGTGCACGCTGGAACCGTATCCGCGTGGCTGTGCCCCTTCAAGGGGGTTGCCACGGTCGGACTCGCCAAGTGGATGTGGGAGAGCCGCGCGGGTTTGTGGGAGCTACGCGGGGTTAGCGCATCCGCCGAATCTGCCCGGCCCCGCATCCGCGGATCGGTGCCACACTCGCGACAGTCGCCGTGGTGCACGCTGACGCGGCGACAGCGCCGCCCCCTACGATCGAGACAGCACCCACCCCACACCGAAGGAGATCACCATGGAGCTAACCGGTCGAGACGTCGACGAGTTCCTCGCGACCCTGGACGGCCCCTTTGTCGACTCGATGCGGGCCCTCGACGCCATCATCTCCGAGGTCTTCGCCGGGGTAACCCGCGAGCTGTGGGAGGGCGTCTTCTGGGGCGGCACCGAGCAGCAGATCATCGGCTACGGCCACACCGTGATCGCCCGGCCGGGCAAGCCCACCGTGGAGTGGTTCGTGGTGGGACTGGCCAGGCAGAAGAACCACCTCAGCGTGTACGTGAATGCGGCCGACGAGAACGGTTCCCTCGTGCAGCAGTACAAGGGCCGGCTCGGCAAGGTCAAGGTCAGCTCCGCCGCGATCACGTTCGCGTCGATCGACGCCCTCGAGCTGGACGCGTTCCGGGCCCTGCTCCAGGATGCCGCGCGGCTCACGCCCGACGCCACCTGAGCCAGCGCGTAGCCGCAACGCCTCGGCCCGGGCGTGGCCGCCGAGGTATGCGGGCGAGGCGCCGTTATGCGGGTGGCGCGCCACCCGCATAACGGCGCCTGACCCGCCTAACGCCCCGAAGGCCACGCCGGCCGCTCCTCCGCCGGACCCGTCCCTCCGTAGGATGAGCCCATGCCTGCAACCCCCGAACTCGAAACCCCGTCAGCGGATGACCGCGAACTCATCGAGCTCGCTCGTGCGACCATCGACGCCAACACGGATGCAGGCCCCGACGAGGACGGCGCCCACACCATGGGCGCGGCCGTCCGGGCCGCCGACGGCCGTATGTTCGCCGGCGTGGACCTGTTCCACTTCACCGGCGGTCCGTGCGCCGAGCTCGTCGCCCTGGGCACCGCCCGCGCCGGTGGTGCGCGGGAAATCACGACGATAGTTGCCGTGGGCAATCACGGTCGCGGCGTGGTCGGCCCGTGCGGGCGGGACCGCCAGGTGCTCTTCGACTACCACCCCGGCATCCGGGTGTTGCTGCCCACCGCCGAGGGGGTGCGGGTGGCCCGGATCGAGACCCTGATGCCGTTCGCCGCGGCGTGGAGCCTCGCGGATGGCGTGCAGCCGTTCGACGACGACCGCTTCCGCTGACGCCGGGCAGTCCCCGCTGCCCGAGTCGTCGGCAACTGTTGCCGATCCGGACAATTGCGCCCGGTGCGCCGGGCACAATTGTCCGCACGGGCAACAGTTGGTCCGGTTGCGGGCCACCGGCACCCGATCCGCCCCCGCCGGTGCTCCCGAGGGTGGCCGCGGATGGCCCGACCGGCGGGAGAGAATTGCGGTATGACCCGATCGGCGACCCTCAACCGGCCCCTCGCCCTTCTCGTGGCCGGCACCCTCTTCATGGAGATCCTCGACGGCACCATCATCCAGACCGCCGCTCCGGCCATGGCCGTCGACCTCGGGGTGAACGCCGTCGACATCAACATCGCCATGACCGCGTACCTGCTCACCCTGGCGGTCGGGGTTCCGGTCAGCGGATGGCTGGCCGACCGGTTCGGCACCCGGCGCATCTTTGCGCTGGCCATCGTGATCTTCACCGTGGCCTCCGCCCTCTGCGCGCTGAGCACCTCGCTGCCGATGCTCGTCGCCATGCGGGTGCTGCAGGGTGTGGGCGGCGCGATGATGGTGCCGGTCGGGCGCCTCGCGGTGCTGCGCGCGATCGAGAAACGTGACCTGCTGGATGCGATGGCGTACCTCACCTGGCCGGCCCTGCTAGCGCCGGTGCTGGCGCCGGTGCTCGGCGGGGTGCTCGCCGACACCGTGGGCTGGCAGTGGATCTTCCTCGTCAACATCCCGATCGGTGTCGTCGCGTTCGGGGCGGCGCTCCGGCTGGTGCCGGCGAACGACCCTGTGCACCGGCACCGGCTGGACTGGGCCGGTTTCACCCTGGTGGGGGTGGCCCTGGCGGCGCTGGTCCTCGGCATGGAACAGGTCGGGGCGGCCCCGACGAACTGGTGGCTGGCCGGCGGGCTGCTCGCGCTGGCGGCCGGGGTGGGCGCGGGTGCGGTGTTGCGGTTGCGGCGGGCGGCGCATCCGCTGCTCGACCTGACCGCGCTGAGCATTCCCACGTTCCGGGTGGGCAATGTCGGCGGGCTGGTCTACCGGCTGCTGATCGGCGCCGCACCGTTCCTGTTCGTGTTGCTGTTCCAGACCGGATTCGGCTGGAGCGCCTCCCAAGCCGGGCTGCTCGTGATGGCGGTGTTCCTGGGCAACGTCGCCATCAAGCCGGCGACGAGCCCGCTGATTCGCCGGTTCGGCTTCCGCATCGTGATCGTGGGCAGCAACCTTTGCGGCGCCGTGGTGTTCGTGCTGTGCGCGTTCATCGACCCGGCCACCCCCATCGCCGTGATCGCGGTGCTGCTCTTCGCGAGCGGGGTATTCCGCTCGATCGGCTTCAGCGGCTACAACTCGGTGCAGTTCGCGGATGTGCCGGCGCCGCTCACCTCCGGCGCGAACACCCTCGCGTCCACCCTGCAGCAGGTGGCCGTGGGGCTCGGCATCGCCGTGGCCGCGCTCATCGTGCGGGCCACCACGGCCGGCGCGGTGTTGGTGGACCCCGGCGCGGACGAGCTCGGCTACCGCTGGGCGTTCGCGGTGCTGGCGGTGCTGCTCCTGCTGCCCGCGATCGAAGCCTGGCGGATGCCGGCCCACGCCGGCGCGGAGGTCGCCGCCCGGCGGCCCCGGCTGGTGGCCCGCTGAAACCCCACGGTCCCTGATGCTCCGCGCCCCACCGACTGGAATTCGCGTTATGCGGGGTAGGCGCCGTTATGCGGGTGGCACGCCACCCGCATAACGGCGCCGTGCCCGCGCAGCACCCCGGAGCAGGCATCCGGCACCCGAACCACCCCTCCCGCGGCCGAGCCGACACCAGCCCCAGGGGCCGGACCGCTACCGAGCCAGCCGTCCCCGACCCCTCAGCAGCTCCACCAGGGCATCGAGAACCGGCACCTGCCCGCGCACCAGCAGCACCCGGGCCTGCTCCAGACCCACCCACCGGGCATCGTCCACCTCGGGGAACGACTGCAACCGGCCGGACCCCTTCGGCCACTCCAGCTCGAACGTGTTGCTCACCACAGTGTCGACCGCGAGGTTGGCCTCCGCCGCGAACACTGTCACCACCTTGCCCGACGGCTGCCGGAACTCACCCAGCTCGACATACTCCACCGCCGGTGCCGGCACCCCGATCTCCTCCTCGAACTCCCGCCGTGCCGCCGCGAACGGGTCTTCCCCGAGCCCGTACTCGCCCTTGGGGATCGACCAGGCCGCGGCATCCTTGCGCGCCCAGAACGGGCCACCCATGTGCGCGATCCACACCTCGGGCTCCGCCGCATCCGTCAACCGATAGAGCAGGATGCCCGCGCTCAACACCACCATGGACCCACCCCTCAGGACGCGGCCAGCCTGGCCCGCTCGGCAGCCACGTCGAAGTCGGCGGGCGGCCAGGTGAGCACCATGTCGTTCAACGCCTTGAGCAGCAGCTCCCGCACCGCGAGGCGGGCGAACCATTTGCGATCGGCGGGCACGACGTACCAGGGCGCGAACGCCGTGGAGGTGCGCTCGAGCGCGGTCTGGTACGCCGCTTGGTAGCCGGGCCAGAGCATACGCTCGTCGATGTCACCCGGGTTGAATTTCCAGTATTTGTCGGGCCGGTCGAGCCGCTCGAGCAGGCGCTTCTTCTGCTCGCCGGCGCTGATGTGCAACATCACCTTGATCACGGTGGTGTCATCGTCGACGAGCTCCTGCTCGAAGGCATTGATCAGGTCGTAGCGTTCCTCGATCTCCTCTGGCGACGCGAGCTGCCTGACCCGGCCGATCAACACGTCTTCGTAGTGCGACCGGTCGAAGACACCGATCATGCCGGCGGTGGGCAGCTCTCGACGGATGCGCCAGAGAAAGTCGTGCCGCAGCTCAGCCGGGGTGGGCGCCTTGAACGCCACGTGGCTGACGCCCTGGGGGTCGACGGCGCCCACCACGTGGCGCACGATGCCACCCTTACCGGAGGTGTCCATCCCCTGCAGGATGAGCAGGATCTTGCGCGGGTCGCCCTCCCGGCTGTTGGCGAAGAGCATCTCCTGCTGGTGCGAGAGTGCCTCAGCGGCGGCGACCCCGGCGGTCTGGGCATCCGTTTTGCTGCCGCTGAAGCCGGGCGTTGAGCCGGGATCGACGGTGCCGAGGACGAACCCGCGGGTGACCTTGAGCAGGTTGCTGGATGCGTCCGTCCAGGCGGAAGCGGATGTCGAGGCCACAGTGGCTCCCTTCGTCGGATGCTGCCATTCTGCTCCGACGGCTGCCGAAAACGGTGGATTCCGTGACGAATTGCCGGTTTCACGCCACTCATAGGTAGGGCGAGACATCCGCTCGGCACCGTGGCCGGTCAGCTCGGCCGTACCCGGCCCGGGCTCGGACGCCTCACCTCAGTCCCCAACCAGAAAGCAGGCCACCATGACCGCACTTCGTCTTCTCCTCGCCGCCGCCGTGGCCTTCGCGTTCTACCTCATCGGCGCCAAGGCCGGCCGAGGCCGGTACAAGCAGATCCGCCGCAACGCCAAGAAGGCGTGGAACGACCCGACCGTGAAGAAGGCCCGCGCCGGCACGAAGAAGCTCGCCCGCCGCAACACGAAGAAGATCACCAAGGCCGTTCACCGCTAAGCCAGCACCCCCTTCGAAAGGAATCTCATGACCGACAACACCGCACAGCAGGCCCACGACCTCGTCGAGGACACCGTCGCAAAGGCCGGCGAGCTCGCCGACCAGGCCCGCCACGCCGTCGACGACACCGTCGCCACCGCCACCGCGGCCCTGCGCGACATCGACACCACCGCAGCCATCGCCTCGGCACGGGAGTTCGCGACCGACACGTTCGGGAAGCTCTCCGACGCCTACAAGCGCAACCCCACCCTGGTCCTCACGCTCGGCTCCGTCGCCGTCGCCGCGGTGACCGGTCTCGGCGCCCTGCTCGCCAAGCGCCGGTAGTCGCGGAGCCGACCCGCGCGGGCGCTACCTGAGCGCAGCCGTCATCCCCTGTCGAGCACCGCCGCGAGCGTGGTGCCGAGCAGTCGGGCCGATTCCGTGTACTTGGCCGTGAGCCGCCGGCTCATCTCCGGCGGCAACGCGGCCTGACGGACCGGGTTCGCGTTGTGAGCGAGGTCGGCGTGCTTCACGACCAGCGCCAGCGGGTCGGCGGCCACCCGGGCCATCGACTCGGCGAGCGGTTCGCCGGCCCGCTTGGTCAGCGCATCCACCGCCCGCACGACGGGCTCGTCAAAGCCCTGCGCGCGCAGGTCGTCGAGCGTGATGGGGGTGTCCTCCACCACGTCGTGCAGCACGGCCACGGTCTTCTCGGGCACGGTGTTGACCAGGCTCATCACGCCCAGTGGATGCTCGATGTAGGCCACCCCGAGTTTGTCGACCTGCCCGGCGTGCGCCGCCTGTGCCAGCGCGATGGCGGCCGCCAGGCTACCGGCCGCCGGGCTGCCCTGCCCGGCGGTGTCGTCCTGCTCGGGACCGGCGCCGGACGGTGCGGTGGTGTCTGTCATGGCAACTCCTCGGGGGCGATCAAAACTGAATCACCTCGACGCTAGCGCACCCCGTGCCGGCCCGCGGTGCCGTCGAGGTGCTCCTCGACGTACCGTACGCATGCCGTCGAGGCGCCGTCGGCGTGCCGTCGCTGTGCTCGTGGAGGGGCGGGTCAGGCGCCGTTATGCGGGTGGCGCGCCGCCCGCATAGCGGCGCCCACCCCGCACAGCGCGCCGCCTTCGCGGCCACGCGTCACCCGTGCACCAAGGCCCTACGCCCGTCGACCTACGCACGGCCGCCACCCAGCGCGGCTACTATCCACAGCATGAGCGAACCCACGAACCCCAACCCGGCCCCGGTCCGGCAGCTGCGCCTCGTCGTCGAGACCGAGGACTTCGATGCCGCCCTCGCCTTCTACCGCGACGTGCTCGGGCTTCCAGTGTCGGAGTCCTACGAGGGCGAGGGCGACGCCCGGGTCGTGATCCTCAGCGCAGGGATCGCCACCCTCGAGCTGTCCAATCCCGCCCAGGTGCGGCTGATCGATCGGGTCGAGGCCGACGGCCAGCCCAGCCATCGACTCCGCGTCGCGTTCGAGGTGGACGACACCGCGGCGACCACCGACCGGCTCGTTGACGCCGGCGCGATTCTCACCGCCACGCCCCGCGAAACCCCGTGGCGCTCGATCAACTCGCGAATGGATGCGCCCGCCGGCCTCCAGATCACCCTCTTCCAAGAGCTCGACGCCGGGGAGCACCCCTCCGGCGACGGCGACATCCCGGCCTAGTCACGGCTAGCCCTGGAGCACGACCCCCTCGCCATTGGCAGTGAGGCTGATCACAGACGGACCCGCGCTGACAGCAGGGCCCGGGTTCGACAGCAGAAGCGAAACTTGTACTCGCAGGATGCTACAACTTGTGTTAGACATGTGACACAACATCTGAAAGAAGCGGACATGTCACAGAGCATCCTCACCTTTATGGGCCCGATGGACCTTGCCGCGGCGGTCTTCACGCTGCCGCTGTTCTCTCTGGTCCTCGCCGGGTTCATTGTCGTCGGCATCCTCGTCGTACCGCGGGTGCGCCGCCGGCGCGGTAGCGGCGCGGCGCCCGGCGGCGGTGCCCCGCTGCCGACGGTCCCGGCCCGCTACCGGTCCGAGCACCGGGCCCTCGGCATCGGCGCGATCGCGGTCATCGTCGCCTACGCGGTCGAGAATGTCATCCGCGGCTACCTGCTCGACCTCGTCGACATCGTGGAGTGGTGGCAGTATGCAACGCCGGTCTTCGCGGCGGTCTTCTGCCTCACGGTCGGCCTGGGGCTGATCGTGGTCCGGGGCACCCCCCAACCCGACGAGCCGGTGGTGCCGACCGCTCGCCGCACCTGGCTGAGCTTCGGCCCGCGCGCCGGCTTCGTCGGCGGCACCATCGCGCTGGTCACCCTCCTCGCCACGACCATCGCGGCCGGCCTGGCCTCGTCGTCCGACGAGCGTGGGCGCTTCATCTACCTTGAGATCCCGGTGCCGAATACGCAGCTCGAACCGCTCCGCCCCTGGTTCTACGGCTGGGACTTCGGCGTGCCGGTGCTCCTCGGACTCGCCGCACTAGTACTCGTGACCTGGGCGACACTGCACCGAAACGCTCTGCGGCCTTACCTCCGCCCCGAGCCCGTCGCCGCCGAGCGCAACGCGCGCACCCAGGTCGCCTCCGGCGCCGTTGCTATCGCGACGGCCGCCACGCTGCTCGCCCTCGGCGGCGCGTTCCGCTTCATCGGCAGATACGGCTCGATGTCTCAACTGACGGTCGGGAACGACGACCACGGCATCACCTATGACATGACCTGGCGGTACGCGGAGTTCGCAGCATTGGGCGGCGGGCTGGCTCCGGCGCTGGAGGTGACCGGTTTCGCACTTCTGTTGCTCGTCGCGATCCGGCTGCTACGCCGACCGGCTCCGGAGCGCCAGCACCCACGCCCGCAGCCCAGCACCCAGCCGGAGAGCGTGCGATGAGCGCTGGGCCGATCCTGCCGCTGACGGATGAGTCCAGCCCCGCCCTCGACATCTACCGCCAGTTTCGGGGCTTGATTGTCTCGGGCCAGCTCGGCGCCGGCGAGCGCCTGCCCACCGTGCGTCAGACCGCAAGCGACCTGGGCGTGGCTCCCGGCACTGCGGCGCGGGCCTACAAGCTGCTCGAGCGAGACGGACTCGTGGTGACCCGCACCGCGGCCGGCACCCGGGTGGCCGAGTCGGCGGCGGTGCTGCCCGGATCCGTCGTCACACGCATCCGTGACCTCGTCACCGAGGCCGGATCGGTCGGCGCCGACGCCGAGGACGTCATCGATGTGCTGCGCGTCATCTGGCAGGCCGCATCCGCCGCATCCCCTCGGCCGGAGGATGGCCGCTCGGTCACTGGGTAATCCGCACAGACAACATCCGACAAACACCACCTCCGTTCGCCGTGCTCCCGAGTCCGGAATCATGCGGATCGAGGTCGTCATCGTGGGCTGCGCAGAAGTTCGCTGCGGGGATTGCCCTCATCACGATTGCGGATGAAACTGCCCGTGTGGATGACACCAACTGCCCTCACCCCCTCAGTAAGCGCGATGCTGCCGCTCTCGTCGGCGTGCTGGCCAACCTCGAAGGGCTGGTCTGGATGGCCGGCCTCGACGATCATTCGGTGCAGACCCTTCTGCACCGTCTCGCAAGCGACGGCATCGCCGCGCCACTGAGCGAGGGCGCCGACCCTCGTTACAACGTGCGCCAGGCGCTCAACGACCTCAACCAACAGCTGCGCTACGCCCTGGGCGAGTACGACAGCCCGCACAGCTCGGCGCCGGTGCCTCGCTGAGAGAGTGCGGTTCGAGCGGGACTGGTCGCCGGGTTCGACAGGCTCAACCAACGGATGGGTCGAGCGCGCCACGGCGTTGCACGGCTCAGTGCACCACCCTGTAGACGACGTGGGTGACCAGCTCGTTCTCCACCGAGCTCACCTGTTCCAACCTCACGTCGTCCAGTCCCTCCAGCAAGGGCTCGCCGGTGCCCTGCACCACCTGCGCGATATGCAGCCGCAATTCGTCGATCAGCCCGGCCGCGAGGTACTGCCGCACAGTGGACGCACCGCCGGCGATGGCCACGCTCAGTTCCCCCGCCGCGGCACGCGCCTGTTCCAAGGCCGATTCGATGCCGTCGGTGACAAACGTGAACGTCGTGCCTCCCGCCATGACCAGCGGTGCCCGCGGATAGTGCGTCAGCACGAACACCGGCGCGTGGTACGGCGGCTCGTCGCCCCACCAGCCCGTCCATTCGTCGTCCCACTCCCCTCGGCCGGGACCGAACATGTTGCGGCCCATGATGTATGCACCCGCCTCCAGGATGGCCGCCATTTGGGCGGCATTCTCGGCAGGCTGCTCGAGCGCCCAGCGGTGCAGCCGCATTCCCCCTTCACCGAGCGGATTCTCCAGGCTCTGGTTGGGGCCGGCCGCGTAGCCGTCGGTGGAGACGGTGATATCGCAGGTCACTGGCGTCATGGTCGATCGCTCCGTTCGTTCGGTCACGCGCTCACGGTCGCCGGCACCACATTGTGCGGCACCGGGTCGTGCCGCAGGTAGCTGCGGCGGAAGAGACCGCTCCCCGCCGTCAAGGCCCGGAGCTCGATGGCATACCGTAGTAGCTCGGCATCCGGGATCTCGGCGCTGATCTCGGTGCGCTCATCACCCACCGAGGTGGTGCCGGTCATGTGGCCGCGGCGGGTGGACAGGTCGGTCATCACCGCACCGACGGAGGCGTCGGGCACCCTGATCGTGACCGCCGAGACCGGTTCGAGCAGCTGGATCCGGGCCTCCGCGGCGGCCTCCCGCAGCGCCAGCGCCCCGGCTGCCTGGAACGCCGCATCCGACGAATCGACGCTGTGCGTCTTGCCGCCCACCAGCGTCACCCGGATGTCCACAACGGGGAATCCGGCCGAGACGCCCTTCTCCATCTGCGCGCGAACGCCCTTCTCCACCGACCCGATGTAGTGCCCGGGGACCACGCCGCCGACGATCTTGTTCACGAACTCGAACCCCGCCCCGCGCTCCCGTGGTTCGACCTCGATCTCGCAGATGGCGTATTGGCCGTGGCCGCCGGACTGTTTCACGTACCTCCCCCGGGCGCCGGCCGGCGTGGCGAAGGTCTCCCGCAGCGGCGTGATCACGTCGACGGTCTCCAGCTTCACGCCCTGGCTGCGCAGCCGGTCCAGCACGACCTCGGCGTGCGCCTCGCCCATGCACCACAGCACCAGCTGGTGGGTCTCAGCGTTGCGCTCCACCCGCAGGGTCGGGTCGACGGCCACGATCTTGCCGAGGTTCTTGGCCAGCGCGTCGTCATCGCTGCGCGCCGCGCCGTGCACCGCCACCGGCATCAGCGGCTCCGGCATCTCCCACGCCTCGACCAGCAACGGCGCCTCCCGGTCGGACACGGTGTCCCCGGTCTCCGCGTCGGTCAGCCGGGTCAGCGCGCAGATGTCTCCCGCCACGCAATATGGCACCGGTCGCAGGATGGCGCCCAGCGGGGACTGCAGGTGGGTGACCCGTTCGTCACTGTCGTGGTCCTGATGGCCCCGGTCGGTGAGGCCATGGCCGCCGATGTGCACGATGGTGTCCTCCCGCAGCGTGCCGGAGAAGATGCGGACCAGGCAGACCCGGCCCAGAAACGAATCGATGGTGGTGCGCACGACCTCGCCCACCAACGGCCCGTCCGGATCGCAGGTCAGCGGCCCCACCGGTCGGCCGTCCAGGTCCGTCACCGACGGCAGGGCACGCTCCATCGGCGAGGGGAACGCGCCGGTCAGCAGCTCCAGCAGTTCCGTCATGCCTACCCCGGTCTCGGCGGAGGTCGCCAGCACCGGATAGAAGCTGCCGCGCACCACGGCGATCTCCAGGTCGGCGGTGAGGGTGTGCAGGTCGATCTGGGCGCCGCCGAGATAGCGGTCCATCAGGGTTTCGTCTTCGCTCTCGGCGATGATCCCCTCGATCAGGGTGGCCCGGGCCGGCTCCGCGTCAACGCGTTCGGCCTCGGTGGCCGGCCGTTGGGTGGGCCCGGCGGTGCCCGCGCCGGAGTCCTTGACCGTGCCGGAGAGCAACCCCAGCAGCCCGGTGATGCTCCCGTCGGTGCGGATCGGCACGGCCAGCGGCAACACGGCGCCGAAGTTCTCCTGGCACGCCGCGAGCACCGCCTCGTACGCCGCCCGCGGGTGATCGATCCGGTTGATCACCACCGCCCGGGGCATCCCGATGCGCTCGCACTCCGCCCAGAGAGCGGTGGTGGCTGCGTCGACACCGTCAACGGCCGAGACCACGAACAGCGCCGCATCCGCGGCCCGCAGCCCGGCACGCAGGTCGCCGACAAAATCGGCGTAGCCCGGGGTGTCGAGCAGGTTCACCTTCACCTCGCCGACCGTCAGCGGCAGCACCGACAGCGCCACGGATCGTTGCTGGTGGATCTCGGACGGGTCCGAGTCGCTCACCGTGCTGCCGCCCTCGATCGTGCCCATCCGGGTGAGGGCACCGGTGGCCGCGAGCAGCGCTTCGGCGAGCAGGGTCTTACCGGCGCCGGACCGACCGACCAGGGCGACGTTGCGGATTTTCTCCGGCCGATCTGCCGGCGGGCCCGACGACGTCGCGGCCTTGCGTTGTTCCGCGCCGCCCCGGCCCGTCCCCTTCGACGCATCCTGTTTTCCCGACATGAGCAACTCCCGACGTCGTCGTCCCAACTTTTCCTCACCGCTGCATCCAATTGACACCCAGACCTCACCAAACGGCAAGGGCCGACCGGCACGCTACCCCCTGTGCGCAACCCCCCAGCGATCCCGGCCCGCCAGGCATAGGGTCTCGCTAAGCACACCGTGAGGGAGGTCATCTGATGGGACATCTGGTCTACGACTCGAGCCTCAGAATCGACTTCAACGATCGGATGCTTGCCCATCTTCAGGTTGCCTTCGCGGTGAAGCTGCACTCGAACGAGAGTTTCCAGTTCTCCTGGCGACAGGACAGAGATGGCGACGGCGGTCGAGGTTCGATCTGGATCCACCCCCACATTTCGATCCTCTACAGGTTCACCGATCGACTGAAGCCAACACTCAATCCCCGCTGGATCGAAGCGCTCGTTCGCTCCGCCGACACGCCAGAGGGCATGTCCGCCCTGCCCGAACCGAGCGCGCTCAGCACGGCTGCGGATCCGCCCGCCGCACCATGACACGCTGAGCGGGGCCATGGTGGCTCGGCGCCCGTTACGCTCGAGCCATGGGTTCCCGAACTGAGCAGTCCACGCGGGTGCGCCCGACCGGGCAACGGATGCCGTCCTCGTCGCGTCGCACCCCCGCCCGGCGCACATCCCGCGCCGCACGGTACCTCCCGATCCTGGTCTTGGTGGCCGGCTACCTCGTCGTGCACCTGCTCTGGCCGATCCCCGTATGGGTGGCCGGCCTCTACCTCGTCGCCAGCATCGTCTGCTTCGCCGTCTACGCGGCCGACAAGTCTGCGGCCACTAAGGGGCGCTGGCGGGTGTCGGAGAAGACGCTGCTCCTGCTCGGCGTCGTCGGCGGCTGGCCGGGCGCCATCGTCGCCCAGCAGACGCTGCGGCACAAGACCCAGAAGGCCAGCTTCCGGTCCGCCTTCTGGGCAACAGTATTTCTGAACCTGCTTGCCTTCGCGGTGTTCGCGACGCCCGTGTTCGACCTCCTGGCCGAGTGGACCCAGCGAACCCTGTCCCTCTAGCGTCGAGTCTCAGCCGGAATGCGCGAGGTTAGCGCACCCCGCCCATCAGCCGCAGGATCGGCCGGGCGAACAGCGCCAGGATAATCCCGAGCACAATGGCGATGCCACCGAGCACCCCGAAGTACAGGTGTTCGGGGGCCACCGCGTACCACTCGGCCAGCAGACCGGAAATGGCGGTGCCGAGGGCGACCGACAGGAAGAACAGCGCGACCATCTGGGTCTTGAACAGTTCGGGCGCGAGCTTCGTGGAGACGGACAGCCCGACGGGTGAGAGCAGCAGTTCCGCGACGGTGAAGACCAGCAGGATGCCGACCATTGCCAGCAACGGGGTCGAGTTGGCCGCGCCCCCGGCGAACGGCAGGAAGAAGAGGAACCCCACGCCCATGATCGCTGTACCGAAGGCGAATTTGACCGGCGTGGACGGCTGCTTCGAGCCCCACTTGGTCCACAGCGCAGCGAACACACCCGACAGCACGATGATGAAGACCGGGTTGATCGACTGCACCCACGACACCGGCATCTCCCAGCCGAAGAACACGCGGTCTAGCCGCAGGTCCGAGTAGAGCGTCACGACGGTGAACTGCTGCTGGTAGAGCGACCAGAACGCCACACTCGCCACGAACAGCGGGATGAATGCGTACACGCGCTTCCGTTCCACCGTGGTGATGTTCCGGTTGGTGAGAATCACGACGAAGTACGACACGGATGCGACGATCGTCACGCCGATGACGATGGTCACCAGGTTCGAGGCGGTGATGATCCCCATGAGCACCAGCACCACGATGAGCACGATGAACGCGGCCGCGATCATCGCGTACGGCAGGTACTTGCTGCGCGGCAGCGGGTCGGGCACCTCGCGGGAGGAGTCGGGCAGGCGCTTGCGCCCGAACGAGTACTGGGTCAGACCGATCGCCATTCCCACGGCGGCCAGACCGAATCCGTAGTGGAAGCCGATGGTTGACTGCAGCAGTCCGGTGAGGATCGGGCCGAAGAACGCGCCCAGGTTGATGCCGAGGTAGAACAGGGAGAAACCAGCGTCGCGGCGGGGATCGTCCTTGCGGTACAGCGTGCCGACCACGGAGGTCGCGTTGGCCTTGAGACCACCGCTGCCAAGCGCGATCAGGATCAGGCCGACGATGACTCCGGCGACGCCCGGGATCAGGGCCAGAGCGATGTGCCCGACCATGATGACGACCGCACTGACGTAGAGCACCCGTTCGGAGCCGGCCAGCCGGTCGGCGATCCAGGCGCCCAGGATGGTGGAGAGGTAAACCGCTCCGCCGTACGCCCCGACGATGCCCGCGGCCGTGGCCTGCGGGATATCGAGGCCGCCCTCCGCCGCCGAGTAGTACAAATAGAGCAGCAGGATGCCCTGCATCCCGTAGAACGAGAAGCGTTCCCACATCTCGACACCGAAAATGCTGGCCAGCGCCCGAGGCTGACCAAAGAACCGATGGTCGTCCTGTGGGGTGCCTGCAGCTGACTCCGCAATGTTTGTCATTGTTCCGACGATACTACGGAGGCGGAACTCCGAATACCGTGGGTCGGCTGACGCGGGCGGCATCGGCTATGGCGCTCCGCGGCATCCGTGGGGTCGAATTCGCGAGTCATCGGGCCTCGAACCACACCTGGGTGAACCCGCCGGCGGCGATAAACACCGTGCCGCCGCGCTTGTCGCCCTTGCCGTTGTGCGCGTCGGGGATCGGCTGGCCGGCGGCGTCGAAGGCCTGCTGCACCAGCTGCTGCCCGCGCGGTACGTCGATGCGGCGCTTCGTGTCAGCGACGTCGGCGCTCACGAACAGCGTCGAGTCGCCGTCCGGCCCGGTCACCGCGACCGTGGAGATCAGCGGCTGGATCAGCAGCGCGTCCAGCTGCGCCGCAGCATCCGTCGTGCCGACGACCTCGCTGGCCTTGCCCGGCAGGGTGTTGGCCAGTGGCAGCGGCAGTAGCTGGCCGGGCGCCTCGGTGACGCCTTGCTCGCCGGCGCCGCCGTTGGCTGTGCTGCCCAACAGCGGGGCCTTGCCCTTGCCCGGCCGCTTGCTGCCGACGGTCCACGTCGTCGTGCCAGCGGGCTCGACGACCTGGTTCACGATCGGGTGCACCCGGCGCGCCTGGTCGTCGGTCGGGACGGTGATGCGCAGGGTGCCGCCCGCCGCCAGGTCCACGTAGGCGCCGCCGGACCAGTTGGCCTCACCGGTCCAGGCCGAGGCCGGGGTGGTCACGGTGCCGCCGGTGATCGTCCCGGACTCGGCCTCCACCACACTGAGCCCGTCGGTGGCCACCGTGGCGGTGATTCCCAGGGCCGCGGCCTTGAGGTCGGGGTTGGCGTCCAGGGTGAGCATCGAGAACAGCGCGTGGATGGTCGACTCGGCGCCGGAGTTGGGGTTCACCCCGCCGTCCGGCTCGATGCCGTCGATGGCGGTGCCCGTGGCCGGGTCGTACGCCGGCAGGCCACTGGGGTTCGCGCCGAAGTACCAGCCGGCGGTGATCGCGGCGAGGTTCAGCAGCCCGGGGGCATCGGCGGCCTCAGCGGTGGCCACCAGGCTCTGCAGCCGGGAATCGACGCCGTAGGCGATCTGCGCCTCGCCGGGGGTCGGCGACCAGGCGTTGTCAGGTCCGCCCGCGGCGAGCAGCTGCGGGGTGAACTGTGCGGTGTCCTGAACCGCGGCCGCGAGCAGGGTCGGGTTGTCGAGCACCCCGGATGCCGTCGCCACGGCCACCGGGGCCAGCCCGCCCCAGGCGTGCCACAGGCTGGGCGACTTCGTCCACGGCATGATCGCGCCGAACGGCCAGTCGCCGCTGGCGCCCTCATCCGTCGACATCGCCGCGATGCCCTCGCTCAGCTGGCTGAGCGCGGTTTCGGCCACGGCCACGGTGGGGCCGGCGGGCTCGGCCTGCAGGTAGGCGGCGAGGCCGAGCACGGCCTCGGCCGACGCATCCGCGCCGTCGGCGATCAGCCAGGCCGGCACCGGGTCGCCGTCGGCGACGTCGTAGCTGGGGTAGTCGCCGAGCGACCCGGCGTTGAGCGCGGCCAGGCTGAGGTTGAGCCGCTCCTCGAGGAACGCGGCGAACTCCGGGTCATCGTCGGCGAACGCGGCGTAGCCCTCGCCGAGCGCCCACACCGTGCGGGCCAGCCAGTAGGACTCGTCCGAGTCGCTCGGGTCGGGCAGCTCGACGGGCTTGGCGCTGGGGTTCAGGGTGCCGTCCACCTGCTGCCAGAGCACCACGTTGCCGGCGTTGGGTCCCTCGGTGGTCTGCAAGTAGGTGAGCGAGCGCAGGGTCTGGAAGGCGTGGTCCCGGCTCGTCGTGTCGCCGGTCTGTTGCCAATGCCGCAGGTACACCACGGCAGCACGGGACGTGTCGTCGGCGTTGAACGCGCCCTGGCTGTAGTAGCCGGTGGCCGGGTCGAGGACACCGCCGCCGATCGGGCTGTAACTGCCGTCGTCGTTCTTACCGGCATAGGTCCAGGGTGCCTCCACCACCGGGTCCTCCGCGGCCTGGTAGGTGGTGTGCCCGGCGATCACCGGCAGGGGCACCTCGGCGAGCAGGAAGTTGAGGTGGCTGAGGTTGGTGAGCGGGGCGGATGCTTCGGCGGCCGGGAGAGCCGCCGGGGTGCTTTTTGTGGTGGTGGCGGTGGCCGCCGACGCTGGCACGGCGGCCAGGGCGCCGGTGCCGACCAGGGCGACCGACAGGGTGGCGGCCAGGGCGAAACGGCCCGGCCGTGAGTGAGCGGATGAACAGGAGCTTGATCGAACATCGTTGTACGTCATTCGTCAACTAAACCGGTTAAGTTCCGCCGCGTCAAGAGTTATCCTCAGTTCTCTCCACAGGTCCGTCCAGCCTTCACCTGCGAAAACCGCGGCGTTGTGCCCCCGCGCGCGGCGGACGAGACTGGCGCGTATCACTGGCATCGACCCGGAAAGAAGGCCGCCATGACTGCCGTTCTCGTCATCATCGCCGCACTGATCGCCCTCGTCGGTTACGCCTTCGGCACCAAGGCCGGCCGGAGTCGATACGAGAAGGTTGAGCGTGGCGCCCGGAAAGTCTGGAACGGGCCGGAGGCCAAGAAGGGTCGCGCCCACCTGCAGAAGCTGGCCAAACACAACGCGAAGAAGATCGACAAGGCGCTGCACCACTAGACGCTCCCCAGGGGGCAGCTGCGGTCCCCAGCCGGAATGCACAACGAGTGTTGCGCAATGATCGTTGTTCTTATATCGTCGGGGGCATGACTCCCCGCGATACCCGCCGAACCACGCTCACGTCGGCCGCCTCGATGCGGGTGCTCGCGCATCCGACCCGCCTGCGTCTGCTGGGACTGCTGCGCGAACTCGGACCGCAGACCGCGGCGCAGCTCGGCGACATCGTGGACGAAGCCCCCGGCACCATCAGTTACCACCTCGGCAAGCTGGCCTCCATCGCGTTGATCGAGCCCGCCGAGGCGCAGAGCAGCGACCAGCGCGAACACTGGTGGCAGGCCACCACCGCGCTCACCAGCTGGGAGCCCGCCGATCTGCTCGACGATCCCGACCAGCTCGCCGCCTCGGCGAGCCTGCAGAAGTCGATCGCCCAGGCCTACGCCGCCCGGTACACCGACTACATCGACGCAACACCGAACCTCCCCCGCGACTGGGTCGGCGCCGCCGCCAGCGGTGACCGCAGCCTGCGCCTGACCGTCGAGGAGCTCACCGCCATGCGCGCCGAACTCGAGGCGCTCGTGGACCGCTGGGTCGAGACCGGGGCCGCCCACGACCCCGCCGGCAGCGACGGCGCCGAACCCGTGGTGCTGGTTTACCAGGCCTACCGCCGCCCCTGACCGGCCCACCGATGACCACACCCACCACGGAGGCGCGCCCCCGCGACCGCCGCGCCACCGGTTCCCTCACCGCGCTGCTCACCGCACACGCCATCTCCCAAACGGGCAACGTCGTGACCGCGTTCGCCATCCCCTTTTACGTGCTCGGCCTCGGCGGCTCCGGGGTCGAGGTGGGCGTCGCCGCGTTCTTCGCCACCGCCCCGGTCGTGATCGGCGGAGCGCTCGGAGGGGTCGCCGTCGACAGGGTCGGCCACCGCCGCGCGGCCATCGTCGCCGACCTGGTCAGCGGAGCGACCGTGCTGACCATCCCGGTGCTCGCCCTCACCGTCGGCCTGCCGTTCTGGGCACTCCTCTTATTGGTGTTCGCCGGCGGCCTGCTGGACACCCCCGGGCAGACCGCCCGGCGGGTGATGCTGCCGAGCCTCACCGCCCGGGCAGGAGTACGCCTCGAGCAGAGCGTCGGCCTGCTCGACGGCTCGGAACGCTTCGCGAGGCTGATCGGTGCCTCCATCGCCGGACTGCTCGTCGCGCTGGTGGGGCCGATGGCGGCCCTGTTCGTCAACGCCGCCACCTTCGCGGTCTCGGCGCTGCTCACCTGGGCGTTCGTGGCCGTTCTGCCCGCCGACTCCCTCAAGCCCACGGCCGTCGACCGCTCCGACGCTCCCCGAACCAGCTACTGGGCCGACCTCGCCGAGGGATTCCGGTTTGTCATCCACGACCCGCTGATGCGGCTGATTGTGGGCCTGGTTCTCATCACGAACCTGTTCGACGCGGCCCGCGGTGCGACCCTGCTGCCCCTCTACGCGAACGATCGCCTGGGCGGCGCAGCCGTGCTGGGTCTGCTGGTGGCGGTCATGGGCGGATGCGCCCTGGTCGGCAACGTCGTCTTCGGTTTCGTCGCCCACCGCGTTCCTCGCCGGCTGACGTTTGCGGCGTGCTTCGCCCTGGCCGGCGGGCCCTCGAGCGCAGCCTTCGCCCTCGGCGCTCCACTGCCCGTGCTCGTCGCCATGACCGCGCTGTCCGGCCTGGCCGCCGGGGCGATCAACCCGATCCTGGGCACGGTGGAGCTCGAACGTGTTCCCCCGCACATGCGCGGCAGGGTGTTCGGCATGATCAACGCCGGCGCCTGGGCGGGCGTGCCGTTCGGCGCCCTGGTCGGCGGTATCGCCGCCGACACCATCGGCCTCGCGGCATCCTTCGGCATCATCGCCGTCGCCTACACTCTCGTCACGCTGAGCCCGCTCACCGGTGGCGCCTGGCGCCAGATGGAGCGGCAGCCGGCGCCGACGACCGTCACCTGATCCACCGCGGCCGCCCTGAGGTCGCGCCAGCGCCGCTATGCGGGTGCAGCGCCGCTATGCGGGTGGCGCGCCACCCGCATACCGGCGCCTTGCCCGCACAACGACATCGAGCCAGCCCAGGCCGTCCCCGAGCTAGCGCGTTGGCCCAACCGCGTCGTTGATCTGCATCGGCCCAGCCCACCTGACCCCCGGCACGATCGCCGCCGCGCTGGGGTTCGTGCCGACCGGACGTCCTCGACAGTCCCCCAGGTGGGCCATCCTAGGCTGAGCCCATGCAGAGTAACGCCGTCTTCGCGCCCCGGGACCAGAGCTGGTGATCGCCGACAGCCAGGCGACACGCAGCCGTCGACTATTCGTCACCGGGGTCGTCCTGATCGACCTGATCGCAGTCGCCATCGCCTTCTGGCCGGTGCTTGTTCTCGGCTTGGGGCTCCAAGCGATCGGCGACGCCAACGGCTGGTGGCTGGGCGATCCCAATTCGAACGATGGCGAAGAGGTCTTCGCCACCATCGTCGGAGCGGTCGGTCTGCTGATCGTGCTGGTGGCGGCGGCGGTTCCAGTGGCACTTCTCGCGCGGCGGCAGCGGCAACCGGTGTTCCGCTCAACCGCGCGCAACACGCTCTACCTTCTGGGCGTCTGCCTCGTGGTCGGCATCCTGCTCGTCATCTTCTGACGGGGGCCGCTGAGACTGAGGGACGAACGATTAAGAGGAGATAGGTCGCAAAATAGGATGCTGCGCCCGATTGCATCCTAATAAAGTCACTGTTTCCTTTTTTGGAGGTGCCGGCTGGCTCAGGATGCGTTGACGTTGATCAGCACCTCGTTGCGCCGCAGGAACGCGGGCTTGAACGGTGGATCGTAGCGGGCGAATCGCGGCTGACCAACCGGGGTGAGCCCGGCAGCCGAGATGGCCTGCCGCAGTTCGTCGAGGTGCCGCGTGTAGCTGTCCTGGGTCCAGCGTCCGCGGTAACGGATGACGGCCACGAGTGCCTCAGGCACGGCACGCAGGTGCACCTCGGGGTTGGTCGGGCGCGGGGCGCTGTCGATGGTGAGGCTGGCTGGCAGAACGAACGCCACCCGGTAGCCGCCGTCCGCGGCATCCTCGGCTGCGACAGGCTGCTGCACCACCGGGGCGGTCATAGCAATCCGTGATCCGGCGGCATCCTGCACCACCGGCGCCGTCATCGCCACCTTGGTGCGGGAGACGTTCTCTCCGCTGATGTAGGCGAACAGAGAACGGAAGGCCCGGTTGCCGGCCTCGTCGAACGGCCCACCGACCACGATTTCGGCCAGCACATGGCCGGGATAGCGGCGCACCTCGAAGTCGTCGTAGCTCTGCACACTGTCGTACGGCTGCTTTTCGGTCACACGCCCACGCTACAACGCACCCCGCCCGCGACCATGATCGGTCGGGGCGGGGTGCGAACGAAAGTAGTGCCGAGAACTAGACGGCGGCCGGAGCAACTTCCGGCTTCGTGTAATTGTGGTGGGCCTGCGCCACGGCTTCGTCGAACTCCGCCTCAATCTCCATCGACGGCTTGTAGGTGGCCAGCGAGACCACCACTGTCACCAGCAGGCTCGCGAGGAAGCCCGGCACGATCTCATACATCGTGGCGCTCAGCTCGGAGTTGCCCCAGACGAACACGACCACAGCACCGGTGACCATGCCCGCCAGGGCACCCCAGGTGGAGAGCTTCTTCCAATACAGCGAGAGCAGCACCACGGGGCCGAACGCCGCACCGAAGCCGGCCCAGGCAAAGCCGACCAGTTCCAGGATGGTCGAATCCCGGTTCAGTGCGATCAGCCCGGCGACGAGGGCCACCAGCAGCACGCCCAGACGGCCGAGCATGACCAGCTGCTTGGGCGTCGCATCCTTTTTGCCCACGATCTTGTACAGGTCCTCGACCAGCGCCGAGGAGCAGACGATCAGCTGCGACGAGATGGTGCTCATGATCGCGGCCAGCACCGCCGCCAGCACCAGACCGGCGACGAACGGGTGGAACAGGATCTGCGAGAGCAGCAGGAACACGGTTTCCGGGTTGTCCAGGGTCACGTCGGGGTTCTGCTGGAAGTAGGCGATGCCGATCAGCGCCGTGGCCAGGGCGCCGAGGGCGGTGAGAATCATCCAGCCGATGCCGATCCGGCGGCCGGCCTTGGCGTCCTGCGGGCTGCGCAGCGCCATGAACCGCACGAGGATGTGCGGTTGGCCGACGTAGCCCAGGCCCCACGCGGCGGCGGAGATGACGCCGAGCACGGATCCGCCGGCGGTGAGCGAGAGCAGGTCGGGGTTGACCTCGCGGATGGAGTCGATGGTGGCGCCGATGCCGCCGGTGGCGGAGAGGGCCACCACGGGCACCACGATCAGTGCGGCGAGCATCAGCAGGCCCTGCGCGACGTCGGTGAGGGTGGCGCCGAGGAAGCCGCCGAAGAGGGTGTAGAGCAGGGTGACGCCGGCGACGATGAGCATCCCGGCCAGGAAGGTGGAGCCGAACGAGTTCTCGAAGAACACCCCGCCGGCGACCATGCCGGAGGACACGTAGAACGTGAAGAACACCAGGATGATCACACCGGAGACCACGCGCAGCAGACGCGAGGTGTCCTTGAGCCGGTTCTCGAAGAAGCTCGGGATGGTGATGGAGTTGTTGGACACGTGGGTGTACGAGCGCAGCCGCGGGGCCACAAACTTCCAGTTCAGCCAGGCGCCGATGGTGAGGCCGATCGCGATCCACGCCTCCACCAGACCGGACACGTAGATGGCGCCGGGCAGGCCGAGCAGCAGCCAACCCGACATGTCGGATGCGCCGGCGCTGAGCGCCGCGGTGCCGGGCTTCAGGCCGCGGCCGGCGAGCATGTAGTCGTCCAGATCCTTCGTTTGCCGAAAGGCAAACCAGCCGATTGCGAGCATCCCGGCGAAGTACAGCACAATCGCCGCCAACTGAAAAGTTTGATCCGTCATTGGAGTTCCTTTTGTTCGGATGCCCGGCCTGCGGGCACTCGGATGCCGCAAGCGGGCACGAGAAGTCGTCAAGTTTCACACACAAACGGGTTTCTGTGAAGTCGCACAGCCCGAACGGCGTCGCCACGGGGTCGTTCACCGGCTCGGTTAGGACCCGGAGGGAGTGGTCCGTCCGGGCGCCGGTATCAGGGTCTCGAGCTCGTCCATCAGGGTGGTGCCGGCGGCGTCGTGTCGGATCGCCTGGCCCAGCGCCTCGGCGGCCTTTCGGTAGTCGTCGGTGCCGAGCACCGTGGTCACACCCCGGGCGATGCGCTGTGCCGGTGCGCGCCGCGACACCGCCACTCCGGCGCCGCGAGCCGTGACCCGGGCGGCGTTGTCGGCCTGGTCGCGGCCGTGGTGCAGGATCACCAGGGGCAGTCCCGCCGCGAGCGCCTTGATGACGGTGCCGTGGCCACCGTGGGTGACAACGAGGCTGGCGTGGCGCATCACCTCGCGGTGCGGCGCCGAATCCACCACCGTGACATTCGCCGGCGCCCGTAGCGCGTCGGCGGGAACCGTGGGCCCCGTGGTCACCAGCCCCCGCACGGGCAGGCTGCCGAGCGCGTCGACGACCCGTTGCAGGCAGTCCGCCTGGTTCTGGAACGTGGAGGACATCGCGACCAGGACCAGCGGATTGTCACCGGCCGGCGCGGCCCATTCCTCCTCGGCCGCCCAGGCCGGATCGTCCAGAATCGGCCCCACATAGCGGGCGTTGTGCGGCAGCGTCGCCGGGAAGTCGAACGCCCGGGAGGTGAGCACGAGCTGACGTCGGGCGTGATGGATCTGGTCCCACATGTGCGCGACCGGGCCGAGACCGTAGTCGGCCCGCACCGCGTTGATCTTCTCCAGCGCGTACCGGTCGATCATCCGGGCGCCCAGGGCGGTCATGGTCTCATCCCGCAGTCGCCCGAGCGGTCCGTGCACGGGTGACAGGCCGGACCCGAACGGCGGCATGCCCGTGGCCGGCAACGGGTAGGAGTTGGGGAGCAGCACATCAAACGGGCATCCGTAGGCCTCGGCGGCGATCATGGCACCGAGCGCAAAGGAGGAGGTGACCAGCAGGTCCGGCCGCACGGCGTCCAGAGCCGCCGTCGTGTCCCGGGCCTGGGCCGGCGCCGGACCGGTGAACATGTAGTCGGCGATCCCCCGGGCGAGGCTCGTCGGGGTGCGCAACTCATAGTCGCGAAACGCCTCGGCCGGGCTCCACAGGCAGGGCACGAACATCGCGCCGGTGTTGCGCACCTGGTCCGCCAGCGACTCGTCCGCGAGCACGGTGACCCGGTGCCCCCGGTCGACCAGCCGGCGTGCGACACCGAGCTCGGGAGGAACGGTGCCACCGCCGTCGGTGAGGGCGAACAGGTAGGTGCGCGGTGTGACGGTGGTCTCGGAGGTCGACGCGACGCCGGTCATGCCGCTGATAGTACGCCGATTGCCGGTTCCGGCGACGACCGCGCCGGTTTCTAGACGACCGCCAGCTCGGCGCCGAGCACGGCGTGGGTGATGAGGCGGTCCAGCGCTCGCACGTCGACGGCCTTGCCCACCTTGATCTTGATGTGACCGGCGCGCGTCCACAACTCGATTTCCCCGTTCATGTCGAGCGAGCCGGCGTTCTCCGACGATCACATGTTCACGCTGGAGTACGGCAGCGAGTACATCTCGACCTTCTTACCGGTGATCCCCTGAGCATCCCGCACGATAAGACGCTTGGTCGTGAACACCGCGCTGTCCCGGAACGTCTTGTACGCCGCGACCGCCTTCTCCCCCGGAACAAGCATGGGTTCAACGTCGGCCGGGATCGGAACCTCGGAGACGAATGTCCAGGCGGTGATTGCAGCGGTATCCATGGGAGTCCTTTGGGTCAGGTTCACCGCGTCTGAACGGATGCGGAACGGCCAATCTATTGCTCGTCGGCCACGCGCTCGGGCAGCGGCAGACCCCCACAGCGGGGCTTCCGAAGCGCCCTACCGCGGTCGCCGCAACCGGATCGGCCCCTTCGCTGTCGACGGATCCACCACGGAACCACCCTGCGTGATCTGCAGTGCTCCGCGGGCGACCATCCGCCGGGCGGCCCGCCGGGCCGGCTCCATGAGGTCGCGCCACTCCTCGCCGCCGATGGCCCGCGCCGCGTCGGACGGACAGATCGTGGCATCCTGCGCCCGCGCATCCAGCAACGTCACGATGGTCTCCTCCAGCCGGAGGTCGGTCGAGTTGACGCCGTGTGAGCGGCACGCGGCGGAGCAGTATTTCACCGCATCCCAGTTGTCAGCCCACTTGGCGCGCCACTCGATGCGCCGTCCACACGAGGCGCAGGTCTTGTCTGCCCGTTCATCGGGAGAGGCGGGGGTGCGTTGACGGTGGGCCATGCCTTCTATCCTGCGGGATTCCTGCCCTGAGCGCTCTCCTACTGGCCGGCCGCCACGTCGATCAGCACCTTTCCCACCACGCCGCTCTCCACCAGCGCATGGGCATCCGCGGTGTGCGCGAGATCGGTGCGGTGCAACGGCAGCCCAGCCTCCTCCCCCACGGCGAGCGCGCCGTCGATGAGTGCCGCGGTGATGTCCTCGGCCGCCGCCCGAATCGCGTCCATCCCCACCGTGTAGAGCAGCACGAACTGGTAGCGCACGTTGAGGCTGAAGTGCTGGCGCACGTCGAGGGTCATCTGGTCGCCGCCGTTGTTGGCGTAGACCGCGATCGACCCACGGTTACGGATGACCGCCAGGTCTAGCCGCGCATTCTGGGCAGGTGCGACCTCAACGATCAGGTCCACCCCCTCCGGTGCGATCGCCCGGATCTGGCCGACGATGTCCGGGTCGGTGTAGGTGAGCACGTGCTGAGCGCCGGCGGCGGTGGCCAGTGCCGCCTTTGCCGGTGAACTCACGGTCGTGATGACGGATGCCCCGGCCCACCGGGCCAGCTGGATCGCGGCATGCCCGACCGCCCCGGCCCCGCCGGCCACGAGTACGACTGTGCCGGCCAGCGCCCCCGGCTGCAGCCGGCGCGGACCGTCTTCGGCCACCGTCAACGCGCGATGCGCCGTGATCGCCGGCACCCCAAGGCTTGCGCCCTGGTCGAAGCTCGCGTTCGCCGGCAGCCCGAAGACGCGCTCCGCGGGGAGCACGGCGTATTCCTGGGCCGAGCCGCTGTTCGCCCGCTGGTACGCGGCGAGCGCCAGCCAGACCCGGTCGCCCACCGCGACATGCTGCACGCCGGCGCCGACCTCTTCCACGATGCCGGCACCGTCCTGGCCGGGCACGACATCGTCGAATGCCAGCTTCTCGCCCGGTACCGAGCCGGCGCGGGACTTCCAGTCGGTGGGGTTCACCCCGCTGACCACAATGCGCACCCGCACCTCGCCCGCGCCGGGTTCGGTCACCGGCCGATCCACGAGCTGAAGCACGGACGGGTCACCGGTCTGGCTGTACACAATGGTCTTCATATCAGGGGTAACGCAGCCGCCGCCGGAATGGTTCCCGTGGCAGCACAACGGCCCCGCAGCAATGGTCGCTGCGGGGCCGTTCACGTGCGTGTGCTGGTTAGCCCTGCGCGATGGTCCAGGTCCCGGTGGCGAAGACGGCGATGACCGACGGGCCG
This sequence comes from Cryobacterium zongtaii, assembly GCF_002909375.1. Lineage (GTDB taxonomy): Bacteria > Actinomycetota > Actinomycetes > Actinomycetales > Microbacteriaceae > Cryobacterium > Cryobacterium zongtaii. Next base: position 392,474 of record NZ_PPXD01000026.1, read on the forward strand.
GCGCTGATCGGAACGGTGCCCGAGTAGGGGCTGGCGCCGTTGACCAGGCTGGCCCCGCTGAAGTTGCCGTTGGAGTATTCGACGTCGGTGTACTCGAACACGGCGAAGACGCCTTCAGTCTCGGAGCTGAGCACCAGGTTGGTCGCGTCACCGTTGTAGAAGAACACGTTCTCGCCGGTTCCGGCGGTCGGGAGCTCGGTCGCGTAGGAGATAGGCGCAACGTCGATCGTCCAGGGGCCATCTGCCGTGATCTTGAGCGAGACAGCAGGCTCCTCGGAATCGAGCCCGTACAGACCGTAGGCAAGGATGCCGGTGTAGGCACCGAAGGCATTCACGCTCATTGCCGACATAGTGGGCTGGTTCTGCGCGTCCAGCACCTCTACGAAGAAGTTACTTGTTCCCGCGTGGGTTGCCCGCACCAGTCCGGCCGCGGTATCAGCCGGCAGCGTGACGACCGAGTCACCGGTGCCGGACTGGCTGATGGCCTCGAACGTGCCGTACTTCTCGTCGGCCCAGGCGGCCAGGTCGGTCGGCTTGGCCACGGCCTCGGCCTCGGTCTCGGCCTCGACCGGCGCGGCGGCGGTGTCGTCCAGCTCCTGAGCGGACTGCGAGATCGCTGCCACAGTCGCCGCGGCGGTTGCGCCAGCCACGGCGCCGCCGATGCCACCAACCACAACGAAGATGCCCGTGATAATCCAGGCCAGGACCTTTTTCTGGTCATAGCCGGTGAGCGGCTGGCCCTGCTTGTCCTTCGTCTTACCGATGAGCACGATGATCAGGTCGATCAGCGACCAGATACCGAGGCCGCCGGCGGTCACGAGCTTGAGCACGCCGGTGCCGATCTTGCCGAGGTAGAACCGGTCGGCGCCGAAGCCGCCCAGGAGCCAGGCGAACAGCCAGGTGGCGACGAAGCTCCGCTGCGGGTGGACCGGCGTGGTCATCACGATCGGATCTTTGGTGACGGTGGGGGTGGACATGTGACTCCTTGGTGAGCGTGACAACTCTGGGAGCCGACAGCCGCATGGACCGACGTCGCGTGTGTCCCCCCAGAACACGTGTCTAAAGGATAGGGCCCTTGGCCCTGATCAACGGACAAAACAGGCTCATATTTCCAAGCTGCGCTCAAGGCACCCCGGCGGATGTGGCAAAGCGCCCGCCCCGACTCGTCGACGCGGCCGGCCGGCCGGGCAATCAACGCGCACTACCCCGTGGACGCCTACGGAAAGACCAAGCCCGGCGTGCGTGACGCTCTCGCCGAGCTCGCGCGATGAGCGCCCAGGTGAGCAGGGCGCCGGTCGCGAAGAACGCGCCGAGCAGGGCCGAGCCGGTCCACCCCGCGGAGTCGTAGAGGGCGGTGGTGGTCGTGGCGCCCAGAGCGGAACCGAGAGAGTAGAACACCATGTAGGCGCCAATCGTGGTGCTGATGCGGTCGGAATAGGCGGCGGTGAGGATGTGCTGGTTGCTCACGTGCACGACCTGCACCGCGAAGTCGAGCAGGACCACGCCGGCCACCAGAAGGATCAGCGACCAACCGAGCTGTCCGATGGCCAGCCAGGACACGACCAGGGCAACGAGCGCGATGCCCACGACACGGTTGGCCTGCCCCGTGTCCGCCCAACGACCGGCGCGACCGGCACCCGCCGCGCCAGCGAGGCCGGCCAGGCCGAACAGGCCAATCTGCGCCTCGCTGAGGTACCACGGCGAAGCACTCAAGGGCAACGCCAGTCCGCTCCACAGTGCACCGAAGGACGCGAACAGGAAGAACGCGATCAGTCCACGGCCCAGAAACGCGGGATGCGTGAACATGCCGGCGAAGGAACTCAGCAGCGACCCATACCGGGAGACGCGCCCCCGGTCATCCGCAGGCAGCAGCAGCAGGACCAACCCGGCCAGCGTCGCCGCGAGCACGGCGAGCACCACGTAAATGCTGCGCCACCCCCACACCTCCGTCAGGAGCCCAGCAAGCAGGCGCACACCGAGGATGCCGATCAACACGCCCGACGTGACGATGCCGATGTTGCGGCCGCGCTCGGACGGTGCCGAGAGGGCCGTCGCGTAGGCGACCGCGGTCTGCACCACCACGGCGAACAGGCCCGCCATCGCGAGTCCGACAAACGCCAGCCACGCTTCCGAGGCGACCGCCACCACCATCAGGCCCGCCGCGACCACAACCAGGTGCACCAGGATCAGGCGCCTGCGGTCGAGGAGATCCCCCAGCGGCACCAGGAGAATCAGCCCGACCAGGTAACCGAGTTGGCCCACGGCCACGAACCATCCCACCGCGTCGACCGGCACACCCAGATCACGCCCCATCTGGCCCACGACCGGCTGCCCCGCATACACACTCGCCACCGCGACCCCGCAGACCACCGCAAGCAGCACCCTTGTCCATCCGTTGATATCAACCACCCCATTCAGTTGCAATTTGCTACTCAACGAAAGTTAGGGCAAACTGGTTGCACAATGCAACTCAACGGAGGTGTGATGCCGGACGCCCCACCCGCACGCGTCGTGTGGACAGACCCGAACTGCCCGGTGGCCCGAACGGCCGACCTGGTCGGTGACCGCTGGAGCCTGCTGGTCATCCGGGACGCGATGGACGGCGCCCGAACCTTCACCGATTTCGTTCAGCGCACAGGCATCGCGCGCAACATCCTCACCGACCGACTGCGCAAGCTCACCGCACACGGCCTCCTCACGCAGGTAGATGCGCCGTCCGGCACCCGCAAGCTCTATCAACTCACCGACGCGGGCAAAGACTTCTTTGCGGTGATCGTCGCTCTAAGGCAGTGGGGCGAGCGTCACGCGTTCGCCGACGGCGAAGATCGATCGGTGCTGCTCGGTGCGGATGACACCCGCGTCCCGCAACTCGTGCCGAGAGCGACGGACGGAACGGTTCTGACAAGCGAGAACACCCACGTCCGGCGGACGGCGTAACGGCACGAATCCAGCTATCTCGACTTCCAGCAACTCAACCGGCAGCTACCGGAACCGGCGCGCAGGCCGCTATGCCGTCGGCTCGAACGTGATCGCGCCCGCCCTGGCGAAATCCCGGATCAGCACGAGAGCCTCTTCGACCAGGACCGAGTCGAACGTTCGTCCCTGGTCTTTTTCGTTCTTCTCGACGCTGAGCCGCCCCTCGTGGCCTGCGAGAACCTCTGTCTTTACAGCTTGGGCGATCTCTCCCAGAGTGCGCTCACCGTCGACGAACGGCAGAAAGCGCGCACCAAGCTCCGAGACAGCGAAGGGTGCGTCGTCGCCGGCACGGAGGAGATATCCCTCGTCCAGGTCCTCGACAACGGCTATGTCCCGCCGCGGTACCGGCACCACTTTGAGGTTCTCAGGGCCGGCATCGCCTGTCACCAGCGCAATGAAACCTTGACCTGCCAACCATCCGAGCAAACCCAACTCTTCCGCCGTGAACTCCCGTTCACCGACGGTGGGGTCGAGCGAACTGATGAAGGTGTAATACGCCGGAGTCAGCTTCACCCCGCGCTTGTCGCCACCGTTGCGGTCACCCACCGTAAGCGTGTGGCCGCTCTCGAAAGGCGTCAAATAGCCCAGTCCCACGTAACAAATTCCGGGGTTCACCATGGCCGGGTCGTAGTGGATGGTCATATGCATCGCGCTCAGGCCTGAGCTTTCTGCCCGAATTCCCCGAGTAGTTGATTCAATTCCGCAGGGTTAGTCGAGTGCGGTGCCCGTGCGATTGGCATCTCAACGGCGATGAGGTCCGACTGCGCCGGGGGCCGCCCGTGGCCGTCAAAGAGCGCAAGCTGCATGAGCCGATCAGCGTAGCCTTCGGTGCGTGGTGACTCGTACCAGGTGAACCCTGTGTAGCCAGGCTCCACTGCAAGGGGATCGAAGCGCCAGCGCTCGACCCGTGCCCTCGACTCGTTCTCAGCGGTCTGGTCTTGCCGCGCTGCCCGCTGCTTCTTCCGGCGAACGACGATGAGCGCGATGCCCAGCCCGAGGAACAGGGTCAGGGGTATGGCCTGCGGGATATTCGATCCCGCAGGCCCAGGATTGATGGCCTCGCAATCGGCTTCGCTGAGGAGGGCATTGGATGGGTCATCGAGGGTCGCCAGACATTCTTCGTAGGTGAACCCGCCCGTGGCAGGCGCGGAATCCGTGACGCTCAGCGCGAAAAGCTGACCCAGCAGGCCGAGCATGAACAAGCCGGCCACAGCGAAGCTCACTATGGAAGCAACTTTCAGACCGGATTGACGCAGACTTGCCGGGCGCCGCATGAGACGCTGCTTCTCGTCATTGGGGATCTCGGCCTGGGCCTGCCCGATAGCCCGCGCCCAACCCTGCAGCCAGTGAGAATCACGATCGCGCAGTGTCTGCGCAAGCGCGAAGGCCGGCTCCCGCCAGGCCAGAAACGCGACCCCTTCGGGTGTCTGCCGCCAGCGCGCGAACTCATTCCACGTGATCTGCTCGGCCAGCTCATTCTGGCGCTCGGCCATGACGTGCTGCAGCGCAAGCTGCTCCTCCGCTGCCCGGGCCGCGCGAGCTGCCTGGAATGCAGTTGCGGCCTGGAAACCTGCGCCGACCCACGCGCCGGACGCGGCGCTCCGTGCGGCCTGGCTCGTTGCGGCGTTGCTCTGAGCCGACTGCGCCGTCGAGCGCGCGGTGTCCTGTAGGTGACGTTAGCTGTTGTGCAGAGAGTTGCGGATGTCGCGGATGTCTTTGGCCATAGCTGTGTTCCCCCGTTGTCTGAGCCGGCGCCGGTGACGTGGCACAGTTGCCCGTGCCCTCCTCTGCCGACCTCCACCTCATCGGAGTGTAATGGCCGGACCAACCGGGCGACACCAGCCCTGGTCGGCGTCAATCTCCGACGGAATCTCCACCAAGGGCGATCAACGCGCGTTACCTCGTGAATGGCTGCGGCGGCTACGCCTCCTCGGCGTCGAACCGCTCCCGCGCCCGCTCCACCTCGGGCATGTTCTCGGTGGTCCAGCGCAGCAGCGCGTCAACGAGCTCGTTGAGCGTGTTGCCCACCGGCGCGATCCGGTACTCCACCGCTACCGGACGGGACTGCAGAACAACTCGCTCAATCATGCCGTTGCGCTCGAGCCGGCGCAGCGACGCGGTCAGTGACTTCTGTCCGATCGCCGGGATGGCTCGGCGCAACTCGTTGAACCGCAGGTCCTTCCCACACAGCACGTCGAGCACCTGCAGCGACCACTTATCGAGCACCTGGTCGAGCAGCTCGCGGTGCGGCGCATCCACCTGGAGAAGTTCGGATGCGGCCGGAGAGGTGTCATTCACGACACCTAGTCTCGTTGAAGTTCCCTTCGTGCACTAGGTAGACAGGAGATACCACTTGAAAACCTCGACGAAAGCAGCCCTATGAGCGTCCAGACCCTGTCCCCCGCCAACATGTTCCAGCCCGTCCCGTACCATCACGTCGCCATCGGCACTGGCACCCGACACGTACACGTCGCCGGTCAGATCTCCCGCGACGGCGACGCCAACCGCATCGCCACCGGCGACCTCACCGGGCAGGTCGCCCAGGTGCTGCGCAACACCGCGCTCGGCCTGGCCGGTGCCGGTGCGACCTTCGCGGATGTCGTGCGGCTGCGCTTCTTCCTCACCGACGCATCCGCACCAGGCCGGGTCGAGGACTTCATGGCCGGCATCGAACTGGTGGCCGACGAGCTGGGGCTGCCGCAGCCGCTGCCGCCGGTGTCCGTCATCGGCGTGGACTTCCTCTTCGAACCCGACGTGCTCGTCGAGCTCGAGGCGTACGCCGTTCTCGACTGAGCGAGTGCGACGTTTCGCGGGTCAGGCGCCGTTGCGCACCAGGCGCGCCACCCGCGAAGCGGCGCTTTGCCCGCGCAACTCGGAAGGCCGGCCGCGCGGCACCCACCCAGTCGGCGGGAACTGGCGTGCGATGCACCTACTGAACTCCCGAGAAGTCGCTTTTGAGCCCTCGGAGCGCCCCCCAACGGGCCGCAACTGTCACCTCGGCGGAAGCACTCTCGCGAGGTGACAGCTGGGACCGCTTTACTCACCACCAGCGGAACCGGCGCGGCACCGCGCCGGCCAGTGTCGCCAGCCCGCCGAGGGCGCAGAGCGCACTGACGCCGGCGAGAACTCCATCGCCGGCTGGCCCGGTGAGCAGCAGGATACCGACGCCGAGCGCCACCACCCCGAGGGTCAGCCGCCACGCCAGGCGCACCCGGGGACTGGGCTCTCGTCGGGCGACGCCACTCCTGCTCGGCCAGCCGCTGCGGGGGCCGGGTGGGTTCGGGTTCTCCACCTCCGGGCCGTCGACGACCGCGGCGAACTCGTTGACCCACCGGCCGGTTCCCACCTCGGGGCAGTTCGCGTGCACGCTGTCCCTGATGGGCCCGAAGTCGGCCGGCGACCCCCGGTACATCGCGGCCGTGAGGCTCACGTCGGACTCGACGCGGCCATCCGCCCAGCAGGCGTCATACCGCACGCGGCGCACCGGCCGGCGACGCCACCGGGATTCACCGATGAATCCGGTGGCGCGCACGGCGACGGGATGGTCTGTGGTTGCAGGCATAAGTCGATGCTCACACACCCAGTCCGCAGCAGCGCCCGCCCACGCCACACCGCGGCGGTCGTGATTGTGGAGACCCCGCACCCCGCACCGGCGCTACACTTCGCGAGCCGGGCCGCGGATGCGAGGTACACCAGCCGCAGCGCGCCCCACGTACAACGGCCGAAGGGCGACCCCGCACCGCGGAGCCGCCCTCTGGCGATGCAGAAAGAAGTTAAACGGCCTCGGCCGCCGCCTCCTTCTCCGCCTTGCGACGAGCCTTCTCGGCGTCGAGCACGGCCTTCTCGGCCGCCTTCTCCTCCGCAATCCAGACGTCACGCTTGGCCCCGGGCACCCAGCCCTTGTCCACAACGCGGATCTGGTAGACGATCGCGACGCTGACAAGCACCACGGCGATAAGGATCGCGAGAATCACTGCGAGGCCGCCGCCCACGCCGACGCTGACGCCCACGAGGGTGCCGAACCAACCGAAGTCGGCGTCACCGAAGGTGCTGTTGGCAAAGCCGAAGTCGCCGAGCACCAGCAGCAGAATGGCGGGCAGGATGGTGATGATCACGCCGTTGACGAAACCACCGATCATCGCGCCGAGGCGTCCGCCGGTCGCGTTGCCGTAGACACCGGCTCCACCACCGGTGAAGAAGTGCGGCACCATGCCGGGCAGGATCAGCGCGAGGCCGAAGACCGGGTTCAGCCAGACCGCCAGCACGCCGAGTGCGAGGAGGCCACCGGCGAAGGAGCTCAGGAAGCCGATCAGCACGGCGTTGGCGCCGAACGGGAACACGATCGGGATGTCGAGCGCCGGACGTGCGCCGGGGACGACCTTCTCAGCGATGCCCTGGAACGCGGGAACCAGTTCACCCAAGACGGTGCGCACACCATAGAGGATGATCGCGACGCCGACACCGAACTGCAGGGCCTGCGCGAAGGCGGCCATGATGAACGCACCCGCGTCAGCGGAGCCGAAGATGTCCAGGGCTTCCTGCAGCGGCAGGGCGATGAGGCCCCAGATGGCGAAGACCATGTAGATGAGCACCATCGACAGTGAGGTGGCGACCATCGAGTCGCGCAGGAACTTGAGGCCCTGCGGGAACTTGATGTCTTCGGTGGACTTGCTGCGACGGCCCACGGCCTGACCGGCGGCACCGGCGGCGATGTAGCCGAGGGTGCCGAAGTGGCCGATGGCGATGGTGTCGTTGCCGGTGATCTTCTTGGTCCACGGGTGCACGAACGCGGGCATGACCACCATGATCACGCCGAGCAGCAGCGCACCGATGAGAACGACGAGCCAGCTGGCCCCATTGCCGAAGCCGACGGAGAGCACCACGGTGAGCATGGTGGCCATGAAGACCATGTGGTGCCCGGTGAGGAACACGTACTTAAGAGGAGTGAACCTGGCCAGGACCAGCATCACCAGGAACCCGAGGGTGAGCACGTAGGCGCTCTGCGCACCGAACTCGTCCTGCGCGATCGCGGTGATGACCTCGTTGGTGGGGATGACGCCCTGTGCGCCGGTCACCGCGAGGATCAGGGTGCCCAGCGGGTCGAGGGAGCCCACTACGACGTTGGCGCCGGCACCGAGGATCAGGAAGCCGAGGGCCGCCTTGAGTGCGCCACCGATCACCTGCCCGGAGTTGCGCTTGAGCGCCATGAGCCCGATGGCGGTGATGATGCCGATCAGGTACGCAGGCACGTTGAGGATCTGCTGTCCGATGAAGTTCAGTACGACGACGAGCCACTCCATTGTGGGAGCTCCATATTCTGTGAGAAGGGAAGGTGAAGGGGACTACTCGACGGCGGCGGTGAGCTTCTCGGTGATCTCTTCGAGATCGAAGAAGTTCTTGATGATGATGACCTCGGCGGGCACATCGCCGAGCTCCTCGGCCAGCTCCTCCGAGGTGAGCACGATCTCGGCGGTCTGCGCGGCGCCGCGAGCCACACCCATGTCGGCGGCCTCAACATCCGCATCGATGCCGAGCTTGGCGAGAACCTTCTCGGCGTTCATTTTCAGGAGCACTGACGTTCCAATGCCCATTCCACAGACGGCGACGATCTTCATGGGGTGCCTTTCGATTGGGTGAGACGAGAGAGTGAAAAGGGGATGCGTGGGGGCCGCGTTACGCAGCAGCGGCGGCGAGTTCGCCGAGCACGGCGCGCACCTCGTCGGAGGAGGTGGCGGTGCGCAGCCGTTCCATGGCCGGCCCGTCAGAGAGCACCCCGGCCAGGGCTCGCATCACCTGGAGGTGAGCGTCGTGGTCAACGGCGGCCAGGCCGATCACGACGGTGACCGGGTCGTTGGCCTTGTTGCCGAATTCCACCGGGGTGGCCAGGCTCACCCAGCTGAGTCCGCCGGTGAGCACCGCGGGCGACGGCCGGGAGTGCGCCAGGGCAATGCCCGGGGCGATGACGATGTAGGGGCCGTGCTTCTCGACGGCGTCGATCATCTCGTCGGTGTAGGCAGCCGTGGTGGCACCACCGGAGACCAGACCCGCGCCCGCCAGACGAATCGCGTCGCGCCAGTCGGAGGCATCCGCCTGGGTCTGAATCGACGACAGCGCTTCGGCGAGGTTGAATGCCACGGGTGAACTCCTTTGTTGGGTGCGAGCCGTCTCAACCTGCGAGAGCGACTGGGATGACTGTATAAGCCTAGGCGACCTTTTGTCTACAAGTGCACCAAAGTTTATTGAGATGCCGTCATCGACCCTCGGGAATCAGTACCTACGCGCGGAGCGACACGCCGCTGCCGCCGGCGCGGGTGAGCCGGCTGATGCGGTCGGCCTCGAACAGGGCGTCCTGCGCGATGAGAGAGGCCCCGGTGACCCCGGCAATGTGTCCGAGCCGGGTTTTCTCCACGACCAGGCCCTGCAGAGCGAAGTCCCGGGCGCCGGCGAAGATGGCCTCCCGGATGGGCCCGAGGAACGGCTCGCCGGCCTGAGCCAGGTTGCCGCCGATCACCACGGCCTGCGGGTTGAGCAGCCCCACCACGTGGGCCAGGCTCCGCCCGATGGCGGTGCCGGTCTCGCCGAGCAGCCGCAGCACCTCGGCGTCGCCGGCCAGCGCGAGTCCCACGATGTCGTTGCTGGTGCGCACGCTCCGGCCCTGGGCCAGCAGCTCCTGGCGCATCACCGCGCCGCTGGCGATCGTCTCGAGGCGCTGCATCCGTGCGCCGCCGGCGCCCACCGCGCTCAGGTCGCCGGCCCCCCCGCGCGAGCCGTGGTAAATCGAGCCGTCGAGCACAAACGCGAGCCCCACGCCGATGCCGGCCTTGAGCACCGCCACGTCACGGTAGGAGCTCCACGCGCGCCGCACCTCGGCGAGCGCCATGATGTTCACGTCGCGGTCTACCGCGAACACGGCGTGTTCGTAGCGGCCGGCGAAGTAGTCCTTCACCAGCACGCCCTCCCACTGGGCGTAGACCTGCGGGGTGGCGAGCCTGCCGGTGACGAAGTCGACCGGGCCGGGCACGCCCACGCCGATACCCACCACGTCGGCGCGGGTCTTGCCGAGCCTGTCGAGCATGTGGTCGAAGACCTGGCCGGCCCACTCGAAGATCTCTGCCGGGCCCTCGCTCAGCCCGATGTCGGCCTCGTCCTCGCTGAGGATGGTGGAGACCAGGTCGGTGATGGCCAGGCGGGTGTGCGAGCCGCCGATGTCCACGGCCAGCAGCAGCCCGGCATTCGGGTTCACCGCGAACTCCTCCGGCGGGCGGCCGCCGCGGGAATCGAGCTGCCCCACGCTCACCACGATCTCGGCGAGCAACAACTCGTCGAGCCGCCGGGCCAGGGTGATGCGCGACCAGCCGAGCTGGTCGATCAGGTCGCTGCGGGTGGTGGCTCGGCCGGAGCGGATCAAGCCCAGCACCACACCCGAACCGGTGGAGAGAGTGTGCGCCATCGAATTCCCGTTCCTTCCGAAGAACCGGACTGCGCGCTGACACGGCAGCCAAACCCCTTGTTGACTTAAGTACATTTGTATACCAAAGTGTCTCGCATGGCTACCGAAACGAAGAAATCCCCGTCAACGACGACGCACACCGAGCTCGACGCCCGAGCCGTGGCGAGCGCCCAAGCCTTGGCCGCCCACGTGGTACAGGCTAAAGGTCACGGACACGGCGGCACCGCCATGGCATTGGCACCAGTGTCCCACGTGTTGTTCTCCCGGGTCCTGCGCCACTCCCCCGCCCAGCCCGACTGGCCCGCCCGAGACCGGTTCGTTCTTTCCGCCGGTCACGCCAGTCTTTTGCTCTACACCCAGCTGTTCCTCACCGGCTACGGGCTCACCCTCGACGACCTCGCCAAGAGCCGCACCCTGGGCTCCAGGACCCCCGGCCACCCCGAGGTGCACCACACCGTGGGCGTGGAGATGAGCACCGGCCCGCTCGGCCAGGGCGTCGCATCCGCCGTGGGCATGGCCATGGCCGCCCGGCACGAGAGCGCCGTGTTCACCCCCGGCTCCGCCCTGCTCGACCACACCACATGGGTGCTCGCCGGCGACGGCTGCTTGCAGGAGGGCGTCTCCGGTGAGGCGTCGAGCCTGGCCGGCACCCTCGGCCTCGACAACCTGGTGCTGATCTGGGACGACAACGGCATCACCATCGACTCCAACACCGACGCGACCTTCGCCGAAGACGTGCGCGCCCGGTACCGAGCCTACGGATGGCGGGTGCTCGAGATCGACACCCCCAACGACCTCGACGCCCTCGAGGCCACCCTGCGCGAGGCCGCCGAGCGCACCGGCAAGCCCACCCTGGTGGCCCTCCGCACCGTCATCGGCGCCCCCTCCGCCAAGTTCGGCGGCACCTCCGCCGCGCACTCCGGCGGCTTCGGCGCCGACGAACTCGCGCTCGTGAAGACCACCCTGGGCTTCGCGCCCGACGCCCCGCTGAACGACCTCGTGGCCCCCGACACCCTCGAGCACACCCGCGAGGCGCTGGCCCGCGGCGAGAGGATGCATACCGCCTGGGAGGCCGACCTCGCCGCCTGGGCCACCCGCGAGCCCGAGGCTGCAGCGCGCTGGCGGGCCTTCCGTGGTGGCGAATTCAGCACCGCCGCCCTCGACACCGTGAAGCTCGGCGAGCCCGGCGACCAGATCGCCACCCGCAAGACCAACGGCGCCGTGCTGCGCGCCCTGCAGGGCCAGGCCCCGCTCTGGGGCGGCTCCGCCGACCTGGCCGGCTCCACCACCGTGGAGGTCGACGGCGACCGGTTCTCCGCCGCCAACCCGGCCGGCGAGTTCATCCGGTTCGGCATCCGCGAGCACGCCATGGCCGCCATCCTCAGCGGCATCGCCCTGCAGGGCCCGTGGCGCCCGTTCGCCTCCACCTACCTGGTGTTCAGCGACTACATGCGCCCGAGCATCCGCCTGGCCGCCCTGATGGGACTCGGCACCGTCTACGTGTACACCCACGACTCCGTGGCCGTCGGCGAAGACGGCCCCACCCACCAGCCGGTCGAGCAGATCGCGTCACTCCGCACCGTGCCCGGGCTCGACGTGGTGCGCCCCGCCGACTCCGTGGAGGTCGTCGCCGCCTGGCAGCGCATCCTCGCCTCCCCCGACCGCCCGGTCGCGCTCATCCTCAGTCGGCAAGACCTGCCCGTGCTGGCCAGCACCGACACCACCGTCGCCGGGGTGACCGCCGGCGGCTACGTGCGATGGCAGCACAGCGATGGAGCCGACCTGGCGATCCTGGCTACCGGCAGCGAGGTGCACCTGGCCATCGAGGCCGCCACCCACCTCGCCTCGGTCGGCATCAGCGCCCGCGTGGTCTCGATGCCCTGCGTCGAGTGGTTCGCCGAGCAGAGCGCCGACTACCGCGAGCAGGTGCTGCCCGCCGCCGTGCGCGCCCGGGTGGCCGTGGAGGCCGGCCGCGGCGACGCCTGGTACCGCTGGGTGGGCCTCGACGGCCAAGTGGTCTCGGTCGAAGAGTTCGGCGAATCGGGCAGAGGCCCCGAGGTGCTCCGCCTGCGCGGCATCCACCTCGACGCCGTCATCGCCGCCGCCCACGCCACCCTCGCAGGCACCCCTGCTGGCCCGCACGGCACCCCCGAACTCATCACCAACTCAGGACTGATGTCATGACCAACCTCTCCCCCGACGCCGCCAGCGTCGCCCGTATGATCGACCACACCCTGCTCAAGCCCGAGGCCACCGCCGCCGATGTGACCGCCCTCATCGCCGAGGCCATCGAACTCGGCACCTACTCGGTCTGCGTCTCCCCCTCGATGCTGCCGCTCACCATCCCCGCCGGCGCCGACCTCAAGGTCGCCGTCGTCTGCGGCTTCCCCAGCGGCAAGCACCACAGCAGCATCAAGGCCACCGAGGCCGCCCTCGCCATCGCCCAGGGCGCCGACGAGATCGACATGGTCATCGACATCGGCGCGGCCAAGGCCGGCCGCTTCGCCGACGTGCAGTCCGACATCGCCGCGGTGCGCGTCAGCATCCCGGCCCCGAAGGTGCTCAAGGTGATCATCGAATTCGCGGCGCTGACGGATGCCGAGATCGTCGCCATCTGCGAAGCCGCCGTGGCCGCCGGTGCCGACTTCGTCAAAACCTCCACCGGCTTCCACCCGAGCGGTGGTGCAACCGCGCATGCCGTGCGCCTGATGAAGCAGACCGTTGGCCGCCGGGCTCAGGTAAAGGCGTCGGGCGGCGTTCGTACCTTCGATGACGCGCGCTCAATGATTGAAGCCGGTGCGACACGCCTAGGCATCTCGGGCAGCGCCGCGCTCCTCGCCGGCAAAGCCCCGGGCGGCACCTATTAGGCGACGTCGATCACCTGGCAAGGGCCTGCCTGACAAGTTCGGTGGGACGGCCAAGTGGTCACCGCCAGGAGTTAGTCGACTCCGGCAGCTGCCCTGAGGCGCTACGAGCATTCTATGAGGAATCGCGGCCTCCGCCCATGCCCTCAACTACGTCATCTAGGATCCATTGCTCCACGCTGGACAGGTGCCGTATGACTCTTGGGGCGCGATAGGCCTGTTCGATAGAAAGGATTAGTTCGACCGCGTTGTCCCCTTGTAGGCCGAGCTCCTTCAGCTTGATCCCCAGCGGAATAGGGATCCCATACTCTTCCAATTCGACTAGTCCAGGAGCCAAGTAAAGAGACTCAACCTCCCTCAGGACGAACTCATAGTTGCTTCGCGGCGCGCCAAGTCGCTCACCGAGTTCTGACTGAATTGATTGCAATCCACGCAACATGGAGGGGATCGTAAAACCCATCCAACTACGTTGGAATCTAAGAACATCCATGACGGCGTCGCCGCGGTCCTGACCCGGGCGAAGGTACTTTTCCTGCTGACTGACCATCGCTGAGAAATTGCCGGCATTTATTCGAGCGTTTTGAAGTTTGCCCCAAAGCATGTCGAAGTTTATGCCTCGGCGTTGCCTCGGAATCAGCAGCTCGTCGAACGCAATTTTGAGTGCAGATCTAAGTTGACTGGAGTTTGGGGATCCAGACCAGCCCAATGACATCACTTCGCTAGGGTTTGAGAGAAAGCGCGTGGCTAACTGAATCTGCAGATCGGGATCTAAACCCCGGTTCGAGCGAATGGTCGACAAGCCGAGGACGTCTTGCTCAAAAATGTGTTTCGCACGTTCCCGTGCCGGCCCTTGAAGATCCGCGTATTCGAGTTGTGCCAATGTCGCTAGCGAAGCTAGTTCCGATTGGGATTCAATCGGGATATCGACCTCGGTCGCCTCATCAACGGGCGGCGCCGAATAGGTGTAGACCTTGCCTACGAAATGCCTGAACATCCGCCCCGCGCGACCTCGGATGTTGCTAAAGGTGAAGAAGCTGAGGAGTTCGTTATCGATCTTGTGGTCGTAAATAACGACGTTCTTTGCCGAAGTGTTTACACCCTCAATAAGCGTAGAGGTGCAAACCATGGCTGGCACATTGCCAGCGTTGAACAGCCGAACCATCATCCGTTGAACAGGACGCGGCACCACGCCGGTGTGCACTGAAATCCCACCCTTTAGCGCGACTACAGTTCGCCAGGCCGGGTCATAATTCTCGCTGAGCCAATCCGCAACCGAGTTTGATCGGCTGTCGGTATCCGGCACCGGTACGGACCCAAGAAGCTCAGTTGCCAACGTCTCCGCCTTATCGGGGGATCCAGAGAAGACCAGGGTGGAATCGTTTGCCTCCAAAGCCAGCAGACCCTTCAAGTCCGCGAGTTGGTCTTCGACTCCCGAACGATCAATTACGTCAACGACTACCGTCGTAAATTCAGTTCGCACTAAATTGGCACGCACTTCCGGATCGACGCCGGCCACAAGCGAGTCAATGTTGGGGCCGATCAAGTAATACTGAGCTCCGGTGTCCTTCAGTTTCTTCCAAGTGAGATTTAGCAGGGATCGTCGCTGATCAAATGACTCCACGGAACCAAGCTTGTAGAACTCGTCTATCAGGAACAGGTCCACAGACGGGAATTTAGGAAGCTCCAGGAATCGCTCCTGTGTGAGTACGAATATCGACCGTTCGGAAGGGGTTTGGGATGTTGAGGTGATGATGGTGTAGTCGTCTCGGAACCGAGATATGCGACGGCGTGTCTCGTCAATAAGCGCGATCGTCGGAACAATCACCACTATGTTGGACCATTTGTTGCTCGCTACAAGTGCGTCAAGAATCGCCGATTTTCCAAAGGAGGTGGGGGCGGACAGAATGACGTTCTCTCCATCCATGAGTCGCTGGTAGACCTCCTGCTGTTTGGCGTGAAAGGTGAAACCTTCTTTCGCAAGATCTTGGGGAGTGTGATATTCGACTGCGAGCGCCTCAATCGATCCCTCGCCAACGGACGTCGACATGTAAGGAAACAGCCCGAAGCTGGCGCACAGCGAGTCAACGATTGGCAGCTCCGGCCCGGCCGTGGAATATGTGTCGAGAAACCTAATTAAGCGGTCTCGACCCAAATTCCGATGTTCGGCTCTTCTACTTAGTCGTGCTATTTCGCGAAGCTCCGTAAACGTGTCAGTCATCAGATCGCCGTCCAATTAGAGGTGCTTGTAAAGATTGAGTTTTTGGTGCATGAGATTGAGCAAACGCTCCTTGCTCTGCATAGGAAGCAAGATAAGTTGAAGGGTGACGGTCAACTTAGTCCCAAGATCTTTCCTGGCGAACCTTGACCACGCTTCCCTAGCCTCCAGTTCGATCGCCGCAATGTAGTCACTATCGTGTGCGACAGCTGCGGCAGACGCTTCACTTTCGTATGTGATGAGTACTGGAATAACAATTGTCTTGGCGATGTCATCGAGGCTCGTTGCCTCATCTAGAGCGTCGGCGAATTCAACGGCGTGGGGCCAATTCGAATCGAGCTTGTTGGTGATAGCCACGAATTCCCTCCGGAGAAAGTCCCGAGTGAGATGATCTGAGATCGATTTCGCAGCTTCGTCAATCGCGCTGTTCAAATCCTTGTAGAACTTCGCTTCCCCAAGCCAGATCTCCACTGAGTCAGATGCGGCGACCAAATGAACAGAGTCGAAGCCCTTGACTGTGTCGTTATCGCTGTCCTTGTAGTAGATCTTGCTAACAGCGGGCGTCGCGCCGAAAAAATCTACAAGAGCGGCATGCAAGATTAGTTCTCCGAACTCACCACGCCGACGATATTTGTTAGTTGCGTACACGACTTCAGCCGCACGCTTTAAAGATCGCGCGGCAGTTGCACCTGTGATTGCGTCGTGCTCCGAATAGCTCAATGCGAAGGAAGTGAGATGTCGCTGAAACAGGTCGTCCGTCAATGACTGCGCGCGCCAGTCGCCGAGTTCGAAGCCCGCGCAAAGCACGCTAAGTGCAGGGCTCAATGCCGCGTCTTGAAAACGAACTTGCAATACCGAACTAGGCATCCGAACCTCTCGTTAAGGCCTCAATCTTCACTAGTTCGATATCGTCGGCCATGGACGATTCCCCTTGCATCTCGTTTCAAGCTATCGCCCTCGCGAGTTGCGATTAGGTCGAGTACTAATCCTGCTGAACCCCACTGAGGCACATCCTATTGGCGCTCCCGAGTGGCCACTTGGGCGGCACCCATCCGAGTGACTTTACGTACGCCACCAATCAGAGCGAATTCCCACTTGCCGTCGACGAGCTCAGCTGCACACTCCCCGGGCTAGTTATCGTCTTCAACTTTGAGTCGGTACGGGATGGGCTGCCTGCGCCTCAGCTGCGCTAAATGCGCTCCCCTCAGAGTGGCAGGCTTGGAGAAGACTAATGTCCACCGCCCACCCCCAGTCCGGGCGCTGTCGGCGTCTACCCTGCCCACGGCGGTGGCGCATTTCGGCGCTCGGCCAGATGAGCCCACGGCACCAACTCCGCACATCCACCTGCCCGCAAGACGCTGAGTTGCGCCATCGAACAACGACCGAGAGACTGACGGGTGGGGACAGGTGCGCGTAACCGGTACCGACCGACAAACGCCGAGCAGTCCGAAGATCGGGTTGGGCTCTACTTGGACTTCGACAACATCGTCACCTCTCGCTACAACCAGCTGCACGGCACCAATCAGTTCGCCAAGGACAAAGCACGCCACCACACCAACAGCCATGCCAAGTCCGACCCGGCCGTCACCGCCCGCATCCAACTCGCAGTCATCGACATCGGTGCAATGCTGGACTACGCATCATCGTTCGGCTCCATCGTCATCAGCCGTGCCTACGCCGACTGGTCGGCCGCGGTCAACGCCCGGTACCAACGGCAGCTCACCGACCGTGCCGTAGACCTCATCCAGCTGTTCCCGACAGTGGCGTCGCTCAAGAATGGGCGGACATCCGACTGGCCATCGATGTGATGGAGGATTCGTTCCGTTCCGCTGACCTCACTCACATCGTCATGGTTGCCGCTGACTCGGACTACATCCCGCTCGCCCAACACTGCAAGCGGATCGGCCGTTACATCATCGGCATCGGCGTGTCAGGGGCCACCAGCACCTCCCTGGCCGCGGCCTGCCACGAGTTTGCCGACTACGATTCCCTCCCCGGTGTGGTGAGCGCGGCACAACTCACCGCACACGTGGTCGAGTCAGCGGATGCGCCGGCAGCAGCATCTGCGGTGTCAGACTTTGTGTTGCCGGCCTGTGGAGAACCGGACGGTGCCGAAGCAAGCGCGCCCGCAAACCCGGCCGTCAGCCCGGCCGCGCGCAAGGCCGCGACAGCCCTGCTGGTTCGGGCAATGGACCTGCTGGCGAACAACGACGAGGAGTGGCAACACGCGTCGGCGCTCAAAAGGCAGGTGCGGCGCATGGATCCGTCATTTCAGGAACGGACTCTGGGATTCCGTCAGTTCTCGGAGTTTCTGAAGTCGCGCCACGCGGTCGTCGAGCTCGAAAGGAAGAGCCCAACCGGTCCTGTTCTACTCTGCCTTCGGTCTAATCGCCGCACGCCACCGCCAGGTGCGCTCGATCGGCACTGTGTCTTCGTGGCGGCCGGCATGCCTTTCGCGGTAGCGAGTTCATCCGATTCGGCCTCCATGGCCGCCATCCTCATCGGCAGTGCCCTGCGGGCCCGGGGCGCCCGTTCGCCTCCGCCTGCCTGGTGTTCAGCCGCTACGCGCACACACGCATCCGTCTCGGCGCGCAGATGGACCTCCGCGAAAATCGAAGCAGGCGACTCGGAAGAGGCGGTTGGCAATGCGGGAAACCGGCTGCATCTCATCGAAGGCTACCTCCCGGAAGTATCAATCTTTTCCAGACTTGGTACGAGCATCCCTCCCAGCGCTTGAAAGACGCCATATCCGAGGGCGGCCGTCACCCCGAGGATTATGAACCCTTCCGTCCCCGCAATCGCTGACCAGAAGTTGAGGCCTCCAGCGACTGAGATCAGACTGATAACCGCGATCAGCAAGGTGAAGACCGCAATCAAGCTCCAGGTGGCGTAAGTAACGCCCCTGTTCGTTCCCGTCATCTTCGCCCGGTACATGCTCAGCCGCGCAATCTGCCTTCGAACGTGCACTGCGAACTGATCTTTTTCTGCGCCTTCGGGCAATTGGCCTAGGATCGCCACATCGACCGCGAGCTGGCGCGTCCAGCGAGAGACTGGCAACAGTCTCGGCCCAAGAAAGACGATGAAGACAGTAGCTACGCTTGACAGGACTACACCGAAATTTTCCAACATGTTCATGACACTATCGAACAATAACTCCTGTTGAGACCGAAATTCGGATGACGCTTCGGTCGCCCTTCATAGCGGCATCGCCCAGCAGAGCCCGTGGCGGCCGTTCACTTTTACCTACAGCGTTGTCCCAGTGCCATTCCTGCCGCTTATGACAACAGTCGGAGCAGCAGACAATCCGTCTACAGCAGCCCGAGCTACGCCCTTGCAGTTTCGTACCTCGAAGGGCTGAATCCGCATCACATGCCTCGCTACCTGGCCACAGGAAGTGCCCCCTAGAAGAACGTATCGCCTCCTGCCCTCCACTTTCACAACGCTGCAAATCGAAGTCCACCTTATTGAAGGAACTCAGCGGTTGGAGGCGGGACCTGGCGTCACGACAACGGATGCCGAGATGGTCGCCGTCTGCTAGGCCGCCCTCGCTGCGAGCGCCGACTTCGTCAAGACGTCCATCGGTTTACACCCCGCCAGCGGGGCAACCGTGCTCGCCGTGCGCCTGATGATGCAGGCCGTGGGGAACCGGCCCAGGTGAATGCATCCGGTGGCGTGAGCAGCTTCGATGACGCCGTAGGCATGATCGGCGCACGCGCCAGTCGATTCGGTGTCTCAAGTTGAGATGATCCTGCACTTCAGCACCATCTCCGCCACCGTCGCCGGCGATTCCTATAGGTCCGTCTGCGGCTAGATCGACGACTTTACTGTTTGGATTGAAGGCCGGGTTAAGAGCGTAGTAGTCGTCTATGGTCGCCTTACCGACAAAGAGAGTTTCTATGTCCCCGGCTTCGATGATGGCCGTGCCGAATCCACGGATGGTCTGATACTCACCCGCGGCAACAAGGCGATGGTGTATCTCGCCCGACAAGGTGGTGGTGCGGTTGGGGTCGGCGTCGCCGGAATTATCGTGAGAGTGAAGAACCCCGTCGATCCAGCCGCCTCGGCGGAGTTGGCCTCCCACGAGCACTACGTCGGTCGATTTTCCTGTATCGAACCCCGTGTTCCACGCTGACGACATGGCCACCACCCTTCTGCGGCGGCCTGCGCCTTGGCGAAGGTGGCCGATTCCGGTCCTAGGCGGCGAAGACGGCAGAGCAGCAACGAGCGCGCACGCTTCTGCATGCGCCCATAGGGCTATCCCCGGCGGTTAGCCCGGTTGTTGCATTTGGGTGGCTATCTTCACCGCCTTGCGGGCTCTCTCATCTCCTTGCGGTATCGAGTTAAAGGCGCAGCCGAGGCACCGGCACCTGATGCAAAGTACTCGTAGAGACTTGATTCAATAGGGCTTGCGAGACCAAGGGTCATCGAGACCACATCGAGGTTGCTTCCTCCCTCCCCGGACATCTTTGTCTGTCTGGCGTCCTGAGATGTTGCTTGGCCGAGGTAGTAGAAGTCGGTACCTTCCGCGTCGTCCTTCTTCGCGAACACGTGAAGCGGAAGTCGATTCTCCACAATGGCCTTCACCTCTCCGCTAACAAGGGTGCGCCGACTGCGGGTGAACCAAGTCAAGGTTGACGGGTTGATAAAGGCATCTTCGTACTTCGTGCTCTCTGACACCTCAGCGCCCTTGTGGTACGTGACGAAAATGGGGCAGCTGTTCGAGAAGGTATCGACCTTGTAGCCGTAGATTGTGCTTTGCTGATTCGATTTCCAGTTGAGGAGTCGGCAGACGTCCTTGCGGGAATATCGTTGGCCTACTTCGAGCCGTCCCGTCCATTTGTAGCGGTGCCGGGCCAGATATAGCCCGGTGTCCAGGACATCCTGCACCTGATCGCGGAACATCGATTCTCTGTCCCATGCCTCGGAAAAGTCGTCGCCCAGGCGATAGATCCCGTCCCGGAGGGAGACGATCGGGGAGGAACCGTACTTTGCGACATCCGCCTCCGTGAAGAATGACAGGCTCAGCAGAGCGAGCACTGAATCGACAGTTGCCGGCTCGCTGGACAGATCGCTCTCCTCCAGCAATGCTTTGAATTCTTCAACCGTCACTCCGTCCCGGGCGGACAGAAGTTCAGCGAGGAGCAGGAGCTCATGGGGGCGCTTGCCGTTCAAGAGCTCCCCCGAGAGATAAGTCAGAATAGCGTTCTCGTAAGGGCTGGCCTCGACGTTGGCCGCCCGAACTTTGCACAGGAAACGCCAGTAGTTCTTCTGCTTCGTCGCTATCACCACAGGGTCAACCAGATCGAAGCGAGCGAAGTCGAGTAGCGCCGGCGGACGCCCCAACCGGTTCATGAGCTCGAGGAAGGACTTCTTCAGATTGGTCATGCTGTCGAGGGTTGTGGTCGCGAGGGACGCGAAAATCCTCTCCCTCGATATCTCGTCGAAGTTGACGCTCGATAGCCCCGCGATGGCGCCCGCTTCTTGAGCATCGATGATCTTCTTGCGGATCGAGTCCTTGTTCAGGGTGCTGTCGCCGAACAGCGCAATGGGGATCAGGTAGTTGTTGTCGTAATTGCCGATGAAGTCGATGACTACGAGGTGGTCCTTGCCTGCAGCCTTTCGAAGTCCGCGCCCCAATTGCTGTGTGAACACGATGCTGGAGAGCGTCTGCCGGAGCATGATCACTTGATTGACCGATGGGATGTCGATTCCCTCGTTGAAGATGTCTACAGTCGCGATGTAGTCAAGCTCGCCGCACTCCAACATCTGCACAACCAGCTCGCGTTCTTCGACCGAGTCTGTGCCGCTCAGTGCGCGGGTGCGCAGCCGGTGGCCATGGACATCCCGTCGATTCAGAAGAGTGGCGAGCTCGGCCGCCTCAGCGTTCTTGCTGCAGAAAATCAGCCCTCGAACCGGAACGCCAGCGTGGCCGTAGCGTTCGATCGTCGACACGAGATGATCCACCCGCTCAGAGGCCACAAGCCGACTGAGGTCTGCCACCTCATCGATGACCTCGCCGTCCGCTTGAACAAAGTCGGTCACGCCGTAGTAATGAAACGGCGCCAACATGTCTGCCTCAAGGGCCTTCTGGAGGCGAATCTCGTACGGCACGTTGTAGTCGAATAGCTCAAAGACGTTGAAATCGTCGGTACGCTCCGGAGTCGCTGTCATTCCGAGGAGGAAGTCCGGCTCGAGGTAGTCGATCAGCCGTCGGTAGCTGACGGCACCGGCACGGTGGACTTCGTCGATCAGGACATAGTCAAAGGCTTCGGGCGGGATCGCTTCGAGATTCTCTGGCCGTGACAGCGATTGGATCGAAGCAAAGACGTAGCGGCGGTCGAGTTCCTTCTTAGACCCCACAAACTTGCCAAAGTCGCTATCCGGGGCACCCAGTACTCGCTTGAACTCATCGATGGCACGGTCGAGGATCTGTTCGCGGTGCACAACGAACAACATCCGCTCCGGTGAATAGGCACGCACATCCAGGGCGGAGAGGATTGTCTTTCCTGTCCCTGTTGCAGAAATAACGACTGCCTTGTGCTCACCCGCATCCCGCAGCGCAGCAATCTCAGCAAGTGCTTCGACCTGCATTGCGTTCGGGAAGATCATTCCGCCCAGCGGAAAACCACCAGACGGTTCCGTCCCGCCGGGCATGGCCAGAGAAGCGCGAGGCGGTGCCGACCAGGTCAACGCATACATGTCGATCCAGGCCCGGGTAAGAGCAGCTGAAGCGTCAACATGTGCTTGAGCGGCTCG
The DNA here is from genome assembly GCF_002909375.1 of Cryobacterium zongtaii. GTDB lineage: Bacteria > Actinomycetota > Actinomycetes > Actinomycetales > Microbacteriaceae > Cryobacterium > Cryobacterium zongtaii. The sequence goes on from NZ_PPXD01000026.1 coordinate 414,735, forward strand.
CTTCAGCTGCTGCACGATGTCACCGTCGGGAAGTGCTGAGAAGCGCAGGTTCCACTCGTGGTTCTGAAGCAGCGCGCGTTCTGTCAAGTTGGAACTTCCAACGATGGCTGTGGTGCTCGATTCTTGCTCGAAGATGTACCCCTTGGCATGGAAGCCTGCAGCCGAATCTGGGTGCACGTAGACGTCGACGCCCTCTAGGTTAAGCAGCTCATAGAACGCGGCGGGTGAGTTGAATCCGAGGTAGGTAGACGTGATGATCGTTCCGGTACCCCGAAAATCGAGGAGGGCCTGTTTGAGCATGGCGATCGCGCTCGGCGTGATGAATGCGACGGAGAAGACGAACCGCTCTGAGCGCTTCAGCTCATTGCGAATGGCCCGAAGCATCGTATTGCCGTCGGTGTTCGAGACCAGGGTCGGATTAAATACCTGATCGGCCTCAACCTGTGAATCGAGAAATCCAAACGTGTTGTCGCGGGTTAGCTGCCTGCTGGTCGAACTCAAACTCGAAAGTCTTTCATGACCCGTTCCACAGCAGGTACGTCAGCGGGAGCCCATTCAAGCTGGTCCAGCTCGGTCGCCTGTACCCAGCGAATCTCTGAATGCTCGGTGAGGCGAGGTTCAGCCCCAACTAGCGAGCAGTAGTACGTGGTGAGAATTACGATCCCGAAGTCATACTCGTGCTCCGTGGTTTCGACGTGCTCGCCGATCTCTGCCGAGCAAAGCAACTCTTCGTCTAGCTCGCGGAGCAAAGCTTGCTCCGGCGACTCGTTCGGCTCGATCTTTCCCCCAGGGAATTCCCACATGCCAGGCAGCGACATTGTGGAGCTGCGACGTGCCGCAAGAATTGTCTGGCCCCGGGTGAGAACAGCACCGACGACATTGATTCTCTTCTTCACAAGTGCACTCCGTTGCTTGGCCGTCGATGCGTATTGTCAGCTTAGCTAGCGACGTGCTGGAGGATGCTCACCATTGCGCCCGATGGTCCCCTCCCCTATCAGCCGCCCGTATCGGAGCTGTCTCTTAGTTGTGCGGCATGAACTGCTGCAAGTGCACACGAAGAGCTGGATCGCACACGTAGATGAAGGTGCCCCGGATGCCGCGCGTCAGCAGGACCGCGTAGATATTGGTGATGAAACGCAAAAGGTCTTCGTCGGTATAGACCTTGCCAAGGACCGCGTTGTTTTCCTTGCCCTTTTTGTCGAAGTACTGTGACCGATCGACGACAAGCCGCCCAGCGCCAGCGTCGTAGCTCAGGTCGGGGCCGATGATGACCCCGGCGTAGTTGAGGTCGTACCCCTGCACGGTGTGGATAGACCCGACCTCTTCAAGCGATGTCGCAGAAGCAACCCAGTCAGTCTGCGTGCCATTCCAACGAAGCTGAACGCCCGGAAGCTCGATGTCGTAGGCGCTTTTGTCGGTCTTGGTCGTCCATGCCCAGGCGAATCCGGCCAACAGCCGCGATAGTCCGACCTCGGCATCCAAGCGACGGATTTCTGCGTGCATGTCAGCGACGCTGTCGAACATGCGAAGGTCATATCCTTCAAACGTCTCAGGACGCATTGGTACCGAGTCAGCCCCGACGTCGGGGCTGAGTATCCGCCGGACGTACCCCACGTAGTCCGCGCCGGCGCGCACCCGCATTTGGGTGGCGAGGGGGTAGTTGCGATTGGCCGCGCGCGCACGTTCTACAAGCTGCGAGAGGACTTCGGGAGGAAGGTCCGCGGGCCGAACGCTCTGTGCGGCGTCAAGCAGGAGAATCTGGTGTGTGCTCTTGGCCCGGATCCAATCGAGCTGGGTCTTCGTTGTGTCATCGGTTCCGAACAGCTTCTCCGTGATCACCTGGAACTTCTTGTTTTGCACGCCTGATGGCTGATTGGCTCTCTGGTTGAGACGATGCGATTCGTCGACAATCAGGAGATCAAAGTGCTCGTCCGACTCCCCCGCCTCGAACGCCGTCATCACCATGTCGGGCTTCAATCCAGGCGTCTTCTTGAACACCTTCTTGATCGAGTTCCGCAACGACTGTTGGGGAACCACAAGACCGATTCGGATTCCGGAAAGGCGTTTCTTGTATTCACCGCCGAAGAACTCGGAGAAGAGGGAATCGCTATCAAGATCTTCAGTCGGAACAGAATTGGCAATGTCCACGAGCAGCTTCAACATGTAAATGGCGACAACGGTCTTACCAGTGCCGGGTTCGCCCTGCACGACTGTAGTGCTCGTGGCACCAGAACCCAGGTCCTCGAATAGGCCCTCGAGGATGCCCTCAACCGCGACTGCCTGGTCCAAGGTCAGTGCTTTGAAGGGCGACAGCTTGAAGAGATCGCTGTTCTCAATCTCCGGGATACTCCGCGTGAAGACCCCATCGCGCCTGAGCTGATCAAACACCTCCAGAAACGAGGCTTGATAGCGGTCTCGATCGAAGTAATCCGATTCGGTGATTCCATCGTTGCGATTCAGGACCCGGTACGAACCATCGCCGGCGAGCATCCTAATAAGGTACGACTCGAGGTCGAGGCAGACAGACTTGTTGAAGGACTCGTCGACGATGACCCTGACGGTACTGAGGTGTCTCTTGTCCGGGGCAACCAGATGCTGGCGCATCCGCGCCACGGCATTTCGGGACTCACCCACGTACACGTCGTTGAGTCGGCCGCCTCGCATGGTCGGGCGACTGGCAGTGACATCGTCCAGGACGTACACCACAGGCCAGTTTGTATTGCGGTGGTCGCCGGGGGCCCAAGTCGAGATTGAATCGCTAGTGAACTTCAGATGCTCGATCTTAAAGGGCGTCATATTTGGTACTGCGCCCCCGAGCCTTGTCGGCAGGGTATTTCGCTCTCGTGGTCACGAGCTTGTCGCGAACGATCTGATCAGGGTCTGCCCCGATGCGGTCGGCGAGCATGATGCAGTAGGTGAGGACATCGGCGAGTTCTTCGCGCACTCGATCCATGTCGGCGTCAGCGTTCCATTGGAAGCACTCGAGAAGCTCGCTTGCCTCAATGGAGATACTCTTTGCCAGGTTCTCTGGAGTGTGGAACTGCGCCCAATCGCGCTCCGCTACGAAAGCTGCGATCTCCTGCCGGATTGTCTGATCGACCATTCGGCCAACCTAGCAGTTGGTGCGTCAACGGATTCCGTCGACGGCTGAGAGACCACCGACCTCCGCTGCGTGCCTGGCTCTGAACGAGGAAGTGACGAGATCTGCTCACGGTGGACGCGATCCACACTACGACTAACAAAACGATGCACCCGCTTATTGCTCGAGTCCGCCAGACTGAGCCCATGCCTCTGTACCGCTATTCAACTTCCAAGATCGAACCTCTAGTGCGTACGACTCTGGCGGCTGAGCACATACGAGAGCGCGACGACCTGCAGCGCCTTCTGATTGAGCGGATGAGCATCATCAGCGATGACCTTCTCGTCATCGCCGAGGAGTACAACTTGTTCAAGGACTCCCGCCGGCGGATTGACATTCTCGCCATCGATCGCACTGGCACCTTGGTCGTCATGGAGTTGAAGCGAACGGAAGATGGTGGGCATATGGAGCTCCAGGCGCTGCGCTATGCAGCAATGGTCTCCACTGTGACCCTGGACCACCTGGTACAAACACTTGCTGATTCTCGCAACATCCCAGTAGCTGAGGCCAGGGATACCATCCTCAACTGGCTAGATGAACCCATCGAAGAGCTGCCTAATCACGTTCGAATTGTCCTCGTTGCTGCGGACTTCAGCACCGAGATTACTAGCACCGTCCTATGGCTAAACGAAAACTACAGCACAGACATCTCCTGCTTCCGCCTCGTCGCTTACCGACTGGATAAAGACGTGCTGCTCGATGTGCAGCAGATCATCCCCCTCCCCGAAGCAAAAGACTTCCAGATTCAGCAACGTCAGAAGGGGGCCGCGGTCACTGCCGGGATCTCTGCAGGGCGAGATTTCACGCGATACAACCTCCAGCTAGCAGGCACGATCTTCCCCAACCTGAGCAAGCAAGCCGCAGTCAAGCTCGCCCTGCAAAAGCTTCATGGCGCCGGCGTACACCTTCAAGAACTTCAGTCGGTCACGCAGCCTGGGCGGTGGCTTGCTGTCCAGCCGGCCCCTGATGAATCAGTCGAAGCTGCATTCATTCGCGAACACCCAGCCCGCACACCCGCTCATCTCTGGTTCGACCTCGACATCATCGAAGATGGAATCACCTGGGTCACCCCCCGATTCGGCGGCACCAGTACCGAAGGGATGTTGGACGGCCTCGCGAAGGTGGCTGGAGCACATGCATCACTAACTTGGAGCCGGTTCGAGTCCGACGTGACGGTTCCGAACTGAGTGAACCGCTCTGACACGCGTCCGCTCATGTGGGCGGCAGGTGGGGAGCCGCGTTATTACCCTCCGTGTGAGAGACGCGTCAGCCCACTGACCCTGAGCCGGGCCGCTGCCTGTTCGATTGCCGCGGGAGCCCTCCCGCGAGACTTGACCCGGCGCCCGCGCAGGACCATGAAAAATGGAACTACCCCGGCCCTAAGAAGCACCCTACCGTCAGCCGATAAACCTGTTGCTCTTCCCGAGGTTGCACGACTCACAGAGCGTTTGCAGGTTCTCCGGCACGGTCAGGCCATCGCGGCTTACCGGCGTGATGTGGTCGATGTGCAAGACTGCCCCGTCTGCTGCCGAGGCGCCGCACATCCGGCATCGGTAGTCATCTCTTCGCAAGATCGTCACACGGAGACCTGAGGTCATCAGGCTTCGCTCCCGCTGACGCAGGGCAGCTGTCGTGGACTGTCGTGCACGAGACGCCTGCGCGGCGTCAAGGCCCTGCTGGAGCTGTTCGAAGTTCCAGTCCACGTGCCGTGAATACGAGTTCTGGCCCTTTGGGCTCGTGTACTTCACCGTTGTGGTGACCTTGGCTGTCGGAGTTGGATACGCCAGCTTGCGGCGATTGAAGTCCTTCTTTTCGATTGCAGCGAATCTCGCGTCGCTGAGGCGGGGATGGCTGCTTCTGCCGAGCGAGCCAAATTCGATGGCTTCGACGTCGTGGTTGTACGTTCTGAAATGCCTCGTCGGCACCAACCGCGTCTCGATCTCTTGCAGGTACCACAGCTCACTCTCGAGGACATTTACACTCATCCGTGAAGACAGATCGAAGCGATCAAATTTCGCCTTGGTGTTAACGGACACAGAGTACGAGTGGTGAATCGGCGCGGTGCTCGGCACGAGTGATTGAGATCGCAAGTTCAGCTCCTCGAGCCGCTTCAAGGCGTCGCTCGAACCGCGCACGAGATGCCGCCGTCTAAGTGTCACCAGCGCCCAGACCAGGGCAACTGCGAGAACGATAATGACTGCGACGAATACGAACGTTAGTCCAGCCGTCAGGCTATCCGCAGGAACCGCGGGTTCTGATTCGTACGGGGGCAAATGGCCTAGAGTGCGCAAGCGATACCTTTGCGGTCGAGATTATGAATGGTCCCGCGCACGGGCCGCGAGTTCATGGGTCTCTGACAGGTCGGAAGGGCGCAGCACCCACAAGTTAGCAGCGCACGGCTGTCGGAAAACGATCATCCCCCAGTAGCTGGTGCCCCAGTTCGGGGCCTCGCGCTTCGACTGTGTGTGCCTCCAAAGACCGAGGCCGGCCATGAAGGAGGGGCTCTGGCATATTCTCCACTTGCCGAGCCTGTGCGCCAGGGCCAGCTGCGAGGTGGGCTGCTCGGTGGTGATCGCCACGAGCACCTGGTAGCTGCGGGGGCCGCCGGGCACATCGGCCACGGCGACGCTGCCGGCCCGGGAGTAGCCCTGGTACATGGCGGTGAGGGACCAGCCCAGCTTTGTTTCGATGCCGTTGGAGGTCCAGTCGATCTCGGGGGCGGCATCCGGGGCCGGGGTGGGGTCTGGTGCGGGCATAGTCGGATCGCATCAGAGTGAGATCATCTTGCGATCGGATGGTTGTAGTCGAGCGCCGCGAGCTACCCGTCACCTCGACCGCAGTAACCTCCCCAGGCGCGACGCGCCAACGCCGGTCGAGGTGCGGGTAGACGTCTTGAGCAGCACGAAGCCGACGACAGCGCTCCACAGCGTGAGGGTATCGAAGGCGACACGTTCAATAAGTCCCCGGCCCAACGCCTGGACAGACCCGCCACCGAGGACATCGACGAAGAGAACGAAGCCCAGAACGGACACGAGGAGGCTCCCGATCGTCAGGGCGGAGATCCAGTGCGCAGCAGAGTTGCCTCGGGAGGCGACAGCGAGCAGGATCATGCCGCCCCACTGAGTGACGGCCTGAGCGAGGGCCACCACATTATGCGCTTCGGGATGGGTGTCCCAGGGGAACACACCAACCAGCATCACGAACACACCGCCCGCCGCGAGGAACGCCATGGCCACTCGCCCCGTGCGCAGCCGTGGCCAGGCCGACCAGAGCAGGAGTGAGCCGATCAGGAGCGTCGCTCCCACGACGATGAACGATCCGTTCACCAGCAGGTGCGCCGGAGAGCAGATGTAACGCTCCACGCGGGTACCGACATCGAAGGTGTCGCAGGTGGTGACGCCGAGATCGCTGATCAGGTTCGACGTCCACGAGTACCGCTGCGGCCACTGCGCGGCCGCGATCAGCTGGGCCGGCACCGTCACGAGGCCAGCGATCCAGAGCAGTGCGCCCCATCGAAGTCGTGTCATCCCACGACCCTACATTCACCCTGTATTGCCCCGAGGAGTACGAGCGGGATGCGCTGTACCTCTTCACCCCGGATGTGATGGCGCGCCTGATCGATCGAGTGCGCGGATTCGATGTGGAGATCATCGACGATTGGCTGTTGTTGGTCAGCAGCCGCGACGTGGTGACCCTCGACCCAGAATCTTGGCAGAAACTTTTCGATGCAGTCGGCGCCCTGAGCGACAAGATCGACCGGTGGGAGCGCTGGCGCGACGACCGGCTGCCGACGGTGCCGCCGGTCACAACGGGCACGGGTGCCGGCACGGCCGCGGTCGGGCTGACGCCTGCCCCGAGATCCGGTCGGGTGGCTAAGCGCGGCCGACGGCTACTGATGCGCCTGGGCGTGGGCGAGCGAATCGGGCTGCTCGCCTTCGCGCTGCTGATGGTCGGCGGTGAGATCTCGATGTTCCGCTCGGGCCCGCTGCTGCACGCCGGTATCGACCGGGGGTGGCGGTGGGCGCCGGCTATGAACCTCAGAGCGCCGGGCGGTGCTGGCGGAACTCCGACGGTGTCGCTCCGACCTGGCGCTTGAAGGCGGTGCTGAAGGCATAGGCGTTGGTGTAGCCGACCTTGCGAGCGACTTCTGAGACGGTGTGTTCGGGGGAATGCAGCAAGTCGCCCGCGAGGGTGAGGCGCCAGCGGGTGAGATAGCTCATCGGCGGTTCGCCAACACCGGTCCTGAACCGGGCGGCAAGCGAGGCCCGTGAGGTGTTGACCCGACGGGCAAGGGTCTCCACTGTCCACGGAGCTGCGGGTTCGGCATGCAAACACTCGAGAGCCTGCCCCACCACAGGGTCGGAGCAGGTAAGCCAGGTTGCCTCTCTCGCGCGGTCGGGATCGTTGACCCAACTCCGGATCGTACTGATCACCAGCACGTCCAGGAGCCGGTCCACGACGACCTGGGCTGCCGGATCATCGTTCGCGATCTCGCGTTCGAGCAGACCCACGAGCGAGCCGTCGGCACGGTCGTTCGGCACGATGGCGAGTCGAGGCAGGGCGCGGGAGACGAGGCCGCCGGCCTCAGTGGTTCGTTCGTATGTGCCGACCAGAACCGAGGTCTCGCCAGGGAACGCATTGCCCCAGCGCCGGATGCCGTGTCGCAGCTCATCCCGCAGATCGCGGCCATCCAGGGTGGTGCAGACCTGGCCGGGACCGATCTCGATCGACGGCGGGCTGGCGGAGGCATCCGTCACGGTATAGGGCTCGGGGCCACGAATCAGAGCAACGTCACCGGCCAGGAGCAGCACTCCGTCCACGCGGGCCTGCCCTCGGGTCACGGCGAGCACAGTGAGGGCGGCGTTGTCTCGAACGCAGATGCCCCACGGGGCGCTCATGTGCATGGCGAGAGCAAAAGCGCCGGTTGCACGAGGCCCGTCCAGGAAATGTGTCAACGGATCCATCCCACTAGACTAGACGCTGACAAAGGGTTTGTGCAGTGTGACCCATTCCGCGTCCAAGCCGATGCCAGTGTACTGAAGCCATGACTACTCTCATCCTCGGTGGTGCCGGACGATCCGGCACGCGCATCCTCGACCGTTTCGCCGCCTCCGGGTTGCCGGCGCGGCCCGCATCCCGCCGCACCGGCTTCGACTGGGAAGACCGCGAGACCTGGGCTTCCGCTCTCCGCGGCGCCTCGGCGGCGTACGTCTGCTTCACCCCCGACCTCGCCTTCCCGGGCACGCCCGACAAGATGGCCGCACTGGGCGTACTGGCCGCTCAACACGGGCTCGAGCGGCTCGTGCTGCTCTCGGGTCGCGGCGAGGAGGGCGCAAGATTGAGCGAGGCGGCCCTGCGCAGCGGTGGGGTTCCGACCACGGTCTTGCGCTGTTCCTGGTTTCAACAGAATTTCTCCGAGCACTTTCTCGCCGGTCCGGTTCGTCGCGGTCGACTGCGCCTTCCGGCACCCGACGTGCCCGAAGCCTTCGTCGATCTCGGCGACGTCGCGGATGCCGCTGTTCTGGCCCTCACCCGACCGGACCCGCTCGACGCCACGTACGAGTTGTCCGGGCCAGAGCTGCTGACCTTCGCGCAGGTGGCCGAGGTTCTTACCGACGCCTGTGCGCGGCGGATCGTGTTCGAATCGGTCGCCGTTCCGACATTCGTTGACGACCTCGCCGCAGACGGAGTGCCCGCCGAGGACGCCACACCCCTCGCGCACCTCTTCACCGACATTCTGGATGGTCGTAACGCCTCGCTCGCGCACGGCATCCAGGCCCTGCTGGGGCGCCAACCGTCCTCGCTGAAGGCCTACGCGGGGCGCACCGCCGCGTCTGGAGTCTGGTCGTGATCCAGGTCATTGCCGTCGTGGGCGCAGGTCTGCTCAGCGGCGTCTACGCCTCGTTTTCGACGATGGTCATGCCCGCACTGAATCGGCTCGGACATCACGAGGCCACCGCCGCGATGGTACAGATCAACAGGAAGGCCGAACGTGGACCCTTCATCGTGATCTTCGCATCCGCAGCGGTGGCCGCCACCGCTCTGGCGGTGGCGGCGGCGCCGCGGGGAGCGGGCGTTGAACTCGCCATAGCCGGGGCGTCGCTGGCGAGCACCGTCGTGACCGTGGCCGTGAACGTTCCGCTCAACCGGCGGCTGGAGCGAGACGGTGCTCGGTTCTGGCCGGAGTACAGCCGCCGATGGACGGCGGCGAACACGGTGCGCGCCGGCTGTGCCGCCATTGCGGTGATCGCCGCCGGCGCGCACTGGGTCGACAGCTGAGCCCGACTCCGTCGAGCACGCATTCAGCCATTCAGATCGAGATCCACCCCCACGCCCCGTGCACGCGCCTCGCGCACGAGCAGATCGGCGATCGCGAGGTCTTGCGCGCCGATGCCCACCGAGTCGAAGAGGGTGATCTGTTCGGCGCTTGTGCGGCCCGGGCGCAGGCCCGCGAGGACCTGGCCGATGGTTCCGACCACGTCGTGCAGGGTGAGTGCGCCCTCCGCCACTGCCAGCATGAGGTCACCTGATTTGGTCTCGGCCGTGGCCATATCGTCGACCCAGACCGAGGAACGGGCCATCGCCCTGGAGTCGACCTCGCGTTCGTCCGGCCGCGGGCGGGCGCCGACGACGTTGAGGTGCTGGCCGGGTCGCAGCCACTCGCCCTGGATGATCGGGGTGACGGAGGGGGTGAGCGTGCAGATCGCATCCGCTTCGGCGAAGACCGCCGCGCACTCCTCGACCACCTCGATGGCACCGTCCCATTCGAGAGAGTCGGCGAGGGCCTGCGCGCGCACCGGGGTGCGCGACCAGATCACCAGCCGGTTCCAGTCCCGCACCCCCCGCAGCGCCTCAACGTGCTCGCGGGCGAGCCCGCCCGCTCCCACCAGGCCCAGCACGCGGCTGTCTTCACGGGCCAGGGCGCGGGTCGCGACCGCGCTGGCCGCGGCGGTGCGCACCCGGGTGGGCACCCCGCCGTGTAGCAGGGCCACCGGGGCGCCGTCCTCGCGGTCGAGCACCACGATCATCGAGCGCTGGGTGGGCAGGCCACGAGCGGAGTTGTCAGGCACGTCGGCGAGCAGTTTCACCGCCGCGGTGCCGGTGGTGTCCGACAGCGCCGCCATGAGCACGTAGCGACCGGTTCCCGCGTTCGTGCCCATCGAGGTGGGCCGCGGCTGGTCGGCCGCCCCTCTCGCGATGTCGGTGAAGACCTGTGCGACGGCCCGCTCGGTGGCCGGCCGGTCGACCAGGTCTTCGAGTTGGGACGCTGTGAGCACGATCATGCGGCAGCCGTGAGCTCGAGGCTGTGTGCCACGACCGCGCCGCGGAACAGGACGGTGCGGTCGGGCAGCCGGTCCATCACTGCGCTGGTGACGGTCTCGCCGGTGACAAGTTGCAGGTCGGCGGGGTCGCCGACGGCGACACCGGGGCGGTCGAGGTGCCCCCGCAGCGCCGGTGCGGTGCCGAGCACCGAGCGCCCGCCGACGGTGGCCACCGCGACGCAGTGCTCGATGTCTTCGTCGCGACGAAAGTTGTTCGTGAAGGCCATCTGCCAGGTGCGGTCGAGCATGTCAGCGTTGCCGTACGGCGACCAGTAGTCCCGCTGGCCGTCCTCACCGAGGCCCAGCCGGATGCCGTGTTCGGCGAGCAGCAGCGTCGGCAACGGCGTCGCGGGGGCGATGGTCGCCCAGGCGATGTCGAGTTCGGCGAATTGCTCGAGCAGAGGCACCAGTTGCGCCTGGGGCAGCTGGCCGAGGCCGTAGCCGTGCGAGATGGTGACCCGGCCGGTCATGCCGTGGGCGCGGGTGCGCTCCACGATCAGCTCGGCCGAGAACTTCGCCAGTTGATCCGGCTCGTGCAGGTGGATGTCGATGGGAGCGTCGAAGCGTTCGGCCAGCCCGAAGACCAGGTCCAGGTGCTTCGTGGGGTCGCGATCGAGCAAACACGGGTCGATGCCGCCGACAACGTCCGCGCCCTGGCGCATGGCCTCTTCGAGCAGGTCGAAGGAGCCCTCCTCGCGCAGCAGACCGGCTTGCGGGAACGCGATCACCTCGACGGTGGCGCGATCCTGGTGTGCCTCCTTGGCCGCGAGCACGCCGTGTAAGCGTTCGAGGCCGGCATCCACGTCGACCTGCGCGTAGCTGCGCACGCTGGTGGTGCCGTGGGCGACCATCCGGCCCAGGGTCTCCGTGGTGCGCTCGGCGATCGAGGCCTCCGCCTCACGCCAGTTGGCCCGGTCGTTGAGCATCATGCCCCACACCCCCGGCGCACCCGTGTGCTCCCGGAACGGCAGCCCGAGGCGGGTGGAGTCGAGGTGCACGTGCACGTCGGCGAACGACGGGAGCAGGATGCGGCCCCGGCCCTCGATCAGCGTCTCGCCGGCCTGCGGCACCGTGCCGGGTGGGAGGACCTCGGCGATGACGCCGTCGACAACTCGAACATCGGCCGCGGCGCCGCCCCAGGGGCGCGCGTCGGTGATCAGAGCGCGGTTCACTTGAAGCTCGTCTGGGTGAAGTCGAACAGGCCGTCGGCGCGGGGCGTCCAGTCGAGGTCGGCGTCGGCGGCGTAGTTGTTCATCGGCACGTAGAGCGGCACGTAGTAGCCCTGCTCGTTGCTGTAGCTGAGCAGCTCTGCGAACACGTCGAGTCGGCTGGCGCCCTCGACGCCGCGCTGCTCGGCAGCCAACTCGGCGGTGCGGGGGTCCTGCGCGTAGTTGTTGTTGCCGGCCGGCTCGTACAGGTCGGTGAGGGGCAGGTCGCCGTCGACGGTGGAGGGCGCCCAGGTGTTCAGGTAGATCCCCTCCATCTCCCGGCCGCGCACCTTGAGGGTGTGCGCCTGCTGGTCGGCGCCGCGCAGGTCGATCGTGATGCCGACCTCCTCTAGGGAGGCCTGGATGGTCTGGGCCACATCGGCGGAGAGCGGGATACGACCATCGGTCGCGTAGTCGAACGGGATCGGCTCACCGGCATAACCGGCTTCGGCGAGCAGCTCGCGGGCCCGCTCGGGGTCGTAGGCCGGGTCGGTCACGTCCTCGCTGTAACCCTCCACGGCCGGAGCGAGGGTCGTGGCGGCAGGCTCGGCAAGCCCGGAGAGCAGGCCCTCGGTGATGGCCTCCTTGTCGATCGCGAGACCGATGGCTTCGCGGATGCGCGCATCCGTCAGCACCCCGCTGGTGGAGTTGACGCCGAGGAAGACGACACCGTTGGAGAGCGCGGAGAACACCTGGGCGGAATCCTGGCCCTCGACCGACTCCACCTGGGTCGGGCCGATGGGTGCCACGTCGAGGCTGCCCGAGAGCACGCCGTTGACCCGGGACTCATCGGAGGAGACCGGCTGCAGTGAGATCGACTCGATCGCCGGTGCGTCGCCCCAGTAGCCGTCGTTGCGCACGAGGTCGTAGGAGACACCGGTCTGGATCTTGTCGAAGAGGTAGGGGCCCGAGCCGATCGGGGCCTGCGCGAACGCGTCGGCTCCCATCTCCTGGTAGGTGTCGGCGGGCACGATCGAGATCAGGGAGGTGTTGCGGGGGAACGCCGAGAACGGCGACTTGAGGGTGAAGCGCACGGTGAGATCGTCGACGGCTTCGACCGAGGCGACCGAGCTGAGGTAGGCGAAGTTCTCGCCGGTGGGGTCGGCGAGGATGGTCTGGTAGGAGAAGGCCACATCCTCGGCGGTGATGGCCTCGCCGTTGCTGGCGGTAACACCCTCCTGCAGGGTGAAGTCCCACTGGGTGAGGTCGTCGTTGGCGGTCCACTCGGTGGCGAGTTTGGGCGCGAGCTCGCCGTCCGCGGTGATGGTAACGAGCTGGTCGAAGGTGTGGAAGAACACCGACAGCACCACGAGGGCGCCCGACTTGATCGGGTCCATCGACGTGGGGTCGGTCGGGATCGCGGCGACGATTCGGGTTGGGGTGTCGCCCGAGGCGGCGTCACCGCCGTCGTCGAAACCCCCGGCGCACCCCGAGAGCATCAGGGTTCCGGTTGCGGCGAGCGCGCCGATGCTGAGCATCTGGCGGCGGAAGGTGGACGTGGGCATGGGGATCCTCATTTCGATGGGTGACGCAGGAGGTGAAGGGTGACTTGGGAGATTAGGAGGCAGCGGCTGTGCGCGCGGTGCGGCGCGGTCCGTCGAGGCGCGGTACCGCGGCGAGCAGTTGGCGGGTGAACGGATGCTGCGGGTCGCTGAAGATCTGCGCCGTCGGCGCCTCTTCCACGACACGGCCGTGCTGCATGACGATCACCCGGTCGGCGATGCTGCGCACGACGCCGAGGTCGTGTGAGATGAAGAGGTAGCCGAGGCCGTGCTCGCGTTGCAGGGTGTCGAGCAGGGTGAGCACCTGGGCTTGGATGGAGACGTCGAGCGCTGAGACGGGTTCGTCGAGCACCAGTAGCTTGGGCCGCAGGGCGAGAGCGCGGGCGATGCCGACCCGCTGCCGTTGGCCGCCGGAGAGCTGACCGGGGAGCCGCTTGGCGTACGACTCGTCGAGGCCGACATCGGCCAGCAGCGCCCCAACCGTGGCGCGGTCGTAGACGCGGCGAATGCGCAACGGTTCGGCCACGAGTTCGTGCACGGTCAGCCGCGGGTCGAGGGCCGAGTACGGGTCTTGGAAGACGATCTGGGCGAGCTCGCGCTCCGCGGCCGTGCGGCCCGCGAGCTCCGAGCGCAGCGGGACTCCACCGACCACGACCGTTCCCGCTGCGGCGGGCTGGATGCCGAGCACGGCTTTCGCGAGCGACGACTTGCCGCAGCCGGACTCCCCGACTACCGCCACGGTCTCACCGGCCATGATGCGCACCGAGACGCCGTCGACGGCGCGGACCGGGGTTTTGCGGCCGGACACCCTGTAGTCGACGACGATGTTCTCGGCGTCCAGCGCATCCGCTTCGCCGGTGCGTACCGCGGGGGTCGCCCGTTCCTGCTCGGCGGGCATCGCTGCCATGAGGCGTCGGGTGTAGTCCTCGGCCGGTGCCGCGAGCACCGCGCGGGTGGCGCCGGTTTCGACGACCCGGCCGTGGTGCATCACGGCGAGTCGGTCGCTGTTCTCGGCGACGAGGCCGAGATCGTGGGTGATCAGCACCAGGGCCGAGCCGGTGCGCTCCCGCACCTCGGCGAGGAGGTCCATCACCTGCGCCTGCACGGTCACGTCGAGCGCGGTGGTGGGCTCGTCGGCGATCAGGAGCAGCGGGTCGTGTGCGATGGCCATGGCGATCATCGCGCGTTGACGCATCCCTCCCGACCACTGGTGCGGGCGGGTGGCGGCGCGCTCGGCGGCGTGACGCACGCCCACCGACGAAAGCAGTTCGATGGCGCGCTCACGGGCGGCGCGCCGGCCGAGCCGTGGCGCGTGTACCCGCACGGCCGAGGCCACTTGGGCGCCGACGGCTCGCAGCGGGTCGAGGGAGGACATCGGGTCTTGGAAGACCATGGCGGCGGTGCGTCCTCGGAGAGCGCGGAGTTCGCGCTCGCCGGCCCAGACGCCCGCCTCGACATCGACGAGCACGCGGTCGTCGAGAACGATGCGGCCCCCGGTGACGCGGGTGCCGACGGGCAGCAGGCCGAGTGCGGCGAGCACGGTGAGGCTCTTGCCCGAACCGGACTCCCCCACGACGCCGAGGGACTCACCACGGTCGACCCGCAGAGAGACGCCGTCGACGAGAACGCGTGGTGTCTCACCGTCGGTCTCGATGCGCAGATCGTCGATACGCAGAACGGCGCTCATCGCATTCCTCCCTTTCGCAGCAGGCCGCCGCGGGTCTCCGCCGTGAATTGTTGGCTCAGAAACTGCACGCCGCCGACGGCGAGGAGCAGCATCAGGCCGGGCAGCAGAGCCAGCCACGGGTCACCGGCCAGGTGACGCTGGCCGTCGAAGATCATCGAGCCCCAGCTGGGTACGGGCGGCTGCACGCCGAGGCCGAGATACTCGAGCGACGACGTGATCAGCACGATCGTGGCGACGTCGGTCGCCGCGATGATGAGGGTGTGCGGCCACACATTGGGCACGATGTGCCGGGTGAGCACCCACACGGAGTCGGCGCCCTGGGTGAGCGGGGAGACCACGAAGTCCTGTCGGCGGAGCGCCGCGGCGATGTTTCGGGTGACCCGGGCGTAGCCCACCCACCAGGTGCAGCCGAGCACCAGGATGGTCAGGCCGGCGCTGGGTCGCAGCACCGCGCAGATGGCGATTAGCAGCAGTACGACGGGCATTGCCAGGGTCACGTTGCTCACCAGGGTGATGAGCGCCTCGAGGCGGCCACCGTAGTACCCGGCGAGAATGCCGACCAGGCTGCCCAGAACGGCATTCATGATCACGATTAGCACGGTCATGCCCAGGGTCACCGCCGAGGCGAGCGCGAGACGGCTGAGCAGGTCACGGCCGAGCGCATCGGTGCCGAGCGGATGCGCCGGGTCGGTGAAGGGCGGCAGCAGCGCCGCGCGCAGGTCTTGGCCCATCGGGTCGTAGCCGGGCAGCAGCGGCACGAGGGCGGTGAGCAGGAGCACCGTGCCGAGCATCAGAGCGCCGACGATGGCACCGGGCCGTGGCCGCCAGCGTTGCACGACGGGGGCCGTGGCCAGGGTGAGTGAGGTGGTCATGCGGCCGCCGTCCTGGTGTCGATGCGGCGCACGAGTACGTCTACCGCGGTATTGACGATCACGAAGGCGAGGGCCACGAAGACCAGGCCGGCCTGCACGATCGGGAAGTCGCGTTGGCTGACCGCGTCCGTGAGGAGTTTGCCGAGACCGGGCCACGCGAAGACGACCTCCACGACGACGGTGCCGCCGAGCAGGCCGCCGAGGTTGAGGCCGGCCATGCCGAGCACCGGCACGATCGCGTTCGGCAGCATCCGGGTGAACAGCACTGTCGAGCGGCGTTGGCCCTGGGCGATGGCGGTGCGAACGAAGTCCTGCCCGGCTTGCTCGCTCAGCGCGGCATCCAGCAGTCGCAGGTACATGACGAACTGGCCGGTGACCAGGGTGACGACAGGCAGCACGAGGCTCGCGTAGCTTGTGCGACCCAGCGACGGGAGGGCGCCGAGCAGAACCGAGAACGCCAGCACCAGCAGCAGGGCGAAGAAGAAGTCGGGCACCGACTGGCGCAGGGCACCGGCCCAGCCCACGATGGCCCGCAACACCCGGCTGCCCGTGAGCTGGATGGCCAGGGCCGCGACGACCGCGAGTGCGAGGCCGATCACGAAAGCCCAGAACGCGAGCTCGATGGTGGCGGGTACTCGTTCGAGAACGAGTCCCAGTGCGGATTCGCGCAGGCGGTAGGAATCGCCGAAATCGCCGGTGACAAGGCCGGCGAGGGTGTCGAGGTACTGCAGGAGGAGGGGGCGGTCGAAGCCGAGCGCGGAATTGAGCGCTTCGACATCGGCCTGGGTCGCGTTGTCGGGCAGGAGCAGCGCACCGGGTTCACCGGTAGCACGGCCGAGCACGAAGGCGATGGTCACCACGGCGAGCACTGTGGCGACGGCGAGGGCCAATCGGCGGGCGATGAATAGGAGCACGTCACTGACGCTATGTGACCGTCTGCCCGGCTCGGGCCGGTGTAACAAGCTCGTCACATACTTCTTACGTCAGCGTCACTCTCGCATACCAAAACGCGCCTAAATCGGTGTTTCTCGCTCGGAATGCCGTTTTTGGTATTCCAAAGGCGACGTGGTGGACGTGTCAGAATGGTGTCCATGAGCCTCGAACAAACCCCAGCGCGCATCGCCAACGTTCTGCGCGAGCAGATCATCACGGGCGAGCTGAAGATGGGGTCGAAGCTCAATGAGCGCGAGATCGCCGAGCGACTGCAGGTGTCGCGCATTCCCGTACGAGAAGCACTGCCGATCCTCGAATCCGAGGGTTTCATCAGCTCACAACCGCGGCGCGGAGCGGTCGTGCACGCGCTCACTCTCACCGACGCCGCCGAGCTCTTCGATCTTCGCCGTCAACTCGAACCGATGGCGTCGGCGTTCGCCGCACGACGGGCCGCCGCGGGCGCCGACGTCGAGCCGATGCTTGCCGCGCTCCGCACCGCCCGTGGCGCTTTCGCTCCGGTCAAGGCGCTGGACACCCTCGACGAGGGCGCCCCACCGTCGACACGAAATTCCGACCTGCACGAGGAGATCATCGCCCTCGCCGATCACGCCCTGCTGCAGCGCGTGACCAAACTCATGAGTGGGCGCGTTCGCTGGCTTTTCCGGCTCACTCCTCAGCGCGACACCACGGCGATGTGGGCTGAACACCGCGAAATCGTCGACGCCATCGTCGCCGGGCAGGCCGACGTCGCCGAGCTCCTCACCGCGGCACACGTGGAGCGGGGACGCTTCGAGTCGATGCCGCTGCTTGCCGAACTACTGCCCTCCGCGGCGCCCGCCTCGCTCCGGAGACGGCGGAAGGCGAGCTAGCACTCAGCGTCGCCCGACGGTTCCCGGGCGCGGGGCATCCTAGGCTCGGACGTATGGCACTCCAGATCACGACAGCGTACGCTCTGCGGGCGACGGAGTACGCCGAGCAACTGGGCTCTATGACGTCGGTGCATCCCTTGGATCTGCAGCTGGTCACCGGGTGGGCCGATCGGCTCGACGGCCCAGTGATCGATGCTGGCTGCGGTCCGGGGCATTGGACGGGGCCCCATGGGGCGATCCTGGCTCGCGTTTCCGCGGGAGCGGATCCCACCCCTCGCATTCAGAGCCAACGATGAAGAGCTCTGGAGCCGATCACGCTGGGCATCTACGACTACCCGAGGGTGCCATCGCTCCCCAACGAGGCAGCCCCGGTGCGGTACCGTCATGGTGAGATCCGGACAACGGCGCGTGGGGAATGGGGCAACGGTGAGAGGCAACGGTTCTCCCGCGACCATGCAAGACGTCGCCCGCCTCGCCGGGGTCTCGGTCAAGACCGTCTCCAACGTTCTCTCGGGCTACGAGCACGTCAGCACGCGGATGCACGACAGGGTCATGAGCGCCGTGACCGAGCTGGACTACGAGATCAACATCTCGGCCCGCAACCTTCGGTCGGGGCGCACCAAGGTGATCGGGCTCGCCGTCCCAGAACTCAGCCAGGCTTACTTCGCCGAACTTGCGGATGCCGTCATCCGGGCCGCGAAGGCTCACGACTACACCGTGCTGATCGAGCAGACCAGCTCCGACAATGACGAGATCGCCACGGTCGCGGCCATGCGCCGCCACGCCATCGACGGCCTTATCTTTAGCCCTATCGCGCTGGGCCCCGGCGACGTCAGCGGCCTGTCCGTGGACTTCCCCGTGGTCGTTTTGGGCGACTGGGTCGAGGGCAGCCCTGCTGACCACATCACCCTGCCGAACACGGCCGCGATCCGCACCGCCACCGAACACCTGCTCGATCTGGGGCGCTGCCGCATCGCCGTCGTCGGCGCGCATCCGGAAGGGCCGGTCGGCACCAGCGCCCTCCGGTTCAATGGCTATGCGGACGCACTCACCGCTCGGGGCATCGTGATCTCGCCCGAGCTGGTCGCCGATGTGCCGCTCTGGCACCGCGCCGATGGCGCGGCCGCCGTCACGCAGCTGTTGGCCGCCGGCACGGAGTTCGACGGCGTCGTCTGTTTCAACGACGCCCTCGCCCTCGGTGCCATGAGCGCCTTGCAGCTTGCCGGCCTGCGCGTTCCCGAGGACGTCGCCGTGGTGGGCTTCGACGACATCGAAGACGCGCGTTTTTCCAGCCCGGCACTCACCACCATCTCCCCCGGCCGCGAGGAACTGGCCCGCCTGGCCGTTGACCGGGTGCTCGCGCGCATCGAAGCCGGCGGCGACGCCGCGGAATCGGTGCACGTGGAGGTCGGCTACTCGCTCGAGGTTCGCGCGTCTACGGTTAGCCTCTCCGCGAAGCCCGTCCCCGCCGCCATGGAGCCCCTGCTCCACGACTAAGCCGGCCGATGCGCCCGTTTGCACCGCGGTGTTGACAGCGCTCAAATCATGCCGTACCTTCAAATTTACATCGATGTAAATTACGTCGAAACCCGTTTCTAGTGACTTCCCGACAGCGTTGTGGGAAGCAGATTGCAGGTACCCAGTGAAGAAGCTGTTGGCCGCCTTTGCGGCTTCCGCCGTCGTCGTTTCCGGTCTGTCCGGCTGCGCCGCCGCCACCCCCGCCGCTAGTGAGGGGCCCGTCGCCCTGACCTTCTGGCACGGCTACACCGAGGCCGACGGCGATGTGCTCAACGGCATCGTGGAGGACTTCAACGCGTCGCAGGACGACGTGGTGGTCACCCCCCAGACCAAGACCTGGGCGGTCATCGACGACACACTCCTGACGGCCCTGTCGTCGGGCGAAGGCCCGCAGATCGTCGCAATGCCCGCCGAGCGCCTCCCGGTCTACGCATCCAAGAAGGCCCTGGTCAACCTCGATGACTTCTACGCGGATGACACGAGCAACACGGCGGAGCTGAACGAGGAGGCCGTGGCGATGGAGACCGTCGAGGGATCCAAGTACGGCGTGCCGACCGGTTTCGTGCCGCTGTCGGTCTTCTACGACAAAGACAAGCTGGCCGCCGCCGGGGTCACGACCTTCCCGGCCACCTGGGACGACTGGGTCGCCGCCGCGAAGGCCACCACCATCGACGCGGATGGCGACGGCACGCCCGAACAGTACGGCATGGCGCTGCCCGACCACGGCACCGTCGGCAACGGCGTCTGGGCGAGCCTCTTCGAGGGCGGCGGCGGCTCGATCACGAACGAAGACGGCACCGAGGCCACCGTGGACTCGGCCGCCAACATCGACACCCTCACCTACTGGGCCGACGCCGTGCAGCAGGATTTGATCTCCCCCACCGGTCTGGACGGCATCGACGCCGACGCCCTCTTCACCTCGGGCAAGGCTGTCATGCACATCGGCGGCCCCTGGATGACGGGTCTCGCCACCGACGCCGGCATCAACTACGGCATCGCGGCCATTCCGGCCGGCCCCGACGCTCAGGCCGCGTCGGCGATTGGCGTCTCGATGGCCGTCACCGCTCAGGCGACGGACGCCGAACAAGCCGCCGCGCAGGACTTCCTGGCTTACTTCAACAAGAAGGATGTGGCCACAGCATGGTCGCTCGGTTCCGGCTGGCCGGCGCTGCGCACCGACGTGACCGCGGAAGACGTCAGCGCGAACGCCACCGTCGCCGCCCTCACCGAAATCTCCGACACCAGCCGGGCGCTTCTGCCCGGCGTCGTGAACAGCACCGACGTGCTGACCGCCGTAGACGAGGCCACCCAGAAGGCACTTGCCGGCGGTGACCCTGCCGAGCTGCTCGCCGCCGCACAGGCATCCGTGCAGCAGGCGCTGGACAACTGAGCCGGAATCCGATGACGACCTCATCTCTCCAACGACGCCGACCGTGGCGCCCGCCCGGTCAGCTCGGCGGCAGACGACCGCTGAACGACGGCTTCCGCCGGCGGGCCGTCGTCGTCGGGTTCCTGGCGCCGGCCCTGATCATCCTCACGGCCTTCGTGGGCTGGCCGATGTTCTCGGCCCTCCGACTCTCCTTCACCGACGCCAGCGGCTTCGGGCAGGAAACCTGGGTGGGCCTGGAGAACTACGCGCGGGTCTTCACCGATCCGAGCATCCTGCAGTCGATCGGGAACACCGCGTTGTACGCCGTGTTGTTCACGCCCGTCGCCCTGATCGTGGCGCTGGTGCTCGCCCTCGCGGTAAACAGTCCGCAGCTGCCGTTCCGCGGATTCTTCCGCACCACCCTGTTCCTTCCGTTCATCGTGTCGCTGGCCGTCGCGGCGTTCGCCTGGTCGTACCTGCTCGACCCGCAGATCGGGCTGTTGAACTATTGGTTGCAGGCCGTCGGTATTCGGATCGGCAACGTGCTGGAGGACCCGGCGCTGGCCATGCCGACCGTGGTGCTCGTGGCCGTGTGGAAGAGTTTCGGCTTCTACATGGTGATCTTCCTGGCCGGCCTGCAAGACATCCCTAAGAGCCTGTACGAAGCGGCATCGCTCGACGGCGCGAACGGATGGCGCCGGTTCACGAACGTGACCTTCCCGATGCTCAGCAACACCATGGCGTTCGTGGTGGTGATCGCGCTGATCGCGGCGCTGCAGGCATTCGACCAGATCTACGTGCTCACCGGAGGCGGACCCTACCGAAGCACGCAGACCATCGTGATGGAGATCTACCAGTCCGGGTTCAAGGACCTCGAACTCGGCTTCGCCTCCGCACTGTCCTACGTCCTGCTGGTGGCCACTCTGCTCCTCAGCCTCGTGCAGTTCCTATTCTTCGGTCGGCGTGGAGAGGACACCAGCTCATGACCAGCACCCTCAGCCGGGCGGCGCTCCCGACCCCGGCACCCACCCGCACCGTTCGCCGACGCCCACCACGGATCAGCCTGACCCGGGCGCTCTACTTCGTCGGCTTCCTAGTCGTGACTACGGCGATCATGCTGCCCGTCATCATCATTGTGTTGACCGCGTTCAAGCCGGCCTCCGAAGTTAACGCCTTCCCACCCACGCTCACCCCGACCCAGTGGACGCTCGACAACTTTCGGGCGATCTTCTCCGAGCTGCCATTCGCGCGGCTGATCGGCAACAGCTTCGTCTTCGCCGGCGGGGTCACCCTGTTCGCCCTGGTGTTCGACTCGCTCGCCGCCTACGCGTTGGCCCGGCTGGATTTCCGGGGCAGCAAGGTGCTGTTGATCGTCATCATCGCCAGCCTGATGATCCCGTTTCAGGCGACGCTGATCCCGATCTACCAGCTGGTCTCCGACCTGGGCTGGGTGAACACCTTTGCTGGGCTGATCCTGCCGCGGGCGGCCGACGCGTTTGGTATCTTCTTCCTCCGGCAGTTCTTCCTGTCCCTTCCGCGGGACCTCGACAATGCCGCCCGGATCGACGGCGCCTCTGAGTTTCGGGTGTTCTGGAGCGTGGTGCTCCCCAACGCCATCCCGGCGCTGCTCACGCTAGGCATCTTCACCTTCGTCAACAACTGGAACGACCTGCTCTGGCCGTTGGTGTTCACCACCGAATCGGACCACGGCACCATCACCTCGGGCCTGACCCTATTGACCGGCCCCGGCGGCATCATCCCCCAGGGCGTGATGATGGCCGGCGCCCTCATCGCCGTGCTGCCCCTCGCAATCCTCTTCCTGCTGGTTCAGCGGCGCTTCATTGAGAGCGTCGCGAGCAGCGGCCTGAAATAGCCCGCCGCCATCCACTGACCACCATCACCACTGAATCGAGCAACATGACCTGGTTTGACGACGGCCGACTGCACTTCGCGGTCGGCATCGAGGACACCTTCGTGCCGCAGGCCCGCCCGGGCGAGCGCGCCATCGATGAATACGAGCTCACCGAGCACTACGCGCAATACGCCGGCGACCTGCAGCTGGCCAGCGATGTGGGCGCCGAGCTGGTGCGCTGGGGGGTGCCGTGGCATCGGGTGGCCGCCGAAAAGGGCCGATGGGACTGGTCGTGGGTGGACGGCGTGATGGCGCGGTATGCCGAGCTGGGGCTGCGCCCGGTGATTGATCTGCTGCACTACGGCACTCCCCTCTGGCTCGAGGGCCAGTTCTCCAACCCGGACTATCCCGACCACGTCACCGAATACGCCCAGCGGTTCGCCGAACGGTACGGCGACGTCGCCACCGATTACACGCCGGTCAACGAGCCCGTCATCCACGCCCTGTTCTCCGGCGAGTACGCCTATTGGCCGCCATATCTCTCGGGCCCGACCGGCATGGTGAGCATCGCCACCGCCCTCGCTGAGGGGTTCGTGAAGACTCAGCACGCGATTGCGTCGGTGCTCGGTGACCGGGCCACCTTTGTGCACGTTGATGCGGGCATCCGGTACTCGGGCGCCCTGGATGCCCCCGAGCACGCGGACACCGTCACGCGGCTTCGGCACCAGGGATTCCTCGTCGAGGATCTTGTCACCGGCGCCGTCGGTCCGGACCACCCGCTGCTGGGCCAGCTTGAACGGGGCGGCGCCGACGACTCTCTCCTCGACTGGTTCCGGGCGCATCCGGTTCGGCCCGATGTCATGGGCGTCAATTACTACCCGCTGCACTCCACCGAGGTGTTCGAGGCGGGCATCCATCACGGCGGCGGATTCGCCGATCCTCGCCCCTATGAAGACACCGGCACGGAGGGCCTGAGAGACGTACTCACCACCTGGGCCAACCGGTATGGCGCACCCGTGATGCTCACAGAGACGAGCGTGACCGGCACGGTCGATGAACGGCGTCGATGGCTCGATGCCTCGGTCGGCGCGCTCCACGAGCTCAAGGCCGACGGCGTCAACGTTGTGGGGTACACCTGGTGGCCGCTGTTCGATATGTACGAATGGACCTGGCGCCACACCGAGGCACCCCGGGCAGACCACTTGCTGACGATGGGTCTGCATGACTTGGTGGAAACACCGTCGGGGAGCCTGGCCCGGCGGCGCAATCCCGTGGCTGATACCTTTCAGCGGCACGCGACCCAGGCTCGGCTGGCGCCCGATGCGATGGTTGAGGATTCGGCTGACGTCGTCGCCTGACACCGGCAGCAGATACCTCACCTCGACCAGGGCCGTGGGCACCCACACTGGGGGTTGGCGGATGCGCCCCGTGCGCTCATACGCTTCAATCTGCGTCGTGTTGGCGCGCCCACACGACGGGAATCCCTTTGACTCTGCCTTTAGCCGGTTGGTACCGAGACCCTGAAGATGGCGCGCTGCTGCGCTGGTGGACAGGCGCAGAGTGGTCAGATCAGCGGCGCACCGCCGAACCCATGCCGGTACCGCCGCCTGCCTACGTCTACGGAAACACAGTCGGGCCCGCAACCGCAAAGCCGGCATACGTACCAATGGCGAGTCACAGCGCGGCGACGTCGTTTGCACGGAAGCCAACGCGCAAGGAGAAGGACCGAGAGATTCGTCGGAACAACTCGATGGCGTACACCGGGCTGGTCTTGGCCCTCGTCTCATGCCTCATCAATCCGGTGGCGATCCCGAGCGTGCTGGGAATCGTCTTTTCGGCGATTGGCATCGCGAAGTCCGCTGAACTCGAAGGCGCCGGGCGGCAGCTGACCGGCCGAGGAACGGCTATCGCCGGACTCGTGGTTAGCATCGCGTCCACGGCGTGGTTTCTGTGGCGGATCTCGACGCTGGTCTAGGCGAGGCTCGATCTCACCCTCCACACTCGTGCTCGATCAGTCGAGCCCCGCTCGCGCCGTTTATGCGTCGCAGGCGATTCCGTCGCCGTCACGGTCGAGGTCGTAGACGTCCGATCCAACGATGCGGAGAGGACCGTCGACGTACGCCGGACCGTTGCCGCTGCCACCGGCGCAGTCCACATCTGACGCGATCGGCACGCAGACGTCGGCGTAGTTGGAGTCGCAGCCGTTACTTTCCGGCACCGGCTCCGCTGCGACCACCGGCTCGGGCACTCGGGTGCCGACTGAGGTAACTTCGTCGACCGGCCGAACGGTGGTCTCCTCGCGTGCGATTGATCGAGTCGCTTCCTGGACCTCAGCCTCAGTGGCGATAGCCGTCGGGGTGGGGGTCGGAGTTGCGGTGCGTTTGGGCTTCGGTGTCGGGTTCGCGGTCGCCGGAGCCACATTGGACGCGTCCGAGATGAGACTGGCTTGCGGCGACACACCCTACCCACGTGCACTGTCCACTCCCCAGTGCTGGTGGCAACGATTGGTAGGTGCAGTCGCTCCACTTGATGCATCCCGGTCACAGCTGACTCGACCGCCGCTCGGCTCCTCGAGCGGCGGCGGATCGGCGGCTAGAGTTCTAGCAAAACGGCACCGACGGCTCGGAAGGGAAGAGCAATGTCATACCGGGCCTACCTCGATGCGATCGAAACGAAGACGGGCAAGACGCCCCAAGAGTTGCTCGACGAAGCCAGCGCCCGCGGCTTCGATTCGACAACGAAGGCCGGCGAGGTGGTCGCCTGGCTCCGTGATGACTACGGCGTTGGACGCGGGCACGCCATGGCGCTTTACGGCGTCCTGAAGAACGGCGCAGACGGCGCGGTCCCCGACAAGCATGTGGGTTCGGACGGCAGCCACCGGGACGAGTCCTCGACGCTGCGACTCGACGGCCTCGCCAAGCGCGAGAGCTGAATCACGCCGAGCCGACGCACTGCCGGCGGCCGACACTGACCGACGTCTCGCTGATCTCGGCCTGTTGGGCGGTCAGTCGAGGCCGTTCGCCCAGCCACAAGCTGGGCACTCTCTCTCGATAGGATCGACCCTGGCGGCCGTTCCGGGTGGAGCGGCGGATCGCCACGGGGGATACAAGGGGGAACGCGTCCGGCATCCGGGCGCGGGTATACATGCAGACTTTGAACAAGACATCCATGCTGGCCGCCATCACGTTGGCGGCAGCGACAGCTCTGCTCCTTGCGGGCTGTTCCACCGCGTCGACCGGCGATGGCGTGAACAGTAATGCAAGTTCGGATGGAGCCCCCAAGGCCGGGGTCTTCGAATTTCAGACCCCCGCCTACGGCTCCGAGGGAGAGCTGGTCATCCGCATTCCTGAGTCCCTCGTCGAGGCCGCGGGATCCGATGCCGACGGGCTGCTAGTGGGCGAGGTGACGGCGAAAGCACGCGAACTGGACTCGTCCAAGTCGTGCGCTGTCGACCTGGCAATCGACTATCGCGGAGACGGCCTCGACGCGCTGAGCCGACCGTCGATGACGAAAGAGGAATACGCCGCCGAGGGCGAAGCCGAACTCGAAAGTGTGTTGATGCGGCAGTTCGGCGTCGAGACCGTGGAGGAAGCCGAGGCGAGCGCCCCGGGCGGCGCCGCGGAGGTGGAAGAGATCGTTGCCAACCTGGAGCAGGCGCCGTATTCCGCTAAGCCGGCGTGGTCGGCGCTGGACGCGACTCCCATCGACGATCTCGACGCCTCCGACCCCGAGCCGGGCAAGTACGTCTCCGACGATTCCAAGACCCTGACATTCGTGCAGTCTTGCGCCTCCGATCCGCTCGACGACGGCAGCTCGGATCAGTTCGACTTCCCCATCGAGACCGACGGCACAATCGACGCATTCGCAACTGTGGAGATGACCGTCATGAAGAACGGCACCCTCACCATCATTGAGGCGAGCGTTGCCGACTACGAGCTGGACTCGAACGGCGACTGGATCGGCTTCTAATCCTGTAAGAGCCGGGATGCGGCGGCTTGGTCGAGCCCCCGGGCGCACGCCCGGTGCTGAGTGAAGAGGGCGCGGAGCATCCTAGGCTCAGAGGTATGGCACCCGAGATCAGAGCCGCGTATGCCCGCCGTGCGGCGGAGTATGCGGAGCACCTGGGCTCGATCACGTCGGTGCATCCAGCGGACCTGCAGCTTGTCACCGGGTGGGCCGAGCGGCTCGACGGGCCACTAATCGACGCCGGCTGCGGCCCCGGGCAATGGACCGGGCACCTCGCCGCGCGTGGGGTGAACATTCGGGGTGTTGACCTGGTGCCGGGCTTCATCGACCACGCCCGACAGGCCTATCCGGAAGTGTCTTTCGCGATCGGCGACATCGGTGCGCTGCCGGAACCACCCGGCACGGTTGCGGGCGTGCTCGCCTGGTACTCGCTCATTCACCACGAGCCGACCTCACTCCGTGGTGCGCTCTCCGAGTTCGCGCGTGTGCTGCGCCCGGGCGGCGAGCTTCTGCTCGGCTTCTTCGAGGGCCCGGTGGTCGAACCGTTCGAACACGCCATCACGACGGCGTATCGATGGCCCGTAGCCGCCCTGAGCGACGAACTCCGCGCCGCTCGCTACGACATCATCGAGACCCACGCCCGCACCGGTCCCGGGCACCGGCCTCACGGCGCACTCCGCGCCTGCCTCTCCGCCAGAGCGGATGCCGCGAGATCGTTGCCAGACACCAGTCAGTTGGAGAGTAGGCGGTAGGGGCCGTGGAGGCCCCTACCGCCCAGTAGTAGTCGGTGTGCCACACCCACGGAGCCCCTACCGCGGCACCGCGGCAGATGGTTCCAAGCGGCACGGGCACTACCTACCCCGTTCAACCGTGCTGCTTGATGCGAATGACCCCAATCTCGGGGCTCATCGCCATCTCTGCCGGCGGTGCCGTGCGGGGCCAGGTCCAGGCGGAGCGCAGGATGAAGGCCAGGATCAGCACCTCGACTCCGATGGTGAAGCCGTAGTAGAAGGCCCAGTCCCAGGACGCCCCGGCCGCGTTGAACACGCAGATGGGGATGAAAAGCACGGCAACGACGAGGTTCGTGGCACGGTTCACCCGGGCGGGCAGCGTCATGGAGAGCAGCACCATCAGGGTCGGGATCGCTATGAGCGCGAAGAAGATTGAAATCAATGTCCCGCTGATCTCGAACGCAAAGATGTCGCCGCCCCGGATTTCGTCGATTTCGCCGGGCTGGTAGAGGTGGAAGTAGTCGATGTATATGACGAGGAACATGAAGCTGGTCCAGGCTGCCGCGAGCTTGGCCTGCACTGAGATCCGCTGGTCTTCCAGAGCGGTGGTGGTTTGTTGACGTGTTTTCATCAGGTCCTCCGTTGGTGTGGTGAGGATGGGTTGGTCCACGATCGCTGACGACGACCGCGGACACTTTCTGTCCTTACGGTTGTAAGGATGAGAGCCATGCTAGCCTTACGGCCGTAAGTGCACAAGAATGGATCTATGGCATCGCGCACACCGCTCAGCAGGGATCGGATCATCAACGCCGCCGCCACCGTCGCTGATGGCGCGGGGGTCGCCGCCGTGAGTATGCGCAGTGTCGCGAAGGTACTCGGCGTTGAGGCGATGTCGCTTTACCATCACGTGCCGAGCAAGGAGGCGCTGCTCGACGACCTGGCCGACTGGGTGTTCGCGAGGATCGAATTGACCGAGATCGGCGATAGCTGGCGGGAGGCGATCACCGCCCGGGCACGATCGGCACGGTCGGTGCTCACCGCTCATCCGTGGGCGCTGGGGATGATGGAATCGCGCCCCAATCCCGGCCCGGCGCTGCTGCAGCACCACGACCGGCTACTCGGCGTGCTCATGACCGAGGGTTTCAGCGCCGCGCTCGCGACACACGCGTTCTCCGCGATCGACGCCTACGTGTATGGGTTCGCGCTGACCGAGACGAGCCTGCCCTTCGAACCGGGGGACGGCGCCGAGGAGGCGTTCGCCGTCAAGGTCGCGGCGCCGGCGGAGCTGTATCCGCACATTGCGCGCTCGCGCGCCGAGCTGTTCGGCGGGGGCGGTTATGCGTTTGCGGACGAGTTCGACTATGGGTTGGAGCTGCTGCTGGAGGGCCTGGGGCGTCGGGTCGGCGACGCGAGCCCCGCGCTACCGGGGCGGGTAACGCATCCCTGATGGGGCTGAGTCAGCGCTACCCATAAGCGCTCGTCACAAGTCAGATTTCCAATCTCGATGCCCTGGGGTGCTACGGTATCCGAGGCCCACGCAGGGCCACGACAATCTTCGATCGAAGGCAGGTGAGCGGCCATGGCTGGTGATAGTCCGCGCTCCACTCCCTCGGCGAATGTCGTTTTCGCTCTGACCTTCTAGGCCGGGCGTCGCGCTGGGAGTGGCGCGCAACTGAACCTCCATTGCGAGGTGACCTCTGGTACACGGTCGAATCCCGACGTCTGCCTAGTCACCTCCGGCTTGCTCACGTGCTCTCGTCGACCGAACGACGGAGTAGGACCATGGCACTCATCGACAACGGCATTTACGTGACCGGGCAGCGCACCTCCAGCCCCCACAGCCTCGACGAGACGTACCGCCAGTTGCGCGAGTGCGAGGGAATGGCGTGGATCGGCTTGTACCGGCCCGATGCGGACGAGATCCGCAGCGTTGCCGACGAGTTCTCGCTGCATCCGCTGGCCGTGGAAGACGCGCTCAAGGGCCACCAGCGGGCCAAGCTGGAGCGGTTCGGCGACACCCTCTTCGTGGTGCTGCGGCCCGCCTGGTACCTCGACGCCGAAGAGCGAGTGGAGTTCGGCGAGGTGAACGTGTTCATCGGGCCGGGCTTCGTGGTGACGGTGCGGCACGCCGAGAACCCCGACCTGGCCAACGTGCGCCGGCGGATGGAGCAGAACCCGGCGCTGCTCGCGCTCGGACCCGAAGCAGTGCTGCACGCCGTGCTCGACGAGGTCGTCGACGCCTACTCCCCCGTCGTCGCCGGCCTGGAGAACGACATCGACGAAATCGAGAACCAACTCTTCGGCGGCGACCCCTCGGTGTCCCGGCGCATCTACGAACTGCTCAGCGAGGTCATCGACTTCCAGCGCGCCACCGGGCCGCTGCGCGGCATGCTCGAGGCGCTCCTTCGCGGCTCGGAGAAGTACCAGGTGGACGTGGAGCTGCAGCGCTCGTTCCGGGACGTGCTCGACCACGTGCTGCGGGTCACCGAGCACGCCGCCTCATTCCGGGCACTGTTGGAGAACGCGCTTACCGTGCACGCCACCCTGGTGACGCAGCAGCAGAACGACGAAATGCGCCGCCTCTCGGAGGCCGGGCTGGCCCAGAATGAGGAGACCCGGCGGTTGTCGGAGGTGGGCCTGGCACAGAACGAGGAAGTGAAGAAGATCTCCTCGTGGGCGGCGATCCTGTTCGCGCCGACGCTGGTAGGCACGATCTACGGGATGAACTTCGACAACATGCCAGAGTTGCACTGGCAGTTCGGGTACCCGGTGGCCGTGGCGGCGATGGGAGTGATGGGGCTGGGGCTGTGGGGGATCTTCAAGCGGCGGAAGTGGTTGTAAGGCTGGCTCCGAAACCGTGCAGGGCGCCGAAGAAGGCTTGGCTGGTTCGTCGCGCAACCTTCCGAAGCGAACTAGCGAACGGATGACCGCGCGCGGCCGGAGTACCGTTTAGTCGTGCCCCCTCGCCGCAAGTTCTCAGCCGTATCACCCGCAGCGCGTGCGCGTTACGCGAAACGCCGGCAACGACGGCTCGCCCGCGTCGACAACGACCTCACCGCGTCACAGTGGGCTGACCTCCTCGCCGCTTGGGGAGGGTGTGCATATTGCCAAGCAGAGAGCCCGGCCCTGCAGCGTGACTGCATCATGCCGATTTCTCGGGGCGGCCGGTACACCCTCGAGAACGTGGTTCCCGCCTGCCCGTCCTGCAACGCGAGCAAACACAACAACGAAGTCACCGGGTGGCTCCGGCGCAAGCATCTCGACGAGCGCGCGTTCCTGCTCCGTTACGCGACGATACTGCCGACGCTCCTCCCTGCAGGTTAGGGCTGCCAACGCTCTTGGGCGCATGGCCCCGGGCGGGCGCTCTCTGCCATAGGTTGCCTCTTCGGGGGTTCGTGGGGCCACGATCGGCGGACGCTCTCTGCCGGCTATGGCTTGCACCTTAGACCTGCTGAATGGAGCTGGGCGGGGGCCGGCCCGCTGCGGCCGGGCAGGTACCGAAGCCGCCGTCGGGGAGCCTGGCCCGGCGACGCAACCCCGTGGCTGATACCTTTCAGCGGCACGCGACCCAGGCTCGGCTGGTGCCCGATGCGAAGCTGTCTTCGCCGTCGATGACACTGCCGTGAATATTGGTCGGGGATTGACTTGATAAGCACCTGAACACGAGTAGCTTTGAGGAGTGGCTGAACGGTTCGGCTGCGTGCCCGGGGGAGGACGTTGTAATGGGTCCGGTCGCTGCAGACGGCGCAAAAGAGACTCTCGAAACGGTCGATGGAATTCTCCATCTGCGCTGGCAGCCCGGGGCTCACATTCAGATCGAAGATGCCCACCTCGCGATGGCGAAAGTTAACGACGCATGCGGGAACGAACGTCGGGGCATGCTCGTCGATATGGCAGCGGTCGGGTCGGTGAGCCGAGAGGCCAGGTCCGTGTGGTCTATTCCCTGCAGCGCCTCGCGCATTGCTCTTCTGGGCAAATCACCTGTTGACCGAGTCTTGGCGAATTTCTTTCTCGGTGTGCACATTCCGCCGTGTCCGACCAAATTCTTTACCTCGCGCAGCGAAGCCATGAAATGGCTTACTGCCGGTGTCTAAGCGTGCAGAAGCGCTGCGCAGAGTGCGTCTTTGGGTGATATGAGCTCGGGAGACGACGCCGATGACCCTCGTTTGCAGCAGTTGGTGGAGGGGGTTGTCCGGTTGGCTGCCGGCGACCTGGACGCGCGGATAGAGCCGTCTGACTTGAGGGATGACATCGACGCTGTGATCACCGGCGTCAACCTCCTCGCCGAGGAACTCAGCTACATCTACTCGAATCTGGAACAGCAGGTTTCTGACCGTACCGCCATGCTGCGGCAAACTCAGGCCGAGCTGGAACAGATGGCAAAGACTGACGACTTGACGGGCCTTGCGAATAGGACCCTGCTCAACGAGCAAATCAACGAGGCAATCCTGGCCAGCACGGACAGTGGAAAACCCCCGGCTGTGCTGGTGCTGGACGTGGATTCCTTCAAAGCCGTCAATGACGCTCTGGGCCATGGGGCCGGTGACGCAGTACTGATCGAGGTTGCCCGGCGCCTCAAGCGCGCCGTACGGGCCGTCGATACCGTGGCACGTCTGGGTGGGGATGAGTTCGCCATCCTCATCATCGAAGCGACGGAAGAGGAAGTCCTGAATATTGCGCACCGGGCGTCGGCGCAGCTTCAGGACAGCGTGCAGGTTGGAACCGAAACCGTCTGGGCGATGGCCAGCATCGGGGTGCGTATCGGCACGCCGGGCCATCCAGCTGAGTCGCTGATTCGGGATGCTGACATCGCCATGTACCAGGCGAAGGCGCATGGCCGCAACAACATCCAGCTGTTCCACCCCGACATGCTCGACTCTGTCCGTGAACGCTCACGCATCACAGCCGAGCTTCGCAACGCCGTCGCCGGCGGCGAGCTGGCGCTGCGTTACCAGCCGGTGGTTGAATTGGCCTCAGGAACAGTCATAGGTTTCGAAGCCCTCCTTCGGTGGCACCATCCGTTGCGCGGACTCATCATGCCGGATAGCTTCATTCCCATCGCGGAAGAAACCGGCCTGATCCTGGAATTAGGACGTTGGGTGCTTCACGAAGGAGTCGCCCAGTTGCGACGCTGGAGCGAAACCGAGCCTGAGCTCACAGACTTCTGCCTACACATCAATCTTTCCGCCGCCGAACTGCTGCGCCGTGACCTGCTGGAAGATGTCAGGGAGACGCTCGCTAGGAATCATGTGGCTCCGCCGCGATTGGTTCTGGAGATCACCGAGACCGTCTTGATGTCGAAGGGAACGGCGGAAGAACAGGTCTTGGGCGAGCTGCGAGATCTCGGTGTGGGGCTGCAAATTGATGACTTCGGCACCGGCTATTCGTCCATCAGCTATCTCCGAACCCTTCCAGCAGACACGGTCAAAGTCGACCGTTCCCTGATTCAGGACATGGCATCGGACCCACAGCAGCAAAAATTCGTTGCTGCCATTCTCCAACTGATTTACTCGGCGGGCCTGAAGGCGATCGTCGAAGGCATTGAGACCGCCGAACAGGCGATTCTGCTGCAGACGATGGGTTGCCTATACGGACAAGGCTATTTCTATGACCGCCCGCTACCGCCCGAGATGGTTCTGGGGAGGCTCAGGAGTCTCGCGCACCGTCAGTAGAGTGAGAGCATGTCAAAGCTTTGGGAGCAAATGCTACTTGTCCCATCGGTAGTGCGCCTCACCTCCCGGGCACCGAAGGACCCGTCAGCGGCGTGGGACGGGTACTGGCGAGGAATCCGCACCACCGGCCGTTCGGGAGACGTGCTGTGGGACTCCGGATCCCAGACCGAGCTCGAGCAGTACACCGACGCCGTCCTGGGCCATTTCAATCCGGCTCTTCCCGTCATCGACATTGGATGTGGCAACGGAACCAATACCCGCTGGCTTGCTGGTCTTTTCCCGAGGGCTATCGGCATTGATGTATCCGTCGGCGCCATCGCGCTAGCGAGGCGGGAAGCCGCAGGCCTCCACAACGTTGAGTTCCTGGCTATGGATGCAACGGAACCCGGTGCTGGAGAGCACCTGCTGGAGTCGGTGGGGCCTGCCAACGTTTTTGTTCGCGGAGTTTTTCATGTGCTAAAACCAGACCAGCAAGCCAGCCTGGCTACCAACCTACGCACCGTTGTCGGGAACAACGGCCGGGTATTCCTAGCCGAAACCAACTTTCCCGGAAGCAGTCTCGCCTACCTGCAAGAGCTGGGCGCCACCCGGCGAAGCATGCCACGGCAGTTGCAAAGGGCCCTGGAAAACCTGCCCCGCCCCGGACATTTTGGCACGCAGGAACGGCACAACACCTTCCCGGACTCGGACTGGCACTTGATCGCCGACGGGCCGGCACACATCGAAGTGACTCCTATGAACGCCAACGGCCATTCGCAGCATGTTCCGGGATATTTCGCTCTATTAGCCGGCGCCTAAACACCTCGCCGTGAGCGGCTATGGCTGGTGATGGTCCCCGCTCCACTCCTTCCGCGGGTGTCGTTTTCGCCCTGTGGCTCCTTCTCTGCTCGGCCCCGCTCGTGCACCGCTCTGGCACTCGCCGGGGGCTCTCCGACCTCTTGGATCGAATGGCCGCCGCAGGCCGTCTTGGTTACGCTGGCCCGTTCGATGCGAGACACGGTGAACCATCGCATTGCGTCACGCAGTCGGCACCACCCGACCAGGTACCACTGGCCGTTCGTGCAGGCGAAGAGCACGGGTTCGACGTCGCGTGTGGTCGTGGTCCCGTCTCCCGATGTGTAACGAAGACGGATTACTCGCTGCTCGGCCATCGCCTCCTCCAGTGCCGATCTGATTGCTCGTGAAGCGGCGGGCGGCGCGTTGACCCACACTCGGCCGGCCAGCTCGTCGGCTCGTGCTCGGGTTCGGGGATCGAGGACGTCCAGGATCTTCTTGATACCGGCTGCGGCCAGATCGGCGTAGGGGGCATCGGACGCAGCGGACACGGCTGCCATGAGCGCCACGGCCTGCGCTGGGGACAGGCTGACCGGCGGGAGGGACGCGCCTATGGCCAATCCGTAGCCGCCGCCCGGACCTGGGCGCGACCAGAGAGGCGCGCCGCTGTTCTCTAGCGCAGCGAGGTCTCTCTTGACGGTGCGCACGGACACTTCGAACTCTCTCGCCAGCCGCTCGGCGGAGCAACCCCGCGATCCGTTGCGGCGTAGCATCTCGGTCAACGCATGAAGTCGTTCTGTTCGCTTCACCGTTCAGCCCGCATCAAATTCATGACACAAATAGTGACACACACCTGCCGGTAGTGCCTACGAGAGTAGTGACATGACAACTACATCGAGCAGTCCCACCATCATTCTCATCGCCGGTCACTGGCTCGGCGCTTGGGCTTGGGATGAAGTCCTTGAACACCTGAAGACCGACCTCTCTCGGGCAATCGCGCTCACTCTGCCCGGTCTCGACGGGGACGATCCTGAGCGTGCGGCGAAGACCCTCGACGATCAGGCCGCCGCGATCCTGGACGCCATCACTCGACTCAATGACTCTGACCATTGGCCCGCGGTCATCGTCGCTCACAGTGGCGCAAACGCCCCCGTCAGCCTCGTCCTGGACCGGCACCCTGAACTTGTCCATCGGGTGGTGTGGGTCGATTCCGGCCCAGTGGCGCCGGGAAGCGTCTACGCCCCCGACCTCCCGGAGGGAATGGAGGAGCTTCCGCTGCCGCCGTTCGACGTTCTCGCCCAGCAGGCGAGCCTCGAAGGTCTCAGCGCAGAGGTCCTCGAGCGTTTTCGGGCCCGGGCGGTGCCTGAGCCCGGCCCCGTGCTTCGTCAGCCCGTCGAGCTCACGAACGACGCCCGTCGCACGGTGCGGACCACCCTGGTGTGCTGCTCGCTCCCGAGCGCGCAGGTGCTGGAGCTGGCCCGTGCAGGCCATGCGATGTTTGCCGAGGTCGCGAACCTCGAGCACCTCGACGTCGTCGACCTCCCGACAGGCCACTGGCCGATGTGGAGCCGCCCCTGCGACCTCGCCAAGGCCATTCAGTCGGCGGCATCCCGAATCGACTGAGCCCGCATGCGCGCGGCCGACCTCGCGAGTACCATTCCGGGCATCACTAATCCGTGACCGGTTCGCCAGCACTGCCAGCGCGGAGCCACCCAGAGAAACGCACCGTGCGCGCATCCAACGAAGACAACAGCGGGACCGCGGCTGCAGGGATCGCCGCGAACACCAATCGGGCAGCGTTGCGTGCCGGTGGAATCACGGTGGTCATTGCCGGGCTCGGCGGAATCGTCTGGTTCACCCTCGAGCTGCTGCCACCGGTGCTCGGCTTCGATGACACCGACAACCCCGCGGTGAGCCTCGACTACCTGCGCCAGTACCCCCAGTTTTACCCTCTGGCCGGGGTCGTACTTGTCACCATGGCTCTCGCATTCGTGGTGGCGAGTTTCGCCGTCTCGGATGCGCTCGCACCCCGCGCCAGCAGCATCACGCGCCGAAGCCTGAGCGCGGTCGGAGTCCTGTCGGCGGCGTTTCTCTTCATGCACGGGGTGTTGCGTTTGTCGGTGGGGCCGTTGCTTTACATCGACGGAATGAACAGCAGCTGGGGTGAGTCCGCCTACCTCACCATTCAGACGTTGGGAATCCACGGTTTCGCCCAAGCGAGCCTCCTCACGCTCTGTGTCTGGACCGTGGGCATCAGTGTCGCCGGGGCGCGCTCCCGTGCCCTGCCGATCTGGCTGTGCGTCCTGGGAATCGTCACCGGCCTTCGGCTTGTGGTGGTGGTCGCTGGTCCGATCCTGACGGCAGCAAGTATCGACTTGCCTGAGATCTTCTGGTTTGGCTCGGTGGCGCTGATTCCACTGGCAATGCTGTGGTGGCTGGCGCTCGGGGTGGTGCTGTTGGTCATGTCTCGCCCCATCCGCAAGCAGAAACCTGTCGATTCGGTGCCGTGAGCTACGTCGAAGCGGGGGGCTTGACCGCACAAAACCACGGCGCTATGTTCCGCCGTGTCGGTGTGGCACGCCTCGGAAGGAGTCCTCGGATGTCCCATGTGTTCTACGGTGTCTGGTTGGTTCGGCGGGGAGGTCTGGGTTGGGCCACGCACGAGGCGAAGTTCCCCACCCTCCCGATTCTGGCTCACATCCAATTGAGCTCTCTTCACCTGCAGGACGGTGACAGGTTCCAAATGTTTCGTCAGCAATATGCGCTGGCCTATATCGAGACGGTGAATACTCCCAGCGGAATCTGGGGGATCCCGAACCCTAACAAAGAGACGGACAACAACGTCTGGCTCACGACGGACCATCTCACGTTCCAGCTGCAGGTCGACGGCGTGGTGACCGCTTCGGCGTTCGGCCTGATCCACGACCTGAGTGCGGGAGCAGGCAGCGAAGCCAAGGTGACCTACAGTCGGGATCTCGCCATCTTTGATGACGAGGGCCGGGTGGTGGGCACTCATCGAGTGGTGCAACTGGAAGGCGGCGGGCGAATCGACCTTGACGACGTGCAGGAGCGCGTGCTGGAACGCGCGACGGCACGGTCCGATCGGCACGTCGATGTCGTTCCGGTCGACCTGGAGGGAATTCCGCCAGACGCCGAGTTCCGCATCAACCTGCGTACGCGCCGCCCGGCGCCTCCCCGCGGTTCAAGCTTGGGCTGATCCGTTAGGGGTGTTCTCGCGCGCTCCCCCGCTCTCGTTCACAGAAGCATTGCGTGCAAGGGACGGACCTACTTGCCGGCTGCCGCAGCGACGTCAGGCTGGCTTGCCAGGTGCGCGGCGAGCACGTCCCGCACTGTTGTCCAGGCATGGACGCCGTAGCGGTCGTTGTCGACGTGGTGCAGCTGGGCCTGGCCGCTGAACATGCTCACGAAGTACTGCATGCCCTGCCAGGCGGGGAAGGTCGCATCCTCGCTCTTCGACAGGCGCCGCACGCCCTTGGCCATCGCCGAGAGGGTGCCGGTGGTGCCGGCCCACTGCAGCGTGAATTTGGTGCCGGTCAGCTCCGACATCGTTTGGGCCACGCTCCGCGCGGTGACCCGGTCGCCGGCGATCTCCACGACCCGGGGCGCGTCGGGGTCGAGTGCGACGAGAGCCACGACCCGGGCGACGTCGTCTTTGGTGGTGAAGTCAAGGATCTGGTCGGCCGAGGACCAGTACATGACTTTGCGGCGACCGAACGCGATCATCGGCGCGGTGCCGGTGAGCATGTCGGCAAACGCGCCATTGAGAACGGAGGTGACCTTGATCGGGGCCGCGTCGAGGTCGGCGGCGAACTCGCGGCGCAGCTCGAAGTTGCGGTTGGTGCCCAGCGCGATCTGGCGGTAATCCGACGAGTAGTCCGAGGGGATGAACCGGGGCACGTCGGCGGCCACGGCCGCGGCCAGCAGCGCGCGCTGCGCATCCACGATCACCGGTCGGGTGCCGCTCACGGCCGACACGACAACGTCGGAGGCGGAGACGGCTTGGGTGAGCGCCGCGTGGTCGAGGTACTCGGCCGTGACGATGTCGACGCGGTCGTTGGCGGCGTAGAGGCCGGCGGCCGAGGCGCTACCCGGTCGGGTGAGCACGCGGATGCGGGTGTCGTGGGTGAGCAGTTCGCGCACGATGCGCTGACCGAGGTCGCCGGTGGCGCCGGCGACGAGAACGGATGTGGTCATGGGCGGGTCTCGGTTTCTGTAGTGGGCTGGGGGCGGCGGCGGGATCGCTCCGGGGCCGGCACCGGAAGGTTGAGGTCGGAGTTGGTGTCGGGGAGGGAAGCCGCGGTGGCGCCGGTGCCGAGAGCGGCCTTGGCCAGCAGCTGCCGCAGTTGGGTTTGTTCGTCGGCGGACAGGCCGCCCATCAGGGCGTCTTCGACCGTGCGGAGAGCCACGCGGGCCGTGCGGAGCAGCGCGTGGCCCGCCTCGGTGGGGTGCACCTGACGGATGCGCCGGTCGCGCAGATCGGGGCGACGCTCGACGAGCGCATCCGTCTCGAGCGCATCGATGATGTAGGTCATCGCGGTCTTGTCGATGCCGAGCCGGTGCGCCAGCGCGAGCTGCGACGTGGGCTCTTCGGTGGTGATCGCCACGAGCACCTGGTAGCCGCGGGGACCGCCGGGCACATCGGCCACGGCGACGCTGCCGGCCCGGGAGTAGCCATGAAACATCAACGCGAGCGACCAGCCCAGCTCGGTCTCGATGCCGTTGGCGGTCCAGTCGATCTGCGCCGCGGCATCCGTGGGCGAGGTGGGGAGTGATGCGTGCATGCAGAGATCGTATCAGTTTCAGATCATCTCAGAGCCAGAAGGTACCTGTGGAGGCACCGGGCCTCTAGAGTGAACAGCATGGGGCGAACATGGGGACTTCGATGGGTTGGCGTGGTTGGGCTTCCGGTCGCGTTGGTGTTGAGCGGATGCACCTCGACGGCAGATGCGGTCTCGCCGCCACCGGCTACCGCCTCCGACTCTGCGACAGATTCGGCAGATGACCAGGCGTCGGATCTGAGCGCGTTCGAACAGCAGCTACCGCTCAGCGGGGAGTTCGTCTCGCAAGCAACGGCCACTGAAGGCACCGTCGACATTGAGCGCCGTAGTGACGGGTCCGTCTGGGTCTTGCTGGACGACTTCCACACCGGGGACGCGTCAGACCTGCGTCTGTACCTGAAGGAAGACGCGCTGGTTCAGGATGCGGACGGGTACTGGGGATCCGCCGAGGGCGGTTACGAAATTGCCGTGATCGATCCGGACGCGATGGCTCAAGAGATAGAGGTTCCCGGCGCGTGGGACATGCCGGAGATCCGTTCGCTCACCGTCATGGACTACACCCCGCCCAACTTCCCGGCACTGGGTTCTGTCGCGCTCGACTGACGGCGTGAGTTTGCCGCCGTCGCCCGACCGCTACCCTCTGTAGGAGCCGAGTGTTGGCGGACAGGGCACGCGTGGGGTGGACGGATGCGAACGATAGACAGCACGACGAGCCTGCACACCGCAGCGCTCACCGACCGGGTGAAGCGCGGGGACGTGCGAGCGTTTTACCGGCCGTTCGCGGAGCGGTACCCGTCGGTGCGAAACCGGTTCCTGAAGGTGCAGCGGGCGGTCATGTTCATCGGTGCCGCGCTGGGCTTTTTGGGCGTGCCCCTCCTGGCGGTGGGCGTGGTCCTCGTGGTGAGCAACGCGAGGGCTGACCGAGTCGTAGGCGACCTATCTATGGTCATCACTGGTCTGGTCATGATCGGTGGAGGCGTGTTTTTCGGGTGGTTCTTTTTGCGCTTTTCGACGCGTCGGGGCACCCCGAAGCGGCACTACCGGCTCTCCCGGTTCGCGACCGACAACGGACTGAGTTATGAGCCCGGGCCGATCACCGGCGCGCACGTGACACCGTGGGCGTCGCGCGGCCTTCTCACGCTCACCCGGGTGATGCGGCCGGTATCGGAGGTATCGGAGCGCTCGATCGAGTTCGCCAACCACGAACTGCGGTATGGAGTTGCCGGCACCGGCACGGCCCAGTTCGGCGGCTTCTGCGCTGTGCGGCTGAGCACGCGCCTACCGCACATTCTGTTGCGCGCCCAGGACGGTCCGGGCGATCGGTTCACACTGGTGGACCTGCCCGCCAGCAGCCAACGACTCTCCCTCGAGGGAGACTTCAACGACTACTACACCCTGTACTGCCCCGAAAAGTACGAGCGGGATGCGCTCTACCTCTTTACGCCGGATGTGATGGCACGTCTGATTGATCGGGTGCGCGGCTTCGATGTAGAGATCATCGACGACTGGCTGTTCCTGGTGAGCAGCCGCGACGTGGTGACCCTCGACCCGGACGCCTGGCAGGCACTCTACGACGCGGTCGGCGCTCTGAGCGACAAGATCGGCCGCTGGGAGCGCTGGCGGGACGACCGGATGCCCGCGGTGCCGCGGGTGACAACGGGCACGGATGCCGGTACTGCCGCGGTCGAGCTGAAGCCTGCCCCGAGATCCGGGCGGGTGGCCAAGCGCGGCCGACGGCTGCGGATGCGCCTGGGCGTGGGTACGTGGATCGGGCTGATCGCATTCGCACTGCTGATGGTCGGTGGCGTGGTCTCGATGTTCCACCAGGGCGGATAACTAGGCGGGCGGCCGCATCCGTTGCCTGAGCGCTAGTCTCGGGTAGGCCGATTGTGGCCGAGCGAAGCACACGTGGGGTGGACGGATGCACACAACGGAATACAGCACGACGAGCCTGCACACCGCAGCGCTCACCGACCGGGTGAAGCGCGGGGACGTGCGAAAGTTCTACCGGACGTTTGCGACGCGGTACCCGTCGGTGCGCAACCCGCTCATGCTCATGCGGCGGGTGTGCATGTTCATCGGTACCGGCTGCGTCCCCATCGGAGCCCTCGCCCTGGCCTACGGCATAACGGAGGTGGTCAGCGGAGGCGCACCCGTCGCCGATGTCGTCGCGCCGGTCGTCGTCGGCGCTCTGCTGCTGAGCGTGGGAATCATGATGGCGCGGTTCTTCGTGCGCACGTTCAAGCGCCGGGACACCCCCAAGCGGCACTACCGGTTGGCCCGGTTTGCCACCGCCAATAGCCTGAGTTACCTGCCCGGGCCGGTCTCCGGCAAGCACCTGAAACCGTGGGCCTCGCGAGGCGTTCTCACGCTCACGCGGGTGATGCGGCCCGCGTCGGAACGCACGATCGAGTTCGCCAACTACGAGCTGCGGGTTGACACGCTGGGCAGCAGCAACGCCCAGTTCGGCGGATTCTGCGCCGTGCGGCTGAGCACGCCCCTGCCGCACATCCTGTTGCGCGCCCAGGCCGGAAAGGCCGGAAAGTTCGCCCTGGCGGCACTGCCCGACAGTGCCCAGCGGCTCTCTCTCGAGGGCGACTTCAACGACCACTTCACCCTGTACTGCCCGGAGGAGTACGAGCGAGACGCGCTGTACCTCTTTACTCCGGATGTGATGGCCCGCCTGATCGATCGGGTGCGCGGATTCGATGTGGAGATCATCGACGACTGGCTGCTCTTGGTGAGCAGCCGCGACGTGGTGACCCTCGACCCGGAATCTTGGCAGGGACTCTACGACGCCGTGGGGGCCCTGAGCGACAAGATCGGCCGCTGGGAGCGCTGGCGCGACGACCGGCTGCCGGCGGTGCCGCGGGTCGCAACGGGCACGGATGCCGGTGCGGTGGCGGTCGGGCCGAAGCCGGCCGCTTCCGCGGGCCGGGTGGCTAGGCGCGGGCGACGACTGCGGATGCGCCTGGGCTGGGGTGAGGCGATCGGGCTGATCGCGCTCGGATCGCTGCTCGTCGGCGGCGTGGTGTCGCTCTTCTACTCGCCCTGACCCGCGCCCGGGCCTGGCCGGGGCTGGCGCCCCCAGAACGGCACGAGAACGGGACGGTCGATGGCTCGACCGGAACCGGTCCGGCGGTCCTTGACACAACTGGCCATAGCAAAGGACCATCGCTGCTGGAAGGGTTGTTTCCATCGAGCATCCGCTCGTCGCAGCCGGCGATAGTGCAGTCGCACTGCCCGAGTTCTGCGCCACCGATTGAACGGACCGCTCATCTCCTCCACCGCTTCCCACCCCGCGCCGACCGACTTCGACTTCGTCATCGGCGACTGGACCGTTCATCACGAACGCTTGGACGGGATCTTCGTCGGCGCCGACACCTGGACGGCGTTCGAGGGGCTCTCCTCCACGCGCAAGATCCTCGGTGGCCACGGCAACCTCGAGGACAACCTCCTTAGGCATCCGTCGGGCGACTTTCATGCGGTGGCGCTGCGCTCCTACTCCGTCGCCGATGGCGAGTGGAGCATCTGGTGGCTCGACGGGCGTAACCCCACGCACCTCGATACGCCCGTGCGCGGGGCGTTCAGGGAGGGTATCGGTACCTTCCTGGCGGAGGACGTGTTGGAGGGAGTGCCCATCCGCGTGCGCTTCATCTGGGATGCGACCGGGTTTCAGCCCACGTGGGAGCAGGCGTTTTCGAACGATGCGGGCCTGTCGTGGGAGACGAATTGGCGAATGACGTTTCGGCGCGCATAACCGTCAGGCCCGGGGCGGCCGTCGGTTGCGAACGCGGTCGGCCCGCGGGATCTCGACAAGCTCGATCAACGGAGAGGGGCGTTGCATCTTGATCGGTTCAGCCCGCCTATTCGAGCCAGCCCATCTCGTCGAGCCGGTCGAGGAACTCGGCCGGACCGGCGAAGACCCTCTCGGCACCGGCCTGCATGAGCAGGTCTCCGGCGATGCCTCCGGTGAGCACCCCGAACGAGCGCACACCCGCGCTGGATGCGGCTTTGATGTCCCACTCCGAGTCGCCGACGAAGACGGCCTCGTGGGCTTCGACACCGGCACGGTCGAGAGCCACTCGCACGATGTCGGGGTTGGGCTTGGCCACATCCACGTCGTCGGAGCTGGTGGTGGCATGGATGGCGTCGTCGGCGTTGATGAGATCAAGCAGGATGTCCAGCTCATCCTCGGGCGCGGAGGTGGCGAGCACCACGATGATGCCCTCGTCGTTCAGGGCTTCGAGCAGTGACCGGGCCTCCGGCAGCAGCCTGAGCCGCGGGGCGAGAGCCTTGTAGTTCTCGGCGTGCAGGTCTTTGGCGCGGGTGATCCAGGCCTCGTCCCTCTCCCCCACCAGCGAGGTCAACAGCTCACCGGCATCCTGCCCGATGGAGCGGTGGATGAGCCAGGCCTCGACGTCGACGCCGAGAGTCTGGAAGGCCTGATGCCAGGCGTCGACGTGCAGGTAGTTGGAGTCGACCAGGGTGCCGTCGATGTCGAAGAGCACGGCCTGGGGCGCATGTGTGGTCATCGGGTGCTTTCGTCGAGCAGTCGGGGGCGGAGGTCGTTTTCGAAAAAGTCGAAGAAGCCGTCTTGGTCGGGGCCGGCGTTCATGAGGGCGATGTGGTCGAAGCCGGCCTCGGTGAATTCACCGATCACCTCGAGGTGTCGCTCCACGTCGGGGCCGCAGGCGAACT
Organism: Cryobacterium zongtaii; assembly: GCF_002909375.1. Taxonomy (GTDB): domain Bacteria; phylum Actinomycetota; class Actinomycetes; order Actinomycetales; family Microbacteriaceae; genus Cryobacterium; species Cryobacterium zongtaii. The sequence goes on from NZ_PPXD01000026.1 coordinate 457,649, forward strand.
GCTCGCGGATGTCGTCCTCGCGCACGGTGGCGGCCGCGGCCTCGAAGTTCACCGGGTTCGGCAGCTCGCTCATCACCTTCCAGCCGCTCAGAGCCCAGGCATTGGTGCGGTGGGCGGCCGTGACGGCTTCTTGCTCGGTGCGCGCCCAGGCGAGCGGCGCCTCGGCGTAGAGCGGGCCGGTGCCGCCGGCCTCGCGGTAGCCGGTGACCAGGTCGGCCTTGGGCTCGGTGGCGAACAGGCCGTCGCCGTGCTCGGCGGCGAGCGCCACGGACTTGGGCCCGCTCACCGCGACGGCCAGGGTGGGCAGCACGTCGGGCAGGTCGTAGATGCGGGCGTCTTCGAGCTTGAGGTACTTGCCGTCATAGTTTTGGAAGCCGCCCTTCCAGAGCAGCCGGATGATGTCCAGCGCCTCGTTGAAGGTGGCGTGCCGCTCGTGGATGCCGGGGAAGCCGCGGCCGACGATGTGCTCGTTCAGGCGCTCGCCCGAGCCAACACCGAGGGTGAACCGGCCGTCGGAGAGCAAGGCCAGGGTGGCGGCGGCCTGCGCGATGATGGCCGGGTGGTACCGCACGCTCGGGCAGGTGACACCCGTGGCGAGTTCGAGGGTGGTGGTCTTCGCGGCGATGAAGCTGAGCACATTCCAGACGAAGGGTGAATGGCCCTGGGCCTCCACCCAGGGGTGGAAGTGATCGCTCATCTCCACAAAATCGAAGCCGGCCTGTTCGGCGCGCACGGCTTGGCGAACGAGTTCTTGGGGTCCGAAGCTCTCAGCGATCAGCTTGTATCCGATTTTCATCCTTCGACGCTACGCAGACGGATGCGCCGGTGCAAGCCTTTGCGGCGGCATCGGCTCGGTCCACTCCACCCGCACGGCACGGATGGCGTCGGCGAGGGTGAGCCCGCCGAGCGCGGCGATGTACTCACGCGCGGCCGCTCGGGCCTCGGCGGGCAGGGGCGTCACATCGCGCACCCGGGTTCCCGAGCGGTTGGAGACGAGCAGACCATCGGATTCCAGCTCCGAGTAGGCGCGCGCCACGGTTCCGGGGGCGAGCCGCAGGTCGCCGGCCAGTTGGCGCACGGAGGCGAGCTTGTCGCCGGGCGCGAGGTTGCCGGAGAGGATCTCGTCGGCGAGCTGCTGCCTGATCTGCTCGAACGGCGGGGTGGGGCTGGCCTCGTCGATGGTGATCATGCGCGCGTGGTCGGCTCGGCGGGCTGGAGGGTGCTGGGCACAGGGCGCACGGTGAACGGCGGCGTCACGGCATCCAGTACGGCCAGCAACAGCAGAGCCACACCGATGCCCACCACGATGAGCCCAATGCAGAAGAGGGTGAGCGCCACCGTGAACCACGGTTGGATCTCGGCGTAGCTGCCGTCGAACCACTGTCCGCTCGCCGCGCTCATCGCCCTGCCGCCATGAACATCAGCCCGCCCAGATAAACGATGAACGTGCCGGTGGTGAGCTTCACGATCACCCGGGTGATCAGCAGTCGCATCACCTGGTCGGCCTCGCGCAGTGTCGTGTGGGTGGGGCGGGCGGATGCGGCGACCCGCGCCAGTGCCGTCGCGGCCGCGATCGCGAGGGCAACGGTGACGAGCAGCACGGGCACGCCGTAGTACCAGCCGGGGTACGGGGTCGCGGTGCTGCTGTAGGCGCCGCTGTCGATGCGGATGGCGCGGAACAGGCCGTCCTCCGACGCCTCCGACGTGAGACCGAAGGCGACGATCACGCCGAGCAACAGCACCCCTGCGGTGGCCGGCAGCACCCGTGCCCAGGCCGGTGCGAAGCTCCAGGGGTGCCGCGGCGCGAGGTCGGCACTGCGTTGACTACCGGATTCCGCCACCGGCACCCCGGGCAGGGCGGCGATGACGAGCAGGCCGGCCAGGCTCATCAGGGCGGGGACCAGGAGAAAAACCAAGTCGTAGCCGGCGGGCATCGCGTGGTCCACCGCAACGGCCAGGGCACCCACCACAACCGCCGCCGTGGTCGCGAGGGCTGCACGACGCCGGAAGGCGCGCCGCGCGGCGTGCAGGCTGGGCGCCAAACCGGCCGGCACGGTGACGCGACGGAACGCCTCGGTGGAACGCAGCCGAGCGACCGCCAGCCAGACGAGGGCCAACGCGGCGATGATGACGACGAGCGGGATGAGACCCATGAGCGGCACCCTTCTGTACCAAGTGGTCAATACAGTATCAAGTGTGTCAGTTGATTGATACAGCGACGTGCCGGCCGAGTCGACGGACGCTGAGGCGACTTGCTTTTGCATGCGAACGCACTGGTAAGGTTAGGCAACCCTTACGACCGCGCCGGACTGGACCTCTGCGCACGGCCGACGGGTGCGGCATCACAGCTGCCGCCGGTCCGTCCCTGACCCCTGCATCACGATCACGAGGAAAACCATGCCCCGCGCATCCACTCTCATTGCCTTCTCGGCCGCCGCCGTGCTCACCCTGGGCCTGGCCGGCTGCTCCACCTCCCCCGCCGCTGACACCGCCGAGGCCGCATCCGGCGACTTCACGCCGGTCACCATCGAGCACGCCTTCGGCGAGACCGTCATCGAGGCCAAGCCCGAGCGCGTCGCCACCGTCAACTGGGCCAACCAAGAGGTGCCGCTGGCCCTCGGCGTGGTGCCGGTGGGCATGGCCGCCGCCACCTGGGGCGACGACGACACCGACGGCATGCTGCCCTGGGTGAAGGAGAAGCTCGACGAGCTCGATGCAGAGACCCCCGTGCTGTTCGACGAAACCGACGGGATCGACTTCGAAGCCGTCGCCGACACCAAGCCCGACGTGATCCTGGCCGCGTACTCCGGCCTCACCGAGGAGGACTACGACACCCTCACCGCCATCGCACCTGTTGTGGCCTACCCGGAGACCGCCTGGGGCACCTCCTGGCGCGACATGATCTCGCAGAACGCCGCCGGCATGGGCATGGCCGCCGAGGGCGACGACCTCATCGCCGAACTCGAGACCGAGATCGCCGCCACCGCAGCGAAGTACCCGTCGCTCGAGGGCAAGACCGCGATGTTCCTCACCCACGTGGACGAGGCCGACCTCAGCGAGGTCAGCTTCTACACCACCCACGACACCCGCACGATGTTCTTCGACGACCTCGGTATGGAGAGCGCACCGAGCATCATCGAGGCCTCCGACGCCACCGACAAGTACTCCCTCACCGTGAGCGCCGAGCAGTCGGATGCATTCAGCGACGTGGAACTCATCGTCACCTACGGCGGCACCGACCTGGTCGCCACCCTCGAGGGTGACCCGCTGCTGTCGCAGATTCCCGCGGTGGCCAACAAGTCCATCGTGAACCTCTCCGGCGACGGCCCCATGGGCACCGCCGCGAACCCCACCCCGCTGTCGATCTCGTACATCCTCGACGACTACGCCGCCCTGCTCGCCGCGGCGGCCGACAACGCTAAGTGACCTCAACAACCACTGCTTCATCAGCCGCTTCGAGCGTCGCCACCGTGCGACGCCCGAAGCGGCTGCGGTCGTTGTGGTTGCTCGCCGCGCTCGGGGTACTCGCCCTGCTGATGCTGACCTCGATCACCATCGGCTCCCGCGCGGTGGGCTGGGACGACATCCTCGCCGCGCTCGGCGGCGCCACCGACGGCTTCGACCGGGCCGCGGTGGCCACCCGCATCCCCCGCACCCTGCTGGCCGTGGTCGCCGGGGCCGCCCTGGGCATGTCCGGCGCGGTGATGCAGGGCGTGACCCGCAACCCGCTAGCCGACCCGGGCATCCTGGGCGTGAACGTGGGCGCGGCACTGGCCGTGGTCAGCGGCATGGCCTACTTCGGGCTCACCTCCGCCTCCTCGATGATTTGGGTCGCGATCGTCGGCGCCGGCATCACCGCCGTGTTCGTCTATACGATCGGGTCGCTCGGCCGCGGCGGCTCCACCCCGCTCAAACTGGCACTGGCGGGTGCGGCCACCTCCGCGGCGCTGGCCTCATTCGTCACCGCCGTGGTTCTGCCCCGCAACGACATCGCCGGCGGGGTGCGGTCCTGGCAGATCGGCGGCGTCGGCGGCGCCACGATGGAGAGCATCCGCCAGGTGGCACCGTTTCTCCTGGTGGGCTTCGTGCTCTGCTTCCTTTCCGCCCGGGCGCTGAACTCGCTCGCGCTCGGCGACGACCTCGCCGCGGGGCTGGGCGAACGCGTGGCCGTGGCCCGCGGCGCCGCCGCGCTCGGCGCTGTTGTGCTGTGCGGCTCGATCACGGCCGTGGCCGGGCCGATCGGTTTCGTCGGCCTCGTCGTGCCGCACGCCTGCCGACTGCTGGTGGGCGTTGACCACCGCTGGCTACTGCCGTTCTCCGCGGTGCTCGGCGCCGCGCTGCTCACCGGCGCCGACGTGCTCGGCCGCATCGTGGCGCGGCCCAGCGAGATCGACGTTGGCATCATCACCGCCCTGATCGGCGCCCCGTTCTTCATCTACATCGTGCGCCGACGCAAGGTGCGTGAGCTGTGAGCGCCGCTGTTGCCGTGAAGCCGCTGTCGACAGCGGATGCCGTGGCCCGCAGCCGCGCGCGCCGCGGCATCCGTCGTCGCCGGGTGATCACCGTGCTGGCGCTGGGTATCGCCGTCGGCTACCTCGTCAGCCTCATGGTCGGCCAGACCATCTACTCCCCCGCCGAGGTGCTCGCCGTGATGCTCGGCCAGGACGTGCCCGGCGCCGGTTTCACCGTGGGCCGGCTGCGGCTGCCGCGGGCGACCCTGGCCGTGCTGGCCGGGCTGTGTTTCGGGCTGGGCGGCGTGACCTTCCAGACCATGCTGCGCAACCCCCTGGCCAGCCCCGACATCATCGGTATCAGCTCGGGCGCCAGCGCCGCGGCCGCGTTCGCGATCATCGTGCTGGGGCTGGGTTCGACCGCGGTGTCGGTAGTCGCGATCGTGTGTGGGCTGGCCGTGGCGCTGGCCGTCTACGCGCTCGCGTACAAGGGCGGCGTGGCCGGCACCCGGCTCATTCTGATCGGCATCGGTGTGGCCGCGATGCTCGACAGCATGACCGCGTACGTGCTTTCCCAGGCCGCCGAGTGGGATCTGCAGGTGGCCATGCGCTGGCTCACCGGTAGCCTGAACGGCAGCACCTGGGCGCAGACCCTGCCGGTGCTGGCCGCGCTGGTAGTGCTCGCGCCGGTGTTGCTCGGGCAGTCCCGCAACCTGTCGATGAGCCAGCTCGGTGACGACACCGCATCCGCTCTGGGGGTGCGGGTAGAGCGGTCTCGGGTGATTCTGATCGTCGCCGCGGTGGGACTGATCGCGTTCGCGACCGCGGCGGCCGGGCCGATCGCGTTCGTGGCGTTCCTGGCCGGGCCGATCGCGTCGCGCATCGTGGGGCCGGGCGTCTCGCTGCTCGTGCCGGCCGGGATGGTGGGCGCACTGCTCGTGCTGGTGGGGGACTTCGCCGGTCAGTACGCGTTCGGCACCCGGTTCCCGGTGGGCGTCGTCACCGGCGTGCTCGGGGCGCCGTACCTGATCTACCTCATCATCCGCACCAACCGCGCCGGAGGCTCCCTGTGACACTCATTCATACCCTCACGGTGGAGAACCTCACCCTCGGCTACGGCGACCGCACCGTGATCGACGGCCTCGACCTGGTCGTGCCGACCGGCCGGATCACCGCGATCGTTGGCGCGAACGCCTGCGGCAAGTCCACCCTGCTGCGCTCGATGTCGCGGCTGCTCGTGCCGCGGGGTGGCCAGGTGCTGCTCGACGGCACCCAGGTGCACCGGATGCCCGCCAAGGAGCTGGCCCGCACGATGGGGCTGCTGCCCCAGTCGCCGATCGCGCCCGAGGGCATCACCGTGGCCGACCTGGTCGGCCGGGGCCGCAACCCGCACCAGCGGATGTTCTCCCGCTGGAGCGCTCTCGATGACGAGGCCGTCGCCGCGGCGCTGGACGCCACCGACACCGCGTCGTTGGCCGACCGGTCCGTCGACGAACTCTCCGGCGGGCAGCGCCAGCGGGTGTGGATCGCGATGGCGCTGGCCCAGCAGACCGACCTGCTGTTGCTCGACGAGCCGACGACGTTCCTCGACGTGAGTCACCAGGTAGAGGTGCTCGACCTGCTCACCGACCTCAACCGGGCCCGCGGCACCACCATCGTGATGGTGTTGCACGACCTCAACCTCGCCGCCCGGTACGCCGACCACCTCATCGCCCTCGCGGATGGCCGGGTGCACGCGGTGGGCGAGCCGCACGAGGTGCTCACCGAGGAGACCGTGCAGGCGGTCTTCGGGCTGTCGAGCCGGGTGCTTGTCGATCCCACCTCGGGCCGCCCGATGATGCTGCCGATCGGGCGGCACAACGTGGTGGTGCCGGTCTAGCGCTCGTCTCGGGGTCGAGCTCGTCGAGGCCACGGTCGGCCCGAGGTATGCGGGTAGCGCGCCGTTGTGCGGGTGGCGCGCCACGCGCACAGCGGCGCCGTGCCCGCATAACGCGAATCGGGCATCCGTTGCGCCAGGCCAGCCGGCACGGATGCCCCCGCACTCACCCCGGCTGCACGTCAAAGACGCTCACCGGAGCACCGTCGCCGGTGAACAACGACGGCCCGCGCACAACCTGCCGGGCCGTGGGCCGGATCGCGGTCAGGCGGTGCCGGGCGCGGTGCTCCTCGAAGGCGAGCAGGTGCAAGTATCCGGCGGCGGCCTCGTCGACCGGGGTCGGCTCGGTGGCGGATGCAGCGGCGAACGTGACCTCGACGCGGCGCGGCAGAGTGCCGGCCACCGCGGTGACGGTGCTCCCGGTGCTCGCGTGCACCACCTTCTCGATGCGCGCGAGGGCGGCCGAGTCGAGGCCGGCCCCGCCGGAGCGGGCCAGGAGCATCTGCCCGCTGGCGTTCCGAACTCCGGTGTCGGGCACCGCGGTCCAGCACACGGTGGCCGGCTCTGCCCCGAGGTCAGTCAGTGCGTCGCGCAGGGCCCCCTCGATGGCGGGCATGTCCACGGCCAGCCCGGTGAAGGTCTCGACGCGGCCCTCGGCATTCTCGGGGAGGTCGAGATCGACGATGATGCCGACCCAGTCTTGGGCGGCGGCGGGAGTGCTGTGGGCGATGAAGTCGTCGGCGTCGAAGATGCTGATCTTCTCGGCCACGGCGAGGGAGAAGTCCTCCAGGTGCCGCCGCAGCGCCACGGTCTGCCGCCACCGGTCGAAGGGGAAGTCCGGTGCCGAGGCCAGTTCAGCCAGCGGCACCTGGGCGCGGCGCAGGAGATCGACGGTCGCGCCGTGCTGGAGCTGCTGCCGGGCGTAGTAGCGGTACCCCGACCCGGGGTCGACCCACGCCGGCGTCACGATCCCCCGTTCGGCGTAGAGCCGGAGTGCCTTGGCGGTGAGTCCGGTCATCGCCTGGAATTCGCCGGCGGTCAGGTCATCGGTCATGGTGCTCCTGGCTTTGGGTGGATGGGTGTCTCCCCATCATGGGCGTCGCCCCTGGGGCGAGGTCAAGCCGGCGGCGGGGTCTCGACAAGCTCGACCGACGCAAGGGGGACGTTCCCGAGGTCGGGTCGCGCGGTCTCGACGAGCACGGGCGACGAGGCGCTGGAGGACCCCGAAACCAGTTTCGGCCTCGGGTCCTTCCCAACCTCCCCTGCTAAGGTCGCTGCCTGGCCGCGCCGCCACTCGGGCGTGCGAGCCGGTCAACAAGAGCGAGGTAAGGCACGTGAGAATCCCCCAGTCCCGAGGTCCGGTGAGCGCCGCCCTGCTTGAACTCCTCAAAACTTCTCCTACTGCGGCCGAGACTGACCTCGCCACAACACTGCGCGAGCTCACCGCCAGAGCCCTGGGCGAAACCGCCGACATTCTGCAGGATGATGACCTGCAGACCGCCCTGTTCCTGGCCTACGAGCTGCGCTACAGCGGCCTGCGCGGCGTCGACGACGACTGGGAATGGCACCCCGAGGTGCTCGCGCTGTGTGCCGGCATCGAACTCGAGTTTGAGAAGGCCCTGCGCGAACGCGCCCCGATGCCCGAGCTGCCCGCACCCGGCGTGGAGAGTGTCGCCGCCGCCCTGTTCGAGCTCACCGGGTCGGACACCGGGCCGAGCGTCTCGCGGTACATGGCGAAGAAGGCCACCGACGAGCAGGCGCACGAGTTCCTCATCCTGCGCTCGATCTACCAGCTCAAGGAGGCCGACCCGCACAGCTGGGCGATCCCGCGCCTGCGCAGCCGGGCCAAGGCCGCACTGGTGGAGATTCAGGCCGACGAGTACGGCGGCGGCCGGTTCGACCGCATGCACTCTGAGCTGTTCGCCCGCACGATGCGCGGCGTGGGCCTGGACGCCACCAACGGTCACTACGTCGACGTGGTGCCGGCGATCACCCTGGCCTCCAGCAACATGATGACGATGTTCGGCTCCCACCGGCGGTTGCGTGGCGCCATCGCCGGGCACCTCGCCGCGTTCGAGATGACCTCGTCCCAGCCCAACCGGCTTTACGGCAACGGTTTCCGCCGGCTCGGCTACGACAAGGACGTCACCTTCTACTTCGACGAGCACGTCGAAGCGGATGCTGTGCACGAGCAGATCGCGGCCCGCGACCTGGCCGGCTCCCTGGCCACCGACGAACCCGAGCTGCTCGAGGACGTGTTCTTCGGGGCGGCGTCCGGCCTCTTCGTGGACGGCCTGGCCGGCACCCAGCAGCTCGACGCCTGGACCGCCGGCACGTCGGCGCTGCGCGTTGCGGACACCGCGAGCCTGCCGGCATGACCGAGCCCGACGAGCAGCCCGCCCAGCGGTGGGACGACCAGTGGGCCGATCAGCCCGCTGCCGGTGCGGACGAGCCCGTGAGCATCACCGCGTACCCGAATGGTCCGCTGCTGGTGCGCGGCACCTTCGAGATCCTCACCCCGTCGGGCGAGGTGATCCCGCCGCGGCGCAAGACCGTGGCGCTGTGCCGCTGCGGGGTGTCGACGCTCAAGCCCTTCTGCGACGGCAGCCACAAGGCGATCGGGTTCAAGACCGAGCAGGAACCGCCGGCTCCGCAGCCGCCACTGTCCGCCTAGTCGGCCCATCGTCGGCTCGGCCGATCGTCTGATCGCCTGCTCGTCGGTCGAGCCTGTCGAGACCTCCTGAGGGGCGCGCCAGCCGCCGCAGCCCTCGACACAACGGCATTGTTCTACTAACATTGCAAACATGTTGTTTCGTGTGGATCCGGCCTCGACGGTCTCGCTTGCCGAGCAGCTCGCCGTGCAGGTGCGAGCCGGGGTCGCCGACGGCACGCTCGCGCCGGGCACCCGGCTGCCGCCGGCCCGGGAGCTGGCCAGCGCGCTCGACATCAACATGCACACGGTGCTGCGCGCCTACGCCCAGCTGCGCGACGACGGGATCCTCGAGATGCGCCAGGGCCGTGGCGCCTCTGTGCGAGCGGATGCGGGCGCCGGCACCGTGCGCCTCGTCGAACTCGCCGACGCGCTGCTCGCCGAGGCGCGCAAAATGGGGGTCGCCCTGCCGGACGTCCTCACCCTGATCCAGACGAGAGGCTGAGCCATGCCCACCCGAACCATCCCCGAGGCCCCACCCGCGCTCACCCCGCACGCCACAGGGCGAGAACGGTTCGCCGCCGCCACGCTCTGGCTGCCGGTGGTCGCCATCTCGTTGACGGCCACGCTCTGGTACGACCGGCTGCCGGCCGTGCTGCCCAAGCAGTGGAACGGCGCGGAGATCACCTCGACCGCCGGCACCGAGGTCATGATCGGCATCACGGGCACCATCGCGCTCCTCGCCGCTCTGGCGGGGCTGGTCGCCCTTTCCGACGCCGCGGCCGACATCCGTCGTGGCCTGGTGCTCGCGGCCGGCTGCGCCGCGGGTCTGGCCGCCGGCGTCTGGTTGGTGGTCGCCGGCCTAGTCATCGCCACCGGCTCAGCCGAACCGGAGGCGGGCGCCTGGCCGCTGTTCGCGGTGCTGGCCCTCGGCTACGGGCTGATCCCCTTCGCGCTGTCACCGCGCCGCCCGCACCGCCGCGAGCTCGCGGCAACCGCCGGCCCGACTACGGTGCCGTTGGGCGCGACCGAGTCCGGCGCCTGGTTCACCACCGTGACCGTGCCGATGTTCCTCTGGCTGGCCGGCGGGCTGGCACTCGGCGCGGTCGGACTGACAGTCTTCAGCATCCTCGAGGACGGCGCCGGCACGGGCGGGGTCCTCACGTTGCTGCTGGCGGCCGGCATCTGCCTCACCTTCGCCCGGCTGCGAGTCAGCGTGGACCGTCGGGGGCTGCGGGTGGTCTCGAGTCTGTTGCGGCTGCCGATCAAGCAGATCGCCCTCGACCAGGTCGCCTCGGCGCGGGCCGAGACCATCCGCCCGCTCGAGTGGGGCGGCTGGGGTTACCGGATCCTGCCCGGCCGATCGGCCGTGGTGCTCACTGGCGGACCTGGCATCGTCGTCGAGCGGCACAACGGCACTCTGTTCGCCGTGACCGTGCCCGACCCCGAGCTGCCGGTCGCGCTGCTGACCACCCTCGCGGCGCGCTGACCACGTCTGCATTCGTCAAGAGTGAGAGCGGCTCACTGGTACGTTCAAGGTATGTGTCGCCGCCGCCACCAGGTGCTGCTCCGACACGATCCAAAGAAAGCAGTCAGATGGTCGCAGTCGGGGAACGATCCACGTTGAACAGAACCGGTCACAGGATGACCACGTTCGGATCCGCGCTGCTGGACCGACCCTCGGGCGTGCTCGAGGGCACTCGGTGGCTCTTCACCTGGCTGGCGCTGCTGTCGCTGATGTTCAGCCTGCCGGGCATCATCCCCAACGTCACCGCCAGTCGGCTCGACCTGCTGCTGGCGTCCGTCTCCTCGGTTGCCCTGATCGGCTCGTGGATCTTCAGCCTCCTGCGCCAGCGGGTGCCGTTCGTCCTCGAGGTGCTCGATGCCCTCGCCCTGACGGCGTTCGCCCTGGCCGGGCCGGTGCCTCTGGCGGCAGTCCCGGTCTTTTTCGCCGCCGCCTGGCTGCGCACCCTCTACAGCACACCGTGGCGGTCAGCGATACGCGGCGCGCTCTACACGGTTGCGGTGCTCACCACCACGGTGCTCTGGCCGCTGACGCCTGGGCACCCCACCGCCCCCGACATGGCCCGCCAGGCCGCCACTATCTCCATCATGCTGCTCATCATCGTGGTGGCGGAACAGCTGCGAACCGTGCTGCAGGCCAACGACTGGGCCATCGAACGCGACAAGGCACTCACCGAGACCGGCTCCAGGCTGCTCGGCATGACCGATGCCAACGCCATCCGCCTTCTCTCCTGGACCACCGCCGGCGAGCTGGGTGCCACCACCCCCGGATTGCGGGTGGTCAAGGTCGTGCGCCACGAGGAACTCTTACTGGTCGGAGCCCACACCGGCGACTTCATCGTGCCGCCGCCAACGTCATTTCCCGGCGACGTGCTGCGGACCATCGGGACCAACGGCGACGCGCAAATCATGCGAACCGGTCCGCTCGACGATGCGGCAGGCCTGCCTTTGCTCTGGGAGTGCGTGTCGCTCACCGAGCAGGAGGAGGACGCCTGGCTGCTCGTCGGGGCGCCGAAGCGGATCCCCGAAGGCACCCTCCTGTCGGTGCGCAGCCTGGTGAACCAGGTGAACCTGGCACTGCGCAATAGCCGCTCGCACCATCAGCTCACCGCGCAGGCGCAGCACGACACCCTCACCGGACTCGACAACCGGCTCTCCTTCACCTCCCAGCTGGGTGCCCTCCTCGCGCGCACCGACACCACCGCGGGTCTGCACGTGTTGTTCCTCGACCTGGACGACTTCAAGGACGTCAACGACCACATGGGGCACCGTGCCGGCGACGCCGTGCTCACCGAGGTGGCCGAACGCCTGCGGCATTGCACCCGGCCGCAAGACATCTGCTCCCGGCTGGGCGGAGACGAGTTCGCGGTGGTGCTCACCGGCACCACGGTTGCCGCCGCCGAGGCGATCGCGCAGCGCATGGTGGGGTCGCTGGCCGCGCCCATCATCGTGGACGGGCGGCCCTGCCGGGTGGGCGCCAGCGTGGGGGTGGCCACCGCTACCCCCGGCACGAATCTCGATGAGCTCGTGCATCAGGCCGACGTGGCGATGTACGCTGCCAAAGCCCACGGTAAGGGCCAGGTACAGCTGTACCGGCCGGGCCTTCTGCAGGGAGAGTCGGCGCTGGTGTCGTTCGAGCGGCAGCTGGGCCGGGCCGCCGGCGGCGGCCAGCTCGAGGTGCATTACCAGCCGATCGTGTCCCTGCCCGAGCTGCACTGCACGGGAGTCGAGGCGCTCGTGCGGTGGCGGCATCCGGAGCGGGGCCTCCTGATGCCGTGCGACTTCATCCCGCTGGCCGAAACCTCCGGTGCCATCCTGGGCATCGGCGCGTTTGTGTTGCGTCGCTCCTGCACGGATGCCGTGACCTGGCCGGAGGTCCGGCCGGGCGTGCCGATGACGGTGAACGTGAACATCTCCGCGCGGGAGCTCGAGAGCGATCATTTCGTGGATTCGGTGCTCTGGTGCCTGGCCGACAGCGGGCTGCCCGCCCAACGTCTGGTGCTCGAGCTCACCGAAACCGTGGTGCTGGAGTCGGCCGCGGCGGTGGAGCGGCTGAAAGCCCTCGCCGCCCACGGCATCCGCGTGGCGATCGACGACTTCGGTACCGGGTACTCGTCCCTGGCGACGCTGCGGTCGCTGCCGATCTCGGTGGTCAAGCTCGACGCGAGTTTTGTGTCCGGTGCGCTGAGCAACTCGGTGGACCGCACGGTGGTGGAGGCCATCGTGCAGATGAGCGCGAAGCTGGGCATCGACACCATCGCCGAGGGTGTGGAGCGGTTGGACCAGCAGGAGCTGCTGGCGCAGATCGGCACCGACGCGGTGCAGGGGCACCTGTATTGCTCGGCTGTGCCGCTTGCGGAGCTGCGCGAGTGGCTGGCCCGCACCGGCACTCCCCCGCTGGTGGAGCCCATCGCGCCCGTCGAGACCCCGTAAGCCAACCTCAAGGCGCGCCCCCGTTGGTCGAGCTTGTCGAGACCCCGCAAGCCGACAGCCCCACGCGAGGCTGTGGCCCGCAGATCCGGTCACCAGGTCTCGACAAGCTCGACCGACCAGGCATCCGCTAGCTGCTGGGCAGCACCTCGTAGCTGGACTGGGTGAAGCCCGCGCCGAGCTCGCGGGAGCCCACGTGCCGCAGGTGCACGTCGCCGTCTAGCGGGCCGAACAGCGGGATGCCCGTGCCGAGCAGCACCGGGGCGCGGGTGATGGTGATTTCGCGGATCAGCCCGGCCCGCAGAAAGCTCTGGATGGTGCGGCCACCGTCGACGTATACCCGGCGGCGGCCCTCTGCGACGAGGGTGGCGATCACGTCATCGAGCGTGGCGTGTGCGGTGGTGTCCGGCTCGTCCTCGGCGTCGAAGCTGCGCAGCAGGGTGCGGCTGAGCACGAGCACCCGCTTGCCGGTATAGGGCCAGTCGACGAAGCCGCGCACGGTGTCGAAGGTGGCACGGCCCACGACGAGGGCGTCGACGCTGGCAAAGAACTCGTCGTAGCCGGTCTCGCCCAGGGCGTCCCCGGCGGCGACGAGCCAGTCGAAGTCGCCGTTCTCGCGGGCGATGAAGCCGTCGAGGCTGGTGCCCACGAACACGCAGCCGATCAGGGGCGGGACGGCGCCGCCCGACTCAGAGGTGGGGGTCATGCCAGCACGGTAGCAGTGGCCGCCGACACAGGCGAGGGGTGCGGCGGCTACCGGTCCGCCCGCAAACCATTCGAACGCATCCTGCTTTCGTCGACGCTTCGGCACACGGTACGGTCAGCATATGGATCGGACGCACCACATGTCGCACGGGGGTGACCTGCAGCCGGAATTCCTGGACGACGAGCACCCGCAGGCGATGGGCGACTCCGAGGCCGCCCAGGGCGCCCGGAACCTGGGCTTCCGCAACCGCCGGCTGAAGCTGGCCGCGATCGGCGGGCTGATAGTGCCCACCGGTCTGGTCGTGCACTTCTTGACCGAGGGCATCGTCGGCGACTTCGTCGGCGACGCGCTCTACGCGGTCCTGGTGTACCTGATCGTGTCGATTGTCGCGGTCCGTACGCCCAGCCGGCAGGTGGCGGCCGTCGCGATCCTGATCTGCGTGGCCGTGGAGCTCTTACAGCTCACCGGCGTGCCCAGTAGCCTCGCCGAGCTCTTCGCGCCGGTGCGGTACCTGCTCGGCACCACGTTCAACGCCCTCGACCTGGTCGCCTACGTCGTCGGCGTGCTCGCCGCCACGGCCGTGAGCACCTGGCGACGGCCGGGCTGACGCCGGCTGACTATCCGCTAGCAGCCGGTCTGACGCCGCATTCGCGGTCTCGCGCCGCCTCAGCCGGCCAGCAGGGCCTGCGCCGCGAGCAGCGCTCCGCCCACCGAGCCCGCGCACAGCGCCGTCGTTCCGGTGGCGGCCCAGAACACCCGGCGGACCCGGGCCCGACGCACCTGCCCGTCGAGCGCCGCGAATCGGGTCATCACATCCGCCGGGGCCGGGGTCGGATGCTGGCGCCAAGTGGCCGGGCTGTCCAGGATCACCACGGCCTCGGCGATCTCCTCATCGCTGAGCACCGGCTGCAGCTTGAGCAGCCACCGGCGTAGGGTGCGGGCATCGAGCACCTTCACCTGCACGGGTTTGTCGCGGAAGGTGATCTGCTTGGGGTCGACGAGAGCGATCACCGGTTGCACCGGTGCGACCAGCGGCATCCGCTCACGCAGCACCGTGGTGACCCGTTCGGCCTCGTGCTCGGCGGCGGGCAGGTAGGCCTTCTTGTGGCCGGAGACGGTGACGGTGCGGGTGCCCACCCAGATGTGTTTGCCGCAGTGGTGCTTGGTGTTGATGGTGAAGATGCCGCCGGGGCCCACCAGGATGTGGTCGATGTCGGTGTCGTTCTTACCGATCGGCACGGCGTGAAAGGCAGTCCAGTCGGGGGGCAGTGAGGCGAGCATCTTGCCGACGGTGATCTCGCCCTGCGCGCCCAGGTACCAGCTCACGCTCTCCGGGCAGAGCGGCGACTGGCCGAACAGCCGGGCCACCCTGGTGCGCGGCGGCACCGCGGATTGGCGGGACAGGAGGTGTTCGATGACCAGCTGAGCAGCGATGCGGTTGCGCATCGCGGGTGGGTGCAGGGTCACGTTGCTCCTTTGGACGCGCCCGGACGCGGCTGCGCCAGGGAGACCGCGTGGGCCGGGCGGTCGCGCCGGGACCACCACACGGATGTGCGCCGCTTCGGGGCGTGCAGACCATCCAGGGAGCGGTGCGGGCGGGGCACCCACCACGTTCGGTGGTTCGAGGTTAGCGACCGGACAGGCCCCGGCGGCACCCCCATTGTGGGTGGCGGCGCACAGCGGATGAGCGTGCGCCCGGCCCGCCGCGCGGCAAACCCGCGCCGGCGCGCACAACTGTTGCCCGTGCGGACATTTGCGTCCGGCGCACCGGGTGCAGAAGTCCGGTTCGGCAACAGTTGGCCCGGTGCAGCGGCTAGCGGCGGGCAGCGGCGAGCGGCGAGCGGCGAGCGCGGCATCCGGCAAAATGGCAGGAACACCGAGGAGACCCCATGGCCACCGCCACCGCCGCGACACCGACCATCAGCGCCCGCGCCTGGGTCGTGCTCGCCCTCGGCGTTGCCGCACAGACGGCGGGCACCGTCTTCGTCAGCGCCCCCGCGTTCCTCATCCCCCTGCTGCACACCGAGCGGGGCCTCTCCTTGGCCCAGGCCGGGCTGCTCGCCGCGATCCCCACCTTCGGCATGGTGCTCACCCTCATCCTCTGGGGCGCCCTGGCCGACCGCATCGGCGAGAAATGGGTCATCACCGGCGGCCTGATCCTCACCGCCCTCGCGGCCGGCGGCGCGATCCTCGCCGACGGATACCTCGCGCTGGGCGTGTTCCTGCTGCTGGGCGGCATGGCGTCGGCGAGCACCAACTCCGCCAGCGGACGCATCGTGGTGGGCTGGTTCCCCAAGCACAAGCGCGGCCTGGCCATGGGCATCCGGCAGATGTCGCAGCCACTGGGCGTGACGATCGCCGCCGTGACCATCCCGGTGATCGCTGCGGATGCCGGGGTGGGTGCGGCCCTGTTCGTGCCGTTCGTGCTCACCGCGGTGTTGGCCGTGGCGTGCGCGATCGGCCTGGCCAACCCGCCCCGGCCGGCCCCCCGCGCCGGCACCCCGTCCATGCGAGCCGGCAACCCGTACCGGTCCAGCGGGTTCCTCTGGCGGATCCACGCGGCATCCGTTCTGCTGGTAGTGCCGCAGTTCACCATCTCGACGTTCGGGTTGGTCTGGCTGGTCAGTGACCAGGGTTGGGATGCGCTCGCCGCCGGCGTGCTGGTGGGCGCCGCGCAGTTCGTGGGCGCGATCGGGCGCATCGTGATCGGTGTGGTCAGCGACAGGGTCGGCAGCCGGGTGCGGCCGCTGCGCTGGGTGGCGGTGAGTGTGGCGAGCGTGCTGCTGGTGCTGGCCGCGGTGGATGCCGCGCACTGGGGCGCCGCCGCCGTGGTGTTCGTGCTCGCGACCACCTGCACTGTGGCGCCGAACGGGCTGGCGTTCACATCGGTGGCGGAAATGGCCGGGCCGGGCTGGTCGGGCAAGGCCCTCGGGGTGCAGAACACCGGCCAGTTCGTCGCCGCGTCCCTGGTCGGACCGCTGATGGGCGCCCTGATCGGGGTGGTCGGCTATCCGCTGACGTTCGCGGTGGCGGCGGTCTTCCCGGCACTGGCGGTGCCCGTCGTGCCCCGCGCGCACGCCGAGCACGACCACCTGTAGCGCCCGCCTGGCACCGGCACCCGCGACGTGCCGGAAGGTGCCCATTCAGCGGGCCGGAAGGGGCAGTATGCGGCAACTCGGCCGGCAACCGACGACGGGGATACTTCGCCCTGTGTGGCAGTGAGCTCCGGGCGGGCCACGAAGCCGGGGGCTTGAACCGGCCGACGAGGTCTGCTTGCATGGTGCAACCAGTCCCGAGCCGTCGGCGCCGCGGGCAGTTCCCCAGAGAAGGGCACGGCCGTGATCGGATTTCACGCATCCCACGAGCAGATCGACCCGCGCGCACTGCTGGCCGCGGTGAAACATGCCGAAGAGGTGGGCTTCACCGCGGCGATGTGCTCGGATCACATCGCGCCGTGGAGCGTGCGGCAGGGCCAGTCCGGTTTCGCCTGGTCGTGGTTGGGCGCAGCCCTGGAAGCGACCGACCTGCCGTTCGGGGTGGTGAACGCCCCCGGGCAGCGGTATCACCCGGCCGTGATCGCGCAGGCGATCGGCACGCTCGGCCAGATGTACCCCGGCCGGTTCTGGGCAGCGCTGGGCTCGGGCGAGAACGTGAACGAGCACATCACCGGCGAACACTGGCCGCGTAAGGACCTGCGCAATGCCCGCCTGGAGGAGTGCGTAAAGGTGATGCGGGCTCTGCTGAACGGCGAGGAGGTCAGCCTGGATCACCACGTCAGCGTCGACAGGGCCCGGGTGTGGAGCCGGCCGGACACCCCGCCGCCGCTGGTGGCCGCGGCCGTGTCGGCGGAGACCGCCGGCTGGGCGGCCTCCTGGGCCGACGGCTTGGTCACCGTGGCCCAGCCGCCCGAGAAACTCCGGCGGGTGCTGGATGCGTACGAGCAGGCCGGCGGCACCGGCCGACGGGCCCTGCAAATTCACCTGAGCTGGGCGAGCACCGACGAAGAAGCCCTCGCCATCGCGCACGACCAATGGCGCACCAACGCCTTCGACCCACCCGTGCCGTGGGACATCGACACCCCGGAGAACTTCGACGAGATCTCCAAGCACGTCGCCGCGGAGGATCTGCGGGCATCCGTGCTGATCAACAGCGACCTGGGTTGGCACGCCGACAAGCTGGCCGAGCTGGCCGGCCTGGGTTTCGATGACATCTACCTGCACCACGTGGGCCGGAAGCAACAGAGATTCCTGGATGCGTTCGGCGAACGGGTGCTGCCCCAACTCACCAGTGCGCTCACGGCGAAGGCGGTGGGGGCATGAGGATCTCGGACACCAGTGACCGCTGGTGGAAGAACGCGGTGATCTACTGCCTCGACGTCGAACGCTACCTCGACAGCAACGACGACGGCTGCGGCGATATGCGCGGCCTGGCCCAGCGCATCGACTATCTCGCCGAGCTCGGCATCACCTGCCTGTGGCTGATGCCGCTCAACTCCAGCCCGGGCCGGGACGACGGCTACGACATCACCGATTTCTACGCGATCGATTCGCGGCTGGGCAACTTCGGCGAATTCGTCGAGGTCATCCGCACCGCCCGCGACCGCGGCATCCGGGTGGTGATGGACCTGGTGATCAACCACACGTCCGACCAGCATCCGTGGTTCCTCGCGTCCCGCTCGAGCACGGAGTCGCCGTACCGGGATTACTACGTGTGGCGCGACGACCCGCCTACCAAGGACCAGCCCTCCGCGTTCCCGAATGATGCGAAGAGCATCTGGGAGTTCGACAAGAAGACCAAGCAGTATTACCTGCACAACTTCTATAAGCACCAGCCTGACCTCAACATCGCGCACCCTCCGGTGCGCGACGAGATCGCCCGCATCGTGGGTTTTTGGACCGAGCTGGGCGTGTCCGGCTTCCGGGTAGATGCGGTGCCGTTCCTTATCGAGGCCAAGTCCGAGGCCGGCGGCGAGGACTCCGACGCGGACGCCTCGGACGAACCGCTGCCCGACCCGCACGACTACCTCGCCGATATCTCCGGGTTCCTCGCCCGGCGCAACAGCGAGGCCATGTTGCTCGGCGAGGTGAATCTCAGCCACGAGGAGCAGCTCGCCTACTTCGGTGCGGGCGAGCGGCGGGAACTGCAGATGCAGTTCGACTTCGTCGTGATGCAGAGCATCTACCTGTCCATGGTGCGGGAGGACTCCCGGCCGCTGGCCACAGCGCTGGCCGATCGGCCGGAGCTGCCCGCCGACTGCCAGTGGGGTAATTTCGTGCGCAATCACGACGAGCTCACCCTCGACAAGCTCGGCGACGCCGAGCGGCAGGAGGTGTTCGACGCGTTCGCGCCCGACCCCGACATGCGGCTGTACGACCGGGGAATCCGGCGCCGGCTGCCGACGATGCTGGGCGGGGATGCGCGGCGCATCCGTATGGCGTACAGCCTGATGTTCTCGCTGCCGGGCGCGCCGGTGCTGTTCTACGGTGAGGAGATCGGCATGGGCGAGAACCTGGCGGTGAAAGACCGGTACGCGGTGCGCACACCGATGCAATGGACCGACGGGCCCAACGCCGGGTTCTCGCGAGCGCCCGCCGATCAGCTCGTGACGCCGGTTGTCACCGGAGCGTTCGGCCCGGAGTGGGTGAACGCCGCCGCTCAACGCCGCGATCCGGACTCGCTCGCGCACTTCATGCGCACCCTGATTCAGGCTTACCGCAACTCCCCCGAGATCGGCTGGGGCGACCTGACCATCCTCAAGCACGGCGACGACCGGGTGTTCGCCCACCTTGTGCGGGCGGACATCGGCTCGATGCTGGCGGTGCACAACTTCGCGAACGCACCCGTGGAGCTCGCCCTCACTCTGCCCGACGTCGCTCCGGGTTCCCGGCTGGTGGACATGCTGCACAACGGCGTCACGCCAATCGACGACGGCGAGGTAACGCTGCGACTCGACCCGTACGGGTACCGGTGGTTGCGCATCACCAGCGACGCCGACACCCGACTCGGCTGACCCGCCCCCGGTCGTGTGGTCGAATAGAACCGATGCATACTCCCCCAGCCCCGCCCGCCCGCACCGTCATCGCCCCCGACAACGTGCAGATCGCCACCTACGAATTCGGCGACCCCGATGCCCCCACCGTGCTCGCGGTGCACGGCTTCGCCTCCAGCGCGCTGGCGAACTTCCACGCCACCGGCTGGATCCGCGACCTGGTGCGCGAGGGCTACCACGTGATCGCGATCGACCAGCGCGGCCACGGGCAGAGCGACAAGCCGCACTCCGCCGAGGGCTACTCGATGGACCTGCTCGTCACCGACGTGCTCACCGTGCTCGACACCTTCATGCTCGACGAGGTCGACTACGTGGGCTACTCGCTGGGCGCCCGGGTCGGCTGGCACGCCGCCCGTTTCATGCCCACTCGCATCAACCGTGCCGTCTTCGGCGGCATCCCCGACGGTGACCCGCTCACCCGGTTCCGGGTCGACCAGGCGCGGGCTCTGGTGCGCGACGGCGTGCCGGTGACGGATGAACTCACCGCCGCCTACCTGAAGATGGCCGGCGCCATCCGCGACAACGACCTCGAAGCGCTCATCGCGCTGGTCGAGGGGATGCGCGACGGCCCCCAGCCGCACGCGGCTAATGCGCCCGAGCAGCGGGTGCTCTTCGCCACCGGCAGTGAGGACCGCATCCTGGAGGCGTCCCGCGCCCTGGCCGAGGCGACCCCGCGGGCCGCGTTCTTCGAGATCCCCGGCCGCAACCACTTCAATGCGCCGACCTCCCGGGCGTTCCGGGATGCCGCGATCGAGTTCCTGGGGCTGCCCGGCTCCGACTGAGCGCGCCTGTCGGAGGAGCACCCTGTGCCCTGTGAGAAATATGCGGTGTTTCTGCAAGTAATTGCGTAAGCTCGGGCGCATGTCCAGACGACTCGCCGAAGTAGCTCGCAAGGTCGGCGTCAGCGAGGCCACCGTCAGCCGGGTTCTCAACGAGAAACCAGGCGTGTCCGTAGCGACCCGGCAGGCCGTGCTCTCCGCCCTCGATGTGCTCGGCTACGAACGTCCCACCAAGCTTCGCGGCGAGCGCGCCCGCCTCGTGGGCCTGGTGCTGCCGGAATTGCAGAACCCCATCTTCCCGGCCTTCGCCGAGATCATCGGAGGCGCCCTCGCCCAGAACGGGTATACCCCGGTCTTATGCACGCAGACCGCCGGAGGCATCACTGAAGCCGACTACGTCGAACTTCTCCTGCAGCAACAGGTGTCAGGGGTGATCTTCGTCGGCGGCGCCTACATGCAACAGGATGGCTCGCATGAGCACTACCGACGCCTTCGAGACCTCAACCTCCCCACGGTGCTCGTCAACGCACCCATCGACAACTTCGGTTTCGCCACGGTCTCCTGCGACGACACGGCCGCAATCGACCAGTCATTCGCGCATCTGACCGAACTGGGGCACACCCGGATCGGCCTGCTCCTGGGCCCGCGGGACCATGTACCGTCTCAGCGCAAACTGGCCGCGGCGAAGCGTGCCATGGCCAGAACCGGCGGACAGCTCGACGACGATCAGGTCGTCCATTCCCTGTATTCCCTGGAGGCCGGGCAAGCGGGGGCAACCCGCTTGCTTCGAGCAGGTGTGAGCGCGATAGTGTGCGCCAGCGATCCGATGGCACTCGGGGCGATCCGGGCCGTACGCCGGGCGGGTCAGAGCGTTCCCGGCGACGTGTCGATCATCGGCTTCGACGACTCGGCACTGATGTCCTGCGTGGAACCGCCGCTCACGACGATCCGCCAGCCGATCGAACATATGGGCCGCATGATCATGGAGCTGCTGATCCGCCAGATCAAGGGAGACTCGGCATCCACTGAGGAGTTCTTCTTCGAACCGGAACTCGTGGTGCGTGCGTCGACAAGCCGCCCGCACGCGCCGATCTAACCTCCGACGAAATACGCAATCGGCGCAAGAATCACGCAAGCGACTTGCCGTTTGTAGAAATATTGCATCATCTTGTCAAGAAAGCTACGTTTCAGTAGTTGCCAACGCCGGTAACCAAGGTTGCCGCAGAGTCGGCCTATCGAGACGAGTACGAGCAGTGACACTTCCCGCCGCATCCCCCGACCGCAACACCGTCGTCTCCGACGATCTCTGGTGGCGGAGCGCGGTCATTTATCAGGTCTACGTGCGCAGCTTCAGCGACGCCAACGGTGACGGCACAGGCGATCTCGCCGGCGTTCGCAGCCGACTCGGCTATCTCAAGCAGCTTGGTGTCGACGCCCTCTGGTTCAATCCCTGGTACCCGTCGCCCCTCGCCGACGGCGGCTACGATGTCTCCGATTACCGCGACATCCACCCGTCGTTCGGCACGTTGAATGAGGCCGAAGAACTCATCCAGGACGCGCTCGCCCTCGGCATCCGCACCATCATCGACGTCGTTCCCAATCACGTCTCCGATCAGCACCCCTGGTTCCAGGCGGCTCTGGCAGCCGGCCCTGGCTCCCCCGAACGCGAGCGGTTCTGGTTCCGTCCCGGGCGCGGCCCCGACGGAAGCGAACCGCCCACTCGCTGGCCCTCGAACTTCGCCGGCGACACCTGGACCCGAACGGTGAACCCCGACGGCACCCCCGGCGAGTGGTACCTGCACCTGTTCACTCCCGAACAGCCCGACCTCAACTGGACCCATCCGGATGTTCACCGCGAGCACGAGGACATCCTCAAGTTCTGGTTCGACCGGGGTGTGGCCGGGGTGCGCATCGACTCAGCCGCTTTGCTGGTGAAGGACGACACGCTGCCCGAGGTTCCGCAGAACCCCGCGGCCGGGGAACACCCGAACACCGACCGCGACGAATTGCACGACATCTACCGCAGCTGGCGCGCCATCGCGGACTCGTACGAGGGAACCCGAGTGCTCGTCGGCGAGATCTGGCTGCCCGACGTTGAACGCTTCGCCCGCTATCTGCGTCCCGATGAGCTGCACACCGCCTTCAACTTCGACTTCCTCGCCCGCGCCTGGAACGCAGCCGAACTTCGCGAATCGATCGATACCACCCTGACCGCGCACGCCCCCGTCGGCGCACCGAGCACCTGGGTGCTGTCCAACCACGATGTCACCCGGCCGGTCACCCGGTACGGGCGCGAGGACACGACTTTCGCCTTCGCCACCAAGCGGGCCAACACACCCACCGACCTGACTCTCGGTCTCCGCCGGTCGCGGGCTGCGGCGTTGATCACGGCCGCCCTGCCGGGCTCGCTCTACATCTACCAGGGCGACGAACTCGGACTGCCCGAGGTTGAGGACATCCCCGCCACCATGCTTCAGGACCCGATGCATTTCCGTTCACGCGGCGTGGATCCCGGCCGCGATGGCTGCCGGGTACCGTTGCCGTGGTCAGGTGCCGACGCACCCTTCGGATTCAGCCCCGACAGCGCACAGATTGCTCCCTGGCTCCCGCAGCCGGCCGAGTGGCGCGGCCTGACCGCCGAAGCCCAGCAGTCCGATCCGTCGTCCATGCTGCGGCTGTACCAAAGCTCCCTGCGCATCCGGGCTGAGGATCCCGACCTGGGGGACGGCGGGTTCGCCTGGCTTCCCGCTGCAACCGACGTACTCACCTTCACTCGAGGCAAGAGATTCCTCCTGCTCTCGAACCTGTCGACGGAGCCCATCGCGCTACCCGACCACGAGCGCGTGCTGCTCACGAGCGAGCCGCTCGTCGGCGGACTGCTCCCCTCCGACTCCACAGCCTGGCTCCAGCTTTCCGCCGGCGCCAACGAAAACTCCGACCGGGCGCACCTCCCGGGCTGAGCCACCTGCATGTCCCCAGTCACATTACGAAAGGAACAGACAATGAAGTCACCAGCAAAGATCGTCACCCTCGTGGCGGCCACGCTCGCGGGAGTCGGGCTGCTTTCCGGCTGCACCGCGAACGCCGCCGACAGCGATGGCACGACAACCATCAAAGTGGTCAGCCTCATCCCCGGAACCGAGCAGGCCGCGTTCGACGCGTTCGACGCCCAGGTAGCCCAGTTCGAGAAAGCCAACCCCGACATCAACGTCGAGGGTGTCGAATACGAGTGGAGCGCGCCCACCTTCGCCGCGCAGCTGGCGGGCGGTACCCTTCCCGACGTCTTCCGCATCCCGCTCACCGACGCCAAGACGCTCATCGCCAACGGGCAGCTCGCGGACATGACCGCACAGGTTGAAGCCCTGCCCTACTTCGACACCTTCAACCCGAGCGTGCTCAGCAACGCCCAGGATGCCGACGGCAACATCTTCGGAGTGCCGCGCGAAGCCTACGGAATGGGCCTGCAGTACAACCGGGCGCTCTTCGAAGAGGCCGGCCTCGACCCGAACGCACCGCCGACCACCTGGGACGAGGTACGTGAGTACGCCAAGGTCATCGCCGACAAGACCGGCCAAGCCGGCTACATGCAGATGACCCAGAGCAACACGGGCGGTTGGCAGCTGACCGCGGCCACTGTGGCCCGCGGTGGCAGCATGGAGGAGGTCGCGTCGGACGGTTCCGTCACCGTGACGGCCGACAACCCGGCCACGAAGGAAGCCCTCGAGTACCTCAAGGAACTGCGCTGGACCGACAACTCCATGGGCAGCAACTTCCTCTACGACTGGGGCACCATCAACCAGGCGTTCGCCGCCGGTCAGATCGGCATGTACACCGGCGGATCTGACCTGTTCACCTCGCTCACCCGCGAGAGCAACATGGATGCGGCCGACTACGGGCTCACCGCGATCCCGCTGACGGATGCGAAGGATGCCGGCGTTCTGGGTGGCGGCACGCTCAACGTCGTCAATGTGAAGGCCGACGACACCGTGAAGGATGCGGCCATGAAGTGGATCGCTTTCTACGACCTGAACAAGCTGGTCGACAAGGACGCTGCCCTGCAGGACGCTCAGACGCTCGCCGAGACCGACCAGGCCGTCGGGACGCCCGCCCTTCCGGTCTTCGATCAGGCGACCCTGGACCAGTCCCGTGAGTGGGTGAAGGAGTACATCAACGTGCCCCAGGAGCAGGTTGCCTTCTTCGCCGAGGGCAACGTCGGCCGCACCATCGTGGGAGAACCGTCCGCGCACACCCAGGAACTGTACGGCGCACTCGACACCGCCGTGCAGTCCGTGCTGACCGACAAGAACGCCGACATCGACGCCCTGCTGGACACCGTCAACAAGACGATCCAGCCCCTGATCGACGCCGACTGACCCCTTCCCGGTCAGACCCGAACAACCGGCGGGGATGTCGCATCCCCGCCGGTCGGATCGGCCCCCATTCCTTCCGAGCACTGCCCCGCTCCCCCAGCCCGCCTCGGCTCACCCCCGCTCACGAAAGACGACGATGACCGCACTGGATGAACGCCCCTCCGTAGTGGATCCGCCCCAACCAGCTGCGGCCACTCCCCAGCGACGTCGGCCGGCCAACCCGCGCACGTGGGTACGGAACGGCGGGCTCAGCAACCTTTTGTTCCTTGTTCCGATGCTGCTGATCTTCGGGATCTTCTCCTGGTACCCCATCGTGCAGTCGTTCGTGATGAGCTTCCAGAAGACCAACCTGGTCACGGCGCCGACTTTTGTGGGGCTGGACAACTTCGTCAAGGTGTTGCAGGACCCGCTGTTTCTGACCGCTGTGCAGAACACTGTCTGGTTTGCCGTGCTTGCCCTGCTGTTCGGCTACCCGATCCCGCTCATCGCTGCCGTGCTGATGAGTGAAGTGCGCCGGGCCAAGGGCCTGTTCAGCGCCCTGGCCTACCTGCCCGTCGTGGTTCCCCCGGTGGTCGCCGTTCTCCTGTGGAAGTTCTTCTACGATGCCAGCCCCACCGGTGTCTTCAATAGCATTCTCGCCATGGTCGGGATCGGCCCGCAGCCCTGGATCCAGAGCATCACAGCGGCAATGCCGTCGCTGGTGCTCGAAGCCACCTGGGCGGGCGCCGGCGGCACAATCATCATCTACCTCGCCGCGCTGACCGGGGTTGCCCCCGAACTCTACGACGCCGCCGAGGTCGACGGTGCCTCCATCTGGCGGAAGATCTGGCACATCACCCTGCCGCAACTGCGCGGCATCCTGCTCATCACCCTGATCCTTCAGGTGATCGGTACCGCTCAGGTGTTCCTCGAACCCTTCCTCTTCACCGCGGGCGGTCCGGCGAACTCCACGATCACCGTGCTGCTGCTGATCTACCGTTACGCCTTCCAGAACAGTCTCGGCGGCGATTACGGCGCCGCCACGGCGTTGAGCCTGATGTTGGCGATGTTCCTCGCCGTCCTTTCCGTGGTCTACTTCCGCCTCACCAAATCCTGGAGCCAGAATTGAGCAAGACAAAGATCCCGGATGCCGAAGACCGCGGTATCGTCTCCGTCGCCGACTGGACCAAGCCGCGCATCCGCCGCACGATGCGCGCCAGCCACGCCGTGCTTCTCGTCGTGCTCGCCGTATCCGGGCTGGGGCCGCTGCTCTGGCTCGGCAAAGCCGCGCTGACGCCCACCCAGGACACCCTGCGCACGCCCTTGGCGATCTTCCCCAATGGCATCGAGTGGCAGAACGTAGTCACCGCGTGGTCCACGATTCACCTCGACGTGCAATTCGCCAACACACTGTGGGTGGCAGCCGGGTCGTGGGCGGTGCAGATCGTCGTGGCCACAACGGCCGGCTATGCTCTCTCGATCCTGCGCCCCAAGTACGCCGGAGTGCTGAACGCCCTGGTGCTCGGCACACTCTTCGTTCCGAGCGTCGTGCTGCTGGTGCCGCTCTACCTCACGGTGCTCGACGTGCCATTCGTGGGAATCTCGCTCATCAACACCTTCTGGGCGGTCTGGCTCCCAGCCGGTGCCAGTGCCTTCAACGTGCTGCTCGTCAAGCGCTTCTTCGACAACCTGCCGCGTGAGGTCTTCGAGGCCGCACGAACGGACGGCGCGAGTTCCTTCCGGTTGTTCTGGTCGATCGTGCTGCCCATGTCCAAGCCCATCGTGGGAGTCGTGTCGGTTTTCGCGATCATCGCGGCCTGGAAGGACTTCCTCTGGCCCTCGCTCGTGCTCATTGACCCGATGGTGCAGCCGCTCTCGGTGCGGTTGCCCGCCCTGCAGCAGAGCATCGAACTGGGCGTCTATCTCGCAGCGCTGGCCATCTCCAGCATCATCCCGATTCTGCTGTTCCTGGTGTTCCAGCGAATGTTCCTGCGGGGTGCCGGCCTGGGCGGTGCCGTCAAGGGGTAGGTGGAATCAGGTCGGCGGCAGATCACGGCATGATGTCGGCCGAGACCCCCAGCCGGCTAACTCGGCTTGACGGCCTTGATGATGGCACCGTGCATCTGCGGGGCCACCTCGTGGGTGAAGTCCACGCTGATGTCGGTGAAGCCCGCCGCCGCCAGCGCCACACGGTACTCCTCGTCGGACAGCGCCCCAGCGATGCACCCCGCGTAGGAGCCGCGCTCGATGCGTTCGCTCTCGCTGAGCTGGTTCTCGGCGACCACATCGGAGAGCCCGAGCCGGCCGCCGGGCGTGAGCACCCGGAACATCTCGCCCACGACGGCGTTCTTGTCGGCCGAGAGGTTGATCACACAATTGGAGATGATCACGTTGACCGCCGCATCCGCCAGCGGGATCTCTTCGATGAAACCCTTGAGGAACTCGACGTTCGTGGCGCCGGCCTTGGCGGCGTTCGCGCGGGCCAGGGCCAGCATCTCGTCGGTCATGTCGAGGCCGTAGGCGAACCCCGTGGGGCCCACCCGGCGGGCGGAGAGCAGCACGTCGATGCCACCGCCGGAGCCGAGGTCGAGCACCGTCTCGCCTTCGCGCAGGTCGGCCACCGCGGTCGGGTTGCCACAGCCGATGCTGGCCAGCATCGCCTCGTCGGGCACCTCGGTGGACTCCGCGCCGGTGTACAGCACCGAGCCGAAAACGGCGCTGGTCTCCAGCGGCGTGCTGCAGCAGGAGCCGCTGTTGCTCACGTCGGTGACCTGCAGGGCCTGCGCGGCGTAGCGCTCTCGTACCTGCTCGGTGATGGCGGACTTCTCGGTCGCGGTCTTCTCGGTCATACGTGGTCCCAGCCCTGGTTGATATAGACGGATGTCGATATAGCCAGTATGGAGGGAGGATCGACGCGCGTCAATCCGACCGCGCCGCAGCGGCCCGGGCGCGGGCGCCAGCTGACACCGCCGCGCAACTGTTGCCGGTGCGGACAATTGCACCCGGTGCGCCGGTAGCAATTGTCCGCACGGGGCACAGTTGAGCCGGATGCGCGCCGCCGGCGCCGCTCACCGGCTATGGCATCCGAGCAGCCACGGCCGGCTCCGCTTGGGCGGCAGCGGCATCGGCCGCGCCAGCAATGCGAGCGGCGTACGCGGTCGCCGAGGCCGAGACCGACGTGCCCGGTGCGGTGAGCGGCGAGGTCTCCGGCGCCAGGGCGGTCAGCCGCAGCGGCAGCACGCCGGCCCAGACGGAGCGGTCCTCGCCGTCGTCGGGCTCCTCGGAGGCGCCGTGCGCGCGCACCTTCACGC
This sequence comes from Cryobacterium zongtaii, assembly GCF_002909375.1. GTDB lineage: Bacteria > Actinomycetota > Actinomycetes > Actinomycetales > Microbacteriaceae > Cryobacterium > Cryobacterium zongtaii. The sequence continues at coordinate 485,774 of NZ_PPXD01000026.1, forward strand.
TGACCTCGTCCAGCGGCAGGCGCAGCACGAGCGTGGCGGCCAGTTCGCGTTTTGTCATCGGGCGTACCTCGGCCGTGCGGCCGGGCATCAGGTGTTCGGAGACGATGCGCATCGCCTCGGTCTTCTCGGCCGGGTCGGCGACGATCGTGGCCGTGCCGAACACCACGGCACTGCGGTAGTTCATCGAGCTGTCGAACAGGGACCGGGCGTATACGAGGCCGTCGAGGTGGGTCACCGTGACCGAGATCGGGCTGCCGGATGCCATCATTCGGAAGATTCCGCTGCCGGTGGAGCCGTGCAGATAGATGGCATCGCCGCCGCGGCCGAAACCCATCGGCAGCACCCGCGGCAGGCCGTCGCGCACGATCGCCACGTGGGCGACCAGGGCGTCGTCCAGGATGCGGTACAGCTCGGCGCGGTCGGTGCGCTGGCGCTCCGGGGAACGGGTGACGCGGGTGCGGTCGGTGATGGGCAGGTCCGCCGAAGGCACGTCTGGCGCCGGCAACGTGGCGTCGGGCCGGGCTCCCGGCAGCGCGACGGCGGCGAGGCCCGCCGGTGACGAGTCGGTTTTCGAGTCTTCGTGGGGCTGGCTGGTGTGGGGCATGCTACTAGGATCGGGGACACAGTGGATCAACGACAGAGCCACCTATCGCGCCGACGAGTAGACCAGTTGGCGCCGCGGCGCCCCGGAGCACCACAAGAACGAGGACCGATCATGAACGCACACGAGCTGCCGATCCTGCTCGACCGCGGGGCCGCGCTCCCCCTCGCGGCGCAGCTGGCCACGGCCCTCCGGCGGGCCATCCTCGACGGAACGCTGCGCCACGATGAGGCCCTACCCTCGACGCGCGCCCTCGCCGCCTCGGTGCGGGTGTCGCGCGGCACCGTCGTCGCCGCATACGACCAGCTCGCCGGCGAGGGCTACCTGTTGGCCCGACCCGGCTCGGCGACCCGGGTGATGGTGGAGCGTCCCCCAACCGGGACCCCATCGCCAAAACCGCCGGCGACCCCACTGACCGGCCTACCCAGCGCGCGGCCGCTCCTCGACCTGACCCCCGGGCATCCGTCGACCCGCACCCTCGTCGACCCGGCCTGGACCGCCGCCTGGCGGGCCGCCGTGTCGGCGTCCGGCCGCAGTGACTCACCGCCCGCGAACGGCACCCTCGAGCTGCGCACCGCGATCGCCGAGCACGTGCGGCGAACCCGCGGCCTGGCCTGCCAGCCGGCTGACGTGATCGTCACGGCCGGCACCAGCGACGCCCTCGCCGGCATCGGACTCGCTCTCGCCACCCCCGCGGATGCCGCGCCGGCCGACGCACCCAGGTTCACCCCACACATCGCCGTCGAGGACCCGGGCTACCCCACCGCCCGGCGGGTGCTGCGCCGGGTGGGCGCCCTCATCCGGCCGGTGCACACCGACGAGAACGGCATCAACCTGGCCGAGCTCGCCGCCCTCGCGCCGAGGCCGCACGCGGTGCTGGTGACCCCGAGCCACCAGTACCCCCTGGGCAGCAGCCTCTCGGTGCAGGGTCGCCTCGATCTGCTCGACTGGGCGCGGGCCACGGATGCCGTGATCATCGAGGACGACTACGACAGCGAGTTCCGCTTCGACGCGATGCCGCTGCCCGCCCTCGCCACCCTCGACGGGTCGGGCCGAGTCGCGCTGGTCGGCAGCTTCTCCAAGACCGTCACCCCGTGGATCCGTTGCGGCTACATCGTGGCCACCGGACCCCTCGGTGCGGCGCTGCAGGAGGTGCGGGACGACCTCGGCCCGTCGGTCTCCGGGGTGCAGCAGGCGGCCCTCGCCCGCTACCTCGACAGCGGCGGCCTGGCCCGCAATGTCACCAGGGTGCGCCGCGAGTACGCCCACCGCCGCGCCCTGGTGATCGGCAGGCTCGGCGCGCTGCCCGGCGTGCGGCTCACCGGCCTCGACGGCGGGCTGCATGTGGTGGTGCACACCGGGGCGGATGCGTCCGCTCTCGTCACGCTCGCCGCCGCGCGCGGGGTGCGGGTCGCGTCGCTGGCCGACTACGCGGTTCTAGCCCGAGGGCAGCACGGCCTGGTGCTCGGCTACGGCACCCCGACGGATCTCGAGCTCGGGAGCGCGCTCGACGTGCTCGTGGGGCTCCTCACCGCGCCGACCGCGAGTTGATGTGCGGACTTCACGCCTTCGTCAGCGCAACGAAGGGGGGGGGAAGTCCGCAACTGAGTGGTGCGGCCACGAGGAACTCAGCCCCGAGCGAGGCTCCTGGCCGTGCGCCCGGCGAACACGGTTTTGAACGACACCCTGTTCGTGTACTCGATGGACCCGTACCGAAACAGACGCACCGCGAGCTGCAGCACGACAGCGCTGAGGAGGAACAGTTCCGTGATGACGATGGCCGCTTCCCAGCCCGCGAGGGAGCCGAACGCGTTGCGGAGCATCGCGGTGATCGGCGCCGAATAGGGGAAGTAGGTGAACACCTGCACGACGGCGCTGTGCGGATCCGAGAGCACCAGCGATACCGAGTAGAGCGGCACGATCATGAGGATGATCAGCGCGGTGAACCAGCCGCCGGCATCCTTCGCGTTGGGCATCACCGCCCCGATCGCGACCGCGGTGCCCGTGAACAGGGCGAAACCGCCCAGGGCCAGCAGCGCGCCGACGATCATCTGGCCGGGATCAAAGGTGAAACTGGCGAGATCCACCTCCGGCAGGTTCAACGAGGTGCGGAAGAACAGGTAGCCGACCGCCACCGGCACGAGGAATACCAGCACCTGCACGAAGCCGACGATGAAGACCGAGATGATCTTCCCGCTGATCAGGGCGGTGGGGTTCAGGGTGGTGAGGATCATCTCCGTGACTCGGTTCTCCTTCTCTTCCAGGGTGCTGGTGAGCATCTGGTTGGAGAGCAGGGTGAAGGTCAGGAAGAACATCGCCAGGAAGATCAGCGGCGGGATCACGCCCATGAACCCGGCCGCTTCCTCCCCGCCTGTGTAGGTGGTGGAGGTCACCGACACGTCGCCCTGCGCCATCGTTGTCAGCGCCGGATCCCCGATCTGGTCCTGGGCGCTGGTGATCAGCACCTGGGTCGCGACACCCTCATACTCGCCGTTGCCGAACAGGCCCTTGTCGATCCCATACACCTGGGTCGGGGTTGTGGCCGGGTCCGCCGGGTACACAAAATGGGCGTCCTCCTCGCCCGCCTTCACGTCGGCGATCGCGGATGCGTCATCCGTGACCGGCGTACCGCCCAAGGCTGCCGCCACGGCCGGGTCGACATAACCGGATGCGTCGCTGTAGGTGAAGGTGAGCTTCGCGTCTGACTGGGCATCGATGTTACTCATCGACGACGTGTTGCCCAGGGTCACCAGGCCCACCACGATGCCGATCGCAATCGGCACCAGCAGGGTGATGACCCAGAACTTCTTTTTGCCCAGGGTACGGCCCACTTCGAACCCGATGACCGTACGGAGATTGTGCTGACCCATCTCAGGCACCTGCCATTTCGTTCTGGTCGCCATAGACGCTGACGAAGATCTCCTCGAGCGAGAGCTTGCTCGTGGTGAAACTCCGGATCAGAACGCCGGCATCGACCAGGTCGCGCAAGATCAAGGCCTCATCTACGGTGCCGATGAGGGTGAGTTCGGCGTAGTTGCGGTCGCGGAGGCTGATCTCGTAGTGCCCAGATGCGGGTATCTCGCCGGAGTAGCCGACCCGGATCATCGTGCCGCCGTACTGGTTCTGCACCTCAGGGATTGTGCCGTAGGCCTCCGCCCGGCCGCCCTTCAACAGGATCACCCGGTCGCACAGCCGCTCGACTTCCTCCATCTGGTGAGTGACCATCAGCACCGTGGCACCGGCCTTCTTCTGGTCCTCGATGATGTCCATCAGCAGTCGCCGGTTCACCGGGTCGAACCCCTTCGTGGGCTCGTCCAGGATCAGCAGCTCCGGGTCGTTCATGATCGTGACACCGAGCTGAACCTTCTGCTGCTGACCGCCGGAGAGCTTGTCCACCCGGACCTTCGCCTTATCCCCCAGCCCCACCCTCTCGAGATAGTTCGTCGACCAGGCCACCGCGGCTTTCTTACTCAGACCCTTGAGCTGGCCGAAGTACGTCATCACGGCGAGAACGGATTCCTTCTTATAGAGTCCGCGTTCTTCCGGGAGATAGCCCAGCCGGATGCCGGACTCCGGCGTGAACGGGCGCCCATCGATATGCAGGATGCCGGCAGTCGGGATGTAGATGCCCAGCAGCGCCCGCAGCGTGGTGGTCTTGCCGGAGCCGTTGGACCCGAGGAACCCGAACGTCTCGCCGCGCTGCACATCGAAGGAGAGGTCCCCGATGACCGTGGTGCCGGCGAAATCCATCCGGAAATGGTCGATGTGAACCAGAGACTCTGCTGCAGACGTCATGCCAACACCCTAGCGCCGGGCTGGGCTTCGCCGCAGGTAACCACCTTTTGACCAGCAGATTTCATCTGGGCCGCCGCGGACTCTCCCGCTTACTCCCCGGTAAGACCCGCGTCGTGCACGGTGCGCGCCACCTGCACCCGGTTCGTGGCCTCGAGCTTCGCGAACACGTGGCCGATGTGCGTCTTGACCGTCGCGACCCCCATGAACAGCCGTGCTGCGATCTCTGCATTTGACAGTCCGTGCCCGACCGAGATGGCCACTTCGAGTTCCCTCTCGGTCAGCCGGTCGAGCAGCGTGCCGGCCCGCTGCCGGCGCACGTCGGTGCCGCTGGTCACGGTGGCGATCAGCTGCGCCGTCACGCTGGGCGAGAGGGTCGACTCGCCGCCTGCGACCCGGCGCACCGCATCGACGAGGTCGGCCGGCGGGGTGTCCTTCAGCAGGAATCCCACCGCACCGTGCCGCAGTGCGGTGAGCACCAACTCGTCGGTGTCGAACGTCGTCAGCACGATCACCCGGGTGCGATCGCCGCGCGCCGTGAGCGCCCGGGTAGTTTCGAGGCCGTCGAGCCGCGGCATCCGAATGTCCATCAGCACCACGTGCGGGCCCACCCGCGCGATCAGATCGAGGGCTGCGAGGCCGTCGGCGGCTTCACCGACGATCTCGATCGATGGGTCGCCGCCGAGAATCATGCGCAGGCCCGCCCGAACGAGAGCGTCGTCGTCAACGATCACCACGCGGATGCTCACTGCCACGGCAGCCTCGCCGTCAGAACGAAGCGGCCGTGGACGTCGGTGCCGTGCTCGAGGCTGCCCCCGGCGAGCTCGGCACGCTCCTGCAGGCCGGTCAGGCCCATGCCGGCGCCATGGGTCGAAAGAACCGATGCCGGCGCAGTCGGGTTCCGCACCGACACCACCAACTCGTCGCCCAGTTTCTCGAGCTGCACGGTGACGGCGGCACCGGCAGCGTGTTTGCGTGCGTTCGTGAGCGCCTCCTGAACGATGCGATACGCGGCGCGGGAGACCGACTCGGAAAGCCCGTCAAGCTCGACCTGACCCAACGAGGAAGCACCGGTAACCGGGTCCACCCGATTACCCAGCCCGCTCACATCCACCGACACCTGCACTCCGCCCTCCCGTGAGTCGGCCAGCAGAGCGGGCAGCTCCGCGAGCGTCGGCTGCGGAGGCTCGGCGATGCCGGAGCCGGCACCGTCCGCGCCGCCGTCGCGGCTGCGGAGCACCCCCAGAATCTGCCGCAGTTCGGTGAGAGCCAGTTGCGCGTTGCCCTGGATGATCGTGGCCGCATCCACCGTCTCCTGCCGGGTCAGATCGGTGCGGAAGGTGAGCACGCCGGCGTGCAGCGACACCAGCGAGATGTGGTGGGCCAGCACATCGTGCATTTCGCGGGCGATCCGGGTGCGCTCGGCTTCCCGCGCGGAGTCCTCACGGAGCGCCTGCTCGCGTTCGGCGTTCTCGGCGCGTTCGCGGAGCGACGCCAGCAGATCACGGCGCGCCCCGATGTAGAAACCGGCGGTGGCGCAGATCGCGTAGATCGCAATGGCCAACCCGCCGGATGCCCAGGTCAGGCCCGCATCGATCGTCGCGCCGGGCACACTGGGCCGCAACACCAGCTCGTAGAACATGCCGGCGGCCACCCAGGTGAACCCGACTGCAACGACAGGTTTCCAGCGGCGCCGCGTGCTCATCGACACGATGGCCAGCGCCGCCGGCCCCACCGCGAACACCGACACCGCCGACAGGCCGGCCGTGAGCACCGCCGTCAGCACCGGCAGCCGACGGCGCAGCGGCAACAGGCCCACGGCGATCACGCCGAACAGGAGATCGAGCAGCAGGAAGCCGAAAATGGCGGCATTCGCGGCGTCCGAGAGAGTGCTGGGATCCTGCCCCAACACGTCCGCCAGGTTGATGATCATCAGCAGCAGCCCGAGGCCCACCGCCACCAGGTAGCGCCAGATCCTCGACCAGAGCCGCAACCCGGGTGCCGGCATCGGCGCCGGGCGCCGGGCGGCCGGCAGCGGCACGGCCCGGTCGGCTGGCGCGGTGCGCAGGCTGGCGGTCATATGTCCAGAGTAGGCGGCCCGCTCCGGCATCCGCTCACCCCTTCGTCTCTGTGCTCTCCTACTAACGGTGGAGGCAGCCGAGACCCGAGTCCGATTCGCCCTCACCGGCACGCCGGAACCATGGAGACCATGATCACCGCAGAGAAACTCACCAAGCGCTACCGCACCCGGGTCGCCGTCGACGATGTGTCGTTCACCGCCCTGCCCGGCCGCATCACCGGGTTTCTGGGCCCGAACGGTGCCGGCAAATCGACCACCATGCGCATGCTGTGCGGCCTGGCCGCGCCGAGCTCCGGCAGCAGCACCGTGCTGGGCGTGCCGTTCCGGGCGCTCGAGAATCCGGGCCGGCATGTGGGCGTGCTGCTGGACGCCTCCGCCCAACACAACGGTCGCACGGGTCGGGAATCCCTGGCGATCTCCGCACAGCTGATGCAGCTGCCCGCCCGCCGGGTCGACGAGGTGCTCGAGCTCGTCGGCCTCACCCCGGCAGAGGGCAGCGCTCGCATCCGCGGCTACTCGCTGGGCATGCGGCAGCGACTGGGACTGGCCGGCGCGCTGCTCGGCGACCCGCAAGTGCTCATTCTCGACGAACCGGCCAACGGCCTCGACCCGGCCGGTATTCGCTGGATGCGTGGGCTTCTCACCTCGTTCGCCGCCGCCGGCGGCACCGTGCTGCTGTCGTCCCATCTGCTGCTCGAGGTAGAGGCGGTGGCCGACGATCTCATCATCATCGGCCAGGGCCGGCTCCTTGCCCAGGGCAGTGCCGCCGAGCTGCTCGCCGTGGTGGGCACCCAGGTGCAGAGCCTCGACGATGATCGTCTCGGTGCGGCGCTGATCACGGCGGGGTTCGAGGTGACGGCCACGGCCGCCGGGCTCACCACATCCGCGACGGTCGCCGACGTCGGGCGGATTGCCCTCGGCTGCGCGATCGTCGTGACCGACCTGCGTCCGGCCGCCAAGGCCGGGCTGGAAGAACTGTTCTTCACCATGACCGCCTCAGACGGACGAGAGGATGTATCCGCATGAGCACGTATCGCAGCACGCACCAGGCCGTCGGTTCCGACACCGACCGATCGCCCTCGGGTCTGGCGACGGGCATCCGACCCGCTGTCGGTGGCATCCCGTTTCTCCGACTGTGCGCCGTGGAGTTGCGCAAGCAGCTCGACACCCGAGCAGGCCTGTGGCTGCTCGTGGCGATCGCCCTCGTGAACACGGGGTTCATCGCGCTCACCTTCTTCACCGCGGATGCGGCGAGCCTCACCTGGACGTCACTGGCTGAATCGGCGTCGCTGGGGCAGTTGCTGCTGCTGCCGCTGATCGGGGTGATGGCCGCAACGAGTGAGTGGTCGGCACGCACGGCGCTCTCAACGTTCACCCTCGAGCCCCGCCGCACCCGGGTGAATCTCGCCAAACTCGTGTCAGCAGGTTCGCTGGGTCTCATCGTGATGGTGGTGACGCTCCTGGTCAGCGCGGCGCTGAACCTCGCGGGCATCCTCTGGCAGGGCGCCGACGGGTCGTGGGCGCTGAACTGGGGCCTCGTGGGCGGAACCGCGCTCGCACTCGTGTTGCTGGTGTGGCAGGGCGTGGCGTTCGGGCTCGCGTTTCTGAGCACCCCCGTGGCGATCGTGGCCTACCTCGGCCTGCCGACGCTGTGGACGGTGCTGACCCTCACGATCGAGTCGCTGCGCGGCCCGGCGGAGTGGCTCGACGTCAACACGACGCTCAGCGTGCTGATGACGGGGGCGATGACCGCGGATGACTGGCCCCGCCTGGCCGTGTCGCTGGTGGTGTGGCTCGGGGTGCCGCTCGCATTCGGACTCTGGCGCACGGCGCGCCGGGAGCCGTAGCCGAGCCGGTCACGGCGGTTTCAGCTTGCCTTCAGCGGCATCGGCCACACTGGCAGCGGCGGCCGTGCGGCCGACCTACTGACGAGGGGGCCGGATGCGCGTGCTGGTGGTGGAGGACGAGGTGCGGCTCGCGACCGGGTTGAAGCGCGGCCTCGAGGCCGAGGGGTTCGCGGTCGATATCGCCGGCACCGGTCCGGATGGGCTCTGGCTGGCCCGCGAGAACGAGTATGCGGTCATCCTGCTCGACATCATGCTGCCGGGCCAGAGCGGCTACAGGGTCTGCGAGACCCTGCGGGCCGAGCAGAACTGGACCCCGATCCTGATGCTCACCGCCAAGGACGGCGAGTGGGACCAGGTCGAGGCCCTCGACACCGGCGCCGACGACTACCTCACCAAACCGTTCTCCTCCGCCGTGCTGCTGGCCCGGATGCGCGCCCTGATCCGCCGCGGCACCAGCGCCAGGCCCACCGTGCTGCGCGCCGGCGACCTGCACCTCGACCCCGCCACCCGCCGGGTCAGCCGGGGCGACGCATCCGTTGACGTCACCGCCCGGGAATTCGCGGTGCTCGAATACCTGATGCGCAACCGGGGCACCGTCGTGAGCAAGCGTGACGTGCTCGACAACGTCTGGGACTTCGACTTCGAGGGTGACCCCAACATCGTGGAGGTGTACGTGCGGCACCTGCGCAACAAGGTGGACCGGCCGTTCGACCGGGCCGCGATCGAGACCCTGCGCGGTGCCGGCTACCGGTTGGCGGCCAACGGTGGCTAAGCGGGCCCGCAGCCGGTCGTTGCGCGGCCGGATCACCCTGGTGTCCACCGCGATCGTTGCCGCAACGCTGGTCGGCGGTGCGGTCGTGTTCGCGCTGGTGCTCCGCGGTGTGCTGCTGGACGAATTGCACACGGCCGTGGAACGCGACCTCGAGCAGATCGAGACCGAGCTCGACACCGGCAGCGGCAGCGGTCTGAGCGGCCTTGACGCCGACGATGACGACGTGATCTTCCAGATCACCGACCGCTCCGGCACGCTCCTCGCCGCCAGCGAGGCGCTCGAGGGCCGGCAGCTGGGCATCGACGGCGACGACGACGCGCAGACCATCCGGGTACCAGACGAGGACACCGACTACCTGGTCGTGGCCGAAGGCCACGACGACGCCACCGTCGTCGCCGGCCGCTCGCTGGAGAACGTCGACGAGGCCGTCGCCACGGTCGGCGTGCTGCTGGCCGGAGCCGTGCCGCTGCTGACCGGGATCGTCGCGCTGCTCACCTGGATCGTGGTGGGCCGGGCGCTGGCCCCTGTCGAACGGATGCGCCGGGAGGTCGACGCCGTCACCGCCACCAACCTCGAGCGCCGCATCAACGACCCCGGCCGCGACGACGAGATCGGCCGGCTCGCGCACACCATGAACAGCATGCTCGACAGGCTCGACACCTCCCAGCGCGCCCAACGGCAGTTCGTCTCGGATGCCTCGCACGAGCTCCGCTCCCCGCTCGCGTCGCTGCGCCAGTACGCCGAGGTCGCCCAGGCGCATCCCGACAGGGTCAACCTCGGTGACCTGTCCGAGGCCGTTCTCGACGAGGGCGACCGGCTGGAGCGGCTGGTGGCGGGGATGCTGCTGCTGGCGCGGGTGTCCGAGCGCAGTGCCACGACGACCGGCACGGCCGTGGACCTGGACGACCTGATGCTCGCCGAGGCCCGCCGGCTGCGCGACACCATGGCGCTCAGCATCGACAGCACCGGGGTGGGTGCGGCCCGGGTGCACGGTGACCAGAACCTGCTCGGCCAGGTGGTGCGGAACCTCGTCGACAACGCCGCCCAGCACGCCTCCGGGCGGGTGAGCCTGTCGCTCGGCCTGGTCGACGGGCAGGCGCTGCTGACCGTGGAGGACGACGGCCACGGGGTGCCGCCCGGCGAGCGCGACCGCGTGTTCGAGCGCTTCGTGCGGCTGGACGAATCCCGGGCACGGGCATCCGGCGGCACCGGGCTGGGCCTGGCCATCGTTCGGGAGAGCGTGCAGGCGCACGGCGGCACCGTGCGCATCGTCGACAGCGCTCTGGGCGGCGCCCGGTTCGAGGTGCGCCTGCCCGCTGTTGCCGAGGCCTGACCTCGTTTCTGAAGCGGCCTTCAGCGGGCTTCAGCCTGGCTTCAGCGGTGGCTTGGCACAGTGGGCTTATCAGCCACGGCAGCCGTGGCACTCACGAACAAGGGACACACCATGAAGAAGAAAACCATCTGGATCACCGGTGCAGCCGTTGCCGCCGTTCTCGTGGTGGGCGGCGCCGGCCTGGCCATCGCCGACCCGTTCGAATCTGACGGCCCGCTCACCGGCAGCGCCCTCGACAAGGCCAGTGCCGCCGCGCTGGATGCCGTGGGCAGCGGCACGGTCACCGATACCGAGTCCGGCGACGACAACGACGCGCACGCCTACGAGGTGGAGGTGACCCTCGCCGATGGGACCGATGTCGACGTGGCACTGGATGAGAAGTTCGCCGTGCTCTGGGTCGACGGCCTGCCCGCGGATGGCGCAACCTCGGTGCCGGGAACCGGCAGCGGCTCGAACTCCGGCTCCGGCTCAGACGACGGTGACGGCCGCAGCGACGACACCGGCAGCGACGACTCGGCCACCGACGACACCGGCACTGACGACTCGGCCACCATGACCCCGCTCACCGACGCCGACCGCGACGCCGCCTCGGCCGCGGCGCTCGCCACCCTGCCCGCCGGCACCGTCGGCACCGTCGGCACCGTCACCGAGGTCGAGCGCAGTGACGACTTCGACCACGCCTACGAGGTCGAGATCACCCTCGAAAACGGTCAGGACGTCGACGTCGAGCTCGATGCGGCCTTCGCGGTGCTCAAGGTCGACGGCGCGCCGACCGCATAGCCCCGGCGGTCCTGGCGTTTCAGAGCCAGGTCTGGCGGTGGTCCTCGATGAAACCGCGCAGCGTGGTCGCCGGCCGACCGGTGAGCCGGCGGATGCCGCGATTCGGCAGTGCGGTCAGCCGCCGGCGCGCCGCCCGATACCAACTCGCCTGCGCAGCGATGTCCGGTCCGGTCACACCCTGTTTCGCCGCCAGCTCGGCGAACTCGGCCTCGGTCGTGGCGGTGTACCGGATGGGCCGACCGAGCACCTCGGTGAGACTCTCCGCCACCTGCGGGAAGCTCAGCGACTCCTCCCCCGCCAGGGAGTATGACTTGCCCAGATGACCGGGTTCGGTGAGCACCCGGGCGGCGCAGCGGCCCACGTCGGCCGCGTCGACGAACGCGACCCTGGCCCCGCCGGCCGGCAGCACGATTTCACTGCGCAGGCGAATGTCGTCGCGGTACAGGGTGGACAGGGTCTGCATCAGCACGTTCGGCCGCAGGATGGTGTGCGGCGTGCGGGTGCGCTTGAGGTACTGCTCCACCACGTGATGCGGCGACCGGGTGTCGAACCGCACACCGGGCGCCGACAGGAACACGATCTGCCGCACTCCGCTCTCCTCCATCGCCTGGTCGATGAACGGGATGAGGGTGCGCCCCACGGTGCCGATCGTGGGCGGCACGAGCAGGAACACCCTGTCGACGCCGGCGAGGGCGCGCGCCCAGGTGCTGCGGTCGGCGAAGTCGAAGGCGCGCACGATGGCCCCGCCGCCGCCGGTTGTGCCGGTTGCGGCCGCGGATGCGTCGGCCGCGCCGACAGTGCGTCCTGGCGGCGGCGAGGTGGGAAGGCCGCCCGGCTTGTGGGCCGGGTTGCGTGCCGGCTTCTGGTTGGGCGCCCGCAGCGGCTTACTGCCGGGTCGGGCTGTGCCGATCCGTGCAGTGCCGGGCCCGGCGGGCTGCTGGCCGGCCGCGGTGCCGCTGGCGCGCCGGGCGCCCTCGGCGATCCACCCGCGGGGGTCCCGCATGCCGGCGATCACGGTTTGGCCCGCCTCGGCCAGGGCATCCACGACGGCCCGCCCCACGGTGCCGGAGGCCCCGGTGACCAGGATCCCGCCCGACAGCACTGTGCGCCGCGGCGACGAGGTCTGCTCGGTCATGCCCCTTACGTTAGTGCCGCCCAGCCCCACATCCTCCGCGAAAGCGGGCGTGTGGCTGCCACGACCCCCTCGAAGCAACCACATAACCGCTCTCGCGGATCCACCCTCACGCTCTCGCACATCCACCCCCACGCGAAAGCGGGCATGTGGCTGCCACGACACCCACGAAGCGACCACATGGCCGCTTTCGCGGATGCTCAGGGCGCGGTCAGACCGCGTCGAGGGTGAACAGGGCCGCCTGCTCGGGGGTGAGGAGCGGGGCGGGCAGGCCCACCTCGGCGAGCACGGCGCCGGTAAGCACCAGCTCCCCCGCGTCGACAGCCAGCCACGCCGGCGGCACGGTCTGCACGGTGCGCGGCACCGGTCCTACGAGCAACGGTCGCACCCGGTAGCGTCGGGCGGGGTCCAGGCCGGGAAACCGAATCGGGGCGGGTAGCGCGGTGCGCGGCGCGGCCAGCGCGACCTGCGCGAACACGGCGGCGGAGCCATCCGTGGCCACCACGCCGTGCAGTTCGATCGCCGGGTCCGACCCGTCGGCGTGCACGACGTTGCCGCTGTGCAGCAGCGCCCGGTGCTCCTTGTATATCGCGATCCAGGCCGCGATCTGGTCGAGCTCGACGGCGGATGCCTGGGTGAGGTCCCACTCGATGCCGGCGCTGCCGAACAGTGCGGTGGCCAGCCGGAAGCCCAGCGCCGAGGTACGCCCGGTGGTGTGTGCGGTGGCGGCGCCGAGGTGGCCGCCGAGGTATTCCGGCGGCACCAGCACGCTCGTGTAGCGCTGGATCTGCTGGCGTTCCAGCGGGTCGTTGGTGTCGCTGGTCCAGACCCGATCTACCCGTTCGAGGATGCCCAGGTCGATGCGGCCGCCGCCGGACGCGCAGGACTCGATCTCCAGGCCCGGCTGCGCGGCGCGCACGGCGTCGATCAGCCGGTACAGCGCGGCGGTCTGCCGGTGCACGGAGCCGCCGAGCAGGTCCCGGTTGTGGTCCCACTTGAGGTACGCGATGGGGTATTCGGCCAACAGCGCGGTGAGGCGCTCGAGCAACCAGGCGAAGGCATCCGGGTTGGCCAGGTCGAGCACCCGCTGGCCGCGCCAGGTGGGGGCGGATGCCGAGCCGAGCAGCCAGTCCGGGTGCGCCCGGGCCAGGTCGGAGTCGGGGTTGACCATCTCCGGCTCCACCCAGAGGCCGAAGTCCAGGCCGGCCGCGTGCACCCGCTCGATCAGCGGGTGGAGGCCCTCGGGCCACTTGTCGGCGTCGACGAACCAGTCGCCGAGGGCGCGCTGGTCGTCGGTACGGCCGGAGAACCAGCCGTCGTCGAGTACAAACCGTTCCACGCCGACCTTCGCGGCGGCGTCGACGAGACGGCTCAGGGTGGGCAGATCGTGGTCGAAGTACACGGCCTCCCAGGTGTTCAGAAGCACCGGGCGCGGGCCGGTGATCGTCGACCAGGATCGGATCCACGGGTGCAGCCGGGCGCTGAGGCCGTCCAGGCCCGCGTCGGAGTACACCGCCACGGTCCACGGGCTGGTGTAGCTCGCTCCCGCAGCCAGGCTCAGCTCGCCGGGCGCGAGCAGTTCACCCGCGCCGAGGGCGGCGTAGCCCAGCGTGCTGCGTTCGGCCCAGACCAGCTTGTCGCCGCTGTGCGCCAGGTGCACCGCCCACACCTCACCACGGCGGAAGCCGAAACCGGGGGTGCCGGCCACGGTGAGGTAGGAGTCGTCGTGGCCGGGCCGGCCGTGCCGGGACTCGCGGCTCCAGACGCCCTGGCCGAGGATGCTGCGCTGCGGCCGCCGTTCGTGGCTCCACAGTCCGGTGAAGTCGAGCAGCTCGGCCGCCCGGTCGGGTACCGGCAGGATCGCGTCGAGGCCGGCGAGTTCGAGGGTGCCGGCGCCGCTGTTGGTGAGGGTGTGCCGCAGGCGCAGCACACCCTGCACGGTGAGTTCAAGCTCGGTCGAGACGGTGACGGATGCGTCAGCATCCGCCAGCTCGATGACCAGCGTGTTGTCGCCGCGCTCGTGCACAGCCACCAGAGCCAGCGCCGGGTCGAGGGTGCCCGTGCCGGTGCGGAACCCGCCGAGCGCGGGCCGGCCGCTCCAGCCCTCGGCGAGGGCGGGCAGCAGGCTGAGGCGGAGCGGCACGTCGAGGGAACTGGGGCCGACGGGCGGCACACTCGCGGCGGCCAGCGCGGCGAGGTCCGCCGCCGGCAGCTCGCCGAGGTCGGCGCCCCAGTGCACGATCACCGGCGTGCCGCTGCCGGACGCGTCGAGAACAAGGCTGGTGCCCGCGGCACGGAGGTGGTGGATCATGACACTGCTTTCTTCGTTGGATGAAGGAGGAGTTTGAGCACATCGCACGCGGACCTGCGGACCGCGACCCGTGCGTCGGGCACGACGCCGAGGCATCCGCACGCGTCACACACGACCGTACCGCCCGGCGCGAGGAGGCACCGGGCGGTACGGGGTAACGGGCAAAGCGGGTCAGCTACTCCTTGACGGGGATCGACTGCGCCTTGAGCGCGTCGACGGTGGCGCTCTGACCGGTGGTCAGGGCCTCCGCGAGGGTGCCGTTGCCGCTGACGGCTGCCTTGAAGCCATCCGAGACGTCGTTGTACGTCTGGGTCATGGTCGGACCCCAGACGAAGTCGCTCGACACCTGGCCGGAGGCGGCGGCGAACTCGTCGTAGATGGGCTGGTTGCCGTAGAACTCCACGCCTTCCTTGAGCACGGGCAGGTCCAGGCCGGCCTTGGCGGCCGGGTACAGGTTGGCTGCCTCGTTGAGCATGGTCAGCGACTCGCTCGAGCTGTTCAGCCACAGGGCGAACTGCGCGGCTTCGTACGGGTGCTCTGAGCCGGTGAACACTGCGGTGGACGAGCCACCCCAGTTGCCGCTGGCCTCATCGCCGGCTTCCCACTGCGGGGACTGGGCCACGGCCCACTTGCCGGCGGTGTCGGGCGCACCGCTGGCGATGGAGTTCGCACCCCAGGCTGCGGAGTTCCAGGTCCAGGCCGCGCCGGTGTTGTAGGCGTTGTCCCACTCGGTGGTCCACGGCGGCTGCGTCGAGACGAGGTCCCGGTCGATCAGGTCCTGCCAGTAGTCGGCCACCATGATCGACTCGTCCCCGGTGAGGTCGACGTTCCAGTTCTCGCCGTCGTTGCCGAACCAGGTTCCGCCGGCCTGCCAGACGAGCCCGGCGAACTGGTTGATGTCGCTCTGCGAGAAGTTGGTGATGTACGCGCCGGTGGCCCGCACCTGCTCGGCGGCGGTGGCGTACTCTTCCCAGGTGGTGGGGATCGCGATGCCGTTGGCCTCGAAGAGGTCGGCCCGGTAGAACATGGCCATCGGGCCGGAGTCCTGCGGGATGGCGTAGACGGCGTCGTCCTCGTTGAAGCTGACCTGGCCCCAGGTCCAGTCGACGAAGTCGGCCTTGGCGTCCATCACACCGTCGCAGGATGCGAGGTTGACCAGGCCGTCCTGCACGCGGAAGTTGGGCAGCGCGTCGTATTCAATCTGGCCGAGGTCGGGCGCATTGCCGGCCTCGAGCTGGTTGAAGAAGTTGGCGTAGGTGCCGCCGTTGCCGTTCGGGCCGGTCTGCACGGCCACCTGGATGTCGGGGTTGGCCTCGTTCCAGACGTCGACGACCTCTTCGATGCCGGGGATCCAGGACGTGAAGGTCAGATCGACCTTGCCCTCGGCGGGCTCGCAGGCAGCAGCGTCGGCGCTGTCGCTGGAGGTGCCGGAGGCTGAGCAGCCGGTCATGGCGACCGTGGCTGCGGTGAGCAGGGCAACGGTGGCCGCTCTCTTGGTGATTCGCATTGTTTTCCTTTGTTGGGGTGTTCGCTGAAAAGGAGTGGTGCAGGGTGACACGGATGGTGCGGGGTTGAGCCGGGTGAACAGTCGGAAGGAATCGAGGGGGTTACTTGACGCTGCCCGCACCGAGGCCGTTGCGCCAGAAGCGCTGCAGCAGCAGGAACAGGATGATCAGCGGGATGATCGACAGCAGCGCGCCGATCAGCACGTAGCCGCGGAGTTCGGGGATCTGGTTGACCTGCGAGTTCCAGGCGTAGAGGCCGAGGGTGACCGGGAACAGGGTCTCGTCGCGGAGCATGATCAGCGGCAGGAAGAAGTTGTTCCAGATGGCCACGAACTGGAAGAGGAACACCGTGACCAGGGCGGGGAACATCAGCTTCACCGAGACGGTGAAGAAGGTGCGCACCTCGCCGGCGCCGTCCAGGCGGGCGGCCTCGATCAGTTCGTCCGGCACGCTGGCCGAGGCGAAGATGCGGGTGAGGTACACGCCGAACGGGCTGACCAGGCTGGGCAGGAACACCGCCCAGAAGGTGTTGGTGAGACTGACCTGGCTGAAGATCAGGAACAGCGGCAGCGCCAGCGCGGTGGCGGGCACGAGGACCCCGCCGAGGACGATGTTGAACAGGAGTTCCCGGCCCGGGAAGCGGTACTTCGCCAGGGCGTAACCGCACATGGCGGCGAACAGGGTGGCCAGCAGGGCGCCGGCGCCGGCGTAGAGGGCGCTGTTGAGCATCCACTTGAGGAAGACGCCGTCACGGTAGGCGATCAGGTTGCCGATGTTGGCGAACAGGTTGAAGTCGGCGAACCAGAGCGGGTTGGTGCTGGTGAACTGGGAGCTGCTCTTGGTGCCGGCGACGAACAGCCACCAGATCGGGATGAGGAAGTAGAGCGTGAAGACCAGCATCACGGTCATCGCGCCGACGCGGGAGAGCGGGCTCTCCTTGGGTCCCTTCGGCGTGTTCTCGGCGCGGCGCATCGCGCGCTTGGTCGGGACGGCGACGGGCTCGGTGAGGGCGCTCATTTGCCTTCCTTCCGCTGGGTGAACTTGAGGAACGAGAACGAGAGCACGAAGGTGGCCAGGGCCAGCACCACGCTGAACGCGGCGGCGAGGTTCACGTTGGGGATCGAGGAGGTGGAGTAGACCATCAGGTTCGGGGTGAAGGTGCTGGTCACCGCGGAGCTGAAGGAGCGGAACACCTGCGGCTCGGCGAGCAGCTGCAGGGTGCCGATGATGGAGAAGATGCCGGTGAGCACGATCGCGGGCATGATCAGCGGGATCTTGATCGACCAGGCGATGCGCAACTGCCCTGCGCCGTCGAGGCGGGCGGCCTCGTAGATCTCGGTGGGGATGGCCAACAGTGCCGAGTAGATGATGAGCATGTTGTAGCCCACGTAGACCCAGGTGACGACGTTCGCGATGGCCCAGAGCACCAGGTCGGCGGAGAGGAAGCTGACGTTGCTGGTCAGTGCCGTGAACGGCGACAGGTTGGGTGAGTAGAGGAAGCCCCACATGATCGCGGCGATGACGCCGGGCACGGCGTACGGCACGAAGAAGGCGAGCCTGAAGAAGCGCTTGCCGCGCAGCAGCGGGCTGTCCAGCAGCAGCGCGAACAGCAGCGCCAGGCCGAGCATCACCGGAACCTGCACCACACCGAAGGCGAGCACCCGGGTGATCGACTCCCAGAACGGTCCGTTCTGGAACACCAGGATGTACTGGGTCAGGCCGCCGAACACCTCGGTGGCCTTGCCGAAGGTGCCGTCGCGCTCCACCACGAGCAGCGACTGGTAGATCGCGTAGCCGATCGGCAGCAGGTAGAACAGGGTGAACAGGATGGCGAACGGCACGATGAAAATCGCGATCGCGCCCGGGTGCGAGACCTTGATCTTGCGGGGCCGGGGCGCCGGGCTGCGGGAACCCGCACGCCGGGCATCCGCGGCCGGAAGGGCTGGTGCGCTCATGATGCGGTGTCCTCTCTGAGAACGCGTACGGCTCCGGCCGGTACGCGCAGGGTGCGGGCGATGTCGGCGCCGGTGACGAGCTCGACCCCCGCCGCGCTCACCTCCAGGTCGGTGTCGCCGTGGTTGATGATGAAGCGGTAGGAGCGGCCGGGCGCGGCGCGGCGGATGACCTCGATGAGGCCGTCGCCCTCCGGACCGACCGCGGTGACGTGAGCGTGCCCGGCGATGGTGCGGAGCACGTCGCGGTAGGTGTCGGCGTCTGGCGCGGTGGCCAGGTACCAGGCGGTGCCGGCGCCGTGCCGGTTGCGGGTGAGCGCGGGCACACCGGGCAGGGCGCCGTCGGTGTAGTGCACCACGGCCTCCGCGCCGGTCAGCTGCAGGCGTTCGGTCCACAGGGTCCCGGCGGCACCGGCCGCCAGACCGATCGGGGCGCCCAGGCCCACGGTGGTGCCGGGGCGGAGCGGCACGAACTCTTCGACGCGCACGCCGAGCACGTCGCGGAACGCGCCGGGGTAGCCACCGAGGCGCACCCTGTCGTCTTCGTCGACGATGCCGCTGTAGAACGTGACCAGGGTGTGGCCACCGGCGGCGACGTAACCGGCCAGGTTGTCGGCCTGGGCGTCGGTGACCAGGTAGAGAGCGGGCACCACGACGAGGTTGTAGCCGGCCAGGTCGGCATCCGGGGAGACGATGTCGACGGTGACGCCGAGCCTGTGCAGCGCGGTGTACGCGGCGTGCACCTGCTCGAGGTAGGTCACCGACTGCGACGGCCGGGATTCGCCGTCGCCGGCCCACCAGGCCTCCCAGCTGAACAGGATCGCGGCATCCGCGACGACGCGCGTGCCGATGATCTCGTCGAGCCTGTCGAGGGTGGCGCCCAACTCAACGACCTCACGCCAGAGCACGGTGTCGGTGCCGGCGTGCGGCACCAGTGCGGAGTGGAACTTCTCCGAGCCCTGCTGGGAGGCGCGCCACTGGAAGAAGCAGATCGCCTCGGCGCCGCGGGCCACGTGGGCCAGCGAGTTGCGGGTCAGCTCCCCCGGCGTCTTGGCCAGGTTCAGCGGCTGCCAGTTGACGGCGCTGGTGGCCTGTTCCATCAGCAGCCACGCGCCGCCGCCGGCCAGGCCGCGGGTGAGGTCGGCGGCGAAGGCCAGCTCGGTGGTGGGGTCGGCGAGGCGGTGGTCGAGGTAGTGGTCGTTGGCGATCACGTCAACGGCGGATGCCCAGGACCAGTAGTCGAGGTTGCGAATGTGCGCGGCGACCATGAAGTTCGTCGTGACGGGCAGGCTGCTGTGCCGGCGGATGACGGCTTCTTCGGCCTTGTAGTAACCCAGCAGCTCGTCGGAGCTGAACCGCTGGAAGTCGAGCACCTGGCCGGGGTTGCGGCTGGAGAGGGTGAGCCTGGGGGTGTGCACCTCGGCCCAGTCGGTGTAACGCTGGCTCCAGAAGCTGGTGCCCCAGGCGGCGTTGAGGGCGGCGATGCTGCCGTACTTGGCCTCGAGCCAGAGCCGGAACGCGGCGGCGGTGTCGTCGTCGTAGCAGAGCGCGTTGTGGCAGCCGAGTTCGTTGGAGACGTGCCAGAGGGCCACGGCGGGATGGTCGCCGAAGCGTGTGGCGACCTGCTCCACCAGGCGCAGCGCGTGCTCGCGGAACACCGGCGAGCTGGGGCACCAGGCCTGGCGGCCGCCGGGGTAGCGGGTGGTGCCGTCTTCGGTCTGCGGCAGGATCTCGGGGTGCAGGGTGGTCAACCACGGCGGCGGCGACGACGTGCCGGTACCCAGGTTCACCCGGATACCGTGGGCGTGCAGCAGGTCCACGATGGTGTCGAGCAGGGTGAAGTCGTACTCCCCCGGGGCCGGCTCCAGGGCGGACCAGCCGAAGATGTTGATCGCGACGAGGTCGACGCCGGCCTGCTGCATGAGGAGCACGTCCTCGGCCCAGACTTCCGGACCCCATTGCTCGGGGTTGTAGTCACAGCCGTAGGCGATGCCGTTCTGCACGAACGGTGTCGTCGGGGTGACCTGACGGGTCACGGCCGGGGTGGCTACTGGCGTGGTCATCTGCTCCTGCTTCATGCTACGTCTGTGAACGTGCACAGATCGAGGAGCAAATGACTCCCCGTTGAGTGTCTGTGAACGTACACAGAGTAAGTACAGCCTGCCCACGATGTCAAGCTCGGGGACGGGTACAGTTATCGAATGGTGACAATTCCGGGGCGGCGCAAGCGTGCGACGATCCACGACGTCGCCGCGGAGGCCGGCGTGTCTCGCGGCACCGTGAGCCGGGTGGTGAACAACGAACCCTACGTGTCGGCCGAGGCTCGTCTGGCCATCGAGGCGGCCATCGCGAAGGTCGGCTACGTGCCGAACACCGCCGCCCGCAACCTCGTCATGCAGCGCTCCCAGGCCGTGGGCCTGATCGTGCACGAACCGCATTCTTTGTTCCTCGAAGACCCCAACATCGGCGAGATCCTGCTCGGCGCCAACTCGGCGCTCTCCCTGGCCGACTACCAGATGGTCAGCCTGGTCATCGAGTCCGAGCGCGACACCGAGAGGGTGGCGCGGTACCTCAGCGGTGGCTTCGTCGACGGTGTCGTCGTCGTGTCGGCCCGGGAACAAGACCCGATCACCCGGGTAATCGAACGGCTCGACCTGCCGGCGGCGTTTGTCGGGCATCCGCAGGACCTGCGCGACCTGCCGTACGTGGGTATCAACAACCGCGCCGCGGCCCGCGCCATCACCGAGCGCCTGATCGGCACCGGCCGCCGCCGCATCGGCATGATCGCCGCGGCCCTGGACCGGGACTCCGGCGCCGACCGGCTGGCCGGCTTCACGGATGCCCTGGGCGACCGGTTCGACCCCGCGCTGGTGGCCCCGGTGCCGCTGTACACCTACGCCGACGGCCGCGACGGCATGCGCGCCCTACTGGCCCGCGAACCGCTGATCGACGGGGTCTTCGCGGCCTCCGACGTGATCGCCGCCGGCGCCCTGAACGCTCTGCGTGAGGACGGCCGCAGCGTGCCGGGCGACGTGGGCATCGTCGGCTTCGACGACAGCGCCTGGGCACTCCGGTGCCAGCCGTTGCTCTCCACGGTGCGCCAGCCCGCCAACGGCCTCGGCCAGCGCGCGGCCGAGTCGGTGCTCAGCCAGCTGCGCGGTGAGGCGCCGGAGCTCGGCGGCATCCTGCTCGACACCCAAATAGTCTGGCGCGACTCCGCCTGACCGCCGGCGGGTCGATCTCGAGAAGCCAACCCTATTCGTCGGTCGAGCTTGTCGAGACTCCGCGAGCCGACTTTTCAACGCATGTCCCCCGGTCTCGACAAGCCCAACCAATGGGATGGGAACGAACCGCAGACCTGACGGGCGGGCGGGGTTGTCGGGGCGGTGGCGTGCGCCCAGAATGGGGAGCGTGAGTCGCAAGCGAGTGATCGTCAACGGGATGGTTCAGGGCGTGGGGTTTCGGTATTACACCGAGGCGCAGGCCGGCACCCTCGGCCTGGGCGGTTTCGTGCGCAACCGGTCCGACGGCGCCGTCGAAGCCGAGATCGAGGGTGACGACGACGCGGTCGAACGGATGCTGGCCTGGCTGCACACCGGACCGCGTTCGGCGAGCGTGGAATCGGTGCAGGTGACCGACCTGGCCGAACACGGCGAGGCGAGTTTCAGCATCCGCCTGTAGCGACCCACCGCGATGCCGGTGATGGCCGCGGGCGACCGGCACTCTGGCGTACCGTGGGAGTATGGGCGCGCAGGCATCCGGTCCCGGCCGGACGGGACCGACGGTGCGCGAATCCTCCCCGCAACGGGAGGAACCACAGGCGCGCGAGCCGTTCCGCGCGCGCAAACGCCTGTCCATGCGGTCCAGTTACGGTATCGGCCGGCTGCTGTTGGCCGTCGCCGGGATTGCGGGGCTGATCGGCAACTACGAGTACGTGTTGCTGTTCCCCACCTTCGCCGCGTACAACGTGTTCACCTATTTCACGGTGCAGAGTGCGATCGCGGCGGTGATCGCGTTCGTGCTCGGCGCGATCGTGGCGTTCCGGCAGCCGAAGGACCCACAGTGGCTGGACGTGTTCCGGGCGCTCGTGACCACGTACATCCTGGTTTCCGGAATCGTGTTCCTCACCATCGTCATCCAGTCGTCATCGCGCGACTACTCGATCGAGGTGCCCTGGCCGAGCCAGGTGCTGCACTTCTACATCCCCACCCTGGCGCTGCTGGACTGGCTGACCGACACCGGCAAGGCCCGGCTGTCCTGGCGTTTTCTGCGCTGGATCCTGCCGTACCCGATCGCCTGGGGCATCTTCACGTTCGTGCGAGGCTCGTTCGTGGGCTGGTACCCGTACTTCTTCCTCGACCCGGCCCAGGTCAGCGGCCCGCTCGAGACCGCGTTCTACTGCCTGATCGCCGTACTGCTGTTCCTCGGCATCGCGGCAGTGCTCGTGGCCACGTCGCGGCTCAGTTGGCGTCCCCGCCCGCGCGGCGACCGCGCGTCATCGGTGCCCAACTAGAACCGGCCCGGCCGCGCCCGACCCGCTACTGCTCGACGGGGAGAAAGGTGTACTGGCTGGTGAGGTGCTCGGACTCGCAGGTACCGCAGTAGAGCACGCCGGAGGCCTGCATCGCCGAGACCCGCGGCGAACACTGGATCACCTTGGGACCGCAGCACGGGGAGATCACCATGTAAGCGCCGGGCTCGGCGGCGGCGTGGCCGCTCAGGCTCCGGTGGTGGTGGCTGCCCTCGCAGGGCAGGTTGGTGTCGAAGTCGAGCAGCGACACTGAATCAAGACTTGTCAGAATATACATGTTTCACACGGTCAATCAGAATTGGCATTGGCCGCGGTGCAGGTGGGACACCAGGATCGCGACCGCACCCGATGACCGACGGCGAAAAGCACCCACCCGGACTCCGTCGGCACGTCCAGTCGGGAAACGACTGGATCTCCCCGTGGGGGTGTCCCTGAGATGGGCGGCCCCTTCACCGACTAGACGTTTCGTGGAGCTTACACCGGAACTCTGAGCTTTGCTCGTTAATGTTCCGACGGCGAATCACTCCGCCCGGAGCCCCAAACAGAAGGGCCGGTCAGGGCGCCGGGGTGGCCGTGGCGACGACCGCGAACGGCTCGAGGCTGCGCAACGCGGCGTCGGTGAACTCCGTGTTGTCGGACTTCGCGAGCCCCAACGCGCGCTCGCCGCTGACAAAACCCACCAGGATCGGCTCGTTGGTAATCGGCATCATGTTCACCCAGACCCTGAAGTCGAGGGTGTCGTCTCCGACGGTGGTCCACAGGGCGGCGTCGGTGTCCCAGAACGGCTCCTCGAAGCGAAGCCAGATCTTGTCGAGAGCGCCCATCCCGAGCGCGGCGATCGCGCCCCGGTGCGCGAACGGCAGGGGCGGGTCGAATTCGATGACATCGCTCTTGAGCACGCCCAGCGGCACGGTCACGATCGCGCGGTCCACGGTGAGCGACTCGCCGGTGCCCAGGCGCAGGCTGACGGAGGTGTCGGTGTACGCCACCCGGGTCACCACGCTGGAGAAGAGCACGTCCAGGTCGGCCGCGTCTTCGTCGAGCAGCGCGCCGTAGCCGCCGAGCACGATGCGGATGTCGTCCGCGGCGGTCGTCGCCGGGGTGGGGGCATACCAGCCGGACATCTCCTCGGCCGGGGCACCGGACTCCAGGGTGGTGGAGGTGGCGAGCTGGTAGTCCAGCCAGTCGGCGTCGGAGACCCCGGCTTCGCCATCCGCCATCGACAGTGTGGCGGAGCCGTTGGCGATGAGGGCCTTGGCCAGGGAGGTGTCTTCGGCCTGCGCGGCGGCCCAGGCCAGCGCCGCGGTGACGGCGTCGGCGCCGACCGGAGAGACCGGGGTGACGGTGCCGGCCGGGGTGCGCGCCTCCGGGGTCGGCGTGAAGGGCGCGTGCGAGACCTCGAGGCCGGTGAACTCCTCGTCGAGGGAGTTGGTGCTGCCGGCGACGATGAACGACGGGCCGAGTTCGACGGGCATCGGCCAGGAGTCACTGGCGACGGTGTGGATGCGGCCGCCGAGCCTGTCGCGGGCCTCGATCACGAGCACGGTGAAACCGGCGTCGGTGAGCAGCCGGGCGGCGGCGACGCCGGCAGCTCCGGCGCCGATCACGGCCACCCGCTCGCCGGGTTCGGCGACGTCCGCCAGGGCCCTGGCGGCGCGCTGGCCGGAGCCGCGGGCGCCCTGCACGGTGCCGGGGGCGGTGTCTGAGAGCGCCTCCCCTGCGAGGAAGAGCCTGTCGAGGATGGGTTCGGCCAGGTCCTCGCGCTGCTGAGGCGTTGAGGAGACCGCCGCGAAGCTGTAGGAGCCGCGGGCGAACGGGTCATCGGACCAGGAGCTGCGCAGCATGTCCTGGGGCTGCGGCACCAGGGACGGCGCCGGCGTGGCGGAGGGAGTGGGCGAGCCCGTCGGCGTGGGCTTGGGCGGCACGCATCCGCTGAGCGCGAGCAGGGAGAGCCCGGAAAGGGAGCTGATCAGGAAGGTCCGACGTTGCATCGCTGTGTTCGCGTCAGGTGACGCACTCCTCTCGGCCCCTCGAAGTGGTACCCCTCACGCTACCTCAGGCCGTGGCCGCCCGGTTCGGCCGCGGTCGGGCGCGCCGGGTGGGGCCCCTCGGCAGCAACTGTTCCCGTTCCGGACAAATGGTCCCGGCGCACCGGGCGCAAATGTCCGCTTCGGCAACAGTTAGCGCCGCTGGGGCGGGCAGCTGTGGCCGGGCGCGGCGGGGCCGGCGGGCGCCCGTGGCTAGGCGGCGGGCGGCTGGAGGAAGGCGTCGTCGAGCAGGCCGCGCACCCGGGGCAGCAGCTCGGCCCGCAAGGCGGCCGCGTCGGCGTCGAGCAGCTGGGCGATCGCGTCGATGATGGCCCCCACCGGAAGCTCGCCGTCGCAGGCGCCGATCAGGGCGGCCTGGGCGGTATCCAGCGGCACCGACCGGCCGAAGCCGCCGCCCTGGTGCAGGGTCATCAGCGTCGGATCCTCCTGGCCGGGCCAGAAGTGCCGTTCCTCGGTGACGTCGGATGCCACGGTGAGCGTGCTGCGGGACAGCGCGTCGTCATCCAGCCCGGCTTGCCAGTCGTGCGCGGCCAGGCACTCGGCAAGGTGGTGGCCGATGCCGGCCGGGTTGTGCCCCAGGGCCTCCGGCAGGCGTTCGAGCCGGAGCAGGCGGGGGCGGGCAGGCGCGGCGGGCCGGCGTCGGCCATCCGTCGGGCGGCGCAGCAGCATGTAGCCGAACCCCACCTGACGCACCCCGCGGGCCTCGAAGTCGTCGAGCCAGGCACCGTAGAGCCGGTCGAAGTCGGGGGTGTCCGGGCGGGTGCCGCCGTCGCGGATCCAGGTTTCGGCGTAGCCCGTGGGCGGCTGCACCTCGCGCTCGATGATCCAGGCGTCCAGAGCGGTCTCCGCCGGGCTCTCCAGCCAGCCGGTGAGCCTGTGGAAGGCGTCGTCGTCGTGATACTCCCAGTTGCCGAGCAGCTGGGCCACCCCGCCGGGGGTGAGGTGGTCGGCGGCGCCACGCACCACGGCCTCCACGAGGGCGTCGCCGACCATGCCGCCGTCGCGGTACTCGTAGCTGGGCACACCCTCCACCCGTGGGGTGATGACGAACGGCGGGTTGGAGATGATGTGGTCGAACCGCTCCCCCGCGACGGGGTCGAACAGGCTGCCGAGCCGGAACTCGATGTTCTCGACGCCGTTCAGCCGGGCGTTGAGCGCCGCGAGCTCGAGGGCGCGCTCGGAGATGTCGGTGGCCACCACCCGGGTGGCGTGTCTGGCGGCGTGCAGGGCCTGGATGCCGCAGCCGGTGCCGAGGTCCAGCGCGCTGTCGACCGCGGTGGGGATCATCAGGGCGCTCAGGGTGAGCGACGCGCCGCCGACGCCGAGCACGTGGTCTTCGCCGAGCGGATGGCCCAGCGCCAGTTCGCCCAGGTCCGAGGTGATCCACCAGCTGCCGGCGCCGTGCGCGTCCACGAAGCTGTACGGCCGCAGGTCCACCAGCGGCGCCACCTGTGCCGGGTCCGCCGGGGCGGCGCGGTCGGCGAGGGGGCCTGGCTGCGTTGCGGCCTCGTCGGGGCGGGCGGCGACAAGGCCGAGCTGCTCGGCGCCGTCCACGCCGAGGGACGGCAGGGCCGCCGCGAGCTCGGCCCGTTCGACGGGTAGCCCGAGCACGAAGATCTGGGCGAGCACCACGTTGGGTTCGGGCACGGAGAGGGTGGCGCGCAGCTTGGCGAGCGCCCGCAGGGCCGGCACCCGCTGATTGCGGCGCAGGGCGGCATCCGCTTCGATGCCCCACAGCCCGGTCAGGGCGGTCACCGAGAAGTTGGCGGCGCCGAGGTCGGCGCGGAGCAGGTCGATCAGAGGTGCAGTCACCCCTCTATTCAACTGCACGCCGGGCCCGGCCTACGCGACGCAACCAACCGTGGGCGCGACCCAGGGATCGGGTCACCAGGTCTCGACAAGCTCGACCAACGACGTGGACGCGACCCTTGGACGGGGAGGCCGGCTAGAGCCAGCGCATCGTGAACGCCCGCGTGAGCAGGCCGTTCAACGGCGGTGTCGCCAGGACTCGCACGATCACGTTGCGCAGCCGCAGCCGCAGTCCGCGCGCCGGACGGCCCATGGCCATGTTGAAGCCGGCCTGCCTGGCGGCAATGCGGGCGCTGCGCCGCCGGCGGCGGTCGTAGCCGGCGAGCGTCACCCGGGCCTCGATCGGCTGCGCGAGAGCGTGCGTGAGCGCAGGCGCTAACGCCACCGCGTCGAGCCACCCCAGGTTCATTCCCTGCCCGCCGATCGGGCTGATCTCGTGCGCCGCATCCCCCACCAGCAGCACCCGGCCCTGCACCATCGTGGCGGCCAGCCGCTGCCGCACCGAGAACGAGCTCGGCACGGCGTCGGAGGCCGGCAGCAGCACCCCGGTGCGACCGAGGACCAGGGCCGTCAGATCCTCGAGCGAGGCATCCTCCATCAGGGTCGGCGTCAGCGCCACCCAGCGGCGCCGGCCGCCCGGCAGTGGGAACGACTCGACGACGCCGCCCCGTTCGAAGAACAAAACGGCCTCGCTGCCGTGTTCGCCGGTGTCCGGATAGTCGGCCATCAGGTAGGTTTCCCCGCCGCCCAGCGGCCGGGAGGCGATGCCGACGGCGTCGCGCAGCTGTCCGCGGGCGCCGTCGGCCACCACCACGTACCGCGCCGTCCCCACGATCTCGAGCCCGTTGTCGCCGGTATCCCCGGCCCTGTCGGCACTCGGCTCGGCGATCAGGTCCACGTGGTAGCCGCGATCGTGCAGCATGCCCACAGCCACGCCGGAGCGCAGACCGTCCGGCCGCAACTGTCGGAATCGCGCCCGCAGCACAGCTTCGGTTTCGTACTGCGGCAGCGCCACGACAAACGGGAACCGCCCCGTCGTCTGCGCGAACGACAGCCGCCCCAGCGTGCGGCCGCCGCTCTGCACGCTGCCGGTCTCGATGCGCACTGCCCGGGCCAGCACCTCCTCGGCCACGCCGGCCTGGCGCAGGACCCGCATCGACGGCGGGTGGATGCCGATGGCCCGCGCGAGCATCGACGGCTCGGTACGCCGTTCGAGCACCTCCACGTCCACGCCGCGCTCGGCCAGCAGACAGGCCAGCAGGATACCCACCGGGCCGCCGCCGACCACGATCACGTCACGCATTCGCCCGCCTTCCAGCCGCCGGTGCGGCCGAATCAGTCGAAACGGCCCGCCGCGGTTCGGTCACCGCGGGGGCCTGCCAACGCAGCATCAGCCGGTACGGCACCTCCCGGCGCACGCTCCAGCCCGGCGGCGCCACGGCCGCCAGCTCGCGCCAGGTGAAGCTGCGCCGGATCGAGGTGAGGCCGTCGGCGCGAATGTAGGAGCGGCGAAAGAACGGCCACGTGCCCAGCCCGAAGCCGAGGTAGGCCAGCGGGGAGCGCTCGATGTCGCCGTGCAGGACCAGGCCGCGGCTGAGCCGTTCCGAGTCCACGAGCAACGCGCCGAGCTCGACGCCATTGAGGTGGTGCAGCACGTGGTTGGAGAGCACGATGTCGAACCGCTCCCCCGCTGCCACGAGGTCGCTGCTGAGCGCCCGGCGAAACTCCAGCCCGGGCAACGGCGGCCGGCCGGCCGCGTAGGCGTGCGCGCGGGCATCCGGGTCGATCGCGGTCACACTCAGGCGCAGCCCGTCGCGCACGGCCCAGCGGGCCAGTGACCGGGCCACATCGCCGCCGCCGGAGCCGATGTCGAGCAGGCTGGTCTCGGTGCCGGCCGACAGGCGCGGTCGGATGTCGCGGCGGTAGGTGTGCCGAAGCCCGGAGACGACGGCGTTGACGTACCGGAAGTTCGCGTAGGTGCGCCGCAGCGTCTCGGCGTCGCAGTGCGGATCGTCCATGATCTCGACGGCGTCGACCGCCCGTTCGCGGAGCCTCGGGAGCACGGGTCAGCCGCGCTGCACTGTCATCAGGCCCGACTCCACGGTCAGACCCGGCCCGAACGCCATCGCGCAGACCCTGTCCCCGTCGGCGGTGGCCGCGCCCTCGAGGATCTCCTTCATGACGAAGAGGATGGTGGCGCTGGACATGTTGCCGTTGGTGCGCAGGGTTTCCCGCGACGGCACCAGCTGCGCCTCGGTGAGGCCGAGTTTGGCCTCGGTTTTATCGAGGATGCTGCGCCCGCCGGGGTGGATCGCCCAGTGCGCGATGGCGGTGCTCAGAGCCGAACCGGGGGTCGCGGCCGTGAGCACCTGGCCGGGACTCCCCCCGCCGTCCACCGACTGCGATTGCTGCTCCTGTGCCTGCACGGTCACGGCGTCGGCCTCGGCCACCACACCCGCCGCCAGCGCCAGGGTCAGCGACTCGTCCCGGCCGAACAGCGGCGCCAGGGCCGACTCGATGTGCTCGTCGATGATGTGCGGCACGTACGAGCTCAAAACCATCTCGAAGCCCTCGTCGCCGATCTTCCAAGCCATGTCGCCCTCGCCGACGGGCGTGATCACGGTCTCGAAGTGGTCCAGGTTGAGGGCGGTCTCGCCGGCGACCGGCGCACGGCTGCTCACGATGCCGGCGGCCGCGCCATCCGAGAACAGCGACGACGCCACGATGGTGTCGGGGTCGCTGGAGGTGCGCAGGTGCAGCGAGCACAGCTCGGCGCTGACCACGAGCACCACGGCGGACGGATCGGCCAGCACGAACTGCTTCGCGGTGCGCAGCGCCGGCATGGCCGCGTAGCAGCCCATGAATCCGAGGTGGTACCGCTGGGTGGACGGCGCCAGGCCCAACTCGCGCACCAGCATGTAGTCAGGGCCCGGCGCGTAGAAGCCCGTGCAGGAGACCGTCACGACGTGGGTGATGTCACTGGCGTCCAGCCCCGGGCAGGCGGCCAGCGCACGCCGGCCGGCCTCCACGAACAGCTTCGTGGCCTGCTCGATGTACAGCTCGTTGCGCACCCGGGTGCCGGGCACGAGCAGCCGCTGGGTGGTGGCGTCGAAGAACTGCGGCTCGGGCGCCTGCGAGTCGAGGGTGAGTTCCTCGATCACGGTATGCCGGGTGTCGATCCCCGACAGGTTGAAGGATGCGGTCACCAACCGCTGCGCCAGCCGGCTGAGGCCAGGTTGGGCGGCGAAGATGTCCCTGACCTGCTCCTGCACAAGGACGGTGGGCGGAACAACGGTCTGGAGCGCTCTCAGCGTGACGGCCATGCCCCAGTGTTACACGCACCGCGCCGTAGGCACATCCCCCTGCGCGGCGAGGCGCACGGCGGATGCGGCGGCAGATGGGCTCCCGGCCGTGGGCTCCCGCCCGCGACCGCTACGGCAGGCGGTCGAAGAGGCGGGTGGCGGTGATGGCCAGCACAAAACCGACCGCGACGATCGCGGTGACCGCGCCGAGATAGGCCACCGGCGCATCCGAGATGCCGAACGCCCCGGTGGCGCCGATACCCGCGGCCACCGCGGTGACGATGCCGGCGAGCACCGCGATCCCGGTCTGCAGCTTCAGGCCCACCCTGGCCGGGGTGGGGGTGCGTGCGGTGCGCTGTCGGCCGCCGGACCGGGTGAGCACGGCCCCGGCGACGCAGCCCCAGAACGCCACGACGAGCAGCGCCGCGATCACGTCGCTCGGCCGGTGCCACAGGCTCACCAGCGTGGATACCCCCGCCGCGACCGCGAATGCCGCCCCGATGGTGCCGGCCAGCCACCGTGTGTGCGGGCTGGCGACGAGGAACACCACCAACGCGGATGCCGCCGCCACCGTTGTATGCCCGGAGGGGAATGAGTTGGGGACGTAGCCGTCCACACCGAGCTCCGGGCGGGTGAGGATCACGTTCTTGAGCAGCTGAGTGGTCACGACGGCCGCCATCGCGGCGCTCACGGCGACCACGAGCGGGAACCAGGCGCGTCGCACCGTCGCGATGATCAGGCTCACGATGGCTCCGATGGCGACCATCACCGAGGGGATCAGGTCGAGCAGCTGCCGGGTGACCGTGGTGCCCGTTGAACCGTCCTCGGCCCCGTTGAAGGCCAGCTGATCGATGGCCTGCCCGGCGACATCCCGCACGAAAAAGAGGTACAACGCCACAAACGCGACGACGCAGAGCAACGCGGCGCCGATGTAACGGGTGGGGGTGAGGCGGGAGATCGAGGGCACTCTCTAGCTTCCCACGGCAGCATGGGTGAACCGTGAAAGCCTGGTGCACAACACATGTGCGTCAGGTGCTGAGACACGCTCAGGTTGCCTCTTGACATGGTGATTCTGCGGCGTAGCGTCGAACTATGTTCGGTAGGCAGACAAGGCGGGAACGGTCCACGCGCGGCGCGGATCGCTCACTCGACCGCGGTGGGTACCCGGGCCTGGAGGGCGACTTCGAGTCGGAGCGGCGCCGGGCGGCGGCCGCGGACCACGACACCATCGAACCGTACGAGCACGACGAGGGCGCCGTAGCGGTGCTGCCGGTCACGGAGCCCGGGCTCACGCATCCCTGAGACAGGTCACGAGACGGGATCCTGAGGATTTATCCTCAGGGTCCCGTCTTTTCGCGTGTTGGACACGCTATGTTCATGATTCTCTGATCGACTGGTCTTGTAGCATCCGCAGCGTAATCCCCGTAAAGTGCCTAAGTACCAAACGAATGGAAGCTCCGTGAGCGTTCGAACGGCCGAATACCCGAGGCCGGATTATTTCCTTCTCCACCTCAGCGACACGCACCTGCTCGCAGACGGCAATCGTCTCTACGGCAGCGTGGACAGTGCCGCACACGTGCAGCGGTTGGTCGCGGATGTCGAGGCATCCGGCGGCAGACCCGATGCGATCATCATCACCGGTGACCTCGCCGACAAGGGTGAGCCGCACGCCTACGCGCAGCTGCGCGGCATCGTCGAACCCGCCGCGGAGCGCCTCGGCGCCAGGGTCATCTGGGTGATGGGGAACCACGACAATCGGGCGAACTTCCGTACCGAGCTGCTCGGTGAGGAACCCAGTCAGGCGCCGATCGACCACGTCGACTTCATCGGCGGGCTGCGCATCATCACCCTGGACACCTCGGTGCCCGGCAGCCACTACGGCGAGATCACCGAGAATCAGCTCGAGTGGCTCAGCCTGCAGTTGAGCGTCCCCGCGCCGGACGGCACCATCCTGGCCATGCACCACCCGCCGGTGCCGAGCATGCTCGACCTGTCGGTTGCGGTGGAGCTGCGCGATCAGGCCAGCCTCGCTCAAGTGCTGCGCGGCACGGATGTGCGCAGCATCCTGGCCGGGCACCTGCACTACTCGTCCACCGCCACGTTCGCCGGCATCCCGGTGTCGGTGGCGTCGGCCACCTGCTACACCCAGGACCTCAACGTTCCCGTCGGCGGCACCCGTGGCCGCGACGGCGCGCGAGCGTTCAACCTCGTGCACGTCTACGCCGACACCGTGCTGCACTCGGTGGTACCGCTGGGCGACTTCGAGCCGCTGGACTACATCGACGCCGCCGAAAGCGCCCGCCGCCTGGCCGCCTCCGGCATCGAGATCATGCCTGCGGGGAGTCTGCCCGCATACCGGGAGCCGCCAATGACCAGGCCGATCCAGGTTCTGCGCTGACGTCGCCGTTTCCCAGGCCCAGGGCACTCTCGATGAGGGTGTCCTCGCCGTGCTGGCTGGCCGCGATGACGCTTTCGCGTTCCCACGGGGCCACGATCGGGAAGTAGCGCTCGAGGAAGTCGGTGACTGCCTCGGTGCGCACCTCGTCGCTGATCTCGGGAAAGCTGCCGTCGTTGAGGCAGAACATGTCCTGGTCGCGGCGCTTGAGCAGCTTGTTCATCTGGCGCAGCGCCAGCTTGAGCGTCGTTTCGACATACAGCGACCGAACCTGGGTCTGCTCGACGGCCCGGCCGGTGGCCAGCGCGTAGTAGTGGTACAGCGAGTTGGTGACCGAGATGTCGGTGGCCGAGCGGAACCGGCTGGCCATGGTGCGTCGGAAGTCCTCGGGGAATTCGGCCTCGAGCTCGGCCATGACGCTCTTGCGCAGCGGTGCCGGGGTGTGCTCGAGGTGCCGGGTGGTGACCTTGCCGAACCGTTCGCGCAGCAGCGCCCGGTTCACCCGCGCGGCGTTTTCGAACCCGCTTCGGCTGGGGTCGTTGTCGCCCAGGCCGATCCGGGTCGCCGCCTCGACGAACTTGGTGATTCCGCCGGGTGAGTAGAACAGCTCAGGTCCCACCGGACGGCCGAAGAACATGTCGTCGTTCGAGTAGATGAAGTGCTCGGCGATACCCGGGATGTGGTGCAGCTGGCTCTCCACGGCGTGCGAGTTGTGGGTGGGCAGCACGGAGACGTCGGGGAAGAAGTCCTCGCTGTTCATGATGGTCACCCGCGGGTGGTCCACCAGCCATTCGGGAGCGGGCGAGTCGGTGGCGATGAAGATGCGGCGCACCCACGGCGCGAACATGTAGACACTCCGCAACGCGTACTTGAGTTCATCGATCTGCCGGAAACGGGCATCCGAATCGTCGCCGGCGCCGGCGACGTAACCGTTCATGCGCAGGGCGCGGGCCTTCTGGAAGTCGCTGGAGGACCCGTCAACCCAGGAGAAGACCAGGTCGATGTCGAAGCTGATGTCGCTGACGAGGTCGTCGAACATGTTCTGCAGGGTGCGCCAGGTGCGGCCGAAGAGCTCGACGGTGGTCTCGCGGGCCTCGGACCGGGGCAGCCGGCGGCGCATGAGGGCATTCTCGACGGGAGCGACGATCTCGTCTTCGCCGAACCGCCACAGCTCGAGCTGGAACGCGGTCTCCGCACCGTAGCGGAGCCGGCCGATGGGTTCGATGCGCGGCTGGTAGACCCTGAAGACGTCCGAGGTGCCCAGGGCGGCGAGGGCGCCGTCGGCGGCGAGAGCCGGGCGGCCGAGGTCGCCGTCGAGGGGCTTGAGGTAGAAGGGCGTGTTCGCGAAGGCCTGGGCCAGGACGCGGCTGATCTTCTTGCGACGCTTTCGGTTCACGGCGATGACCGGACGGTCGTGGTCGCCGCGCACCAGCAGATAGTCGATCCCGGCGGTGTCGAGGGCGTCGGCCAGGGCGAGCAGGTCGCTGACCCTGGACTCGTGCGGGGTGAAGTGCCCGTTGATCAGGGCGATCTCACCCTTCCGCACGACAACGTCTTCGCGGTCGAAACGGCGGGTGCGGTCGTCGAGGGTGCGCAGCACCAGCTCGGGTTCGCTGCTCAGCGAGAGGAGGGGAATGGACGCGGTGTCCGGAGCCGGTTCATCGACCGGGTTCGCCGGGGCCTCAGAGAAGCCAGTTCCGGCAGCGATGTGAGAGTGTCGGGTGGAATCGGTGCGGTCAAAGCGTGCCATGGTCCTCCTTGGAGAAAAATACGTGGAGCGGTAACGGATGCAGGGCTGACTGCGGGGTGCCAAGCGGTTGTGCGGGAAAAGCGACGGGCGATCTGCTCAGGGCGGGCATCGATGCGCCAGGCCCCGGAGTATGCGCCCGGGTCTCCCGGGCATCCACGCACCGGTCCAGGCCGGGCAAGAGGCCCGCTGGGAACAGTGACGTTGCTCTAGTGTACGTTGCCGGGGCGGCCGGGGCGTGACCGGCGCCCCGGACGGCGGCGGCGTGGTCAGGCCGTAGTGCCGGCGATCGAACGCGTCGTGGGTGATCATCCGGGAAGCGGTGGCCAGGGTGGCACCGGCTTGCCTGGTCTCGTCGGTGTGCCCGCCCGGCCGGCAACTATTCCCGTTCCGGACAACAGTGCCCGGTGCGCCGGGCGCAGTTGTCCGCACGGGCAACAGTTGCACGGGGCGGGGCGGCGGATGGGGCGGGTCAGCCGAGCGCGGCGGCATCCGTGCTGGGCAGGCGGCAGACGAAGTCGCGGCAGAGGTATGCGGTGGGCAGGCCGTCGCGGGTGGTGCGGTCGGCGAACAGCTCGAAGCCGGCGGCGGCGAAGGCGGCGCCCTGCCGTTCGGTGACCACGGCGACGACCCCGGTGCGACGCCGGGCCGCGTCCAACAGAGCCGAACCGGCCATGGCGGCGACGGGCCGTCCCGAGGCTCCGTCAGGGGTGACGACGACGAGTTGCTCCACCGGCGTGGTGAGCCCGTTGACCAGCCGAAGAGCGGCGCCGAACGCGAGCGGGTTGATGTCGCCGGATCCGACCAGCCGCACCATCCCGGCCGTGGCCGCGTCGCGGTAGCGGCCGGCGCCGGTGAGCAGGTGCAGCCGCCAGGCCGCGCTGGCGATGGCCGTGAGTCCGGACGGGTAGGCGCCCTCGGAGGGGTCGGTGGCGAGGTCGAGTCCCTGCGCCGTGAGCACCGGATCGGCGCCCTCCGGGGCTGCGAAGGTCATTCCGGGCTCACGGCCGGCCGTCGAACCGTCGCCGGGCATGGCCCTGTCGATGAGTTCCCGGGCCACGACCGCGTACCGCACCTCTCCGGTGGCGGTGGCGAGCTCGAGCAGGCCGCCGGCGAACATGCCGTAGTCCTCCAGTGTCGCGACCGCGGCCGAGAGACGACCGTCGATGGAGGCCCGCACCAGGGCGCCGTCGGCGCGGCGGTGCGCCTGGAGCAGCCTGTCGGCCGCACGGCGGGCCAGATGCAGCGCGGCATCGTCGGCGAACGCGTGCCCGGCCAGGGCGAGAGCCCCGATCGCCAGGCCGTTCCAGCCGGTGAGCACCTTGGCGTCCAGGGCCGGCGGGGCCTGGACGCGGCGGGCGTCTTCGTCGAGGGCGTAGTAGCCGCCCTCCACCCGCACCCCGTCGACGGTGCTCTCCGAGTCCTGGGCGCTGGCGAAACCGCCGTCGGGCAGCTGCAGCACCGCGCCGAGAAACCCGACGAGGCCCTCGGCCACGATGCGGGCCCAGCGTTCACCGGTGAGCATCCACGCCCGGGAGTACAGCTCGAGAAGTTGCGCGTTGTCGTAAAGCATCCGTTCGTAGTGCGGGTCGCTCCAATCGCGGTTGACGGCGTAGCGGAAGAAACCGCCTTCGACGGGGTCGCGGAGCGGCGACGCACCCATCCGCTTGAGGGTGCGCAGCGCCAGCTCCCGGCCGTCGGCCCGGTCGAGCAGCAGGCCCAGGGTCGGCGCGGCGGGAAACTTGGGGGCACCGCCGAAACCGCCGTAGACGGGATCCTCCGCCGTGGCCAGCCGGGCGACGGTGTCGGCGAGTCTGGACTGGTCCGGCAACTCCCCCACCGCCGCGGGCGCCGCCTGGGCGAGCGCCTCGGCCAGGCCCGCTGCACTGTCTTCGACGGCGGCCCGGCGGTTGGTCCAGGCATCCGTGACGGCGTTCAGCACCTCACGGAACGCCGGATGCCCTGGCATCGGCGTGGGCGGCGAATAGGTGCCGGCGAAGAAGGGCCGGCCGGCCGGGGTGACGAACACATTCAGCGGCCAGCCGAGGTTCTGGGTGAACGCGCCGGCCGCGGCGAGGTAGCTGGCATCGACATCCGGATGCTCCTCCCGGTCGACCTTGACGCTCACGAATTGCTCGTTGAGATAGGCGGCCAGCGCCGGATCGCTGAAGCTCTCGCGGGCCATCACATGGCACCAGTGGCAAGTGGCGTAGCCGATCGACACCAGGACCGGCACGTCGCGCCGGCGGGCCTCGGCGAAGGCGGCCGCACCCCACGGGTGCCAGTCGACCGGGTTCTCGGCGTGCGAGCGCAGATACGGGCTGATGGCGTCGGCGAGGCGATTCGGCATGGCTCCATTGTGACCCGGCAACCGGCCGCAGCCTCGGTTGACGCAGAAGTGCGTGGGCGGTTTCGTTGGACGGCTGGGGAGCGTGCGGTAATCTTCGATCATGACCGCACTGACCGTTCCGCTTCAGTCCCTGGCGACTCCGGCCGCGGCCACGCACTCTGTGTGCACCGTTCAGTCCGCGTGACAACGGCAGCCACCAGCGATGTCTCCACTCCCGGCCTCGCCGAGCGAGCCCTGGCCGACAGCGAGGCAGACTACCGGTCGTTGGTCGACGCTGTCGACAACTATGCGATCTACCTGATCGACCCGCAGGGCAAAGTCGCCACCTGGAATGCCGGGGCCCAGCGGCACACGGGCTACGCCGCCGACGAGATCATCGGTCGCAACTTCTCTTGCTTTTTTCCGGAGGCGGCGATCGCGGCCGGCCGGCCCGCGGAGATCCTCCGGCTGGCGGCTCAGACGGGCCTCCATCGGGAACAGAGCATGCGCGTTCGCCAGGGGGGTTCGCAGTTCCTCGCCGACCTCACCTTCACTGCCCTGCGGAACACCGACGGCACACTGCGAGGGTTCGCGGAGTTCAGCCACGACCTGACCGAGAGCCGCGCGTCGGAGGTCCGCTACCGGGGGCTGCTGGAGGCGGCGCCGGACGCGATGGTGGTCGTCAACGAGGCCGGCGACATCGTGCTGCTCAACGTGCAAGCGGAAAAACAGCTGGGCTACCGGCGAGACGAGCTGATCGGCCAACCGGTCACCAACATCATCCCGGAAGGCTTCGCCGAACGCCTGATCGCCGACGGCACCCGCTCGGCCGCTGATGCGCTGGCACAGCAGATCGGCACCGGCATCGAACTCGTCGCACGACGCAAGGACGGCACCGACTTCGCGATCGAGATCATGCTCAGCCCCTTGGAGAGCAGCGAGGGCACCCTCATCACCGCCGCCATCCGTGACATCAGCGTGCGCAACGCCGCGGCGCTGCAGCTGGTCCAGCTGGAGGCGCGCTACCGGGGCCTGCTGGAGGCGGCGCCGGATGCGATGGTCGTCGTCAATGAGGCCGGCGACATCGTGCTGCTCAACGTGCGGGCGGAAAAGCAGCTGGGCTACCGGCGGGACGAGCTGATCGGCCAACCGGTCACCAACATCATCCCGGAAGGCTTCGCCGAACGCCTGATCGCCGACGGCGCCCGCTCGGCCGCCGACGCGCTGGCACAGCAGATCGGCACCGGCATCGAACTCGTCGCACGCCGCAAGGACGGCACCGACTTCGCGATCGAGATCATGCTCAGCCCGTTGGAGAGCAGCGAGGGAATCCTGATCACCGCCGCCATCCGTGACATCAGCGTGCGCAACGCCGCGGCGCTGCAGCTCGCCACCACCCTGGATGAACTCCGCCGCTCCAACCAGGAGTTGGAGCATTTCGCGTACGTGGCCTCCCACGATCTACAGGAACCGCTGCGGATGGTCTCCAGCTACACCCAGCTCCTGGCGCGCCGGTACGTGGGCAAGCTCGATTCCGACGCGGATGATTTCATCCGGTTCGCGGTGGACGGCGCCACACGAATGCAGCAACTCATCCAGGACCTCCTCGCGTACTCGCGGGTGGGCACCAAGGCCAACAACGTCACCGAGACCCCGAGCGGGCGCGCGCTGGACCGGGCCCTGGTGAACTTGCAGGCTGCCATCGAGGAATCCGGCGCGACGGTGACCTCCGACCCGCTTCCCGTGGTCGTCGCCGACGAGGTCCAACTCGTCCAGCTCTTCCAGAACCTCATCGGCAACAGCATCCGCTACCAGCAGGGCGACACCGTGGCTCGGATTCACCTGGGTTGCACGCGAACCCACCAGGACCGGTGGGAATTCTCGGTGCGCGACAACGGGATCGGGATCGAGTCCCAGTACTTTGACCGCATCTTCGGCATGTTCCAGCGACTGCACGGACGTGACGAATACGCCGGCACCGGCATCGGCCTGGCCATCTGCAAAAAGATCGTCGAACGTCACGGCGGCACGATTTCAGTTGAGTCGGAGCCCGGACAGGGCTCCACTTTCCGCTTTGACCTCCCAGCGGGGGGCGCCACTGGGCCCCCCGCCCTGTTACAAGAAGGCCGCACATGAATATCCAGGTACTACTCGTGGAGGACAGCCCTGGCGACGTCCGGCTCACCCGCGAGGCTCTCCACGACGCGAACGTCGCCATCCAGCTCCACGTCGCCTCCGACGGCGTCGAGGCGCTCGCGTTTCTCCGGCGCGAGGATGCCTACGCCGGCGCCCCGCGCCCGGACTTGATCCTCCTCGACCTCAACCTCCCGCGCATGGACGGACGGGAAGTGCTCGCCTGGATCAAGGCGGACCCGGATCTGAAAACGATCCCCACGATCATCCTCACCACCTCAGAGGCGGAGGACGACATCGTGACGAGCTATCAGCTGCAGGCCAACAGCTACCTGAGCAAGCCCGTGCAGCTGGATCGCTTCGAGACCCTCGTGAAGAGCATCAATGACTTCTGGCTGACGAAGGCCAAACTCCCGAATCAGCGGGACACCGAATGAGCGGTGCGGACCTCACCCGGATCCTCGTGATCGAGGACAATCCCGGTGATGCCCGGCTCCTGCGGGAGATGTTCAACGAGAAGCCCTCGGACCGCTCACTCAGCCAGGTTGGCACAGCGCGGGAGGCAGAGGCCCACCTGGCCGCGCACGGGGTCGATGTCATCCTCCTCGACCTCGGGCTCCCCGACGCCCAGGGCCTGGACGCCCTCCGACGTGTCCGCTCCGCCGCGCCGCGCGTGCCGCTCGTGGTGCTCACGGGCTTCGACGACGAAGCGCTGGCGGCGCTGGCACTCAAGGAGGGCGCCCAGGACTATCTGATCAAGGGCGAGATCGACGCGAAGAGCCTGCTCCGTGCCCTGCGCTATGCCATCGAGCGCAACGCGATGGAGGAGGCGCTATTCACCGAGAAGGAGCGGGCGCTGGTGTCGCTCAAATCGATCGGTGAGGGCGTGGTGTGCACGGACACGCAGGGGAACATCACGTTCCTCAACCTCGTCGCCGAGACGATGACCGGATGGCCGCTCCCGCAGGCTGCCGGGCGACCCCTTCACGAGGTTCTCCCGATTCTCGATGCGTCCACCCGCCAACCGCTGCTCACCCACTTCCAGCTGCCGACGGATCCCTCGGTCTTGCCCCGCCTAGGCATCCTCGTCCGCCGCGACGGGCTGGAGATGCCCATCGAGGGATCCGCCGCAGTCATTCATGATCGGATGGGCCACCCGGCCGGCGCCGTCGTGGTGTTCCGCGATGTCACGACTGCCCGCGCCATGAGCCAGGAAATGGCCCGCGCCGCCCAGCATGACTTCCTGACCCAACTCCCGAACCGGGGCCTGCTCACCGAACGGATCACCCAGGCCCTGGCCATCGCTGCCCGCCACGAGAGTCGCGTCGCGGTGCTGTTTCTCGACCTCGATGGTTTCAAACACATCAACGACTCGCTCGGTCATTCGACGGGTGACCGGGTACTCCAGTCCGTCGCGATCCGGCTCGACGGATGCGTCCGCGACACCGACACGGTCAGCCGGCAGGGTGGCGATGAGTTCGTCGTTCTGCTCTCCGATATCTCCAGCGCGGAAGCGGCCGCGATCAGCGCCACTCGCATGCTGCGCGTGATCGCCGCCGCCCACTCGATCGACGGGACGGACCTCCACATCACGACGAGCATCGGGATCAGCGTCTACCCCGAGGACGGCCAGGATGCAGAGACGTTGATCAAAAACGCCGACACCGCCATGTATCAGGCCAAGGAGAACGGACGCCAGGGCTACCAGTTCTTCACGCCGACCATGAACGTCCGGGCCGTCGAACGACAGTTCATCGCGGAGGGCCTGCGCAGAGCCATCGCAAAGGATGAGCTGTCGTTGCACTACCAGCCGGTGATCGACGTGCGTACGGGAGAAATCACCGGCGCTGAGGCGCTCACCCGCTGGACGCATCCCGCGCGAGGCCCGATTGCCCCGGACGACTTCATCCCGATCGCCGAGGACAGCGGTCTCATCATCCCGATTGGACGATGGGTCATGCGAGAGGCGTGCAGCGAGGCCCAGCGGTGGACCGATGCCGGTCTCGGACCGATCACGATAGCCGTGAACGTTTCGGCCATGGAGTTCCAGGATCACGGCTTCCTGACGGGCGTTCTGGGGATCCTGGCCGACACCGGGCTTGATCCCCGTCGGCTCGTGATCGAGCTGACGGAGAGCGTCCTCATGAGGCGCGTCGAGGCCACTGCCGAAGTACTCCAATCGTTGCGTGAGCGTGGCGTGCGTGTGGCGGTCGACGATTTCGGGACCGGCTATTCCAGCCTGAGCTATCTGCGCAAGTTCCCGGTTGACGCGCTGAAGATCGACCAGTCCTTCATTCGACAGATCACCACGGAGGGCCGGGACACCACCCTAGTGACCGCCGTTATCCACATGGCCCGCAGCCTCAAACTGCGCGTGATCGCCGAGGGCGTCGAAAATGTGGATGAGCTTGCCTTCCTCAAGGAACACCTGTGCGACGGGGCGCAGGGCTACCTGTTCAGCCGTCCCATCCCCGGGCCGCAGTTCATGGCCCTTCTGGCCGCCTCCTCGGTCCACCCGGTCCAGCCCGCCGTGACCCTGACCCTCGGTCGGGTGCGCGGCGCCGAGAGCATGCACGCCACCGCCGACGGCCTGCCTCCCGCTGTCGTGCTGGACCGCGACCAGACCGGCTTCGCGGATGTGGCAACCGACCTTCCATCGGCAACCGCTGTTGCGACGTCTCGACAGCATGCAGATCGGTCGGGATAAACTCGACCGCGTGAGCGGACTGTGCGCATGACCGAACGCACGATGACCCCCGTCGAGGCGGCGGCACTCCTCGAGGTTGCGGTCGATGCCGAGCTGGAGCAGGTGGAGCGGGCGTTCCGGTACCAGGCCCAGCGCTCGCATCCCGACCGGTTGACCGCCGCAACTCCCGCCGAGTTGGCCGCCGCGGCCGCCCGGTTCGACAGGTTCACTCAGGCCCGGGCCGTGCTGCGTGAGGTCGAGGCCGAGCGGATGCGCCGCTCCCCCGGATCCGCCGGACCCCGGCCGACCGGCGAAGGGGCGGGCTCCGGCTCGAGTTTCGGCTCGGGCGGGCCGTGGGCCGGGACCGGCCGGGAACCTGCCACGGGTACGCCGCCGGGCTGGGCGGCCGACGAGCCGTACCAGCCGGTGCAGCCCGCCGGTCCATGGCTGTTCTGGGTGTGGACGGCACTGTACGCGCTGGCTGCCACGATCTCGGTCATCGGCGGGCCGCTGCCCCAATCCCAGGCGGACCTGTGGCTGCGGTTGGTGCCGCTGGGGCTGGCATCCGTCGCCTTCGCCCGCACCGGACGCACCGTCTTTTTGGTGATCGTGTTGATCCTGGGCACCGCGACGGCGGTGCTCACCGTGGTGTTCGCCTCGTTCGGTCCCCTCGTGGCGCTGCAGCTGCTCATCGCGCCGGTGCTGGGCCTGGTGGCCCTCGGCCGGCCCAAGCAGCTCCGGCGCCGGTCGTCTGCCCCGCCCCGCCCCGCCGGCTGACCGTCCCGACGGCCCCCAAGCACCCGCGTGCGCTCGAAGGACGACCTCGCGAAAGCGGCCACGTGGTCACTTCGCTCCGGCCGAGGCAACCACACGGCCGCTTTCGCGGAAGGTCGACCTCGCGAAAGCGGCGTTCTGGCTACCTCAGCCGATCCAGGCAACCACAGGGCCGCTCTCGCGGGCGCTGCAGGGTGAGATCAGGCCAGGGCCCGCTCCACGAGCGCGCGGCGGCGTTGCACCCGGGTCCAGATCACGAAGCCGGTGATGGTGAATGCGCCATAAAAGAGGTACAGGATCGCGGAGGCGTAGTAGCCGGCGCTGATCAGCAGGGGCACGCCGACGATGTCCACGGCCACCCAGATCAGCCAGAATTCCGTCCAACCGCGGGCCATGCCGTAGGTGGCCAGCAGCGAGCCGGTGAAGATCCAGGCGTCGGCCCAGACCGGTTCGAACGAGCCCAGCGCCCGGAAGATCGGGGTGAGCACCAGCGTGCCGGCGACGAGGCCGATGCCCAGGCCCACCCGCGCCCGGGTGCCGGCCCAGTGCGGGGCGACGGCGACGGTGCCGACCGAGCGGCTGCGCGACCACTGCACCCAGCCGTAGATCGAGACGATGATGAACATCACCTGCCGACCGGCTTGACCGAGCAAGTTCACCGGGTTGGGTGTGCCGAAGACGGCGCCGAGGAACACCGTGAACAGCAGGGCGTTGCCGACGATGCCCACCGGCCAGGCCCAGATCTTGCGGCGCATCCCGCCGACGGCACTGGCGATGCCGAAGACGTTGCCGATGATCTCGCGCCAGAGAATGGTCTGGCTGCCGATCTGCAGCTGGGCGTCAAAGAGCCAATCGATCAGGGACACAGGACACTTCTCTCCCGGATGGGTCGCATCCGTGCACGTCCCAATGTAAGGCGTTTGCGCGCGGGTCTATTCCGCGGCCGCCCGGAGCGTCACCAGACGATGGCGGCCGAATCGGCCGAGAGGTTGGCCGGCAGGCTGGCCCGCACCAGCGGCAGCCCGCGGCGGATCGCCTGATCGATGCGCTCGTTGAGCTCGGCGTTGGTCACCCGGTAGTCGGTGAAGTCGGAGTCCTTGGCGTACACCCCCAACGGCAGGGTGAGCGCCTGGAAGAAGCTGAACAACGGCCGGAACTGGTGCTCGAG
The DNA here is from genome assembly GCF_002909375.1 of Cryobacterium zongtaii. Lineage (GTDB taxonomy): Bacteria > Actinomycetota > Actinomycetes > Actinomycetales > Microbacteriaceae > Cryobacterium > Cryobacterium zongtaii. Next base: position 528,801 of record NZ_PPXD01000026.1, read on the forward strand.
GATCAGCGCGTGCCGGTCGCTGCCACCGGTCGCGGCCAACAGCACCGGCTTGTCCACGAGCGAGTACTGCTCGACGAAGTCGAAGACGTGCTTGAAGAGTCCGGTGAAGGAGGCCCGGTACACCGGCGACGCCACGATGAGCAGGTCGGCGCCCTCGATGCGTCGCAGGTCGTCCTCGGCCGCGGCGGAGAGCTCATCCCGGCGAAGCGCCCCGCTGAACTCGCGGCCGACCCGGCTCAGCTCGATCAGGTGCACGTGGATCGAGAGCTCGCGTTCGAGGGCGTCGAGGATCGCCCGCACCAGGGCGGTGGTCTTCGAGGGAGCGTGCAGGCTGCCGGAAACGGCGACGACGTTCAAGGTGTACGACATGTTCCGACGCTAAATGCCGCCGCCGGATGCCGCCAGCCGCGCCGACACACGGCGTAAGACGCGAGCCGGTGCGCATCCGCCGCCCGCGAAGCAACGCGTGCGTGCCGAGTTGCCGCAAAGTGCCCCTTCGGACGCTGCACAGGGGCACTTTCTCGCAAGTGGGCGCAGGGTCATCCGCTGAGAGGCCGCAAACGGCCCCCTCCGACGAGCGGAAGGGGCCGTTTGCGGCACGTCAGCGGAGCCCGGTGAGGCTAGTTGACCTCGTTGGGGTGCGCGCTGACGCGGCCGCCGCGCTCGAGCGCCGAGATGGTGGCGAGCTCGGTGTGGCTGAGTTCGAAGTCGAAGACGTCGAAGTTCTCCGCCATCCGCTCGCGGCGGTTGGACTTGGGGAAGACGATGTTGCCGGTCTGCAGGTGCCAGCGGATGATCACCTGGGCGGGAGTCTTGCCGTGCGCCTCGGCCGCGGTAGTGACCACGCCCTCATCGAGCAACGGGTACTTGCCCTGGCCGAGCGGGCCCCAGGCCTCGATGTGGATGCCGTGCTCGCGGGCGAACGCCGTGATCTCGGTCTGCTGGTAGGCGGGGTGCAGCTCGATCTGGTTGACCGCCGGCACGACGTCGGTCTCGGTGAGCAGTCGCTCCAGGTGCGGCACGAGGAAGTTCGAGACGCCGATGGAGCGGGCCCGGCCGGACTCGCGGATCTTCGCGAGCGTCTTCCAGCTCTCCACGAACTTGTCGTTCGCCGGTGCCGGCCAGTGGATGAGGTACAGGTCGACGTAGTCCAGGCCGAGCTTCTCCAGGCTCTCATCGAACGCATCCAGCGCCGACTGGGTGCCCTGCTTGTCGTTCCACAGCTTCGTGGTCACGAACAGTTCCGAACGGTCGATGCCAGACGACGCCAGCGCCTGCCCGACACCTTCCTCGTTGCCGTAGACGGCGGCGGTGTCGATGTGCCGGTAGCCCACCTCGAGGGCGTCGGTGACGATGCGGGTGGTCTCGGTCGGATCGACCTTGAAGACCCCGAAGCCGAGCTGCGGGATGGTGTGGCCGTCGTTCAGGGTGATGGTGGGTACGGAATTCGTCATCCACTGAGCCTAGGGAACCGCCACTGCCCGCGCACGTCACGCACGCCGAGAGCGTAATCAGCGCGCTCTCCGGGGCTGACTGACTCAGTGGTAGCGGCGGCCTTCGTCGCGGCGGAAGAGCAGCAGGGCCAGGGCGAAGGTGCCCGCGGTCCAGACCAGGATGCCGATCCACACCCACGGCTCCAGCTCGCCGCCCTGCACGGCCCAGATCACGAACTCCCGGGCCTGCCGCGACGGCAGGAACATCGACAGGGTGTCGAGCCAGTCCGCGAAGAGGTACGGCGGCAGGAACAACCCACCCGCGAACGCCAGGCCGAACATCACGATCTGCACCACGGCGATTGCGGCCTTGGACGACATCGAGTAGCCGATCGAGATGCCGATGAACATGAACGGCAGCGCCGAGATGCCCAGCGCCACGATCCCCGCGAGAACGCCCAGTACGGATGCCTCCGCCGCGGTGAACAGAGCGCCGATCGCGATCACCGGCAGGATCGACGCAAGGCCCATCAGCCCGGTCGAGCAGATCTGCCCGAGCACGCGGGAGACGCCCGGTACCGGCAAGGCGCGCAGGTACGGGTCCCACGGCTGCTCCCGGTTGGCCGAGATGTTCAGGCCGAAGCTGAAGAGCGAGTTCGACATCAAGGCGAACACGCTCAGCGCGATCACCGCCTGGGTGGCGAATTCCGGGTTGTCGGCGATGGCGCGTTGCGGCACCACGAAGAACAGCAGCGACAGCCCGGGAAACACGAGTGACCCGATCAGGGCGGCCGGGATGCGGAACGTCTCGACGAGGATGATCCGGGCGTGCAGCAGCGTGAGGGCAAGGATGCCCGTACGGCCGCCCAGAACCGGGGTGCGGCCGGGCGTGCCGGGAGCGGCGCCGACCGGAGCGGGGATGTGGGTGCTCATCGGTTCATCTCCTTCTGGGCGGTGGGGGCATCCGTCGCCCCGGTGAGGGTGAGGAACGCCTCTTCGAGGGTGGCGCCACGAACGGTGAGGCCGGAGAACGGAATGCCGGAGCGCACGAGTTCCCCGATCAGCCGGTCGCTGTCGCTGGCGTAGAAGGTGGTCGCGCCGTCGTCGGCCTGCTCGTGGCCCACCACTCCGGGCAGCCCGTTGACCCGGTCTGGCTGGTCGGTGACCAGGCGCACCTGACGCAGCGAGACCTGGTTGATCACGGCGGTCACGGTGTCGTCGGCGATCACCCGGCCGTGCCCCATCACCACCACCCGTTCGGCGAGCGCCTCGATCTCCTCGAGGTAGTGGCTGGTCACCACCACGGTGGCGCCGCGCTCGTGCTGACGTCGCACGGCATCCCACAGGGTGCGGCGGGCATCCACGTCCAGGCCCGTGGTCGGTTCGTCCAGCAGCACCAGGCGCGGCTGCCCCACAAACGCGAGGGCCACACTGAGCCGGCGCTTCTGGCCGCCGGACAGGGCGCCGGTCTGCCGTTTCAGCAGCTCCGCCAACCCGAACTCCTCGGCCACGGCCGCGGTGGACAGCGGGGTCTCGAAGTGCCGGCCCACGAAGTCGATCACCTCACCCACCCGCAGCGTGGGCGGCAGCGCGGTCTCCTGCGGGGTGCCACCGAGCTTCTGGCGCATCCGGTAGTCGCCCGGTGACCCACCGAACAGCGACACCGTGCCGCTGCTGGGCCTTCGCAGCCCCTGCAGCATGGTGAGCACGGTGGATTTGCCGGCGCCATTGGGCCCGAGCAGGCCCAGGATGCTGCCCGAGTGGATGTCCAGGCTCACGTCGTCGACGGCGAGCACGTCGCCGAAACGCCGCGTCACGTGATCGAGCCGGGCGAGAACGCTCATGAGGATTCCCCTAACAGCCCGCGCAGGGCTTCTCGGTAGTCTTCGAACGCGCGCCGGCCGGTGCGCGACAGGGCCAGGTAGGTGACCGGGCTGCGGCCCTGGTGAGACTTGACGACGTCAACATAGCCCGCGTCCTCGAGCTTCCGCAGGTGGGTGGACAGGTTGCCGGCGGTCATACCGAGCAGCTCCTGCAGCCGGGGAAAGGCGATCTGGTCGCCCACCTCGAGGGTAGCCAGGGTGGCGGTGATCTTCAGCCGGGCGGATGCGTGGATCACCGGGTCGAGTTCGTCCATCAGCGGTTCCGGCGCAGGCGCGCGGCCATGACGGCGGCCGTGACGAGGAAGGCGCCACCACCGACGAGCGCGAAGACCAGGTCGTTGCCGGGCGACCCGGCGAAGGGGGCCGCCGCACCGACGACCAGCATGACCAGACCGAGGACCAGCTGCGATTTGTCCCGCCAGAGCGCGGCGCCACCGAGATAAATGGTGCCGCACATCAGCGCGAAGCCTGACGGGAAGAACAGGTTGGCGAGGTCGGTGGACATGCCGTGGCTGATCAGGGCGGTGCCGAGCAGCCCGAAGGCGGTGCCGCAGACCGACCAGGACAGCCCGTAGACGGCGCCGGAGAAGCTGGACATGCCGCGAACGCCGCGGTTGATGCGCAGGCCGATCACGGCGGAGGACACGATCGAGATCACCAGCAGCACGATGAACAGCGGCGTGGCCACGCCCGCGGGAATCGTGAACCACGGGTTGCCATCCACATCGCCCGACCAGAGGGCAAGGAAGCCAACGAACCAGGCGACCCCCCAGATGAAGTACAGCCAGACGACGGGCGCAATCTGTGAATCCGCCACCCGCCGCTGTTGTTCTTCGAGCATCGCGAGCATCTCGCGCGGGTCCCCCAGGGGCTCATCGAGGGCGGTGGCGGGCGTCCTGTTGTCATCCATGTCTACTTTGTAACACAAAGTAGTTTGCTCCACAACGGTTCGACCCGAAGTGGGGTACCCCCGCGACGCAATACTATGGAGGGCTAATGATTCCCGTGAAAATCACCTTCCCGCCCGAGTTGCCGATCAGCCAGCGCCGCGACGACATCTCGCGCGCCATCCGCGACAACCAGGTCGTGATCGTGGCGGGGTCGACCGGATCGGGCAAGACCACCCAGCTGCCCAAGATCTGCCTGGAGCTGGGCCGGGAGTCGATCGGCCACACCCAGCCGCGCCGGCTCGCCGCGCGCACCATCGCCGAGCGCATCGCCGAGGAGCTCGGCCAGGAGGTCGGCGAACTCGTCGGCTACCAGGTGCGGTTCACCGACCGGGTCGGCGCGGACACCCGCATCAAGCTGATGACCGACGGCATCCTGCTCAACGAGATTCACCGCGACCGGATGCTGCGCAAGTACGACACCATCATCATCGACGAGGCGCACGAGCGCAGCCTCAACATCGACTTCCTGCTCGGCTATCTGCAGCAGCTGCTCCCCCAGCGCCCCGAGCTCAAGCTGATCATCACCAGCGCCACCATCGACCCGGCCAGCTTCGCCAAGCATTTCGCGGCCGCCGACGGCACCCCGGCGCCCATCATCGAGGTATCCGGCCGCACCTACCCTGTCGAGATCCGCTATCGCCCGCTGGTGGCCGAGGCCGCGATCGACGACGACGACGAGATCACCGATGCCGCACCCAGCGTGGACCGCGACTACATCGAGGGCATCTCCGCCGCGCTCGACGAGCTCGAGCAGGAGTCCAACGGCGACGTGCTGGTGTTCCTCTCCGGCGAGACCGAGATCCGCGACGCGGCCGACGCCCTGCAGGGCAAGTTCGCTTCCCGCGACCGCACCAGCCCCACCGAGGTGCTGCCGCTGTACGGCCGGCTCTCCTCCGCCGACCAGCACAAGGTGTTCCAGCCCTCCACAGTGGCCGGCGTGCGGCGCCGCATCGTGCTGGCCACCAACGTGGCCGAGACCAGCCTCACCGTGCCGGGCATCCGCTACGTCATCGACGCCGGCACCGCCCGGATCAGCCGGTACAGCGTGCGCTCGAAGGTGCAGCGGCTGCCGATCGAGGCCATCGCGCAGGCCTCCGCCAATCAGCGGTCGGGCCGCAGCGGCCGCACCAGCGACGGCATCGCCATCCGGCTGTACAGCGAAGAGGACTTCACCCGGCGCCCGGAGTACACCGAGCCGGAGATCCTGCGCACCAACCTCGCCGCGGTGATCCTGCAGATGATCTCGCTGGGCCTGGGCGACATCGCGCAGTTCCCGTTCCTCACGCCGCCGGACTCCCGCAACATCAAAGACGGCCTCGACCTGCTCACCGAGCTCGGCGCGGTCAAGGCCACCGTGGCGCCCACGGGCACCCCCACCGAAGACCCGAGCCAGGCCGGCGGCCGCTCCAGTGGCCGCGATGGTGGCCGCGGGCGCGGCGGTCGTGGGCCGCAGGGCGGGCGGATGGCCGTCACGGCCGGAACGCACACCCTCACCCGGGTGGGCCAGCAGCTCGCCCAGCTGCCCATCGACCCGCGGTTCGGCCGCATGGTGATCGAGTCCAAGGTGCAGGGCACCAGCCGCGAGGTGATGGCCATCGTCGCCGGCCTCACCATCCAGGACGTGCGCGAGCGACCGCTGGAGCGCCGCGGGTCCGCCGACGAGAAGCACGCACGGTTCGCGGACCCCACCAGCGATTTCCTGTCGCTGCTGAACCTCTGGAACTACCTGGAGAACCAGCAGAAGGAGCTCGGCTCAAGCGCTTTTCGGCGTTTGTGCAAGAACGAGTACCTCAACTACCTGCGGGTGCGCGAGTGGCAGGACGTCTACAAGCAGCTCCGCCAGCTGGCCAAGCCGCTCGGCCTGCACATCGGCGACCCCAGTGTGAACCCGGACGGTATCCACCGGTCGATGCTCTCCGGCCTGCTCTCGCACATCGGCCTCAAGGATGTGGCGAAAAAGGATTACATCGGCGCCCGGCAGCAGCGCTTCGTGCTGTTCCCCGGCTCTGCGCTGGCCAAGAAGCAGCCCAACGCCGTGATGAGCGCCGAGCTGGTGGAGACCAGCCGCCTGTTCGCCCGGATGAACGCCGTCGTCGACCCGGCCTGGGCGGAACAGCTCGCCGGCGACCTCTGCAAGCGCAGCTACTCCGAGCCGCACTGGGAGAAGAAGCAGGGCGCCGTGGTCGCCTACGAGCGGGTCACCCTGTACGGGGTGCCGATTGTGCCGCGCCGCCGCGTGCAGTTCTCCCGCGTGGACCCGGCCTACGCCCGCGAGCTGTTCATCCGGCACGCCCTCGTCGACGGCGAGTGGGACCTGGACCGGGTCGACCAGCGGGTCACCGCGTTCGACCGCGCCAACACCGCGCTCCGCAAGGAGCTCGCCGAGCTCGAGGAGCGCACCCGGCGCCGCGACATCCTCTTCGACGACGAGGCCGTCTTCGAGTTCTACCACCGCCGCATCCCCGCCGACGTGCACAGCACCCGCACCTTCGAAACCTGGTGGCGCGTCGCCCGCGCCGAGACGCCGGACCTGCTCACCATGACCGCCGAGGCGCTCGTACCCGAGGATGCGCCGGAGATCGACGAATCGCTCTTCCCGCCGGCCTGGCAGCAGCGTGACCAGCGTTTTGCATTGAGTTACCGGTTCGAGCCCGGCGAGGAGGACGACGGCGTGACCGTGCAGGTACCCCTCGCGCTCCTCGCCCGGGTCTCCCCCACCGGCTTCGACTGGCAGGTGCCGGGCCTCCGCGCCGACCTGGTCACCTCACTGATCAAGTCGCTGCCCAAGGCCATCCGCCGCAATGTGGTGCCCGCCGCCGACTGGGCCGTGCGCCTCCTCGCCGAGCTGCCCCCCGCCCCCGGCGTGGTTCGATCGTCGGTCGAGCTTGTCGAGACCCCGGGACATACCTCGAATCGCGACCAGGACGCCGACCCCTCCTTCGCCGAAACCCTCGCCGCCCTCATCCAGCGCCTCACCTACGTGCCCGTCACGGTGCGCGACTTCGACCTCTCCAGGGTGCCCGCGCACCTGCGGATGACCTTCAGGGTCGTCGACGAGCGCGGCCGCTCCGTCGCCTCCGGCAAGGACCTCACCGAGCTCCAGCGGCGTCTGGGCAACAAGGTGCGCGAGTCCGTGGCCAAGGCCTCGGCCGCCACACCCAAGAACGCCATCGAACGCAGCGGCCTCACCACCTGGGACTTCATCGAACTGCCCCGGTTCATCGACACCAAGCAGGGTGACAACACCATCCGCGGCTACCCCACCCTGATCGACGACGGCACGTCAGTGAGCATCCGCATGATGAGCACCGCCGAGGAGCAGGCCCGCACCCTGCCCGGCGGGGTGCGCCGGCTGCTGCTGCTGGCGACCGCGTCGCCGGTGGCGTACGTGCAGCAGCACCTCAAGGGCGGCGAGAAGCTCTCGCTGGCCACCAGCCCCTACCGCTCCACCCAGGCCCTGTTCGACGACTGCCTCGCGGCCGCCGTCGACGACGTGCTCTACAGGGTGCGGCCCGACGGCCAGGTATTCATGAAGGCCGAGTTCGACACCATCCGCGACAGGGTCTCCGGCGTGGTGATGGACTCGATGTTCGAGACCGTCGGGCTCGTCGCCCGCATCCTCACGGCGTCCCGCGCCGCGGACAAAGCGCTCAAGGCCTCCACCAGCATGGCCCTGCTTGCCGCGCTCACGGATGCCCGCGAGCAGCTGAACGGGCTGGTCTACCCCGGTTTTGTCAGCGCAACCGGCCTGGCCCAGCTGCGGCACCTGCCGCGCTACCTCGGCGGCATCAGCGCGCGCATCGACAAGCTGCTGGACAACCCCAACCGCGACAGGGTCTGGATGAACGAGGTGCAGTCCGCCACGGCCCGCTTCGCGGACGCAGGCGGACGCATCCCGTTGCCCGCCGACTCAGCGGCCAACCTGGTTCGGGCGAGATGGATGATGGAGGAGTTGCGCATCAGTCTCTTCGCCCAGGAGCTGCGCGCGGCAGAGTCGGTCTCCCTCCAGCGCATCCAGAAGGTCCTCGCCTCCTAACGCCGTCTCGCAGTCGCACCCCACCGCCGGTCGAGCTTGTCGAGACCTGGTGACAATACCTGCGTTCAGACTCCAGCTCACGGGATCTCGACAAGCTCGATCAGCGAGGCGGGGCGTTCCACAGACAGGCTCGTTCAGCGAGGCGGGCCGTCGCAAGCCGCGTGGTCGTCGGGGTGGGCGAGGGCTCGGGCGATGTCGGTGAGCGAAAGCACCTGGGCAGGCGTCAGCCGGTCGAAGACCAGGCGGCGCACCTGGGCCACGTGGCCGGGCGCGGCCGCCACGAGTTTTGCCAGACCCGACTCCGTCAGGGTGGCCAGCACGGCGCGGCGGTCATCCGGCGCCATCTCGCGGGTGACAAACTCCGCCGCCTCCAGGCGAGCCACGATGCGCGACAGCCGCGATTGCGAGGTGCTGGCCGATGCCGCGAGCTCGCTCATGCGCATGCAGTGGTCGTCCCGTTCCGAGAGCATCACCAGCACCATGTAGTCCGCCATCGCGAGGTCAGCATCCCGCTGGAGCTGCGATTCCAAAGCCGCGGGCAGCAGGAAGAGCACCTCCGCCAGGGCCTTCCACGCGGTCAGCTCCTCAGCGTTCAACCATTCCGGTTCGTCCATCCGCCCACTCTACCCAGATTTACTTGACGCCGAAAGTAGTTCACGCTAGTTTATTTGACACAGCAACTACTTCCCCCGCAACAACCGTCGTTCGGCGCTTCCGGCCCGACGCCAACCCTGGAGTTCCCATGAATATCGCCATCTGGATCATCACCGTCCTCATCGCCGTCGCCTTCATCGGCGCCGGCCTCATGAAGGTCGCACAACCGCGTGCCAAGCTGGCCGCCAACGGCATGGCGTGGACCAACGACTACTCGGATGCCGGCGTCAAGCTCGTCGGTCTCGCCGAGCTGCTCGGCGGCCTCGGCCTGATCCTGCCCGCGGTCACCGGCATCGCCCCGATCCTGGTGCCGATCGCCGCGGCCGGCCTGACCGTGATCATGATCGGTGCCGTGGTTTGGCATGTGCGTGCCGGCGACGGCGCCAAGGAGACCATGCCCAGCGTGATCCTCGGCATCCTCGCTCTCGTCGTGGCCATCACCCGCTTCGGCCCCTACGCTTTTTAGCCCGCGACCTGTGACAAAGGCCCCAGAATCGTCGAGATCCTGGGGCCTTTCTCACGGTTCGGGGAGGGCTAGAGCACCTTGGAGAGGAACGCCTGGGTGCGGGCGTGCCGCGGGTTGGCCAGGACCTCCGACGGGAGACCGGACTCGACCACAACACCGGCGTCCATGAAGACCAGGGAGTCGGCGACCTCGCGGGCAAAGCCCATCTCGTGGGTCACCACGATCATGGTCATGCCCTCCTTGGCCAGGCCCTTCATCACGTCGAGCACCTCGCCGACGAGCTCCGGGTCCAGCGCGCTGGTGGGCTCGTCGAAGAGCATCAGCTTGGGCTCCATCGCCAGCGCCCTGGCGATCGCCACCCGCTGCTGCTGGCCACCGGAGAGGTGCGCGGGGTAGTAGTCGGCGCGGTCGGCCAGGCCCACCCGGGCCAGCAGGTCGCGGGCGGTCGACTCCACCTTTGCCTTGGGCAGTCCCTTGACCCGCAGCGGCGCTTCCATCACGTTCTGCAGCGCGGTCATGTGCGGGAACAGGTTGAACCGCTGGAACACCATGCCGATGTCCCGGCGCTGCTTCGAGGCTTCCTTGGGCGCCATCTCGTAAAGCTTGCCGTTGGACTCGCGGTAGCCGATCAGCTCACCGTCCACGCTCAGCCGCCCGGCCGAAAGCACCTCGAGGTGGTTGATGCAGCGCAGGAACGTGGACTTGCCCGAACCACTCGGCCCGACCAGGCACATCACCTCGCCGCGCTTGACCTCGAGGGTGATGCCCTTGAGCACCTCATTCGATCCGAAGCTCTTGGTGACTTGCTCGGCCAGCACCATCGGCACGTCAACGGTTGTCGCGGGCCCCACTGTCGTCGCGCTCATCGTGCTCCTCCGTCGCCGGTCGTGCCCGGCGCATCCGTCTTCGGCGGCAGCACCACGGTGGGCTGGCCCGACCCGATCACGGGCACCACACCGGTGATCGCACCCGTGCTGGGCGCCGGGTCGCTCTTGTCGGTCTGCCGGTCACCCACGCCGCGGGAGAAGCGCTTCTCGAGGAAGTACTGGCCGACCATGAGGATCGAGGTGAAGAACAGGTACCAGATCGATGCGACGATCAGCAGCGGGATCGGGTTGAAGGTCTCCGCCGAGATGTCTCGCGACCTCGTGAACAGCTCCAGACTGAACGGCACCGCGGTGACCAGGGAGGTGGTCTTCAGCATCGAGATCACCTCGTTGCCGGTCGGCGGAATGATCACCCGCATCGACTGCGGCAGGATGACCCTGGTCATCGTCTGCGACCAGCTCATACCGAGGGCGATCGAGGCCTCTTCCTGGCCCTTGTCAACCGAGAGCAGGCCGGCGCGCACGATCTCGGCCATGTACGCGGCTTCGTTCAACGCCAGCCCGATGATGGCCAGGGTGAAGGTGTTCAGTGCTGCGTTGGTGCTGAACGAGACCCAGGGGTCCATGAAGGGAATGCCGATATCGATGCTCGTGTAGATCAACGAGATCAGGCCCCAGATGGTCAGCTGCACGTAAACCGGGGTGCCGCGGAAGATCCACAGGTAGAACCAGGCCACGCTCTTGACCACCGGGTTGGGTGAGAGCCGCATCACGGCCAGGATCACGCCGAGGATGATCGCGATCACCATCGAGAACACCGTCAGCTGGATCGTCACCAGGGCGGCCATCGAGATACGCCGGTCGAAGAGGTACTTGCCCACCGCCGGCCAGTCGTACGCCGGGCGGAAGGCCGCGTCGATGACGAACAGAGCGAAGATCGCCATAAGCAACACGGCGAACACCACACGCCACGGGTGTCGCAGCCGGATGGCCTTGATCGGCTCCGAGGTGGATACGGCGTCTCGCGGCGGCGGGGTCGAGCCCGCCGCCGGGCCGGACGGGTGCGTGGTACTCATGGGTTATCCGTTCGCGCCTGCGTTGATTGTGATTTCGTCGATGCCGCCGTCGGCAACGCCCCACTCGTCGAGGATCGCCTGGTAGCTGCCGTCGTCGACCATGGACTGCAGCGCGGCCTGCACGGCCACGGTGAGCTCGGAGCCCTTGGCCACGACCATGCCGTATGGGGCCACATCGAAGGTCTCGCCGGCCAGCTGCAGCTTGCCGTCGGTCTGGGCGATCGCGTACAGGGTGACCGGGGAGTCGGCGCTGAGCGCGTCGGCCTGGCCGAGCACGACCGCGTTGGTCGCGGCATCCTGGGTGTCGAACTTGAGCTTGTCGATCGGGGGCTTGCCGGCGGCCACGCAGGCGTCGCTCTTGGCGGGCACCTCGTCGGTGTCCTCGAAGGTGGTGGCCTGCACGGCGACCTTCAGGCCGCAGGCGTTGTTGGGGTCGACATCCGTACCCGCCGCAGAGGCCCACTGGATGCCCGCGGTGTAGTAGTTGACGAAGTCGACCTGCTGCTGCCGCTCGACGGTGTCGGTGAACGAGGACGAACCGATGTCGGCCTTGCCGCCGGTGACGCTCGGGATGATGTTGTCGAACTTGGCGACCTGGAACTCCGGCTCGAGGCCGAGCTTGGCGGCGATGCCACTGGCGATTTCCACACCCCAGCCGATCGGCTCGCCGGCCTCGTTCTTGAACTCGTTCGGCGCGTAGGTCGGGTCGGTGCCGATGACGAGGGTGCCGGTGTCGGCGACCTCGGCGGGCACCAGGGCTGCGGCCGCGTCGTCGACCTCGAGCGTGGGAGCGCTGCTTGCGTCGGAGCCGCTGGTCGCGGGCGTCGAGTTGTCAACGCAGCCGGTCAGCATCAGCGCGGCGGCGGCGGCGAGGGCGGGAAGTACGTATCTAGCGCGCATGGCACGACCTTCTTCATTGGGGCGTCGAGGTGTCGGATCGACTGAATGGCAGTGGACGGTACGACTGCTGTGAGCCTAATACACCCCTGCGCTGGGGGAACGGCCTGGCGATATCGGTTCGGGAACAGCCCAAACGACGCCTGTCAAGGCTAGTGGGTCCTGCGCAGTGGCACTCCAGCGGAGTCGTCGATGCCCCAGGTCAGCGAGAACTTAGGGGATCAGCCGTTCGCGGCTGCGTTGATCGTGATCTCGTCCACGCCACCGTCCGTGACACCCCAGGCATCGAGGATGGCCGTGTAGCTGCCGTCGTCGACCATGGACTGCAGGGCGGCCTGCACGGCGGCGGTGAGTTCGGAGCCCTTGGCGACGACCATGCCGTACGGGGCCTCGTCGAAGGTGTCGCCGGCCGGCTGCAACTTGTCGCCGGTCTGGGCGATCGCGTACAGGGTGACCGGGGAGTCGGCGCTGAGTGCGTCGGCCTGGCCGAGCACGACAGCGTTGGCGACGTCGGCCTGGGTGTCGAACTTGAGCTTGTCGATCGGGGGCTTGCCGGCGGCCACGCAGGCGTCGCTCTTGGCGGGCACCTCGTCGGTGTCCTCGAAGGTGGCGGTCTGCACGGCGACCTTCAGGCCGCAGGCGTTGTCAGGGTCAACGTCGGTGCCCGTCACCGACGCCCACTGGATGCCGGCGTTGTAGTAGTTGACGAAGTCGACCTGCTCCGCGCGCTCCGGGGTGTAGGTGAACGAGGATGCTCCGATGTCGGCCTTGCCGCCGGCCACGCTCGGGATGATGTTGTCGAACTTCGCGACCTGGAACGTCGGCGCCAGGCCGAGCTTGGCGGCGACGCCGGCGGCGAGCTCGATGTCCCAGCCGATCGGGTCGCCGGCCTCGTTCTTGAACTCATTCGGCGCGTAGGTCGGTTCGGTTCCGATGAGCAGGGTGCCACGATCAGCCACCTCAGCCGGGACCAGTGCCGCTGCCGCGTCGTCTTTCGTGATCGCAGCGGCACTGCTCTCGGGCGACCCTGACTCCGCCGGAGTCGAATTGTCGACGCATCCGGTGAGCATCAGAGCCGCCACGGCAGCGAGGGCGGGGAATACGTATCTAGCGCGCATGGCACAACCTTTTCCTGGGTCTCGACGCTTCACAGGATCGAGTCGACTGAGCGCTCCGCGGATTGTACGACTGGAGTGAACCTGAAACACCCCTGCGCTGGGGTACGGCTCGTACGATCTCGGCTTCGAAATCAGTCGAAACGGAGGCATGTCAAGGTTACCGTGCTCAGGGCAGCCCGTGCTCCAGGCTGCCCTCGCTCCCGGTCGCCCTCGCTTCAGGCCGCGATTACTTCGCGGCGTCGGCGGCCAACGCGGCCACCGAGAGCTGCGCGACGTAGTCGTCGATGCCCCAGGTGAGCGAGAGACCGGTGGGCGGGGAGACCGAGGCGACGAAGGCCGCGCCGACCGGCGACGCCACTGCATTGTTCTGCACCTGCGGCATGACCTGCGCGTAGCCGGCGTTCAGGAACGCGTCGGATTCCTCCTGGGTGGCGGCGAAGTTGACGATCACGTCGCTGGTGAGCTTGTCGAGCTGCTCGTAGCTGATCGTGTAGAAGAAGTCGGACTCGCCATTGGCGAGTTCGGCGACGCTGGGGGCGCTCTCAAAGCCAAGCTCGGTGGCGAAGGTCACGCGCGGGTCAGCATCCGTGTAGACGTAGAACACGCCGGCGGTGTCGGAGGTCAGGGCCACGGTCTTGCCGTCGAACTCCGGATGCGCCGCGGCCTTCTCGGCGATCGTGTCGTCGATGTCGGCGAGCAGGGTGGTGGCCTCGTCGGACTTGCCCAGGGCCGTGCCGGTGATCTCGATCAGCTCGCGCCAGTCGGTGGACCAGGGCTCGTCGGGGTACGCCACGACGGGGGCGATGTCGCTGAGCAGTTCGTACTGCTCCTCGGTGACACCGGAGTACGCGGCGAGGATCACGTCGGGCGCGGCGGCCGCGATCTCCTCGTAGGGGGGTTCGGTGGAGTCGGAGAGCACGGTGGGCACGTCTGCGCCCTGCTCGTCCAGGGCTTCCGCGATCCACGGCAGCACACCGTTCTCGTCGCCGCCGTAGGCCTGGAAGGGGATGGCGACGGGCACGACGCCCAGGGCGATGGCGTCGTCGGCGCTGCCCCAGCCCCAGGTGACCACGCGGGTGGGCTCGGCGTCGATGGTGGTCTCACCGAAGGCGTGCTCGATGGTGACGGGGAACGCGCCGCCGGCCGCGGCATCCGAGCCGGCGTCGCCGTCGGAGTCGGAGGCGGAGCATCCGCTGAGCGTGAGGGCGGCGATGGCCGCGGTGGCGGCGAGCACGGTGGTCAGACGTCTGGGCACAGGTAACTCCGGTTCTGAGGGGCGGAAACGACCGCCGATGTTTAGGGTAGCCTCACCTAATATAGCGGGTCAGGGGCTTCCGTGGAACCGTCCGATGGGCACGACCAGGGGTGAGCCGCAGACCGGGTCGGCGATGACGCGGGCGGTGAGCCCGAAGGCCTCGAGCACGACCGCCTCGGTGAGCACCTCGGCCGGGGGGCCCTCGGCGATGACGCGCCCGTGCCGCATGACGACAAGCCTGTCGGCGTATCGGGCGGCCAGGTTCAGATCGTGCAGCACCATCACCACCGTGGTGCCCTGCTCGTGGTTGAGCTCGTGCAGCAGGTCGAGCACCTCCACCTGGTGGGTGACGTCGAGGAAGGTGGTGGGTTCGTCCAGCAGCAGGATGTCGGGTTTCTGCGCGAGCGCCATGGCGATCCAGACGCGTTGACGCTGGCCGCCGGAGAGTTCCTCCATGCGCCGGGAGGCCAGCTCGAGGGTCTGGGTGGCGGCCATGGCCTGGGCGACGATGGCGTCGTCGGTGCTCGACCAGTGCCGGAACCAGCCCTGGTGCGGGTATCGGCCGCGGCCGACGAGGTCGGCCACGCCGATGCCCTCCGGGGCGATGGGCTGCTGGGGCAGCAGGCCCACGACGGTGGCGACCTGACGGCTGGGCAGGCCGGCGATGTTCCGGCCGTCGAGGGTGACGGTGCCGGCCTGCGGCGGCAGCAGCCGGGCGAGGCCGCGCAGCAGCGTGGACTTGCCGGACGCGTTGGCGCCGACGATCACGGTGATCGCGCCGGGTTCGATGGCGAGGTCGAGGTTGTCGACGATGCGGGTGCCGTCGTAGCCGAGGCTGAGGCCGGTGGCGGTGAGGGCGTGGCGAGCGGATGCGGCGGACTCGGCGGCGGGCTGAGCGGTGGTCTGGCCGGTGGGCTGGGGCATCAGGCGCCCTTTCCGATTCGGTTCTGGGTGGCGAGCAGCCAGAGCAGGTAGGGGGCGCCGATCGCGCCGGTGATGATGCCGGCCGGCAGTTCGAGTGACCCCGGCAGCAGGTGCTGGGCGGTGAAGTCCGCGACGGTGGTGATCAGCACGCCGATCAGGGCCGCCGGTAGCAGGGCCAGACTGCCGGTGCCGACGACGCGTCGGGCGATGGGTGCCGAGACGAAGGCGATGAACGCGAGCGGACCCACGAACGCGGTGGCGAGGGCCGCGAGGGCCACGGCCGTTACGAGCAGGGCCAGCCGGGAGCGTTCGGCGCGCACGCCGAGGCTGCTGGCGGTGTCGTCGCCCAGCTGCAGCATCCGCATCCGCCCGGCGAGCAGCCCGATGGCCGGCAGCAGCACCGCCAGGAACCCGGCGAGGACCGCGATCTCGGACCAGCGGGCGCCGCTGACGCTGCCGACCAGCCAGGTGAGGGCGTCCTTCGCGTTGCGGAGGTCGGCTCGGGAGAGCAGGTAGCCGAGCAGGCCCTGCACCATGAATGCGACGCCCACACCGATGAGCACGAACCTGTAGCCGACGACGCCGCCGCGCCAGGCGAGCAGGTAGATTGCGGCGGCCACGACCATGGCGCCGGCGAAGGCCATGAACGAGGTGGCGACACTGCCCAGGCCCAGCACGAGCATGCCGAACACGGCCGCGGCGCTGGCACCACCGGTGACGCCGATGATGTCGGGGCTGGCCAGGGGGTTGCGCAGAACCGTCTGGAACAGCCCGCCGGAGATCGCGAAGGCCACGCCGACGAGGACCGCCAGGGTCAGCCGAGGCAGCCGCAGCTTGAACACTATGAAGTTCTCGCTGCTGGACCCCTGACCCACTAGGGTGCGCAGCAGGTCGGGCACGCTGAGGTTGTATGCGCCCACCATCAGGCTCATCGCGGCGACCAGCAGTACCAGCACGGCCAGGACCAGCACGATGCGGCGTTCCCGGCGGTGCCGCAGGGTGCGGGCCAGCGCGAGCGGGGCGGCATCCGCTACGGCCCGGGTGGATGTCGTCACGGTGGCGCTCACAGGCCGGCCAGCTTCACGCGGCGCACCAGGGCGATGAGCATCGGGGCGCCGAGGAACGCGACCACCAGGCCGGCCTCGATCTCGCCGGGCCGGGCGATGACCCGGCCGAGAACATCGGCGGCTAGCAACAGCACCGGGCCGAGCACCGCGGAGTAGAGCAGGATCCAGCGGTAGTCCGGGCCGGTGAAACGGCGGGCGATGTGCGGCACGGCCAGGCCCACGAACACGATCGGTCCGGCCATGGCGGTGGCGGAGCCGCAAAGCAGCACCACGGCGACGGCGCAGACGATGCGGGCCGCCACGAGGTTCTGGCCGAGCCCGCGGGCCAGGTCGTCGCCCAGGGCGAGCGCGTTGAGCATCCGCCCGGCCAGCAGGCAGAGCAGCACCCCGAGGCCGATGAACGGGGCCAACTGCAGGGTGGAGCCGAGGTCGCGGGCCACGAGGGAGCCGGCCGACCAGAACCGGTACTTGTCGAAGGCGGCCGGGTCGCTGAGCAGCACGATGGTGATCAGCGAGGTGAGTGAGGCTGTGAGCGCGGTGCCGGCCAGCGCGAGTTTGACCGGGGTGGCGCCCTCGCGGCCGAGCGAGCCGACCACGTAGACGATCACGGCGGCCACGAACGCGCCGGCGAAGGCGAACCAGACGTAGCCGAGCGCCGAGGTGACGCCGAACCAGGCGATTCCGGCGACGACGAAGAGCGAGGCGCCGGCGTTGACGCCGAGCAGACCGGGGTCGGCGAGCGGGTTGCGGGTGATGCCCTGCATGAGGGCGCCGGCCAGGCCCAGTGCGAGGCCGGCGAGCAGGCCGATGGCGGTGCGTGGCACCCGCAGGTCGAGCACCACGGTGTGGTCGGTGATGCCGAGGTCGGGGCGCAGCAGCGCCTCGAGCACGGTGCCCAGCGGGATCGACCGGCTGCCCACCACGAGGGAGGCGGCCACGGCGAGTGCCAACAGGAGCACGGCAATGCCCAGTCCGACGAGCTGACGGCGGCGGGGCACCCGCAGCTCGTTCCCGGCCGCGGGCACGACCGAGCCGCGGGCGGGCGCGCCCGTCCCCGGAGCCGTTGAGGTAAGCATTACCTAAGTATGACAGCCTCGACCTGGGCAGTCACCGGCGCTGGCAGTATGAACCCATGACCGTGCCCGTGCTGCGTTTCGCCGCCTTCACCGATCCGACCCTCACCGATGCGGCGGTCGGGGGAAATCCGGCCGGCATCGTGCTCGACGCGAGCGGCCTCGACGACGCGGCGATGCAGGCCGCCGCCGCCGAGGTCGGCTACGCCGAAACCGCGTTCATCACGGTGCCGGGGGTGGACAGTGATCCGCGCAGAAGCCGGCTGCGCTACTTCTCCCCCGTCGCCGAGGTGCCGTTCTGCGGGCACGCCACCATCGCCACGGCCGTGGCGCTGGCCGGCCGGGACGGTGTCGGCCCGTTCACGTTCGATACCAGCGTCGGCACCATCATCATCGAGACCCGCACCACGGATGCCGGCCTGTCCGCATCCTTCACCAGCGTTGAGCCCGAGGTGCGGGCCATCGCGCCCGAGGTGCTGACCGAACTACTCGGGCTGCTCGGTGTCTCGGTTGCGGCGCTGCACCCGGAGTACCCGCCGTTGCAGGCCTTCGCGGGCAACTGGCATCCGGTGCTGGTCTTCGCCGATCAGGCCGGGTTCGACGCCTTCACCTTCGACCCGGCGGCCATGCGCCGTCTGATGGATGCCCAAGGCTGGGCGGGCACCGTCACCACCCTGTCGGTTCTGGGCGTCGGCGAGTTCGAGGCACGCAACCTGTTCCCGGTCGGCACTCTCAGCGAAGACCCGGCCACCGGCTCGGCCGCCGCCGCGGTGGGCGGCTACCTGCGCGAGCTCGGGCTGGTGATGCCGCCGGCGCGGGTGGTCATCCACCAGGGCCGGCACGTGAACCGGCCAAGCCTGCTGCTCGTGGACGTGCCCGTCGCCGGCGGCATCGTGGTGAGCGGTACCGCGACCCAGATCGCCTAGCCGCGCGGCGGGACAGCCCCGGCACGCGCCAGCCCTCGCGGCACGCGCCAGCACCGGCGGCACGCGTGAGCCCCGGCGGCACGCGGTGTAACACGTGCCGCCGGAGGTACTGCGGGCCGCCAGGACCAAACCGGGCCGCGACGCTGCCGAACCGGCGAGAGGGATCTACCCGCGGGCGGATGCCCCGCCGGGCGCGTCCCCGGTCGCAACCGGCCGGCCGGGCAGGTTCGACCACTGCGACCAGGAGCCGGGGTAGAGCGCCGGGGTGAACCCGGCGAGGGTGAGCGCCACCGCCTCGTGCGCGGCCGTCACGCCGGAGCCGCAGTACACGCCCACGTCGTAGCCGGGCGTCTCCGGTCCACCGCCAGCCTCCCGGCCGGGCACCCCGAGCGCCTCGAACCGGGCCCGCAGCTCCGCCGCCGGCAGAAACCGCCCCTCAGCATCCAGGTTGGCGCCCGTCGGAGCGCTCACCGCGCCCGGGATGTGGCCGGCGCGCGGGTCGATCGGTTCGATGTCGCCCCGGTAGCGTTCGGCGGCCCGGGCGTCCAGCAGCACGCCGTCCTGCGCGAGCGCGGCCGCGGCATCGGCGTCGAGCACGGGCAGGGCGCCGAGGGTCAGTGTCACCGAACCGGCCGGCACCGGCTCCTCCCCCTCTACCACCGGTAGCCCGGCGGCGCGCCAGGCGGCCAGGCCGCCGTCGAGCAGACGCACGTCACGCACCCCGGCGTGGCGCAGCAGCCACCAGGCGCGGGCGGCCGACATGTTGCCCAGGTCGTCGTACACCACGACGGTGTCGCCGTCGTTCAGACCCCAGCCGCGCGCGGCGGCCTGCAGGTCGGCCGGTGCGGGCAGCGGATGCCGGCCGTCGGCCGGCTCGCCGTGTCCCGCCAACTCGGAGTCCAGGTCCACGTACACGGCGCCGGGCAGGTGCCCACGGCGGAACTCGGCACGGCCTGGAGGGCCGCCGAGCTTCCACCGCACGTCGAGGATGCGTGGAGCCGGGCCGACGACGAGGAACGCGGCCAGATCGGCCGCCGAAATCAATGTGTGCACCCGTTCACGTTAGCCGGGCGGGTAACCCCCGCTGCGCTGGGAAGCTCGCCTCGGCCATAGACTAGACGGTTGTGAGCAGCTACTGGACCCTTCTGAAAACCCCCGGCGTGGCCCGACTCATCGCAGCCCAGCTCACCGCCCGATTCCCGTTCGGGATGCTCTCGCTAGCGTTCCTCATCCACATCGAAAAACTCTTCGACTCCTACGCCGCCGCCGGCCTGGTTCTGGCCGCCATGAGCATCGGCCAGGGCATCGCCGGCCCGCTCACGTCCCGGCTGATGGGCCGCCTGGGCATGCGCCCGGTCCTGATCACCACCATGGTGATCTGCACCGCCGCGATCGTCACGATGGCCCTGGTGCCACTGCCCGTGGTGGGGCTGATGATCGTCGGCTTCATCGCCGGGCTGTCGATGCCACCCATCCAACCCGCCGTGCGCACCATCTATCCCAAGGTGGTCAACTCCCGCCAGCTCACGCCGCTGTTCTCCCTGGACGCTTCCGCGCAGGAGATCATCTGGGTGCTCGGCCCCGTCATCGCCACCTTCGTGTCCATCCAGGTCAGCAGCACAGCGGGCATCCTGCTGGCCGCGTTCTTCCTCGTGGCCGGGGGCATCTGGTTCGTGGTCCTGCCCGAGGTCGGACGGGTGCGCATCCCCCGCAGCCGGCGCAAGCTCGGCGTTGTGCTCAAGAAGCCGGCGGTGCTGCTGAGCACCATCGTCGGCTTCATGCTCCTCGCGGCCTGCTCCGCCCTGGAGGCGGGGGTGGTGGCCGTTTTCGGCCACGGCAGCGCCAACGCCGGCTGGGTGCTCGGCATCTTCGCCATCGGGTCGCTCATCGGCGGTCTCGCCCTGGGCCACCTGCCGATCGGACCGTGGGCGCTGGCATCGCGGATGCTCATCGTCACCTGCGGCCTGGCCCTGGCCAGCCTGTGGATGAACTTCTGGTGGCTCTCCGGGGCCCTCGTCCTGGCCGGCATCGGCATCGCGCCCGCGTTCGCGGTGCTGTTCGGCATCGTCTCGGCGAGCGTGAAGTTCAGCGACACCGCCGAGGCGTACGGCTGGATCGGCACCGGCCAGCTCATCGGCGCGGCACTCGGCTCGGCCCTGGCCGGGTTCGCGATCGACCACTCCGGGGCGGCTGCGGCCATCTACGTGGCCGCCGGGTTCGCGGCGCTGGGTACGATCATCCCCGCGCTCGGCCGCCGCTGGCACCCTGACCTGCGCGGACGCGACGCGAGCCCGATCCCCGACACCGAACCGATCAGCATCCAGGTTTCCTGACTCCATCTCCCTCCCTCGCGAACTGTGATTTGAGCCCTAAAAACTCGAGTTCCTGGGGCTTTTGTCTCAGTTCGCGAGGCTGAAACCGCCATCGCTGGTGAGAACCTGGCCGACCAGCCAGCGGGCCTCCGTGGTGCACAACCACGCGATCAGGCGGGCGGGATCGGTGGGCTCGCCGAACCGGCCGAACGGGAGGGTGCGCAGGTACTCGAGCATGCCGTCCAGGGGACGGTCGGTGGTCTCCGGATCGAGATAGCCGGTGTTCACCGGACCGGGATTGACGGTGTTGAGCAGGATGCCGCGGTCCAGCAGCTCGCTGGCCACGGTGGGAGTGAGCCCGGCCAGAACCGCCTTGCTGGCCGCGTACGCGACTTCGCCTGGCATCGGCCCGTGGATCTGACCGGAGGTCAGCCAGATCACCCGCCCCGTGGCGAACTCGTCGATGGCGGCGGCGGCCGGATCGCCGCGTTCGCCGGGACGCCGCGGCGTCTGCGCCGCACCGACCGGGCCGGCCGCATCCGAGCCGGCCGCATCCGGGCGGGCCGCGAGGCCGAACTGCTCGGCGAAGGCACGGGTGAGCAGCAGCGTGGAGCGAGCGTTGACCTGCCAGTGCCCGTCGAGCATCGTGGCGGTCATATCGAAGATGGAGCCGTCGCCGCCGCTGCGGGCGTGGTTGGCCACGAGGATGTCGACCCGCCCGGTGAGGCCGACGGCCGCGCGCATGACCAGCGTCGCGGCATCCGGCTCGGCCAGGTCGGCGCTCGCGTCACCGAACACGGCGCCCTCGGTCAGCGCCGAACGGATGCCGGCCCGCACCGCGTCGAGGTCGTCACCGCCCCAGGGCTGCGCGTCGTCGTGCGGGGCGAAGTGTTGCACGAAGACGCTGGCGCCCAGCTCGGCAAGCCGCACCGCCACCGCGTAGCCGATGCCCTTGCGCCGGGACACCCCGGTCACAAGCGCCGTCCTACCGTGCAGTGCGGGTTCCATCCCCCGAGACTAGGCCCCGCCGGCCCGCGAACCGTGAGCCAGCACCACGTTTCCGAGACTTTCGAGGCTCGGCTCACAATTCGCGAGGGGCGGGCCGGGCGGGCCACGGGGTTTAATGAAAGGCATGGACCACACGCTTCTGCTGAACGACGGCCACACCATCCCCCAACTCGGGCTCGGGGTCTACAAGATCCCGGATGCCCTCGCGGCGGGCACCGTGCAGATCGCATTGGAAGCGGGATACCGGCACGTCGACACCGCGGCGTTGTACGAGAACGAACGCGGCGTCGGCGAGGGACTGGCCCGCGTCGCCCTCCCTCGCGCCGAGGTCTTCGTCACCACCAAGGTCTGGAACGACCGGCACGGCTACGACGAGACCCTGCGCGCGTTCGATGAAAGCCTGGCCAAGCTCGGCCTGGACTATGTCGACCTGTACCTGATCCACTGGCCGGCGCCGCGGCAGGACCGCTACGTCGACACCTACCGCGCCCTGGAGACGATCAAGGCCGACGGTCGCGCCCGCTCGATCGGGGTGTCGAACTTCCACACCCACCACCTGGACCGATTGTTGGCCGAGACCGACATCGTGCCGGCCGTCAATCAGGTGGAGCTGCATCCGTGGCTGCAGCAGACCGAGGTGCGCGCGTACAACGCCGCGCACGGCATCCTCACCGAAGACTGGTCGCCGTTGGCCCGCGGTCGCGCGATCGGCAACAACACCCTCGACGCCATCGGCGCCAGGCACGGCAAGTCCGCCGCGCAGGTGGTGCTGCGCTGGCACCTCGACCTCGGCGACGTGGTGATCCCCAAATCGGTGACCCCGTCGCGCATTCGCGAGAACCTCGACGTCTTCGATTTCACCCTGGATGCCGCCGACCACGCCGCCATCGCGGCCCTGGACGCGGGCGAACGCACCGGCAAAGACCCCGACGACCTCGGCTAAGCCCGCGAACTGTGAGAAAAGCACCCTCCCAGCGCGTGGGAAGGTGCTTAGCTCACAGTTCGCAGACGGGACCTACCAGCGCTCGTGGATGGACTCGCGAAGGAGGCGGTCGTAGATGGACTGCACGCCGACCATGAACTCGTCGGGCAGCTGCGGCACGGCGCCGGCGGCCGCATTGCCCTGCGCCTGCGCCACCGACCGGGCACCGGGGATCACCGAGGACACCCCGTCGATCTGCGCCACCCAGGCCAGCGCGGCCTGAGCGGGCGTAAGGCCCTCCGGCACCAGCGCGGCGAACTCGGTCGCGGCGATCAGGCCGGTCTCGTAGTCGACGCCGGAGAAGGTCTCGCCCACGTCGAAGGCGCTGCCGTCGCGGTTGTAGTTGCGGTGGTCGTTCTCGGCGAAGGTGGTCTCCCGGGTGTACTTGCCGGTGAGCAGCCCGCTGGCCAGCGGCACCCGGGCGATGATGCCCACCCCGGCGGCGCGGGCGGCCGGCACAACCTCGTCGAGAGGCTTGAGCCTGAACGCGTTGAGGATGATCTGCACGGTGGCGATGCCGGGCCGGGCGATGGCTGCGAGCGCCTGCTCGCAGGTTTCCACGCTCACGCCGTAGTTGGCGATCACGCCCTCGTCGACGAGGGTGTCCAGGGCGTCGTAAACCTCGCCGGATTCGACGACCGCGCTCGGCGGACAGTGCAGCTGCACCAGGTCGAGGGTCTCGGTGCCGAGGTTTCGGCGGGACCGCTCGGTCCACTCGCGGAAGTTCGCGAGCACGTAGTTCTCCGGCAGCTGCTCGGCCCGACGGCCCATCTTGGTGGCCACGGTGATGTCAACGCCGGGGGCGCCGTGCTCGAGGAAGTGCCCGATGATCTGCTCGCTCCGGCCGTCGCCATAGACGTCCGCGGTGTCGAAGAAGGTGACGCCGGCCTCAACGGAGGCGGCGAGCACGGCGGTGGCGTCGGCCTCGGTGACGTCGCCCCAGTCGGCGCCCAGCTGCCAGGTGCCCAGTCCGATGACGGAGACGGTACGGCCGGTTCTGCCCAGTGTTCGTGTATCCATATGTCAAGCCTAACCACGCGCTTCGGCGTTGCCGGGAGGCCGCAAGTCAGCGCGTCACTCTGGTTGCTGCCGGTTCCGCCGCGGGTGCACCGAAACCGTCGATCACCCTCACCAGCACCTTCGCGATGCGGCGGCGCACGATGTGATCGTTTGCCTCCACGCGGTGGGTGGTGACGTGCCGCATCCGCTCCACCACCCGCAGGCTGCCCGGCGCCACGAAGGCGTCCAGCGCTCCGTAGATCAGGTCGACGGGGATGCGCAGGCCGGCGATGTCGCTCACCATGGTCTGCGATTCGATGCAGTGCTCCAGCGACTTCACGAACGGGGTCCAGGTGTCCTCGGTGAGTTCCAGGATGCCCTTGGGCAGCAGCCGGCCGAGCACCGCCGCGTTGGCGAGGGTGAAGTCCTTGTTCGACCGCAGGAACTCGTAGGCGCGGAGGTACGCGGTGACCCTGGCGCGCACCCACGGGTCGCCGATGTCGGCGGGCGAGAGATAAATCGGCGGCCCGACGAGCACCAGGCGGGAGACCCGCAGGCCTGGTCGGGTGTACCAGCGGTGCTCGGCGGCGTACCGGGTGGCGATCAAGCTGCCGAGCGAATGCCCGACCAGCACGAAGGGCTCCCGCAGGTTCAGCGCCCGGATGGTCGCGGCGAGCGCCGCGACATGGTCGTCGAGGGTGTACTCGCAGTCCGGCGGTGCCGGCGAGGCGCCGTGGCCGAGGATGTCCACGGCGATGACCCGGTGCCCGGGGGCCAGCATCGGCACGACTTTGCGGAAGGTCACCGCGGTGGACGCGATGCCGTGCACCAGGATCACGACGGGTCCGGTGCCGGTGTCCGTCTGGATGAACAGGTGCGGAGCGCGGCGCCGACGGAGCGCATCCGTCAGCGCCGCCCAGCGTCCGCGGCCCGCGGCCACGGCGCCGCCCCCGGCGGCCGCGGCTAGCGCAGGCCTTCCTTGTAGTCGTTCTTGGCCTTGGTGGAGTCCCGCTCGGCCTCGGCGTGCTTGACCTCGGCCTCGGCCTTCTTCACCTCGGCGTCGGCCTTGGCTTCGTCGAGCTTGTCTGAGACGCGCTCCTTGGTGTCTTCCGCCGCGCGTCCGATCTTCTGGCCGGTGGCCGCGAGGGCGTCTTTGGCGTCGTCTGCGAATCCCATGGTTCCTCCTAGAGCGAGAACTGAACAGTCTTTTCGTACAACGGCGCCGCAGAAACCGGCGCCACTTCGAGCGTACGACGCGGCCCAAGGTCGAGACTCGATTGTGATCCGACTCCCAGAAACCATCCAGATAGCGGATACGGCCCGACCCTACAGTTGGCCCATGAGCAACAGCACGGAGACCCAGGGTGTGGCGCAGGGCGTCCAGGCACGGCGGCCCCGCCGCCTGAGAACATGGGTCGGCGTGACCGGCGGCCTGGCCATCATCGGGTTATTCCTGGCCGGCTGCACCTCCCTCGGTTCGCAGAGCGCCAGCGACTCCGGCTACCGCTCCGAGTCGATGGATTCCGGCACCGTGCCCGGCCAGCTGCCCGCGCCGGGCGAGATCGTCGCAGGGGATGTCGCGGAGGATGCCGCGGGCGAGGCCACCACCGCCGATCGCTCGGTGATCACGACGGGATCGGTGTCGCTCACCGTGGCCGACCCGATCCGGTCGGCCGAGAACGCCGCGATGATCGTCGAAGAGGCCGGCGGCCGCGTCGACAGCCGCACCGAAACCCCCGAAACGGAGAACCAGTCCGCCAGCGCGAACCTGTCGCTGCGCATCCCCGTCGGCGACCTCGACCGCACCCTCGACGCGCTCCGGGCCCTCGGCACCGTGAACTACGTGTCCCTGAATTCCTCCGACGTCACCCAGCAGAGCCAGGATCTGGACGCCCGGATCACGGCGCTGCGCACCTCCGTCGACAGGCTGCTGGCCCTCATGTCGCAGGCGACGACCACCACCGACCTGATCGCCATCGAGAGCGAACTCTCCTCCCGCCAGGCCGAGCTGGAGGGCATGCAGTCCCAGCGCGACTACCTCACCGACCAGATCGAGTACTCCACCATCGGCCTCGAGCTGTACTCCACCGGCACCGTCGCCCCCGGCGCCCCCGATAATTTCTGGACCGGCGTCGTGGCCGGCTGGAACACCCTGGTGACGGCGCTCGGCGCCCTCCTCGTCGGCGTCGGATTCGCCCTGCCCTGGCTCGCCATCCTGGCGGTGGCCGGCGGGATCGTGTTTCTCATCGTGCGTCTGGCCACGCGAAAGGAAAAGGCTACGTAGGCTTGCAGGTGTGACCGAATCTTCCCGCCCCGCACCGACCTCCCCCGCCTCCGGCGCGGTGCTCGACGACGCCCTCCTCGGCCGCATCCGCTCCCGTGCCGCAGCGCACGACGCCGCCAACACCTTCCCGTTCGACGACGTCGCCGAACTCGCCGCCGCCGGCTACCTGCGTGCCCTGGTGCCCACCCGCTTCGGCGGCCTGGGCCTCACCCTGCCGCAGCTGGCTGCCGAGCAGTCCCGGCTGGCCGCGCACGCCCCGGCCACCGCCCTCGCGGTGAACATGCACCTGGTCTGGACCGGTGTCGCCAAGGCCATGCACGACAGGGGCGACACCGCCCTCGAGTTCGTCCTCACCGAGGCCGCGCAGGGCGCGATCTTCGGCTTCGGGGTCAGCGAACCCGGCAACGACCTGGTGCTGTTCGGCTCGTCGACGGATGCCGCACCGCAGCAAGGCGGTGGCTACAGGTTCACCGGCACCAAAATCTTCACCTCCCTCTCCCCGGTCTGGACCCAGCTGGGCACCATGGGCCTGGACAGCTCCGATCCGGCCCGGCCGCTGATCGTGTGGGCGTTCCTCGACCGCGCCGACCCCGGCATCACCCGGAAGGACGACTGGGACACCCTCGGCATGCGCGGCAGCCAGAGCCAGACCACCCTGCTGGACGGGGCTTCCGCCCCTGCCGACCGGGTGGTGCGCACCCTCCCGCCCGGACCGGTCAACGACCCGCTGATTTTCGGTATCTTCGCCACCTTCGAGATTCTGCTCTCGAGCGTGTACACCGGCATCGCCCATCGGGCGCTGGAACTCGGGGTTGCGGCCGCGAAACGGCGCCGCTCGGCCAAGAACGACGGTCGAGCTCTCGCGCAGGATCCGGACATCCGTCGCCGCATCGCCGAGGCGGCCCTGCTGCTGGATGCCGTATACCCGCAGATTCAGACGCTGGCCCGCGACGTCGACACCCTCGTCGACCACGGCCCGTTCTGGTTCGCCAGGCTGGCCGGCCTCAAGCACCGCAGTGTGGAGAGCGCCAAGGAGGTCGTGGACCTGATGCTGCGGGTAAACGGCGGCGCCAGCTACTTCACCGGCGACGAACTCGGCCGGCTGTACCGCGACGTGCTGGCCGGGCTGTTCCACCCCTCCACCGCCGATTCCGCCCACGCCACCGTTGCCACCGCCTGGCTCGGCCCGCTCGATGACTGAGCAGCCGCGCACGTTCCCTCCCCGCATCACCGATCCTCGAAGTGTTGAAGTTGTCCAGTTGACTGCCGTGCCCCCCTCCTCTCCCCCCACGAACACCAAACCGGTGCCCGTCGCCGCGACGACCGCACCCATCCCCAAGCAGCCCTACCGGGCGCCGCACCCCACCACCCCCCGCCCGGTCACCACCAGCATCCCGATCCTGCGCGCCGATGCCACGGGCATCGCCGCCGTGCGCGCCTACGAGGATGCGCCGAGCACCTCCACCGTCGCGGTCCCGGTCATCGACATCGCCGCGTACACTCGGTCGGTGCTCGACCTCACCATGCGGCTGGCCGAGGTGATCTTCGCCTCCGGCGCCGGAGCGGAAGACGCCACGGCGGCCATGCTCGCGCTGACTCGCGCGTACGGGCTGCGCGGCACCGAGGCGAACATCACCCACACGATCATCACGCTCACCCACGAAGACCAGTCCACCCACGAATCCATCTCCCGCAGCCGTGACGTCAAGTACCGCACCCTCAACTACGCCAAGCTCACCGCCACGTCGGAGCTCATCGCCGACCTGATCGAAGAGCCCACGGATGTGCCGGAGGCCCGCAAACGCCTGGCCACGATCGTCTCGTCGAAGCCGCAGGTGACGCTGCTGTACCGTCGGATCGGCTGGAGCCTCGTCGGCGCCGGCGCCGCCGCGCTCTTCGGTGGCAGCCCGGTCGTGATCATTGCCGCGTTCGTCGCCGGATTCGTGATCGACTTCCTCACCACCGCGCTCGACAAACGGCGGGTGCCGTTGTTCTACCAAACCGTCGTCGGCGGGGCCATCGGTCCGATCTTCGCCGCAATCGTGCCCCTGATCGATCCCGGCGCCAGTCCGTCCCTCGTCGTGGTCGCCACCATCATCATGCTCCTGGCCGGGGTGACCACCTTCGGCGCGGTGCACGACACCCTGTCGGGGTTCTACCTCACCGGCACGGCGCGGCTCATCGAGGCCCTCCTCATCACCGGTGGTCTGGTCGCCGGTGTGGCCGGCTCCTCGCTGGTCCTGGCCCGGTTCGGGCTCGACCTGGGGATCAGCGCGGATGTGCCCGCCTCCCTGGGTGTCGTGGCAATCCAGTTGGTCGCCGCGGTGGTCATCGTGGCGGGCTTCGCCCTGGGTACGCAGGTGCCGTGGCGGGCGTTCTGGGTCGTCTGCCTGCTCGGCGCCGTGGCCGAGGCGGTTTACCTGGCCGCCAGCAATGCCGGGTTCGGCCTGGTCTGGTCCTCCGGCGCGGCGGCGATGGGTGCCGGGCTCCTGGCGGCCGTCGGCGCACGCCTCGTGCGCACCCCTCCCCTGGTGATCGTCGTCTGCGCCCTGGTTCCCCTAGTGCCGGGCCTGGCGTTGTTCCGCGGGCTGCTGCAGATGGCCGACGGCGATATCAACGGGCTGCTCAACCTGCTCACCGCCGGTGCGATCGCGGTCGCCCTGGCGGCCAGCGCCATCCTGGCTCAGCTGATCGTGCAGTACGTGTGGGGCCCCGGCCGCAGCCTGCAACGTCGTTTCGTGGGTCCGCTGATGGCACTGCCCGTGCGGCTGAGCCGCAGCTCCAAGCCGGGCGCCCGCATCTAGCCCGGCACACCGGCGGCAGTGCTTCCCGCGCTGCCCCCGGTGTGCAGGTCCGACCGGCTAGTTGGGCACATCCCCCACCGCGGTCTCATCAGACACGTCTTCGTCGACGAATCGGTACGGGATGGGTTCCTCGGTCTCCCGGCCCTTGCGGTAGGTGCGGGTGATCGTCTGGCCGTTTTCGACGGCTTCGAGCACCACCACGTCCTGGTATCCCCCGTTGGCAAAATGCAGTTCAATCTCGGTGCCGGACCCGATCACGTTCGGACCGAATAGCACTGCTTTGTACGTTTCCTGTGCGCTCATGATCTCCCGGCTCTCCGTACGACTTCTCGTCCCAGCGACGAGGAGCCTCATCGCAGACAGCCTACGTCGACACCCTCCAAAGGCACAGGCCCCGCAGAGGCCCCCAATCGGGCCGTGTCGGGGGCGGCGTTCAGGCACGCCCTCGTCTCAAGATGCCCTTTGTGCCGAACCCGCGTAGGGTCAGATCATCCGTGCCGCCCAGGTTCAGGTCGAAGGAGTACACATGGCTGACAAATCACCCAAGAAGGATGCGACCAAGAAGGTCGCCGGCAAGTCCCTGAAGGAAAAGCGCGCCGACAAGCAGCTCAAGTCCGCTGAGACCGAAAAAGCCCGCAAGCGCTAACTCGTCTCCGGCCGGGCGCAACGCGCCCGGCGCACGAACCTCACCGGTGTCGCCTGCCTGCAGGCGGCACCGGTTTCGTGTGCGTCAGACCATGAAACGCACCCCCGCGGCGACAGCACCGCCGCCGGGCATGTCATCGGCCCGCACCGCGAAGATCTCCGCCCCCGACAGCAGCGCCCGCCGCAGGATCTCGTCGACGACACCGTAGGTGATGGCGTCGTCCTCCGCGCTCAGGGTGACCGCCCCGGTTTCCTCGTCGACCAGCCCCGGCACGCTCTGGTCGATGTCCACGAACAGGGTGTCGACCGCGCCGTAGGTGGCGGCTCGCGCCACGTCGCTGAGGTCGGTGACGGCCCGGCCGTGCGCGGCCCGGCGGGCCATGCGGTCCTTGAGTCCGTCCAGCTCCGCCGCGTAGAGCTCGTCCAGGATGCCGCGCGCCGCCCGCCCCAGCTCCTCGTCCGGGGTCTCTTCGGGGTTGCCGGGGATGATCGCCTCGGTGAGGTTGGGGTAGCTGTTCACCGAGCGGTAGATGCCGGCCAGGGGTTCGGCGGCGGCGAGGATCAATGGCAGGTCCACGCCGCTGAGCACCGGCCGCAGAGCCCGGTCGATCGCCCGCGCGTATTGGCGCATCCGCACCTTCTGCCCTTCGGCGCCCTGGATGCGTCCGCCCATGATGTGGCTGTCCTGGGTGCGGCCGTTGATCGAGGGCAAGCCGACCGCGTCGGCGACGTCGCTGGGCAGCCCGGGCACCGAAACCGCGTAGACCGGGCTTTCCGCGCTGATCTCCAGCAACCGTACGGAGTTCTGCGCGAGGGCGAGCACAAAAGCGGCCTGGGGGAACGTGACCGCGCGCAGCAGCGGCTTGAGGTAGAACCGGTCCGAGACCTCCAGCGCCCCGCCGAGCCGGTTTGGCAGCCGGAAGGTCCGCACGCTGTCCGGTGTGGCGAAGATCGCCAGGCTGTACGACAGTGACCGCCAGAAATCCGAGTCCTGGATGAGGTCGTCGAGGGTTTCCTGCAGTTCCTCGATGGGTCCCTTGTCGGTGCCGGCATCGCGCAGCTGTTGCACGGCCTCCGTCAGCCGGTTTTTCAGCTCCATCCTGGCCTTTTCGGACTCCTGGGGCAGCGGGCTGGTGCTGAGGTAGATCGAGACGCACGGATGTTTGCGCACCGTTGCGAGGGTGTCGACGTCGTCTCGGGTGGGTATGTCGGTGTGCAGCACGAATGGGCTCCTTTGATCCGGGTGCCCACGTGCCGCCCCCGCTCGACCGTGAGCCTCTTCTCCGGCCACTCTAACCACTCGGTTGACTTCCCATAAGGGTGTCAGCGGACTGCGCTCGCTGGCGATACCGTTGACTCGCGCGCATGAACAAGGGGGCTCCATCCGCACTCGAAATCGCACCACACTCACAACCACGGTCGCTCTGGTGGCGCTCACCGCCGCCGGCCTCACCGGATGCTCCTCGCAGGGCATCGCGGCCGAGGGTTGGCTCGGCAGGAGCCAGATCGTCGACAGCACGGAGATGGCCCTGACCGGGTGCTCCCTGATGTGTGATCCGGAGGTTGCGGGCACCATCCGTGAATCCGCCACCCCCGCCCAGGTTCGTGACCTGAGCGAGGCCGCGACGGACTACCTGTCCTCGCACGGGGGCGACGAGGTGGGCATGACCCTGACGTACGGGAAGGTGAGCTTCGAAATCGGGGGGACGCGGGATGAAACCGCCACCCTGGTCGACTTTGCACTCACGGCGTACTCTGACAGCCGGGTGTCCTCGGCGTCCGCGTATGGATCAGGCCGCCAGGTGTGGGGGCCGGAGGCCGACCTCGTGACGATGTTCCAGGAGTACGGGGGCACCGAAGATTTCGCGCTCAGCGTCCTGTCTGACAGTGGGGACGACAACCACGACACCACTTTCTCACTCAGCACGGACTCTGACCGGTGCGATACCTCTGAGTCGCTGATCGCCGAATTCGACAGGCTCCTTCGTGATCCAGCGGTCACTTCACTGAGGCTGGATCTGTGCACGAGACTCGCGGTGACCGTCACCGACGAACCGAGTGTTGACCCGATGGTCGCCCAGGTTCAGCTCTTGGCGTCCAATCCGGAGTACTCGGCGATCGAGTTCAGCGTCGCTACCGAAGAGGGCGTTCCCTACTCGATCACCGCTGAGACTCCCCAGATGGACGCTTTTTTCACCGTGCTGGACTCCACCCCCGGAGTGGCCTCTTACTCCCGCACGGACTGGGTGCTCAGCGTCGAGGTCTCCGACCCCGCACTCTTCCGCTCGGTGGCGGCAATGATCGAAGCGACACCCCTCCCCTCGTTCATCTCTGAGACCCTGGTCAGTCACGCCCAGGTGTCGGTCTACCTGAACGGTGACGGCACGTTGGCTGCCCAGTTCACCACCGCCGAATCCATCCTCGCCTCAAACGCCGCACGAGCCGCCGACCACCAGATCTCATTCGGCTCTCGGCCTCATGGCACCTTGGACTTCAATCCGATGAATTACGACGAGGAGGCGGGGCGGGCGATCGTTGACGCCGTCATCGCCGGGGGGCTCTGGAAGACGACGAGTACGAAAATCGCGGTCCTCGGCGATTTCGTTGACTTCACGGTGACGGCGGACCCCGGGTCGAACCGCTTGGAGGTGACCAGGACCAATGAGGCGCAAGAGACCACCCGCCTCATCGGGGAGCTCGACGGCTACTGGGCCGCCCAGACCGGTCTGGGCTAGTCGCCCGGGTCGCGGTTCAGCAGCGCCGCCACGGCCGCCGCCCCACGGATCTCTGCGACCATAGTGAGGATCTCGTCGACGAGGGCGTCAGTCACCCCCGCCGTGACAATGCTGTGCGGGCCGAGCGACTCCAGGCCGTCGGCACGCACCCGGATCACCGCCCAGCCCACCTCCTCCAGGGCCGCGTCCTTCTCCCGGTCGGAGACCTCTTTGAGGCCGCGGTGCGCGGTCTTGTCGCGGCCGGGTGAGTCGTACTCGATCGCGACATTGACGGCGGGGATGATGATGTCCGGCCACACCTCCGGCTTGCCGTAGAAGGTGCGGTTGATCCGAATCGCGTTCACCCGGTGCGGCAGAGCGATGCGCTCACCCAGCAGCATCCGCAGCCTCTGTTCGGCCTGCGAGGTGCGAGTCTTCAGGCCGGGCTTCATGAACGGCACGCCGCCCTCGAACCGGGCCGCCGGGGCCCGCGCATTCCGGGCGCACTTGGGGCAGCCAGGGCCGGTCAGGGTCTCCCGCACGCTGGCCTGGTACCGGGAGTGCCCGCGGCTGCAGATCCACTCGTAGCTTGCCCCGATGCGGGTTTCCCGCGCCAGGGCGGCCCGTCCGTTCGGGGCCACCCGGCGCAGCAGCTGGTCCCGGGAGCGCCGGGTCTCCGCGAGCAGCATGCACAGCGGGCACTGCCGCTGCAGGGTGACGCGCGCCTCGGCCGCATCCGCGCCGTGCCCGCAGCGGAACCGCACGGTGGTTCCCGCCGGTGTCGCTTCCTCATTCATCCCGTTGCCCGGCTTCCGCTCTCGTGTCGTTGACCGTCACGGTAGCAACGACGACCGACAGCGGCGGCGCCTCCCCAGGCGAGGGGCGCGGTGAGTTGCGGGATCGTGGGGGCCGAGTCAGGCGCCGGTGTGCGCTTCGATGACCGCGCGCATCCGCGGCAGTGCGAACTGGTCGGCGATCTGGATGCCCGAATGGCTGCCGAGATCCGGGTCGGCGCCCGCTGTCAGCAGGTCGACGAGGATCGGCTCGTTGTTCCGGAACACGGCGCAGGCCAGGGCCGTCTGACCCATGCCGTTCACGATGGCGGTGTCGGCACCGCGGCGCAGCAGCTCCTGGACGGTCTCGCGGTGCTGCCCGTATGCGGCCACAATCAGCAGGCTGTCGCCGCGACCGTTGACGAGGTCCAGCGGCACGCCGGCGTCGAGCATCTCGCCCAGCGGGCGGGTGCGACCGTCCCTGGCGAGTTCGAAGACACCCTCGACGACGGCCGCGGGCGGCACTGTTGCCGGCTGGTCCTGCTCGGCTGTCATGGTCGTCTCCGGTCGTCTCAGACACAGGAACCGCCGGGCCCCTGCGGCTCGGCCGGTCCCGGCAGTGCCCAATTCTACCGGCGCGGCACACTGCCGCGGATGTTGACACCAACACAGAAGGACCGCAGCCCGGGGGCCGCGGTCCTTCTGTTTCAGTGGTGGAGCTAAGGAGATTCGAACTCCTGACCTTCTCATTGCGAACGAGACGCGCTACCAACTGCGCCATAGCCCCAGACTGCGTATTTACAATATCACGCGAGTGCGGCGCTTTCTAACCGTCAGCCGACGGCGCGGCGGCGGCGGAGCACCGCGTCGAGGTCGGTCATGCCGGGTTCGGTGTCACCGATGATGCCCATCTTGGCGAACCGGCTCGGCGCCGCTTGCGGGGCGGTCTTGGCGGCGGGGGCGGTGCCACGGGCGACCACCGGGCGGGTGATCGGGGTGACCTCGGACGGGGCGATCGCCTCGGCCATGGCCAGCGCGCGACGCTGCAGTTCGGCTTCGGCGGCGGCCTGGCGCAGTTGGGCGGCGGCATCCACCGACGCCATCGCGGCCTGGGCGATCGAGCCCGGCGACAGGTGCAGGGGCTTGGGCAGCGGCTGCGGGGTCCATGGGCTGGGCTGGACGACGGGGGCCTCGTCGACGAAATGCACGGGCTCGAAACGCTGGCCGCGGGCGCCGGCGGGCGCGCGACGGCCGGCGGCAGCGGCATCGGCGTCCGCTGCAGCGCGCGGGGCGCGGGCGGA
>NZ_PPXD01000011.1 GCF_002909375.1 Cryobacterium zongtaii
TGGCGTGTGAAGATTCGGGCCAGGCATCGATGTCGAGAGGATCGGCAAGCGTGCGCCGGAGGGACGGCATCATCGCGGTGAGAGTCATGAGCCAGACCTTGTTCCCAGATCGCTGGGTCTAAGGGGCTCCAATGTGGGGCTGTCAGGAGTAGTCATTCTTCAGTCCTAACGGACCCCCGGGCGTAAAACCTCCCCCCTAACGGAAGACATACGGGAATTTCGCGGAACCGAACGGTACCGCGGTGGGGGAGGAGACAGTGGAAATCGCCCGGCAAGCAAAATGGGGCGTGAGGTTCAGCGTGCCGTTTCTGACAACGAGCAAGTAACTGCTCTGAGCATCAGGGCCGCGCAGACCGGGTGCGTACCTCGGATGCGACAGAGGTGAGGGCGTCGGTGAAGGCGGCAAGCTGATCGGCAGTCAAACTGCTGGTCGAGGCGGCGAGCATCTCCGAGAAATCCTGGTGGATGCCGCCCATCACCTCGTGCCCGAGCGGGGTCAACTCCAGGTAAAGGCTGCGCCGGTCGCCGGGGTGATCCACCCGGTGTAACAGGTCCGCGTCCACCAACCGGCGGGCGATCGCGGTGATCGCGCCCGTTGTCATGCCCAGGTGGGCGGCCAGCTCCTTGGGCGTGATGCTCACCGACCGCCCCACCCGGAACAGGGCGCGCAGCTCGGTCGCGCTTACGCCGACGTCCTGCGCAATGCGCTGGCGGTTGGCGTCCAGGGCGCTCACGAATGCAGTGGCCGCCGCCGGAAAACCGGTGAGGGTATGCGCGAGCGGTTCGGGTTGGGTCATGTCTCCTCCGGCCTACGTGGGGGCAAGCCCCGCCCACGCGGCGTTGTGAAGTAATCGTACCCAATTCACCCCAAACAAGGTGAAAATGTAGTTTACTGAGTAAGTCACTTAGTGACTAAGGCAAATCAGGCACCGTCAAAACCGATGGAGTAGATCATGATTCCCGACATTCTCTCGCCCGGCCAGTACGACACGGTCTACAACTCCTTGTCCCTGGTCATCGCCGCCCAGCTGTTCACGGCGGTCTTTCTGCTCATCTCGCTGCCGCGCATCCTGCCGCGGTATCGCCAGGCCATCACGGTGGCCATCGTCGTCTGCGGGATCGCGGCCTACCACTACTTCCGCATCTTCGACTCGTTCAAGGCGGCCTTCGTGACCGAAGGCGTCGGCGGCCAGGCCGACTACAGTCAGGCGGTCGGCGAAGGTTTCAACGAGGGCTACCGCTACGTGGACTGGCTTCTCACGGTCCCTCTTCTGCTCGTGGAACTCATCGCCGTGCTCGCGCTGGCCCGGTCGGTGCAACGTGGGCTGCTAGTGCGGCTCGTTCCGGCCGCCGCACTCATGATCATCCTCGGCTACCCCGGAGAGATCAGTGGCGACAACGGCATCCGTGGCCTGTTCGGGCTGCTGTCCACCATCCCGTTCGCCTACATTCTTTATGTGCTGTTCGTGCAGCTGGGTAAGTCGCTGAACAAACAACCCGTGGGCGTGCGCCGCATCCTGAGCCAGCTGCGTTTCTTGCTGTTGCTGAGCTGGGGTGTCTACCCGATTGCCTATCTGTTGCCGTTGCTGGACATCGCCGGTCCTGATGCCTGGGTCTACAAACAGGTGGGCTATTCGATCGCCGACATTCTGGCAAAGGCCGTCTATGCTCTGATCATCTTCCAGGTGGCACGCATTAAGTCTTTCGACGACGACCCCACGTTCGCCGGTATTGAGCGCTCCCGCGATGAGGCGCCTGCGCGCGTCTGACTTTCTGGCGGTCCACGATCTTGCTGGGCGTGGCTTTGTCAGCAAGCGCGTCGACATCGGCGCCAAGGCCCCCACGGGTGACTTCGAATGGGCAGGTCACTCGTTGCGGTTCTCCACGTGATGCAGATACTCCGCCGGCAAGTTCTGGGTGCTGTGGTTGGTGCGAGGATCCTTATGCGGTTGTGACTGGAATGCGGATGCGGAGCTTGCTGGGCTCGATCCAGGCTTTGAAGGCAACGGCTTTGCCGAACGCGTCGCCGTCGAGTTCTATTTCCTCGGGTCGAGAGAAGCGTGCGGTGAACTCAGAGCCGGTTTCATAGCGCAAGTCGCCGTCGTTCTTCTGTTCCCCGGCGAGGGCCTTTCCCGCTTTGGTTCGACGAACGATGCCGTTGGTCCAGGCCACTTTCACCCATACCCTGATCCAGCCCAGTGCACCGCCTGGCCGGGTCATCATGACATCGAACAAACCGTCATCCAGCACTGCTTCGGGCATCAGCAAGATATTGGCCGGCAACGATCCGCAGTTGCCGAGGATCAGGGTGTGCACCGTTGCTCGCTTGGCAGCGCCGTCGTTGATCTGGAATCGCATGTGCAGCTCATCCGGGTCACGCAGAGACTTGACGATTGCTTTCACATAGGCTGCCCAGCCAGCTTTTGCCTTGAGATCTTCGTCAGTGTTCGTGATCATCTTTGCGTCAAGGCCCAAACCTGCCATCACCACGAACGCGTGCTCGTCGCGCGACTTGTCGTCTCGCTCGATACGAATCATGCCCAGATCAATGGCGCGATCCTCACCGGTGAATGCTGCGCGCACGCTCTCATGCATGTCACTGAGGGTGATGTCGAGATTGCGCGCGAGGAGGTTGCCCGTTCCGGAGGGTATAAGCCCAACGGGCACGTCGTGCCCGCGGACGGCCTCGATGACAGCACGCACGGTACCGTCACCGCCGGCGACGATGATCAGATCAACGCCGAGTTGCAACGCTTTCGCGGTCACGCCCTGGCCGACATCGTCGACGGACGTTTCAAACCAGACGCTCTCAGACCACCCCCCGGCCGCTGTCTCCGTATTCACAGCGTTTCGGAGGGCATCGAGATCGACCTTGACGGGGTTGTAAATGACAGCGGCGTTCCGAAGCGTGACATCACTCATTGAGCCACTGTAAACCAGGCCGAACAGAGATGAGCATGCTCGCAGGGAACGAATCTGCGCTCTAACCTCGCGCTTGTCGCCGCACAGGATTTATGATCGTCCCGGCCGCGTGTTTCGGGCTGCTGCCGTAGGTCGTTGAAGGGACAGCCGTGTCGAAGTCGAAGAAAACAGGTGCGGTCAAGCGCGTTCCGAAACCTCTATACGAGGATGAGCTGGAACGGTTGCAAGCCGAGCTCGTAGGCATGCAGCAATGGGTCATTGAGACCGGGGCGCGGGTGCTGGTCATCTTCGAGGGTCGAGACGCCGCGGGCAAGGGCGGCGCGATTAAGCGGATCGTCCAGTATTTGAATCCGCGCTCCGCCCGGGTCGTCGCACTTCCCACTCCGAGCGAGCGAGAGAAGGGCCAGTGGTATTTCCAGCGCTACATTGAACGGCTACCCGCTGCCGGGGAGATCGTCCTGATGGACCGCTCTTGGTACAACCGTGGTGGCGTCGAACGGGTGATGGGATATTGCACCGATGACCAGTACCGTCTGTTTCTCGAGCAGGTGCCCTTGGTGGAAAAGATGCTCGTTGACGAGGGGATCATTCTGGTGAAGTTCTGGTTCTCCGTGTCTGACAAGGTCCAGGAAGACCGGTTCCGTTCTCGACTGGAAGATCCGATGCGCCGGTGGAAACTCTCCGAGACGGACCTCTTTTCGATTACCCGCTGGGAGGACTACTCGCGAGCCAAGGATGACTTGTTCGCTGTCACGGACCTTCCGTTTGCACGGTGGTGGACGGTTGAGAGCGATGACAAGCGTGCGGCACGAATCAACTCAATCAAGCACCTTCTGTCCAACATCCCCTATGAGCACCGGGTGCCGGACGAAGTGACTATTCCCGATCGCCCGGAAGCAAATGACTACGAGCGGCCCCCAAAGGATGAGGCGAGCCTGGTCACTGATCACGCCAACACTCTGAAGAAGAAATAGAGAGGTCTCATGCTTCGCGCAGGGTATTCTGCGGCTCGCAGGGCGTCAGGCGAGTTCACGGTGACCCGGCGGGTTCGGCGGGTCAGCTCGGCGTCGAAGTAGCGCTTTTGAGCGCCAAAGCAGATCGCCGGCCTTCTAGGCGCAGTTCCATTTCGCTCATGACCACCGCAGCGAGGTCGCCGAGGGTGGCGAGTTCCTCTTCCGACGCCTGGCGCGGTTCGAAGTCGAGAACGCACAGAGTGCCGAGGTTGTGTCCGTCGCGGGTGCGCAACGGCACCCCGGCGTAGAACTGGAGGCCGAAATCGCTGGCGACGAGGGGATTAGCCAGCGTCCGGGGGTCGAACCGGGCATCCTCGACGACCCAGGGCACGTCGTCCAGGATCGCCGAGGCGCAGAGCCCCGGGTGCCTCTCAATGTGGTCGATCTCCAGGCCGTGGTGGGACGTGAACCAGATCCGGTCCTGGTCGACGATCGTGACGAGCGCGACCGGAACGGAGAACACTCGGGCGGCAATGGCCGTGACGCGGTCGAAGGCCCCGTCGGCCGGTGCTTCCGGCAGTCGATAGCGCGCGACCGCGAGCATCCGGGCTTCCTCGGTCGAAGGCGCGGGAATCGCCGCGACATCCCGGTGCCGGCCGGTCTCGGCAGCGACCATCTGGCGAAGCGCCACGACCAGATCGTGGATGGAGGGGCGGTCCTTCGGGTCGCGGGCGGTCATCGCAGCCAGCAGCGCCCGCCATTCCGGGGCGATGTCGGGCGGAATGGAGGGGTCTTTTCTGAGCCGGGCCAGTGCCGACGGGATCGGGTCGCCGGGGAACGCGATGGTGCGAGTGAAGCACTCGAGAAGAACGAGCCCCAGCGAGTAGATATCGCTGGCCGAGCCGAGCGTCTGACCCCGCGTCTGTTCGGGGCTGAGGTAGGCGGCCGTGCCCGTCGTCACGGCGTCCGGGTCTCGGCGGTCGATGGCGCCTACCAGGGCGATGCCGAAATCGGTCAGCTTCGCGCGGTATCGAGCGCCGCCGTGGTTGTAGTCGACAAGCAGGACGTTGGCCGGCTTGACGTCCCGATGCACAACACCCCGATGGTGGATGTACTGCAGGCCTTCGGCCAGGTCGTAGCCGATGTGCGCTATTTGACGAGCCGAGAGAGTGCCCCGCTCGAGCTGGACCTTGAGATCCGCGCCGGTGACGAGCTCCATGACGAAAAAGACACGTGGCCGGCCCACATCCGTGCGGTCGACACCCGCATCGAGCAGGGTGACGAGGCTGTGGTGGCTCAGGCTCGCCAAGAGGTTCACTTCGTCTTCCTGACGACGGATGTCCTTCTCGGTTGTCGCGGACGCCTCGAAGACCTTCACCGCGACATCGCGACCCAGCGTTTCGTCCCTGGCGCGGTAGACAGAGCCCTCGCCGCCTCGACCGATCAGTTCCAACAACCGGTAACGTCCGCGTAGTCGCGGTGGTCCGGCTGCGGTGACCTCAGGAGAGCGCCCGGCCAATGTGATTGCGTCCATAGTGAACCCTTGTTTCGTGGCGCCTCCACCACAGGCGGTCCGGAGTATCCACTTCTAGGACGTAGCTCGAGGCGAATGTGTCACGCCCGACACCAAAATTGCGGGCTGCATCTCGCGTCTGCGTGTCTGATCGATTCCGTTCGGCAGCGTCGGACGGACTCCTTCGGCGGAGTGCGCTCTTGAAGACTGCTATCCGTCGGTACGATCGATTTCACGACTTGGGTGATTCAACCGGTAGCCCGGCGTAATCTGCTGCGAAATGCTGGCCGGCGGACTTGGGAGGACGACGGCGGTGCCGTCCAGACGGCCGTGTACCGCCAGAACAGGCTGCGCCGTAGGGTGATACCGGGCAGCACCCGTCGGGCAACGGCCTTGACCTCGGCGTATGTTTCCGTGGGCGGCTGGATGGGGGAGCGCATGTGAGCGGGCAAGCGGACGGCCGGGCGCGGGTGCAATGCCAAGCCGACCAGAGGATTGAGCAGTGTCGAGATCAGCGACAACGGGATGTCGCGAGCGGTTTCACGGGCGACGCCCACGATGACCAGACGGCCTCCTGGAGCGACGAGCAGGCTCGCTCTGCGCAGAGTTTCCTGAAGGGGGAGGTGGTGGAGTACTGCCACGAACGTGATCAGGTCATACGGGGTGTCGCGGACTTCGGCCCATGTCGATCGGCTGATCACCACGTTGCGGAGCTCTCGCGTGTTGTAACGCGCCGCTTCCACGCTGGCCGGGTCTGGTTCGATGCCACGCACGTCGGAGAGCTCGCGGGACAGGCGTCCGACCAGATGCCCGGTGCCGCAACCGACGTCGAGTGCGCGTGACCCTCCGCGGTTGTGAACGCGTCGGGCCTGATGGACGATCCAGCCTGAGTACGCATCGTTGTGCGACCAAGGATGCCGGTCGTTGAATCGGCCAAGCGCCTGAAGTACCGGGGAGGTCAGTTGTGCCATCACGCGTCATGATAGCGAGTCCAGGACTGGAATGAGCAGCCGGAACTCTGTCAGCGGTGAGGCGATCGATTTCAAGACGCGCAAGTAGCCCTCCCAGAGTCGGACTGGGGGAGGATGACACCGCGGAACGCGCAACGTCATCCTCCGTGGCCGGTCGTTGAAGCTCTCGCCGCAAACACGACCACATTTCCGAACTTCTTGGCGTGTGGAGCGGTCAGGCTGCCAGAAGGCACTGGCGCTCCCACCGCCCATTACTGACTACTCTGCGGGCGCCGGCTTGCGACGAGTGTCGTGGTCGTCGTGGTCGTAGTATTCCCGACTTCCTGACTTAGCGAGGCCGCGGCTGACCATGTAACCGATGGTTAGGAGCGTGGCGTAGAACCAGGCATCCTGAGCGCCGAATCCCTCACCGTCGTCTCCGTTGTCCACCATGGCCGATGCGACGAACAACCCGACGAGTATGACCACATACGCAATGAACTCAGTGGTCTTGAATGCAGCCTTCGTCTCAGTTGAGAGCCGCGTGACGCGGCCCCTGTTGGTGGTGTTGCTCATGGTACGTTCCTCGTACTTTCAGCTTGTCATCTGCTGCTTTAGAAAAATGCAATCACAAGTCGCAAAAGTTGGCATTAACTCATTTTTCCCGTCCTCGGGCGTCCCGAGGTCCGTCAGCGCCGCTGCGACGGTCGATCTCACGAGGCCCTGGTTTGCGGCGCCACAGCGTTGTCGCCGTTCGGCGATGCGTAAACGAAGTCTCCGGGTCCACAAACCCTCGAACCGGGCGCTCCTTCTTTATCGTTTCTTCGTCAAACCTGCATCGAGAAGCGCGGGTGGATGAGCCAGAGTCATGACAAGACATTCCAGCAGGAGGAAGTAATGGTCATGAGCGCGTGGCCGATTCTCGCCGGAATTTGTGTGGTGTTCGTCATCCTCGGGGTGTGGGCGATTGCTCGGATCTTCCCCATAAACGGCAATGACACACCACCAGGGGACGCAGTCCACCCAACCGAACTCCAGAGAAGAGAATGTCCATGAACGGGCACAACCACGGTGGCAAGTCGCATCTCATCGGCATGATTGTGATCGGTGTCGTCATTCTCGGCGGCCTGCTCGCGGCCGGAAGATCGATCGGCGAGGCACTTCCCCTCGCAGCGGTTCTGGCGTGCCCCGTGGTGATGCTCGGGATGATGTTCATGATGATGCGCAGCAAAAACAAGGACGCTGACACCCCGCGGGAATCACCCGTCCACGGCGACACCGGCTTTAACGAAGCCGCGAAGACTACGACCCAGGCTTGACCCTCGGGCGTCCGCCCGTCCCCACGGCATCGGCACGGCGGTGAGTCCGTGCACTTTTGAAGGAGCAATACATGGAGCAGGTCCTGCTCTCCACCACAATCCTCGCCTCGTTCTTAGGCGGCATCGTCGCCCTGCTGGCCCCCTGTTGTGTGTCGGTCATGCTGCCGGCGTTCTTCGCGTCAAGCTTCCGCCGTCGCGGCCAGATCCTGGGAATGACACTGGTTTTCGCTGCCGGTGTCGGCACGATCATCCTGCCCATTGCGTTGGGGGCCGCGATCGTTAGCCGCGCCCTGGCGCAGTACCACTTCTGGATCTTCAGCGTGGTGGGAATTGCCATGGTCGTCGTGGGTGTCGCCACGTTGGTGGGGTGGAAGTTGATGCTCCCGATGCCGTCGGGGAAGAGTTCAGGGTCAGGAATCGGTTCCGTGTACGGGTTGGGCGTGTTTTCTGGTGCGGCGAGTGCTTGTTGTGCACCAGTCCTGGCCGGAGTTGCCGCAATGTCTGGGGCGGCGTCGTCGATTTCTACCGCAGCGCTGGTCGGTATTGCCTACGTCTTCGGCATGGTCGCTCCGCTCTGTGTCCTTGCGCTGGTGTGGGATCGGAAGGACTGGAGCAACAGCCGGCTGCTCACGGCGCGCACTTTCGCCCTGTGGCCCGGCGGACGACGGCTGCCGCTGTCGAGCCTGTTGTCCGGTGGCTTGATGCTCGGGATGGGTATCGTCACCATGATCATCGCGGTTCGCGGCATCGGCATGGCGCCCGACGGCTGGCAGGTTCGGGTCACCGCCTGGCTCAACCACGCAGCTGTGGTTATTCAGCAGTCCGTCGGCTTCATACCCGGCTGGCTCTCGGCCCTCGTGGTCTTCGTCGCCCTCGCCACCCTGGTGTGGAAGGCGCTGCGCGCCCGACGCCCACAGGGAGGTCACACCACTTCCGCGACAGAGCCAGATACGGCAGAGCAGGTAGCGGCCGGTTCGACCACTCCGGCCTGCCACGACACCGCAATGGAATCACAGTAATGGCATCACGCAACAAGAAGCCCGCCGCAGCGATGCGGCCTCTGAAAAAGAACACCAACCGCCTTGCCGTGCTGATCGGTGCCGGCGTGGTCGTGGCCATCTTCGGCGCCTTTTTCCCTATTCTCGCTCAGGAGCCCTCCGCACCCGCCCAGCCGGCCCAGTCCGCTCCTCTGGGCAGGAGCGCCGATGCGGCTGACTACGCGGTGGGATCTCCGGGGGTGGGAGAGATAGCCCCGGGATTCGCAATGGAGTCCACATCGGGGGACACCGTGGATTTAACTGACTACGCGGGCAAATCGGTGCTCTTGTACTTCCATGAGGGACTGGGCTGCCAGCCCTGTTGGGACCAGATGCGTGACCTGGACGCCGCATCCGATCAGCTCACTGCCGTCGGAGTCGACGATGTGCTCACAATCACCAGCGGGCCGGTAGACCTGATTGCGCAAAAGATGGACGATGACAAACTCGCCTCCGTCGCCCTGGCGGACACGAAGATGGACGTCATTAAAAAGTACGGGGCGAACGACTACGGAATGATGGGCGACTCCCGCGCCGGACACAGCTTCATCCTTGTCGGGCCTGACGGCACGATTCAGTGGCGGGCCGACTACGGTGGCGCCCCGGATTACACAATGTACGTGTCCATGACCGACCTTCTCGCCGACATGACGGCTGCCGGGGTGAACGGATCATGATGGTCACCGTCCTGACCCAGGAGGCCTGCCCCTCCTGCGTGAACGCGAAAAACACCCTGGCGCAGCTCGCCGACGAGTATCCCTTCAACATCGTGGAGATTCCGTTGGCATCAGCCGAAGGCCGAGATCTTGCGAGCCGGGTCGGCATCGTTTTCGCCCCGGGCATCTTGATCGACGGCGAGCTGTTCAGCTACGGCCGCTTGTCCGAAAAGAAATTGCGCCGCCATC
This sequence comes from Cryobacterium zongtaii, assembly GCF_002909375.1. Classification (GTDB taxonomy): domain Bacteria; phylum Actinomycetota; class Actinomycetes; order Actinomycetales; family Microbacteriaceae; genus Cryobacterium; species Cryobacterium zongtaii. Next base: position 9,600 of record NZ_PPXD01000011.1, read on the forward strand.
TCTCCTCAGTGGAGTGGCCCACCACACGCCCGCCCGCGGGCCCCAGCTGACGGAGGCATAGGCGAACGCATTGGCGAGCTCGTCATTGTCGTTGACGGTTACACCCAGTTCCAGCTCTCCCCGCAGGCAAGTTCGGTAGCGCCTATGGGGCCTTCAACCTGGGCGAGCGAGACGGGCAGCGAGCTCGCGTGCCCGACATCATCCCTCATCGCGCGCCAACTTCGGCTGTCCGTCCGGGTTGCTCAGAAGCGCGCGTTGCACGGTCACGGTGTCGACGCCGAGAGTGATGGCGATCGTGTCAATCGTGGCGCCCCTTTCGCGCATATCGATTGCGACAGCGATCCTCTCGTTTGTCATTGCTGATGGGCGTGCGCTGTCGCGCGAATGCGCTCGAGCCAGTGGGGGGCCATCGCGGCGGTGCGCCTGGATCGACTCAGTACGCAACTGAGCGAAAACGGCGATGATGTCGAAAAGGACCCGGCCTGAGGGGCCGGTCGTATCGATCGCCGGTTCCGCTAACGAACGAAGTCCGATGCCGCGTTCGCCGAGCTCGTGAAGGAGTGAAATCAGACGATCGTCACGAGCCAACCGATCCAACTGGCTAAGTTGACAAACCAACAAGACGTCACCGGCCCGCAAGTAAGCCAAGCAGGCTGAAAACTGCGGCAACGACGCCCTATTCTTCGACTCGCCGTGGTCCACGTACACGCGCTCCGCGCCGGCCGCGGTCAACGCGATTTCTCGCTCATCGACTCTCTGCTTGCGCGTTGCAACACGCGCGTAACCGATGACAGTCATCTTTACCTGCTTCGCTCGCGGAATCCGGGGTCCGACCGCTCGCGTATCACGGTCGCTCCTGAACCTGGGGCTACAGTGTGGCGAGGATGCCGTTCATGACATCAATCTCGGCGGTCTGGCTGTTCACGATGTTCGTGGCCATGTCCACAGCGTCCGGGAATTGTCCCTCGTCGATCTCGGTCTGAGCCATCGCGATGGCGCCCTGGTGATGAACGATCATCTGTTCGAGAAAGAGTTTTCCGGCGTCTTCTGAGGGCGCGGACTCGAGGGCGTTCATATCGTCATCAGACATCATGCCGTCCGTGCCGTGATCCATATCGGACATATCCATTTCGCTGGAGCTGGTGTCATCCATGCCCCATGCGGATAGCCAGGATTCGAGCTGCTGAATTTCGGGCTCTTGAGCGTCTTTGATCTCGGTGGCCAGGTCCACGATGCGCTGGTCGATCTCGTCTTTCGCGAGAAGGTCATCGCTCATTTCGACGGCCTGTTCGTGATGGGGGATCATCATCTGGGTGAACTCGACGTCCGCGTCGGCGAGATCAACCGGTGAGGCGGAGGACTCGGGGGAGCTGGGGGCGGCGGATGAGCTGGTGTTGGTTGTTCCGCCAGCGCAGGCGCTGAGAGTGAGTGCAGTCGCGACGGCTGCGGCAGCAAGAATATAAGTATGTGGCTTGGGCATTGTCAATCCATTCGGAGTCAGACGTGAAAAATCGGGTCGCCATACGGCGTGGTGGAGGTAGGCGTCGAGTGACGCTAAGGCCGTTGCTGGTTTTAGGTGCGACTGATGGAGAGAACGACCAAGCTAGGCCGGAAGAGATGAAGCGCGGGGCCCTGAAAGCGAGAGATGACGCGCCCGCCCGCCTCGAGCAGACGCCGATACGTGGCCGGAGAGCTGGCAAGAATGATGAGAGCCGCTAAGACCAGTACCAGGGCGCAGGTCATCGCCCATACGGCGCAATCGAGCATGCCGTCGGCGCTACCGAAAAGGCCGACTTCTGCATGCACGACTACTGGGAGCATCGGCGCCGTCGCCGTGACCGCCACGTCAGTTCCGAAGTCAGCGGCCCCCGGGACGGTGTCGGAATGTGCAGTGGACTCGGCTGCCCCCGAACCTACGCTGTGCTCGCCGATCATGGAGTGCATGCCCAGCAACATGGCTGCCATGACAAGAACCGCCGTGAACGCATAGGCGAGTACAGGCCTTTGGTGACGGTCAGCTACGGAATTGCCGTGCGGGTTCATGTCACCTCCAGTGTCGACAAACCAGGTTGAAATCGCGGGTACCCAGAACCGTATCGACACTTGACAAAGTTCAGCTGGGAATGGCGCGGTGCAGCTCAGCCGAAATCCATTGATAGGTCTTTTGACAAAGATTGACTGGGGATATGGGCGGCAGCCGCTCATCAGAGCGGTCCGGGATGAACCCGGAGGGACAATGAGACCATGATGTCAACGACCTTCAGGCCACAAACCACTGCGGAGCCGCGGCCGCGAGTCCTGGTGGTCGACGATGAGGTGCCGCTGCTCGAGTTGGTCGCCGGCTACTTGGAGCGAGATGGGTTCGACGTGCAGACGTCAGCTGACGGCCAGTCTGCGGTGACGACGGCACGAAACTGGGCCCCCGCCATCATCGTTCTCGACTTGGGCCTACCAGGGATGGACGGCATTGAGGTTTGTCGTACCGTGCGCACCTTCACCGATTGCTACATCATCATGCTGACCGCCCGGGTTGACGAAATCGACAAGCTGGTCGGCCTCTCTGTCGGAGCAGACGACTACCTGACCAAGCCTTTCAGCCCGCGAGAGCTCGTGGCTCGAGTGCGCGCTATGCTCCGCCGGCCCCGCCCCAGCGAACAAGCCGCCGCTGTCGGCACACCGCCTCTTCTCTTTGGCTCCCTCCAAATCGACGTCGGCGGCCGCGAAGTCCGCCGAAGCGGTGAAGCGGTGGACCTGACCCGCACCGAGTTCGAGGTGTTGGCGGCATTGGCCGGTCAACCTCGAATCGTCTTCTCTCGGCAGCAACTCATTGATGCCGTATGGGGAGACGGCTGGATGAGCGATCCGCACCTTGTGGATGTGCATATCGGGCATGTACGACGCAAGATCGGTGATGATCCGGCTTCACCCGTTTTTATTAGGACGGTGCGCGGCGTCGGCTACCAGATGGGCGTGGGAGCGTGAGCAGAACACGCACTCGGGTCCCTGGCCCTCGGGACCTCAGCGCCCGCCTACTTGGCGCCATCCTCGTCGTAGTTCTCGTCGGAGTCGCAACTGCCTGGGTCGTCGTCGCAGGGATCGGCCCAGCCATTTTCCACGTTCACATGATGGGCACGGGTGGTTCTGGGGCTGACTCGACGGTGCATGCCGAGGAGGCATTCCGGACGGCATCAACGCTCTCCCTAGCCTTGGCCCTCATCGCTGCTCTGGCAGCGTCAGTCGGGGTGAGCCTGTTTCTCTCCCGCCGGATCACCCGGTCCCTGGCACCCGTCACTGAAGCAGCTGGCCGGGTGGCTGACGGGGACTACACCGCGCGTATCCCCGCTGTGGGACTAGGCAGTGAGTTCGACGACCTCACTTCGGCCTTCAACTCGATGGCCACCGATCTCGGCCGGATCGAAGCGACCAGAACGAGGATGCTGGGCGACCTGGCACACGAAATGCGCACCCCCATCACCACGATCGGCGCCTACCTGGAGGCCATCGCCGATGGCGTCCAGGAAGCGGATCCGGCAACCCTCACGATGCTGGGTGACCAGGTCACCCGTCTGGCACGGCTAAGCCAGGACGTCGCGATCGTGACGACCGCCGAAGAAGGCCGACTGACAATGCACCGACGACGCCTGCTCGTTTCCCAGGTAGTCGCGGATGCAGTGGCCCAGGCGACAGCGCAATACGCTGCCCAGAATGTGACGCTGACGGTCACTATGTCCGGAGCCGCCCGGGGCGCGGCTGTCGATGGGGACAGCGATCGCATCGGTCAGGTCCTGACAAATCTCCTCGACAACGCGGTTCGACACACCCCGTCCGGGGGCGAGGTCGTGATCTCCGCCGCGGTAGTCGGCGGCAGGGCGGTGGTCGCCGTCTCCGACGAGGGCGATGGAATTCCGGCCGACCACATTTTGCATGTTTTCGAGCGTTTCTACCGAGTGGACGCCAGCAGGGACCGCGCACACGGTGGCTCCGGCGTAGGCCTGGCGATCGCTAAGTCCATCACCGAGGCCCACGGTGGAAGCGTTCGAGCGGACAGCGCGGGTGTCGGCCGAGGAGCGACCTTCACCGTTGAATTGCCGTTGCTCAGCCAGAATCACTAAGGCCAACCGGTCACAGAGGTCGAGCTCAGGTCACCAATATTCAGGGGCGAATCTCGGTGTCTATACGTCGACAAACTTCGGTGTGAAAGAAACGGACACCCGCATCGGTTCCTGACGGGCGGCCAGAATATGGCGATACATCAGCCGATGCTGGCAACTGTCACGTGGATGCTATCGATGCGCGTGATCGAACTGGCATCGAGGACCATGGCGATCGAGTCAAATACGAGCCGGCACACTTCGGTGGCTGGCTCAGAGCTGACGGCCCGAAAAGCCACGGACACGTTAATCCCCGCGTCTCCCATGGTGACGGCAACAAGGTTGGACGTGCGTTCTCGGTGCGTCAGCGCATCGACAATGGCACCGACAATCGTCGCGACGACGGGCTCGGTCGGATACAGAGTGTCCACTCCAGGAACGGCTCGCACCACCGATTCCAATTCTGAGGACAGCGTGTAGGCGAGGTTAGCGGCATCAGTCACAGAATTCGCCGCGTCTTCGGTTGTCTCGACAGAAGTGGTGTTCCTGGATGCGCCACCGATGCCGGGGCGAGGCGGGCTGTCAAGCATTTATGCTCCCCCGATCGTTGCGGATAAAACCGCTGCCGGGGTCTGGGGCAACACTCAGACCCTACGGCGGAGCTGACTGTGAGTCAATTTTCGCCGCCATCAGGGACGCAACCATTTCGCCCTTTCGGCTTCGCCTTTCGCCCACATTTGGCACTGCCAGCTGTTGTCGGGGGAGGGTCACCAGTAGAGAATGTCCACATGAGCGAGCTAGATGAAACTCAAGCCATCGATCAGGTGATCGATCGGTTGGCGGAACGGTTCCCGAGTCTGGAGCGCGGCCATATCGCGGACGTCGTCGACGAGGAGCATGGGAAGTTGGATGGGGGTCGGGTTCGTGACTTCGTTCCGGTCCTGGTTGAGAAGGCTGCGAAGAAGCGGCTGAAAAAGGAAGCGAAGGAGTCGAGCGTTGTGGTCGAACAGCTCGAAGCGCTGGGTCCGGTGCCGGACGGTGACCAGGCCCTGGACCCGATGGAAGTCGAGCGCGCAAGTCGTGAGGGACATCGTGGGCCCCTGCTTGGCGATCTACTCGGAGGCACCGGCGGCAACGAACGCTGATGCGCGCCAACCCGAGGGAGTGGTCTAACTCGTGGCCGCCCAGCCGTCGCCACTGACACGAAGAACTGTCTTTCCGAGCGCGCGGCGCTCATCCAGCGCGGCGATTGCTTCCGGCGCCTGGGTGAACGGGACGACCTCGCCGATGACCGGCGCGAGCGCACCCCGGGCGACATCAGGAGCAAGCCGCGCCCACTGGTCTTGGAGAGACACCGACGTTGAGGGCATGAGGCCTTCCCAGGCGACACCAACGATCGTCGTGTTGGTCAGCAGAAGGCGGTTCACCCGAACGGTCGGGATGCTCCCTCCGGTGAAACCGAGAACGAGCAAGCGGCCGCGGGTAGTTAGCGCCCGCAGCGAATCAGTGAAGCGCTCACCGCCCACCGGATCCAACACCATATCCACACCACGCCCATCCGTGATGCGGCGGACCTCGGTGAGGAAGTCGAAGGGGGAGATGACGTCATCCGCACCGATGCTTCGTGACAGTTCGGCCTTCTCAGGCGTGGAGACCACAGCGATGACGGATGCGCCCAGTAGCTTCGCCTGTTGGGTGAGCGCCACTCCGAGCCCGCCCGCGGCGCCGTGGATTAACACCGTCTCACCGGCACGAAGATTGCCGCGCTCTCCCAAGGCGAATTCAGCGCTGAGCACATTGATCGGCATCGCCGCACCCTGGATGAAGTCGACACTATCGGGCAATGGCAACACCCGATCGGCAGGGGTGACGACGTACTCGGCAAACGCGCCGGAACCAGCTACGCCAAGGACCCGGTCGCCGGCGACGAATCCGGAATCGGGATCAGCGTCAGCGATGATGCCGGAGAACTCACATCCCACAGTGAATGGAAGCGGAACTTTCAGCTGATACTCGCCGCGCGACTGCAGCACGTCAGGGTAAGCGACACCGGCGGCATGTACTTCTACGAGTACCTCTCCCGGGCCGCGGCTCGGGATGGGGATTTGCTGCATCTGCAGCAGTCGTGGTCCGCCGTGCGTTGTATTTCGCAGCGCGTGCATCATCGTGCGGTGTGGACTCATGAGTCAATCATCCGCCGGTGGATGGCTCGATCGATTCACCTCACCCGTTGTCGCGTCCGACCGTGAGTATCCCCGCGGGAATTTCTATCCGGCCGAGCCGTCTGCTGGAATGGGAGCGCAGCCGCGGCACCGTGCGGAGCGAGAGAGACCTCAGGAGGGTGACCATGAAGGGCGACACGCTGCGGCAGCATGCGCGTAACCGCGTCTGGGAGCTCCCGGGGGCCACGTTGGAGCATCCGTTCGGGCCGGATTGGGACGTCTTCAAGGTGCGCGAGAAGGTCTTCATGCTGATGACCGAGATCACCGGTGAGCCGATCGTTATCCTCAAGGCCGACCCGGAGGACGCAAGAGCTCTGCGCGAGCAGTACGCGGATATCACCCCCGGCTACCACATGAACAAGCAGCACTGGATCACCTTGCATCCCGACGGAACCCTGGAGAAGGATCTCGTCGACGACCTCGTCACCGAGTCCTATCGGCTCGTCATTGGGAACCTGCCCCATGCCCAGCGGCCGGTCGACCCCCGAACGTTCGGCCAGAGAGAACTGTGACCCCCTCGGGAGAGTGACGTCACCAGCACGCCCGCGACACCGGCCTAGCGATGGATTGATGCCCGGCTCTCCACCCGGCTCTTCAACGATTGATTGAACGCGACATACCCTCCCGCATTGTGACTCTTCGCGAAGAGGCCTTCGAAGGGCCTGGTGACCGCGTTCACGCCGCCATGTTCGATGGGGCGACGGCAGCGCCGGGGGCGGCGTCTCCGGAATGAAGGACCTCGTCGTGCAGATGATTTCCCTCCTGTCCGACCTCGTCTGCACGATCGACGTCGGTCCCCTCGTCGACGGCGACCACGTCGTGGTCCGTTGGGTGGCAACCGGACACTACGGCGGCGGCATGCCCGGGGCCGGAGCGCCGGTGGGCAGGGAAATGACCTTCCACGGCACCGGCATCCTGCGAATCGCGAACGATCGGGTCATCGAATACTGGCTCAACGCTGACACCCTGGACCTCATGACTCAACTGCCGGTCGGCGCCGGCTGACCATCACTCGTCAGACGAAGACGAGGTGAGTGTCGCAGAGTGCGTCTGGAGCTCGTCTGCTGCGGCACGCAAGTATCGGCTGATCGCGGCCTGCTCCTCGGGCGAGAATTCGAGTGCGAGGCTGTCCAGCGCGGTGAAGAGCGGGGCGAGCTCTCCGAGGATGCGACCCACGGCGGAAGCCTGCGGCACTAGGTTGACTCGACGCCGGTCAGTCGCATCCCGGGCGCGCGCGATGTGGCCCGCAGCTTCGAGGCGGTCCGCCAGTTCGGTCGCCGAGCCGGTACTGATGCCCAAACGGTGGCCAAGTTCGGCCGGCCCGAGCTGGGTTCCTTCCAGATCCATGATGTGACCCATCGCCTCGAAGTCGAGGGCGCGCAGTCCCACCTTGGCGGCCAGGGCGTGCTCGAGCTGGGACGCGGCGCGATTCACCGAGCGCAGCGCCCACGACAGTTCTGCAGCCGACATTCTGCTGCGCTCGACCTGCTCCGCTCCCGGGATGTCGCTGTCTTTCGCCATGGCCACATCATAGTTGACATTTCCTTCCGTAACGGAGACACTCGGTAAAGGAGCTAAAAGAAGGGAATAGTCATGACCGCACTCCCACCCACCACTGCCGCACCGCACATGCCGCTCAACCCGACTCAGCTTCGTGGGCTGCTTGTTGTGCTCTGTGCCGCCCTCGCGCTGGTCGTTGCGGGCAACTCGGCACTGGCGATCGCCTTGCCCGACATCGCGATCGACCTTGAGGCTGACCAGTCCGAGCTGACCTGGATCATCGATGCGTACGCCCTGACCTTCGCCGCCCTCCTTCTCACTGCGGGCATCGCCGCTGACCGAGTCGGGCGGCGCACGATTCTCGTGATGGGCTTGCTGATCTTCGGGGCGGCCAACGTCGCGTCAGCGTTCGCGCCCGACCCCGGCTGGTTCATCGCGCTGCGGGCCATTGCCGGGGTGGGCGCCGCCGCGGTCTTTCCCGTAACCCTCTCCGCGCTCGTTGACGCGTATCCGCCCGAGCGACGAACCTTTGCCATCGGAGTGTGGTCGGGGGTCAGCTCTGCCGGCGCGGTGGCTGGCACGATCATCGCCGGTGCTCTCCTCGAAGCGTATTGGTGGGGAAGCGTGCAACTGGTGTTCGGCGGCGTCGCCGTTGCCCTGATCATCCCGGTACTGATGCTCGTTGCGCAGAATCGCAACCCGCGGCTTTCTCTCGACCCGTTGGGCGCACTCTGGTCGATCATCGCTTTGGCTGGGCTCGTCTTCGGCGTGGTTGAGGGCCCTCAGCGCGGATGGCTCGACCTCGTCACCCTGCTGGCGCTCGCCGTCGGCGCTCTGGGTTTCGTGGCGTTCGTCGTGCACCAGTTGCGTGCGAAAGATCCGTCGCTCGACGTGAGGCTGTTCGCCAATCGTGGACTGGCCGCGGGATCCCTCATCGTCACCGTTCAGTTTTTCGCCTCGCTCGGGTTCTTCGTGCTTTCGCCGCAGTATCTGCAGATCGTGTTGGAATACACGCCGCTCGGAGCGGCTCTGGCCCTGCTCATCGTTCCCGTCGGCGTCGGCGCAGGCATCGGGATATCGGCCGCACTCGAAAGGAGGTTTGGTGCACGCGTACCCGGCTCATTGGGCCTGCTGCTCATGGGGGTCGGGCTCTTCGTCTGCGCAGCGGGCCTGGCCGGCGGGGTGGATGCTTCGATCTGGGTGTTGGGAGCCGGCGTCCTGGTGTTCGGCATCGGGTTTGGCATGGGGATCACCCCCGGAACCCAACTCATCATTGAGGGTCTTCCCGCGGAGCGGCGCTCCGTCGCGAGCGCCGTCAACGACATCACCCGCGAGGTCGGCGGCGTGCTCGGAATCGCCGTGCTCTCGAGTGTCCTGATCAGCTTCTACCGGAGCGACATCAAGCCGGCGCTTGACGGGATTCCCGACCAGGTGCGCCAGGTCGTCGACGCCGGCGCCGGTGCCGCGATCGGCATCGCCGATTCGTTCGGCCCGGAAGGCGAGGCCCTCGCACGTGCTGCCCGGGAAGCGTTCGCGGTCGGGTTCAGCGCGGCGATGCTCGCCGGGGCCGTGATCCTGGTCGTAGCGTCGATCATCACCTTCCTCATCGCACCCGCCCAGCGCGAAGTCGCGACGCGTGAATTCCCAGCAGACGCCCACCGGTAGTTAACCTGGTGCTTACCTTGCGGGCTGAGGATTACATCATGATCACCATGACAGCCATCGTGCGCCCGGTCGAATCGCTCCGTAGTTTCCCGCAACTGGGCCAGAATCTTCGTCGGCACTACGAACACACACTGTTGTTCACGGATCAAATGTTCGTCATCTTTCCCGGCATCGGTGCGGTCCTCGTGACCGAGCACTCCAGCAGGTATCGATTCGACATCGTGGGAACCGATCAGGCAATCGCCGACCATCGCGTCATGAAGCTTGAGGCCTACATTCTGAACGAAACCGGCGGTCAACGCATCCGGTTTGATTGGGCCAAGGCCGCCCACGTCCCTGTGCCCTTCCGGTAGGCAGCACCTCGCACAGGCGGACCGGTGTGACGGCCAGGCTCGAGGAACGAGCATGGAGACGACGTGCACAGCGCCGGACACCACGGCTCCCAGCATGAAGCCGCTCCGGTCGGTGCTCCGGGCTTTTGTCCTGTCAGATGACGGCCCCTAACAGGTAGCCCCTTTCCTCCTGTCCCGCCCGCGCGGATAATGAGGGCATGGATGTGCCGCCGGCGCCCGGCGAGTTCGACGAATCCACCGAGTTGGAGCGCCTGCGCCGACGCGCGTACGGACGGAATGCCGACATCGCGGGGGATGCGGCGGCTCGGGCTCGGCTCACCGAACTGGAGGCCGCGGTCACCGACCCCGACCCTGACTCACGGGCGGTCACCGAGAGCGACCCCGCCGAGGGTCCGATCGCTGATTCCGCTCCCATCGGCGAAGCCCCCGCGGCGCCGTGGTGGCGCCGCCGCCGCAGCTGGCTGACGATCCTCGGCGGTACCATCACGACCCTCGCCCTAACCGCGGCCATCGTCGCGTGGATGCAGCCATCTGCGCCGGACTACGTGCGCACGCCGAACTACGCATTTCCCCCGGACGCCATTCTCGGGCTGGTGTCGGAGGGCACGGAGGCCGATGAGCCGAATGACCCGCACGGCACTCTCAACCGGCTGGGGCTGAATGCCGATGCGATGCGGCGCTACGAAACCTACGGGTACCTCACCGTCTGGAGCGGGAATTCTCGCTACGGTTCTACCTGCCTGCTCGTGGCCCATCCCGTTCAAGGGCTCAACGAGGGGATCGGTGCCGAAGCGTGTTCCCCCAGCGGTGACGAGACCATCGCTGACCTCGCGCAGACGACGCGCAGTCTCACCCGGTTCGTGCTCAAGAGTGACCATGTCGATGTTTACGAGTACGTGCGGCCCGCGGAGCCGGGCCCGCCGCCAGGCTGACCAGACGCCGCGAGCTGATCCGGTCGACCGGTGTCCGCGTGCCCATTAGCGTGAGTGTCGGGGGATCAATGACCTGTGGTACCTCTTCATAGTCTCTCGGCAATCTGGTGCGCCGAGCGGGCCGGTCGAGCCGATGGCACTATCTGGCCGTCAGGCTGCCTGCGCCGCTGCCGCACCTCATCCTCGACGCGACCTCGAACAACAGGCTCGGCAGCGACCTGCCCACCGGAGTCGATCGCGCCCAGCGGTTGTCTCTTGAGGGAGGTTTCGACCGGTGGTTCCACCTGTATAGGCCGGTCACGTACCGGTCGGACGCGCTCTACCTGCTGACACCCGACGTGATGGCGGCGCTCATCGACACGGCCAGCGACTTCAACATCGAGATCGTCGACGACACTCTCGTCTTCTTCACCTCGTCAACCGCCGACTTCGGCACGCCGGAGCCCTGGCTCGCGATACACGCGATCCTCGCCGATTCTGCGTCACGAATCGCTGCCAGCGCTCGACGATATCGGGATGAACGGGTACCCGGGCAGGAGATCCCCCCCCCGGTTTCTTTTTTGCACGTTGCTCTACGTCGCGCCCGGGATCTTCGCGTTTGCCGGGCTGATGTGCATCATCGACGGCTGGTAGGACCAGGCAGCGCGCCAAACCCTTGACACGCTACTTGTTTTTTGCAAGTGTGGATGGTGTCCATCTCCGGACTCCCCAGTGATACCGAACCCACGAAAGGAAGACCACCATGACTTCGATGTTCGTCAATCTGCCGGTGACCGATCTGGATCGCGCGAAGGCGTTCTACACGGCGATCGGATTCACCATCAACCCGCTTTTCACTGATCACAACGCGGCCTGCGTCGTCGTCGAGGAGGATCACAGCGCGATCATGCTGCTGGTGCGCGACTATTTCCAGACCTTCACCGAGCTTCCCCTCGGTGACCCGGCCGTGAACCCGTCGGTGTCGACCGCAATCTTCCTGGACAGTCGGGAGGCGGTGGACGCCAGCGTAGCCGGGGGCGTCGCAGCCGGCGGCACGGAGGCGCAGGAGCCTTCCGACTACGGCTTCATGTATCAGCGTCAGCTCACTGACCCCGACGGCAACATTGTCGAGTTCGGCTACATGGAGCCCGTCGCCGCCGAGCAGGGGCCGGGCGCCGTCCTGAACCAGCAGGCCTAGCCAGCCATGGCTGCACGCGACTATGGGCAGTACTCCGGTGTCTCCCGCGCCATGGAACTCGTGGGCGAGCGCTGGGCCCTGCTCATTGTTCGCGACCTGCTCGTTGGGCCGCGCCGCTACGGTGAGCTCGCCGAGGGACTGCCCCGCATCCCGAGCAACATCCTGGCGGCGCGACTCAAGGAACTGCAGTCGGCCGGTGTGATCCGCCGGGCACCGCGCTCGCGCGTGATCGTCTACGAGCTGACGCCGTACGGCCGCGAGCTCGAGCCCGTTGTGCTCGCGTTCGGCGCCTGGGGCTTCAAGGCGATGGGTGAGCCGCGGGATGAGCAAGTCGTCACTCCCGACTCGCTGACGATGGATCTGCGAACGACGTTCCGCGCCCAGGTGGCAGCGAAGCTGCCCCCTACCGCCTACGCGGCGCAATTCGGTGGCGCCGAGCTGCTCATCAGGGTAAAGGGCAGCACCCTGGACGTGACCCGCGGGGACGGACCTGCAGACCTCGCCTTTGTGGCCGGTCCGGACATCCACCTGCTCATTCTGGGTGAGCTCGCACCGGCTCGTGCGATCACAACGGGGGTGATCAAGGTGCTACACGGACGTGCCGACCTGCTCGACCGTTTCGCGAGCACCTTCAATCTGGTCGCCTGACCACGAGCGCGACCGGGTCGTCCGGCGTAGCTTGGGGGGCAAACGGCGTCACCTTGACCTGAGGGAGCTGAAGATGAAACGACGACTTCGATGCCGGCTCGGGTTGCACAAATGGGTCATCAAGCAGGACTCGCCGGACGCGCCGAGGTACCACGGCTGCCGCTTCTGCGACAAGATCAGGGACGACAGACAGCCCATTGCCGACCTTGGCGGCGGCTTTTGAGTCTCCGGGTGTTGCACCGAGTGCCTCAAAACTCCGAGACTCGAAACCATCGGTTCGGTCGAGCCTCACTGTGACGAAAGTCCCGCTTCACCCCGCGTAGCGTTGACCGGGCGGGATCGAGATGCCTGACGATGTGGGCACGACGCTCACCAGCCACGTCCGTCCGCGAGGAGACAACGCCATGACACCTGCGCCGAGGTCGCGCGTCCGCAGCACCCGCACCGGTCGGGCTCCGCTGAGCAGCCTTGGCATCCCGTTCGGGCTGTCCGGCCTGGCCGGCACCTGGACCATGGCCGCACACACCTCGCTCACGCCGAACATCATCGCCGAGGGGCTGTGGATTCTCGCGGCAGCCGCCTGGATCGTCGTCGTCACGAACTACCTCCGGCGATCCGGTTATCACGGCGGCAGCATCGGCGAGGATCTCCGCGACCCCGTGCAGGGCCCTTTCGCGTCGCTCGCACCGACGTCGGCGTTGTTGGTCTGCACCCACTACGCGCAGTATTTCCCGATCGTCGGCCGCATCGCCACGGGTGTGTTCATGGTGATCGGCCTGCTCTTCGGCGCCTGGTTTCTTGCTCAGTTCGCTCTCCGCGAGCGCAGCATCGACAGCATCCACGGCGGCTACCTGTTGCCAACCGTCGCCGCAGCGTTCATCATCGGGCAGGGGGCAGGCACGTTCGGCTGGACGTTGTTGGGCGAAGCGGCCATCGCTGTCGGTATCTTGTTTTGGCTGATGCTGGGCACGATCATCCTGGCGCGGATTGCGTTCCGCCCGGCGCCGCCCGACGCTCTCCTACCGACCTTCGCGATCTGGTCCGCACCGCCGGCGGTCGCCGGAAACGCGTGGTTCGCGGTCAACGGCGGCCGCGTCGACCTGGTCGAGACGATGTTGCTCGGTGCCTTCGTCGTGCTGATCCTCGTGCAACTGATGATGCTGGGCACCTACTGGCGGCTGCCTTTCACCCTGGGGTTCTGGGCATTCACCTTCACCGCGGCATCCAGCGGAACCTATACGGCACACTGGCTTGCGCTCTGGGGCGGTCCAGGCCACGCGGTGTGGGCGTGGCTCGCCATTGGGGTCGCCACGATGCTGATCGGGAGCATCGCCGTGCGATCCGTCGCCCTGCTGAGCGGTCGGACTGGTAAGACGAGCTGGGCCGACCCGAAGCCGGGAGAGTCGGGCCCGTGTAGTCCGTGATGGTCGCACTCTGGATGTGATGTCTAGCGGCAGAGGGCGTGGGGGACGATCATGGGCCGATGGTGCTCTTCATTGATCGCGTGGAAGCCGGTCGTCGGCTGGCCCTGCAGCTCGACTACCTGCGTGGGCAGGACATTGTGGTGCTCGGCATTCCCCGCGGGGGAGTGCCGGTGGCGTACGAGGTCGCCGCGTCACTCGACGTCCCTCTCGACGTCATCGTCGTGCGCAAGCTCGGCGTGCCCTTCCAGCCCGAATTCGCGATGGGCGCCATCGGCGAGGGCGGGGAGCAACTCATCGACGAATCGACCGTGGCCTTGACCGGGGTGACCGACGCCGAGGTGAGCGCGGTCGAAGCTCGCGAGCGGGTGAACCTCGACGCGCGGGTCGAGCGACTCCGGCCGGGCCGCGACCGGATCCCACTCGATGGCCGCACCGTCGTGATCGTGGATGACGGGGTGGCTACGGGGGCGACAGCACGAGTGGCGTGCGACGTGGCCCGCAGGTTCGGCGCCGCGACCGTGATCCTCGCGGTGCCCGTGATCGCCGCCTCGACCCTGGCGGAGATGACCGGCGCAGACGACATCGTCTACCTGGCGGCGCCGGAGACCTTCTGGGCGGTCGGCCAGTTCTACACCGACTTCTCGGCCACCACCGACGACGAGGTCGCTCGGCTGCTCGACGAGGCGGCACGCCGGCTCACCGGGCCGTCGGGTGCGGGCGACTCGGACCTCGAGGCGGGGGTCGACGACGAGGTCGAGATCCCCGTCGACACCGTGCCCCTGAACGGGCATCTGCACTTGCCCGCGTCGCCGACCGGCGTGGTGCTCTTGGCCCACGGGAGCGGCAGCAGCCGGCACAGCCCCCGCAACCAGTACGTGGCCGATGTGCTGTTCGAGGCCGGGCTGGGCATCCTCCTGTTCGACCTGCTCACGCCGGAGGAGGAGCTGGACCGGGGGAACGTCTTCGACATCGAGCTGCTGGGCCGGCGATTGGTCGCCGTCACCGGCTGGCTGACCGACCGGTCCGACACCGCCGGATGCCGGATCGGCTACTTCGGTGCCAGCACCGGAGCCGCCGCAGCCCTGTGGGCGGCCGGCGATGCCGAGACGCATATTGCCGCTGTGGTGTCTCGCGGGGGCCGGCCCGACCTGGCCGGAACGAGATTACCGCTGGTGACCGCGCCCACCCTGCTCATCGTCGGCGGTGCCGATATCACCGTGCTGGAGGGCAACCGCGAGGCACAGAAACACCTGCGCTGCGAGAACCGGCTGGCCGTCATACCCGGCGCCACCCACCTGTTCGAGGAACCGGGCGCCCTGGGCGCCGCCGCCGAGTTGGCCGCCGGCTGGTTCGCCCGCCACCTGGTGCCGCCGAACACCGCGGAGCCCGCCTAGGAACCAAGAAGTTTCCCGATCAGACGCAAAAAAGCGCCATCCCGGGGCCCCATGCCGTATGGTCGCCCCTGGGGGAACAACAATGAAGCTTCGACTTGCCGTAAAAGATGTGTCCGGGGTGGTGGGTGATGTCGTCGTGACGGCGGATGTCACCGCCACGGTGAGCGACATCGCCAGACACCTCTCCAGCCGAACGGTTCGCGGAACACCGGGGCTCTCGGCAGACACGGCCGGCGCCCAGCCCCCTGGGCTGGCCCCGGACCTCACCCTGCGAGCGGAATACCCCGGCCGGACCCAGGCCCGGCTACTCAACCCGTCCGCCACCATCCACGAGTCGAACCTGCGCTCCGGCTGCACCGTCGAAGTGGTCTCCAGCCTGGAACGCCGGGACGGCGATGACCTCTTCGGCACCGCCGCCGCGATCGTGCGGGTGCTCGAAGGCCCGGATGCCGGCAACGAGTTCACCATCGCCACCGGCGTGAACTACGTCGGTGGCGCCCCCGACTCCCAGGTGCCGTTGAACGACCCGAATGTGTCGCGCCGGCACGCCTCCATCACGGTGGGCGACACCATCAGCGTCACCGACCTGAACTCGGCCAACGGGGTCACCGTCGACGGCGCCCTTTGCCACCGCTCGTTGCTCTCGGCCTCGTCGCGGCTGCAGCTGGGCGCATCCGTGCTCATGGTCATCCCGCTGCCGGTGCCGGCCGGGGCGTCGGCGGAACCGGCCGCCGCGGACTTCTCCCGCTCGCCTCGCGTTGAGCCGGTCTATCTCGGCCGCACCTTCACCGCACCCGAGCTGCCCAACCCGCCGGAGAAGCAGCGCTTCCCGACCCTCGCCCTGATCGCCCCGGTGGTCATGGGCGCGGTGCTGTTCCTGGCCACCCGGCAGGTGTACACGCTGCTGTTCATCGCCATGGCCCCGATCATCCTGCTCGGCACCTGGATCGACAACCGCATCCAGGGTCGCCGCAAGGGTCGCGCCGAGAACGCACGCTTCGACGCCGCGGTCGTCGACCTCGAAGCCAGCCTGGCGGAGGAGCGCGAGCACCAGATCGACGCCCGGCTGGCCGAATCGCCGTCCGCCACCGCCATCGCCACCGCGATGCAGGAGCACTCCGCGTTGCTGTGGACCCGCAAGCCCGAACACGCCAGTTTCCTCGAGGTGCGCCTGGGCCTGGGCGCCCAGCGCAGCCGCAGCACCGTCGCGCTGCCGTCCAAACACACCGGCACCGTGGACGAGTGGCACCGGGTGAACGCCATCATCGACGAGTGCGCCCAGGTGGACGGCGTGCCCGTCGTGGAGAACCTCGCCCGCTGCGGAGCGCTCGGCATCGCCGGCTCGTCGACCCAGGCGGCGGATGCGGCCCGCGCCGTGATCACCCAGTTGGTCGGCCTGCATTCCCCGGCCGACCTCGTCGTCACGGCCTTCGCCGGCGGCGACGCCACCGCGGACTGGGCCTGGCTGAAGTGGCTGCCGCACGTGAACTCCCCGCACAGCCCGCTGCGCGTCAACGGCCTCGCCGCGGACTTCCCCGCCGCGACCGCCCTGCTGGCCACCCTGGAGGGCCTGATCGCGGCCCGCCGCACGGCTGGATCCGGCGCCGAGCAGGTGCGGTCGAGGCTGACCGAATCGCGCACGGCCACCGACGACCTGGCCGCCGCGGTGGACCGGCTCCCGGCCCGGCCGGCGATCATCGTGCTGGTGACCAACGAAGCGCCCGCCGACCGCTCCCGCCTGGTCGCGCTCAGCGAAGAGGGCGCCGACCACGGCGTGTTCCTGGTCTGGCTGGCACCCTCCGTGGCGGCGCTGCCCGTGGTCTGCCGCACCTACCTCGACGTGCAGCCCGACGGCACGAGCGTCGGGTTCGTGCGTGTCGGGCGCACGGTGGCCCTGGCGGCCCTGGAAACCGTGGACCCGGCCGGTGCCGCGACCGCCGCCAGGGCGCTGGCTCCGGTCGAAGACATCGGTGCCCGGGTGCTCGACGAAACCGACCTGCCGCACAGCGTCAACTTCCTCGACCTCTACGACGGTGACGTGGCCGACGACACCGCGGCGGTCCTGCAGCGCTGGGTGAAGAACGACAGCCTCAGCTCGAGCTGGGTGCCCGGCACCCCCCGCGAGGCCGGCGGTATCCGTGCCCTCGTCGGGCAGGGCGCCAGCGAACCGTTCTACCTCGACCTGCGCACGCACGGGCCGCACGCCCTCGTCGGTGGTACGACGGGGTCGGGCAAGAGTGAATTCCTGCAGACCTGGATCATGGGCATCGCCGCGGAATACGCACCGGACCGGGTGACCTTCCTGCTGGTGGATTACAAGGGCGGCGCCGCCTTCGCCGAGTGCGTCGACCTGCCGCACATCGTGGGCCTGGTCACCGACCTCAACCCGCACCTCGTGCGCCGTGCGCTCACGTCGCTCCGCGCCGAGCTGAGGTTCCGTGAGCACCTGCTGAACAGCAAGGGCGCCAAAGACCTCGAGACGCTCGAGAAGCGCTCCGACCCGGACGCCCCGCCGGCGCTGATCCTGATGATCGACGAGTTCGCCGCCCTCGCCTCCGAGGTGCCGGAGTTCGTCGACGGCGTCATCGACGTGGCCCAGCGCGGCCGGTCGCTCGGCCTGCACCTGGTGATGGCCACCCAGCGGCCCGCCGGCGTGATCAAAGACAGCCTGCGGGCCAACACCAACCTGCGGGTGGCGCTGCGGGTGGCCGACGAGGCGGACAGCCACGACGTGCTCGGCGTTGCGGATGCCGCGGGCTTCGACCCGGGAACCCCCGGCCGCGCCGCGGCCAAGCTCGGCCCCGGCCGGGTGTTCGACTTCCAAACCGCCTACCTCGGCGGCCTGACCCCGCCCGCGTCGGCTTCGGTGCCGGCACCGGATGTGGAGGTGGCCGACCTGTCCTTCGGCCCCGGGGCTACCTGGGCGAGCAACGTCGCCCGCCCCCGCAGTGCCGGCGGAGCCCGCGACATCGAACGCCTGGCCCGGACCATTGCCGGCGCCGCGGACAGCCGCGACCTGGCCCTGCCGCGCAAACCCTGGCTCGACCAGCTGCCGGCCCTGTTCGACCTGGCCGGGCTGCCCGTCGCCGGCGAGGGGCTGCTGCCGGTGGGGATGCTCGACGAACCCGAGGAACAACGGCAGTCCCCGTTCGTCCTGGACCTCGACACCATCGGCAACCTGGTCATCCTCGGCACCGGCGGGGCGGGCAAGACCGCCGCGCTGCGCACAATCGCGGTGGCCGCCTCGGCGGCGGCCGAGACGCATCCGGTCGCCGTCTACGGACTCGATTTCGCCGGCGGCGGCCTGAGCATGCTCGAGTCGCTGCCCACCGTGGGCGCGGTGATCGCCGGCGACGACACCGAACGGGCCACCCGCCTGTTCAAGGACCTCGCCCAATTGGTGGACGACCGGGCCGCCCGGTTCGCGCTGGCCAGGGCCGGCTCGCTCGGCGACTACCGGCGCATCACCGCCGTCGCGGAACCGCGCGTGCTCGTTCTCATGGACGGGATGGCGGCGTTCCGCGCCGACTACGAATTCCGCGGCGCCGGAGAGCTGTTCGACAGGTTCCTCAAGCTCGCGGCCACGGGCCGGCAGGTGGGTGTGCACTTCGTGCTCACCGCCGACCGCTCGGGGGCGCTGCCCACCCAGCTGCTGGCCAACGTGGGGCAGCGACTCGTGCTGCGCCTGGCCGGCGAGAGCGAATACTCGGCCGCCGGGGTGCGCCCCGACGTGCTCACCGACGCCGTGCCCGGCCGCGGCCTGGTCGACGGCCACGAGGTTCAGCTGGCGGTGCCGGGCGGTACCGCCGACCTCACCGCACAGGCCGCCTGGGTGGAGACGCTCGCCGCTCGGCTGCGCGCCGCCGGCGTCGACGCAGCGACCGGGGTCGAGCGCCTGGCCGTGCACATCCCGCTCGCCGACCTGCCCGCGCAGGTGGCCGGCCGGCCCACCCTCGGGGTCAGCGACGAGAGCCTCGAACCGGTCGGCGTGCCCCTGGACGGCCTCTTCGTGGTCACCGGCCCGTTCGGCTCCGGCCGCACGACGACCATGACCACCATCCTGCAGTCGGTGCGCGCGACCCGGCCCGAGCTACGACCGTACCTGCTCGTGGGCCGGCGCAGCGCCCTCGCCGACGTCACCGACTGGGCGGAGCTCTCGACCGACGCGGACGAAGCCGAAGCGTTGGCGGTGCGCCTGGCGACCGTGCTGGAGCAACCGGCCACGCCCGGCAGCACCGACCTCCTGATCGTGGTCGAAAACGTGGGCGACTTCGAGGGGCTGCCCGCCGAGGGCGCCGTGGCCCGGCTGATCAAGGCGGCCCGCCGCGCCGGCGTGCCGGTGATCGCCGAAACCGACACCGTCACCGCCGCCAGCGCCTGGCAGATCTACAGCGAGCTGAAAACCGCCAGGGCCGGCATCGTGCTGCAACCCGAAGAAACGGATGGCCTCAGCCTGTTCCGCACCCCCTTCCCACGGGTCACCCGCAGCGACTTCCCACCCGGCCGCGGCCTGCTCGTCGACGCCGGCCGTGCCATCCAGGTGCAGGTGGCCTTCCCGCGCCCGCTCTTCAGAGAGATCCGGAGCTGACATTTACGGAGACACAAGCCGGCTGCGCACGCAGGCGTCGACCACGCGCGAGAACGCCAACCAGCTACGCAGCCGGGCCAGTGCGCTGCTGACCCAGGTTGAAGGAATGGCCTGGGCGTCGAGCGCGGGGGACACACTGCGCGCGCGTATTCGCACTGTGGCCCTGGGTCTGGGTAGCGAAGCCCAGTTGCTCGACGACGCAGCCTTGCAACTGGAGGCCCACGCCCGCGCCGTCGATGAAGCGAAGGCGGCCATAGTGGCAGCTCAGGCGGCCGTGCAGTTGGCCTGGGACAGGTCCGTGAACGTGGTCGGCAACGTCATCGAAACGACCACAGACATCGCGGTGGCTTCGGTCAGCAGCGCCATGAACACCATCGGCAGCGCCCTGAGCGGCGCCGCGGACGAGGTACGTGTGACGATGTTCACCATGGCGGACGAACTGGTGCCAGAGTCGACGGTCGAGCTGGCCCGGAGTGTGGTGCGCGCCGTGCCGGCGTTACCACCGGCGGGCTCCCGCGATTGGCTTGACCTGGACGGCACGTTCTCCACGCAGGGCTGGAAGTGAGCGGCGTAACCGGCGCCACGGCCCGCGGCGCGGAGACCCTGTTCTCGTTGACCCTGCCGGAGGCGCGTCTGCTCCGGGACCACCTGCCTGGCCTGATCCTGCCGGCGTTTATCCCCGCTGCCGAGTCGACAGGCGCACACGATGAGACAAACCAGTCGGCCGGCGTGCTGGCAGGACTGAAGGCGCGGCAGCTCGTCAGCAACGAAGTCGGCCTGGACGATCCCGACTGGTCGACACAGATCCCGTCGACGCTGCTGCTGGCCCTGACCCTGCAGATGTCGGGTCGACTGGTCTTCCAGGTCGTGGCCTGGAGCGCCGCCGACGGGGCCGGGCGCTCGACCACCATGCACTCCACGACCGTGTCCGAGACCGTGTGCGCGGGCTTGACCGTGCGCTCCACCGCGAACGCCGAGGAGGATCCGCAGGTGGAGGTCACACTGGCGCCTGTGACGGGGTTGTACCCGTCGTTGGCCCAGCTGCTGCCGACCGATTCATCCGTGGCCGGCCCGCCGGTCAGCGATGGGTCGGGCCGGGCCGTGTCGCTGGGGATCGTGGAGTCGCGTGCGCTGATCGCCGCGATCCGCGGCGGCGACCACCGGGTCGTGGCGAACCTCACCACCGAACTCCACGCCGCAGACGCTCGTGAGGTGCTACAGGATCTCAGCGGGGCGATGGGCACGGGGTATCGGATCAAAGCCTTCGGTGCGGTCGGAGACACGTCAGGTCGGGCCTTGTTCGCCCGGGACTGGTTCAGGGGGCCGAGGGGCTGGCTGAAGATGTCTGTGACCCTGCCCCGGCCCGTCGCGGGTGCTGACGCCGCGCAGGCCATCACCGACCAGGGACGGGTGACGATCCGGCGCACCGCTCCGGCCGGTATCCACCAGGATCTCCTCGGGCTGGTTGCCGAAACCCTCGTGTCGTCCGCCGAGCAGACCGGAGCAACCGATGCCCGCTGACGACACAGCCCAGCCGGCCTCGACCATCGTCGACGCGTACCTCGACGGAATCGAAGAGACCGCCGCTGCCGGCGCCGCGGCCACACACAATCTGCAGAATGCGCAGGCGACCGCCGCGCGCGACGTGCAGGACGCGCAGGACACCGCCGTGGGTGACCTGCAGGATGCGCAGTCCACCGCCGTGCACGACGTGCAAGATACCCAGGCTGTCGCCGCGCACAACGCACAGGATGCGCAGACCGCCGCCACCGCCGGTGTCCTCGGCTCAGTGGCCCGCGCCGCAGCCTCAACCAGCCGGGCCGTGGCATCGGGCGGGGCCGCAGTCGCGGTCACCTTCGCCGATGTCGAGGCAATGACGACGTCCATCCAGTCGTTGAACCTGCTGGTGGCACCCATGATCGGCACAGTGGCGGCCCTGGCCGTGGACCCCGACCTGCTGGAATCTCTCGTGCTCTCCCCACTGACCGGTGCCAACGCCGAGGCGGCTGCCCTGCGGGCTGCCACGCGCCTGACCACGCAGCTCGTGGTCACCGAGAGTCTTGCCCTGGTCACAGCCTCCGTGGTCACGACCTACCAGCTCGCCGACAGCGCGCTGCAGGTCTCGGCAGCGGCGCTCGGCGGCGGAGTGTCCGTCGGCGGGTCCGTCGTCGGCGGTGCGGTCACCGTGGCTGGAACGAGCATCCACGGCGCCGGTGACGTGGCCGGCGCGACCGCATCCGGCGCCTGGGATGTGGCCGGCGCCGCCGGCACCGGCGTCAGGGGCTTTGCCAGTGCGGCCGCCTCAGGTGCAGGAAGTGTTGCCGGCGTGGCCGTTACCGGTGCGGAAAATGTCGCCGGCGCCGCCGCCTCCGGTGCCGGGGGAGTTGCCGCCGCCCAGGCCGACCTCGCCGTGACGATGGTGACAGGTGTTGGAGTTGCGGCGGGCCTGGCGGGTGCGCTGTCCGCATCGTTCAAAATGGGCTTCCTTCAGGAGACCGCCGAAACGTGGGCCGGCGCCCTGATGGCCGCGGCGGACGAATTCCAGGAGGACCCCATTGGGGTTCTGCGCACTCGTGGAATCCCGCTTGCCGTGGGTGTCGGGGTTTCTTTCTTCGAGAATTTCTCCTTGAGCGACGTTTCGGCCAACAGCGCGGCGAATGTCGGAGCGCTAATCGGTGCGACCGGTCCGTACTTCGATGACATTGTGGGCATGATCATCCACGACGGTCAGACCCTCGGCATGTTCAACGATGGTGAGGCGACTTTGGGTGACTCCGGGCTCAGCGACGAAGCCATCGACGAACGTGCGATATTCGCTTCAAGGGAGAGCCGACGGCTGACAGGCGATGACGTTGAGATAACGACGGATGGCGAGACCGGTCAGGTCAAACCAACCGACGTCGCGTCCCTGCTCGTCAGCGCCAGCCAGATCGATGCCACAGGCAAGGCGGATTTCGCCGAGATCCGCATCTTCCACAGCCAGGCCGAGAAGCTTGATGCGGAAGGCAACGCGGTGCTTGATGCGCAAAACAACCCGGTCATCGAGCACGCATACACGGTGCAGATTCCCAGCACCCAGGTGTGGAACCCGCTCGCCGGCGCAGTCCCCAACGATCTGACCGCGGACCTGCTTGCGGTGCACGGCGATCAGACCGCCCTGATGGACGCCGTTTTCGACGCCATGGAGAAAGAGGGAATCCCGACCGGGCTTGGCGCGCCCCCCGTGATGACCACCGGCTTCAGCCTGGGCGGTATCACCGCTGCGGCGATGGCGGCCGACCCTCGCGGCTACAACATCCAACAGGTGGTCACGGCCGGGTCTCCGATCTCGGAAATGGCCATTCCGGATGGCGTGGATGTCACCGCGTTGGCGGCCGACGAGGACCTTGTGGCCGTAGCGACAGGAGGGCAGAACCCGGAGAGATGGACGACAGTGGGCGGATCCGGGTCGCATCTCACCGGAGAATCCGACTCGACCCCCATGCACGCGTTGAACGTCCACAATGCGAACCGATACGCAGTCATGGCCTCCGAGAACCCCGAAATCAATAATGATCCGAACATCACTGGCTATTTCGCCGGTGACGTGACCGTGAACGACTATCACGCATCTCGAAAGTAGGCTCCCGATGAAACCGGAAGCGACGTTTCCCAAACGCTCACGACGGCCGACCCGCCGGGCGGCAACGTCGGTATTGGGCATTGGGCTGGTAATCGCCCTGACGGGGTGCTCACTTGGCGGTTCGGAGGGGCAGTCGAAGGAATCCGCAGATGCGGCCCTGTCGGCGATCCCGGGAGTCAGCGGGGGGTCTGTGAATACCAGCAGCATGGTGAGTGGCCTCCAGGAGGAGACCCACACAACGATCGAGGTCCAGGTGGAGCCTGGGTTCTCGGTGCCCGACCCGGAGGCCCTGGTCGATTACTTGATTGGCGTCGCGTGGTCGACTAAGACTAAGGAAGCGACCTCGAGCGTGGAGATCATTGTTGTCAGCGACCCGCAGATCTCCATTGTCGATGCTGTCGAGGCGGGACCGTGGGTGGACACCGGGGTCGACCCGAATTTCCCAGAAGGGGCCGTGGTGGGCGCTGACGAAGTCAAGGACCGCTTTGGGGACTGGCCTGGCGAGGTGCCGGTGCTGCCGGATGGGCTCATTGTCGGCCCGACGCCGGAGCCTACGCCGTGACCCGCGTATGAGCGCCGCATGTCGTGGACTGTCCTCGCGACTGCGCCTGTCCGTTGATGCGGCGGGGCTGGTTGTGATCCTGTCGGGATGCGGGATGCGGGATGCGGGTTGGGCGGTTCGGAGGGGCAGTCAAAGGAATCAGCAGACGCTGCTCTGTCGGCAATCCCGGGCGTCAGCGAGGGGCCTGTGAATACCAGCAGCATGGTGAGCGGTTTACCGGACGGGCTCATAACTGCCCCGACATCGGCCCCTGCCCCGTGATCCGCACGTGAGCGCCCGATAACGCCGCCGCGACGGCCCCCATTTGGGTAACAGTCGGTGTGATTTGGACTTTTTTGCCGATAACGGCGTATTTTTTTGAAATATGAGCCTAAGCTGGCGGCTTGCACGGGGGGTGCGGCATCGAGCCGCATCATTGCATGTTTATCTTTAGGGGAGTTCGCGATGGCGAATATCAATGTTTCGTACCAGGAAATCAATTCCAATGCCGATCGCCTTGTGGCCGGCCGCGACGAGATCAACGCGACACTGGGTAAGCTCCAGTCGCAGATCGCCGCACTGATCAGCTCCGGCTTCTCGACGGACAAGTCGTCCGGCGCGTTTTCGGATGCCTACAACCGATTCACCACCGGAGCTCAGAACACCATCGGCGGACTCGACGACCTGTCGCTGTTCCTGCGCACCACGGCGCAAACCCTCGGCGAGGTCGACGCGCAGCTAGCTGCCCGTCTCTCCCGCTAACAGCGCGCGTTCTGCAGCGCGGCGTCGATGCGACGCTGGGCTGCGGTGACGCGTGGTTGACCTGAACGTCGATGCCGCCTTTGTGAGGGGCATCGCCTCATCGATGGATCGCGCCAGTGCGCCATTGCAACTCGGCAGCGACCTCACCCGTGGCGCGAGTAGCGCCGCGCTGGGCTCTGGGCCCGTGGCAAGCACACTCGACGAGTCGACGACCCAGCGCGCATGCCGTGCCGAACTGGCCGGCGAGACAATCGCGGACCTGGGCCGCCGGGCAACCGACTACGTCAAAGAGATCCTCGCCGCGGACACCAAGCTCGTCACTCAACTGGAGAACGGTCGGAGGCAACTGTGAGCTGGACCAGAACCAACCCGGGTGCCGGTGACCCATGGGGCATCCGAAGCCAAGCCAGCATTCGCCAGACCGGTGCCGACAACCTACGCACAACAACGCTCACAAACCTGCAGACCGCCGTCACCGACGCCGCGTCGGCAACGTGGACCGCGCAGGCGGCGACGGCCTTCGCCGCCAGCGCGGAAGGCCTGATCCCCGACGTGCAGGTAATCATCACCGGGCTGGAGACGGATGCCGGCGCCCTCAATCAGTACGCGGCCATGGTCGAGCAAATCCAAGACCAGGCCCGCGCGGTCCAACGTCAGCAAGAAGACGCCCAACGCGACCTGGCCCGACTACTTTTCACGTCTTTCGGTGACATCGCCGAGACGACGAGCCCTCGCTCGGAACCGGACCCCAACGCCCTTGAGCGTGCGCGGGTGGCGGAGGCCCTGAGGGAAACCCGCTCGACGCTCACCCAGGTGGAGGTGCGTTGGGACGAACTCGCACTCCAGCGCCGGGCCGCGGATGACGCCTGTGTCGCGACGCTGACCTCGGTGGGTTCGCGAGGAAACCTGGCCGGGCTCGGGACCCAGCAGCTGAGCTACCTGAGCACGACAGGGCTTCTGCAGAAGCTCGGCGGTCTCAGCGCCACGGAGATCACCATTCTGGTGCAGAACAATCCAGGTCTGGCGGAAAAATTCCGGAACAGCCCGCCGGATACCGCCGGGGTGGAGGTTTGGTGGTCCGGCCTCGACGCGGCCTCACAGGCTGCGCTGATCGTGGCGTTGCCCATTGTGATCGGCAACCTCGAGGGGGTGCCGTACGGCAGCCGGGTGCGGGCGAACAAGCGCAACATCAGCACGGGCATCGCGACTCTGGAGACAGAGATCGTCGATCTGGAGAAGACCGTTGAGGCCAACAAGGACGGCAGCGGCACCCGGGGTGGGGGGAGCGGGCTCGCCCGACGGGAAGCGCAGGAGAAGATCGATGCCCTGCGGGAGCAGATCAGCTATTACCGGCGCCTCCGCGACGAGGAGATTGAGTTTCCGGACCCCGCGACGGGGCTACCGGTGGCCGTCACTGGCCACAACATCCTTGTCTTCGACCATGCCCACGATGCGATCGCGGAATACTCCGGCCTGCTCGATCCGGTCACCGGCAACGTACCCGCCGGGGTGGACTACGTCGGTCTTTATGTGCCCGGAACCAACACGACCCTCGGCAACTTTGACGGCGAGGTCAACCGAAGCGAGTGGTTCCTGAATCAACCCACAGACAAGGGCAGCGTTGGCATGATCACTTGGAAGGGCGGGCCGTTCCCGCAGGATCTCGAGGCGCTGTCCGGGGCAATGGCCGATGGGCTTGGTCAGAAGCTGGCGCACTTTGGCCAGGGCTTAGAGTTGGCGACATCGGCCGAAGTGACCGGGATGGGTTACAGCGCCGGCGGATCGATTATGGGTTCGGCCGAACGTGCGGGTCTCGCACTGGACCGATCGGTTCAACTGTCCAGCGCCGGGATGGGTTTCGGTGTGCGGGACCTGGCAGAGTATCCCGTCACCGCCGACGTTCCGCACTATTCCCTGATGGCCCCGAACGACCCGCTGGTCCTCTTCCAGGGCGCGGAAGCCGGCGACTTGGGCCACGGCGGCAGTCCCTTGACCACCGACGGGTTCATCCGCCTCGAAACCGGCTACCGAGAAAACGGGCAGGTGTCGTCCGGGCAGCTCGAGGGGCATCTGAATGTCTGGGACCGAAAAGGCACGGTGAGACGACAGCTTTACAACGTGCTTGTGGGCGGACAAGTCGAGCTCTACGCGGAACCCGAGGTGGTCGTGATCCCCGGTACGAACCAGAGTTATGCCACCAATCCGATCATGGAACCCGGCTATGAACCGACGTTGGTTGACGTCGAAGGGGGCGAGCAATGATGCACGATCGGCACGGCCGACGGGTGTTGGCAACAGTGCTACTCCTCGCCTCACTGACGATGGCGGGCTGTACTCAGGGAACTGGAGCGAGAACAGATATGAACGTGAATGACGCATCGAAGACCACCGCCGCACACGTGGATGCGCTGATCGAGCGGATTGACCCTGCGTTGATCGAACGCATCGACAAAGTAACGAGTGAGTCGTCGGGTTGCAGAGGAAACGATGTGGACCCTGAGCAGCGTGTGCAGCAGTGGACGAACCAACGATATGTCTGGTTCGTTGGGAGCGTGAGCCCGCTCGGTGGGCTCGATGTGCTGGACGAGCTGGTGGCGTCCCAGGTCGCAGACGGTTGGACGGCGGGCAGAGAAACAACAGAGGGCGACGGCCGCCGGGTGCAGCTCTTCGCCTCTGACGCGGGCAATGATGCCGGCTATGGAGTCGAGCTCGCTGGCGGCGGTGAGAACGGCGGTCTGACCTCACTCAGTATCAGCGCTGTGAGCCCATGCTTCGAGGTTGCCGAGGGTGAGCGGCCGTGACCGATGGCCTGATGCCCAAGGGCCTGGCAGCTGCGCTGGCGCTACTCGCGCTTGCCGCGGTAGCCGGATGCAGCCAGTCGTCGGGTGCGAGAACCGACCTGACGTTGAACGACGCACAGCAGACCACTGCAGCGCACGGGGAGGATCTGATCGCGCGGATTGACCCTGCGTCGATCGAACGCATCGACAATGTGACGAGTGAATCCTCGGGTTGCAGAGGGATCGATGTGGACCCTGAGCAGCGTGTGCGGATGTGGGAGACCCGGCGTTATGTCTGGTTCGTTGAGGGTGTGAGTCCGCTCGGTGGTCTTGATGTGCTCGACGAGCTGGTGACGGCTCAGGTCGCCGACGGTTGGACATTGGCCGGGGACAGACCGGACGGTGACGGTCGTCGTGTGCAGCTCCTTGCGCCTGACCAGGACGACAACGAGGCCGGCTACGGCGTCAACATCGTCGGTGGCGGAGAGGTCGGCGGACTGACTTCGCTCAACATCAGTGCGGAAAGCCCGTGCTTCGAAGCTAGTGAGAGAGCAGCGCAGTCATGACCGAACAGATCAGCCCCGAAAGGACCAGCACGGGCACCAGGCGCCGCACGCCACGCCTGTCCCGTCCGTTGAAGCCGACTGCGGCGAAGGCCACGGGAACGCTCAGGGGAGCCGTGCGCCCGCCGACGAAGTCCCGTCGTAGGCCGGCCGTGATCGCTGCCGGCGTCGCCCTCGCCATCGTCGGCGGACTCGGCAGCTGGTACTACGCATCCACTGTCGGCAATACCGTCACGGTTCTGTCGACGCAGACTGATGTCGCCCGCGGCGCCACCATCACCAGCGCCGATCTCACCACGCTGCAGATCGCCGGCGGCCAGGACACCCCCGCCTTCACCGCCGCGCAGGCCACCGACGTGATCGGCCAGACCGCCACGGTCGACCTGCCGGCCGGCACCCTGGTCACCACAGCGAACGTGGGGGAGGGAATCAGCATCGCTGCGGGCCAATCCATCGTGGGTGTGGCCCTCACCGTGGCGCAGCTGCCGAACTACCCGCTTGCCGCGGGGGATCGGGTGCGCGTTGTGGACACCCCGATCGCGCAGGGTGACCCGCCCGCGACCTCGCCCAAGTCCTTTGTCGCCACGGTCTTCACCAGCCGGTTCGATGAAGGCACCGGCACCTGGGTCGTCGACCTCGTCGTGCCGGCCCAGGAGGCGGCCGACATCGCGGCGCGCAGCGCCACCGGCCGTGTCGCCCTGATCCTCGACGCCCCCAAGGGCGAGTAGCAGTGGCGATCCTTGCCCTGACCAGCCTGGCCGGCTCGCCCGGTGTCACTACCGTGGCCGTGGGCGCCGCGCTGAACTGGCCGCGTCCGGTGATCCTCGTCGAGGCCGACATTTCCAAGTCCAGCAGCATCCTGCCCGGATTCCTCCGCGGCCAGGTGGACCACGCCCTTGGACTCACCCCGCTGTCGGTCGACCACCAGCGCGGTGAGATCACCCTGGCGAACCTGTGGGCCCAGACCATCGAACTCGCCCCGGAGCGATACCTGATCCCCGGTTTCTCCAGCCTGCAGGCCGCCCGCGGCACGACCACGCTGTGGGTGGCGTTGGGTGCGGCGCTCGCCGGGCTCGAAGCGGCAGGCGTCGACGTTCTGGTCGACCTGGGGCGGCTCAGCCAAAACGACTCGCGGATGCCGCTGCTGCAGCAGGCCGACGGCGTGCTGCTGGTCGCGCGCCCGGTGCTTCCCGATGTGGCCGCACTCGCCCCGCGGGTGGGGGATCTCGGCACGGCGCTCGGACTGGCCGGCCGCGACGGTGCCCTCTCCCTGCTCCTGGTGGATTCGGCCCACGAGAGCTACTCCTCCGCCGAGATCAGCCGGGTCCTGGGACTGCCGGTGGCCGCGCGCCTCGACTGGGACGTGCGCTCCGCCGCCGTGTACTCGCTCGGCGCCACCCGGCAGCTCCGATTCGACCGCGCGCCCCTGGCCCGATCGCTCACCACCGCCACCGAGGCGCTGAGTCAGGGACTCGCCATGCGGGCGACCCGGCTCGGCCGCCGCCCGAGCAAACCGACCGACACCGTGCAGACCAACACCGTGCAGACCAACACCGCGCTCGCCGACGCCAGCCAGGCAGGAGATCCCTCGTGACCGACCGCACCGGGCTGACCGAACGCACCGAACCCATGGACGACACCGAGTCGACCGACTCCACCAAACGGACCGACGACCTGGACCGGCCCCGGAACATCGCCGAGTTGCCGTTCTTCGCCGGCGGTTCGCCGATCAGCATTCCGGATGAGGACCCGTCCGACGCCCTGCTGGTCCATCGCCGTCACGGTGACGGGCCGACCTCCGCCACAGCTCCGGCGGCCGTGGATCCGTTGTGGGCCGGTGGGCTGGACGGCAGCCTGCCCGTTTCGTTGCCCTGGGATATCGTCGCTGGGCTCCGCGAGCAGGTCGCGAATCTGCTGGCCCAGTCCGAACTGGCCTCGCCCAGCCTCACCGACGCCTCCCGGCAGGCCCTGGCGCAGGCGCACATCGTTGACGTCATCCGTTCGCAGGTCGACGACATGGTGCGCCTGGCCGGCGGCACCAGCGCCTGGGATCCGCGCACCCAGACCGCTATGGCCAAGGCCATCTTCGACTCGCTGTTCAAGCTCGGCCGGTTGCAACCGCTGGTGGAACAGCCCGAGGTGGAGAACATCGACATCTACGGCTACGACAACGTCTGGCTCACCTACGCGTCCGGGGAGAAAAAGCGGCACGAACCCGTGGCCTCCTCCGACGCCGACCTGATGGCCGAGATCGCGTTCCTCGCTGCCCGGGGCGGCGAGAGCGGGCGAGCGTTCACCGCCACCAACCCGATCCTCGACATGGACCTGCCCGGCGGCGCCAGGCTCGCCGCCGTCGCACCGCCGATCTCGCCGCGGCCCAAGATCGTCATCCGCATCCACCGTTTCGTCGACATCACCCTCGACGACCTCGTGGTCAACCACGGTACCCTCACCCACCCGATGAGCGCCTTCCTCGACGCCGCCGTGCGGGCCGGCAAGTCCATCGTCGTCGCCGGGCATCCCAACGCCGGTAAGACCACCCTCGTGCGGGCCCTGTGCAACAGCATGGACCCGATGGAGGAGATCGTGACCATCGAAAAGGAGCGCGAGCTGCACCTGGACCGCATGGGCGACCGCCACCACATCGTGACGGCCCTGCAGTACCGGCCCGGTCAGGGCGAGCGCACCAGCGACGGCAGCCGGCCGGGCGAGATCACCCTGGTGGAGCTGCTCGAAGAGGCGCTGCGGCTCAACGCCCAACGGATCGTCGTCGGCGAGGTGCGCGGCGGCGAGATCGACGCCATGTTCCAGGCGATGCAGGCCGGAGTCGGCTCCCTGAGCACCCTGCACGCCGAGTCGCCGTCCAATGCCATCGAGCGCATGGCCACCCTCACCCAGAAGAGCCTGAACACCTCGGATGCCTACGCCTACCGGCAGATCGCCCAGCACATCAACTTCATCGTGCAGGTGAGCAAGGTGCGCGACCTCGCCACCGGACGGGTGCGCCGCATCATCACCGAGATCTCCGAGGTCGGCCCGGGGGAGGGCTCGCGGCCCATCGCCACCCCGATCTTCCGCGCCGACCCGTACACGCACGAACAGGTGACCGCCAACCGGCCCCGCGATGAGACCCTGGCCCAGCTGGTGCACGCCGGGTTCGACCCGGCCCTGCTGATCCCCACGCAGGGCGGTGCGCCCTCGTGAATACCACCCTGCTGATGCTCTGCACCGTCGTGGGCCTGCTTGGTCTACTCGTCGTGGTGCTCGGCGTGCTGCCCGCGCCCCCGCCCACGCAGGCCAGGCCGCCGGGTGTGCTGCGGTTGCGGGTGCGCGCCTACCGCAGTCAATTCAGCCGGAAACGTCAGTTGTTGGCCCTCGGCGGCCTCGTCCTGGGTGTGCTCGCCTGGCTGGTGACCGGGTGGTTCGTCGCCGTGATCGCCGTGCCCATCGCCGCGATCGGCCTGCCGGTTCTGCTGGTCAAGGGCACCGAGAACGAGACCATCGAACGGCTGGAAGCCCTCGAAACCTGGACCAGGAGCCTGTCCGGCCTGATCGTCTCCGGCGCCGGAATGGAGCAGGCCATCGCCGCGTCGCTGAGCAGCTCGCCCGGCGCGATCAAGGAACAGGTGAGCATGCTCATCGCCCGGATCAACGCCCGGTGGGCGACCTCCGCCGCCCTACAGGGCTTCGCCGACGATCTCAACGACCCCACCGCCGACCTCGTCGTGGCCCACCTGCTGCTCGCCGAGAAGCAGCGCGGCCCCGGCCTGGTGAACGCCCTCGACGACCTCGCCCAGATCGTCTTCGACGAGGTGCGGGTGCGCCGGCAGATCGAAACCGACCGCGCCAAGCCTCGCGTCAGTGTGCGCATCATCACCATCGTGACGCTCGCACTGCTGGCGGTCATCCCGTTCGTCGGCGAGTTCATGAAGCCGTACCAGACCTTCTTCGGCCAGGTGGCCCTGTTCGTCTGGCTCACCCTCTACGTGGTGCTGCTGGGCTGGTTGGGGCGCATCACGGTGGGCAAGCCCACGCCCCGCATCCTGGAGAACCCGTTCGACTCCGCGCACGAAAACTCCGCACACGGCAAGGTGGCCTGAGATGTGGCAGCTTGCCCTGATCCCCGGCGTGATCGCCGGGCTCGGCGTTGCGCTCGTGCTCTCCCAACTGCTGCCCAAGCAGCCGCAGCTGGCCGCCGCGATCACCCGCCTGGGCAATACCGCCGCCGTCGACGCGAAAACGGATGCCTCCTTCGAGGTGCGGGTGGGCAGCTGGGTGCGCGCCCGGCTGCCCGACCTGCCGGGTTTCACCCTGCCCACCCGCAACCTTGCCCTCGTCGGCGTGTCGGTGAACAAGTACCTCTCCGACAAGGCCCTGTTGGCGGCATTCGGCTTGATCGCGCCCAGCCTGTTCGGCTTGTTCCTGCAGGTGCTCGGTGTTGTGCCGTTCTACCTGCCGGCGCTGCTGGGCATCCCGCTCGGTGTCGCGCTCTGGTTCGGTCCCGACCAGGATCTCAAGGCCAAGGCCGCCACCGCCAGGGAGGAATTCTCCCGGGCCGTGGCGGTCTACCTCGAGCTCGTCGCCGCCGAACGCCGCCGAGGCGCCCCGGCCGGGCATGCGCTGCTCTCCGCGGCGCAGGTCGGGCGGTCGTGGGTGTTCGTGCGCATCCGCCAGGAACTCACCCGGGCGCAGTACGCCGGCACCCCGCCCTGGGACGCCCTGACCACGTTCTCGGAGGAGATCGGCGTGCCCGAACTCGCCGACGTCGCCAAGATCGTGCGGCTCTCGGGCGAAGAGGGCGCCTCGGTGTACGAGACCCTCCGGGCCCGCGGCAAGTCCCTGCGGGTGCAACTGCTCAACAACGAACACACCCACGCCAACGAGGCCAGCGAGCGCATGACCATCCCGATGACCATGCTCGCCATGGTCTTCGTCGGCATCATCCTCACCCCGCTGGTCATGAACCTTCTCATCGCCTGATTTCTCGCCCGACCCATCCGTTCTCGACCCGCACATCATCAGGAGCGCCACATGTTCACTCTCGCCCAATCCCTCTTCACCGAAGTTCGCCGCCGCGCCCGTCTGGTGCGCTCCACCGCAGACGCCGGCCTGCAGACCGTAGAGTGGATCTTCCTCGTCGTCGGCATCCTCGTGATCGCCGGTATTGTCATCGCCGCGGTGACGGCGTTCGTACAGGCCCAGGTCGGCAAGCTGCCGGGCTAAGCCGCAGACCATGGCCAGACGACCGCGTTTCCGCACCACCCTCACGGCACTTCGTCGTGAGGGGGCGTCAGAGCGCGGTTCACAGACGGTGGAAGCCCTCATCGTGCTGCCGATCCTGTTCGGCGTCTTCTTTGTCATTGTGCAGGGTGCGGTGTGGTTGCACGCCGGCAACATCGCCCAGGCCGCAGCGTCCAGCGCCTACAACGCGGCCCGGCTGTATGACGCCGTGGCGGCGGATGGCGTGGCCGCCGGCACCGCTTCTGCCCAGCAGACCGGCACTGTGCTCGACGGTGCCGTGGTGGTGGTGGATCGAACGATGACCACCGTCACGGTCACCGTGACCGGCACCGCGCCCACCCTGGTTCCCGGCTGGGACACCCAGGTGGAACGCACCGTGTCCGGCCCCGTGGAACGGTGGATCGCACCATGATGTTTCGGCGATGGCTGCGCGGGCGGTTGCACGGCTCCGGCGAGCGCGGCTCGATGTCCGTCGAACTGGTGCTGATCGCGCCGGCGCTGGTACTGGTCATCCTGCTGCTGGTGGCCGGTGCCCGGGTGGCCCTGGCCGGCAACGCCGTCGAATCCGCCGCTGTCGCCGCGGCCCGGGACGCGTCCCTGTCCCGCACGACCGCCGGCGCCCAGGCCAGCGCACAGCTGGCCGCGCAGACCTCGGTGGCGCAGTCCGGCCTCGCCTGCGCGGACTTCAGCGTGGTCGTCGACGACAGCGGCCTCAACGCTCCCCTGGGAGAGGTGGGCACCGTCAGCGCCACGCTGAGCTGCACCCTCGACCTGACCGACATCGCCCTGCCCGGCCTGCCGGGCACCAAGACCGTCACCACGACGGCGAGTTCGCCGGTGGATGCCTTCCGGGGACGACCATGACTTCTCGCCGACTCTTCGCACCAGATGTACTTCCAGTCCTTCAAAGGAGCACCATGACCACGCTGAACACACCGATGTCGTTCCGTCAGAACCGCACGGTTGGCCTTTTGGGCTCGTCACTGGTGGCCGCAGCGATTCTGGCAGGTTGTTCGAGCCCGGCACCACAGGCTGCGCCGACCCCTGAAGCCACCGCCGCGACAGCTACTCCACAGAGCTCGGCGGCTCCCGCGCCGACACCCACCTCAGCGGCTGCTCCCACGAGCGAGTCTGAGGCTGTGGTCGCGGCTGAGGCGACCCTCGCTCAGTTCGTTCAGATCATGAACGCTGTTATTGCGGAGAAGGGTGTTTCACCCGAGCGAATCAACGCGGTTGCAGTCCCTCCAGCAAATACCTCTGTCATCACCACGGCTCAAGCCATCGCCGATCAGGGCTACGTGGTCACCGGGGGAATCACCAGCACCGTAGAGGACTCATATTCTGGGGGCCTGGAAGCGGATGGGACGACCGTCCCCTTCGGATCGGTGATGGTCACCACCTGCTACGACAGCTCCACCCGAACGGTCACCCTGCCCAGCGGGGAGGCTGCACCCCAGCCACCGAACCCGCGTGGTTTGTCGACAATAACTGTCGTATATAGCCCCGCCGCGGGTGCCTGGTTTGTGAGGTCGTTGGATGACACAGGTGAAGCTTGCTAAACAACAGACGTCTGCTCCTCCTCACCTTGCTCAATGGAGCACTCGTGGCAGGAGCAGTTGCCGGCGCTCCCATCGCGGCCTTCGCCGAGACCGCACCCGGTCTTTACTGCAACGAGTTCACGGATGTTTGTTATGAAGTAAGAGAACTGCCAGGCACAGATCCCATCTCAAACCCCGATCCTGAGACCGGTTTCACCCCCGGTCCGGTTGAGTGCACCTGGCCCAACTTCGCCGATGCGACAAACGTCGTCGTACCTTGCTCTACCGACAACGGATATTGGAGCAACAAGAGGCACTGCTATATCAAGCTCACTAGCCCTCAACTCGAGATCCCGCCGGGGGAGGACGCCAACGGTGCCTGGTACACCTGCGACCCTCCCGCGGATTCTTGCGGCTTGTACGAGTGCTACATCCTCACGTACTGGTCTGACACCCCACCACCAGGCGTGAATACAATGACACCTGGACAGGCCGCTCAGCGACTCATCAGCAGCTTCCGGCTGCAGGGCATCACGGTGGGCTTTGCACCGGACCCGACCGTGCCCGGCTCGAAGAGCTACGTGGGCGTCCCTATTTGGATGTGGGCGGCGAACCCGACCCCGCTCAGCTACGGCCCATACGTGCAATCGACGACCCTGGGCGGTGTGACCATCACCGCGACAGCGCAGGTGAGCTCCATTGTCTGGAATATGGGTGACGGCACCACCGTCGCCTGCGCCAACGCGGGAACCCCGTTCGTGGTTGCCTATGGCGCCGTAGATTCACCCACCTGCGGTCACCGGTACGCCCGTACCTCCGCCACCCAGCCGGGCGGCACGTTTCCGATCGCGGCGACCAGCCAGTGGCAGGTCAGCTGGGAGGGCGGCGGAGAATCCGGAACGATCCCGCTGACCACCACCGCGACCAGTGCGGTGCGGATCAACGAGATCCAATCGGTGAACGTGGGACCCGGCCGATGAGCAGGCCTACGGTGTTTCTCCGGGACCGGCTCGCCGCGCTGCGCGGAGACCGCGGGTCCGCGTCGGTCTCGTTCCTGCTCGTCTCCGTCACCCTGATCGTCGTGATCGGCCTCGTCGTCGACGGAGCCGGGAAGATCCAGGCGAACGAACGCGCCGACCTGGTCGCGGCATCCGCCGCCCGCACCGCCACGAACTCGATCGGCGGCGACACCGTGCGGGTGGGCGCGCTCACCCTCGACGCCGCGAAGGCGACCGCGGCCGGCGAGGCCTACCTCGCGGCGGCCGGCATGCCCGGCACCGTCACAGTCACCGGTGAGGTCGTCACCGTCACCGTCAGCACCACCTACAGCACCCGCTTTCTCAGCCTGATCGGCATCGTCGAGCTCCCCGGCACCGGGGAAGCCTCGGCCCGGCTGATCACCCAATAGTTTTCGATGCAGGAGACCACCATGAAAAGACTCGCTCTCGGACTCGGTTCGTTGGTGCTCGTGCTCGCCCTGCTGGTGGGTATCCCGGCCGCCCTGCTGTTCCTAGCCGGCAACCCGTTCCCCAGCGGAGACGAGCTGTCACGGGCGTTGAGCACGCCGGACTACGGCGGCGAGTTTCTGGTGGGCACCCTGCTGCCCCTGATCGCCTGGGTTGCCTGGGCCACCTTCGCGCTCGGCTTCCTAGTGGAGCTGCCGGGGCACATTCGCGGCATCCCCAGCCCGCACCTGCCCGGCCTCGGCCTGCAACAGCTCTGGGCCGCGGCCCTGATCGGGGCCATCGTCGTGATGCTCACCGGCGTCGGAGCCCTCGCCGGGTCGACTGCGGGATCGCCCGCGTCCGCGCCCGCATCCGTCAGCGTGTCCCAAAGCGGCACCGGTGCCACGTTCGGCTCGACCCAGGCGCATGGCGGCACCGGCGCGGGATCGACGGACAGCGCCGCGGTGAGCATCGACACGACGGTGGAGGCTGCACCCGCCGCGCCGATCGCCGCCGCGCCCACCTACGTCGTGCAACCCGGCGACTCGCTCTGGCGAATCGCGGAGCAGCACCTGGGGTCGGGGGAGCGGTTCGCCGAGATCGCGGGCTTGAACCTGGGTGTGGCTCAGGGCGACGGTCATTCCCTCACGGCCGAGAACTGGCTCAACGCCGGCTGGGTACTGACCCTCCCCGCCGATGCCGCGGTTCCGGCTGCTCCCGAAGCCGCCACCCCGGCTGAGCACGTTGTCGTCGAGGGCGACACGCTCTGGGACCTGGCCGCCGACGCATACGGCGACGGCACCCGGTACCCGGAGATCGTCGCGGCCAGTGCCGCGGTGGTGCAACCCGACGGCGCCACGATCACCGACCCCAACCTGATTCAGCCCGGCGAGACGGTGAACCTGCCGGGCGTCGGCGCACCGACACCGGATGCGGTCGCCGGGACAGCAGCCGCCAGCCCGGTTGCCGAGGGAGTACCGGTCGGAGCAACGATCGAGGCAGCATCGCCGACCGTCACCCCGGCCGTGGCCGCTCCCGTTGACGCCTCAGCCGGGGTGGAAGCCAACGCTGCCGGGGCTGCCGCGTTCTCGCACACGGCACCCGCACACACAACGGGCGGCATCGGTGCGGTGCTCGCCGTGGGACTGCTTGGGCTGCTCGCGCTGCGCCGGGCCGGTCAGCGTGGACGCCGGGAGTTCGGGCGCCGGATCGCCCTACCCACCGCTGAAGCCAGCACCCTGGAACTGGAACTGCGCGCCGTCGAGAACCGGATGGGCCTGGACGACATCGATCACGCACTGCGGTACCTGGCCGTGTGGGCCGAGGACACCGGGAGGACCCTGCCCTCGATTGAGGCCATCCGTCTCGCCGATGATGACATTACCCTGTATCTGTCCGGCACCGACCCGCTACCGCGACCGTTCCGCACCGAGGCTGTTCCTGCCAACGTCTTGCCCGCGAACAGCACGACGGCCTGGACGATCGACCGGGCTGCACTGCCCGGAGTGGAACGGGTGCCGCAGCCGCCGTACCCGGCATTCGTGACCCTCGGCCAGGACCAAGCCGGAGCGCACATCCTGGTGGACCTCGAGCGACTCGGCACGCTCGGCGTGACCGGGCCGCTCGAGTTGCGGCTGGGCGTGCTCACCGCGATCGCCGCCGAACTGGCGACCAGCCGCCGCTCCGAGATCCGCGTCACCCTCGTCGGCGCCGCCGACGACCTGGCCACGGCGCTGGCTTCGCCACGGCTACGGCATGTGCCGGATGTGGCCACCCTCCTGGCGCACCCGGCCGGAGATGCCCTCGCCGCGGAGACCCCGGAAATTGTGATCCTCGCCTTGGCGCAACCACTCTCCGACCGGCAGCGGGCCGCCCTGGCCGCCCGGTCCGCGCGGCTGGGTATCGTCCAGTCGGGTTCAACGGCCCGCGCCGCGGCGGCACCCGACCGGGCGCCCTGGACTCTCAACGTCGACGACATCGGCGCCGCCCGGCTGCTGCCGGTGGGGCTCAGCCTTGCCCCGCAGCTGCTGGGGGCCGCGGAGTGCACCCGGCTGATCGAGCTGTTCCGCAGCACCGCCGCCCACAGCGTGACCGGGCCCGAGTGGGCGCGGCAGATGGGTGCGGCGGGTGTCGGCGGAGCCGGTTCGACCGGTACGGCGGAAGCGGCTGACGTCGGAGCATCCGGTGCCCCGTGGATTCGCCTGCTCGGGCCGGTCGAAGTGATCGGCGCCCGCGGTGTTGAACCTCGCGGCACTGCCGGCGGTGCGGAACTGTTTCGGCTGCCGTGGGCGACCGAGCTGGTGGCCTTTTTCACGGTGCACCGCACTGCCAGCGCGGTCGACGTGCAAACGGCACTCTGGCCGGCCGATCTGCCCACCGGCCTGGCCGCCCAGCAGAACCGCAACGCGCTGACGAACGAGACCCGGGCCTGGCTCGGCGACAGCACCGACGACGAACCGTACCTGCCGGTTGTCGGCGCGGACGGCCTGCGCCTGCACCCCGATGTGCAGAGCGACTGGGACGTCTGGCGGCAGCTGCTCGGCGACGATGTCACCCTCACGACGACAGCGACACTGGTCAGCGCCCTGCGGCTGGTCACCGGGGAGCCATTGAGCGGCCTGCCGACCAACCATTTCGTCTGGGCCGAGCCGCTTCGGGAGGAGATCACCGGAGCCGTCCTGGACGCCGCCGACGAGCTTGCGGCGCGGGCCCGGATCTCGGGCGACGCCGACAGTGCTGCCCTCGCCGCGAGCGCGCGCGGGCTCGTCGAGCCTGTACCGTTGGTCGAGCCTGCGGCGTTGGTCGAGCCTGTCGAGACCCGGTGAGACAGGTCAAAAAACTGCACCGTCGCGCAAAATTTGTCAGAAAGGATGCGGAGAGCCCGAACGGGTGATCCCAACCAAGTCAGTATGAAAACCTTCTTCCACCACTTCTCGTGGTCGCTCATCGTGTCCTTGATAGCGCTCGTCATCGCGCTGGTCTACGGCGGCTGGGCTGCGGTTGCCCTCTGCGTGATCCTCGGGTTGATGGAGATCTCTCTGTCATTCGACAACGCGGTTGTCAATGCCAGGGTGCTGGAGAAAATGTCGGAATTCTGGCAGAAGATCTTCCTCACGATCGGCATCCTCATCGCCGTCGTGGGGATGCGCCTGATCATGCCGCTCATCCTGGTGTCCGCAACCACGGGTCTGTCTTTCGGCGAGGTCATCACCCTGGCCCTGCAGAAGGGTGACCCGGCCACCGTCGGCACCTACGGCCACTATCTGCACGATGCCCACCCGCAGATTGCGGCCTTCGGCGGAATGTTCCTGCTCATGCTGTTTCTGGATTTCATTTTCGAAGAGCGGGACATCACCTGGCTCAGCTGGTTGGAGAAGCCGCTCGCACGGGTCGGAAAGCTTGATTCCCTGTCGTACGTTGTCGCGCTCGCGGCCCTGCTGGGCGGAGCTGCCATTGCCGAAGATGCCTCTGTGGTGCTTGTTGCCGGCGTGCTCGGCCTCATCACGTACGTTCTGGTGAACGGACTCGGGTCATTGTTCGAGGGCAGCGACGCGGCCGAGGCAGTTTCGGACACCACACGCGGCGGCGCGTCCACGCTTGCCGTACTCACCGGCCGGGCAGCGTTCTTTTCTTTCCTCTACCTCGAAGTCCTCGACGCCTCTTTCTCGTTCGATGGCGTCATCGGCGCGTTCGCAATCACCGCGGACCCGATTATCATCCTGCTCGGTCTCGGTCTGATCGGCGCGATGTTCGTCCGATCGCTCACCATCTTCCTGGTGCGCCAGGGCACCCTCAACGACTACATCTACCTCGACCATGGCGCCCACTGGGCCATCGGTGCGCTCGCGGGCATCCTGCTTCTGAGTATCGGTTTTGAGATCCCGGAGATCGTCACGGGTCTCATCGGGGTGTTCCTGATCTGCGCGGCCTTCCTCTCGTCGGTTCTCGCGAACCGGCGCGAATCGGCCGAAACCCAGGTGAAGGCCCCTGAACTCGTCGACAGTCCCTAGCGTCGGTTCTCACCGCGCCAGCGACCGTCGTGGAAAGCCAGGGCCGCCGGGCGCACCTCGACGACTCCGTAAAGTGCGGCGGGGCACTTCTCCGCCCACTCCAGCGCGGCGGCACGGTTCGGCACGTCGATCACAAAGCAGCCGGACAGGGATTCGACGGCGTCGATGAACGGGCCGTCGCGCACCTCCCGGCTGCCGCCGCGGAGCGTCACCGTAGTTGACTCCGCGGCGGGCCTGAAGATGTCCGCTGCGACCAACGCGCCCGATTCCTGTAACGACGCCGCGTACGCGTCGAACAGCTCCCGAAACGGCGGCAGCTCCTCCTCGGAGATATCGCCCTCCCTGGTCTCAGCCTTGATGATGAGCAACGAGAAGCGCATGAGATCTCCTTCGATATGCGGTTACAGGTCGAGCGATTCGTGGGGTTCGAGCGGGAAGAAGGTGCCGCCGTTCTGCTCCGTGGCGGACTTGATGCGGGAGCCGGCGAGGTCCTTGCCACTCCGCGACAAACCCATCTCGTGGGTCGGAAAGCTGCGCATCGGCTTGATAGCGAGAACGTAGTCGATGACCTCGCTGATCTTCAGCCACGGCGCCCCAGCCGGAACGGCCAGGGTCTTCACCGTGACTCCCTCGGGGATGGTGAACGCATCACCGGGGTAGAACAGCTCGTCGTTCACGAGCACCCCCACGTTGTCGATCACCGGAATGGACGAGTGGATCACGGCGTGCTTCTGGCCGAAGAACCGCAGCGTGAACGGCCCGGCCTCAACGGTATCTCCCTCGGCGACCACGGTCACGGCGATGTCACCGGCCGCTGCGGCGACACCGGCCGGCCCGTAGATGGGAACGCCGGGGTTCATGGCCAACACCCGGTTCAACTGCTCGGGTGTCCAGTGGTCGGCGTGCTCGTGGGTGATCACGATCGCGGCCGCATTGGCGGTCTCGGTCAGTGCGGTGGTGAACGAGCCGGGATCGATGAACAGCTTCTGCCCAGAGGCTTCGAGGACGAGTGCGGCGTGTTCGAGTTTGGTCAACTTCATGTCTCGAGCTAATACCCAAACCAGACCGCGGGCAACGCGCGACACGCGTATCCTGTGAGCACCTGCACCCCGCACGACGCGCGGACGACGCGCTCGATTTGAACTCGGTAACCAGGCTGTGGCATACTCGTGAAGTTGCAAAAACGGCCCCATCGTTTAGCGGCCTAGGACACCGCCCTCTCACGGCGGTAACACCGGTTCGAATCCGGTTGGGGTCACCAACGCCCGGCCTCCTTCTCACGAAGGAGGCCGGGCATTTTTTGTTTTGGGACGTTCGACCCTGTCGTTGCTGAACGCCGGCTGGGAGTCTGGGACTCACAGCCCAATGTCAGACGACACGGGCGCCATCAATCGACCCAGAGGAAACTTCCCATGGCCACCAGCACCACCCGCGGGGCAGCGGTCACCGCCCCCGCCGCGACGACCGGCACCACCCTGCTCCAGCGTCGAACCCTCGCGGTGCTGCGACTGGCCATCGGATTCATCTTCCTCTGGGCGTTCCTCGACAAGACCTTCGGTCTGGGCTTCTCCACTCCCGCCGAGCGTGCCTGGCTCAACGGCGGAACCCCGGCGCAGGGCTTCCTGAACAGCCCCGGCGTCACCGGACCGCTGCAACCGTTCTTCGTCGGAATCGCCAGCCCGCTGGTGGACTTCCTCTTTATGCTCGGCATGATCGCCGTGGGACTCGCCGTCATGCTCGGTGTGGGTCTGCGCGTCAGCGCCGTTGCCGGCAGCCTCATCATGGTCTTCATGTACCTGGCCGAGTGGCCCTTCGCCGCCGGCGCGGCCTCGACCAACCCGCTGGTGGACTACCACATCATCTACGCGCTGGCTCTGATCGTCGTCGCCGTCTTCGCGGCCGGCGACACCTGGGGCTTCGGCAAGACCTGGAAGGCACTGCCGATCGTGCAGAAGTACACCTGGCTGATCTAGCCAGTCAGCACGCAGAAGTACCTGGCCGGCCGCCCTTCGGGGTGGCCGGTTCTGTTCTACCCGCAGCCGGCCGCAGGCTACTTGGCGGCGCCGCGCTGGTTGCCGCGGGTGATTCGGGCGACTTCGTCGTCAATGGCGTCTTCGGTGATGATGCCCCGGTTGGGTCCGAAGGCGTCGAGGCCGATGAAGAAGGCAGCAATGCCCATGCCGCCGATCGGCCAGATCGGCCAGAAATACCCGCCCGGATCCGTCAACAACCACACGGCGATGACGATGAGAGAAACCCCGAGCCAGACGCCGCAATAGTTCCAGAAGTCACGGCGCGCCTTGAGCCGCTTCGTCGCGAGTTTGCGGAGTTCTTCGTTGTTCATACCGCGAGGGTATCGCCGGTACGGTGCCGCGACCATCCCCCGACCGGCCGAGGTGGCCGAAGGGGAGTGCGACGCCCGTATTTCCCGGTCAGAGTGCGTCTGAACAAGCCCGGGGTATTGGTACGGTGGTACCTCGACTTCCCCCGAACAGGGCGGAAGCGCTCCGAATCGGAGCCGGACGGATTTTTTCGGAGTGCACATGGCAGTCAACGGCGAGAGTGCGATCACCCTCGGCGACTCGAGCGTGCACTTCAGCTTCAGTGCCGGCAGCGACGTCGGACGGGTGCGCAAGGTCAACGAGGACAGCTATTTGGCCCAGTCACCGGTGTTCTTCGTCGCCGACGGCATGGGTGGTCACGCGCACGGTGACGCCGCCAGCCAGACCGTCATCCGGGTCTTCGACGACCACATCGAACAGGGCGTGCCCTCGACCCCCGAGCGGATCCTCGACGCGATCCACTCGTCGAACGACGCGGTGCGCGACCTCAGCGCTGCTGACGACTTCGGTACCGCAGTGTCCGGCACGACCCTCACCGGCGTCGCGTTCGTCGATGCCGGCGACGACGTCGGCTTTCACTGGATGGCGTTCAATATCGGTGACTCCCGTATCTACACCTGGGATGGTCGTACCCTCGAGCAGCTCAGCGTCGACCACTCCGCGGTTCAGGAGATGGTGGACGCAGGCTTGATCAAGGCGATGGATGCCGAGAGACACCCGGACCGCAACGTCATCACCCGCGCCATCGGGGCCGACGAATTCGTCGACGCGGATGTCTGGCTGTTGCCCGCGA
Source organism: Cryobacterium zongtaii (assembly GCF_002909375.1). GTDB lineage: Bacteria > Actinomycetota > Actinomycetes > Actinomycetales > Microbacteriaceae > Cryobacterium > Cryobacterium zongtaii. The sequence continues at coordinate 53,231 of NZ_PPXD01000011.1, forward strand.
CCGGACGCCACACCTTCCTGCTCTGCTCCGACGGTCTCACCAAGGAACTGTCGGTCGTCGAGATCGCGGAGCTGCTGGCCTCGCACGCCGTTCCGGAAGACCTCGGATCACTGGCCGACGTGCTCGTCGCCGCGGCGCTGGCCAAGGGCGGCCGGGACAATGTCACCGTCGTCATCGTCGAGTCGACCTGGGGCGATCCTGGTCCGGACAACGATGTGACCCGCGAAAGCCCGGCAGGGTTGCACCAGAATCTTGAAGATACGCGGCCACGCAACACGAATCCGGACTGAAGAACGGCAATGGGGGGATCTGTGCTTTCGTACGACGACGACAACCGGGGCGGATGGCTGGCGGCTGCGACGGGGGACCGTCTGGTGCTCCTGCCCGCCGCCGATTCCGCCGCCGGCGCCCGCGTCTGGGCGAGCCTGGTCGGTGCCGGGTCGAGCGAGCAGGGTGCCCGCGCCGTGCTCGACGACCTCACCGCCGGCGGCCTGTCCAAGACCCCGCCGTTCGCGCTTCTCACCTGGGATGACTCGGTGCCGGCGACGGTACGGGTCTTTGTGCGCGGAGAAGTCGAGGTCGTTCTGACCACGGCCGACGGTGACCTGTCGATCGGCGGCCTGGGCGTCTCAACCTGGGTGGAGCGCTCCGTAGCGGACGTCACCGCTCTCTCGGTGACCGCTGTGCCCGTTGTTGCGGATGCCGACCCGATCGGCACGGATGGCCTCGCCGCCCTGCTGCTCGGGGCCGGCCTTCCCCTCCGGGCGGGCATGGTGCGCACCCGTCGCCTGCGCCTGGCCGTCGACGGCGCCAGTGCGGCGTCGCCGACTCGGGCCGAGCCGACTCGGGCCGAGCCGACTCGAGTCGAGCCCGCTCGAGTGCAACCGACCGCGCAGATCGTGCCGCCGCCGGCAGCGCCGAAGACCGCACCGCCGCCGCTGCCGCCGGCCCGCCCGATCGCCGAACCGGCCAGCGAACAGACCATCTCCGACATCCCGGCGGCGGAGCCTGCCAACGCACCGGCCATCGAGCCCGCCCCGGAGCCCGACGCCGACCCCGCCGGCGGCTACGACCACCTGTTCGGTGCGACCGTGATGCGCGGTGTCGAGCAGGCGGCCGTGCGGCCTGAAGCCGAGGCCGATGACGAAGAGCCCGTCGCGAAGGCAGATGTCGGCCCCTCCGACACCGACCGTGACGACACCGACCCTGACGACACCGACCCGGACGACGACGATCCGGACGACGACGAGCTCGACGGCGACCTGCCCGGCGACCACGACGGCCACACCGTGATGAGCGGTGACATCCAGAGGATGCGCGCTTCGCGTCGCCGTGTCGTCGCCGAACCAGCCGCCGTCGCGCCTCGGCTCTACCTGCTGCTGCCCAGCGGGGTGCGGGAACCGCTCAGCCAGCCGATCCGGGTGGGTCGGGCGCCGAGCGTCAGCAAGATCTCCGGCGGCCTCGTGCCCAAACTGGTGAGCCTGGGCGGTGCCGACCAGGATGTGTCGCGCAACCACGTGCACTTCACCGTCGAGGGCGACACCGTCGTCGTCACCGACCTGCATTCCCGCAACGGCACCCTGGTCGTGCTGCCGGGCAAGCCGGCCCAGAAGTTGCGCCAGGGCGAACCCACCGCGGTCATCGTGGGCACCGTCATCGACCTCGGTAGCGGCATCACCCTCACGGTCGGCCAGGAGTGATGCGCCGCGCGCCGTCCGTCGCCCCGGAATTGCCCGGCTACGAATATGTCTCCGTCCTCGGCTCCGGCGGCTTCTCCGACGTGTTCCTCTACCAGCAGCGCCTGCCCCGCCGCCGGGTCGCGGTGAAGGTCCTGCTCACCGAGCAGCTCAACCCCTCCACCCAGGCGCAGTTCGTCGACGAAGCCAACCTGATGGCGCAACTGTCGACCCATCCGTACATCGTCACGATTTACCACGCCGACGTCGCGGGCGATGGCCGCCCGTACTTCGTGATGGAGCACTGCTCGGGCCCGAGCTTGGCCGAGCGTTACAAGCGCCAGAAATTCGGGGTCGAGGACGCCCTGCGCACCGGAGTACGCCTGGCCGGCGCGATCGCGACCGCCCATTCGGCCGGCATCCTGCACCGCGACATCAAACCGGCCAATGTTCTCACCAACGACTTCGGCTGGCCCGCCCTCACCGACTTCGGCATCTCGTCGAGCCTCGACGAGGAACTGCCCGTACAAACCAGCACCGGTAACCACCGCCCGGCCGGGTCGGAGTCCACCGGCACCGGAGAAAGCCAGTCGGTCGGCATGAGTGTGCCCTGGTCGCCGCCGGAGATGTTCGAGGACGACCCGCGGCCCGACGTGCGCAGCGACGTCTTCTCGCTGGCCGCCACCATCCACACCCTCCTGGCCGGACAGACGCCGTTCGAGATCCACGGGCGCTCCAACGGCACCCTCGATCTGATCGGTCGCATCGAACGCGGTGCCATCACCCCCATCGGCCGTGACGATGTGCCGCGCTCGCTCGTGGCCGTACTGGCCAAGGCCATGGCCACCCGACGCGACGACAGGTTCGCCACCGCCGTGGACTTCGCTCGCGCCCTCCAGCGGGTGGAGCTCGAACTCGGCTACGCGCCAACGGGTATCGACATCCCCACTATCGCGGGCACCGAGCACGGCAAACCGGATGCGCCGGCCGGCGACGACGAGACCCGGGCGCGTTCCGTGGTGTCGATCGCCGCTCAGGCCCCGGCTCCGGCCCGGGCCGCCCCGGCGACGCCCGCAGCGCCGCCCGCCGAACCGGATCAGGCGGACGCGACACGCGTGCGCGGCGCCCGGGTGATCGAACCGGGCAGCGCCCCATCCGGCAGCGCTCTCGCCAGGAGCGCCGACGCCGGCACGCCCGCCCCCGGCACCCCCAGCCCGGCCAAGGAAACCACCGTCGTACGCCCCCGCGGCTCGGTACGAGCACAGGAACCCGTCTCAGCGCCCGCCGCCGCCGACGATGCCCCGATAGAGAACGCATCCGGCCGTCGCCGCCTGGTGATGATCGGGTCCATAGCCGCGGCCGTGCTCCTGATCGGCGCCGTGGTCGCCGCGGTCACCCTCACCGGCATCGACAACTCCGCCCTCACCCCCAGCGCCTCTCCGGTACCGGCCAAACCGGACAGCGTGAATTCCGCCGCCGGAGTGCCGGCGCCGGTCCTCGAGGGCACCGCCACCTCCGAAGACGGCAGTCAGGTCACCTTCACGGTCAGCAACCCGTCCCCGTTGGACGGCGACGTTTACAGGTGGGCTCGCGCCGAAACCCCCAACCAGCCCAAGCTCAGCGCTGTCGCCGACATCACCGTCGACGGCGTCGTGCCCGGCAGCACGGTCTGCGTGGACATCTACCTGCAACGCACCGACGGCAAGATTTCGGAGGCCAACCGTGCCTGCAACCGCTGAAATCACGCCGGTGCAGCCGCTGCGGATTGAATTCTGCGGCGAGTGGTACGGGGTGGAGCCCGGAGCGGACTTCTCGATCGGGCGCGAGTCCGACCTCACCATCGACGACAATCCGTATCTGCACCGCACCTTCCTGCGGCTCTACGAGGACTACGGAATGTGGTGGATCGCGAACGTGGGCAACCTCTTGTCTGCGACGGTGTCGGACACCACCGGCACGGTGCAGGCCTGGCTGGCGCCCGGCGCCAAACTGCCCATCGTCTTCCAGACCATGCACGTGATGTTCAGCGCCGGCTCGTCCACCTACGACTTCACCATCCACGCCGAGTCCGACTTCTACAACACCTCGCTGTCGGCCTCGCACGAGGGCGGTACCACCACCATCCTGCCCGTGACCCTCACGACAAGTCAGCGCCTGCTGATCGTGGCCCTGTCCGAGAGCATCCTCACCCAGGCTGTGCCCGGGCGGGGCGCCATTCCCAGCTCGGCGGAGGCCGCGGCCCGGCTGGGCTGGAGCATGACCACGTTCAACCGCAAGCTCGACAATGTCTGCAGCAAACTCGACAAGCTCGGCGTCGCCGGGCTCCGCGGCGGTACCGGCCATCTGGCCACCAATCGGCGGGCTCGACTGGTGGAGTACGCCGTCGCCACCCGGCTGGTGAGTCTGGACGATGTTGTCCTGCTCGACCGGGCGGCCGAGGGGGAGTGACCGGTGGGGACCCTGAGTTCGTGGTTGCGCGGCCGCAAGATGTCGGCTTCGGTAGTGGCCCTGTCGGTGATGGCCGGCGTGCCGCTGTCGTTCGCGGTGCTGCACGAGGGTTTCCCGGTGACGGATGTCGACCTCTCGGCCCGTGATGTGTGGGTCACCAACGGCAAGCAGCTGCTGGCCGGCCGGTTGAACCGGCAGATCGAGGAGCTCAACGCCTCGGTCAACGCCGCGTCCAGCGCCTTCGACGTGCTGCAGAACGGCGATGACGTTTTCCTCATCGATAGCAGTGTGGGCTCGATCGAACGTATCGACCCCGCCTTCACCACCCTTGGCGAACGTGTCGACGTGACGCCCGGTTCCGAGGTGCTCCACGGCGGCGACTCGATCGCCGTGATGGCCCCCTCCGGTGACGTGTGGGTACTCAACGCCGCCGGCGAACTGACCTTCGACCCCAAAACCACCGACCCGGTGATGGAACTCGGTGCGGGCGGCCACATCGCCGTTTCGCAGGACGGCGTGGTCTTCGGAGCATCATCGACCGAAAAGAGCCTCTTCAGCTACGACCCGTCCTCCGAAGACACGGCCCAACCTGTAGCGAGTGACCTGCCGAAGCTGGGCGAGTTCCAGATTGCGGCGGTGGGGGACACCGCCGTTGTGCTGGACACGGAGAACCATCGGCTCGTTGTCGACGGTGAGAGCATTGAGGTTCCCCAGACTGCCCTGAAGCTGCAGCAGACCGGGGCCGAGAACGACGTGGCGCTGGTGGCGACCACGAAGGCGCTGCTGAGGGTGCCTCTGAACGGCGGCGACATCGTCACGGTCGACGCGAAGCTGGATGCCGCCGTGACCGATCCGAAATCGGTGTCGGCGCCGGTGTGGTTGAATGGGTGCGCGCACGCGGCCTGGTCGGGTGCCCAGCGTTACCTCGCCGACTGCGACGGCTCCGAGGTAGTGCGGGAGACGATCCAGCAGCCCACCCAGGGGTCGGTGCTTGAATTCAGGGTCAACCGTGATGTGATCGCGTTGAACAACCTCTCCAATGGCAACGTGTGGCTGGTGGATTCGAACATGCGCCTGGTCGAGAACTGGGAAGAGGTCACCCCGCCCGAGGAGTCCGACGCTGAGGACGGCACCGAAAAAGCCGCCCAACAGTCCTTCGAAGACACCATCGCTGAGCGCACCGATGTGAACCGAGCCCCGTTGGCGCGCGACGACGCGTACGGGGTACGGCCGGGCAAGACCACGGTCTTGCCGGTGCTGGAGAACGACACCGACCCCGACGGTGACGTGCTCACGGTCACCAACATCAGCGGGTTCTCCCCGTCGCAGGGCAGCCTGGATTACATCGACGGTGGCCGGGCCGTGCAGTTCACTCCCGCCGAGGATGCGGCCGGAACGGTGTCGTTCCGGTACACGGTCGCCGATGGTCGCGGCGCCGTCGCCGAGGCGCAGGTGAACGTGACCATGCGTCCGATGGAGGAAAACCTGGCCCCGGTGTCGAACCGGGCCGGCGCCATCAGCGTGGAGCAGGGCCAGCTGGTCAGCTACAACGTGCTCTCGGACTGGATCGACCCCGACGGCGACGACATCTACCTGGTGTCGGCGTCGCCGACCACCGGTGACGGTGTGCGGTTCGGCCCGGAGGGTTTTGTGACCTTTGAATCCAAGACCGCGGAATTGGGAGTCAAGGAGGTGCAGTTCGTCATCTCCGACGGGCTGCTCACCGCCACCGGCGTGCTGACCGTGGACGTGAAGGCGGCGGGCACGCTGAACCCGGTCGGGACACCGGACTTCAGCACGGTGTTCGTGGGGGAGACGGCACTGATTGAGCCGCTCAAGAACGATGTGACTCCGTCGGGAGCCCCATTGGCGTTGATCGGGGTCAACGAGGTGCCCAACGACCTCACCGCCGTGCCGAACCTGGAACGTGGCACCATCGCCGTATCGTCGGGCAAAGCCGGCAGCTACGTCTTCACCTACAGCCTCGGCGCCGGCGCCACGTCGAGCGTCGGCCTGATCCGCGTTGACGTGATTGAGAACCCCGCGGAGATCCTGCCTCCGATCGCCGTCAAGGACACCGCCTACCTCCGCGCGGCCGAACCCGTCACGATCCCGGTGCTGGACAACGACGTCTCGCCCAGCGGCCGGGTGCTCGCGGTGCAGTCCGTGGACCTGAGCAGCACCGATGACCTCGTCACGGTCGAGATCCTCACCAACACGGTGTTGCGGGTCACCGCATCCGCGGCCCTCACGCAGCAGGTGCAGTTCACCTACACGATCAGCGACGGCGAGGGCACGTCAACCGCCGGAGTCACCGTTGTGCCGGTGCCGCCGCTGATCAAGCATCAGCCGCCCGTCGCGGTCGACGACTCCGTGAGCGTGCGCGCCGGCGACATCGTCTCCGTTGCGGTGCTCGACAACGACTACCACCCCGACTCCGCCACCATGACGGTCGCCCCCGACCTGGCCGACACCGCCGACGCCGGCGGGCTGGCCTTCGTCACGGGCAATCAAGTGCGCTACCAGGCGCCCACCGAACCCGGCGCCTACAGCATCGCGTATACGATCTCGGATGCCTTCCAGGAGACCGCGACAGCCATCGTGCGGTTCACCGTGATCGCCGTGAACGTGGCGGACAATCAGGCGCCCACGCCGCTGCCGTTGACGATGCGCACGTTTGCGGAGTCGACGATCAAGGTGCAGGTTCCGTTGGACGGCATCGACCCCGACGGCGATTCGGTGTACCTCACCGCCGTCACCTCTGCTCCCACCCTGGGCCGCATCGTGGACCAGGGCAGCGATTTCTTCATCTACGAGGCCTACCCCGGCACTGCCGGCACTGACTCGTTCACCTATCAGGTCGCGGATACCGTCGGTGCGACGGCCGAGGGCACGGTGCGGATCGGCGTGATCCCGCGCCCGGTGGCACTGCTGCCCCCGAACGCGGTTGATGACGCCATCGAGATCAAGCCCGGCCGCAATGGATCGATCCCCGTCGTCTTGAACGACTCCGATCCCAACGGGTACAAGCTGACCCTGTCGAAGAAGCTGCCCGAGGTGGACCCCGGCATCACGGCCACGGTCGACGGCAGCCGGGTGATCGTGGAGGCACCCGCCGAGGAAGGCACCTATACGCTGCGGTACGAGATCACCAACGGGCACGGCGGTGCCGATACGGCGTTTGTGCAGGTGAAGGTGACCGAGGACGCGAAGGCGCAGTACCCGGTCGCGATCGACCACTTCGTCGAGCCCGACCAGGTCCTGGCCGGCACGCCGATCGACGTCCCGGTACTCGACGGCGCGGAGAACCCGAGCGGTCTGATCGAGGACCTGGTGATCACCCTCGAGGGCCCGAACGCCGGCAACGGCGCACTACAGGCCGACGGCACGGTTCGGGTCGAACCGTCAACCGACCGGCAGGCGATCGCGTACAGGCTCACGAACGAGCTCGATCAGCTCAGCGCCACGGCATTCATCATCGTGCCACCGCAGCCCAAACCCGTGGATCCGGTGAATCAGCCGTCCACCGAACCCACACCAGAAGAAGAGCAGTTCCCGCCGCCGTTCCTGAAAGACATCGGCCCGCAGGTCGTCAAGATGAACGGGTCCAAGTCCTGGACCATCGGCGACATCGTCGAGGTGCCCTCCGGCCGCCCCGCGCTGCTGCTCAGCGCCACCGCGACCAACAGTGACGGTTCAAAGGTGGCCGGCGGCTCCTCGTTGAGCTTTGTGGCCGCCAGAGACTACCGCGGCCCGGCGTCGGTGACCTTCGTGGTCACCGACGGCACCGGCGCCGACGACCCCACGGGCAACCAGGCGACCCTCACCATCCCGATCACCGTCGGCGACCCCGACTTCGAAGACGTCGCCCCCACCTTCACCCCGCCCAAGGTCACCCTCGAGGCGGGCGAGTCCGCAACCGTGGTGAACCTGCGTTCATCCAGCGGGCATCCGAACCCGGCCATCATCGAAAACCTCAGCTACGGCGCCCTGGCCGGCGCCACAGCGGATGTCGCCGCCGCGATCTCGGGGGCCAACCTCACGGTCTCCTCCCCACTCGGCACCCAACCCGGCACCAGGGTGCGCCTCACCTTCAGCGTCACCTACCGAGAGTTCACCATCCCCGGCTCGGTGGATGTCACTGTCGTCTCCTCGACCCGGGCCGTGCCGCAGGCCGTGGACGACGCCGGACCCAACGGCTCCGGCATCGAAACGACACCGAGTTCGGTCGTGCAGGTTCCCGTGCTCGACAACGACTACAACCCTTTCGCGCAGGACGGCAAACCACTCACCGTGGTGTCCGCGACGATCGAACAGGACGTCAGCGGAGGTAAAGCGTCGGTCTCTTACACCGCGAGCGGGGTGACCATCACGACAGGACCCGGTGCCACCGGCACCCTCACCGCCGTGTACCGCATCCTCGACGCGACCAAGGACCAGGCCAGAGCCACCCAGGGACGCATCACCCTGGTCATCCGGGACCGTCCCGATGCCCCCAACGCGCCCACAGCAGCCGAGGGCAATGCCGCAGCCACCATCAGCTTCGCGGCGCCCTCCTCTAACAATTCTCCGATCACGGGCTACACCATCAGCTGGACCGGCGGCTCCAGGAATGTGACCAGCGCCGGCACCTACGACATCACCGGACTCACCAACGGACAGAGCTACGCGTTCCAGGTGACGGCCCAGAACGCCAAGGGAACCTCGAACGCCTCGGCATCCAGCAACACGGTCACCCCCTACGGAGTGCCCGGTGCTCCCGCCAGCGCCAATCTCACGGCGTCGGCCACCGGCAACGGTGCGCTCGGGCTCAGCTGGGCCGCACCGGGCAGTACCGGAGGGCGCGGGGTCAGCGGCTACAAATACGAGTGGGTCACCGGCGGCGCCGCCAACGGCTCGACCAGTGGCGCCACAACCGCCTCCGCCACCGGAACCGCGAACACGCAGTACCAGTACCGCGTGCAGGCCTGCAACCCGCGCGGTTGCGGCGACTGGACCACGTCGAACGCCGCGACACCCACGACACCACCACCGCCTCCGCCGGCCTGGGCACCGACCCACTACGGCTTCTCGGTGACCCAGCAGGCCTGCCCGGAACCGGACTCCACCTACAACAAGCCCGTCACCAACGGCAACTCGGGCTGCACCATGAACGCCCGCGGCTACCTGCAGCCCGGAACCGTGATCGATGCGATCTGCCTGTCCGTGCGCAACGGCAAGAACTGGTACTACTTCCAGATCGAAGACCGCAGCTACGACGGCTGGTTCATCCGGATCTCGGACACCAACGGCACGATCATTCCGAATTGCTGATGAACACGCACGAACGGGTACCCCTGCCCATCCAGGTGGCCCCCGTTCGCGTGTTAGCGTAAGAGCCGGTCAGGGGACAGTGCCAAAGGTCACGGCGCGATAGGCCATACTTTTTCACGTACACGCATCAACATCACATTTGGGGGAAATCGGGTGGGGACCCTCAGTTCGTGGTTGCGCGGCCGAAGGGTATCGGCATCCGTGGTGGCCCTGTCGGTGCTGGCGGGCGTGCCCCTGTCGTTCGCGGTGCTGCACGAGGGTTTCCCGGTGACGGATGTCGACCTCTCCGCCCGCGATGTCTGGGTCACCAACGGCAAAGAGCTGCTGGCCGGCCGGTTGAACCGGCAGATCGAAGAGCTGAACGCCTCGGTCAACGCTTCATCGAGCACCTTTGACGTCGTGCAGGACGGCGAAGACGTCTTCCTGATCGACGGCAGCGCGGGCACCATCGAACGCATAGACCCGGCCTTCACCACCCTCGGCGAACGCGTCGACGTGGCCCAGGGGTCTGAGATCGCCTACGGCGGCGACTCCATCGCGGTGATGAACCAGTCCACCGGTGAGGTCTGGGTGATCAACGCCGCCGGCGAACTGAGCTTCGACCCCAAGGCCACCGACCCGGTGATGAAACTGGGCAAGGGCGGCCACATCGCCGTCTCGCCGGGCGGCGTGGTCTTCGGCGCCTCCAAGACCGACAAGACCCTCACCAGCTTCGACCCGACGGCCGAGGAACCCGAGTCCGCCGAAACCGACCTGCCCAAGCTCGGCGAGTTCCAGATCGCGGCGGTGGGGGACACCGCCGTTGTGCTGGACACGGAGAACCATCGGCTCGTTGTCGACGGTGAGAGCATTGAGGTCCCCAAAACCGCCCTGAAGCTGCAGCAGACCGGGGCCGAGAACGACGTGGTACTGGTGGCGACCACGAAGGCGCTGCTGAGGGTGCCTCTGAACGGCGGCGACATCGTCACGGTCGACGCGAAGCCGGATGCCGCCGTGACCGATCCGAAATCGGTGTCGGCACCGGTCTGGTTGAATGGGTGCGCGCACGCGGCCTGGTCGGGTGCGCAGCGTTACCTCGCCGACTGTGAGGGGTCCGAGGTGTTGCGGGAGACCATCGAGCAGCCCACCCAGGGGTCGGTGCTGGAGTTTCGGGTCAACCGTGATGTGATCGCGTTGAACAACCTCTCCAACGGCAACGTGTGGCTGGTGGATTCGAACATGCGCCTGGTCGAGAACTGGGAAGAGGTCACCCCGCCCGAGGAGTCCGACGCCGAGGACGGCACAGAGAAAGCCGCCCAACAGTCCTTCGAAGACACCCTGGCCGAGCGCACGAATGTGAACCGGGCGCCGCTGGCGCGCGACGACGCGTACGGGGTACGGCCGGGCAAGACCACGGTCTTGCCGGTGCTGGAGAACGACACCGACCCCGACGGTGACGTGCTCACGGTGTCGAATCTGAGCGGCTTCTCCCAGGCCCAGGGCAGCCTGGATTACATCGACGGTGGCCGGGCCGTGCAGTTCACTCCCGCCGAGGATGCGGCCGGAACGGTGTCGTTCCGGTACACGGTCGCCGATGGTCGCGGCGCCGTCGCCGAGGCACAGGTGAACGTGACCATGCGTCCGATGGAGGAAAACCTGGCCCCGGTGTCGAACCGGGCCGGCGCCATCAGCGTGGAGCAGGGCCAGCTGGTCAGCTACAACGTGCTCTCGGACTGGATCGACCCCGACGGCGACGACATCTACCTGGTCTCCGCCTCGCCGACCACCGGTGACGGTGTGCGGTTCGGCCCCGAGGGTTTTGTTACCTTCGAATCCAAGACCGCCGAACTCGGAGTCAAGGAGGTGCAGTTCGTCATCTCCGACGGCTTGCTCACCGCCACCGGCGTGCTGACCGTGGACGTGAAGGCGCCCGGCAGCCTCAACCCCATCGGCACTCCGGACTTCACCACCGTGTTCCTGGGCGAGACCGCCCTGATCGAACCACTCAAGAACGACGTGACCCCCTCCGGTGCGCCGCTGGCCCTGATCGGGGTCAACGAAGTGCCCAACGACCTCACCGCCGTGCCCAACCTCGAGCGCGGCACCGTGGCCGTCTCCGCGAACAAGGCCGGCAGCTACGTCTTCACCTACAGCCTCGGCGCCGGCGCCACCTCCAGCGTCGGCCTGATCCGGGTGGACGTGCTGGAGAACCCCGACGACGTGCAACCGCCGATCGCGGTCAAGGACACCGCGTACCTGCGCGCCGGCGAACCGGTGATGATCCCGGTCCTCGACAACGACGTCTCACCCAGCGGCCGGGTCCTCGCCGTGCAGTCCGTCGACCTGACCGCGACGCAGGACCTCGTCACCGTGGAGATCCTCACCAACACCGTGCTGCGCGTCACCGCGGCCGCCGCGCTCACCGAGCAGGTGCAGTTCACCTACACGATCAGCGATGGCGACGGCACGTCAACCGCCGGAGTCACCGTCGTGCCGGTGCCGCCGCTGGTGAAGCACCAGCCTCCCGTCGCGGTGGACGACTCGGTGAGCGTGCGCGCCGGCGACATCGTCTCCGTTGCGGTGCTCGACAACGACTACCACCCCGACTCCGCCACCATGACGGTCGCCCCCGACCTGGCCGACACCGCCGATGTCGGCGGCCTGGCCTTCGTCACGGGCAACCAGGTGCGCTACCAGGCTCCCCAGGAAGCCGGTTCCTACAGTGTCGTGTACAGCATCAGCGACGCATTCGCCGAGACCGCGACGGCCACGGTGCGGTTCACCGTCACCGCCCTGGACGACAAGAACAACCGGCCGCCCACCCCGCTTCCGCTGACCATGCGCACCTTCGCCGAATCCACCATCAAGGTGCAGGTGCCGCTGGACGGTATCGACCCCGACGGCGACTCGGTGTACCTGAAGGACGTCACCAGCGCCCCGGAGCTCGGCCGGATCGTCGAGGCGGGCAGCGATTTCTTCATCTACGAGGCCTACCCGGGCACGGCGGGCACGGATGTCTTCACGTACCAGGTCGAAGACACCCTGGGCGCCACCGCCGAAGGCTCCGTGCGCATCGGCGTGATCCCTCGCCCGGTCGAATTGCTGGCGCCGAGCGCGATCGACGACGCCATCGAGATCAAACCGGGCCGCACCGGATCGATCCCGGTCGTGCTCAACGACTCCGACCCCAACGGCTACAAGCTCACCCTCTCCGAGAAGCTGCCCGAGGTCGATCCCGGCATCATCGCCACCGTCGAGGGCAGTCGCGTCATCGTGGAAACGCCCGCCGAGGAGGGCACATACACGCTGCGCTACGAGATCACCAACGGGCACGGCGGCGCCGACACGGCCTTCATTCAGGTGAAGGTCACCGAGGACGCCAAGGCTCAGTACCCCGTGGCGATCGACCACCTCGTCGAACCCGAAGAGATTCAGGCCGGCCAGGCCGTCGACATCGACGCGCTCGAGGGAGCCGAGAACCCGAGCGGCCTGATCGACGAGCTGGTCATCAGCCTGGAGGGACCCAACGCCGCCTCTGGCGCCATCCAGTCGAACGGCGTCGTGCGAGTCGAGCCCACCTTCGAACGTCAGGCGATCGCCTACAGGCTCACCAACGAGGTCGACAAGCTCAGTGCCACGGCGTTCATCATCGTGCCGGCCATGCCGGAGCCGAACACCCCGAAGCCGTCTGATCCCGCGAACGCCGAACCGACGCCGGAAGAAGAGGTGTTCCCGCCGCCCTTCTTGAAGGACATCGGCCCGCAGGTCATCAAGATGAACGGCTCGAAGAGCTGGTCCCTCGCCGACATCGTCGAGGTCCCCTCCGGCCGCCCCGCCGTGCTGCTCAGCGCCACCGCCACCAACAGCGACGGCTCGAACGCCATGAATGGTTCCACGTCACTGAGCTTCGTGGCCGCGGCCGATTACCGAGGGCCCGCCGCCCTGACCTTCGTGGTGACCGACGGGACCGGTGCCGGAGACCCCAAGGGCAACCAGGCGACCCTCACCATCCCGATCACCGTCGGCGACCCGAACTTCGAGGACGTCGCTCCGACCTTCACCCCGTCAAAGGTCACCGTGGAGGCCGGCGAGGGTGCGCAGGTCGTGAACCTGCGCAACTCGACAGGACACCCCAACCCCGACATCATTCAGAGGGTCAGCTACGGGTCGCTCAGCGGAACGAGCGGTGCCGTCGCCGCGACCCTCGCCGGAGCCGACCTCACCATCTCCTCACCGCTGGGCACCCAGCCGGGCGCCAAGGTGAAGCTCACGTTCTCGGTGACCTACAAGGAATTCACCATCCCCGGCTCGATCGAGGTGACGGTGGTCTCGTCCACCCGCCCCGTTCCCCAGGCCGTCGACGATGCCGGCCCCAACGGCGCGGGTATCGAGACCCGGCCGAGCACCTCGGAGACTGTGCCCGTGCTCAGTAACGACTACAACCCCTTCGCCAAGGACGGTAAGCCGCTCGTGGTGATCGGCGCGGTCATCGAACAGCAGGTCGGCTCCGCATCCGTCGCGTTCACCGGCAACGACGTCACCATCAAGACCGGCTCGGGCGCCACCGGCACTCTCACAGTGGTCTACACGATCAAGGACGCCACCGGCGACCCGGCCCGCCAGACCAAGGCCAGGATCACCTTCGTGATCCGCAACAACCCGGATGCCCCCAAGGCGCCGACCGCGGTCGAGGGCGACGGCAGCGCCACGGTGAGCTTCACCGCCCCGTCGTCGAACAACTCAGAGATCATCGACTACACGATCCGGTGGGGCGGCGGCTCCACGACAGTGAAGAGCGCCGGCACCCACGACATCACTGGCTTGACCAACGGGTCCAACTACGACTTCACCGTGACCGCCCGGAACGCCATCGGAGACTCCACGCCGTCGGCCTCGAGCCCAACCGTCACCCCTTATGGACTGCCCGGGGCGCCTGCCAGCGCCACGCTCAGGGCGCCCGGGCAGGGCACCGGGGCGCTTGAACTCACCTGGTCGGCACCCGGCAGCAACGGCGGGCGCGGCGTAACTGAGTACCACTACGAGTGGGTTCAGGGGCGTAGCGGATACCGCTATACCTCCGCCCTATCGGCGTCCGATACCGGAAACATCGACCAGCCTGCCCAGTACCGGGTTCGGGCCTGCAACCCGCGCGGCTGCGGCGAGTGGACGTCCTCGAACACGGCGACTCCGCAACCCGCGCCGCCGCCGCCGCCGCCCCGGGCGTACGTGTGCAAGGGCGCGAACGCCCCGGTGGGTAACTACGTGGAGGTTCGGTACGAGAACTTCAAACCCGGCAACCACCGGCTCACTACCGCAATCAACGGCGATTCGAGCGCATTCACCAACATCGGGTACGACCTGAACGCCAACGGCAAGGTACGCCTCCAGAACTGGCTGGGCGTGCGGGTGGGCGGCGAGAACATCAAGGTGATCATCGGCGCCGGTGCGCCCACCGGTATCCCAGAGACCAACACCATCTCCGGCACGGCCTGGAACAACCTGGCGCCCAACACATGCTCCGGCTAACGAACGAGAACAGGAAGAACATCACATGAGCGTCACCCAAGAACAGGCAGACTGGTTCGCCGAAGCATTCGGCAAGCTCGTCGGCAACGTCGAACAGGCGATCCTCGGCAAGGACCACGTGATCCGGCTCGTTGTCGCCGCGATGCTCACCAACGGCCACGTGCTGCTGGAGGACTACCCCGGCACGGGTAAGACCGTGTTGGCCAAGGCCCTGGCCAAGACCCTCGACGGCACCAACTCGCGCATCCAGTTCACCCCTGACCTGCTGCCCTCCGACGTCACCGGTGTCACCATCTACGACCAGGGCAAGGGCCTCTTCGAGTTCCACAAGGGACCGATCTTCGCGTCGATCGTGCTCGCCGACGAGATCAACCGGGCCAGCCCCAAGACCCAGTCCGCTCTGCTCGAGGTGATGGAAGAGGGCCGGGTCACCGTCGACGGCATCAGCCACGAGGTCGGTAGCCCGTTCATGGTCATCGCCACCCAGAACCCCGTCGAGCAGGCCGGAACGTACACGCTGCCCGAGGCCCAGCTCGACCGCTTCCTGTTCAAGACCTCGCTCGGTTACCCGGATCACGACACCGCCGTCACCCTGCTGCTGGACTCGTCGAACCGGTCCAGGGACGCCGGGATCACGCCGATCATCGCGTCCAGCTCGGTCACCACCATGGCCCAGCTGGCGTCCGAGGTGTTCGTGGACGCCGCCGTGCTCGGCTACCTCAACGAGATCGTCACCGCCACCCGCACCGACGTGTCCTCGACCCTCGGCGTGAGCATGCGTGGAGCCCTCGCCCTGGCCAGGGCGGCAAAGACCTGGGCCCTGTCGCAGGGGCGCACCTTTGTCAGCCCCGACGACATCCGCGACCTGGCCATCCCGGTGCTCGCGCACCGCATCATGGTCGACCCCGAAGCCGACTTCGCCGGCGTCACCGCCGAAGACATCGTCAGCCGGATCCTCGTCGAGGTGGCCCCGCCCGCCTTCCGCGCAGCATGAGACGGGCCTCCGAGCGCGGGCCCGTCAGGATCTCACCGGCCAGACACGCCCTGAGATCGGTCGGTCGCGCGCTCGGGGCCGGTGCCTCCCACGCCTGGCGGTTGCTCCGCCAGGTGCTCGCCGTCGTGCTGGGGCGCATCCGCCCCGTCGTCGATGTGATCGGCCCGGCCGGCCGGTTGGTGCTGCTCTGCGCGGTCGCCGCGTTCATCGTGAGCGCCGTGTTCGGCTGGGTGGAATTCACCTACCTGGCGACCACCCTGCTGGCCGCCGTGCTCGTTGCCGTGCCGTTCATCATCGGCCGGGCCACCTACGCCGTCGAGCTGCAGCTGAACCCGCACCGCGTCGTCGCCGGCGAACGGGCCCTGGGGCAGATGACCGTCACGAACTCGGGGGAGCGCGCCCTGCTGCCCGCCCGCATGGAACTTCCCGTCGGCACCGGGCTGGCGGAGTTCGTCATCCCCGGGCTCGCACCGGCCGCCGTGCACGACGAGCTGTTCGCCGTGCCCACCCAGCGCCGCGCCGTGATCGTCGCCGGCCCCGCCGTCTCGGTGCGCGGTGACCAGCTGGGCCTGATGCGGCGCACCGTGCGCTGGACCGAGGCCGTTGAGCTGTTCGTGCACCCGGTGACCACCCGGATCGCCTCCTCGGCCGCCGGCCTCATGCGTGACCTCGAGGGTGAGGTCACCAAGAAGATCACCAGCGACGACATCTCCTTCCACGCCCTGCGCGCGTACGAGCCCGGCGACCCGCTGCGCAATGTGCACTGGCGCACGTCCGCCCGCACCGGGCAGCTGATGGTGCGTCAGTTCGAAGAGACCCGGCGCACCCAGCTCACCATCGTGCACACCTCCGAGACCGCGTACTACGCCTCGGACGAGGAGTTCGAACTCGCCGTGTCCGTGACCGCATCGCTGGCGCTGCAGATCATCCGCGACGGCACCGGCCTCAGCGTGGTCACCGAGAAGCTCGCCCTGCGCACCGCGACCCCGGTGTCCCTGCTCGACGACACCTCCAGGATCGACGCCGTGTCCGGCCTCTTCCCGAGCCTGCGGGAATTCGCGCGGGCCGCCACCCGGCGCCTGCCGCCGCCCAGCGTGGTCATGATCATCGCCGGTTCGCTGATGGACCTCACCGAATTCCGGGCCGCGCAGACCCTGTTCGGTAAGGACGCCACGACCCTCGCGTTCCGTATCAACCCCGGGGCGCAGTCCCGGCTGTCCACGGTGTCCGGCCTCACGGTCGTCACCATCGGCGATCTGGCCGACCTGCCCAAACTTCTCCGACGGGTACACCGATGAGCCGCTTCACCCGCCCCCGTCCGACAACGCGGGCCAGGACCGCGCCGGCAGCCAGGCCACGCCCCGACCGGCCGGCGGGACTGCGCGCGGCCTGGCGGCCGTTCCCGCGGGCCGCCTGGACCGACGTCGCCGTGCTGAGCCTGCTGTCGTTGCTGGGCGTGCTGGGCCTGGAGACCTCCTTCGGCGACTACAACTTCCTGGTCGCCGGCCTCGGCGGCCTGATCGTGGGAACCGGAATCGCCGTGCTCGGCTACGCACTGCGGCTGGGTGTCGTCACCAGCGTGCTCGCCGCCATCCTGGCGTACTTCCTGCTCGGCACGCCGTTCACCATGCCCGGCGAAGCCCTGCTCGGCGTGTTCCCCAGCATCTCGTCCACCGCCGGCCTGGCGTTGGGCGCGGTCTTCGGCTGGAAGGACATCGTCACCCTCGGCACGCCCGTGGAAGCACCGTATTACATGCCGGTGCTGCCCTACTTCGCGGCCTGGTTGATCGCCCTGGTCGGCACCATGCTGGCCAGCCGGTGGCTGCCCGGCCGCCGGCGCACGGTCTGGCGCACCGGTGTTCTCCTGATCGGGCCGGTCCTGCTGTACCTGACCGGCATCCTGATGGGCACCGACAAGACCTTCTACGCGGGCCTGCGCGGGGTGGCCTTCGCCGTTGTCGCCATCGTCTGGATCGGCTGGCGCCGCACGAAAGTGGAACGCGCGGATGCCGCGGGCGCAGCTCGGCTGCTGCGACGCAAGCTTCTGGGCACCGCCACCCTGGTCGTCGGAGCCGTGCTGATCGGCGCTCTCGTCGGCGGTGTCCTGGCACCGGAGACCAAGGACCGATTCGTGCTGCGCGAGGAGATCCAGCCGCCGTTCGATCCGCTTGAGTTCCCGAGCCCGTTGGCCGGCTTCCGGCAGTTCACCAAGACCCTCGCTGACACCCCGCTGTTCTCCGTGACCGGAATGCAGCCCGGAGAGACCCTGCGGCTGGCGAGTATGGATGCCTACGACGGCAAACTGTGGAATGTCGCCGCCGCGGACTCCCTGGTGAACGGCTCCGGCAGCTTCCGCCTCGTGGGCCGCACCATTCCCGAACCGGCCTTGGTCACCAGCAGTGCGAACAGCACCGTCACCGTCGACGTCGTCGGGTACGAAGACGTCTGGCTGCCGGTGATCGGGTATCCGGCCACCGTGGACTTCGACGACGCGGGCAGCCAGGAGGAGGCCGAGACCCTGCGCTACAACGCCGACAGCGGCACCGCCGTGCTCACCACCGGTGTCGAACCCGGTTATGAGTACACGGTGAACGCCATGCTGCAGCAGACCTACCGGGATGAGGACCTCCAGGACGTGCCCGTCGCCGACGTCACCCAGCCTGCGGTCGAGAACATCCCCGACGTCGTCGTGGCCAAGGCCATCGAGTACGCCGGCACGGCCGACACTCCCATCGACAGTCTCCGGGCGATCGAACAGGCGCTCAAGACCAAGGGGTTCCTCAGCCACGGCCTGGCCTCTGACGGCATCCCGTCCAGGGCCGGCCACGGCGCCGACCGTATCAACGAACTGTTCACCCGCACCCAGATGGTGGGCGATGAGGAACAGTACGCCGCCGCGATGGCCCTGATGGCCCGCAGCCTGGATTACCCGGCCCGCGTGGTGATGGGCTTCGCGCCCGATGTGCCCGAGGACGCCGGCACAGTAGAGATCACCGGAACCGACGTGACGGCCTGGGTGGAAGTGGCCTTCGAAGGCGTCGGCTGGGTCGCGTTCTACCCCACCCCTGACCAGACTGACGTTCCGCAGGACCAGACCCCCAAGCCCAAGACCGAGCCCCAGCCGCAGGTGCGTCAGCCCCCGCGCATGGACAACGAAGCCGACGACCTGCTGACCGCCGTCGAAATCGACGACACCAAGGACGAGGACAAGGACAAGGACTTCGAGTTGCCCGGCTGGGCCTGGATCGTGATCGGTTCGATCGGCATCCCGCTGATACTGATCGGTGTCCCGTTCCTCGTCATCGCCGCGCTGAAGTCCCGCCGCCGCCGCAATCGCCGAACCAAGGGGACCGGCGATGAACGCGCCGCCGGAGCCTGGTCCGAGCTGGCGGACGGCTTTTCCGAGCTTGGTTTCGAGGTGCCACGCGCGTCGAGCCGTCGTCAGGTGGCCGTCAGCCTGGAAGCGCAGTTGGCCGCCCAGCTGCTCAGCCCCGACGGCACCGGGGAGATCGTCGACGCCGCGGAGTTCGTGGCGCCGCACCGGCTGGTGCCGGTAGCAGCTTCCGTCGACAGCGCCGTGTTCGGCGGCGAGCAGGTCAGCGACGAGGTCGTGGAGAGCAATTGGACGGCGGCACTGGCCTCCCTCGCCACCGCGGGGGAGTCCGCCGGGCGCCTGCGCCGGATTCTCGCCAGGTTCAGGCTCCGCGCCAAGCGGGACTGGAGCCAGGTGAACCTGCGCGGCAGCCGTGGCCCCGGCACGGGCCGAAGGTAGAGTTGCACCGTGGAAAATCCGGACTTCATAGTTCCCCCGCCGGGGATGTTTCGCTCGAAAGACGCTGAGGCTGACGCCGAGGTCGACGAGGAATCAACGGCGCGGGTGCCGCACAAGAACCTGATCGGCGCCATCCCGCCGGCGCCAGGGGGTGGCGCTCCGGCGGTCGCCGACAATGCGGCGCCGCCGACCGGCCCGCCGATGCCCACGGTGGGAGCCGCCCCGCCGGCCGGGGCCCCCGCGGTCGCGCC